>NZ_JAQZBC010000031.1 GCF_029239295.1 Sphingomonas sp.
CGAGTTGTTGTCGGGTCTTCAGCTTCTGACCGTAGGCGCGCAAAATGCCGCGCCGTCGCGGCGCAACTCATCAGTAGCGCCACCAGCAGCACGACACCGCTCGGCTGCTTTTTAACCATCTGGATGATCGAGCCAGCGAGCACCGTTAGCATCATCAGCGCGCCGACGATGATCATGAGGCGCGATCCACCGACGATGCCGTGCAGCCGCCAATGCGCGGCGAACACGGCGAGATAGGCGATGAGGAAGGTCATTCCCGCAACATTGGCGATCTCGTCCAGCCGCAGCCCCAGGATTAGCAGGACGGTGAACACGAGCCCCAGCAGGAAACCGAAGGGAACGTGCATCACGGGCGCGGTGAAGGTGCGCGGCAATTCGCGGTTCTGCACCAGGTCGGCATTGAGGTTGAGGATGCTGAAGAAGCTGGCGTTGGTCGAAGAGGCTGTCGCCAGCAGACCACCGATCGAGACGACGGTGAAGCCGAACTGTCCCAGCACCGGTCGAGCGGCGTCGGCCACCGCGGTGTTCGGGCTGTGCTGAAGCTCGGCAGGCGACAGGTTGCCGAGGATGACAAGCGCGAGCGCAACGTACAGCAGGGTGACGACCACGATCGCCATGATAATCGCGCGCGGCATTTCACGCTGCGGGTTCGCGACGCTGGCTGATGCTGTGGCCATCATGCCGAAGCCGGTGAAGGCGAAGAAAGTCAGAAGAACGCTGGAGGTCAGACCCGGCAAACCGACGGGCGGGCTCGTCATCAACCGGTCGGGATCGAACGATGCGAGGCTTGCCACGATCAGGAGCACCAGCACGCCGATCTTCACGGCAACGAGCATCTCCTCGGTCCGGCCGACCGCCTTTGCCCCGCTGAGATTTAGCGCGGCCACCCCGATGATCATGAGCACGGCCAGGCCGTCGGCAAGCCAGGGCGGATCGGCGCCGTTGAAGAAAAGCAACGCGGCATAAGCGCCGAAGCTCTTGGACACGACCGCCACGCCGATGACCAGCGTCACGACGTAGACGAGCGAGAGGGCTGCCGCAAAAGCGCCTCTGGGAAACGCGATCTTGAGGTAATCGGTCAGGCCGCCACGCTCGGGATATTTCGCTGCGAGGCGGGCCATGGACGCGCCGGAGAGCATCGCCAACGTGCCACTGATCAGCAGGCTGACGATCACCATGCGCCCGGTGGCGAGGACCGCTTGGCCGAGCAGCGCGAAAATGCCCGCTCCAACCATCGCACCGATGCCCAGCGCAGCGACGCTCCAGATGTTCAGCGGCGCCGATGGCGGGCGGGTGCCATCGGGGTGGGGCGGGGCAGCGTTCGGGTTCGGGGGGTGTGCCGTGGCGAAGGCTCCTGCTGGGTCGAGGCTGGCGGTCAGCGCCGGGGTGGATTGTAGAGGTTGTATTGGAGCGAGGCGGCCATCGCCTGTGCTGCGGCGACGCCGCGCACGCTGTTCCCGGCCTCGTCAAGCGGCGGTGCGAACGCCGCGATCGCCAACACACCGGGCACCACCGCGAGGATCCCGCCGCCCACGCCGCTCTTTCCCGGAAGGCCGACGGTGTACGCCCAATCGCCGGAATAGGTGTACAGCCCCTCCATCGCCATTTCAGCAAGGATCGGCGCGGCATTACCGGGGGTGATCACGCGTTCACCCGTAACCGGGTTGAGGCCATCCGCCGCGAGCGTCGCGCCCATCACCGCCAGGTCTGCGGCGGTGACCAGCGTCGAGCATTGCCGGGTGTACACGTCAACCGCGCGCATCGGATCGCTGTAGCAGGAGCCAGCGCTGCACAGCAGCCAGCCAATCGCGCGATTGTGGAAGTTGGTGCTTTGCTCGGAGGCGTTCACCTCGTTGCTGAGCTCGATCTTGCGGCCGGCGAAGGCGCGTTGGCACTCGAGGATCTTTGCCCAGCAATCGTCGGCATTGTCGCCCACCACGAGGCTGGCGGTGGCGATGGCGCCAGCGTTGACCAGGGGCGACAGCGGCTTCCCCTGATGAAGCTCCAGCGCCATCACCGAGTTGAACGGCAGGCCTGTCGGATCGGCGCCGATCTTGTCGCGCACCCCCGCGGCGCTGATCGATTCCATCACCAGCGCCAGCGTGAAGACCTTGGAGATGGACTCGATCGCGAAGGGGTAGTCGGCGTCGCCGGCCGTGAGGACCTGGCCGTCGGCGGTCGCGATAGCGAGGCCGAATAGGTCGGAAGGGACCGAAGCGAGGAACGGGATATAGTCCGCGTTCCGGCCTCCGGTGGCGGCGATGCCGGCGGCGCGGCCCGCTTCGAGCGCCTGCTGCATGTCGGCTGAACTTTTCACGGTCACCTCCCGCGAGGACGGCCAAGATGGGCAGGATCAGGAGGCGGACGAGGAAGGCGTTACGGCAGGCACCGGCGCTGCCACGTTTTCCGCCGGCGGCAGGGTGCCCTGCACCGTTCCGGGATGCCGGCCCTCTATCTGCCAGCCGAACGGCTCGAAATCGGCCGACCCCTCCGGCGTCTTCCAGTGCGGCTTTCGCGCGGCATAGATGAGCAGGCCGATGCCGACGAACACCACGTTGCCCGCGATCAGGAACGCAATGTAGGTCGAAGGCTTGCCGACTGAGATCTGCGAGGGAGGCACGAAGCTGAGGATGAAGGCGATCGTCGAGCCGATCAGGCCGATGCCGGCGAATATCCACATGCCGGCGGCACCGAATGGCACCTTGTACGGCCGAGGCGTGTTTGGTTCGGTGTGCCGCAGGTAGATGCCGGCCGCGAACATCATCAGGTACATGATGAGGTAGAGCGTGACCGTTAGCTGGCTGAGGATCTGATAGGCCGCCTGCACCGACGGCAGCACCACGAACATGATGGAAAGGAAGGTTACGATAAGCCCCTGCATCAGCAGGATGTGGCTGGGGGCGCCATGCTTGTTCATTTTTTGGAAGAAGGGCGGGAGATAGCCCGCCCGGCCAACCACCACCAGCGCGGACGATGGCCCCGCCACCCATACCGTGACGCCGCCGAGCACGCCGAAGGCGAGCGCGATCGCCATGATTGGGGAGGCCCATTGGATGCCGAACACGCGGAAGAAATCATCATAGGTGATCAGCAGGCTCTGCACGAGGTTGATCTGCGAGGCCGGGATGATGAACGCGATCGCCAGCGTGCCCAGCACGAAGATCGCGACTGTGACGACAGAGGAGATGAGGATCGCCAGCGGATAGTTGCGCGTCGGATTATCAATATCCTTCACGTGGATCGCGTTCATTTCCATCCCGGCGTAGAACAGGAAGATGCCAGCAGCGAGCACCAGGTTGTTGAAGTTACTGAAGTTGGGGATCAGATCATGCCAAGCGAGATCGATCTCGATCGATCGACCGGAGAAATAATAGGCGAAGCCAAGCACAATCAGGATCGCCGCGGGAATGATCGTGCCGATCATGCCACCCCATTTGGCGATCGTGGATGCTGACTTGAGGCCACGCAGTGTCACCAGCGTCGCTGCCCAATAGACGCCGAGCACGATCAGGATAGTGTAGACCTTGTTCGCGGCTAGCGCCTCGTCCCATGTCATGTTCGGGCCGGCGAAGGCGATCGCCACTGCGCCGAAGGTGAGCACAGTCGGGAACCAGATGGTCGATTCCAGCCACAGCAGGAAGATCGCGAGGAAGCCCCAGCGCGGCCCAAACGCCTCCCCCACCCAGCGGAACACGCCGCCCTTCTGCGGCCACCCCGTCGCCAGCTCCGCAGCGACGATCGCCACCGGGATCAGGAAGAAAATTGCGGCGAAAATGTAATAGAAAGCCGAGGTGAGGCCGTAGACCGCTTCCGATGGCAGCCCTCTCAAGCTGACCACGGCAGTCACGTTCAGGATTGCGAGGGTGAAGACAGTCAGCTTCGCGGACGGCGCCCCCGTCGCTCCGCTCTGGGCGGCGGCGTTGGTCGACGGGGCATTGCTGTTGCTGCTTGCCATAAGTTGTAATCCGACATGGAGGAGTTAACCCGGTGATCCGGGGACGTTGGCGTCCGGGATCAGGTATGGTGAAATCCTGTGCCTTCCTCCGGTTGAATGTCGGGTGGGCGATGCGTCTTCAGGAATTCGAGCGCGGCCTTGAAATCGCGCACCAGCAGGGCGGCCAGATCCATCTCGAACCCGCGCCGGCACATCACCCGCATGACCACGATGTCTGAAGCTTTGCCGGACAGGGCGAAGGCCGGAACCTGCCAGCCCTGCACGCGCAGCCGGTCAGAAAGATCATACAGCGTGTAACCGGGCGAAGAGCCTTCCTTTAGCTTGAAGCAGATCGCAGGAATGCCGGTCTTCTCGTTGCCGGTGCAAATGAATTCATAAGGTCCGAGAGGTCCCAGCTCGTCAGCGAGGTATTGTGCAACCTGGTACGCCGCGCGTTGCACTTTCTCGTATCCCTGGCGTCCTAAGCGAAGGAACTGGTAATATTGCGAGATCACCTGCCCCGCAGGACGCGAGAAGTTAATCGCAAAGGTGCCGACCTGGCCGCCGAGATAATCGACGTTGAAGATGAGTTCCTTCGGCAGCGCCTGCGCATCACGCCAGACCACCCAGCCGCAGCCGAGCGGCGCGAGACCGTATTTATGCCCTGACGAACTGATCGACTTCACGCGGGGCAGGCGGAAATCCCACACCAGTTCTGGCGCGCAGAAGGGCGCGAGGAAGCCCCCGCTCGCTGCATCGACATGAATGTCGATGTCGAGGCCTTTGCTCTTCTGAAGCTTGTCGAGCGCGGCCTGCAGGGCTTCGGGATACTCGAACTCGCCGGTATAGGTAACGCCGAACGTGGGCACGACGCCGATGGTATTCTCGTCAACTGCCTCCAGCATCTGTTCCGGGCCCATTGCCACCCGATCGCGATCCATCGGAATCTCGCGAATCTCGACATCCCAATAGCGGGCGAATTTGTGCCAGCAGACCTGCACGGGGCCGCAGACGAAATTTGGCTTGTCGGTCGGCTTCCCCATCTCGCGCTGCTTTTTGAGCCAGCGCCACTTCATTGCCATACCGCCCAGCATGCAGGCTTCGCTGGAGCCAATCGTGTTGGTGCCAGTCGCTTGCCCGCTGGACGGCGGGGCGTTCCACAGGTCCGCGACCATGTTCACGCAGCGCATGTCGATCTCGGCCGACTGCGGATATTCTTCCTTGTCGATCCAGTTTTTGTTGATCGAAAGGTCCATCAGCCGATGGACATAATCATCGTCCCATGTCTGGCAGAAAGTCGCCAGGTTCTGGCGTGCGTTTCCGTCTAGAAATAGCTCGTCGTGGATCATCTGGAAAGCGGACGCCGCGACCATCTCTTCAGCCGGAAAGTTTCGACGCTCGGCTGGATGACACAGCGCGTCGCTCCCGAACAACGGATCGATCAATCCCTGCGCGAGACTCTGATTGTCCGCCATCGCAAAATCCTTCGTCGAACTATGAATAAAGCTAACATTGCCGATCAAGCAGTCGGCCCGTTAACTACATGCCCGGAGGAGGTAGGACCCGATCGTAAGGCAATACATACGCAATCATCCGAAGGGATGATGCTCAGAGTATCTTGTTCAGGATCTTCATTGGGCAGCTCATGCAAGCTGGGAGACGTAAATATACGTATTCCCGCTCCTTTATCCCTAGGACATGATCCCGTGCTGGGATCTTTGATTTTCGATCTATGGGGGAGCGCCGTGTGATGAGACGGATCGGGCTGACGGTGATGGCCGCCTATGTGAGCCTGGCGGATGGCCAGGCGCAGGGGGTGGGTCAGTCCGCTGAATCGTTCGATGCGCTGCAGGCGGAGGTGCGCGAGCTTCGTCAAGCGGTTGCCGACCTTCGGTCACAATTGCAGCAGGTCGCGGCGGTGCGCGACAGCCAGTCCGTCCAGCCGAGTGCGCCATCGGCCTCCAGCCCGCGGCTGACGCAGAAAATGCTGACCCCGGCCCCGGCGATTGCATCGGCAACCACGGCATCGGGGCGGAGCGCACCGGCAAGCCGCGGGCCCACGCGCGAGACCTTCAACGACGAACTGACCGGCGTGGCGCGCCCCGACACGGAAGCGCCCCCCAACAACCCGAACCTGCGCGGCTATTTTGAGATTCCCGGCACGGAAACGATGATCAGGCTGGGCGGCTTCGCCAAGGTCAACGGCATCTACGACTTCTCACCCGCGGGAAACACTGAGAGCTTCGTCACCTCATCGATCCCGGTCGGACCGCGCCAAGGGAAGAACGCCAACATCAGCGCCAACCCGACCCGGTTGAGCCTCGACGTGCGGAGACCGAGTGCGCTGGGGCCACTGCGCTTCTACCTGGAGAGCGACTTCGTCGGTAGCTCGGGTACCGACTTCAATCTGCGTCAGGCGCAGGGCCAAATCGGCAATACCTATGCGGGCTACGGCCTGAGCGCCTTCATGGATGCCGACGCTTTCCCCGAAACGCTGGACGACGAAGGGCCGAACGCCGCGCTGTTCCTACGGGTCGCGGCCTTGCGGCAGATTTTCAAGCTGGGCGGCGGCTGGGCTGCAACGCTGTCGATCGAGGATCCGTCCTCACAACTCAACCTGCCGGTTGGGGCGACGACTGAACAGCCCATGCCCGATATCGCAGGATCCGTTCGAATGCAGCGGAACTGGGGCCATGTGCAGGCCGCCGGCGTGATGCGGCGGATCGGCTATCGGCTGAACGATACGCAATACAGCGCCTTTGCCTGGGGGCTGGCACTCACGGGGTTGGTGAAGGTGGAAGGCGACTTCTTCATGGCAGGCTTTGCTTATGGCGAGGGGATCGCGCGCTACTTCAATGATCTGGGCGGCGACAATCTGGACGGCGTCATCGCGCCCGACGGCAAGGTGCATCCGCTGAAGGGCTATGGCGGTTATTACGGCTTCACCCATCACTGGAACGCCAGCCTGCGCTCGAATGTCGTAGGCGGCGTACTGAAGCTCGACAATGACGGCTTTCTGCCGGACACGGCGTTCCGGTCGAGCCGCTATGCCGCGGCGAACCTGATCTATCAGCTGAGCCCCAATTTCTCTGTAGGCGGAGAAGGCCTGTATGGCCGGCACCAGCTGCAGAACCGGCAGGACGCCGATGTGGTCCGGGTGCAGGTCAGCCTCAAATACGATCTGGTTCGGTGATCGCATCGAACGGCCGCTTTAAACCTGTCTGCCCTCGGAAGCTGCCAGTCAGCTAGCGGCCCAGTAGCTGCTGGACTGCTGCGGTCGTGAGCTGCCAGTCTGCAACGCGCCCAATTCCGGTCACTCTGAACCAGACGCTAGCCCACCGAAAGCAGCCGTTAGTTCAAACAGCGGGAAGATGGCTGATTTTCGGCCATTCCGGCCATTATCGCGCGACGTCTTCAACGGCCGTTCTTCAGCAAAAGGCGACATGGAGGGGAGTGGTCGGTTCAGTTAGGGCTGCAACCGCCTCTCGGCCGGTACGGCTCAGATGCTATCTGGTACATTTTTTATCAGCGACCCTGGTCAACCGTCGTTTTGCAGATGACGGTTGGCCGGTCAGCGGGACGGAATGGATCGCCCGGACACGAGCGGAAAGGATAGGCGGGCGCCTGCATCGCGGGATGGTCCAGAATGGCGCCTTCGAAAGGCTCTGGAAATAAGCGCGCGAACAAATGGCGCCGTAGCGCCTCTGTTTGATAATAAGGAAACCCCGTGCGGGCGCCATTGATCGCCGAGCCGTCGATCCTCGCGATGACGCGATCCAGGCGCTGGCCCGTCGAATTGCCGTCGAGCGGAAATCCAAAACCCGTCGGTTGATGCTTAGCCGGATAGGCTGCTTGGCGGGGATAGGGAGGCGCCTTGCCCTGCCACTGGTAGCTGCCGTCCAGGCTGGTTGGCATGTCGAGAATCACGGAATAGCGGCCCGCATTGACTCTGGGATTTCTCGGCTTCCATGACACCGGAGACGACAGTTTCATTGTCGACCCAAGCCCGGGCTCGACCGTCTCCGCGAGATTCGTGACGCCTTCGCGATGAAGCAAAGCGATTTTGGACAATGTCGTGGCATGGACGAGAGTCACAAACTTCGCAGGCCCGAAAAAGGGCAGGCGCTGTTTGACCTTGGCGCAATCACTACCAGCGTTCGTAGCCAATCCGACCGGTTTGTCGATCATTCCCAGATCCGTATCGATCCAGTCGGAAACACAGCGGAACCGAACCTGCCCATTCGCCCCGTTCTGGAAGGCCTTGTTGAGCCTCTCCCGGGTGATCCGCTCTGGCCGATAGATTGATTCAAGCAAATCCGCAGTTGCAGGCGCCACCATTCGGCCAGCCGCTTTTGCAAAGCGGAGAAAGAAGGCGTCGATCCGTCGATTGAGGTCGATCACCTGATAAGCCAGCGTCCGGGGCATCTTGCCCATGCCAGCCTTGAGGGCGGCACCAGGCAGCGAGAGCGCCTCGCCCATCTCCTCAAGCCGCGCACAGGTTGCCTCCCCGGAGGCAAAAGGCTGTCCGAAAAAGACGGGCAGGTAGCATTCAGTCCAACGATCATAATGGATGATCCCCGATGCCCGTTCGTGCAGCGCCGGTGGATGTGGCTTTGAATTCTCGATCATCAGCTTCGACGTCTCGAGTCCGGCCTCTACGTAGGCCTCGGCCGCACGCTCGACATCTTCGGCCCATTTCTCGCCGAAGCGGGCAAGTGCCAGCTTCTCGTTGCGCTCCCTCACTGCGCGTGCGTAATTCGCATAGGCTTGGGAAAGCGACGTCTGGCCTGCGCGATCAAGTTTGCTCCAAAACGCATTGCGCGTGTCGATTGCGTCGCTTGCGTCCTGAAGCAGTCCGGTCCTGTCGACCTGTTCCTTGAGGCGCATTTTCAGCTCTGCGATCAGTGCATCGACCGGGACGGATGCAGTCGTGCAGCTAGGCTCGGGGGGAAGGGGCGAAAAACTGAGCACAATGGTCTCGCCTCCCATAGCCCGTGCTTGGGCCTCTGCCAGCAGATAGGCACGGTGAGCCGAAACCATCGCTTTTTCGGCCTTCAGCGCCTCGCATGGTAGGGTCTCCCGGCCCGCGCGTGCGACCATCAATGCCGCCTGCATGAGGACGGCATGCGAAGCGCCCTTGGCACTCGAGATACGTTCAAATAACTCCTTGCCCAAGGTTCCGGACGGATCCTTGAGCGCCTCGACCACCTCATGCGGGGTCATGGCAATGGTGTCAGAAAAGAAGTTGGTTTCGATCAGTGTATCGACGACAAACTTTGCTGGCACTATGAGTTGCAACCCGTCGGTCAAAGCCGGATCGAGTCGCTGATCGACATATTTCTCCAGGAGGAAATGTCGCTCTTCAATTTCTTTGTCGCGCGGCTTGAGAATGTCGAACACACCGCCCGAATAATTGTTTACATAGCTATGGGCAAAAATGTCTGATGCAGCATGGACTAGATTGCCATAGGCGAAAGAGATTTCTTCGTCACTTGAGGCAGATTGCAGGATGATCTCGAACCAATCTGCGCTTTGACGACCGTTTTCTCTGCCAGGATGCAGGTAGCTTTGACCAATCACGATGTCCGGAAAAGCGTCTGGACCGATCACGCCTGCCAGAAAAGCTTCAGGGTGCTTTTCCAGTGCCGTACAGATCTTCTGGTCGATAGGGCGCGGTGTGGGAAAACCGGGTAGATCAAGTTTGCAGTCCTTCACATCGTCGAGCACCTGCTTGCCAATATAAAGATGCGTGCGAAGTCCGAAGGCACTGGCTGGCGCTGGACTGAGCACCGCCGCTCCGGCAATCAACCCGATCGGCGCCGCTCGAAACAAAGGTTTGCCCATACCCCGCCCTCTAGGCTGGCGCCTCTTCCGATATGGAACGCCGTATCCCGGAGAGAGCATCATCTAGCTTGCTCCAATTGTCGACATGTATTGCAACCGGCCTGAACCAAGCCAGTAACTGTGTTCGAGAGCAGTCTAGCGCTGTGATCGGTAGGGGATGTCTGCTTTTCCGCATTGAGCGCCTCTAAGCCGCCTTTCCGCAATCGGCCCAGATACTGTCCAGCTGGTTTCGGCCAAAAGTTGCCGGTCAGCAACGCGCGCAAACACAGTCGTTCAGCCTGAGCCGCGAACGGCAACATTTTCCTGACAACTCGGCTGCCCGCATTCTTCCTCGGCGCCCGCATCAAAGCGCGATAGCCGGCCACGGCGCCGACCTCGACCAGCACCTTCGCCAATGGGGTGATCAATTTCTGAGCGCTGGCGGCGCATGATCGCGCCGCCCGCTTCTCCGCGCTCTGCTATGCTCTCACGTACTCGTCCAATGCCGCCGGCGTGCGCATCCCGGCGAGCACTTCCTCCGAGGATGTCTGGCGGTTCTTCACCGAACTGGTCCACTGGCCCCAGCCACCCGGGTCGACTGCATCACCGTTGCGGCCGAGGGACTTGAGGCGGCGCTGATCCTCCTCGGTAAGAACCTGCTTGGGAAGCGGCTCCAACCCGGAAACATCGGCGAGGCTCATTCCCAGCTTCTCGGCGACCCGCGCGCCGTAATCGTCGTGAACCAGGAAGAAGTGCCAGAGCATCCGCTCCTTCACGTCGCGTTCGCACTGCGACAGGAGGACGCCCATGTTGGTGATCAGATCGTCGCGTTCCCAATCCATCATCGTGTTGTAGCGTCCGCGCGCCTGCACATAATCGTTGCGCCGCTCAATGACGCTTCGGGTGAGGCGCCCGTGGATCTCGGGCGGGTTGTTGGGTTCATCGCGGTCCGCCTCCGATAGGCCGTTGTGAATAGACGGCTCGAAATTGACGTGCGGGTTCTGGCCTTCGGCCAGATCGCGACGATAGGACATCTGGCCACCGTTCAGATTGGTGGCGACGGCGGCGTTCTTCGCCTGATTGACCGGGATCTGCAGATAGTTCGTGCCGACGCGATAGCGCTGCGTATCCGAATAGGAGAAGGTGCGCCCGACCAGCATCTTGTCGTCGGAGAAGTCGAGGCCGTCGACCAGCACGCCGGTGCCCATCGCGATCTGCTCGCTTTCAGTATGCTGGTCCTCGACATTCCGGTTCAGCGTCATCACCCCGATGTGCCGCAATGGAAACTGATCCTCGGGCCAGATCTTAGTGTCGTCGAGCGGATCCCAATCGAGCTCGGGATGATCGTGATCGTCCATGATCTGAACGAACATGTCCCATTGCGGATAATCGCCGCGCTCAATCGATTCGAACAAATCCTTGGAGGCCGATCCGAGATCCTGTCCCTGCACCTTTGCGGCTTCTTCCGCCGTCAGACAGGCGACACCGCAGCGCGGGTGGAAATGGTATTTGACCAGCACCGTATCGCCGGCCGCATTGACCATCTTGTACGTGTTGACCCCGAAGCCCTCCATGTGCCGATAATTGGCAGGGATGCCGCGCGGGCTGAAGAGATGGGTCAGCATGTGCATCGATTCAGGCGTCTGGCTCATGAAGTCGAAGATGCGGTTGGGCTCCTGGCGGAACGTGACCGGATCGGGCTTCAACGAGTGGATGACGTCGGGAAATTTGATCGCATCGCGGATGAAGAAGACCGCCAGATTGTTGCCGACGATGTCCCAGTTTCCATCCTCGGTGTAGAGCTTCACTGCGAAGCCGCGCGGGTCGCGCGCGACTTCCGAGGAATCTCGCCCGCCGATCACCGTCGAGAAGCGGATCGCCAGCGGCGTCTCCTTGCCGGCGTTCTGGAACAGCTTTGCGCGGGTGTATTTGGAGGCCGGTTCGTCGCCGATCTTGCCGGTCGCCTCGAACGTTCCGTAGCACACGAAGCCCCGGGCATGGACAACGCGCTCGGGGATTCGCTCGCGATCAAAGTGAGTGATCTTTTCGAGGAATTGGTAGTTTTCAAGCGTCGCCGGCCCGCGGGCGCCGACCGTTCGCTGCGACTGGTTGTTGACGATCGGGTGACCCTGACGATTGGTCAACACGCGCTCGCCGCTCTTGCCTTGTTCGTGATCCACGTCTCGATCTCCATCTGGATTGCAAAGGATCGCGAGCGACCCGCGCGCGGCGCACTGCAGAGACAGGCTCCAGAGCGCGGCCAGACGACGGCGTGTGATATAGGTAGCCAAGGATGGAGCATATCTACGTAGATACCTCTATGCTGCGCTAATTGCCCCGCACACGGCGGCGGCGGCTGTGGTAAATTCTAGAGGCGAAAGTCGGCTCACGACCCTAATTTGCCGCACCGTCCCTAGTCCCCGGTACGTCGCCATTTCCTAGCCTGCCGCCCAGAAGCTGCGTGTCGGCAATCGGCCCAGGAGCTGTTGGACTGCTCGAATCGTGAGCTGCCAGTCTCCAACGCGCCCATTAGTCGCCGTTCCAGCCACTTCGGATGTGCGCCGATAGCCGCCATTCGTTCGAGGCGCCGTTGAACGTTAGCCCTGTGAAGTTTCACATCGCTAGATGTGCCGCCTCTTGGAGAAAGCTCCGCCCAGCAAATCGAGGCCGCAATTCGACTAGCGAGTTGTTGTCGGGTCTTCAGCTTCTGACCGTAGGCGCGCAAAATGCCGCGCCGTCGTCGCGGCGCAACTCATCAGTAGCGCCACCAGCAGCACGACACCGTTCGGCTGCTTTTTAACCATCTGGATGAATTATCCTTAGGCACGGCCGAGCATTTCTGCGCACTTCGCGGCGCGGTCGAGTACTCTCGTCGCGATACAGGTCGGCCCGACTTTGGACCGCATCCCAGCAGGACGGTCGGGCTGAGAGGGGCCCGACCAATCGAGAATCAAGCGTCAGAAGTGGCCGACTTGCGCTTGGACTTAGACGTCGCTGGGGCGCCGTTCGCACCGCCGGCGCTCCGCGTCATACCCGGCTTGCGGCCCAGGCCGATCTTC
>NZ_JAQZBC010000032.1 GCF_029239295.1 Sphingomonas sp.
CTATTGGCAGCACGCAAACGGGAGGAAGCATGCCCGAAAAGCAGGCGGTGCCGTCGCCAGGCGATCTGGAACAGCAGACGCCCGAACAGATCATTGCTGGCGCCGAAAGCGCCCACCCTGCTGCGCTCTACGTGCTAGCGTCAAAACTGATGCGCGCAGGGCGTCCCGATGAAGCGGTGCGCTGGTTCTATATCGGTCAATTACGCTACCGCTTCCACCTGATGACCGGTCCGCCGAACGCGGCAGACGAGCGGATTTTGTTTTCTGCCCTGTCGGAATCGGTCGGCCGCCCGATCAACGAATATGCATTCGGGGACATCGACGGGGTCGTGCGGGAGATCGATGCCGCCCTCGCTTGGGACGCGGCCCATGCCAATCACATTACTTCCAAAAGCGCCTTTCCAGGACCGCTCGCCAAGACACGAGACGGACTGGTCGCGCTGCGCGACGACATGCTGGCGCGGAAGGATGAAATACGAGAGACAAGGAAGAGCAATGGCCTCCCTAATCGCTAGTATCCTCCTCCTGTCGTTACAGACCGCCGCCTTACCTTCCGGCTTAACCGAACCACCCGTGGCAACGGCGGATGATACCCGACCGATGCGGATCCACGTCGGGGATACGGGGATCAAATGTGTACGCCTGCCTTGTCCCTGGCGCGGCGTGTTTGTGCCTGACGAGCAGGGGCATGCCAGCAGCGAGGCGATGCTTTATGTCGATATGGATGGGGATACGCCTCCACCGCCGATGATCGGGGATGAGGCGCTGCTCGCAGCGATTGCGAAGGCATGGGAAGAACGTGCCTGCCTAGCGATCGACGGGCGGCTGATCAGCGGTGAAGACGACCGACCCATCCTGCGTGTCGACCGCGTGATTGGGCGCTGTGGTAGCCGGCCCGAATGAGGCTAGCCCATAACACCGCCGGTGCCGCAGGCGTACTGCTGTTGAGTGGCAACTACGCTGAGGCGGGTCCTTGCAGGCCGGGCGGGGGAGTCGCGTCCGCGGCGTCCGGATCCCTGCCCTGCGTCCTGTCGAGCCGGCGCATGACGGGTGTGACCGTCAGACCATGAAGTAGAATAGAGAGCAGCGCGACGAGGCCGACGATTGCCCATAGTCGTTCCCCGCCAGCAAGCTCCATATGGTTGAGCCCGTAAGCGAGATAGTAAAACGAGCCGACGCCGCGGATGCCGAAAAAGGCGAGCGTCATCTTCTCCGACGTGCTGGCCTTGAACCCGGCCAGCGCGATCATTCCCCCAAGCGGTCGGATGATGAGCAGGATCGCCACCGCCGCCGCCACGTCCATCCACTGCAGCGGGCGCATCAAGCCGCTGACGAGCGCGCCGCCGAACAGCAGCAGAAGAACCATCATGGCAAGCCGCTCCACCTGCTCGGTGATGTCGTGCATCTGTCTGTTGAACTCATGCTCCCGGTGGGAACGGCGCAGCGTCAACGCGGTGACGAACACCGCGAGGAAGCCGTAACAGTGGATCAGTTCGGTGACCCCATAGGACACGAACGTGGCAGAAATGGCGATCAGGCCGTCGCCCGTCTTCGAGAGCTTCGTGTCAGCGGGCACGTGGAAGGTGAGCCAGCCGAACAAGCGACCGATGAGCCAGCCACCGATCACGCCAGCAGCGATCTCCCATAGAACATTGTAGAGCAGCCACTGCTTTGCCCAAGGTTCGCCGGTCGTCGCTGACAGGCCCAGGGCAATGGCAAGATGCACGAACGGAAAGGCAAAGCCATCGTTCAGCCCGGCTTCGGAAGTCAGTCCGAAGCGAACCTCATCTTCCTCGCCGCTCTTGGGAGGCCCGACCTGAACGTCGGAGGCCAAGACCGGATCGGTCGGCGCCAGGCTGGCGGCGAGCAGAAGGGCGGCCACCCAGGAAAGACCAAGCAGCCATCCGCCCATCGCGGTAATCGCCAGGATACCCAGCGGCATGGTGATCCCCAGCAGCCGCCACGTAACGCCCCATTTGCGCCAGCTGAACGGGCGGTCGAGCTTCAGGCCAGCGCCCATCAGGGCGATGATGACGACGAACTCGGTGAAACGCTCCGCGATGTCAGGAAAATCAAGCGGCAGCGGTCGGAGTGTTACCGCTGGCAGCGAGAAAATAGCCGCTCCAATTCCGATGCAGACGATCGGCAGCGAAAGCGGCAGCCGTCTCAGCGCGAGCGGCAACCACGCGACCAGCGCGATCAGCAAGCCTGCTCCCGTCAGGATCAGGATGTAAGGGTCGGGCGAGAAGAAGGTGGGTTGCACCGCTTCCAAACCACTCAACGCTGCAAGCGTTCAGATGTATGTGCTTCCTCGTACAATGACATTCGTTCGGTTCCAGTGCGCGGTGAACCGCGACACGCGGCGCGGCACTCACTGGTTCGCCCGAACGGTCCCGCAGCCTGATCTCGCAAGCGCCGAGGACTTGTTGGCAGGACGCTCGCCGGTCGAGGCTACCCGCATCCGATAGCGTCCTTCTGCGTTGGCTCCCGATGCGAGCGCGGATTGGAACAGCAGGATGGAGCATCGCTCCCAAGGACGCTGATGCCTTCCCTCCCTACGGAACGGCGCTGGAGCGTTACTCGCGCGTCTTCGACGCGGTAGAAGTAAACTCCTCCTTTCACCGCCCGCACCGGCCATCGACATGGGCAAAATGGGCGGAAAGCGTTCCGGAACACTTCCGCTTTGCGGTGAAAATACCAAAAACAATCACGCATCAGGCCAAGCTGGTCGATGTTGACGCAGCGATTGGCCAGTTTGCCGAGGAAGTTCGGCACCTGGGCAGCAAGATAGCGGTCCTGCTGGTGCAGTTGCCCCCCAAGCTTGCCTTCGATGGGGAAGTGGTGCCCCGCTTCTTCGAAACCTTGCGAAGCAAGATCGACACCGAGGTTGTATGTGAACCGCGCCATGCAAGCTGGTTCGACAACGATGCAGGCGAGGTGCTCCGCGCGCTACGCGTCGCGAGGGTGGCGGCCGATCCCGCGCTGAACGTTGCGGCGGGCTCGCCGGGAGGATGGCTCGGCGTGCAATATTGGCGGCTCCATGGTTCTCCCGCCATGTACCGCTCCCCTTACGGCGAGGAGGCGATCGCCCGATATGCCGCACAAATACACGAGGCCAGTACCAAAGGTGTCTCGCCCTGGTGCGTGTTCGACAACACGGCGGCTTCGGAGGCCACCGGGAACGCCTTGTCGCTGATTGCTGCAATCAGGGGCAAAAGCGCAAACGCCCGATAGCGTACCTGCGGCCTGGTTTGAGCGACAGTCCAACCGAGGCCAGAACGTTCATGAATGCGCGTCCACTTTAGGAATGAGACCCGCACCGCGGTCGAAAGCCGCGCCGCGAAGGACGGCTCGGACGGCGTCGATGATCCTCTGGTGCGGCTTCTCGATCACGGGCACTCCCTCCCGCGAGCGGGCCTGCGCTACGAACCCGCGCAGCATGTCGGCTTATCGGTCAGTTTGGCGGAAAAGCTCCTCGGCCATGTGTCGGAACAGCGGCGCGAGCGCCTCCGTAACTTTCATCGCCCGGCGGATAAGTTGTCCGGTATTTGACCATAACGACTTGTCGCTCATGCGAATTGCTCTGCGTCGCGCAACCAGTTGGACCGATCGTACGGTTTGTTGGTTTGGTTCTTACCAATGCTCGTGAGCGGTCGGTGGCGTACAGGAAGGAACGAAATGAACAGCGATCATCGTCGGGAAGTCGATCCGGAGCGGCGGGAGCCGAAAAATGCATTCGATCACGATCAAGGCATATCCGGGCAATCTTACTCAAAGGAGCGAGAGGCGGCGCTACGAAACAGCGATCCGTCAGGAGCAGTGAACGCTGATCCTGCGGAGGCAGGAGAAGGGGCCGGTGCCCGCGCCTCGATAGATCCACGAACCGGTGAGGCTCGAGGTAGTGGGGCGGATGCGGCAGCAGACCCGCAGCTCAAGCCGAACGCAGCCGCTCCGGAGGAGAAAGGGCCCGAGGCTTCGCGGCCCTGAAAGAACCCGGCGCGCTCCCCTTAAGCGTGTGCGACTGACAGCCGACCCGGTGCGCTCCAGGCGACATTCGTCCAGATAGCATCCCGAAGGGCACGGCGCCCGCCGCACGGTCGCTGTCAACTACGACAACATCAATTCCCGTCGCCTTCGCCTCACCCGCTCGCCATTGTGGATAGAGCGGAGCGGGTCAGTCGGCGGCGAGCCAGGCGGCGCAGGCGAGATCCTGCACGATGCTGCCGAGCGACTTGTAGAGCGTCACGTCCGTTGCGGTGACGCGGCCGGGCAGCGTGCCGGCGAAAACCTCGCCGATCTCGCCCAGCACGTGATCGTCGCTGACCAGCCCGGCGGCCTTGGCGTTGAGAAACTCGGCGCCCTGGCTCAGCACGCCGGCGCGGTGATCGGCGAAGAAGCGCGATCGCACGACGAGGTCGCCCGCGATCTCCGCCGGGCCGGCGCGGCTCGATCCAACGGCATTGATATGGGTGCCCGGCGCCACGTCGGCGGCGAACAGGAATGGGTCGCTCGCCGCCGTGACGGTGCAGACGACGTCGGCTTCCGCGACTGCTTCGCGCGCCGAGGCGGCGACGCGTGCGTTCGTCTCTGCCGCCAGCTGCTCGGCACGCGCGCGGTCGCGGCCCCAAACGATCACCTCGCTGAAGCTGCGGACGGCGCGCAGCGCCTCGATGTGCCGGCGGGCCTGTTCGCCGGTGCCTAGCACCGCCAGCCGATCCGCGTCAGGCCGGGCAAGCGCTTCGGTGGCCGCAGCCGAGGCGGCGGCGGTGCGGATCGCGGTCAGCACGCCCGCGTCGACCACCGCGCGGGGCGCCCCGGTGGCAGGATCGAAGATCATCACCAGTCCCTGGTGCGACAGGCCGCTGCGCGCGACGTTGCCCGGGAAGACGCTGACCAGCTTGGCCCCAAATGCGCCGCCGTCGAGCGATCCCGGCATGACGCCGAACGCGTTCTCGCCATCCAGATCGATGATGCCGCGCAGCAGCTGGCGCGTCCGCCCCGCCGAGAGCGCCTCCATCGCCGCGCGCACCAGCGGGATCGCGATCTCATAGGTCAGCCGTTGGCTCACCTCGTCGGCGGTGATCATGCGGATCGTCATGCGTCTGCCTCCCTGGCGATCCGCCGGCGGAACAGGCGGATCAGCAATGTCGCATTGAGCAGCATCACCACGCCATAGATGTTCTGCGTCACCGCCATCGGCAGGCTGCCGACGACGGTGAGCGTCAGGAACAGCGCCAGCGTCGCATTCTGCACGCCCGTCTCGATCGCCAGCGTCATCCGGTCGCGCGTGTCGAGACGAAGCAGCCTTGCGGCGATAAGTCCGCAGGCCATGGCGCTGACATTGAGGGCGTAGATGGCCGGCGTTGCCGCGACGAGGTTCGCCACCACCATCTCGAAGCTGACCGCGACCGAAAAGCCGATCACCGCGACCAGCACGATCATCGCGGTGGGTCGCAGCCGACGCGCAATGCCAGCGGCGGCATCGGGAGCGAAGCGGCGGACGATCATGCCGGCGGCGATCGGCAGCAAGGTGATCCGCGCAAGCTGCGCCATCGTCGCCAGCACGTCGAGCTGCGGCACCACAGCATCAGTTCCACCGAGGAACCAGGGCACGGCCCAGCGCAGCAGCAGCGGGATGGTGAAGACGGTGACGATGCTGGTCATCACCGTCAGCACCACCGCGAGCGCGACATTGCCGCGCCCGACGAACGTCAGCGCGTTGGACGTCGTGCCAGCCGGGCAGATCGAGACGATGAAGAGGCCAAGCGCCAGCTCCGGCGGCAGCCGGAACAGAAGCCCAATCCCAAGGCCGAGCAGCGGCAGCACCAGCAGGTGGATGCCAAAGCCGGCAACCACCGCCCGCCCGCCGCGCAGGATGCCGGCGAAGTCGCGCGGCGCCAGCGTCAGCCCCATGCTGAACATGATCAGCGCCAGGCCGCACGGCACCAGCGCCTGGTTGACGAAGGCGATGAGCTCCGGGCTCATGCGCCCCACACGTCGCGGGCGTAGCGCAGGAAATTACCGCCCATGATCTTCTCGATCCGCGCCGCCTTGTGGCCGCGCTGCTCCAGGAGGGCAATCAGGCGCTGGAACTGCGTCGGGCCGCTCAGATCCTCGACGAACGGCAAGGTATCCGGGTTCTCGCCGCGCGCAGAAATGCCGGCGGCCTTGCGCTCGGCGATCTCCTGCCGGATCGCGGCGCGATAGGCGGCCATGTCGTCCACACCGGTCGTTCCGCCATCGGTGCCGATACCGACATGATCCTCACCGCAGATCTTCACCGCATGTTCAATATGGGCGACCACGTCGGCGGCGCTAGCGACGCTCGACGGATTGAGGAACGGCATGAAATAGATGCCGACGAAGCCGCCCTTCGAAGCGACCAGCCGCAACTCCTCATTGGTCTTGTTGCGCGGCATATCGGTCAGCGCGCGGCAGCCGGTGTGGTTGATCGAGATCGGCTGCGCCGACAGCCGCGCCGCTTCGAGGCAGGTGCGCTCCCCGCTGTGCGACAGATCCACCATCACACGATTGGCGTTGAGCCGTGCGATCACCTCGCGCCCGAAGGGGGTGATGCCGCCATTTTCCGGCGCCATCGATCCGCTGCCGACGGCGTTCGCGGGATTGTAGGTGAGCTGGATCACCCGCACGCCAAGATCGGCGAAGGTGTCGACCCGCGCCGCGTCGCTCCCGAGCATCGTCGTATTTTGGAAGCCGTAGATGACGCCAATCCGCCCCGACGCGCGGACGCGCGCCATGTCGGCCGCGGTATAGATCTTGGCGAGCGCGTCGGACCGGCCACGGATGCGACGATCCCAGATCCCGATATCGCGCACCGTCTTGGCGAAGGGATCGCCCTCGCCAGCGACATGGCCGAGCGTGATGTTGATCGCCCCCATGTCCGAGGCGCGCGCATCATCGATGACCCGCTCGCTCAACAGCGCGCGATCCTCCACCGGCACTGCGCCTTTGCCGCGCGGCCCATTGGGATCGCTGAAGCCGCCGAGCGCATTGACGATCAGCATGTCGCGTGCCGGTCCTTCAGCTGCAGGCACAACCTGCGCCGCGGCGCTCGACGCGCCGCTCGCGACGATCCCGGCAAGCAAGGTGCGGCGATCAATCACGGGCGAGTTCCTCTTCGGTCACGGCGCGAAATTCCTCGCGCGGATAGGCGCGGCCGCGCTTCACGGTCATCACGACGCTGCGCATGTTGGCGATATCGGCCAGTGGATCGCGCGCGAGGACGACGAGATTGGCGAGCTTGCCGGCCGCGATCGTGCCCATCTCGCTGTCGCGCCCCATCGATTTGGCGCCGACCAGCGTTGCCGAGCGGATCGCCTGCGCAGGCGTGAAGCCGGCCTTACGCACCAACAGCTCAAGTTCGTCGAACAGGCCGGGGTAGGGCGCGCGCGCCCCGGTATCCCCATCGGTGCCGGCGGCAATCTCGATCCCGGCGCGGTGCGCCTGGGCCGTCAGCGCGGCGGCTAGATCTAGCGAGCAATAGGCGGGTGGCCCGCCGGCGCGCGCCCGCGCCTCGCCCTCCTGGTACACCCGCAATGTCGCATCGAGCAGCATGCCGTGCCGGCGCATGTCGTCGAACAGCGATGCCATGACCGGGTTTCGCGCGGCCAGGAATTGCGCCGGATCGATCGCAACGCGCTGCTGATAGCTTTGCGGCCGCTGGTGGACCGCTTGATAAGCGAGGTAACAGCTGTGCGAGACAACATCCGGCCCGGCGGCAATCACGTCGGCCGGGGGCGTCGGGAACACCATGCCGTGCGCCCACACCTGCATCTTCTGCCGGCGCGCCTCCGCGGTGATGCGCGCGATCAGGGGCGCGGGAAGGTTCGCATAGACCTTGATCGCGCTCGCCCCGGTACCGCGCGCCCGCGCCACGGCAAGCGGCAGATCGGTGTTGTCGTCAATCGCCTGCATCCAGGCGCCTTCACCGGGCTTCACCCCGGCGCTCACAGCGAGCACGCGCGGATCGTCGAAGAAGCTGGGCCCCGCGAACAGCGCGGCATAGACGAGGTCGGGCGATGCAATCTCGCCGACATGAGCGGCGCGCGCCAGTTCGGCGACGGCCCGCAAATCATCCGCCATGATCCGCGTTGCGGTGATCCCGCTGTAAAGATCGCGCCGCATCAGCGCCTCGGCCCGGCGGCGGTTGGGCGGCGTCGCCACATGCTGGTGGCTGTCGATCAGCCCGGGGAGCAGATAACGCCCTCGCAGGTCGACGATCGTGGCACCAGCCGGAAGCACGCGGGCGATGTCGGCGTCGCGCGCAACCTGCCCAATCCGGTCGCCGCGGACGATCACCGCCATGTCGCGCGCCGGCGCTGCGCCAGTGCCGTCGATAACCGTGGCGTGGCGATAGACGGTCGTCGTTGCCGGCGCGGGGTCAGATGCCGCCGCACCGCCGGTCAGGATAGCGCCCACCATCATGGCGACCATCGTCGCCACGCGCGTCATCAACCCCATCCATTCCCCCTTGCACCATCGTCCAGGCCCCGCGGCCTTCTTCGGGGTTACGTGGCGAAGGACAAGCGGTTTGTGTCGTCTTGCGGACAATTGGCGGCGAAAAATGGCGCTCTGTGGCGCCGCGACGTCAGTAGATGTCGCAGGTGGAGACGCTCACCCCATAAGCGCCTTCGCGGAGAAGCCACCGCCAAGTGGGCGAGACGTTCATCGGTGCGCTGGAGGGGGCACAAGCGCTTGACGACGCGCGTTAGATGGCGCTTCCACTCTGATGGGCCATGGCTAGACCGGCGGCGCTGCCGTCGCAATGGTTGCCGCCTACCGAGCAGTTAGTCTCTCTCTCAGCATCTTGGACTGCTGAGCCAGGTTGCCGTTCACCGACCCGACTACCTGTGCCGAGTGGATCCACCAACCTGGGAAGAGAAACATCGGCGATTGCCTGCGCCGTTGGGACGAACTCGACGCGATAACGCGTGCGCGCAGCTACTTAGCAATCGCAGGTCACGCGGCCCGTCGTTGACCCAAAATGCAACAAAAGATCGCCGTCTCAAAGGCTGAGTTTACGCCGACCCATTTCCGTCCATGCGACTTCTCCTAGCGGTCCACGGGGCTCGGTTTGGAAGATGTCGGCAAGGTCGAGCAGGTCGTCGTCGCTTAGGCTAGCTATCGAACGCTCGATCTCGACAAGGCGCCGCGTAGCCTGCCCGGCGCGGTGATCCAACCGCCTTCTTTTTAGTTTAAGCATGGTGGCACCTTAGCAGCAAGACGGCACCAGAGGCCAGAATACGGGATACTGTTCCTGACGGCAGGTTGATTGCTACGCCACGTTCGGCCCTTTCAGCCACTTTATCGATCTGATGCCGGAGCCTCCCCCTTGAGCATCGAGCCGGTAATTGTCGGGCCATACAATGGTGTAGGACGTGCCCTTGCTAGTTACGGCAAGGCAATCATCAACGAGGGTGAGATCGGATTTGATCGCAATGGGAGAGCCGGGCTACTTCGAAAGATAGATCGGGAATTTAAGCGGAGAGGGGGGCATCACCGCTGTAGAGGTTTGGGGAACTGCCGCGATGGCCGCCGGAGGCAAAAAGGCGAGAAGCGCTAGGATCATCCGGCTTTCACGCCTCATTGTGTAACCTCAAAACGACTATGACTGCGTCGATTACCGGACGGCGGTAACTTCGAGAAGCCGCTTGGCCAAGTACTTGCTCGCGCGAGAACCGCCGTACAACGCGATAAATGGCTAAAGCTGTCGTTCGACGCGTAGCCGTGCCACTCGCAGCAAATGCGCCCAATGTCAGAAGTTCAGCTTAACGCGTGGCGCTCCCGAAAGCGGTCGTCCGATGGGGAACGGACTTAGCGGCTGCTGTTGGGTGGTTGCGGTCGGGCTGCTTTCCGGCGTGCGCACGCAATGTGGCCATGCCGTCCAATAGGCAGCCCTATCCTCTGATAAAAGCAAACGAGTGGCTACTCGATCAGGCATCCGCTGCAGCACGCCCTGACGGCAAAACCATTGCTCGAACTCGGCCAGTTCCATGGGGCGGGCGAAGAAGTAGCCTTGGCCCTCGTCGCAACCCATTCCGGCCAGCATCTCCGCTGCTTCGGCCGTTTCGATCCCCTCCGCGACCACGCGGTAACCCAGATCGTGCGATAGGGAGACCATCGAGCGCACGAGAGTTTGCTCCCGCTCGCCGTTGGCGAGACCGCGGACGAAGGACTGATCGATCTTCACGACCTGCGCGGGTAGACGCTGGAGATAGGCAAGGCTGCTATATCCAGTGCCGAAATCATCGATCGCAAGGCGGACCCCGGCCGCCTTGAGGGTGGCGAGTTGACTGATCGCCTGGCCGGAATCGGCCATCACGCCACTCTCGGTCACTTCCAGTTCCAGCATCGCGGGCGGAACGCGGTGTTTGAGAAGATGGCGCTGAACCCGCTGTGCGAAATCCTTTTCATCGAGATTGGCGGCGCAGATGTTGATCGAAAGCTGAATGCCCATGTTTGCTGCGCACCAGATGCCCAGCTGTTCCAGGCCGGTGTCGAGCACCCAGGCCGTCGTTGGGCCGGCGAGCGACGTCTGTTCCACGATCGGAATGAACTCGCCCGGCGACACTTCGCCCAGCACAGGATGCGACCAACGCAGCAGGGCCTCCGCGCCGACACAGGCGCGCGTGGCGAGATCCAGCCGCGGCTGGAATACCAGCCTCAGCTGCCCCGGCCGATCGAGCGCAGCCCCGAAATCGTTGAGCAGCCCGAAACGTCGGCGGTGAGCACCATCGTTCGACGATGAGTAGATGCTGACCGCAGCCTCGGTCGCCCGAGCATCCAGCGCCGCGCTATGTGCCGTTCGCAGAACGTCGCGCGGCGGAGTCTCGCCCGTGACAAAGGGCGCGACGCCAATGGTCGCAGCGATCACGAAGCGGGCGTTCGACGTGGCGCGAAACTGCTCCAGCATCGAGCCAACCTCTGGCATATAGGCATCGACATCCACGTCGGCACCACGCGAAGCGAGGAAGGCAAACTGTGTCGCCGCGACGTGGTAGGCAGTGCGCCCCGGGCCGAGAATGGACCTGAGTGCGAGAGTGGCCTCCCGCACCATATCATCGACATAGCCGGAACCCATGACGCGGACGCCGTTGTTGAGTTGTTCGGAGGGGGCGAGATCGAGGAGCACGGCCAGCCTCGGGCGGCCGGGATTGTCCTTGCCGAGATCTTCGAGATCGTCGAGGAACTGCGTGCGGTTGGGCAGGCCGCTGAGTGGATCGATCCGCCCGAAGGCGTGCTGAAGCTCGATCTGCGACATGACCATCTGCGCCAGATCGTTCAGCGCCGTCATCTCGGCCGATGTCGCTGTTCTCGGTTCGGTGCCGAGCACGCACAATGCCCCCAGCCCAAAGCCGTCACGTGTGACGAGCGGCGCTCCCGCATAGAAACGCACCCCCTGACCCGCGAGGATACTGCTTTTATAGAAATCGTCTGCGAGCAGATCCGGGATAAGCACGACATCCGTGCTTTCGGCCACCCGCGCGCAGGGCGCCTTCTCCCGTGGAATGGAATTGTGATCCACGCCCACGCGGGACTTGAACCACTGCCTGTCTTTATCGGTGAGGGAAACGGCCGAGATGGGCAGACCGAATATCTGACTGGCCATCCGCGTGATGCGATCGAAGCTCTCGCTCGGCGAGGTATCGAGCAGATTGAGCTTGTGCAGCGCGTCGAGTCGCGCCTCTTCATTAAGGCCGGCCATCAAGGGTATGTATGGGAACCAGCCCAACGACGCACTTAACGGAACTGGTAAATTTCTATCGTTTCGGCGGCTTGATCGGACGAGCC
>NZ_JAQZBC010000018.1 GCF_029239295.1 Sphingomonas sp.
GATGGTCACCGTCGCGCCGGGCTCACCCGTGCCGGTGACGCTGGCACCGTCGGGCGCCACAGCAGCGGTCGGCGCATCCGGCGCGGTCATGTCCGGAGCGGTAGCCATCACCGGTTCCGACGCATTGCCGCTGCCATCCGTCTGCGCGACCACGATCGTCTCGCCATCGAGCAGCGGCGGATCGAGCGTTACGGTGAAACTGCCATCGGGCCCGACAGTCACGCTGCCGATCAAGTTCCCGGCCTCGTCGCGCACTTCGACGGTGGCACCTGGCTCGCCGGTGCCGGTAACAACGCTGCCGTCCTCCGCGATCGTGACAGCGGGTACGGCTGGCGGGGTCGTATCAGGCGCGGTGAGCGTCACCGGTGGCGAGACATTGCCCGCCGCATCGGCCTGAGTCACCGTGATCGCGCCGCCATTCGCCTGCACTGGAGAGAGTGGGACGATGACATTGCCGCTCGCATCGACCACGCCAGTCCCGATCACCGCACCGCTCGCATCGCGCACCGTCACCGTCGCGCCGGGCTCTCCCGTGCCGGTCACGCTTGCCCCGTCGGGGGCGATCGCCACTGCCGGCGCCGCCGGCGCAGTCAGATCCGGCGCAGTGACCGCGGCGGGAGGCGAAACATTGTTGGCGGCATCGGTCTGCGTGACGCTCAGACGCTCGCCATTGGTCTGCGCCCGGTCGAGCGCAACCGAATAGCTGCCGTCTGCCGCCACAGTGCCGCGGCCGATGACCTGCCCCTGGGCATCGCGCACCTGCAGGGTAGCGCCTGCTTCGCCGCGGCCGCTCACCGCGGTGCCGGTTGCATTAATCGTTGCCGTCGGCGCTGCAGGCGGCTGCGTGTCCGCGCCATTGCCCGGCGCCGTACCCCCACCGCTTCCCGAATTGCCGCTCGAGCCACCGGAACCGCCACCAACTGCCGCGGCTATCCCGCCGGCACCCAGCACGCCGAGCAGGATCGGGGCGATCGAGCTGCCGCCCCCGCCCGCGGCGCCTGCCGCCAGTTCGCTCGCGTCCTGAAGTTCCGTGAACCGGGGCCCGTCGCGGCCAAGCTGCGCCAGCCATTGCGTGCTGTCCGCGTCAGTGAGCACGACATCGCTGAGCGGCTGCCCCGCCTCGTCGAAATAATCAGCGATGCGGATTTCGCGGCCATCGGTCAGGCGAAGCACCAGGTCGTCGCCCTCGCGCGTCATGTTGGCGACTTGCGAGCGGTCGATCCGCAGGCGGACGACGCTGGGCTCGCGAAGGATGATGGCCTCGATCGGCACCACCGTGCTCGTGCCGGTTGCCTTGTTGACGAGCTCCGCAGTTCCGAGGGCCTGTGCCTGCATGTCCCACCTCTCCTGATACCGGCCGCTTGAGCGGCGCTTTTCAGTGGAGTTGACGGACTGGTCGCCGGATCCCTCCACCGGACATTGCTATCAAACGGTCAAAGGCGGATCGAACGGCATCAACTCCGGAAACGGAGCAAATCCTGCTCGTCAACCGGCCGGAAAGTTTCCGAATGTTGCTGGAACTGCCGCGCTAGGCAGGGTTGTGCCGCGGGTCGTTGTACCTCGGGAGGTTCCCGACAACGGACGCCAAACGCGCTTGGTCTTGAGGTCGGAGGCGACACGCACTGCTGCGTATGGCGGCGCTTGATGAGCCAAACCGGGCGCTGCGATGCTACGGGCAGATTGGCGGTCTCGAGTCGGCTCTATTCGCAGGGCAGCGAACAATAACGAGTCGGCCGATCAGATGTGATCGGCCGGCCATTTTCGTCTCAGATCGTATTCCTCACTCTGCTGCGACGGCATCGCTCTGGGCTTGATCCCAGCCCATTAGCACCTCGTAGTTGCGCCGGTAGAAATGATCCTTCGCATTCTCATCGAGGTCACCCATCGACTTTTCGAACTTGCCGATTGGGTCGCGCGTCCCCTCGGGATGCGGATAGTCTGACGTGAACAGGAACAGTTCCGGTCCCGCGTCCTTGATCATGATGCCGACATCCTCGTCCGGGAACGGCGACACCTTGATCGCGCGCCGCACATATTCGGAAG
The DNA here is from genome assembly GCF_029239295.1 of Sphingomonas sp. Taxonomy (GTDB): domain Bacteria; phylum Pseudomonadota; class Alphaproteobacteria; order Sphingomonadales; family Sphingomonadaceae; genus Sphingomonas. The sequence goes on from NZ_JAQZBC010000018.1 coordinate 2,044, forward strand.
GCGACAGATCCATCTGCTGCAAACTAGGGTCGGTCTTCTTGAACGACTTGTATCCGTGGTCCAACTGGCGGAGGAAGTCGGGCATCCAGCCCGCGCCCGCCTCGAGAACCGCTCCGCGCAGCTTCGGGTGACGCTGAAAAACGCCGTCATAGACCATCGCCGTCAGGAACATCTGGGGCGCGTACCAGAGCGTAAGGTAGTCCGGGAAACGCAGGTTCTCGCCGCCGCCGTGGAGATCCGGCGCGCGCTGACGGCCATTGTTGTGATAGGCCGACGGCTGCTTCATCGTGCCCGGGCCGATATGGATCATGAACGGCAGGTCGTGATCGGTCAGCTTCTGCCAGAACGGGTCATAATCCGGGTGCCCCGGCGAGCGTTCGTTGCCGGGCGGGTTTGAACCCACCATTACCGCCCCTGCCCCAAGCGCAATCGCTTTCTCCAGGATGTCGAGTGCCAGCGCCGGATCGTCGAGCGGGGTGAACGCGACGAAGATCATGCGCTTGTCGGCGCTGCAGAAATCAGCCTGCGCCTGATTCAGGGCATGGACCGCCTTGTACAGGCTCGGGATATCCTTGGCACGCTTGACCAAGCCCAAGCCATAGGTCGGGAACACCAGCTGGCTCTTGAAGCCGAGCCAGTCGAGCGCCTTCACCCGCTCTTCCTTATCGAACGCGCCATAACCGCCCCAGCCCTTCGCGCCGGAGATGATGTTGTCGCGCGCAGCCGCGTCCTTCTCGGCGTCGATCTTGCGCTGACGCGCGTCGTCAATGATGCCCAGGATGCGCTTGCCCGGATCCGGCGTGCCGTACAGCTGCCCCAGCTGCTCCTTCAGATCATCGTCCAGATAGGGCGCGAGCCACTCGTTGGTCTCCATCGTGTGGGCGTCAGCATCATGGATGATGCGGCCTTTCGAATAGGTCATGGCAAATCCTCTTCTCGCGTCAGGTCAGCTTTCGCAAATCGACATGCTCACGAACGCTGTAGCCCCGATATGGAATCGATCTGGTGCGTGAGTCAAATGGTATATGGCGGCGTTGCACGCGGCGCGGGCGCCGGCGCCTGCTGAGCCGTAAGTCGGAAGCGCCGGAACTGTCGATGGCCTTGGCGGATCGGAAGAGCGGGTGTTCAAATGAGCGCACGGCTTATAATTGGAGTGCCAGTCAGGAGACCGCATGGCTGATCCCTTGTCACCGAATGCGACACCCTGCATGGCTGCACCCCCTTCAAGGCTGACGAATGACGAACCCGACCCGCAGCTCGCGCGCGGAAGCGCGCCCCCCTCGCAAGAAAGCCTCCGACCGTGTTGCGGAGATGCTCGACATCGTTGACGCGACGCTGAACGCCAGCCGCACCGCAAACTTCTCCATGAAGGATATCGGGACCGCGGCGGGAGCGAGCCGCGCCCTGGTCTACGCCTATTTCGATGATCAGTGTCAGCTGCTGGACGCCGTGCTTGATCGCCATGTCGAGCTGTTGTGCGCCGCCGGGCTGGACGCGACCGTGGCACGTGGAACGTTGACTGACCGCTGCGTGGCGGCCGGCGCAATCTATCTTCGCCACGTTGCACGGCATGGAATGGCCCTAGAGATTGTGTTGCGGGAGAAGCCGGTGGCACGGCATCTGTCCGGCCGGGCGCGTCCGTTCCGCGCCGCGATTTTACGGCGCCTTGCCACCCTCGCAGCCAAGGAATTGGCCATGAGCTCAAACGAGGCAGTCACGTTCGTTCAGCTGCTGGCAGTAATCCCGGGTGACGCCGGACGGCTGGTCTACGAAGGCACGCTGTCACTGGAAGACGGGCTGGAACTGAACGACCGCCTGGTGGCCGCCAGCATCGATTCGCTCCGACCCGCCTCGACACCTTTGTCGCCCGCGGTCGAGCCGCTTCCTCAGCCGTAGTCCGGCTGGGACGCGGGCGCATTGCTGCGCGCGCCGGCGATCACGATCGGCAGGCAGAGGCGTTCTGCCGTGGCGAAGCTGATCTTGCCGGCGGCGAGCAGGCCGCCCGCCCGCAAGCAGATCGCCGTCAGGACCGCGTTCGTCCCCCTCGCCCTCGCTTCGGAGATTCCGTAGCGCGCGACCATTGAATCGAGCACCGGCTGGCGTGCCGCCCGCGCCATGGATGCGCGCTCCCCCCGCAGCGCCTCACGCACACCGGGCACCGTCAGCAGCGCCTGGAGCAAGGGGCCGCGCGCCTGAGCGTCATGCAGATAGTTGATCGTCGACAATACTACGCGTGTCAGTGGGTTCGTGCCCCGGGATACGGCACCCCTGCGGCTCGCCTCGACCTGAGCGACTTCGCGGCGCGTCAGCTCCACGAGGAGATCGATCCGCTTGGCAAAGCAGTTATGCGCTTGCGCCTCACTGATCCCGATGTCGCGGGCAAGGCGCTTCATCGTCACTTCCTGCGGCCCTTCGGCAACGACAATATCGGCAGCCGCGGCCAGCAATTGCGCCCGCCGGTCGTCGAGCGACAGACGCGTCCGATCGCGGCGCGGCTGCGGCCGCTCGCTCAGGATGATCTCCTCGTCAACGCCCGCTGGCGCAGGAGGCAGCTGCGGACGCAGCGCGGCGCGCTCCTCCGGCTGCAGTAACCAGTAACTGCGCTTGGGCCGGGGAACATCGAGGCGGTCGCACAGTTTGGCGAGGCCGTTGGCGCTCATCCCGATTTCGCTCGCCGCCCGGGTGAGCGGGGCGTCCCATACCCGCTCCAGCAATGACGCGCGGGTAATACTGCTGACATGATCGGCGCGGCGCATTGTGAACTGGTGTCACAGCGCGCCGCGCATCGCAATGAAGACACCGATATTCGGGCCGATGTTCGTTTGGCTTAGAAGCGGCTTTCCAGTTTCAGACCCAAGTGGCGGAACGAATCCGGGCTGAAGAACTGGATGGAACCGCTGGGGTTGATCGCCGGCGTCGGAGACGGGCTAAGGTTTGCGGCCCACACCTTGTTCAGAATGTTGCTGCCGTAAAGCGACAGACGCCAACGATTGTCGTCGGCGCCAACGCCGATCTGTCCGCCCAAGAGGCCATAGCCCTCCTGACGGGTGAGCGGATTGTTAGTGGCCGAATAATAGACGCTCGTGCGGTGGGACCAATCGGCATTTACGAAGCCGGTGAAGTTTCCGAACAGTGCCTTGGGCTCCCATCCGGTGCGCGCGTAATATTGGAACTTGGGCGCGTTATCGACCTGATTGCCGCGGACGTTGACGAGCCCGCCGACGCACCCGGGCTGCGGCACGGTGGCTGTCGGATTGGTCGGGGTCGGCGCGTAGATCGTATAGCAGGAGACGCCGGGGAAGTTACCGAACTTCGCCTTCAGATACGTACCGCCGAAGTCGAAGAAGACATCCTTGATCGGACGCGTCCCGATCGCGAATTCTACGCCGCGGACGAAGACCTCACCCGCATTGGCGATGCGCGACACGAACTGACCGTTCTGCGGCTGCGACACCTGCGCCTGGAAATTCTCGTAGCGTGTTCGAAACGCCGCAATGTTGAAGGTGACCCGCCGATCGAAGAGATCGCCCTTCGCGCCTACTTCCAGCGAATAGGGGATTTCCGGGGCGATCCGCTGATCGGTGGTATTATTGATGACGTTGTTGGGCAGGATGGACAGGCCGCTGAACCCCGGGCCTTTATAGCCGCGCGACCAGGTGCCGTAGACCATGATGTCAGGGGTGACCTCCGCCTTCAGCGTTGCCCGATAGGAGAAATTCTCCGCGTCATTCGATTGCCGGATCGCATCGAAGCAATTGGGGTAAGCGGGAAGCGTGGCCTGACGCACGCAGGGCGTTACATAAGGCCCATCATAGCCGATGTAGCCGGTCGAGGGGATGCCCGCCGCGGGATAGCCGAAGCGCAGCGGGAGGCTGGGATCCAGGAACGAGCCTGAGCGGAACAGCAGCTGGAGCCGATCGATAGTATAACGCCCGCCCAATTGCAGCTCGATGCGATCCGTGAGGTGCAGGTTCGCCTGGCCGAATGCCGCGTAATTGTTGTTGGTGACGACGGAACGGCTCGCGCTGGTCTGCCGCACAGAATTGGCTGGCAATGCCGTCGGTGCCAGCCCCGGCGAGTTCGGGAAATAGCCTGTCGTCCCGATGATGCCGTCGTTCTTCGACCAGTAATAATAAAGGCCGGCGACGAAATCGACGAACCCGCCGGTGGGCGAAGTTATACGGCTTTCCGCGCTGAAGTTCTGGTTCCGGGTATCGCCGCCATTGCTGTTGACGTAGTTATAGTCGATGAAGTCGGCATCGTAGAAGTTGCGCTTGTGGCTCTTCCGGTAGGCGACGATAGTCGTCCATCCGTAATCACCGAGGCTCACGTCGGAGGTCAAGGACGCTCCCCCGGCGCGGCCGAAACCATCGCCGCGGCCGTCCACCGCGATGTTGAAGTTCTTGGGGCCCGCAACGATCCCGTACTTTGCGTTGACGATCGCGGCTGCGCTGCCCGACCAAGGCACTGTGCGCAAAACCTGCTGGCAACAGAATTCGTCGCTGAAATTGTAGTCCGCGGCTAGCAGCAGCGACACGTCGGACGACGGCTCCCACCGGATTTTCGCCGTCACGCCATTATTGTCGATCGCGTTCAGGCTTTCCTTCAGGACAGGGCTGTAGACCCAACCATCCAGATGATTGTGGACGGCGGCAACCCGAACCGCCAGATTATCCGTGATCGGCGCGTTCAGGATCGCCTGGATGATCCTCTCGTTGTTCTCGCCCAGCGAGATTCGCGCCTGCGCCTCGACTTTGTCGAAGCTTGGCTTGTTCGTGTAGATCGCGACGACGCCGGACGACGCATTCTTGCCGAACAGCATGCCCTGCGGGCCGCGCAGGATCTCGACGCGTTCAACGTCAGTCAACGACTGCAGCGCCGATGGATCGCCGAACACCACGCCGTCGACCACCGTCGACACGCTTTGTTCGATTCCCGTCGAAAAGCTGGAAGTGCCGATCCCGCGGATCGAGAATGCCGACGAACCCGATCCAGTGCTGACGCGGAAATTGAGGCTGGGGTCGATCGTCTTCAGGCTCTGAAGATTGACGATGTTCTGCCGGTCGAGCTGCTCGCCTGACGTTGCGGACACAGCAATTGGCACATCATTCAGACGCTCGGCACGACGCGTCGCCGTGACGATGATGTCACCCCCGGCCACCGCACTATCCTGCCGTAGCGACTGTGTCTCGGGCGCAGGTCCCGCTTGGCTCGGCGCGGCGTCTGGCTGCGGATCGCTGGCAACCGCCACAGCTGCGTCACTCGACGCCTGTGCCAGCGCATGTGGCGACGCCAGGATGGCCGCTGCGGCCACACCTGCTGCAAGTGCAGCACGCTGCTGAAAACGAAACGCCATCCGGTGTCCTCCTCCCGATCAATTGGCCCGCTATCGCGGTGCTCGGCCGCCCTGCTGCCTTTGACTGGTGCGCACGTCAATTTATTTTCGCGCCTGCCATCGTAAATTAGTTCGGGCGGCTTCTGTAAGCCGATCGTTTGAGTTCGCAATCCCGGGATTGTAAAGCGCATGTTCCAAACGTACTGGTGCGCAGATCAAACGCATAAGCGTTGTTGGAGAGATCAATGGGGCAGACTGACGAGCAGCTTGCGACGGAACGGAACGGCTCGCTCCCGGCTGTCGACCTGGCGGCCTGTGCGGCCCTGGCTCAGCGTGGCTTGCTCTTCTCCTATTGGGCCCGTCGCCAGCCCGAACTGACGGCCATTCACTCCGCCCGGGGGGACCGGACGTTCGGCGAACTCAATGCGAATGCGAACCGTGTTCTCGCCGTGATGCGACAGTGCGGGCTCTCCACAGGATCCCGTGTCGCTGTCCTGTGCGGCAACATCCCGGAATTCGTCGAGGTGATGCTTGCCTGCCAGCGCGGCGGCTTGCGGTTCACTCCCATCAACTGGCATCTCGCCCCCGACGAAATCGCCTATATCGTCCGGGATTCCAGGGCGGACGCTCTCGTCATCGACGCTCCGTTTGCCGAAAAGCTCTCCTCGACCGATCTCTCGGCGCTTGGGTGCCGCCTCTCCGTTGGAGAGACGACGCCCGGTTTCCGCTCCTACGCTTCGGCTCTGGGGGAACATTCGGGCACGGACCCAGTGGATGCCGCGCCCGGCGGTACCATGCTCTACACCTCGGGTACTACCGGGCGTCCAAAGGGGGTCATAAAACCCGCCGGTCCGCCCATGATGCCGCTGCGGGAAGGGTCCACGTTCGGCTACCGCGACGGCGACGTGAACCTGCTGTGCGGTCCCGCCTATCACGGCGGACCAATGGCGTTCGACCTGCTCTTCCCGCTCTCATCCGGTGCCGCGATCGTGATGATGGAGCGGTTCGAGCCAGAGAATGCGCTGGAATTGATCGCAACTCACCGTGTCACTCACACCCACATGGTCGCTACCATGTTCCAGCGCCTGCTGGCGCTGCCGGAGCAGGCGCGAGGGCGGCATGACCTCTCCAGCCTGCGCATGCTCATTCACGGCGCCGCGCCAACGCCGCCAGCGGTCAAACGGGCGATGATCGACTGGCTGGGACCAATCCTCTGGGAATATTACGCCGCGACCGAAATCGCGACGCGGATCAACATCACGTCCGAGGAATGGCTCCGCAAGCCAGGCAGCGTCGGCAAGCTGCCGATCGAGTCCGGCGCCACCATCCTCGACGACGAGGACGCACCCTGCCCTGTTGGCGTGACCGGCCGGATATGCTTTCCGAACACCAACCTTTCCGCGCGCTACCACAACGCGCCCGACAAGAACGGCGAAGTGTTCGGCGGGGCGTACTTCACGATTGGCGACATTGGGTACGTCGATGAGGACGGCTATCTGTTTCTTACGGGCCGATCCGCCGAAACGATCATCTCTGGCGGGGTAAACATCTACCCGCAGGAGGTGGATAACGTCCTGATGCTTCACCCGGCAGTGCAGCAGAGCTGCACGGTGGGGGTGCCGGATGACGAATGGGGAGAGGCTGTTCGCGGCGTGGTCGCCCTGGCTCCGGGTTATGCGCCTTCTCCCGCCATCGAAAACGAGTTGATCGAGTTCGCACGCGGCCGCGTCGCGCATTACAAGGTGCCGCGGCGCATCGACTTTGTTGGCGCGATCGCGGAATCGGCCGCGGGCAAGGTCCTGCGCAGCCACGTCCGTGACCAATATTGGCGCGAAAATGACCGCGCCATCTGATCCGAAAAATCCACCCTTCTTTCAGCCACGTTCGGTGCCCGCTCCGGGCATGCGGCACCATCGGGGATTCTAGCGACCATGGCCTCCAGAACGATTGCGCAGCCACTCACAAGGGATCGCGCGGGGACGCTCGCGCCGGGCGAGGGCGCGGCATCGGCACCGCCGCTCAGCCGCTCTCTGCGTACCAGCTATGCCGTTGGCGCTGTCGCCAACGGGGTGAAGAACGTATCCTTCTCCGCCTATCTGATGTTCTTCTACAATCAGGTGGTCGGGGTGCCCGCGGCTATCGTGTCAGTAGCTTTGGCGCTGACACTCATCATCGATGCGTTCGCGGATCCGTTCTTGGGGCGTTGGTCTGATGTGACCCGCACCCGGTGGGGCCGCAGACATCCCTTCATCTACGTGTCCGCCGTGCCAACCGCGTTGTTCTTCATTCTGGTATGGCTACCGCCGAGCGGGCTCTCCAACGCTCAGATCGGCATATGGGTCTTCGTCACGGCAATGCTCACCCGTGTCTCAATCAGCGCGTTCGAGATCAACACCCAAGCGATGACGGCCGAATTGACGGACGACTATGGCGAGCGGACGCGCTTGTTCTCGCTGCGGTACTGGTTCCTCTACATCGGGCAATATGGCTTCAGCGCGGTCGCGCTGCTGGTATTCTTCGCGGCCTCGCCTGAATATCCGCGCGGACAGCTGAACCCACAAAGCTATGTCGGCTTTGCGTGGCTCGGCGGGGGGATGATCCTCCTGTCGATGCTCACCTGCGGCTTGGGGACGCACAAGCGCATCCCCTATCTGCGCCAGGCTGAAACGCGCACCGGGCCGATCTCGGCCAAGACCCACTTCCGGGAAATATTCGCGGCTTTTGGCAACCGCGCATTTCTCGCGATCTTCGGCTTCGGCGTGTTCAAGTTCACCGCCATCGGCCTGTATGCGGCGACCGCGCTATATTTTAATACTTACCTGTTCGGGCTGACGTCGGCGCAACTCGCGCTGCTTACACTCGACAGCGTGGTGGCTGCGACCATCGCAGCGCCGCTCGCGCCGATCATGTCACGCCTTTTGGGCAAGCGCGCCAGCTCGATGATCTTTGCGGTCCTCGGGGTCGCGCTCAGCCTCTCGCCGCTAGTGCTTTCCTACTTCGATATGTTCTTCGCTCGCGGCGACGCCCGGCTGCTGCCCACGCTCTTCGCGATTGGTGCAGTGTACGGCGCGATGGTGGCGATCTCGCTGATCAACACCTCATCGATGCTGGCCGACGTCGTCGAGGACAGCGCCGTCCGCACCGGCCGGTATGAAGCCGGCACGTTCTTCGCCGCCGCCAGCTTCATGCAGCAGTGCTCGACGGCAATCGGACTGGCCGTCAACGGCGTAATCCTGACGTGGGCAAGCTTCCCGGCCAAGGTGAAGACCGATCAGGTGACCGATGCCATGATGGACAGTTTGATCGTCCACTATGTGCCGGTTTCCTTCGGACTATGGGCCACCGGCTGTGCGATGCTGGTATTCTACCCGATCACTCAGGAACGCCATCAGCGGAACGTCGAAGCGCTACGGGCGCGGCGCGCGGAATCGCTTGCTCAAGAGGGCACGCTGGACGGCTGAGACTCCTCCGACGCCGAACCCCGGGCTCAAGGAAACGCGGACCCCAATCAGTCCAGCCCGCGAAACAGACCGCTGGCGGACACCCCGATAAGCTGCGCCGCGGCGGATCACCTTGATCGATCCGCCGTGAGCGTCGCTGTCGAACCTGACGCCGCACCGCTGCCGCCACCTGACGTCGGCGGGCGAAACATCAGCCGCTATTTCCGCTTCTTCTCTTCCTTCGACGTCGGCGGCGGGACCACCGGTGCGACCTTGCAGCCGCGTTCGCTGGCGAGCCCGCGCAGATAGCCGCGGCGCGCGATGCCGGCGGTCACGGCCGCCTCCAGGCGACGCTCCGCCGGGCCGGCGCCGCTGATCTCGCGCACCAGGCCACGGAACGGGATCAGCGAGTTGACGATCGTCCGCCCGACTTCCTCTGCGATCTTGCCCGCGCGGTCCTCGTTGGTTTGCGCGCCGACGGTGAAATCCTGGCCCAGCACCGCGTTCAATTCGCCCAGCGCGACGTTGATGCTGCGGCAGCTGCGCGAAGGCAGCGGGGCATAGGGATTTTCCACCGCCGTTTGCAGGACGGGCGGGATCTTCTCCTTCTCGATCCCGACGTCGCGCACGGGCTGCCGGACGATGTTACCCGCCTTGTCCATGGTGGAAGGCGCCTCCTGCGCGAACGCCGCACCGGACAACAAAAAGGGCAGCAGGATGCCCATAGCGGCGGTCTTCATCATGTCCTCCAATGTGCTCGCCGGAAGCGACGAAAACTGGTCTGTCCGCCGGCGGTCAGCGTTGCTCAAAGCCAATATTATCTGCGCGATGGCGGTTGCCGCCCCGCTTCGCTGATGCGCCTGTGCGGCGCCGCTGTCGATGCGAAACATGGCGGTGCTGCCCGCGCCATCCGGGCAGGCGTCAAAGCTCGGTAAATCACCCCGACGGGGGTTCGGCCATGCGGCGGCATGAAATACGGCCCCCGCCCACCTAGATGGGAGCCGCTCCTCCACCAACTAACGCCAAAGGACGATCCCTTGCCCACGCGCGACGCTGTTTTCCCCGCCAATCGCCACGCCCTGTATGACGAGCATCGCTATTCCGCGGCGATCCGATCCGGTGACCTCCTCTTTGTCTCGGGCCAGGTCGGCAGCCGCGACGATGGCTCGCCCGAGCCGGTGTTCGAGGACCAGGTCCGCCGCGCCTTCGCCAACCTTGACGCCGTCCTTCAGGCGGCGGGCTGCACCTTCGCCGATGTGGTCGATGTCACCACCTTCCACACCGATCCGGAGGCGTAGTTCGAAACGGTCATGAAGGTGCGCAACGCCGCGATCGGCGAACCGCCCTACCCCAATTGGACCGCCGTCGGTGTAAACTGGCTTGCGGGTTTCGATTTCGAGATCAAGGTCATCGCCCGGATTCCGTCCGCCGCCGCCTGACGGCCAGGCGCACACGCCGGGACGGAGGGTCAGCGATGCTGCAATATGGTCGAAACCTGCGCATCCTCTCGATGGGCTATGCCGCGCTGGCGGGCGCGGTGGATGCGATCGGCTTCCTGAAATCGGGCGGCCTGTTCGTGTCTTTCATGAGCGGCAATTCGACCCGGCTGGCGATCGGCTTCGCGCAATCGCTGACGGTCGCCGCCGCGGCAAGCGCGCTCATCGCCTTGTTCGTCACTGGGGTGATTCTCAACGTCCTCGTCAGTGAAAGCGCGCCGGCCACCCATCGAAAGCTCGTGGCGACGCTCAGCGTCGCGGCCTTGCTCCTGACCGGAGCCGTCATCGATGGCATGGGCCATGAACGGGTCGCGATCGGCTGCCTCTGCCTCGCCATGGGCGGTGCCAACGCGATCTTCCGACGGGAGGGAGAGGTCGGCATCGGCGTCACCTACATGACCGGTACGCTGGTGAAGCTGGGGCACCGGCTGGCCGATGTCCTGCGCGGCTCCGGCGATCGTCAGTGGCTATCCTATTTGCTGCTCTGGCTCTCGCTCGTCGTCGGCGGGATCGCCGGCGCGCGGGCGTTCATCTGGTCCCCCCACGCCAGCCTGTGGTGCGTCGCCGGCGCGGCGCTCATCCTCTCCAGCCTCACCTGGTGGCTGATGAACGACGCGGCCCGCGCGGCGCGGTGAAAGCGTCGGCGCGCGAGCGTCCATGATGGACGAACGTCCGGTCCTCATTCGTCTATTTCCAGATCATCGATTGTCATGGGAAGCAGGCCGCGGAGGAGCAGATGCGCCGCGAGGTTCGGGCGTCCTCGCGCTCCCGTCTTGAGATAAACATTGCTGATGTGCGCATCGATCGTCGCGGGTGACAGCCCAAGCAATCCTGCGATCTCCTTGGCCGTCCATCCTTGCAGGACGAGGCGGCAAACCTCCGCCTCGCGAGCCGTCAGTCTCACCTTCTTCTGTGGCATTCCCATCTTTCCTGAACCTGTTGAAGATCCAGGGGCGAACCGACCCTCCACTCGCTGACCGACGCCTCGGCGCGTCCGCAATTTCCGTCTTGTGCGCAGCGTCAGAAGCAGCACTGGCGAGGCGACTTGGCGGCAGCCGATCATGCCGCAGCCGCCGGGCGTCAAGATCAAGGTTTCTTTGCTTCAGCGCCCGCCCTGAAACACCATCGACCGGAGGCGAATGACGACCGCCGGGTTGCGCCAAACGCCCACTGAACTGCCGCCTTCCGGAGAGCCGATCGTCACGGCCGGAGGACCTGGTGCGTCCACGCGCCACATACCGCCAATCGCCGTTCTGGCCCGCTGAGGCTACTCTGATCGGACCGATATCTCATAGGACAGATCGAAATTTGGAGTTGTGATGCGGCCGCGTCATCAAGCCAAAAAGGAGCGTCTCAGGCCGGGGTACGAGTAAAAAAGCGACGCGAAACTGGGTGAAACAGTTTTGCAGTATTGCGCCCAACTTTTTTGATAGGACAAATGACCCATCTTTGTCCTAGTCCAAAATGTAAAGTTCTTGGTTTTTTGACGCTTTTTTGCCGACGGGGCGGGTGACTAACTGAGCAGCCTCCCGGCTGACAAACGATTAAAATGCGGGTTAGAGCACTCTGACGGTCACTCGCGCGGTCGGGGGCCTTTCAAGTAGCCACCAGTCATCAATGATGCAGCATTGCTAGCGGTGAGAAAAGCGCCGATCGCGTTGGCAGTGTAACTCCGGCACGTTCTCTGCCCTTATCCGTCGAGCGAACGGAAACGATAAGGGCTGAGTGACTTTGGCGCGGCGCCGCAAGCCGCCCTGCCGTCAATTATTCTTACATCAACATGGCGTAGCTGGCGACGCGCGACATGAGGTTGGAGGAGCTTCTGCCGCATTGAAATTGGGAACGCACTGGTAGGAAAAATAGCCAACCAGCGGCACCGACAAGCCTAGTCAGAGTCTGCGCTGGCTTTGCCCCTTGTGCCTGTCGATGAACTCGCCGGAACAGATGCATCCCGCGGTCGCGTCGACGCCTCGCCAAAGTAAAAGTGCCCATGTCGAGGCCCTGCGAGATCCGCCTCCATCACGCCGTCGCCAATGCCTGCGGCTCCAGCCGGTGGAGCCGGAACGCTCCATCGCCTAGCGCCGTGCGCGCCACGTCGATGAGGTGTGCGTGATGGGTGAAAAGCAGCACCTGGTTGCGGCGCGCGGCCACCGCCAGCACGCGCAGCATCGCCGCCGCCCGATCGTCGTCGGCGGTGATCAGCAGGTCGTCGCAGACGATCGGCAGCGCGCGCTGCCCGGTCTCGATCGCGCCCAGCCGTAGCGCCAGATACAATTGGTCGCGCGTGCCTTCGGACAGCGCCTCGACACCCACCGCCGCGCCCCCTGCCCTCACCGCGCGGATCGCCGGACGATCATTGTCGTCATAGTCGACGCTAAGCCCTTCGAAGGCCCCCGCCGTCACCGTGGCGAACAGCGCACCGGCGCGCTCGATCAGCGGCGCCTGGTTCACCTGGCGATGGCGATCGAGCACCCAGCGAAGCAGCGCAGCGGCAGCCACCGCCTCGACATGCGCCTCGGCTGCGGCGCCCATTGCGGCCGCGCTGTCGGCGACGATCTGCTGCGCGTCGGCGGCGCTGCTGTCCTCCGCCGCGCGCGCGAACGCCGCTTCCGCTTCGGCGAGCGCGCGGCCCACTTCCTCGCGCGCCGCGGCGACTTCGGCGCGCCGCTCGGTCACCGCGCGCTGCGCGATCGCCTCCTCTTCGGGCGAGAGCGCCGCCACCTCCTCCGCCAAGGCCGAGAGCCCACCGGCACCGGCCAGTTCGGCAAGCTCGGCCTCCGCATCCCGCAGCGTCACGAGCAACCGCGCGCGCTCGCCCGCCGCCGCCACCGCCGCATCCAGCGCCGCCTCGTCATCGGCACCGATCCGTTCGCGCAAGCTGGCGATGACGCGCTCCGCCGCCAGCCGCTGTGCCGCGGCTTTCTCCTTTTCCTGCGTCAGCCGCTCGCGCTCTGCTTCGAGGCCGGCGAGCCGCTCGCGCGCGCTTTCCGCCTCGCGCAACTCGCGCGCCAGTGCCGCCACGATGCGCGTCGCGGGCTCGTCGCTCGACCGGGCGAGCGCCGCCACAACCGCGGCGGTCTCCGCTGCGAACGCCTGCGCATCCTCCTCCATCGCCACGATCTGCCGGTCGACGTCGGCGCGGCTCGTCAGGTCCTCGGCAACCCCCTCGATCGCGGCCAGCGCATCGGCCAGGGCATCGGCGCCGGCGGTGTCGGGCAGGCCCGCGTCACGCAGCAGCTCGGCGAGCCGCACAGCCTCCGCTTGCTCATCGCGCTGGCCTGCCACGTCGTTACGATCAGCCACCGCCAGCTCCGCCGTCGCGCGCGCCAGCGCCTTCTCCAGGCCCGCGCGGGTAGAGGCGGTTTCGATCGCGCGGCGCACCTGCGATTGCGCGGTCGGGACGAGCATCGCGGCGTCGCTCGGCGCCTCCACCCCCAATGCGCGTAGCGCAGCGGCAACCGCGGCGCGCGCCTCTGCTGCCTGCGTCTCCAGCGCGGCCAGCGCGGCCGCGGCCTCGGCCGCTTCGCGCTGCGCCGACAGTGCCTGCCCACGACGCTCCACCCAGCTCGGCCAGTCGGCCGGCGGCACGGCTTCAGCGAAGCCCAGCGGTGTGAGCAGCGCGGCCCATTCGGCGTCCCGCGCAGCGCCGTCCTGCTCCGCGCGTGCGGCGCGCGCCAGTGCTGCGTCGCGCAGCGCTACCGCCAGATCGCACGCCGCCACCGCGGCGGCGTGATCGGCCATGCGCGCGGCCTGCGCATTGCGGCGATCGGCCAGCCCGTCGGCCCGCGCCACCGCCCCGCGCATCGCCCCAGCCGCGACGCTCCTGCCCGAGAGAAGATCGTCGACCAACGCATCGCGCGCATCACGCGCCGCCCTGATCGCTTCGCCGGTCGGCAGCTCCTCACCCGCTGCCAATGCCGCGATCCGGCTTTCGCCCCGGATGCGTTCCGAATCCTGCGCATCGGCCTCGCGCCGTGCCGCCAGCGCCGTATCGCGCGCTTCGGCAATGGCCCGCGCGATCGTCGCTGCGGTTGATGGGCTGGGCAGCACCATGGCTGCCAGCGCCGCCCCCTCCCCGCGCCACGGGGCGAGCAGCGCCACCTGCTCGGCCGCGCGCGCCACGCGCCTGGCATGATCGGCCGCGGCGCGCTTCTGCTCGCCCGCCGCATCGGCCGGCAGCGTCGCCAGCGCCGCCTCCAGCATCGCGGTATCCGCCGCTGCCGGCAGTGAAGCGATGTCGCGGGTCAACTCTTCGACCCGCTGGGTCAGGTCAGCGCGGCGCTTGGCCGCTTCGCTCGCTGCCGCTGCCGCCTCGCGCCGCCCCTGCAGCCACGCCGAGGCGCGTCGCCGCCACACTGCCCCGGGCAACGGTGCATCCGGGGCAAGCCCCGCCTCCGCCCGCGCCGCGGCGAGCCGCGCGTCGATCTCGTCACGCCGCGCGCGCCGGCGGCTGAGATCGCCCGCCGCTTTCTCGATCACCGGCCGACGTTCCTCCAGCGCGGCGATGCGCGTGTCGAGCGCGAGCACGTCCGCCGCCACGGCGATGCCGCCAATGGCGTGCGCCACCCGGTCCAGATCGCCCTGCAGCTGCGTCTCCAGCGCGCTCGCGGTGCGGCGGTCGGTGCGCGCATGGATCAGTTGCTCACCGGCATCCGTGGGAAGGTCAGCCGGCGCGCCGAGTGCCTCAAGCGACGCCTGTGCGCTTGCCCGCCGCGTCAGCGGTGCCCGCGCGCGGCGAATCCGGTCGAGCCGCGTCTCCTCGCGCGTCAGCGCGTCATTTTCGGCCAGCAGCGCGGCGCGGCGTTCCTCCGCCGCGGCGCGCCGCTGCTTCTCCTCGCCCCAGTCGCGCTCCCCGATGCTCGCCTCGCGCACGCGCTTCAGCGCGTCGGCGCGCTCGGCCATCAGCTTGTTGACCAGCGGCTTGGACGCACTCGGCTTGAACAGCTCGGCCGCCTCGCCGGTCAGCGTCTCCAGCGCCTTGCCGATCCCCGCGATCCCGGTGCCGGCCTCCAGCGTGATCTGCGCCGCATCGTCACGCCCGCGCAGGATCGCCTCGCCGCCGTCGCGCAGCCGCTGATGGTCCAGCCCGAACATCCGCTCGAACGCCGTCCGGTCGACTCCGGCAAGCAGTTGCGCCAGCACGTCACCCGTCATTGGCGCGCCGGTCGCCGGGTGGAGCAGCGTGTCCTTGTTGCCCTTGCGCCGCACCGCCTCGATGGTGCGTCCCTCGGCCTCGATCATCCCGCGGATGCGCAGGTCGCCATAGCCAAAGCGCCAGCCCTGCGTCGTCTGCCCGGCTATCCCGAACAGGAAGTCGCCGATCGCGTGCAGCGTGGTCGATTTGCCCGCCTCGTTCGGCCCGACGATGAGGTGCAGGTCGCCCTCCCCTGCCGCCTCGCCCGGCGCTTCCCCGAAATCGAGCAGACGGTCGGCAAAGCCGCCGTAGCGGATCAGTTCAAGCTGGCGGAACCGCATCAATCGTCTCCCTCGCCCAGCCGTGCCGCCACCGCGGCCCGCGCCGCGCCCAGCAGCGCCGCCGCATCGCCGGCCCGCGCGGCCGTCACCAGCGGCGCCACATCGGAATCGCCCACGTCGGCCGGCAGCTTCGCCACCAGCGGCGCGGTCGCCGCCGCCACGGCGCGCGCGCAGTCAGGATCGTTCAGCGCCTCGTCTAGCAACTGGACCAGCTCGGGTGGCAGGCCAATCGGCACCGAGTCATCGGTCGCCAGCCGCACCTTCTCGATCCACAATTCGCCGGAGACGCCCGCCGCCGTCGCGCGCACCTCCCCTTCCGCCCAGGCCGGGTCGGCCCGCATCCGCCGGCCGACCTCGCCGTCCGCGATCACTCTCACCCGCGCCGCCAGCGGGCGACCGTCCGCCTCCTGTACGCTGCCGGCCAGCAGCCGCCGGATCTCGCCCAGCGCCTCGGCATAATCGCTCGCGCCGCGCACATCGGCCGCCACCTGCGCCCAGCGCGCTTCGTCACACGCGCGATGCTCGACGGATCGTACCGCGCCATCCTCAACGCGCACCAGCATCGCGCCCTTCGCGCCCGTCTCGCGCACGTTTCGCCCCTGCGTATTGCCGGGGAAGACGATGTGCGGATGTTCGGAGCGGATCGCCGGCTCATGCACATGGCCCAGCGCCCAATAATCATGCCCCGCCGCCTGCAATTCGCCCAGCGAGCATGGCGCGTAATTGGCATGGCCAACATGCCCGTCGAGCGCGGTGTGCAGCGCGGCGATGTTGAACAGGCCGCGCTCCGGCGGGCAGTAGGTCGCGGCGATATTCTCCGTCGTCGCCGCCTCGCGGTAACTGCGCCCGTGGATCGCCACCCCCAGATCGTCGAAGCGCACCGTCTCGCACTGCCGGTTGCTCAGCAGGAACACGCCCTCGGGCGGGGTGAAATGGCGCGACACGCGGCTTTCCGCGTCGTGATTGCCGAACAGCACCACCGCAGGGATGCCGGCGCGTGTCAGCCGTGCGAGCTCGCGGATCGCGAATTGCCCGGTCGCCTGATCCTTCCACGTCCCGTCATACAGGTCGCCCGCAATCACCACGAAGCGCGCGCCTTCGGCAATGGCGAGATCGACGACGTTGGAGAACGCCCGCCGTGTCGCCCCGCGCACCAGCTCGGAAAACGCCTCGTCCTTGCGGCTCAGCCCCGCCAGCGGGCTGTCGAGGTGAATGTCGGCCGCGTGGATGAAGGTGAAATCGGTCATTCGGCAATTCCCATCAGCGCAGCAGCCGTTCTTCCAGCAGCTGCGTGAAATCGCGCCGGCCGTGCGCGATCAGCAGGATCACGACGCGCGTGTCCCAAAGGCGAT
Source organism: Sphingomonas sp. (assembly GCF_029239295.1). Classification (GTDB taxonomy): domain Bacteria; phylum Pseudomonadota; class Alphaproteobacteria; order Sphingomonadales; family Sphingomonadaceae; genus Sphingomonas. Next base: position 19,142 of record NZ_JAQZBC010000018.1, read on the forward strand.
AGACGATGCGATAAGGCGCGGCGATGATCTGGCGAAACTCGCTCATCCCCAGCGGCTCCAGCTCGGGCAGGATCGCGCCGCGCAACGGAAACGTCTCCAGCCGCTCGATCCGCTCGAGCAACTGATCGAGGAACCGGTCCGCCGCGTCATCGCCCCCCTGCCCCGCAATCCAGCCATGGATCGCGGCCAGATCGCCCTCGGCGCCCTCGGTCAGTTCGACATCGTAACGCGCCGTCACGCGGCGGGATCACGCCGCCGCAGTCGCTCGATCGCCGCACGGGCCGGCACGGTGCGCCCGGCCGCGACATCCTGCGTGCCCAGCGCCATCAGCTTCAGCAGCGCCATCGTCTGGCGCGTGCGCTCATAGGCGGCGACATCCTGCAGCACTGCCTTTGCCTCGCCATTCTGGGTAATGATCACCGGCTCCCCACCATCACCGATGGTGCGCAGCAGTTCGGCGGCATTGGCCTTGAGGTAGCTGACGGGGCGAATCTGGTCGGCAAGCGGCATGGTGGATGTCCTTATTCGGTCCGAATATGGTCCGCTGGTCAGCCAAGTGCAACCATCTTGGCACGTTCCTTCCTTATTCCTTGCGCATTTGAAGTACTTTATGGCAGACCCTTGCGGACAAGCTTCAATTGCGCGTCGGGGTGACTTCATGAATGCAATCACCAGCCAGATTGGTGATCTTGCCGACGCCGGCGAGCGGATGATCGAACGGCTGCGTCGCAAGGCGTTTTTGCCTGAAAGCCGCAAGGGTCTCAACGTCCGGTTCGGCATTGCGGAGGCTGCCGCGCTGCTCGGCTGCTCCACCAATCGCATCCGCATGGCGGAGGATGACGGCCGCCTTCCGCCGCCCCCGGCGAGCGAGAACGGCCGGCGTCTCGGCTATTCGGTCGAGGAGCTGCTGCACATGCGCCAGGTCCTCGGCGCCTCCCCTGCCCGCGCGCCGCTCGACGTGCCGGCCGTCATCGCGGTGCAGAACTTCAAGGGCGGCGTCGGCAAATCCACCGTCACCACCCACCTCGCGCATTATTTCGCAGTGCAGGGCTACCGCGTGCTGGTGGTCGATTGCGACAGCCAGGCGACCACGACCACGCTGTTCGGCTTCAACCCGCATTTCAACATCACGCGCGAAGAAACGCTCTACCCCTATCTCTCGATCGATCCGACGCAGGCGGACCTTGGCTATGCGGTGAAGCGCACGCCATGGCCCAACGTCGACCTGATCCCCTCGAACCTTGAGCTGTTCGACGTGGAATATGAGCTCGCGGCCGCGGGATCGGACGGACAATCGGTGCTGGCGGCGCGCTTTCGCAAGCTGAAGCAGGGGCTGATCGATCTTGCGGCGGATTATGACGTCGTCATCCTCGATCCGCCGCCCGCGCTCGGCACGATCAGCCTTGCGGTGATGCAGGCGGCCAATGCGCTGCTCGTGCCGCTGGCGGCGACCACGCCCGATTTCTGCTCCACCGTGCAGTTCCTCTCGATGATGGACCAGGTGCTTCGCCAGCTGGAAAGCGTTGGAATTGCTGTTGATTACAGCTTCGTGCGGCTGATCTGCTCGAAATTCGACGCCAATGATCCCAGCCATGCGATGGTCCGCGCGATCATGGAGCAGAGCTTCGGTTCGGCGCTTCTGCCAGTTCCGATCCTCGACAGCGCAGAGATCAGCCACGCCGCCATGCGGATGATGACCGTGTATGAGCTGGAGCGGCCGATCGGCACGCCCCGGACGCACAAACGGTCGCGTGCCAACCTCGATGAGGCGATGGGTCAGATCGAGCAGCTGGTGCGTCAGGGATGGGGCCGGGTGGCGCCTGCGCGCGAGGAGGATGTGATCCATGCCGCGGCATAGTGTCACCAGCCAGCCGCCTGCGCAGCGCGGATTACGCCCTGGGGCTTTCCTACGCGGCAATGTTCTTACTATGTTCCGTGCGATGGAGGGGCAGCATGGCGCGTAAGCAATCCGATTATCTCGCGGGCCTGTTGGCCGATGACGAGCCGCCCGCACCGGCGCCACAGGCGGCCGCGTCCTCGGAAGCGCCAGCTGTGCAGGATGGTATTGCGCCCTCCCCTCCCCCGCCCGCCATGCCACCGCGGGAGCGGCTTCGCGGCACTACGCTGCTCGGGCGGGAATCCGCGCTCGCCCGTGTCGCAAGCGGCGAAGTGCGGCAGGTCACGCAGCTGCTGCTTGATCCTGCCCGTGTGCGGATCTGGCCGGGCAACGCACGCTCTTATGGCCACCTGACCGAGGAGGGCTGCCGCGAGCTGATCGATTCGATCATCGCCGAGGGCGGACAGAAAGTCCCAGCGGTTGTCCGCCGGGTAGAGGGCGATCCGAAGTACGATTATGAAGTGATCGCCGGCACGCGACGACACTGGTCGATCTCGTGGCTGCGCGCCCACTCCTACCCTGACATGATGTTCGTCGCGCAGGTGGCGGTACTCGACGACGAGGCGGCGTTTCGCCTCGCCGATCTCGAGAACCGCGCGCGCAAGGACGTCTCGGACCTTGAACGCGCGCGCAACTATGCCGCCGCGCTCAAGAGCCACTATGACAATCACCTGACGCGAATGGCCGAACGGCTGAAGCTGTCAAAGGGCTGGCTGTCGAAGATGCTGAAGGTGGCCAGTCTGCCCGATGCCGTGATCGAGGCGTTCGCCTCGCCGGCGGACGTCCAGCTGAAGCCCGCCTATGCGCTTGCCCAGGCGCTTGATGATCGCACCTCCGCGCCCGCCATTCTTGCCAAGGCATGGGCGCTTGCGCGCGATCAGCAGACACGTCGCGCGCAGGGCCTAAGCCCCTGGAACGCGGCCGAGGTCGTGCGCCAGTTGCTCGAAGCTCCCAAGGCGGCAGGCTCTCAGGCGAGTGATCAGCCATGGGTGTGGACCACCGCGCATGGCCGCCCTGCCCTCACCGTCCAGTCGGCAAACCGGCAGGGCGTGACGATCCGTCTTCACGCCGGGTCGGGCGCGGACAACAATGAACTCGCCGACGCGCTGCGACATGCGCTCACTCATCTTGAATCTGAGGGCCGGGGGTTAAAGCGTTGAAGAGCGCTTTTATCCCCTCACACGCACCAACTTCGTCAACTTCCCGACGGGGGCAGCGTGTTTCCCCGGGGAAACCTGGCTCTTTGCCTGCTCCCCGCGTTCCGTACGATCGGGTGTTTCCCCGGGGAAACACCCAGTGACGCGTGCCAGCCGAGAGGCTGTCACCGACCAATTCGACATGTTCCTCCCCTATCTCGCCGATATGCCGATGCGCGATCAGCGGGAGATGATGGAGCGCCCGTTCTTCAGCCTGGCCAAGTCGAAACGGGTAAAACCGATCGACTATCAAAGCCCGGACGGCAAATTGTGGGTCCATGTCTCGGCCAATCCCGATTACGGCATGGCCACGATCTGGGATGCCGACATCCTGATCTACTGCGCCAGCGTCCTCGCCGACATGGCCCGCAGAGGCGTCAACGATGTGCCGCGAAAGCTGCACCTGATGCCCTATGATCTTCTTCGCGCCATCGGTCGTCCGACGACGGGCCGCGCGTATGAATTGCTCGGCCAGTCGCTCGATCGTCTCGTTGCAACCACCATTAAAACCAATATTCGCGCCGAAAACCGCCGCGAGGCGACGTTCAGCTGGCTCGACGGCTGGACCCAACTGGTCGACGAGAAGACCGAGCGCTCACGCGGGATGACGATCGAACTTTCCAACTGGTTTTGGGAAGGCGTGATGATGACCGGCGGCGTGCTCAGCATCGATCGCGCCTATTTCGATCTGACTGGCGGCCGGGAGCGCTGGCTCTACAAGGTCGCCCGCAAGCATGCCGGCGGCGCTGGCGAGACCGGCTTTGCGATTTCCATGCCCACGCTGTTCGAGAAATCGGGCGCCGAGGGTCAATATCGCCGCTTCAAGTTCGAAGTCGCCAAGATCGCCCAGAAAGACCCCCTCCCCGGCTACACGCTCGCGATCGAGCAGCCGGCTGGCAAGCGCGAGCCAAGCCTGCGCATGCGGCGTCGCTCGGGTCACGCCGTTGCGGTCACCGGAAGCCTCGCTACGCAGCCGTCCGTGGCCAAAGCTCCGCCAACGACCTTGGCGCCGGTGTCGGATGCCACACCCTGTTTCCCCGGGGAAACAAGCAATCTTCAACCTTCCATTCCGACAAGCGACCAGAGCGCCGCAGCTACCCCGTCGACGCCCCCGACCCCCGAGCGCATGGCGGAATTGTCCGACGCCGCGGCGCTGATCCGGCGCTCCGTCAAGGGTCTCGCAACCCGCGCTACCGCCGGCGATCTAACCGACGCGACGCTGGCCACGCTGCGGGCCGACTATCCCGGCTGGGACTATCAGACGCTCCACGCGGAATTCCGCCAGTGGATCGACGCCGATCCCGCACGCACGCCGGTCAATTACCAGAACGCCTTCATCGGCTTCGTCAAACGCTGGGATGCCAAGCACCGTCACGAACTCGGTCGCTAAAGGCAGGGCAGGGGGCTTCCGCCCGGTGCCCCGCCTCTGCTCCTTTCGCACCTGCACCGGCCTCTCGCAGATCTGCTCGCCGCAACGCCGGCCAATTGCACCGCCCGTTGCTTCTCCATTCGATCGCCGGCCCATTCGAACGAATGCACGTCCGGGCAGTCATTGCGTCACCCGACCGGCGAGTGGTGCAATCTTGCCAGTGCCGATCGCTGCCAACGTACTCAGCAAATCCGTTGAGCGTCACAGGAGAGCCAAAGGCGAAATCTCGCGCGCGCAGCTTCTTCTCCCCACCGCCGGTTCGGATACCAACAAGCCGGGCAGGGGACACGATCATGCCACGCCGTTCCCGAAGTGTCGGGTCGGCCGCCCGCCTCGCCAACGTCTGCAATGCCCGAGCGAAGATTTGAACCTCCTCGACGCCCGAGGAGAGTATATCGATTCAATTGCCGACCCATCTCACAGGCATAAGAGCCTGCACCGACACTCCAGGAACGGTTGTCGCACTTCCGGGAACCATGAGCCGACACTTCGGGAACGCCAGCCTCGCACCTTCAGGAACGAAGGCCCGACACTTCAGGAACACCGCCCACCGTTTTTCGTCGCGTTTTCCAGCGCTTAGCGGCCTGCCGCGCAAGGCTAACCTTCTAACATTCTAGATAAACCCTCTAACCAAGCGAGATGCCAATCCTGGAAGACAAAGAGGATTAAGGCCCAATTCCGGGGAGGCGTGGTCGAGAACCCCGACACGCTCTCCCGCTGCCGCCTCTTCGATCAAGGTTCGTACGTGACACTTTGCCAAAAAGGCCTCTGGCAGAGTGTCACCCACGACAAAGTCGCCCGTTCAGCGCAGAAGAGGGATTCACCTTGCGTTCTTGCTGTGCTTGACTCCCAGTCATGAGCAGCACCCTTGATCTCGGCTCCATCCTCGCCACGCTGACGAGCGCATCGCGCCGGCCCCGCTACGCCTTCCTGGTCCTCGGATTGATCGCGGAGGCCGCCCGTGCGGACGGCCGGGCAGGGCCCTGGATTCCCGCAAAGGGGGAGGGGGAGCGGATGGCGTTGCGAGACTGGCTGGCACGTCAGCTGGCGCCCCTGGCTGCCAACGACCGCCGCAGGGCTGCGCTACGAGCCAAGGTCGCTGCCCGTATCGCAACGCAGGACGCGGCCGTGATCGACGCCGCGCTGGCCGAAGAGACGCTGGCGATCGGCCGCGCCAACGTAAGCCGCGCGGTGTCCGATCTGGTCCGCGCGGGCCTCGTTCGCCGTCATTACGCGGGAAACATCACTGATCACGTCAACCGCGGCGGGCGCCGCATGGCGGTTTATGCCGTCGAACCGCCAGTGTTGAACGCTATTCGCTCCCGACCGACCCTCGTCTGACGGCAGGGGAGGGGGCACACAGCGCCGACGCGCCGAGACGTGGAGGTCCACCCCCGATACACCTCGATCGCAAGCCTACGCGCTCTGTGAGGCCTGTATGCGATCCCCAACGCCCCTCCGGCGCGGCGTTATCCCGCATCAGCCCGGATAATAACCTTCAGCGCGCCCGTCTGCGCGGCATTGCCAAAGGTGTCATACGCCTCGAGCATCTGATCGAAGGTGAAGCGGTGCGTGATCAGCAGCGCCGGATCGATCTTCTTCGATCCGACCACCTTCAGCAGCATCGGCGTGGTTGACGTGTCCACCAGCCGTGTGGTGATCGCGATATTGCGGTCCCACAGCGCCTCCATGTCCAGCGATACCGGCTTACCATGGACGCCGACGTTGGCGATCACGCCGCCCGGCGCGACCAGCCGCTCGCACAGCTCGAACGTCGCCGGCACACCGACCGCTTCGATCACGGTATCGACGCCGCGATCGCCGGTCAGCGCCATCACGCGGTCGACCGCCTTGCCATCGCTGCTGTTGACGGTTTGCGTCGCGCCGAAACGCTTGGCAATTTCCAGCCGATTATCGTCGAGATCGATCATGATGATCTCCGCCGGGGAGTAGAATTGCGCGGTCAGCAGCGCCGCGAGCCCGATCGGCCCTGAACCCACGATCGCAACGGTCGCGCCCGGCTCGACCTTGCCGTTCAGCACCCCGCATTCGAAGCCGGTCGGCAGAATGTCGCTGAGCATCACCAGCGCTTCCTCATCCGCCCCCTCGGAAATGGGATAAAGGCTGGTATCGGCATGGGGGGTGCGAACGAACTCGGCCTGGGTGCCGTCGATCGTGTTGCCCAGGATCCAGCCACCCGTCGTGCAATGCGAATACATGCCCTTGCGGCAATATTCGCATTTGGCGCACGCACTGACGCAGGAGATCAGCACCCGGTCGCCGGCTTTGAACGCCGTCACCGCCGGCCCGACGGCTTCGACCACGCCGACGCCCTCATGGCCCAGGATCCGGCCCGGCTCGCACGTGGCGACATCACCCTTCAGGATATGCAGGTCGGTGCCGCAGATCGTGGTGCGCGTGATCCGGACGATCGCGTCGCCCGGATCGCGGATGTCGGGCTTGGCGTGATCCTCAAAGGCCTTTTGGCCCGGTCCCTTGTAGACAAGCGCTTTCATCTACGGCCCTTTCTCATCGTGAGGGGCGGATTTTGACGCGGTAGCGACACCTTCCAGGAGATCACGACGTGCTCCTCACCGGATTCTGCAGCGCAAGCTGTACCTTAAGCGGTTTTGTGTCGGCAGACTCGGGAACTACGCAGCCGGTGTGGGCGAGAGGGGCAGGAATGATGAGCACGATCGTATCATCGGACGCATATTGAGGAGACAACCCTCGCACATGGATATCCGCCAACCGAAGAGAACATGTTGGCGAGACATCAATCCGTCAGCCAATCGGCGAAGGCGCTGCCTGGTGTCCGCAGCCGCTAAGTGATTCGTTTGCAAGGCATGAGCGAGTGGCATGGGGTGCTCGGCCCGCTCGACCGGCGTGTAGTATTAGTTTGCTGGAAACGGGCCGAGAGGATCCCGGCTCGAGTTATGTAACTTCCCACGCCAGCACGGCACCTCGATCCCGACGCAGGAAGACGATGGTCTAGCTAACCGGCAGGGACGGAGGCAGCGCCTCCGACCCTCGACGGACACCCCCAAGCGGCTAGCCTCGAAAGTTGCTATCGATCCGCCCCTACACGTTTGAAAGTACGGCTCCGTGCAAACGCAGCGCGCGTTAGCCCCTTATCCTGTGCGGAAGACAGCCTCGATGAATTCGGGGCAGGTATCGCGATACGCCTCGATCACCTTCAGCCACTCGTGATTAGACGCCAGCGTCCAGAAATCACCATACTCGAAATTTGAGCATACATCACTCTTCACAACGTCCGTGTAGCCACACGAGTTCATAACCCAGTCTATTGCAGACTTTTTCGATCCTGTAAGCACAGCAAGGCTGCTAAGCATTTCAGATAACATAATGCGTCCGTCAACGCCGCCAAAGCGCTGGTTCGTCTCCCATCTATTTACAATGATATCGGCAAAGTTCGAAAACCCATCGACCTCGTAGCAAAAGTCCAACAACAATTCTTCGTCCATGAAAGATGTCTCTGCAGGGTCCATGATAGCTCCAATGTTTGTACGCTCTATGCCGTATGCCGGCCCGACGAACGTTTTCATCATGGAAAACTACTAAGTAAAAGTACGTAGATTGGAGACTGGGCGCAGCTGCGGGACTGTCACCTGCTTGATGTTGGACGAGGAAAATACGCAACGAGAACGAAAAATTCGACTCTTGACGCTATCGGGGGACCTCCAGTCCAAGGTGATGCGCCAACGAGCAGATGACCGATAAAACACTATCCGGCCGGAGCAATCGAGAACGTCGGTTGAGTTCGCCTGAAGATGCTTAAGCAGTGCGCAATTGAAGCTCGATCAATCAGGCGAACGAGAGGGCACCACGCTGATGCTTAAGGAAAGGCGTCAAGCCTGAGCGACGCCAGGAGACCTCAAATCCGAAGCGGCCACCATATTTAGCATGAGCGAGACGCAATCCTGGTTGGCCGATATGTCATGATAAGTCACAAGTTTGTCCATTTGAATCAACATGCTTTCACATGGACACGCTTCGGGGCTCGCGAATAACGTCCTGGTTCGACGCGAGAACAAGCGTCACTCTCAGATGACATCTTAATGGCCGTTGCGTTTCGTCGTGCGTCTGCACGTGCGGGTCTGTCTGCCTTGGCCCTGCGCACCACCTTCCTGATAAGCATACCGGCTGCCGCACAAACTGCTGCCCCGCCGCCACCGCCGTCTAACCCGCCGCTCGCCGGGTTTCGGGTGTGCAATCTGACAGGCTGCCGCGGTACTTTCAGGAGCGAACAACGGCATCGCGACAATCCGTGCCCAAGCGAACCAGCCCGGCACTGGGGCGTTGGGGGGGTGACGCTAACGTCATGGCAGGAGAGCTCCGATGAATCCGCTGCGACCCCCGGGCAATGAGCCCGATCCCGGCGACATGTCCACCGAACCCGGCGCGCCCGCCCCCGTCGACACGCCTGGCGAGCTGATGGTGCCCGATGAGGAGGCCGAGCAGCTTGGCCCCTTGCCCTGACCATCGCGGTCTAGCGCCGATGAAGCCTGTCGCACGCGCCACGGCTGTCTGAATGGCAAAGAAGTGAACGGGCAGCGGGGAGTTGTCGTGCGCGCTGATGCGAACGGGCGAAAGTATCGAACGCTTCGTCTTGCACCGCCGCCAGATGTCGGCCGCACCGAATGTGTCAAATCCTTGCTTGACCACTTAGAAGTGTTTCGCGGCATGTTTCCATGCACAAGAACTATAGTGTAGTCGTCTTTGAAGCGATAGCGGGCCTTCCGCAGATGTGTGCGCATCTTGGGAAGGCGAGTATATGGCGCAGGAACGCCCGGGTATCCGGGCTTTCGCAGGTTGGATCAGACTGGTGCTTGGCCCCGATGCCGCGTTCGTGCGGCTGGCGGTGGTCTATGGCGTCGCTATATCCTTGCTGTCGCTGGCGACCCCCATCTCGGTCCAACTGCTGATCAACTCGGTTGCCAATACGGCGCTGCCGACGCCCTTGTTCTCGCTCGCGGCGCTGTTGTTCCTGCTCCTGCTCTTCGCCGGCGTGCTTTCGGCCTTTCGCGTCCACCTGCTCGCGCTGTTCGAGCGGCGGCTGTTCGCGCGCGTGGTGGCGGAGATCACGCTGCGCGCCGTCCACGCCCAGAACCCGTTCTTCGCCGATGCGCGCAGCGGTGACCTGTTCAACCGCTATTTCGATCTGATGACGGTGCAGAAGACGCTGCCCAGCCTGTTGATCGGTGGGTTCACCATCGTGCTGCAAGGCGCCGTAGGGCTGGTCGTCACCAGTTTCTACCACCCCTTCTTCCTCGCCTTCAACGTCGTGCTGGCGACGGTGCTGTTCCTCATCTGGCAGATCTGGGCCTCGGGCGCGATCCGCAGCGCGGTGGCTAAGAGCCATGCCAAACATGCCGCGGCACACTGGCTGGAAAGCGTCGGCGGATCGAACGGCTTCTACAAATCGAGCCGCCACGTCGATTTCGCGATGGACCGGTCGGAGGCGGTGACCGCCACCTATGTCGCCGCGCACCGGCGGCATTTCCGCTACACCTTTGCCCAGACGCTCGCGCTGCTGTTCGTCTATGCGCTGGCCAGTGCCGCGCTGCTGGCGCTGGGCGGCTGGCTCATCATCCAGGGGCAATTGTCGATCGGCCAGCTGGTCGCGGCGGAGCTGATCCTGTCGGGCGTGTTCTACGGCATCGCCCAGTTCGGCCCGTATCTCGAAACGCTGTACGATCTTGCCGCGGGACTGGAGGAGCTGTCGCTGTTCTGGGCGGTGCCGCAGGAGGAGGGCAGGGGCGATGGCGAGGGCCCGGCCAGCGGCGCGATCCGCTTTGCTCATGTCGAGCATGACGGCCAACGCTTCGATTTTGAAATCGCCGCCGGCGAACAGCTGGCGGTGGTCGCCGCGCCCGGCGTGGAGCGCACGCTGGCGATGCTGCTCAAGCGCCACCAGGCGGCGGAGCGCGGTCTGGTCGTCGTCGGCGGGCGCGAGATCAGCGGGTTCGACACCTACCGCTTGCGCGCCGAGGTGATGGTGCTCGACCGCCCCAGCTTCGTTGAAATGCCGATCCGCGACTATCTGACGCTCGCCGCGTCCGGCGACACGTCGCGGATGGTCGAGGTGCTGGACATGGTTGGGCTTAGCGAGCGGCTGAGCGTCCTTCGCGACGGGCTCGACACGGTGGTCTCCACCTCCGGCTGGCCGCTTGCCGTGGGGGAGCTGATGGCGCTGAAGCTGGCGGCCGCGCTGCTGGCGCGGCCCAAGCTGCTCGTGCTCTCGCCGCTCTACGATCTGTTGCCGCCAGAGCGCGTCGACGCGGCGCTCGCCCGGCTGCGCGGGGATACCACCGTGCTGCAATTCACCCGCCGGCCGCAGGGGCTGGAGCGGGACGGCGCGCTGTGGATGGGCGCGACCGAGCAGCGCCGCTGCGCCGACGTCGATGCGCTGATCGCCATCGCGAGCGAGGGAGGCAGCCTTGCCCTTTCGGTCTGACCATATCGTTCATTTCCCGACGCTGGCGAGCATCCGCCCGCCGCGTGCCACCCGCGTTTTCGCCTGGCTGATCGCGGTGACGCTGTCGGTCGTGGCGGCGATCCTGTTCCTCGTTCCCTGGGTGCAGACCTCTCCCGGCACGGGGCAGGTGGCCGCGCTCGATCCCGAGGATCGCGTGCAGGATGTCACCGCGCTCGTTCCCGGCCGGGTGGAGCGCTGGTTCGTCCGCGACGGCGATCGCGTGCGTCGCGGCGATCCGATCGCCCGGATCGTCGACAACGATCCCAATCTGCTCGCCCGCCTCGCGGCCGAGCGCGCGCAGGTGCTGGCCGAAATTGCTGCCGCAGAACAGGCAATGGCCGTGGCGCAGATCGACGTCGGCCGTTCCGGCCAGCTGCTTGCCGAGGGGCTGGCGGCGCGGCGCGATTACGAGGCGTCGCAGATCAAGGTCGCCGATCACCGCGCCAAGCTGGCCGAGGCGCGCGCAAAGCTCAGCCGCGTCGACGTGATGCTCAACCGCCAGTCGGCGCAGACCGTGCGCGCGCCACGCGACGGGCGCATCCAGTCCATCAATGCCGGCGCCGGCGCGACCCTGGTGGCGGCGGGCGAGCGGCTTGCCACGCTCGCCCCGGAGGCACCGGTCCGTGTCGTCGAGCTGATGGTCGACGGCCGCGACATCGCCGTCATCCGCCCCGGCCGGCCTGTCCGCCTCGCCTTTGAAGGCTGGCCGGCGATCCAGTTCAGCGGCTGGCCCTCGGTGGCGCACGGCATGTTCGACGGGCGCGTGCGCTCGATCGACCCGTCGGCTCAGGCGACCGGGCTGTTCCGCGTGCTGGTGGAACCGATGCCGGGCAAGCTGCCCTGGCCCGATACCGATTACGTCCGGCTGGGCGCCAAGGTGCGCGGCTGGATCCAGATGGAAACGGTAAGCATCGGCTATGAGCTCTGGCGCCAGCTCAACGATTTCCCGCTCGAATTCCGGCCGCCCGGCGATGAGACAAAGGGGGTGGCGCCGGACCCGGTGGTCAAGGTGAAGAAATGATCCGCCTGCTCTGGGTCCCCATGTTCTGGATCCTCGCGGCGCTGCTGGGCGCGCTGCCCGCCGCCGCGCGGCCGCTGACCCTCGACGAGGTGCTTCGCTCGTCGGCGACCCATGCGCCTGCCATCCTCGAGGCAATCACGCGCGAGCGGCAGGCCGACGGTCGCCGGCTGTCGGCCGAGGGCGCCTTCGACCTCTTGTTCGAAGGCGAGGCGCAGTCGCGCGCGCTCGGCTATTACGACGGCACCGTCATCGAGGGGCGGGCGACGCGTCCGCTCACCACCAATGGCGGCGCGCTGTACGGCGGCCACCGCGCCTCGCGTGGCGACTTCCCCGTCTATGAGGACAAGTCGTTCACCAACCGGCTGGGCGAGGTGAAGGTCGGCGCGGTCTTCTCGCTGATGCGCGACCGGCTGATCGACGAGCGCCGCGGCCGGCTGGGGCTGGCCGACGGGGAGATCGCGCTGGCGCGGCTCGATCGCGAGATGGTGGCGATCGGGGTGCAGCGGCGCGCGATCGACGCCTATCAGACCTGGGTCGTCGCTGGCCGGCGCGTCGCGGTTTATCGCGATCTCCTCGAGCTGGCGACCAAGCGCCAGGCCTCGATCGAGCGGCAAATCGCGCTCGGTGCCCGGCCCGAGATCCTTGGCACCGAAAACCGCCAGAATATCGTCCGTCGCCAGACCCTGCTGGTGCGCGCCGAGCAGGATCTCGACGCCGCTGCCAACGCGCTGTCCTTCTACCTGCGCGATGACCTTGGGGAGCGGATCGTTCCCGCCGCCGATCGCTTGCCGACGAGCTTCCCGGACCTGCGCCTGCCGCCGCTCGGCCCCAGCCTCGCGGGCCGCATCGAGCGGCCTGATTTGCAGACGATCCTGGTGCGGCTCGACCAGGTCGAGACGAAGCGGCTGCTGGCGGAAAACGAGCTGCGCCCGCGCCTCGACGTGCGCGCGGAGGCGGCGAAGGGTGTCGGTCCGGTCGGCCTTGGCGGCGCGTCCCGGACGCCGCTGGAGGGGATCGTCGGCCTGCGCTTCTCAATGCCGCTTGAGCGGCGCACGGCGCGCGGCAAGATCGCCGAGGCCGCGGCCGAGGCCGACGGGCTGCAATTTCGCCGCAAGATGATCGAGGATCAGATTCTGGTCGAGGTGAACGGCCTCGCCATCCAGGCCACCGCCGCCGATCGCCTCGTCGCGCTCGCCGCCGACGAAACCGCGCTGGCAGACCGCATGGCAGAGGCGGAGCGACGGCGCTTCCAGCTCGGCGCAAGCGACTTCCTGGTGGTCAACCTGCGTGAGGAGAGCGCGGCCGACGCCCGCCTGCGCCAGCTCGACGCCGAATACCGCCGCTCCGCCGCCCGCGCCGAACTGATCGCCGCAACGGTTGATCGGTCGCAGCTGGGGCTCTGAGCCGCTCGCCGCCGTCTTGGCCGGCCGGCTGCTTACCCCGGCCAAACTGCTCCGGTGGCAGGCCGAAAACCTCCGCCCCACTGCCGGGGGAGGCCGCTCCAATGCCCCCGGATCGAGGATTGCAGGAGCGTACGCGGCTCGTGGCTCCATGCGCTCGCCGCATCGGCACGCTCCTGCGCAGCCCGCTCGGCACGGGATCGCCGCCCGCCCATCAGCCCTTGCCCGAGGTGCCAGCCTCAAGGATCGAGACGATCGAAAACAGCGTGAAGCAGACCGCGCCCAACCCCGCGAGCACCCGCGCCGGCACGAAGAAGCTGGGGTCAACCATCGCGGCTTCCGCAAGGAAGGTGGAGAAGAACAGGCAGGCGAGGCAGGTCAGGACCGGGATCAGCGGGATCCGGTTGGCCAGCGCGCATTCGCGCCGCCACGTCAGCGCCAGCAGCCACACCTTCGAAACGATGCTGTAGCACACCATGCCAAGACCCAGCAGGATACAGCCGGGCGCGATCCGTTCCGGGCGATCCGACCCGAACAGGACGAACAGGCCCCAGCCGAAGGCGGCGGTTCCCATCACAAGCACCCACAGCGTCCACATCCACCGCTCGCTTTCGCCGAACTGATTGCGGACCTGCCGCACCACCGTGGACACCAGCGAGATGAGACTGGCGCAGATCGCCGAAATTCCCATCAGGACATGCCCGGCGACGAAATCGGGCGCGTCCGCCTCCCGTCGCAACAGCATCGCCGCCCAGATGACGCCGATCGCCGTCGCCGCCAGCGGGATGGAGATCAGTCCAGCGCCGACGCCGCCGCTATAGGCACTGGCGGGCGGCCCATCCTCGGCGCGGCCATGCGCATTCTTCGGGATCAGCGTGAAGGCGCTGGAGGCGGTCGCGACCGTGCTGACACAGGCGGCGATCAGGCCCACACCGAACACGACATGGCCGGCAACGAAGCTGGGGACGCTCCCTAGTTGCAGGATCGCCAAGCCCCAGATCATGGTCGCCAGAGCGACTGAATATCCGATCACCGGCAGGACGATCATCCACGTCCGGCTGAATGTATTGGTGAGCTGCCGGATGATCATGGCAGCGGTGGTGAAGAGGGCGATGCAGATGGCGGTGAGCGAGATCAGCACGTGGCCAGCGACGAAGTGGTTGGCGTCGGCGCCACCCGCTCGAACGTAGAGGCCTAGGCTCAGGCACACCGCGCCCATCGCTAGCGGGATGATCCGGAAGAGGACGCTGATCCAGTAATTCAGGGGCGTCTCCCGGCTACGTGGATATAGGCGCAGGACGCCTGGGGACTGCCATCAAGCCGCTGCGTCAGATGGCACCTCGTCGATGGCGCATCCAATAGGCAAAGTTACGGTGGGAAGCAGTGGCGGCTCTTCGGGATGACGAGCGGGCATCATGTCGTCCGACCACGGGAGAGCTGATAACTCTAGCTAGCCGGAGGAGGGGCGGACGAGCGGCAGCAGCGCCGCTGCGCCAGCCCCAGGGCATGCACCAGCCAATGCTGCCGACCTCCCGCCAGATTACCCGATCCTTTCGACCGCCAGTTCGCAACCGCGCAATTCGTAGCCGGTGACGAGCGGGTTCCAGTTGATCTCCGGCGCCCGGACGAGCTTCAATCCCGGCACGCGAAGCAATCGGTCAAGGAAGATCTCGGCTTCGGCCAAGGCGACGCCGGCGCCGGGGCAGCGATGCTCGCCGTCCCCGAATGCGAGACCCGCCCCGCCCACACGCTCGGCTCGTTGACGCTCTGGCCTCAGTTCCATCGGGCAGGGGCCAACGGCTCGCGGGTCGTTGTTCGCGGACCGGATGTCGAGCGACAGCGTCGCCTCTTCGCCCTCCATCTTGCGGTAGAGAAAGCCTACCACGGGTTCCAGCCGAAGGATTTCCTCCAGGAACGCGATCCGTGCGTTGCGGTCACTGCTCAAGAAGGCGCCGCGCAGGGTGTCGTTCTCCAGCAGGTGCCAGCCTGCCATGGTGATGAACTCGCGCGTGGTCACCATTCCGGCGGCGCCGTAGGTGACGCATTCGACCAATATATCGCGATCGCGATAGCCGTCGGCGATCAGGTGCGAGATCACATCCTCTCCCGGGACGGCCCGTCGCGCCCGGATCGCCGGGCGCACGTCGCTCCAATGGAATTGAAGCATTCGCCATTGCGCGAGCAACATGGTGCCGACGCGCGATAGCCGGTCCGTCCGCGTCGACGCTCCGGCGGAAAAGAAGGCGTCGAGACGGCGTACCATCCCGCTCTTCTCGCTGTTGGTCAGGCCGACAATCTGCGCGGCGACCGTCACTGCCATATCGAGTGCCATTGCATCGAGGCACGCGGCGCCAGTGCGTTGGAACACGTCGATCAGCCGGTCCGCAGCGGCCTCCATGATCGGGCGATGCTTCTCGTCGACGACCTTGGGCGCGAAGAAGCGCGCCGTGGCAGCGCGCTGGCGGCGGTGCGCATCGCCGGTGAGGAACAGGATCGGGGGACGCGTAGGGCTGGTGGCGCGATCGACCAGCTCGGCCTTGAACCCTGCCTGGCGCGCGCCTTTGGTGCGCAGCACGTCCCGCACGGCAGAATAGCCGGTGACCGGCACCGCAGCCTTGACCACGCCAGGCTGGACAGCCGCACCGGATTTGCTCGCGCTACTCCCCGTAAACGGACAGGAGTCGACTTGGGACAGGGTCGCTGACATAATACGCCTAATTTATGACTAGATACTACTCATAAGTCGAGAAGCCGAGTGCCGGAATCAAGGGGCGGGCGATTGGATGCCCGAATTGCGCGATCACGTGAGGCGATGCACCGCGCTTTGCTCGAGCTGCTTGCGCAAAAGCCGTTCGACACGATCACTGGTGCGCAGATCGCGGAGCAGGCGGGGATCGGCTACGCGACCTTCTTTCGCCATTATGCCGACGTCCGCGCGCTCTTGGCCGATACGGTGGCTGCGCTGACAGACGATCTGGCGCGAACCATGATGCCGGCGCTGCTGTCGTCGGACAGCAAGGGGGCGGCGACGGCGTTGGTTGAGGCGGTGGCGGCTCGTCGCCCCGTCTTCCACTCCTTGCTGGCCGGCGGGGGAGGCGCCCTGCGCGCCGAACTTGCGCGTCAGGTGATCGAGCGCGTCGCGATATTGCCGGACCTGTCACCTTCGTGGCTGCCCCGCCGCCTCGCTATGCGGGTGGGGGTGACGAGCACGATCGAGGTGCTCGACTGGTGGCTTCGCGAAGAACCCGAGCGCGATCCGGCGGAGGTTGCAGCCTTGCTCGATCGTCTGGTCATTGGCCGGTTGGCAGAAGCCGCGGCCGAGTAGAGACCTGTCGCGTTCCCGGCGGGCGGGCATCGGAGGTAGCAACCTCCTGAAAAGCTCGACGCTGTTCGCTAGTCGAAAGGCGCCTTCGGTCGCGTCGGCGGACGAGAGCGTGTAATCTGCTCGAGGAGGGCGAGTGTGAGCTTAGCCAGTATCGCGTTGAATCGCTTCGGTCTCGGAGCACGATCGGGCGACGCCCCGATCGACGATCCGCGGGGCTGGCTCCTCGCGCAATTCGCCTGGTACGAGCCGCGGCCCATTGGCATCGCCGCCGCGCCGACGTCCGTCGATGCCGGGGCTCGGCTTGCCAGCTTTTACGATCAGAGTCGGACTCTTCGCCTGCGCCCCGCGATGGGCTCGGCGCCAGTCGCCCCGAGTGGGGTGGCCTTGGGTACCCCGAACGCGGTCCAAAATCCGCTGATGGACGTCAGGCGAGAGGCCGGCCGGATCGCTCGTGCGGATTATACCACGGCGGTAGGCGCTCGCCTGACCGCAGCGCTGAATACCGACGCGCCGTTTGTGGAACGGATGGTCCATTTCTGGGCCAATCATTTTGCCGTCTCCGCCGACAAACTGCCGCTGATCGCCCTTGCTGGCACACTGGAATTCGAGGCGATCCGCCCGCATGTGCTCGGCCGGTTCGCCGACATGCTGCATGCGGTCGAGCGCCACCCCGCCATGCTCATCTATCTGGATCAGGCGATTTCTGTCGGACCGGGCAGCCCGGTCGGGCAGCGTGTCGCGGCGCGCGGCGTGCGGTCAGCGGGGCTCAACGAAAATCTTGCGCGCGAAATCCTGGAGCTTCACACGCTGGGCGCCCGAAGCGGCTATACGCAGGCCGACGTGACCGAGTTTGCCAAGGCGTTGACCGGCTGGACGGTGAGCGGCCTCGGCCGCAATCCGGGCACGTCGCGCAGCGGAGAAGCGGCAGGACGCTTCGTCTTTGCGCCAGACGTTCACGAGCCGGGCGACCGGGTGATTGTCGGCCAACGCTACCCGGCGGCAGGCGAGGAGCAGGGGGGTGCCGTTCTGGCCAGGCTGGCGCAACATCCTGCCACGGCGCGTCACCTGGCAACCAAGCTTGCGCGTCACTTTGCGGGCGATGTCCCGCCGCCCGCCATGGTGGCGCGGCTAGAGGCCGCTTATCTGGCATCGGATGGTGATCTGCCGACGGTGTATCGCGCGATCATGGCCTCACCCGAGGCATGGGACGGGAAAGCACCGAAGTTCCGCACGCCGTGGGAATGGACGGTCGCCTCGTACCGCGCATTAGGGATCAACCAGGTTCAGCCCGCGGCGGCTGTCGGCCTCATGAACCAGCTTGGCCAGCCGGTATGGAAGCCGGGTCAGCCCAGCGGCTACGACGATGTTTCGGCGAGTTGGGCGGCGCCGGACGCGGTGATGCGCAGGGTCGAGGCGGCCCCGCCCTTGGCGAGGCGCGCATCGGCCGTAGACCCTCGTCGGCTTGGCGACCGGCTATTTCCCGGCGCCTTGTCGCCCGGCACCGCTCGAGCGCTCGGTGGAGCGGAGAGCCGTGCCCAAGCCCTCGCGCTGCTGCTCGTCAGCCCGGAGATGATGCGGAGATGACACGATGATCGATCGACGAACCGTGCTCGTCCGCACCGGGCTGATGGCGCTGAGCATCGGGATGTTTCCGCGCATCGCGTTCGCGCGCGCGGAAACGGATCAGCGCTTCGTCTTCATCATCCAGCGCGGGGCGGCGGATGGACTTGGCATTGTCGCCCCGGTAGGTGACCCGGCCTTTGCGCCGCAGCGGGGCCTGCTGGCGCAGGACTTCACGGCGGCGGCACGGCTGGATTCAACCTTCGCGCTGCATCCGGCGATGACCGCGACGCTGGAGCTTTACCGCTTGGGGCAGGCACAGATCACCCATGCCGTTGCCTCTCCCTATCGCGAGCGCTCGCACTTTGATGGCCAGAACGTTCTGGAGACGGGCGGACGCGGTCCGTATCAACTCAAGGACGGCTGGCTCAATCGAATGCTGACGCTGATCCCATCCGGAAAGGCAAAGGCGATTGCGGTATCAGCGACAGTGCCTCTGGCGCTGCGCGGCGGGATCGAAGTTTCCAGCTATGCTCCCGCCAACCTGCCTGACGCATCCGAAGACCTGCTGACCCGCGTGTCGATGATGTATGATGGCGACCCGCACCTTCATGGCTTGTGGAGCGAGGCACTTGCCACGCGCGAGCTGGCTGGAAAGCGTGCTGGAAACCAAGACCGCGACGGCGCTGCTACGGGCGGGCTTGCCGCCCGGCTTCTGGCCCCCGCGGAGGGAGCACGCATCGCCACGATAGAAACGAGCGGCTGGGACACGCATATCCAGCAGCGTGGTCGGATGGCTGCCAACCTCAAGGCGCTGGACGAGATGATCGGTGCGCTACGCTCGGGCCTCGGTTCTGCATGGGCAAGCACCACCGTCTTGGTCGCTACCGAGTTCGGCCGGACGGTTGCCGTCAACGGCACCGGCGGGACCGATCATGGTACTGGCGCTGTAACAATGCTGTTCGGCGGTGCGATCCAGGGCGGGCGCGTTGACGCCGATTGGCCCGGCCTTTCGGCCGCGCAGCTGTACGAAGGACGCGACCTTCGCCCCACCATCAATCTCACGACGGTGATCGCCGCCGCGGTAGCACGCGCCTATGGTCTCGATCCTCGGCGCGTGGCGCAGGTCTTGTTCCCGACCCAGCCGACGCGTTCGGTGCTCGCCCATCCGTGACTGCGGCTGCGCTTTGTCGTCGCGCCCGCTGCCGCTCTGCCGTTGCGCTATCAACGTAGATAGGGATGGAGAGAGATTCGTGCTGCCGGGAAGGTAGTGGCAAGCCTGAATCTCCTCACCGGACTTGTCCCGCGACGCCTATCGCGCCAGGCTGACGGCAGCTTGGCTTGGGGGAATATCATGGACGGTAAATATGTGGCCCTCGGCTTGGTCATCGGCACGGCGATCGGAATCGCGCTGGACCAGCTCGCCATTGGGATGGGACTCGGCCTGGTAGCCGGGATCGTGGCTGGCAAGCTAAGAGGAAAGAGGCGGGACTAAATAACGGAGGTGCTGCGCAGGTTCGGCGCGCCTTCGCCGATCAATGGCGAGCGTCTTTCAGTACCTCCCACTGACTGGCTTCCACCGAGACGAAGCCATCCTCGGCGATGGGCGGGAACTTTTCACTTACCCGAAATTTGACGATCGTGCCGGACGGCAGGTGGACATGACGGTGGGTCGTTTTGAAGACGATTTCGTCGCCGATGACGGGTTTGGCTTCCGCGTCGAAGGATCCCGCGAGCTTGCCCGCTATGAAGCAATATGTTCGCATGACGCTCCTCTTACCATGGAATGACGAACAATACTTACATCTACGTTAGTAAGGGGACGAAATATGGTCCTGCGCTCGAAACTTTTCTGGTTTTGAAGCTCGTTAGAATGCAGTGGCTGAACGGATCCTGTCCAAAAACCGCGCGGTACCGTTGCCTCACGTCGGGCGTTGGAGCGGTGACATTGGGAGAAGATACGATGGCCAAGGGTCAGAAGAAGTCGAACAAGGAAGCGCGAAAACCCAAGGCGGAGAAGCCGCCAAAGCAGAACGCGTCGGCGCCGTCGCTGAAGGGCACGCCTCCCAAGCCGCTCGGTAACTGACGCCAGGCCTCGCGGCCGACGGCTGAGGGGCAACCCTCGCCGCTACGGCTTGGCACGTCTGGTCGGTGGGTGAGGTTAGGTCATCGCCTCGTGCGGTTCTTTCCACGGGCGCGTCGGACGGCAACAGTGCCGCTGTTAGCCGCATCCTCTTCAGCTAGCTTGCGCCACCGGTCGACGCGCGCCGAATCCAGCGTGCCTTCCGCGATCGCCGTCCGGATCGCGCATCCCGGCACCTCTGCATGGTTGCAGTTTGAAAAGCGGCACGTGAGCGCGACCGCGGTAACGTCATCGAACACCTCGGTTACGCCGCTCGCGACTTCGGACATCTGGAGCTCGCGCATCCCAGGCGTGTCCACCAGCCACCCGCCCCCGTCCGCCCCCCGGGCGAGACGATGCATCTCGCGCACGGTGGTTGTGTGCCGGCCCTTGCCATCGTCTTCCCGGACTGCCTGGGTTTCGATCAGGTCCGATCCGGTCAGCGTGTTCACCAACGTCGACTTGCCGACGCCGGATGAACCCACCAGCGCCACAGTCTCCCCGAAACGGCAATATTCCGCTAGGCGAGCGGCGCTCGCTGGATCGCGCCCGTCAAGCAACTCCACCCGCAAGCCTGACTGGAGCGCGCGGGCCGCCTCGACGAAGCGCTGCGGGTCATCGGCCAGGTCGGCCTTCGTTAGAATGAGCACCGGCCGCACGCGCGCTTCGCCAGCGAGAACGAGGTAGCGTTCCAGCCGCGCCACGTTGAAATCCTGGTTGCACGACGTGACGATGAACAGCGTGTCGACATTCGCCGCGATCAGTTGGAGCCGACGGTCATCGCCGGGCGCCGGGCGTTTGAACAGGCTCACCCGGTCGAGAATGCGAACGATATTCTGGGCGTCCGGATCGATAAGCAGCCAGTCCCCGACCGTGGGGCGGTCCTCCGCTCCCGCTGGCGCCGTGAGGGTGGACGAGATCGAGCCTTCGAACCCTTCACCCGCCGTGGTCACTCTGCCGCGGTGAACCGACATGACGCGGACGGGCTGATATTCCTGGCGCTCCTGGTCGGAAAGCTGCTGGCTGAAGAATGGCTTCCAGCCGAGCTGCGCCAGCGTCAGGCCAGCGATGGCTGTTCCCGCCGTGTTTGTTGCAAGCGTATCGGTCATCGCCAGCGAACTTATGGTTCGCCCGATTGATCCGCGTCCGGTGCTCGCTGCTCCGCCGCGCGCTTGTCGGCCTTCGCCTGCGCCTTCTTTGCGGCCTCTGCGGCCTTGGCCTTTTCGCGCTCACGGCGTTCGAAATCATAATTCGGTTTGCGTGCTATGTCGGTTGCTCCGTACCCCGGTCCGGCTCGAGCAGAGCGCTCGAGATTAGAATCCGTGTCCATCGGCTACACTGATCCGTCCTGCGCGGCTAGCATCTGGCGAATTGGGCCAAGCGCGTGATCGGGTGCCGGGTACACGAAGCGGCCTTGCTGATCGGGCAAGCCATCGCCCCGCCCGGTTTACCGCATCAGGAGAAAGCCAAGCACCAGTATGAAGATCGATCCTTGAAGCAGCGCGAGCATCGCGCTGGCGAAGGCACGGAAGTATCCGATGCTGTCGCGCTTCGCGAACCAGAGCGTCACGACCGCGATGAACATGATCAGGCTGACCAGGATCGTCGCCTGCCCTGTGCCGCGGAACAGTGGATCCCTCACCTGCGTCAGGCTTGTTCCCAGGCTGAGGCCCACGGCGCATACCGCCCCCGGGTAGCATTGTTCGTAGAATGGCTGACGAAGGGTCACCCGACCGAGCCGTTCACCACGGCGGCGCACAAACCGCGCCGTCGAGCGAGTTGAGCCACTTCATGAAGTCCATAGGGGCATCTTGGTTCAGGGTGGACCCAGTCGCAACGGCCGTTCTAGTGCGACTTCGGTGCGCGCGAGCGGCGGTGATCGAGGATCTGCCGCCTTCCCGCTACCAGCGCAAAGATCGCGAGCAGGGCGGCGATGATCAGCAATGCCCTGAACCTTCGTTGTTCCCCGGTACCAGCGCCCGAACTCGGCGCTTCGGCCGTTCCGCTGCGGGCGCCAGGTGAGAGGGTTAGCCTCATCTCGGTCGAATGCCCCTCTTCGCCATGAGCGATCAGCGCGTAGCGGTGGCCTTCCTTGGCAGGAAACCGAAATGTTCCCGACGCATCGGCCACGCTCGACTGTGAGTGCGGCGGAGATGTCGTGAGATCACGCAACTCGACGAACTCACCGACGCCGGGCCGGCCATCCGAATAGGACACACGTCCGACTATCCCGTTCTGCTCGCCGGTGGCCGACATAAGAAGACCATGCGCTGTTGCGGGGCTTGCGATCGCCAGTGTGGCGAGCGCCAAGGCACAGGGATGCGCCAGCCTGGCGGGGGTCATGGCCGCGCCTCGAAGCCAAGGAGATACTCGTACGACAGCTCGGTGAAGCGCGGGTTGCCGCGAACGGGCATGCGCTTTCCCGCCCATAGCTTGTTGGCGCCGGCTCTCGGTACGAAAGTCGCCATGCCCTGTGCGTCGGTCGTGCCGTCCGCGGTGTCCTCGCCGCGGCCGATCTTGATCCCTTCCGCCGCGCGTCCATTCAGGCGCACCTGAACCCGCATCGGCTGCCCGGCTATCGGCATCACCGCGCGTTGCGGGATAATCTCGAACGGCTGATCCAGCGGCCGGGTGGCGATGCTGTCCCATCGGACGATCGTCTTGCCATATTTGATCGCCGACGTTGCACTCGTTGCACCGGGCACCGCGTTCATCGGACGCTCTACGGTTGGGCCAGCACGCGGTGGCCGGGTATGGATATCATTGTCGTAGCTAAGGCCGATCAGCGAAGGTTGACCCACCACTGCGAGGCGAACGTTGCTGCCCTGGACCAATCGCTTGACCGCCAACGATCTGCCCCGCGTATCGAGGGCAGTCACGGCCTTGAGCTTGCTCGCCACCGCCGGCTCCAGCTTGCCTTGATGTCCGCCAAACCGCAGGAGCCAGGTGGAGGGCTGCGCGCCCCTGACCAGCCAAGCGGTATGTGCGGAGGTGGCGCTCCCCGCCAGCAACGCAGCGGCCCCCGCAACGGCACGAACAAGTCGCTTCATCTGATCTCTCCCATGAATCAGAAGCCGAGCTGCACGTCAACGCGAACGAAGCGCGGCGCGCCGGTCCCGACAGAACTCAGCGAATTGAAGGTCGAGGCGTAGACCTCGTCGAACACATTGTCGGCATTCAGGTAGATGCGGCTGGGTACACGCAGCAGCCAATCCAGCTCGTAGGATACGCCAAGGTCGAAGATGTCATAGGCTGGCGAGAAGAGGACGTTCGCTTCATCGGCGGCATAGCGGCCGACGTGGCGATAGGTGGCTTGCAGGCGCAGCCTGGGGAGTGGCCGAATGGACGAATAGATCGTGACCGTGTCCTTTGGCACGCCTGTCACCTCCTTGCCGATCAGCGCCGGATCGAGGTTGGCGCGCACGCGGGAGGCCGCGTGCGCGTAAACGGCGCGTACCTCGAATGCCGAGCTGGGCCGCCATAGGGCTGAAGCCTCAACCCCGGTGCGCCGGGTCTTGCCGAAGTTGACGAATACGCCGGGCGCGGTGCTCGCGAACTCGTCCGAGGAATCGACGCGATAGGCGACGGCGTCCACCTCCAGCCCCTCGAGAGGGGTCACTTTGGCGCCGACTTCCACCTGCTTGATCTTGTTGGGATCGAGCCCCTGCGCCCCGGTCTGAAACTTTGCTTGTGCCTCGGGCAGTGCGAAGCCTTGCGAATAGCTGGCGCGCAGCTGCAGCCAGGAGGCGAGCTGCGATCGGACGCCTGCCTTCGGACTGAGATTGTCGACAGCGCGGAACTTGCCGCAATTACCGTCAGGCACCTCCAGTCCGTCGACGACGCAATCGCCAGTGAAGCGGTCGTATCTCATACCGAGGGAGAGTTGCAGCAGCGGATCGATGGTCCAATTGGCTTCGCCGAAGGCCGAAACGCTCTTCAGCTTCAGCGTGCGGTCGAACTGCGCGGGCGCAGTTCTGCGGCGGAAGGCGAGATCATCGTAGAATTGATACTGGGTGTCCTCACTGAAGCCTTCCACGCCGACAACGAAATCCAGCTTTCGATTAATCAGGCGCGCGCTGCCATTCAGGCTGGTGCCGGCACCGTACACCGCGCGATCGTAGCGTTCCTCGCGCTGGCGCCACACCGCGGCTGGTGCCGCGCCGCCACGGGTGAAGAAGCGAACGAAATCCTGCTGCGTCGTATAGGCGAAGGCCAGCAGCCGCACGTCCGGCAGAATGGTGTACGCGAGGTCCGCCCGAAGGGTGGCGAAATTCTTCCTGGAGCCATCGTTCTGCACGCGCGGATCGATGCCGTATGGGTCGAGGCGATATTGCGCGAGGGTCAGATAACCCGGTGAATCGCCGCGTGCATATTGACCCCGCGCCGAGATCGACACGTGGAGATCCTCACCCAACGCTACCGCATAGCGCGCGGCGGCAGTGATGCGGTGCGCGTCGGATTGCGGTCGGAAGCCGTCGGTGCGGAACGCCTGCGCTGCGGCGTTGAGCTGGCCGTTGCCGCCAATGGCGGTGCCGAGCGCGACCTGCGCGTCGCCGGTGGTGAAGCCGCCGGCACTGACGTCCGCCTCAAGATAGTCGCCGCCCTTGCGCGTCTCGAACGCGATCAGGCCACCGCGATTGAAGTTGCCGTAAAGCGCCGAAACCGGGCCGCGGTATACCGTCAGCGCGCCGATCTCGAGCGGGACAAGGACGTTGCTGTCGACATATCCGTCCGCGTGGCTGTTGGCTTCGTTGAGCGGGATGCCGTCGATCACCATCCCAAGGTCACCCCCGTGCCCGCCGTTGCCGAAGCCGCGAATGACGATCTGGTTGGCGACCCCCGACAGATTGTAATCGCGCACGTTCATCCCCGGCACTTCGCGGAAGATCTGCTCGACCTCGGTCAGCCGCCGGTCCTTGATCGCCTTCGTGTCAAAGCTAGTCGAGGAGAAGGCATTGTCGGCGCGCAGTCGCTGACCCTTCACCACGATGTCCTGCGTCGCGACTGATGGCGTTTCCCTATTGAGCGTAGCCGCACGCCCGGCTTCAACCTGTTCACCCGCTGACCGGGACGACACGGTCTGGGGCGCCGGATCTTTAGGAGGATTTGCCACGGCGGCGGCGCTCCAGGGCAATGCGATCGCCGCGAAGACCGATCCTGGGCGCATCCGTCGCTCCCATCAATTGTAAGAGGAACTTGGCAGTCCTTCTTACAGATTGGTCAGCGTGTGCAGATTGGGTGCTTTACGTATGCTGCATCCCGGCGTGATGTGGTTGGAGGGAAACACCATGCAGCGGATCACGATATCGGTTGGTGACAAGCTCAGCGCCGACCTGGAAAGCATCAGAGCCCAGCGGGGATATCAGACGCGTTCGGAAGCCGTGCGTGACCTCGTTCGCGATGGAATAGATCGCTGGCAGCAGGAGAATGAGATCGCCGAGATATGCGTCGGCAATCTGTCCTATGTGTTCGATCGACGGATTCGCCTGTTGGCCAAGCGTCTGGCGGAAATGCAGCACGCGAGCCACGATCTCATCGTTTCCAGCACCTCGGTTCGCCTCGATCACTTCTACACGATGGATAGTGTGCTGTTGAAGGGCGCGACAACCGCCGTCCGGGCGTTCGCTGATCAGGTGCGTGCTGAACGTGGTGTCCGGTCCGGGGCGATCAATCTTCTTCGCGTCGATGCCCATGAGCATCACGAAGAAGTCGGGCTGCATGTCCATGAAGGACAATCGCACCTCTCACCGACAAACTGACCGATCCATCTATTCGGCCTCACTCTCTGGTGAGAAAATCCCCGCGCTAGGTACCTGTACTTAAGGGCAGGTCCGCCGCTCGCTCTGCCAAAAACGCCAGCGTTATCAACGGGATAGATTGATCTCACCCAACAGTCCGCGATTGAGGGGCGGGAAACAAGCGCAGACAGTGCGCATTGCTGCGGCATCTGGAACCTAGAAGGAAGAAGCAACGTGTCAGCACTTCGCAACCTGATGATCCTGGCCGCAGGCGGTATGATGACCGCCGCGCCCGCGTACGCAAAACCGCAGGCGACGACCGCCGCGACCGCCGCGATGGCATCCAAGACCATCGTTGAAAATGCCTCGGCGCTGCCCGATCTCAGCACGCTGGTCGCCGCCGTGAAGGCCGCAGATCTGGTCGACACGCTGAACGGCGCTGGCCCGTTCACCGTCTTCGCGCCGACCAACGCCGCCTTCTCCGCGCTTCCTGCAGGCACGGTCGACACGCTGCTGAAGCCGGAGAACAAGGCGCAGCTGACCGGCGTGCTGACCTACCACGTCGTGTCGGGAAAGGTGACCGCGGCTGATCTCGCGCGTCAGATCCGCGCCGGAGGTGGCAAGGCGATGCTGACGACGGTGCAGGGCGCGAAGCTGACCGCCAGCATGTCTGGTGACAAGGTGATCGTCACCGACGCCGCTGGTGGACAGGCCACCGTCAGCATGGCCGATGTGCCGCAATCGAACGGCGTAGTGCACGTCATCGACAAGGTGCTGCTGCCAGCCGCGTAAAACGCCTTCCCCTTTCCTGTCCCCTGTGCGGAGGGCTCCGGTCGTGATCGGCCGGAGCCCGACGTATGACCTCGCTAGAACCCCGCTTCCACCGAGGCGCGGATCGCTTCCGCCGCGGTTCGGCAGCCTAGTGCCTTGAGCAACGCGGCGCGGTGCATCTTCACCGTCCGCTCGCTGATTCCCATTCTGTAGGCAATCTGCTTGTTCATCAGCCCCGCCGTCATGTGGATCAGCACGTCGCGCTGGCGCGGCGACAGTTGTTCGATCGCATCCCTGGGGCCGGGCGACGGGTGCCGTGTGGTGACGTCGAACTGCGATCCCAGGATGTAGCGAAGCTGCCCGTCGCCTTCGAAGATGGGGGCCAGCATCACGGCATTGCGGAAAGCCGTGCCATCCTTGCGATAGTTAAGGATTTCAACCAGCGTCGTGCGGCGGTCTCTCACCGCCCGCCGCAATTCTTCCGTCAGTTCCGGTTCGGTGTCGGGCCCGCGCAGGAAACGGCAATTGCGTCCGATCACTTCGTCGGCCGTGTAGCCGGTCAGCAGGGTGAAGGCGTGGTTGCACGCGATGATCGGCGTGTCGGGGAGGGTAGGGTCGCTGATCACTGCCGCGACCGAACTGCCGGAAATCATCTCAAGCGGCGACATGCCCACCGGTTATGCATTCCATCGCGCACAACGCAAATGACAAGATGTTGCGCAGGATGTCTGCAGCAGCTGTTTCGTTGCTGCATAAAGGCGCCGGACCTTCCAGCCCCGTCTGGGGTTGTCCTTTCAACGACGTGGGGAGTTCCTGATGAAAACGCGTAACGCCGTCATCCTTGGCGGACTGCTGGCTGGTGCGGTGACGACCGCCGCCATGTTCGCCGGGCGGAAGACCGGAGTCCTCAGCAAGACGCTGGACCGTGATTCCGTTGACTGGATAGACAATCTTACCGGCTCTCGCGAGCTGATCGGCGACGCGGGTACAAGCGCGGTTGAGCTGGCTAATCATCTCGGCGCGTCGGTCGGCTTTGCAGCCTTCTACCCTCCGCTGCGTCGCGCTTTGCCGGGAGTGCCACCCGTGCTTCTCGGCGTGCTGTTCGGCACAGGGCTGTACGTGGTCAACATCGCTGGAATCGCGCCGGTTCTTGGTATCACCGAGGGCGAGGTCGCCGCCGGGCCCCGAAAGGCCGCGGAGCGTTGGTCGCTGCACGTTCTTCAAACCGTCGTGACCGCGTTGGCGATCGAGGCTTTTGCGGACGATCTGGATAATGACTGAGCGCTAGGGCAGTGGCTGCGTTCTGCTGAACGCAGCCGCTGGTCAATGGGGCACGAGGCCCATCTCCACGCCGGTCTTGTCGTGGAGCGCGAAACGGTCAACCAGATCAGCGCTGGCTCTATTGTAGCCTATTACCTCCACCCGGGCGCCGCTTTGCCGCAGCCGGGCAATTATCTTGTCCAGCGCGCCAACCCCCGAAATATCCCAGAAATGCGCTGCCGATACGTCGATCCGCACATCTATGTCGCCTTCAGAGCCGAAGGCGCGGGTGAACCGGTCGACCGAGGCGAAGAAGATCTCGCCCGAGACAGCATAGGTGACACGCCCCCCGCTTTCTGAGCGCTCCACCGCGAACATGCGCTGCGCCTTCCCGGCAAAGAAGATGCCCGAAAGGAGCACGCCCGCGGCGACGCCCAGCGAGAGGTCCCGGGTTGCGACGACCACGGCCACCGTCGTCAGCATGACGATCGATGACGTGGGCGGGTGGCGGCGCAGATTGGCGATCGAGTTCCAGCTGAACGTGCCGATCGACACCATGATCATCACGGCGACCAGCGCTGGCATCGGCACACGTCCGACGAAGCTTCCGAACACGACAAGCAAAACCAGCAGGAATGTACCCGCGACGAAGGTCGACAGACGCGTGCGGCCCCCCGACGTGACGTTGATGACCGACTGACCGATCATCGCGCAGCCCCCCATGCCGCCCAGCAGCGCAGATGCGATGTTCGCGCCGCCTTGGCCGGCGCATTCCACGCGCTTGTCGCTGTCCGTGTCGGTCATGTCGTCGACGATCTGCGCGGTCAGCAGAGATTCCAGCAGGCCGACGGCGGCCATCGTTACCGAATACGGTAGGATGATCCGCAGCGTCTCAAGGTTCAGCGGCACGGCGGGCAGCGCGAAGCTCGGCAGGCCGTCAGGCAACTTCCCCATGTCGCCGACGGTGTTGACCGGCAGGCCCAGCGTGATGCTGACGATGCTCAGCACGAGGATCGCGATGAGCGGCGAGGGCAGCGCCTTCGTCACCCGGGGGAACAGGTAGATAATGCCCAGGCCAGCGGCGACCATGGCGTAGGTCTGCCACGAAACGCCGATCAGCTGCGGAAGCTGCGCCATGAAGATCAGGATGGCGAGCGCGTTGACGAAGCCCGTGATGACGGAGCGCGAGACGAACTGCATCACGACATCGATCCGGGCGATCCCCGCAACGATTTGGATCAGGCCCATCAGGATCGTCGCGGCGAACAGATATTCGACGCCATGGTCGCGCACCAACGGGCCTACGAGAACGGCAACGGCGGCGGTCGCAGCCGAGATCATTCCAGGGCGACCGCCGATCAGGGAGATGACGATCGCAATCGCGACCGACGCATATAGCCCGACGCGTGGATCGACGCCGGCGATGATCGAGAAGCCGATCGCCTCCGGAATTAGCGCAAGTGCGACGACAATGCCCGCGAGTATGTCGCTGCGGGCGCCAGCCGCTGAGGTGAACCACTGACGGCGATAGGCAGGAAGATCGAGTTTCATCTGAATTCCACAACAGGGCACGGGCGCAGGTGGCGCCTTGTTCATTCAGTGCGTGTTGTTGTCCGGCGGATCGGCGGCCGGAATAGCCACCCGGAATTGCACCGGGTCCTTGCGAATGGCGGCACTTTAAGCGGTGAGGTGCTGAGGAGGCAAGCTTTTCAGGCGCAGCCTCACACGCCGGAAGCGCGCCGGATGATTTACGCACCCCGGACGGCGCAGTGTTTTCCTATGAGGCCGGAGCAGGACGAAAGCGCTGTCGCTACCCTGGAGCGCTGAAGGCCGAATGGGCGGACTCTATGCCGGCTATATGCGGTTGTCCTGAATCGCTCTCGAATCTCAACGCGGCATGCGCCTAATCGCTCACCCCTGACGGCTTCTCCAATCGTGGAGCGAAGCCGTTCCGATTGGGGTAACGATGAAGCTGTTTTGGTCGACCACGGCGTTCGCGCTACTAGCAATGCCCGGTCTTTCGCAGGCGCAGTCAGCACCTGCCGATAAAATTGGTGGTGAGGGCGGAGCACCGCCTGTAACTGCGAGCGGCGCGGTGACGATCGCCTCGGATTATCGCTTCCGTGGCGTGTCACAGTCCGATCGCGATATGGCGGTGCAGGGCGGCATTTCGGTCGCGCATGACAGCGGCTTCTATGTCGGCGCCTGGGGATCGAACCTGGCCGGTTGGGGCACGTTCGGCGGCGCGAACATGGAGCTGGACCTTATCGCCGGCTACAAAGCGGCGCTCAGCGACCAGGCGACGCTCGACGTCGGCCTTACCTGGTACATGTACCCCGGCGGCGCGGCGAAGACCGACTTTGCCGAACCTTATGTCAAACTTTCCGGCACCACCGGACCGGCCACGCTGACTGCGGGTGTTGCTTACGCCCCCAAGCAGCAGGCGCTTGGCCGGTGGTATCGGACCGGGACGGATGCAGCGGCAGGCATCTATACCGACGCGGGCGCGAAGGACGACAACCTCTACCTTTGGGGTGACGCGGCGGTGGCGATCATGGGCACGCCGTTCATGGCCAAGGCGCATGTCGGGCATAGTTGGGGGCAGGACGGCCTTGGGCCCAATGCTACTGCCGTGGCGCCGACGGGCCGGTATTGGGATTGGTCGCTCGGCGCGGACACCACGTGGCGCAACGTCACGCTCAACGTGTCCTACGTCGATACCGACATTTCAGACCGCGAGGCGGCGTATCTCCGCCCCAGCTTCAGCGAGGGGCAGGACGGCTCCGGCAACATTGCCGGCGGGCGTGTCGTCGTCTCGCTGACCGCTGCTTTCTGACGGGAGTGGCTCCGATGCAGGACCTGCTGTGGATCGCCGTGATGCTCGGGCTGGTGGCGGCGACGCTCGCACTCCTCCGGCTCTGCGACGCTGCCTGAACGCTGGCGTGAGGTGAACCTATGACCCTCGACCTCTGGCTCGCTGCGATCACCGCAGTCGGGCTCCTCATCTATCTCGTGGCGGTTCTGATCCGCCCCGAACGCTTCTGAAGGGAGCGGTTCCATGACATTTCAGGGCTGGTTCCTGATCCTCGGCTTCGTCGCGCTCCTTGTGGCGCTGGCCAAGCCAGTCGGCCTGTGGCTGTTTGCGCTCTACGAGGGCAGACGCACGCCGCTCCACGCCATCATCGGGCCGGTGGAGCGGGGTTTCTACAAGCTCTCCGGCGTCGATCCCAGCGCAGAGCAGGGCTGGCGCCGTTACGCGCTCAGCATGCTGCTGTTCAACGTGGCGTTGATGCTGTTCACCTATGCGATCCTTCGGCTGCAGGGCGTGCTGCCGGGAAACCCGCAAGGGCTGCCGGGGCTCGCGCCGAACCTCGCGTTCAACACCGCGATCAGCTTCACAACGAACACCAACTGGCAAAGCTATGGCGGCGAGAGCACCATGTCGAACCTCAGCCAGATGCTGGGGCTGACGATCCACAACTTCCTGTCGGCAGCCACGGGCATCGCGCTCGCCTTCGCGCTGTTTCGCGGCTTCGCGCGGCGAGAAGCGGCTGCGATCGGCAATTTCTGGGCCGATGTGACGCGCATCACCCTGTATCTCCTGCTGCCGCTCTGCATCGCGCTGACGCTGTTCTATATCGCGAGCGGGGTGCCGCAGACGCTGAGCGGGGTCGTCGACATCACCACCCTGGAAGGCGCCCGCCAGTCCATCCTGCTCGGCCCCGTCGCCAGCCAGGAAGCGATCAAGATGCTCGGCACGAACGGCGGCGGCTTCTTCAACGCCAATAGCGCGCATCCGTTCGAGAACCCGACCGCGCTCACCAACCTCATCCAGATGCTGTCGATCTTCTTGATCGGGGTCGGCCTCACCTGGACGTTCGGCAAGGCAGTGGGAAACACACGCCAGGGGTGGGCGATCCTATCCGCGATGCTGCTGCTGTTCCTGGCCGGCGTGACCGTCACCTATTGGCAGGAAGCGGCCGGCAATCCGGTGCTGCACAGCCTGCAGGTCGCGGGCGGCAACATGGAGGGCAAGGAAGTCCGCTTCGGCATTGCCGCCAGCGCGCTCTTTTCGGTCGTCACAACGGCCGCTTCGTGCGGCGCGGTGAATGCCATGCATGACAGCTTCACGGCGCTGGGCGGCATGATCCCGCTGTTCAACATGCAGCTTGGCGAAGTCGTGATCGGCGGCGTTGGCGCCGGCATCTACGGCTTTCTGCTGTTTGCGATCCTGGCGGTGTTCGTCGCAGGGCTGATGGTGGGACGCACGCCGGAATATGTCGGCAAGAAGATCGAGGCGCGCGAAGTAAAACTCGCGGTGCTCGCGATCGCCGTGCTGCCGCTGATGATCCTCGGCCTCACCGCCCTGTCGAGCGTGATGCAGCATGGCCTCGCTGGGCCGCTCAACAAGGGGCCGCATGGGTTCAGCGAGATCCTCTACGCCTTCACGTCAGCGGTTGCCAACAATGGCTCTGCCTTCGCCGGGCTGACCGCCAACACGCCGTGGTACAACGGGCTGCTGGGCGTCGCCATGTGGGTAGGCCGGTTCTTCATTATCGTGCCGATGCTGGCGATCGCCGGCGGGCTCGCGGCGAAGCGGCACACGCCGGAAAGTGCCGGATCCTTCCCCACCACCGGCGCCCTGTGGGTCGGCCTCCTTGTCGGAATCATCCTTATCCTCGGCGGCCTCACCTTCCTTCCGAGCCTCGCGCTCGGCCCCATCGCCGATCATCTCGCGATGATCCGCGGCCAGCTGTTCTGACGCGAGAACCACCATGGCGAAAACACAAACCAAGGGCCTGTTCACGGCCGACCTAATCCTGCCCGCGATCACCGCTTCCTTCGTGAAGCTCGATCCGCGGCAACTGATCCGCAACCCCGTGATGTTCGTCACGGCCACGGTCGCGGCGTTGATGACCGTATTGTTAGTGATCGGGCAAGATGACCTTGCCACCGGATTCAAGCTGCAGCTCGTCGTCTGGCTTTGGCTGACGGTGCTGTTTGGCACTTTTGCCGAGGCACTGGCGGAGGGACGGGGCAAGGCGCAGGCTGCATCCCTGCGGGCGGCCAAGGCCGAACTTACCGCCAAACGGCTGAAGGGCGACGGCAGGCAATTCGACGTGGTGCCCGCCGGCCAGCTCAAGGTTGGCGACGTGGTACTCGTCGAAACTAACGACCTGATCCCGTCGGACGGTGAGGTAATCTCGGGCGTCGCCTCGGTTAATGAAGCCGCTATCACTGGCGAAAGCGCGCCGGTGATCCGCGAGGCGGGAGGTGATCGCTCCGCCGTCACCGCGGGTACGCGCGTCATATCGGATGAGATCCGCGTGGAGGTGACGGTGGAGCCCGGCAACGGCTTCCTCGATCGCATGATCGCGCTGGTCGAGGGCGCCGAGCGGCAGAAGACGCCGAACGAGGTCGCGCTGACGCTGCTGCTCGTCGGGCTGACGATCATCTTCCTCATCGCGGTCGCCACGATCCCGGGTTTTGCCTCCTACGCAGGCGGCGGGATCCCCGTGGCGATGCTCGCCGCACTGCTGATCACCCTGATCCCGACAACCATCGCCGCGCTGCTCTCCGCGATCGGCATCGCTGGCATGGACCGGCTGGTGCGCTTCAACGTGCTCGCCAAATCAGGCCGTGCGGTGGAGGCGGCAGGCGATGTCGATGTGCTGCTGCTCGACAAGACCGGGACGATAACGGTTGGTGATCGGGCGGCGAGCGAGTTCCGCGCGGTCAGCGGCGTCAACGTGCAGGCGCTTGCCGAAGCCGCGTTGCTCGCCAGCCTGGCGGACGAGACCCCGGAAGGCCGCTCGATCGTGGTGCTGGCGCGCGAGGCGTTCGGCGTCGCTACCAGCAGCTTGCCTGAGGGTGCCGAAGTGATCCGCTTCACTGCCCAGACGCGGCTGTCCGGCGTCAGGGTGGGCGCGTCACTGATCCAAAAGGGCGCGGTGGATTCGATCCTGCGCGCCAATCCCGGCTTGGGCGAAACCGCGGCGGCGACCGAGCTATGCCGGATCACCGACGAGATTGCGCGCAGCGGCGGCACGCCGCTCGCCGTGGTGCAGGATGCCGGCGACGGTCCGCGCCTGCTCGGCGCGATCTTCCTCAAGGACGTCGTGAAGGCGGGGATCCGCGACCGTTTCGGCGAGCTGCGCCAGATGGGCATCCGCACGGTGATGATCACCGGCGATAATCCGCTGACTGCCGCCGCGATCGCCGCCGAGGCAGGGGTGGACGACTTCCTCGCCCAGGCGACGCCCGAGGACAAGCTGGCGCTGATCCGCAAGGAGCAAACGGGCGGGCGCCTGGTGGCGATGTGCGGCGACGGCACCAATGACGCGCCCGCGTTGGCGCAGGCCGATGTCGGCGTGGCGATGAACACCGGCACGCAGGCGGCGCGCGAGGCGGGCAACATGGTCGATCTCGACAGTGATCCGACCAAGCTGATCGAGGTCGTAGGCCTGGGCAAGCAGCTGCTGATGACGCGCGGCGCACTCACCACCTTCTCCGTCGCGAACGATGTGGCGAAGTATTTTGCGATCATTCCCGCGATGTTCGTCGCGCTCTACCCTGGGCTGGGCGTGCTGAACGTCATGGGGCTCGCAACACCGCAGTCCGCGATCCTCTCGGCGATCATCTTCAACGCCGTAATCATTCCGCTGCTGGTGCCGCTGGCGCTGCGCGGTGTCACGTACCGGCCGATGGGCGCAGGACCACTGCTCGCCCGTAATCTCGCCATCTACGGCCTCGGCGGCCTCATTGCCCCGTTCGTCGGCATCAAGATCATCGATCTTGTCGTCGGCGGCCTCGGCCTCGCATAAGGAAGTTTCGACATGGGCAAGGATTTCACCTCGGCGCTCCGGCCCGCGATCGTCATGACGATCCTCTTCGCGGCGCTGCTAGGACTGGCCTATCCGTTGGCGATGACGGGGCTCGGACAGATGCTCTTCCCGGTTCAGGCGAATGGCAGCCTCGTGCGTGATACCGGCGGACGGGTGATCGGTTCGGCTGTTGTCGGGCAGGCGTTCGTGACCGATCGCTATTTTCAGACACGCCCTTCGGCGGCCGGCAAGGGCTACGACGGGCTGGCATCCTCGGGCTCGAACCTTGGCCCTGCCGCGCAGGCTTTGGTCGATCGAGCGACGCCTGATGTTGTCAAGCGCCGCGCCGAGGGTATCAAGGGCCCGATTCCGGCTGACCTGGTCACCGCAAGCGGGTCGGGCCTCGATCCTGACCTTTTGCGTGCGTCCGCATTGGCGCAGGCGCCGCGCGTCGCGAAAGCCCGCGGCCTTGATGAAGCGCGCGTCCGCGCGCTCGTCACGGAGCATGTGCAGGGTTCAATCCTGGGCGAACCCCACGTTAACGTCCTTTCCCTCAACCGCTCACTGGATGTCATGGAGCGCTGATGGCGGGATCTGACGACGCACGACCTGATCCGGAGGCCCTGCTTCGCCACGCGGTGCAGGAGGGGCGGGGGCGGCTGAAGATCTTCCTCGGTGCCGCGCCCGGCGTCGGCAAGACCTATGAAATGCTGTCGGAGGGGATTGCGCGCAAACGCGACGGCGTCGATGTCGTGATAGGCGTCGTCGAGACACACGGCCGGGTCGAGACCGATGCACTGACCCGCGGTCAGGAGATCATGCCACGCCGCGGGGTCCCCTACAAGGGGCGGACACTGTACGAGATGGATCTCGACGCCATCCTCGCGCGCCGCCCGCGGCTGGTGCTGGTCGATGAGCTTGCCCACACCAATGCCCCCGGCGGCCGCCATCCGAAGCGCTACCAGGATGTCGAGGAACTGCTCGCCGCCGGGATCGACGTCTACTCAACGGTGAATATCCAGCACGTCGAAAGCCTCAACGACGTGGTGGCGAGCTTCACGCGCGTACGAGTGCGCGAAACAGTGCCTGACCGGATTCTCGAAGTGGCCGAGATCGAGGTGGTCGACATTCCGCCCGACGAGCTGATCGAGCGGCTGAAGGCGGGTAAGGTCTATCTGCCGCAGGAAGCAACGCACGCGCTGGGGCATTTCTTTTCCAAATCGAACCTCTCCGCGCTTCGCGAGCTGGCGCTCCGCCGCGCCGCCCAAGCAGTCGACGCGCAGATGCTCGATCATGTGCGTGCGCTTGGGCTCGGGGGCACCTGGGCGGGGAGCGAGCGGATCGTAGTAGCGATCAATGAGCTTCCTGGTGCGGATCTGATGGTGCGCGCGGCGAAGCGGGTGGCCGACGGCCTGCGCGCGCCTTGGACCGCCGTGTTCATCGAAACGCCGCGCGCGGCCGGCTTCACTCCCGCGGAGCATCAGCGCATCGCAGCCGCGATGACTCTCGCGACCCAGCTTGGCGCTGCCGTGGCCAGCGTGCCCGCGGCCAACGTGATCGAGGGGATCAAGGTCTTCCTGGCGGAAGCACGCGCCACCCAGCTGATCCTAGGCAAGTCGCGCCGTTCGCGCTGGTTCGAACTGCGGCATGGATCGGTGGTCGATCGCCTCGTGCGGGAGACGCCGGGCGTCACCGTCCACGTCATGCCCTTGGCCGACCTGTCGCCCGCGCCTCCGCGCGACGGTGCGCCGCGTCGCGCCGACCCGGGCAGCGCAACCGGCTATATCGCCGCCGCCCTCATGGTCGCCGCCGTTACCGGCATCGCCAGCGCGCTGCTCCGCGTGCTCGACCTCGGCAACGTCGGGATGCTGTACCTGCTGCCGGTAATGGCAGCGGCCAGCCTCTACGGCCTGCGCACTGGATTGTTCGCCGGCATCGCATCAAGCCTCGCGTACAATTTCGTGTTCCTGCCGCCAGTTGGCACGTTTAGCATCAGTAACCCCGAGAACGTCATCTCGGTCGTCGTGCTGCTTGGCGTCGCTTTCGTGACCAGCCAGCTCGCCGCGCGCGTCCGGGGGCAGGCGGATCTCGCAGCGGCCAGTGCGCGGAGCAACGCCATCCTCGCCGGCTTCCTGCGTGAAATCGGCAGCGTCAACGATCCGCAGACCGCCGGGGAGATGATCTGCGCCGATGTCCGCCGGCTCTTCGACGTTCAGGTGGTGCTGATGGCGCCGGTCGATAGCCGCGCGCTTGCGATGCAGGCGACGACTGACCCACAGTATCGCGTCGACATCATGGATATGGCCGCGGCGACCTGGGCGTTCGACCATGGCGTTCCAGCCGGAAAAGGATCGGGCACGCTCACGGCGTCGGAATGGCTGTTCCATCCCCTTAAAGCTGGCGGCCGCTCACTGGCGGTGCTTGGCATCGCTCGCGATTCTGCAAGAGAGCCGATCCGCGCCGATCAGCTGCCGCTGCTCACCGCGCTGATCGATCAAGCCGCACTCGTGCTGGAACGGCTGCGGCTGGAGACGGACATGCGCGACATGGATGCCGTGCGCACGCGTGACAAGCTGCGCGCCGCGCTGCTCTCGTCGGTCAGCCATGATCTGCGCACGCCGCTGACGGCAGTCATCGCCGCCGCCGACGCCCTAGACCATGGTGCGACGCCCGCGCTGATTGCCACGATCAAGACGGAAGCCGCGCGGCTCAACCGCTTCGTGGCGAACCTTCTCGACATGGCGCGGATTGAGGCTGGCGCCCTCAACCTGAACATCGAAGCAATCGATTTGAGCGATGCGGTGACGAGCGCGTCACACGACGCGCGGCGTGCACTGGAGGGGCACCGCCTGCGGCTCAATGTGCCGCCCGACCTGCCGCTGGTCCGCGCCGATCCCCAGCTGCTGCACCATTGCCTCCTGAACCTGCTCGACAATGCTGGCCGCTATGGTGACCCGGGGAGTGAGATCGTGATTGAAGGTCGTCACCTGTATGGCGAGATACGGTTGGCGGTGCTCGATCATGGCCCCGGCCTCCCGTTCGGTCAGGAGGCTAAGGTGTTCGAAACCTTCCGGCGGCTCGAAGGCTCTGATCGGGCGGTCGGCGGTACCGGGCTTGGACTTGCCATCGTCAAGGCGTTCGCCGAAGCCATGGGTCTCTCGGTTCAGGCGGGCAATCGGCCGCACGGCACTGGCGCAGCGTTCACCTTGGTTTTTCCGTCCGACCTGATCGTGCGCGATGTCGCACCGGAGAGCGTTACCTGATGCCCGCCAAAATTCTCATCGTCGATGACGAGGTGGCGATCCGCCGCTTGCTCCGCAACACGTTGGAGCGCGCGGGTCACGAGGTGGCCGAAGCGGGCAACGCGCGCGACGCGCTCCAGACGGCTGCGACGTCGCACCCGGACGCAATCCTTCTCGACCTCGGCTTGCCAGATCGCGACGGTCTCAGCCTCATCCCGCTCCTGCGCAAAGACGGAAACTCCAGCATATTGGTGGTTTCGGCCCGGGACGCGACAGAGGAGAAGGTCGCGGCGCTTGATCTTGGCGCTGACGATTTCGTCACCAAGCCGTTCGATACCGACGAGCTGCTTGCCCGACTGCGCGTTGCGCTTCGACATCACGCACCGGGCAATGAGCCGGCGAAGATCATCCGGGCAGGGGAGCTTGCAATCGATCTCGACCGGCGCACCGTGACGCGTGCGGGCGCCGAGGTTCATCTGACTCGAAAGGAGCATGAGGTGCTGGCCACTCTAGCCCGCTACCCCGGCCGAGTGGTGACACATGATAAGCTGATCGCGGCCGCTTGGCACCGCGACGAGGATCCGCGGATCGACTATCTGCGCATTGTCATCCGCAACCTGCGCCAAAAACTTGAAGTGCCAAGGCCTGTGGGGAGCGTGATCGCGAGCGAATTGGGCGTGGGCTATCGGTTGCGTCCGGGGAACTGATTAAGAGTCCTCAGCGATTTAAATGATTTCAAAGGCCATTCCGACATTTCGCGCTTTGTTCGCGCTGTTGCATATCAATGGCTTAGCGGCTTTGTCGAAATGACCAGAAGTCATCTTCGCGACTGCTTCGCGCCCAATTTCGGCCGTCCGCCGCGGCTCTCGCGGATCCCAAAAGCTGCCGTTTGGTAGGTGGCGTTTTCACGGCTGCTATTGCGTGGGAAGCGGAACGGCGTCTTCGAGCCCAATCGCGGTGGAGATACCCTCAGCCACGACGACGCGTTCTCGGGACAAATGCGCGCCCAAATACCCAACATACGAGCGGGAGCATCCTGTCGAGTGCACGGCAGCCGCGGAAGCGATTTCCATGCAATTACGCGTGCGCCGTGCTATCTAGCCGCTACCGCACAGCACGTCCTGAGCGATGTGCGGCTGAGAGCCCGCTGCTCCCGCTCTGATGGAGAGGCGCGCCATGGACCTCAACTATTTGCTCGGCCGCGAACAGCACGCTTTGCACATGGCGGCCACGTCTCTTTCGTCGAGCGCTCGTATGGCGCATCGGGCGTTTGCGAAAGCCTACGGGGTGATAATCGCGGAAAGTGGCTTCCCCCACCGGGACAGCATCGCTCAACGGGGCCTAGTGGCTCCGCAATCATCTGCGCGGGAGAGCCAAGCCCGGATTAATGATTGGGAAAGCGAAGGCGGCAGCGTCAGCCCCGGCGCCAAGTCGCGTGACAGGCTGGCCATTCAGCAACACACCAAACATGCTGAGGTGCCACAATCATGAGCATCATCCCTCGGATCGGCCGGTCGCATCTCGACGCGGCTGCAGAAGAAGGCCGGGTTGCCGCCCAAGCTCCATCCGCAGACGAAGATGCTTGCCCGTACTTCGGTAAAGATCGACCGATGACACGCCACGCTTGGCTGCGGGGTTTTCGAGAAGCTTTGAGCGTCCGCTTAAAGCGAGGATCATGTGACGTCGATTAGGCTGTAAGCGGCGCCGACTCTCCAGTTCAAGCAAGACGACGTAACCAGGCTGTGCTCACGGCGGAGACACCCTCCGCCCTCGTGGCGCTTTTCTGCGGCACAGCACAGACATCTTACCCGCGCGGATCGGTCTGGCACCCGCGGCGCTAAGTCTGAAACGGGGTGGATAGCGGTCGATCCAATTGGATTAAGCCTACTGGCATTCTCCTTCAGCTTTAAGCTTGGCGCGATAGCGACGCCCGTGCTCAGCCCGCCATGCATCGGCATGCTGTCGACCGTTCGACCGGAGCAGTTTCGCGTATTGCGCTTCCATCGCCCGCCTTTCGGGGCCCGGCCCGGAATCGGCTAAGCATCGGCTCGATACCGAATTGGAGCGCGCCTTTCTGCTGGCGATGTCACCGGAAAGTTTGTTGGCCATCACGCCGGTCGCAGTTTGTCCCATCGGCGTGGTATCGACCGGAGCATATTGCGCGTTTGCCGGTGCTGTTGATTTGCACTGAGAGTTGACCCGGAGTTTTCATCGAGAATGGACCCGTGTCGTGAAGTTTATGTCATACCCGCTGGGTTGCGGGTCAAGTTGCGAGCGCGGTGGTCATCTTGGCGTCGCCGAAGACACCGGCCCACTCGCTGAAGCTGAGGTTGGTGGTGATGATGACGCTGGTCTGCTCGTAGAGCTTGCTGAGCAGGTGGAACAGCATGGCACCGCCTGAAGGGCTGAACGGCAGATAGCCCAGTTCGTCGAGGACGACGAGATCGAGGCGGAGCAGACGCTCGGCGAGCTGCCCGGCCTTGTTCATGGCCTTCTCCTGCTCGAGGGCATTGACCAGGTCTACGGTGGCAAAGAAGCGGGCCTTTCTGCGCCGGTGCTCGATGGCCTGCACGGCGAGCGCGGTCGCGATGTGCGTCTTGCCGGTGCCGGGGCCGCCAATCAGGACGACGTTATCGGCATCGTCGATGAAATCACCCTGGTGGAGCTGGCGGACCATGGTCTCGTCGACTTCGGCAGAGGCAAAATCGAAGCCGGTCAGGTCCTTGTACGCCGGCAGCTTTGCAGCCTTGATCTGGTAGGCGATGGATCTGACTTCACGCTCCGCCATCTCGGCCTTGAGCAGCTGGGACAGGATGGGCACGGCCGCACCGAAGGCAGGCGCACCTTGTTCGATGAGGTCACCGACGGCCTGGGCCATGCCGTACATACGCAGGTCGCGCAGCATGACGACGACCGCGGCGCTGGCGGGGTCATGACGCATGACGCACCTCCTTCATCAGCGTGTCGTAGCGACCGACATCGGCTTGGGGCTCGCGGCGCAGGACAAGGGCCTGCGGCGCATCGATAGGCGTGACGCTGGCGGTTTTGCCGTCGACCAGCCGGTGCAGGATGTTGAGAATGTGGGTTTTGGTGGCGACGCCGGCCTCGAGCGCGAGTTCGACCGCGCACAGGACCGCCTGCTCGTCGTGCTGGAGCACCAGCGCCAGAATATCGACCATCTCCCGGTCACCACCCGCACGCCTGAGCAACTGTTGGCGCAGTCGGCGGAAAGCATCGGGCAACTCAGTGAAGGGCGCACCGTTGCGCATGGCGCCCGGCTTGCGTTGGACCACCGCCAGATAGTGGCGCCAGTCGTAGATTGTCCGCCCGGGCGAACGATGCGTCCGGTCAATGACCCGGGCGTGTTCGCACACCCTTTGTCCTTCTGCGACCACGACGATACGGTCGGGGTAGATCCGCAGGCTGACCGGTCGGTTCGCGAAGGAAGCCGGGACGCTGTAACGGTTGCGGTCGAAATGCACGAGGCAGGTCGGCGACACCCGCTTGGTATGTTCGACGAAGCCGTCGAACGGGCGCCCCGGTTTCATCAGGTCTGCGACTTCGCGCGCCCATATCTCGGCGACGGTGCCGGGAAGGTTGCCGTGCGGGATCTGCGTCCACTCGGCGATGCACTGCTCCTCCAGCCATAGGTTGAGAGCGTCGATGTCGGGAAATCCAGGCAGCTGCTGCCAGAGACGACGACGCGCATCTTGAACGTTCTTCTCGACCTGTCCCTTCTCCCAGCCCGACGCCGGATTGCAGAATTCCGGTTCGAACAAATAGTGGCTCGCCATCGCCGCGAAGCGCGCGTTGACCTGACGCGCCTTGCCCGTGCCGATACGGTCGACTGCCGTCTTCATGTTGTCGTAGATCCCGCGCCGCGGCACCCGGAAGGCATGCTGGTGCGCATCGAACAGCATCTCGTGCGTCTGGAGCGGATACGCCCGCACGATGAAAGCTCGACTGTGCGACAGCTTGGTGTGGGCCGCCTGCAGCTTTACCCGCTCGCCGCCCAGAACGGCCCAGTCCTCGCTCCAGTCGAATTGAAAGGCTTCGCCGGACATGAACACTAGCGGCACGAACGTGCCCCGACCCGTTGTCTGCTCCTGGACCTGGCGGTCCGCTTTCCACGCCCGGATGAAGGCCGCTACCCGACTGTATGACCCGTCATAGCCCAGCGCGACCAAGTCGGCGTGGATTTGCTTGCCCGTGCGCCGCTGTTTGCGCGACTTTGCCGTCTCCGTTTTCAACCACCCCGATAGCCGCTCGGCAAACGAATCCAGCTTACTCGGCCGAACCACCACCTCAAACTTCGGCTCGACCGCGTCCGACCGCAGATATCTGCGGATCGTATTGCGGGACAGGCCCGTGCGTCGGGTTATCTCCCGGATCGACATCCCATCCCGGAATGCCCAGCGCCGGATGACGCTCAGTAACGCCATGTCTATCACTCCTTGATCCCCCGACAGCCAGCCGGGGTGAGGTTGAGACACGGGTCACTTCTCGGTGGAAATTTACGCCTTCTCCGGGTCAACTCTCAGTG
>NZ_JAQZBC010000033.1 GCF_029239295.1 Sphingomonas sp.
TCGATCCGTTCCGAACGTGTAGCGAAGCGCTCTCGTCGAAAGCGTGCTCGGTCGTTTGCTTCCTCCATTAGCAAGTAATGTGCGAACGGCAGCTAACCACCCAATCGCAGACCTTCAAGACCAATGCCGAGGCCGAACAGTCAGCCCCTCAACACCCGACGCAGGGCGGCGATGCGCGAATGGTTCGCCTCGCGCGTGATCGCCGCATCGGGGGCGCCGTCGAAGCCGTGGATGGCGCCGGGCCAGATGTGGAATTCGGTCGGCACGCCGGCGGCGAGGAGGCGCGTGGCGTAGGCGATGTTCTCGTCGCGGAAGAGATCGTGGCTGCCGGTCGCGATATAGGTGGGCGGCAGGCCGGCGAGGTTCTCCGCGCGCGCGGCGGCGGCATAGGGTGAGACGCCCTCCCCGCCTGACGCCTCGCCCAGCATTGCGTGCCAGGCGAAGCGGTTGCTTTCGCGGTTCCAGATGAACTCGCCGGTCAGCGGGTCCCCTTCAATCACCCCGGTGCGGTCGTCGATCATCGGATAGAGGAGGTGCTGGAAGGCGAGGCGATAGTCGCCGCGGTCGCGCGCGAGCAGCGCCAATGCGGCGGCGAGCCCGCCGCCCGCGCTCTCGCCCATCACGCCGATCCGCGCCGGGTCGATCCCGAGCCGCGCGGCATTGGCGAAGGTCCAGGCGAGACCGGCGTAGCAATCCTCTATCGGGCCGGGGAACGGCGTTTCGGGCGCGAGGCGATAGTCGACCGAGACGATGACGCAGCCGAGCGCGGCGACCATCGGGCGCAGCCGGGCGGCGCTCCCCTCCGGCGTGCCGAGCACGAAGCCGCCGCCGTGCATGTGGCAGATGCCGCCGGCACCCTGCACCGGTTCGGCCGGGCGGAAGATGACGAGGCCGAGGTCAGGCGCGCCAGCCGGGCCGGGCACGGTGATCCGCTCCATCACCACGCCGTCATCGTCGGCGGGCGGCGGCGGGGCGGGCCAGCTGCGCGCCTGCTCCAGCACCTCCGCCGACATGGTCACCGCCGGCCACAGGTCGAGCAGCGGCAGCAGTTCGGGATCGACCAGATGCCGCGTGCTCATGGTGCCGTCTCCTGACGCTGCTGCGCCCTTATGCGGGCTGCAGCAGGCCTTCCTTGGCGATCTTCTCGCGCCAGACGAGCGGGGCGAGCTGGTGGACGTTGTTGCCCTCGCTGTCGACCGCGACGGTGACGGGGAAGTCCTCCACCTCGAACTCGTAGATGGCTTCCATCCCCAGATCCTCGAAGCCGACGACCTTCGATCCCTTGATCGCGCGGGCGACGAGATAGGCCGCGCCGCCGACCGCCATCAGATAGGCGCTCTTGGCGTCCTTGATCGCATCGGTCGCCGCGGGCCCGCGCTCGGCCTTGCCGACCATCGCGAGCAGGCCCTGGTCGAGCATCATGCGGGTGAATTTGTCCATCCGCGTCGCCGTGGTGGGGCCGGCCGGGCCCACCACTTCCTCGCCGACCGGATCGACCGGGCCGACGTAGTAGATCACGCGGCCCTTGAACTCGACCGGCAGCTCCTCGCCGGCGTCGAGCATGTCCTTGATCCGCTTGTGCGCGGCGTCACGCCCGGTCAGCATCTTGCCGTTCAGGAGCAGGCGATCGCCCTGCTTCCACGAGCGGACGATCTCCGGCGTCAGCGTATCGAGATCGACGCGGATCGCGGCCTTGTCGGGCGTCCAGTTGACCTTGGGCCACTCATCGAGCTTCGGCGTCTCGAGATATGCCGGGCCGCTGCCGTCGAGCGTGAAGTGCGCGTGGCGGGTGGCGGCGCAGTTCGGGATCATCGCCACCGGCTTGCCCGCGGCATGGCACGGCGCGTCCATGATCTTCACGTCGAGGATGGTCGACAGGCCGCCCAGGCCCTGCGCCCCGATGCCGAGCGCGTTGACCTTGTCGAAAATCTCGATGCGCAGCGCCTCGATGTCGTTCTTCGGGCCG
Source organism: Sphingomonas sp. (assembly GCF_029239295.1). Lineage (GTDB taxonomy): Bacteria > Pseudomonadota > Alphaproteobacteria > Sphingomonadales > Sphingomonadaceae > Sphingomonas. The sequence continues at coordinate 1,967 of NZ_JAQZBC010000033.1, forward strand.
CGTGCCTTCAGCGGACCCATGTCGATCGGCTCCATCAGCGCCTTCTTGGCGAGCAGCACGCAATGCTCCGCCGTGCCGCCGATACCGACGCCCAGCATGCCGGGCGGGCACCAGCCGGCGCCCATCTGCGGCAGCATCTCCAGCACCCAGTCGACGATCGAATCGCTGGGGTTCATCATCTTGAACTTGGACTTGTTCTCGCTGCCGCCGCCCTTGGCCGCGACGTCGACCGAGACCTTGCTGCCCGGCACCATCTCAACGTGGAGCACGCAGGGCGTGTTGTCCTTGGTGTTGCGGCGGGTGAAGGCGGGATCGGCGAGGACCGAGGCGCGCAGCTTGTTCTCCGGGTTCAGATATGCCCGGCGCACGCCCTCATCGACGATTTCCTGCATCGAGCGATTGGTGTCGTCGATGCGGCAATCCATGCCCCATTTCACGAACACGTTGACGATGCCGGTATCCTGGCAGATCGGCCGGTGGCCCTCGGCGCACATCCGGCTGTTCGTCAGGATCTGCGCGATCGCGTCCTTCGCGGCCGGGCCCTGCTCCGCCTCATAGGCGTCGCCAAGGGCGCGGATGTAATCCATCGGGTGATAGTAACTGATGAACTGGAGCGCATCGGCAACGCTCTCGATCAGGTCTGCGGCGCGGATCGTCGTGGTCATGACGCGCTGCACTATGGCGCGGTGGCGGCGAGTGCAACGGCATCGCGGCGGCGGCGGCGCATAAACGTTTTGCCAATCCTATCGACTTACCGTCTTCCGGATGGGATTCGTTCGCCGTTCACCACGCGCCGCGCCGCCGGAGCAGCCGCGCCTTGCCGAAGCGCTCGGGCTGGTGGCGAGCGGCCATGATGCGATCAACGACGCGACCGAGAAGCGGCTGGGCGAGGTTGGCGCGCTGTGGCCGGTGATCGTCGCAGTCCTGCTGCTGGGCAGCGCTGGACTTGCGCTGGCGCTTGCCCTTGCCGATGCGGCCAAGCCGCAGACGGTGGCGCTGCTGCCGCTGATCGCCGTCCTGCCGCTGGCGATCTGGGCGTTGCTTGATTTGCCCGCGGCGCAAGGCCTCCCACCGCAGCGGCGAGTGACCGTGCTGGCGCTGCTTGCGGCGCTTCTATCCGGGTCATTGTCGCTCCAGCTGGCGGTTACGGAACATCTGCCGGCGGGTTCGATCCAGGTCACCGCCTTTGTCATCTGCTTCGGCGCGATCATCATGGCGGCCATCGCGCTTCATTCGGTGCGTATCGCATCGCTGGCTTTTGCGCTGACGCTGGCGTTGATGGTGCCTTTCAACGCCGGGCTTGGCGCGGCAGCGGCGGCCGCGATGGCGCTTGCCGCGCTGCTGGTCGCCGGGGTGCTGCGCATGGCGCGGCGCGACCATCAACTGCTGGGATCGCGTGAGCGGGAGGAGCGCGACCGTATCCTCGCCGTTCGGCTGATCGCCGAATATGAAAGCCACAGCACCGGCTGGTTCTGGCAGACCGATCGGCATGGCTGTCTGGTTCATCTCAGCGGCAAACTGGTCAGCGAGCTGCAGACGCTCGGCTTCATGCCGCTGGGCCAGCGACTGGTGGAGGTGTTTCGCGTCGATTCGACGATGGCGGATACCGAACGGACGCTGACCTTCCACCTGTCGGCGCGCACCAGTTTCTCCGACTATTCGGTCGGCCCCGCGTTTGATGCGGGCCGCGACCGGTCTTGGTCGATCTCCGGCCGGCCGCTGCTGGATGATCTTGGCCGGTTTCAGGGCTTCATCGGCTTTGGTTCGGACCTGACCGAAAAGCGCCGCGCCGATGCCGAGATCACGCGTCTCGCGCTGTTCGACAGCCTGACGGGCCTTGCGAACCGACAGCGGATGCGTCTGTCGCTCGATCAGACGCTGGCGCCCGTCACGGGGCTGCGCAGCACCAACGCGCTGCTGCTGCTCGACCTCGACCGGTTCAAGGCGGTCAACGACACGCTCGGCCACCAGATGGGTGACGAGTTGCTGAAGCAGGTGGCGCAGCGGCTGCAGAATACGGTTGGAGACGCTGGCCTCGTCGGGCGGCTCGGCGGCGATGAATTTCAGGTGGTGCTGCCGCGCGAGGGTAATCGCGAGCGGCTCGGCACGTTGGCGCAGCACATCATCACCGCCTTGTCGCAGCCCTATTTCCTCGGCGGGTCATCGGTTTCCATCGGCTGTTCGATCGGCGTCGCGATCGCACCCGAACATGGCAACGACAGCGAGACGCTGATCCGCAACGCCGATCTCGCGCTCTATGCCGCCAAGGCCGACGGGCGCGGCGTGTCGCGCTTCTTCCGCGAAGAGATGCTTGCCGGTGCGCAGAATCGCAAGCGGCTGGAGGACGATCTTCGTCAGGCGCTGGCCAATGACGAATTCCACCTCGTCTATCAGCCGGTCGTTTCGACCAGCAGCGAGCGGGTCGTCGGCTATGAGGCGCTGCTGCGCTGGGTGCACCCCACCCGCGGCGCCGTCAGCCCGGCCGATTTCATTCCGATCGCCGAAGAATGCGGGATGATCGAGGCGATCGGCGAATGGGTGCTGCGCACCGCCTGCGCCGAAGCGGCGCAATGGCCCGACACAGTGCGAATCGCGGTCAACGTCTCGGCGATCCAGTTTGCCAATCCCGCGCTGCCCGCCATCGTCACGAGCGCGATCGCGTCCGCCGGCATCTCGGCCGAGCGGCTGGAGCTGGAGATCACGGAAAGCGTGTTCCTGACCGACGACACCTCGTCCGATCACATGTTCCGCGCGCTGAAGGGCATCGGCGTTCGCCTGGCGCTGGACGATTTTGGCACCGGCTATTCCTCGCTCGGCTATTTGAAGAAGGCGCCGTTCGACAAGATCAAGATCGACCAGAGCTTCGTGCGCGGCGCGATCCAGGCGGGTAATCGCAATGCAGCGATCATCCGTGCGATCGTCACCCTGGCAGAAACGCTGGGGATGGAGACGACCGCCGAAGGGGTCGAGCAGCAGGACGAGATCGCGCTGATTCGCGATCTTGGCTGCAGCCACATCCAAGGCTTCGTCTACGGCCGCCCAGGCCGCGCGGCGGAGATGCTGGCGCTGTTCACCGAACGCAACGGCGCTGCGCTGGCGGTCGGCCATCGCGTCAGCCGCGCCAGCCGCTCCACCGTCTTGCGCTCGGCCCGCCTGGAAGTGGGTGGCGACACCGGCGAGGTACGGATCCGCAACCTCTCCGCCACCGGCGTGATGATCGACGGCGTGGATTTCCCCGAAGAGGCGGTGGGCGTCGAAGTGCGCATCGAACTGGTCGAGGATGAGATGTTTCCAGCCACGATCCGCTGGGTGTCCGAGGGACGCGCCGGGCTGGAATTCATGCGCCACTTCGACATGGAGCGTCTATCAGCGTCGCAGCCGGTGGCGTTGCGCAAGGCCGGCTAGCCCAAAGAGCGAACACAGGTGGCGGCATTGGAGCCGCCGCGGACCGATCCCCCCGGTCCCAAATGGGCAGGCGGAAAAATTTTCTCCATCCGCGTTCAGACTTGCAATTCATGAACACCGCGGAAGTCCGCGCGTCGCTGCTGATCCGACGCGCCGGACCGCATCGTCGCCGCGCTGGGCGGGCCACAGCCCCCTTGCCTCTTGTCGCACACTGCCACAATCTGTGGGGGTAAGCTGCTGCAACGGGCGCTAGCACTGGTAGAACAGAACCGCGACGCCATGTTGCGGATAGGGACGGAAGCGCGAGACAAGCGCTCACCATGATCTCTTTTTGTTCTCACCCATAGGCGTTCGGGTGTAGCATGACGGCTCGCCTCCGATTCGGACGGGCACAACGTGGGGAACGGCGGCGATGGACTTTAGAGACGCGAACGAGGCGAACATGGCGACCGATACCTTAGTAGCAAGTGCCGAGGGCACGGGCGCAGCGGAAGCGAGCGCGACCAAGGGCGTCTTCGTCCAGTCGTACCCGATCGAGGTCGATCATTCGCGTGACGCGCTGCTGACCGATTTCGGCAAGGACACGCTGCAGGATCGCTACCTCCTGCCAGGCGAATCGTACCAGGATCTCTTCGTGCGCGTCGCGAGCGCCTATGCCGATGACGCCGCCCATGCGCAGCGCATCTACGATTACATCAGCCGCCTGTGGTTCATGCCGGCGACGCCTGTGCTGTCGAACGGCGGCACCGGGCGCGGCCTGCCGATCAGCTGCTACCTGAACTCGGTCCCCGATAGCCTGAACGGCATCGTCGACACTTGGAACGAGAACGTCTGGCTCGCGTCGCGCGGCGGCGGCATCGGCACTTATTGGGGCAATGTGCGCGGCATCGGTGAGCCGGTCGGCCTGAACGGCAAGACCAGCGGCATCATTCCGTTCGTGCGCGTGATGGACAGCCTCACCCTGGCGATCAGCCAGGGTTCGCTGCGCCGCGGCTCGGCCGCCTGCTATCTCGACGTGTCGCACCCTGAGATCGAGGAATTCCTCGAAATCCGTAAGCCGTCGGGCGACTTCAACCGCAAGGCGCTGAACCTGCACCATGGCGTGCTGATCCCCGATGCGTTCATGGAAGCCGTGCGTGACGGCGCCGAGTGGGAGCTGAAGAGCCCCAAGGACGGCACGACACGCGGCAAGGTCGATGCGCGCAGCCTGTTCCAGAAGCTGGTCGAAACCCGTCTCGCGACCGGTGAGCCGTACATCGTGTTCGCCGATCACGTGAACAAGAACATGCCCAAGCATCACCGCGATCTGGGCCTGAAGGTCTCCACCTCGAACCTGTGCAGCGAAATCACGCTGCCGACCGGCAAGGACCACCTTGGCAACGATCGCACCGCGGTCTGCTGCCTGTCCTCGCTCAACCTCGAAACGTGGGACCAGTGGAAGGACGACAAGCAGTTCATCGAGGACGTGATGCGCTTCCTCGACAATGTGCTGCAGGACTACATCGACCGGCACGAGCCGGGCATGGAACGGGCGGCCTATTCGGCGGCGCGTGAGCGCTCGGTCGGGCTTGGCGTCATGGGCTTCCACTCCTTCCTCCAGGCGCGCGGCCTGCCGATGGAGGGCGCGATGGCGAAGAGCTGGAACCTCAAGATGTTCAAGCACATCAGCGCGCAGGTAAACCAGGCGTCGATGACGCTGGCGGCCGAGCGTGGGCCGTGCCCCGATGCTGCCGACGTTGGCGTGATGGAGCGGTTCAGCTGCAAGATGGCCATCGCGCCGACCGCGTCGATCTCGATCATCTGCGGCGGCACCTCCGCCTGCATCGAGCCGATCCCCGCCAACATCTATACCCACAAGACGCTGTCGGGCAGCTTTGCGGTCAAGAACCCGTATCTGGAAAAGCTGCTCAACGAGAAGAGCAAGAACGCCGACACCGTCTGGAACTCGATCCTCGAGCATGGCGGCAGCGTGCAGCACCTCGATTTCCTCAGCGCCGAGGAAAAGGACTGCTTCAAGACCAGCTTCGAGATTGACCAGCGCTGGCTGCTGGAACTGGCTGGCGATCGTACGCCTTACATCGACCAGGCGCAGTCGCTGAACCTGTTCATCCCGGCCGACGTGGAGAAGTGGGACCTGCTGATGCTCCACTTCCGCGCCTGGGAACTAGGCATCAAGTCGCTCTATTACCTGCGGTCGAAGAGCGTCCAGCGCGCGGGCTTCGCCGGCGGCGTCGAGGCGGACAACACGATCGAGAAGCCCAAGTTCGATCTGGGCGAAACGACCGATTACGACGAGTGCCTCGCCTGTCAATAAAAGAGTTTGTAAGTGTCTCACTGGGTAGGACACGGGGTTGATGTAGCGATAAGTGGGTTCTTGACGGTGAACTCAAATGCGAGGCACGTTCTGGTGTCTCACCGGGAACTGTCACGTGGACCTTGTTTTCACCCGTTCCGAGCTTCTGGATGTTAATCTTCCCGAAGAGGTTCTCGGGAAGCGGTTTGAGGACGCTTGGCGGTCCACCTTCCGGGCGGCAGCCAAGCGCGCCTTGGTTACGGCTGGCGTGGATGATCGCGTGTCGTTCATCCTTGCCGCCGACGGGACGATCGACAGCGATCTGACCAGCGTATTGAGGACCTTCTCCGGCCAGACGTCCGGCCGGACCACCATGTCCAGCTATGGGCTGCATGCGGTCCGTCTGATCCGCTTCCTCAGCGAACAGGGCATCGGTCTCGAGTCGGTGAAGCCGGCGGACCTCGCCCGTTACAAGCGTTTCCGCATGGGATCCGGCATCGAACCGATCTCCTGGAACTCCGAAGCATCGGCACTTAAGTCATTCTTCGACGCCGTCATCCTCGAAGGAATCCGACCCGACAACCCCTGCAGCTCGCCGGTCTTGGTCTGGTACAACAGGGGCGCCCAGTCGTCGCGTCAGGAGCCCGACTTCATCACCCTCAAGCAGTTCGAACGGTTCCGAGATGAGGGCCTCGCGTTCGGTCGATACGGTCTGCGCAACATCGCCTTCGCTAACTTCCTCCTGATGACTGCCGCGCGCCTTGATGAGGGCAACGACTACGGGATCGCAGAGCTACCCGATCTACAGGCCGTTCGAGACATACCTGGCCGCAGCATACCGCATGCTATCAGGCCCGATGTGGCGAAGGGCTACAAGGGCCGAATAGTGCGCATCTCGAAGACAGCCTTAGATAGCATGCGATGATACAAAGACCTGCTCCGAGAGGATCAGGTCCAACGGGCGATCGCCAAAGGGAAGTATAATAAGGACCTCGGTGCGTTCTGGCTAAATCAGGAAGGCCTACCGATGGGAGAGATCGGATGGGGTGATGTCTTTCGTCAAGCGTCAAAACGGACCAAGATCAAGGCTACGCCAAAGACCTTGCGACATACCGGCGCGGTATATCTTTTGAGCAGCTTGATCAGAAAGACGCTGTCTGCCGCTGAGACTCAGCGAGAAGCGGAAAAGGTCAAGGGAGCATCAACGCCGCAGATCTACAACAGCATCTTCGGAGACCCGCTTCGCAAGGTTCAAAGATACCTCGGTCATGCGCGCTACGAGACGACCTTCATCTACCTCGACGTCTTAGGCTCGCACAAGGGACTCGATGATGAGGATCTCGCCATCTTCGACAAGGTGATCGGCACGGAGGAGAGCTACGATGACGTCGCCTTCTGATGATCATTCATCCGCCATACCTTCGACCTCCCGGGACCTCTCCGCGAACTTCAAGGGTGCGCCGACGCCTCTCCTGAAGCGGCGCGGACGAAAGCCAAAGGCCGTCAGCGCCGCGCCGTCCGTTGTCACATTCGACACACTTATCACGCAGGGGCTGAACCGCTGGCAGCATCACCATCATGAGCGAGAGAATCCTATAGATTGGGCGTTTGCATCCATCACCCCCGCGCTTGGTCAATTAGTGCTCAAGACGGTCTACTCGATGTCCGGGGTTGGCAACACAATCGATAGCGGCTCTACCGCGCTGTCCTATCAGACTTGGTCAGCGCCCTTCTTTCGGTGGATGAAGGATCAGCAAAAGAAATCCGGCAGTGAAGTAGGCGTCGATAGTACTGTGTTCCCGCCGGACATGTGGGCAGCTTACAAAGAGAGCCTGGACGCGCGGGTTGCCGCGAATGAGATCAAGAGCAAGACTGCCTACCAGTACAAGGGCACAATGGGCCGCATCTTCAGAAGGATCTGGGATACAGATCCTCTCGCGCTCGGTCCTGGATGGCATGAACGCTCATTCATGGGGGAGGACTTCGAGAATGACAATAAGCAGCGGGAACCTTATTCGGCAGCTGAGGCGCGCCGAATCCTAGATTTCTCGACCAAACTGCTGGTCGAAGCCGCCGCCGACGGGCGGGCCGAAGACCCGACGAACCTTCTTGTGGACATCGCCGCCTACACTTGTCTGTCGCTTCGACTTGGCATCGAAAGCGAGTGCCTCGATGCAATCAAGGTCGGCGGCGTGAAGCCGTCGGCCGACGGCACGGTCATGCACCTCACCTACAAGAAGCGTCGGGTACGCAACCGACAGGCCCGCTCGCGCACGACCGACCCGATCGACCCCGCGCCCGAGGGGGAGAAGTTGGCGGAACAGATCGGCAGCTTCGGCACCGCAGGTGGTCTGCTGGCGCTCATGCTTCGTCGTGCACAGCTGCTCGGCAAGCTGCCCGAGGACAGGCTGTGGCGCGTGCGGATCGATGCCAGAGACTTCGCCTGGTACACAGGGATCCTTGCTGGTCGCGGCCTTCGGTGCGACTACGGCAGTGAACTGAAGATCGACCGGACGAAGTTCCGCGTCACCTACAAGACCGCGAAGAACGTCGAGAGCAGAGGAATGCTGCCGCTCGTCGCGGACGACAACACGCCGGCCGTGCGCGCCCGCCACTATGACGGAAGTGAGCGCATGAAGCCGGTGTACGAGCAGGCGATTGAGGACGCCGCTCTTGAAGCGCTCGCCTATGCTCAGCAGGGGCCGAAGGTGATCGATCTTCCGAACGACGCCGACGATGAGGCAATTTCCGCTGCATCGGACAAACTTGAAGTTTCGGTCGAGCAGATAAAAGCGGCACTGACGGGCAAAACCGACGTCTGGCTGTCCTCGTGTCGAGACTTCTACAACAGTCCTTTCGATCCATCAGGAAAGCCGTGCAGCAAGGCTTTTTTCAAGTGTCTCGGTTGCGGCAATGCGCTGGTCACACGGCGAAATCTTCCGCGCGTTATTCGCTTCCTTGGCCATATTGAAGAAAAACGCGGCGAAATGTCGGATCTTGATTGGCAGCTGAAGTTTTCGAAGACCCACGAGGCCATCCTGACCGAGATCCTTCCGACGTTCCCTGCTGCGATCGTCGCTTTCCTGTGCTTCTCGCCGACTATCGGAGAGGAGTCTCCGCCGTCGTGCGGCGCCTTGACGACCGTTAAATCTTGAATTGGCGACGCCTAGATGGCAGCGCAGCCACTCCCCAAGGAAAGTATGTACATAATGGCTGATATTCCCGAAGACGATCCGAACT
>NZ_JAQZBC010000034.1 GCF_029239295.1 Sphingomonas sp.
GAGGAAGCGCTGATGAGAGGAATTGAACCGGGCGATACCGCCTTTCTGCTAGGCTGCACGGCGCTGGTCCTCATGATGACGCCCGCGCTGGCGCTGTTCTACGGAGGACTGGTTCGGGAACGGAACGTCCTGTCGGTGATGATCCAGAACTTCGTCTGTATCGGCGTGGTCGGGATCATCTGGGTATTTGGCGGCTTCAGCCTTGCCTTTGGCCCGTCGGTCAACGGCTACATCGGCGACATACGAACCTATTTCGGCATGCACGGCATCGGCGTGGCGGCGGATCCCGCCTATGCCGCGAACGTGCCGTTCATCCTGGTGTTCGGCTATCAGATGATGTTCGCCATCATCACGCCGGCGCTGATGACCGGCGCATTCGTCGGCCGGATGCGGTTTGCGCCGTTCCTCTGGTTCGTCGCGCTGTGGACCATCTTCGTCTATCTGCCGGTCGCCCACTGGATCTGGGGCGGCGGGTTCCTGTCGCAGCTGGGCGTCGTGGACTTCGCCGGCGGCATTGTGATCCATGCCTCGGCCGGCGCGTCGGCGCTGGTTACCGCGATCTATCTCGGCCGGCGGCCGACCGGTGATAGCGGGCCGATCCCCGCCAGCCTGCCGATGGTGGCGCTGGGCGCGGGCCTGTTGTGGTTCGGATGGTTCGGTTTCAATGCTGGCGGTGCCTACGCCGCCGACGGCCTTGCCGCCTACGCCTTCACCAACACCATGCTCGTGCTGGTCGGCGCGGTGACGGGGCTTGCCACCATCACCCCGGCGTCGGGCTATGTGGAACCAATGGCGGCGCTGCTGATCGGCGCGATCGGCGCGACCTGCTGTTATTTCGCCAAATACATCCAGTCGTGGCTGAAGGCGGAGGATACGCTGGAGGTGTTCCGCGCCCATGGCATCGGCGGCATCACCGGTTCGCTGTTGATCGGCGTGCTGGCGAGCCCGACGATCAACGCCGTGTCGGCGGGCACGCGGCAATTGTCGGTTCAGGCCATCGCGGTGGCGATCGTCGTCATTTACGCCGTCATCGTCACTACCATCATCCTGTTCCTGCTCGACAAGCTCAGCAAGCTGCGCGTGCCCGTCGAGGTGCAGCGCGAGGGGCTGGACGAGCAGTATTACGGACAGAGCGCCTACAGCCTTTGGGGTATGAGGGCCCGAAAGCCGGACTGACGCGATGCTCCACTGGCGGCCGGACGCCACCGGCCGCCGGGTTCTCTATTTCTCCGTCGGAGGTGAACCGCTTCTGCCATGGACTTGACGCTCCTCATCTTCTTCCTCGTCTACCTTGCCATGGGGCTGGGCTCGCTGCCCTTCTTCCGGGTAGGACGCACCGGTGCCGCCGTGATCGGCGGCATGGCGATGTTGACGATCGGGAGCATCACGCCGCAGCAGGCGTGGAACGCGATCGATTATTCCACGATGGGAATGCTGTTCGGTCTGATGGTGGTCTCCGCCGCCTTTGTGGTGTCCGGCTTTTACGGCTGGCTGGCGAGAAAGGCCGCAAGCTCCAACGTGTCGGAGCGCGCATTGCTGGCTATCCTTATCGTTGTCGGCGGGGTCATGGCGGCCTTTCTGACCAATGATGTTGTCGCGGTGTCGATGTGCCCGCTGCTCCTGTCGATCACCTTGGCGCGGGGGTTAAACCCGGTGCCGTTCCTGCTGGGCTTCTGCTTTGCCGCAAATACCGGAGCGTCCGGCACCATCATCGGTAGCCCGCAGAACATAATCGCCGCGCAGAAGCTGAACCTGTCCTTCGCGGGCGTGTCGGAGATCACCGCCGTTCCGGCGCTGCTGTCATTGCCAGTGATCTGGCTCGTCATCACCTACCTCTACCGTGATCGGTGGAAGCTGGCCATGCCCTCCACTGATGGGAACGGCGCCCCGGGGGCGACGGAGCCTCCTCCTTTCTCTGTGGGGGAAACGCTGAAGGCGGCCATCACCGCATTCGTAGTTGTGGTGGCATTCGTCTTCAGCGACTGGCCCCGCGAAACCGTCGCTCTTACCGCGGCGGGAGTTCTGCTGCTCAGCAGGCGCGTCTCGTCCAAGTCACTGCTGCACGAAGTAGATGGCGAACTCATCCTCCTCATTATGGGGCTGTTCGTCGTCAATGCTGGCCTGTCCGCAACCGGTCTGCCGCAGCAGCTCGTGACGTACCTCGCGGCCGAGGGCATCAACCTCAATAACCCGACTGCACTCTTCCTCATCAGCAGCGTCGTCAGCGATCTGGTGGGAAACAACCCCGCCGTCATGATGCTCGTGCCCTATCTTCATGTCGGAGGCGACGCGAATTATCTGGGTGCGGCGCTGTCGCTCGGCACGCACTTTTCCAGCAACCTGGTTGTATTTGGCAGCCTTGCGGGGATCATCATGGTCGAACAGGCGAAGGATCGCGGGGTGAAGATCTCCGGTGCCGAATTCTCCAAGGCGGGCGTCCTCGTCACCGCAGCCACGATGATCATCGCGGTCGTGTGGCTGCTGATCTGAGCCCGCAGACCTATGGCTGGGCTTCAACGCGTCGTGAAAGGATGGCCATTGATGATCCCGCATGTCGTTCTGCTTCGGGGCCTCGCCGGGCGTGGCCGCTGCCGCAGTCGTGCTGCTCTGCAGCCTAGCATTTTCTGCGGCTTTAGGGGACGCGGACAAGTACCCTCATCGCGATATTAGGTCGGCCCGACTTTGGATCGCGTCCCACCAAGGCGGTCGGGCTGAGAAGGGCCCGACCAATCGAAAATCAGACGTCGGAAGTGGCCGACTTGCGCTTGGACTTAGACGTCGCTGGGGCGCCGTTCGCACCGCCGGCGCTCCGCGTCATACCCGGCTTGCGGCCCAGGCCGATCTTCGCGTGAGACCGTGACCGGCAAGATGGCGCCGGAGCGTCTTGTAAGGCTTGCCGTCGATCATCGATATGATGTGGTCCTTGGAAGCGAGAGACTTCCTGACCGAAACCGCTGGCGTGTATTCATTCGCCACGTCTGCTGATTTCACGTCTGGCTCAGCACGCGAGAGCTGGTCCACAGCTCCGTGCATATCCTTCAGAAAGGCGAGAACGTCGGTTTCAGATGCTCGAGTGTTCGGGTTTGACAGCCAAGCGGTGGTCAGTTGCACCGCAAAATCAATCGTGTCGAAGTTCGGATCGTCTTCGGGAATATCAGCCATTATGTACATACTTTCCTTGGGGAGTGGCTGCGCTGCCATCTAGGCGTCGCCAATTCAAGATTTAACGGCGGAGACTCCTCTCCAATAGTCGGCGAGAAGCACAGGAAAGTTGAACCTCGCGCGTTACCTCTCGTGTTTAGATACCCGCACGATACTCTAAGAATGTCCGACTTTGGGTGGTCAGGCGACGGGCTGCTTTCAGACGCGAACGCATTTAAAGCCGACAGTAGCTGGCGCTGCTAACCGAAGTTTCGCGAGCAGCGGTCAAGCAGGGCCGGTAAGCTGATGTCATCGCTCACGGTCTCACCTATCGCAGCAAGGTAGCGGAGCATGAGAGCCTTTAACGCTTCGGGTTGCGGCGCATCGCCTGTCCCATGAATGAGCACACTTGTCCCATCGGTGCTGATTGTATGGGGTTCTCCCGCTGGTCCGAAAGCAGCGCTATAGACCCCATCAGCGACGTCTATCGGCTCCATCCACCGCTCTGCATCCGTTACGGATGCAAAGAAGATAGCCGGCTCATCTGCCGCAACGATGAGGTTTATCTGAGTCATCTGCCTCTCATGCCATGCAGCAATTACGTCGGCTATCAGCATTCGCATCGGGCCTGGACGACCGCCCTTGGGCGAAAGCGGACGCTCCCGTGATCGCCGGAGCGAATGTCTGCTAAGGGGTGGTTAGCGGACACTCAGGCGCGCGGCGAAATAACCGACGATCGCCAAGCCCAACCATGCGGCCAATACCGGCAGGACCAGCCACATCGCACGCGGCCACTCAAGCAAGAAGCTGGGAGGCGTAGGCGGAACGAGTGCTAGCCCGATCGTCAAAATGATTACCGGCGAGGCGATTAGGACGGCCAAGCTAATTCGCCGTGTGCGACGTCTGCTGAAATGACCGAGCGCGAAAGCAACGAACGATACGATCCATATTCCCGACCACACGGTGTTCACGACGGCGCTCCCTGCCACGCTTGATGCGTGAACGTCTGCAATCGTAACATTCTAGAACTGAGATGAATGTCCGCAAGTGGGGCGGGAGCGGAATTTCGTTTAAGCGATCGGACGAGCGGCGGCTTTCTATCCTCTCGGGCCACAAGCGGCCTTTCTGCTCACGGCCCAAGAGCTGCTGGACTGCTCCGGTCGTAAGCTGCCAGTCTGCAACGCGCCCAAATTCTGACGTTCGCGAGCTCGGAAGCTGATCCTGAAAGCCGACGCTCTCTCGATCGTAACGGGCCGTAGCCAGGTAGGTAGACAGCACGAGTTTCCAGCATCTGGCGCGCCGGCCCGAGACGCGTCTCGCTGCTGCTCGGCACGGGGCACCAGATGTTGAAGTCGATCCATTAATAGGTCGAAAAGCCGCCGTCCGTCTGGAAGTTCGCGCCCGTCAGGTTCGATGCTTCCGGTGACAACAGGAACAACATCACGGCGACCTGCTCCGCCGGCATCGAACCGCGTTTCTTCTGGTCGCTCCATTCCAGGAGGCTGTCGATCTTGATCATGCCGATGCGGTATCTTTGAAGCCGGCGGCTGCACGTTCCCCGAGCAGTTTGAACGCGCGCTCGTACATGGGCGTGATGGTCGTTCCCATGTTCACCGAGTTCACCCGGATGCCGAACGGCGCATAGTCGATCGTGGCGTTTTTCGTGAGGCCGTTCACCGCATGTTTCGAGGCGACATAGGAGGGCGTGCCCCCGAAGCCACGCAGCCCCGCCACTGAGCCGACGTTGACGATGGAGCCGCCGCGTTGCTGCTTCAGCATTTGGCGAAGCTCATGGCGCACGCACAGGAACGTGCCCTTGCCGTTCACACGCATCACCACGTCCCAGTAAGCGCCGCTCGCCTGGTCGATCCGCGCCATGGCGAGGTTCTTCTGCTTTTCATAGTCGATCGGATCGCCGGGGAAGATCGCGTCCATCACGCCGGCATTGTTGAGCGCAGCGTCGAGGCCACCGTATTTGGTGGCGGCAACCCGCACCATCTCGGCGGGCACGCTATCGTCGGAGATATCGCCCGGCACAAAGGTGGCGCGATGTCCCTCCGCGACGATCGCGTCGATCGTCGCCTGGCCTTTGTCCTTCAGCCAGTCATCCTGCATATCATCTAGGAGGCAGGGATCTCAGGTAGGCAGCGACAGCGCGGTACGCCGGCAGCGACGTCGGGTCGTTCAAGGCATTCGATGCCGTTGGCATCGATGCAAACCTGACGAGTACCATATCCGCAGCCCAATCGACATAAACCGTTTGGCCGTGCACGCCGCGCGCCGCGATGATCGTACGATCGCTCGGATAGACCCACCAAAGCCCGGAGTAGGTCCCGCCGGCTAGCGCCGGATATGCGGTCCCGAACTTCTTCGGATCGCCGCCCGTGCGGATTGCCTCCACCGCCGCGGCGGGAAACAGCCGCTCGCCGTTGATGACACCCTTGTTCAGCATCAGGAGCCCGATCCGTCCCATGTCGCGCATGCCGGCGCTCAGCCCCCCGCCGGCGAATGGCGTACCAATGGCGTCGACCGTCATATAGGCGTCCTGCTCGGCTCCCATGCGCCGCCACAGTCGATCCGACGCGAGGGTCGCAACCGATTTGCCGCTGACGCGCGAGACGATCCAGCCGACCATATCGGCATTGGGCGTCTTATAATGGAAGGCCTCGCCGTTCTTTCCCTCCGGCTTGACCTGTTCCAGGAACTCGAAATACCCGTTCGGACCCTTGTAGCCGGCCGGCTTCGGCAAGGGACTCGTAGCGGCCGCATATTTCCACACGCCCGCATTGGGGTCGGTATAATCCTCCGAATAGTCGAGCCCGGTGGTCATGTTCATCACCTCGCGCACCGTCGCGGTGCCGAACGCGCTCTTCGCCACCTCCGGCACGTAGCGCGTCACCGGGGCGTTCGGGTCGAGCTTCCCTTCCGCGATCAGGATCTCCGCCAGCAGGCCGGTGAGTGACTTGGTCATCGACATGGCGGCATGTTTGCCGTCCGGCTCCAGGCAGCCGGAATACCACTCATAGACCACCCGCCCTTTGTGGAAGATCAACATGCCGTCGGTATAGTTGACGCCGAGCGACTGCTCCCACGTCAGCGTCTTGTTCGAATTGAGCGGGGTGAACGTCAGCGCGTTGATCGTCCGCATGCTTTGGGCAAGCTCTGCGGGTGGCACATAGGTGAGCGGTATCGCGTTCTTCAGGCCGCGGTTGATCTCCACCGTCGGCAGTAGTTGGCGGAGATGGCAGACCGACCAGCGCAGCTTGGGAAAGCTGAAATAGTCGGATTCCGGCTGCATGATCAGCTTGTCCTTGGGCGGCGGGAACCCCTGCATCCAGCCCATCACGCGCGGGTCGGATGCCGCCGCCGACAAGGGCGCCTTCTGCGCGGTGCCGGCGGAAGAACTCGCCTGTTCCTGTGCCGACACGGCCGCTGCAGCAACGGCGATAGACGCGGCGCAGGCAAGCCCCAGACGCGAGGCGCTAGTAATTGACCACGACATTGATGAATGCTCCAGACCAGATGGGCGGTGTTCCTGGGAATGCTGCCTTGATCCCGGCGCCTGGGAATGACGCGCTCACCCCCGCGGTCAGGAACACGTCCGGCCCGAAGATGTGATTATATTCCAGGAACAGGTCGTCCGAGAGATGCCGCTTCGTTACGCCCGAGATCAGGTTGAACCCGCTCGGCGTGGAGACGAGCCGTGTGGTCTGGCCGAACTGGATCGGGCTGCCGAGCTTGTCCGCGTCGATCCGGGCAAAGCGCAGCGTCAGCGCGTCCTGCTTCGACGGCTGGACGGCGAACGCGAGCTCGAGCGCGCGCAGGTTCGAGTTGATGAACACCATCGAGGATTTCGATCCGGTCGCCCAGGCGCCCGGCGATCCCTCGTAATATAGCGGATCGAACCGCTCGAGCTTCGGCGTCGTCGGATCATCGCCGGAGAACACCTTGACTGTGCCCGTCAGCGTCGGTGTCCACGACGTCTCTGCGAACCGGTAACCGACCTGCGCGCGACCCGCCCAGGCGGACATGTTGATCCGGTTGTTCCACTCGTAAGCGAAATCGCCGGTCGCGAACCAGTTTCGCAGCAAACCCTCGCTGCCGATGGTGCGGAAATAGAGGTTGATCGCGTTCGTCTTGTCGCGGCCGTCCGGGATGATCGTCGGCGCGCCCAGGCCGTCCGGCGCCGCGCGGATGTACGGAGATTGCGATCGCAGGACGTTGACGTAGGTGAAGCCGAGATAGTCGCCGCCAGCGGAATCGTAGCGGATGTCGGCGCCCGCGAGCTGGTTGTGGCCATTGTTCGATTTCAGTTCGCGCGGCTCGATGAAATAGCCGGTGATCGTCCGCCGCCCGTTGATGATGCGGATGATCCCCGCCTGCTTCCACGCCTTGCGCGGCCCGAACTTGAGCGCCCCGCGCTCGAACCCGCTCGTCCCGCCGTTTGCGATCAGCATGCCGCTGCCGAGCTGCAACTCACGCGGACCGAACGAGCTATCCACATCGACCGGGTGATCCGTGGTGCGATAGCCGAGATATCCTTCTTCCAGCGTGATCGCGCCCCCGTCCTTGGCGTCGAACGCATCCCGGCCCCAGGTTTTCGACGCCACGCCGGAAACCTTGCCGTACAAGGTGCCGCCATTCGCGAACGTCTTGTCGAAGCCAAGGCCCGGTTTCACGTAGAATTCCAGCCAGTTCTGGTTGGAATTGAACCGCGCGTCCGGCGCGTAGACCGAGGCGAAGTTCCAGAACAGATTTGACTCGCTGACGAGGTTCAGCCCGCCCTGGAAATACCAGCGGACGGCAAGGCCATCCTTGTCGTAGATCGTCGTCTTGGGCGTGTTGACCGGCGAATTGTCCTTCAATTCCTTTGATTCCAGCGCCGAGGGGCCACCCTCGGGCAGGCTCGTCTTGCCGGTCCGGCGCACCGATCCATCAGTCACCTGAAGCCCGCTGTCGCGGCCGGCAGGAATATCGCAGCCTTCCGCGGCCGTGCACTCCTCCTCATGGATCACCAGAACGGCCTGAACGTCGGTCGACGGTGGTGGCAGGTCGATCGTCATGAGCGGCTTGCCCGCGCTACGATGCTGCATCCAGCCACACCGCCGGTCTGGCGCGTGCGCCGCATCAACCACCAGGCTGAGTTCGCCAGACGAGAAGAAGTGCTGCCATATAAGACGGAGCGGCTCGCCGGTATCGCAACAGGCTTCGGACCGATCGGGGAAGCACCTGCTCTAAGGCCTCGGACGAGACCTGCTGCCTCAGCCAACACCGACACATCACGACGCCAGTCGATCATCATCCGGCCTCCCGTCGTCAACTTGGTATGGCACCCAGCAGGGTCGAACTATGGGTAGACCTACCTAGGTATCCTCGGAACAGCGGCCCACGCCGGGAGGCGGCAGGTTTCGCACTGCGGTAGGTACCTTCCACTATTTGGTCGGCGCTTAGGGCGCATTACGCCCGTGCTCAGAACGGAGCAGGTTTGTGGGCAGATATGGGTGAACGCCGCTCCGGGCCGCGGACGCCGCAGTCTCGTCCGGACGCGATGTCGAAGCAGATCCATCATAAAAGGGAAAACGCACGATGATGGATGTGCCGCCGGCGATCGTCGCCGAAGCCGTGCAGGAGGCGCCGCCGGCACGCCGCGCGTCCAGCGACGTTCCCGCGGGCCGCGCCGACGGCATCCAGGTGATCGACGGCAGGATACGCCGGTCCGGCCCACCCACGCTGCCGCAGGGCGGCCCGTCGGGACTGCGGACCGAACAGCTGACCGGCGCCGCGAAAGACAAGCGGCCCATCACGGACATCTACGACAAGGACGGGCTGCATGTGCGTTGGTATCTGCAGGGCGGCCTCGATTACGATATCGAGAACAACCTCTTCTGGAACCTCGCGTCCGCCTATTCGCCGCAGTCGAAGTTCAATTCCGACGAGAATTGGCTCGAGGGATATGTGAAGCCGGGGATCGGCTTCGACAAAACCTTCCCGGGCGGCAACGTCTTTTACGGCAAGATCTCGGGCGTTGCATCGCGCACCTGGGGGACAGACGCGTTCGATTCACGAAACCAGGGCGCAATCACGCTGGAGGAAGGCTATCTGGGCTTCCGCACCGAGGGCACGGGCACGAACTTCGATCTATCGCTCGGTCCCCGTGAACTGGTGCTGGGCAGCGGCATGCTTATCGCGAACGGGGGCGTGAACGGCTTCGAGCGCGGCGCGCTGAAGTTCGGGCCGCGCAAGGCGTGGAAGCAGGCAGCGATCGGTCGCATCATCAACGGGCGCCAGACGATCACCGGCTATTTCATCGAGCCGCGCGAACTGAAGTCCAATAACGGCCACAACCAGCTTGCCGGCGTCGACTTCCGTTATGATGCGTCGAACGAGGACTTCCTCGGGTTCACGTATATAAACGTGCTGAGATCGCAGTCGCCCTACATCCGCGCCGCGCCGGGCGGCATCGGCGCGCCGACCATCATTCCCGACGGGCGCGACAAGACTAACGTCGTCAATCTCTATTTCAAGGGAAGCCGCGACGTGGGCATCTGGCGCAACTGGTTCATCACCGGGGATGTCGCCTACGAGTGGAACAACCGGATCAACATGTCCGCTTGGGCTGCGCGCGGGCAGATCGGCTATACATTCGCCGATACGCCATGGAAGCCGACGCTGATCTACACCGCGAAGTTCTTTTCCGGTGACAATCCGAACACGCCGAAGCTCGAACGGTTCGATCCGTTGTACTATGAAGGATCGCCCGGCATCTGGGCGACGGGCGCGGAATCTTCGATGGTTTTCATCAACACCAATTTGAAGGCGCTGGAGTTCAGCGCAGCGGTTCAGCCGTCGGACAAGATCACGGTCACGCTGCGCTACGCCTATATCAGCGCAGACAAGCTGGAGAGCCCGCTGCAGTTCGGCCAGGCGACCCGCCTCGTCTCTACGCCGAGCGGCTTCAACCTGGTCGACGGCGTGACCAAGCACCACCTGTCGGACGACCTCTTCCTCGAATACAACCAGATCCTGACCGAGAACCTGTTCCTGACGATCGGCCTTGCCGCGTCCTTCCCCGGCGCCGGGATCAAGGCGGAGCTTCCGGGCAAGGCGCCGACCTGGACCGGCGCGTTCGCAAACGTGGTGTTCAATTTCTAGTAGACGCAGTGCGTCGACGCCATCGGCGGGACGAGGTGCCGAAAGCCCCTGGATCGCTCCCGGTCGAGGGGCAGGTGACAGCAAAAGATTACTGGGTCTCGCGAGTTGTACCGCTCCCGACATGCCGCGCGTCCGTGTGCATCTGGGACGAGGCCAAGAGAGCAGACGAGAAGCGCTTAATCTCTTATTCCAGCCGCTTCAGCTTGCATGGCACTGTAAAAGACAGGCATGGTTCGGCTATTGGCAAAGCAGCATAGCTCGGTCAGTATGCCCCTTGGGGCAGCGTCCGCGTCCCTCGCCAGTGGTTGTGAGAGCGGACAGGCGGCTAGCGGCTCATGAGCCGCTGGTCTTCTCCTGGCGTTAGCTGCCAGTCTGCAACGCGCCCAATCTCGGCCATTCAGCGTGACCCTTGGCGCTCCCGAAAGCGGTCGTTTGATGGGGATCGCACTTAGCGGCTGCTACTAGTGGTTAAGTGACAGTCGGCTTTCGGGACGGCCGGTCGTTATCGCGGCGCTTTGGAGGAGGCACGACTTGTTAGCCAGCGTGCGGAGACTCGACCCTCCAGAACTCGCGCGCACCCTTGGGCATGCGAGCGGCTCCAACTCGCTGCCTGTCAACGTGCCGCCACAAGGTCGCCGCAGTAGCAGCGATACAGCCAAGCTGCGCAAGTTGGTGGTCGCGATGGCAGGCTATGACCTCTTCCTCGAGGGCGGTTCGGCACACGAACGGCAGAGCCTGGCCGGTAAGGTGCCAATCCTGCACGAAAGCTGATCTCAGCAGAGGAGGTAGCGCCGGGGCCAAAGCGAGGCCTTCCTCTACCTTCAGCCGTATGCGGAAGGTATGGAAACCCCCCAGGAGAACGCCCCAGGCTTGATGAGTCGTCTGACGGTCAAGCGCCTCGCGAAGATCGACCATGAACCCGTCAAAATCCGCGCTTGCCTGCTTATAGTCGATCGGCGCCGTCATCTGTCAGTGAACGGTGGATTTCGGATGCGACAGCAAGGGTCGGGAATGACCTGATGCGGGGCGACTTTTCTGGGCGCAAGTTGCCATTGCCTTGTCGCGGAAGTCCTGACTTTCCGGCGTAGCGGATATGGCCACTTTCGCGACAGGGCGTCGGCTTCCAGCACTGCTGCGATCGCCGTGCGACGGGCCAGACTAGCTTTTTTATAAAGAAGCTCTATATAGGAATTGCTGAACGTCGCCTGCGACGGATGATGGGCCGCTTCGGCTCTTCCCTTTGTCCTTTCTAGCTTCAAGACGCCGGGATGTGCCGCTTTGGCGCATGCCCGACACCCGTGGGACAAGGAAAATCTCATGATCACTGGCACCGTAAAATTCTTCAATAACGACAAGGGCTATGGCTTCATCGCGCCGGAAAACGGCAACGGCGACGCTTTCGTCCACATCTCAGCCGTAGAGCGCGCTGGCATGACGACGCTCAACAAAGACCAGCGCGTGTCCTATGAGCTCGAAACCGATAATCGCGGCAAGACGTCTGCTGTGAACCTGCAGGACGCCTAACAGTCTGCGGCGGATGCGAAAGCATCCGCCGCTTTCGCGTCTCGCCTCACTCAAGACGTTCAACAAGACCGCTCGGCTACGTGACGCCTGGAGCGGTGGCAGCCTTCGCCGGCTATGAAAGGCTGTTATGTCCAGAACACTCGTCGCACCATTTCTGATCGCCAAAGACGCGGAAGGTCAGTTTCGCGTCACCATCCGCGACACGCGCTTCAACTCGCAGAACTACCCAATCGTAACATCGACCCTACAGCCCGAAATGTTCAAGAGCGCCGTGGCCGCCCGCGCGCACGCCAAGCAGAACCTTGGCGCGGAGGCAGGTCAGTTCGCGTCCAAGTAATTTCGTTCCAGTCTCCCCCCGCGGGCGCGACAAGCGCTCGTCGCTCATCTGAGCAGGGGCGTACTCTGCACCCGCAGGAGAGGCTCGCATGACGCAGCAGGAACATGATCTGACCGCGCAGCAGTTGCTCGAAGCCCAGCAAGCGCTCGACGTAGCAGCGTTCAACGGGATCCTGAGCCTGGCCATCGTTCTGCGGAAGCGGAAACTGCTGACCGACGCCGAGACCGAGGGGCTGCACGACATCATGAGCAAGCCGCTCTCGCTGCCGGGCAACGCGGATAACCCGGTTGTGCAGGACGCGCAGCAGAATCTCGATCAGTTGTTCGCGCTTCTCGTGGATCACCGCTAAACATCGCCAGCGCAGATCGCGACCGCTCGATCCAGCTTTGTGAGTCCTTTGGAACGCAAGCCGTTGTATATCCGGCATCGCATGGTCTCTTCTATTCCTCATCGGTTCCCGATCGCAGTCGGCGCGGGCGACATCGATTTCCTGGGTCGCGTCAACAACGCAACTTACCTGAAGTGGGTCCAGGCCGCGATCTGGATCAGGTCCGGTCTGGTACGAGCTCAGACGATGCCAGCCTCATTTTGGACAAGGCGATAGCAAACCTACTCCGCATGTGGGGGGAACACT
>NZ_JAQZBC010000003.1 GCF_029239295.1 Sphingomonas sp.
GGCACCATTTTCCGGTCAAAGTTGGGCAGCGTCCCATCTTTGACGGGAAGTTCAACGGCCAAGCCGTTCTCTCAACCTAAAGTAGCTGCTCGCGATCGCGATCTCTGGTTGCGCTTGTCGTCCCTTGTTGATGAACAACTTGAGGCGCCGTCGGCGAATAGCGGGTCTGCTGCGAAAAGGACGGCCGCGATACGCCAGCCGCCGCGGCATCGCGTGCGAACATCGCATGATCGGCAACCGCGAGGAGGTGGCAGAGCTGGCGATGCGTGATCTGCACACCGTACGGCGCGCCGCTCGCCCGCGCCCGCTAGGGCAAAGGCGCGGCAGCGATGGCCGCCGTCGGGCCGTTCATGCGAAGCGGCTGCCACCGTCGACCGCTGCCAGCGCCGCCGCATCGAGCACGCTGACACGGCCATAGCCGCGACGGATCGCGCCGGCCGCCTCCAACGCGGCGAGATGCGCATTGGTCGCCTTGCGCGACAGCCCGCACAGTTCGGCAAGATCGGATTGCGACAGCGGCGCCTCTCCGGCTTCCGCAAAGGGCAGCAGCCGCGCGGCGATCCGTGCCCGTGGCGGCAGGGCGAGCATCTGCGCCAGCGAATGAACGCTGGCGTCGAGCTGCGCGTACACAAGTGTGCTGACCGCTTGCCACAGGAGCGGAAGATCGGCCGCGACCCGCTCCAGCGCGCGATCGTTGATCGTGAAGACACGGCTGGGCGGCCCGGCGCGGGCGGTCACGATGCGCGGACCGCCGCCGTGCCGCTGCGATTGGCCAAAGGCGCCCCCCGTCTGCGCCACGCCGACCAGGATCGTGCGCTCACCGACCGTGGCTTCCAGCCGCACCAGGCCGCCGAGCACCAGAACCAGGCCGGTGGCATCGTCCCCCTCCCCATATACCCACTGCCCGGCGGACAGCGATATGAGCCGCCCGGCCTGCGCGAGCCGTTCCTGAAGCGCGGCCGGCTGGCGCGCAAACCATCGGCTGACCAGAAGCTCCTGAAGCATCTTTTGGAATGTAACCCACGTGACATTCTGTGCCCAGCGGGTCCGGTACGATCCCGGTCGAAGAACAAGGAGAGGATCGATGACGACAACACGGATGCGCCCGCTGTCGGAGCATGTCGGCGTGGAGGCGAGCGGCGTGGATCTCAACACGATCGACGACGCTACCTTCGGCACGCTGCGCCGCGCGCTGGCCGATCACGGGATCCTCTTCGTCCGCGATCAAGCGATGTCGCCCGAACAGCATATCGCCTTTGCGCGGCGCTGGGGCACGATCGACGTCAACAAATACTTCCCCGCGAACGGCGGCTATCCCGAGATCGCCGAGGTGCGGAAGGCGGAGACCCAGCAGACCAACATCGGCGGCGGCTGGCACACCGATCACAGCTATGACCAGGTGCCGGCGATGGGATCGATCCTGCTGGCGCGCGAAACACCGCCGACCGGCGGCGACACGCTGTTCGCCGGCATGGGCGCAGTCTTCAACAGCCTGTCAGACGGGTTGAAAGCGACGTTGCGCGAGCTGCGCGCGGTGCATTCCGCCGACCATATCTACAGCGCCGACGGGATTTACGCGAAGACCGACCAGGCGGCCGACCTGAAGGGTCATGACGAACGGACCCACGCGATCCACCCCGCCGTTATCCGGCACCCGCAGACCGGCCGTGAGATCCTGTACGTCAATCCCGCCTTCACGCTCCATTTCGAGGGGTGGACGCGGGAGGAAAGCGTACCGCTGCTGACATATCTCTATCAGATGGCAATGCAGGAGCGGTTCCACTGCCGCGTCAGCTGGGCACCGGGCTCGCTCGCCATCTGGGACAATCGGTCAACCTGGCATCTGGCGATGAACGACTATCACGGCCATCGCCGGCTGATGCACCGGATCACCATCGCGGGAGAGCCGCTGCACTGATCCCGCCGCTGCACAGGTCGGCGCGGGCGCCTCCCACGGCTGAATCAGATGGTCATGCCCTGGAGCAGGCGTGGCAGCGCGCCGCTCTCGCCGCGCGCCTCCGCCATGAACCGGTCTTTCAGCGGCGGGATGGCGTTGACCGCGGAAATGCCGAAACGGCGCACCGCGCTGGCCGTCCGCCCGGGAATACCGAACAGCCGCGTCAGCACGTCGGTGGCGCCAGCGACCATCATTGTGTCGAGGCTGCGCCAGCGGCGATAGCGGTCGAGCAGTTGCGCGTCGCCCGCCTCCAGCCCGAGGCGGCGCCCCTCCACCAGCACCTCGGTCAGTGCCGCGACGTCGCGGAAACCCAGGTTCAGCCCCTGCCCCGCTATCGGGTGGATGCCATGCGCGGCGTCGCCGACCAGTGCCAGCCGCTCGGCGGTGATTGCCGCGGCATGGTGGAAGCCCAGCGGGTAGCTGGCGCGCGGGCTCGCCTTGTACAGCGTGCCGAGGAACCCGCCCATCCGCTTCTCCGCTTCCGCCAGAAACGCGCGGTCGGACAGCTTCAGCATCGCCGGCCCCTGCGCCTGCTTCACCGACCAGACGATGGCGCAGCGATGGCCGTCGGCATCATCGACCAGCGGCAGCAGCGCGAACGGGCCGGTGGGATAGAAGATCTCGAACGCGATGTTCTCGTGCGACCGTTCGTGGTGAAACGCACCGATGATCGCGGCATGGTCATAGCGCCAATTGGCCGTAGTGATGCCGGCGGCGGCACGCGTCGGCGAATTGCGCCCTTCGGCGGCCACCAGCAGCGATGCCGTAACGGTGGTGCCGTCGCTGAGCGTTGCGCGCACGCCGGTGGCGGAACGATCAACCTCAACGGCGCGGGTCAGCGGACGAAAATCGACGCCGCTTTCCCCCATGCTGTCGGCCAGCGCGCGGCGCAGCGCACGGTTTTCATACATCGTGCCGAGCGCGCCATCGTCGGCATCCGGGATGAAATCGAGCGCCCCCGGTTCCAGCCCGTCGCTGACCCGGATCTGGCGGATGGCACATCCCTGCCCGCTGAGCCGGTCGGCGACACCGATCGCCTCCAGCATCCGGTGGCTGGCGCTGGCGATCGCCGAGGCGCGGCCGTCAAAGCCCGCGGACAGCGTAACCGAGGGGTCGGCCGGATCGATGACGATGGTGGAAAGGCCGTGGCGGTCGAGCGCCAGTGCCAGCGTCGCGCCGACCAGCCCGCCGCCCAGGATCAGGACGTCCGCGTGTTGCATGTGAGTCATCCGATACGCTCTTTCCGCCGTCAGCCTGCCGCCGCCACGTCACTCGCGCCGCTGTATCGCGGGACAACGATTCAGGCGGCGTGCATCCTGACCCATGACAAGTCTCTCACGGCTCTAGCGGTTGCATGCCCCAAGCGAAAGCACGGCTCAGCGCAGGCCGATGATCGCGATCTGGCGGCCATAATCGGGCTCGCCGCGATGCGTCGCCCGCCGATAGCTGAAGAAGCGGTCCTCATCGGCATAGGTGTCCAGCCCCAGCGCCTCGATCCGCTGTACCCCCGCGCTCGCCAGGCGATGCGCGACATAGGCTTCCAGGTCGAACTTGGCGTGCCCGGCGCGGGCATCGACGAAGAAGCGCTCGTTGGCGGGATCCTCCTCCTCGAACCGGCGGCGGAACGCTTCGTCCACCTCATAGCTCGCCCGCGCGATACACGGGCCGATTGCCGCGGTTATCCGGTCACGCCGCGCGCCTAGCGCCTCCATGGCGCTGAGCGTAGCATCCGTCACCCCGCCGATCGCGCCCTTCCACCCGGCATGCGCCGCGCCGACCACGCCGGCCTCACGGTCGGACAGCAGCACGGGCGCGCAATCAGCGGTCAGGATGCCCAGCGCCAAACCTGGACGATCGGTAACCATCGCGTCAGCGCGCGGCCGTTCGGGCATGTCCTGCGTGATCGTGACGCACTCCGCCGAATGGACCTGAAAGCAGGTGACCAGCGGCGCGCCTGGCAGCACCGCCGCGGCCGCACGGCGGCGGTTCTCCTCCACCGCGGCGCGATCATCGTCGGATCCCAGCCCGACGTTCAGCCCGCCGTGCAGCCCCTGCGACACGCCGCCGCGCCGCCCCAGGAAGCCGTGCGCCACATCGCCCAGCGTGCGGGCGCGTATCACCTCCACGCCGCTCCCGTCGTCAACGCTCACATGTCCGGCGCTCACATCCACGCCGTTCACAGGGCGCGCCGCATGATGAGATCGCGGTCGATCTGCGAGCCGGTCTGAAAGGCGTAGTCGCCGACGTGGACGAAGCCGTGCTTGGCGTAGAAGGCGCGGGCGCGCAGGTTTTCTTCCCAGACGGTGAGCAAGATGGCTTCCTTTCCGCGCGCGTGCGCGACGTCATACGACCATTGCAGCAGTTGCGCGGCGACGCCGCTGCCATGCTGCGCCGGATCGACATACAGTTGGTGAAGGTGAAGCGCGTCGTCCGCCGGCACCTCGCCCGAAAAGAACGTCGGGCCCAGCTTGCAATAACCGACCACCGCTTCGCCCCGCACGGCCAGCTGGAAATCGAATGCCGGATCGGCCAGCTGCCGCCGCAGCGTCCCGCTAGGGCCGTAATGCTGCGCGACATAGGCATCGATATCGGCCGGCGGCGCCGAATGGCCAAAGGTCTCAAGCCAGACGTACCGTGCCATCGTATCGAGCGGCTCGGCATCGGCGGGGGTCGCCGGGCGATAGGTGATCATGCGAAGCCTGCCGGTTGCGGCCACTCGGGATGGCGCATCGCCAGCACCTTGAACAGCGATCCCATCGTATCGACCAGCCTTTCGCGGTCGGCCGCCACCTGCGGGCCCAGCGCCGCGGCGCGCGCATCGATGCCAAGCTGGACGAGGAAGCTGCCCTGCCCGACGGGTCCGGATACGATCGCCCCGCTGGCGGTGCCGACGATGCCCAGCGTCGCGAAATCGACATGCGCCGTCAGATCACGCTCGCCCGGTTCCTCGAACGGATTGGCAAAGGCGTGGCCGCCCACCGCCTGCAGCGTCTCGCCCACCGCCGGCCCTTCATAGCCATAATCGATCGCGAGCAGCGCACCCCCCTGCGCCACAATCCGGGCGGCGAGCACGCGCATGATCCCGACGCTGGCGGGCGAGGTTTCGATGATCGCGCCCGGCGGCGAATCCTGCAGATGCTCCGGGATGATGCTGTCGGGCACGACCGCGCCGCCGATCGGCAGGAACAGCGTATCCTGACAGGCGACCAGCCGCTCGCGCCAGCCGGCCGGCCCACGCACCAGCTGGCGGATCGGCAACGCATCGAAAAACTCGTTGGCGATGACGATCATCGGGCGATCAGTGGGCAGATCCTCGACATCGTCGTGCCAGACGGCATTCGGCACCGCCTCCGCCTGCCGCGCGCGCAGCGTCGGGCTGGTTTCGACGAAAAGGACCGGTGGGGTGAAGCCGGCCTTTGCCGCGGCGCGTAGCGCGTCGGCGGTCAGCGTGCCGCGCCCCGGCCCCAATTCGACCCAGCGCACGTCGGGCCGTCCCGCGCGATCCCACAGGTCCGCCGCCCACAGCCCGATCAACTCGCCGAACATCTGGCTGATCTCTGGCGCGGTGGTGAAATCACCCTCCGCGCCCAGCGGGTCGCGCGTCGCATAATAATGCGCGTTCGCCGCCGCCATGAACTGGCTGACCGGGATCGGGCCACCGAGCGCGATCGCGCGGGCGAGACGTTCGGGAAGGTTGCCCTCCGTCGGGGCGGGCATAGCGGGAACGGCGGCGTCACTCATCGGTCTGGCGACATGCCCGCCGCCGCCGCGCGCCGCAACCCGGCTGCGTACCGGCCGAGCATCGGCAGACGGCGCGCACGCGTCAGGTGGGCGATCGGGTCAGGCGCAGGCGTATATTTTCAAACGGCAGGCCTTCATCGTCCATTGCCCGGCGCGACTGCTCCTGAAAGCCGAGCCGCCGATAGAATCGCAGCGCCGCGGCGTTGTGGACATAGACGTCCAGCTCCAAGTCGCCCCGCAGCGCCATCGCCTGATCGATCAACCGCCGGCCGATCCCCCGACCCTGCATGTCAGGCGCCACGAAGAGCCCCCCGACGAACGTGTCGAGCAGGCTGATGAACCCGACCGGCGCACCGTCGACCATCGCGACCCATGTCTCGGAATTAGGAAGATACTGATCCTCGATCAGCGCACGCTGTTCGATCAGGCGCTGCTCACCGATGAAGGAATGGGCGATGAGTGAGGCGTCGAGCCAGATCTGCGACAATGCCGTCGTTTCCGCCGATCCCTCATAGGGCCGGATGATGATGGGGTCGTCGTCCATGGTTCCCGTGTGAAATTCTATGCCCAGGGGCTTTCGACACCAACCGGCATAACGTGCCTGCGTTCAGGCCGACAGCCGCTCGATCATCGCCATCGCACCGTGCGGTGCACGCACCTTGGCCCCGTTTATGAAGAACACGAAGGTTTCACGCGGCCGGACCGGCGCTGCTGCATCGGCAACATAGGGCAACCCCTCGGGCTGGTGCCCCGCGGCCCAGCCACGCGCCACCTGTGTCCAGCGATCGAGCGCGTCGGGGGCATAGCCCGCCGGCTCCTCCTCCACCGCATTCTCCAGCCGGGCATAGACGAAGTCGCCTGATATGTCGGCGATCGCCGGGTAACTGGCCGAATCGCCAAACACGATCGCGACACCCGCCGCGCGGCACAGCGCGACGAACTCGGGCACTGCGAAACTGTCGTGCCGCACCTGAATGGCGTGGCGCAGCGGCACGCCGTCATGCGAGGCCGGCAGCAGCTCCAGGAAAGCGGCGATGTCCACGGGGTCAAACTTTCGCGTGGCGGCGAATTGCCACAGGATCGGGCCCAGTCGGTCGCCCAGCTCAACAATTCCCTGCCCGACGAACCGGGATACGGACTCCCCCGCCTCCGCCAGCACCTTGCGCGTCACGCAATAACGCGATGCCTTCAGCGCAAAGACGAAGCCGTCGGGCGCCGTCTTGGCCCATCCGGCAAAGGTCGCGGGCTTGAAGCTGCTGTAAAAGGTGCCGTTCACCTCGATCGCGGTGACGTGAGCGGCGGCATATTCCAGCTCGCGCTTGATCGGCCATTTCGGCGGATAGAAGCTGCCGCGCCAGGGCTCGAAGGTCCAGCCGCCAATGCCAACGCGAATCGGTGCATCTGTCATGCCCGACCTTAACCTGCCGAACGCGCAAGCGAACCCCGCCGCGGTGAAGCTGGCTGCGTTTGCAGAACGACGATATTTGCGGTGGTCTAGGGCGAGATATTCTCGCCGGGGTCGCTGCCCGTATTGGCAGCGACTGGAGCGGGCGAAGGGATTCGAACCCTCGACCCCAACCTTGGCAAGGTTGTGCTCTACCCCTGAGCTACGCCCGCTCTGGCGCCGTGTCCCGGAAGCTTCCGGGCTGGGTGAGGCGCGGCCACTAGCAGCGAGTTTGGGACCCTGCAACCCCAAAATCTTCAGCAATGTAACGTCACCGTCAGGAACATTGACCGAAGCGGCCCTTCCCGACTAGTTCGCACCCTGCATGACCGCCCCTACCATATTGCTCGTGGAGGACGATCCGGCGCTGCGTATGCTCACCGCTCGCGCGCTCCAGGAAAACGGCTTCAACGTGCGCCCCGCCTCGGCGGCGCCTGAAATGTGGCTCGCGCTTGATTCGGGCCCGGTCGATCTCGTGCTGCTCGATATCATGCTGCCCGGGACGAGCGGGATCGACCTGTGTCGGTCGCTCCGCCAGAAAAGCGACGTTCCGATCATCTTCATGTCCGCGCGTTCCAGCGAGACCGACCGCGTCGTCGGGCTTGAGCTGGGCGCCGACGATTACATCGCCAAGCCGTTCGGCGTGCGCGAGCTGGTCGCACGCGTCCGCGCAGTGCTCCGCCGCCCGGCGCTCGACCGCCGGTCGGGCGAGGGTGACCACGGGATGCTGCGCTTCGAAGGCTGGACAGTGAACCTGCCGCGGCGCGAGCTGACCTCGCCCACCGGCGCCTCGGTCGACCTGACCGGCGCGGAATTTGATCTGCTGGTGGCCCTCGCTGACCATGCGCAGCGCGTGATCGCGCGTGAGCGGCTGATCGAATTGTCGCGCACCCGGCTGGGCGACAGTTCCGATCGCTCGATCGACGTGCTGATCAGCCGGCTGCGGCGCAAGCTGTCGAGCGCCGGCGAACAGGCGCCGATCGTGACGGTGCGCGGTGTCGGCTATATGCTCAACGTCCCCGTGGAGCGCAGTTGAGGCGCTGGATACCGTCGGTCGGCCTGCTTGGGCAGGTCGTCGCGATTCTCCTCCTCACGATGGTCATCGAGTTCGGCGTGTCGACCGCGCTGTACGAACGGGCGAGCGAGTTTTCGGTCCGTGACGACGAATCGCGCCGGCTGGCCGAACATCTCGTCATCAGCCGACGGCTGCTGGAGGATCGCCCGCCGGCACAGCGGACCGCGCTGGCCAATGAACTGACCACCGATCGCTACGAGGTGCATTGGCAGAGCGCGGCCGGTGTCCCGCCCAATCCCGATCCCGCGCTTGATGCGATGCGCCGCCAGATCGTCGATTGGGAGCCTGCGCTGCGCACCGGCGACATCCGCCTGCGGCTGATCTCTCCCGGTCGAAGCTCCAAGGTGATGGGCGCGTTGCGGCTGCGCGATGGCAGCTGGCTGCAATTCCGCACGCTGGAGGCGGTCGCCAAGCTCGACTTCGCTTACGAACGCGTGTTGCTGGGGCTGGTCCCCGCCGTGGCGCTGATGATCCTGGGCGGATTGATGCTCCGCCGCGCGCTGAAGCCGTTGAAGCAACTGGCCGAGGCGGCCGATCGTGTCGGCCATTATGAGGTCGGCTCGGTCCCCGAAGATGGTCCGCGCGAGGTGCGCCGGCTCGTCTCTGCATTCAACCGGATGCAATCACGTATCACGGCGCTGATCGAGGCGCGTACCCAGTCGCTGGCCGCCGTCGGACACGATCTGCGCACACCGCTCGCCCGGCTGCGGCTGCGCACCGAAGCGATCGAGAGCAACGAGACGCGCGCCGCGATCGGCCAGGATGTTTCGGAGATGGAGGCGATGATCGCCTCGCTCCTCGCCTTCCTCGGCGGTGACACCGATCCGGAGAAACCGACCTCGCTCGACCTTGCGGTGCTGTGCGCGACGCTGGTCGATGACGCCACTGACCGCGGCTATGAGGCGACGTATGTCGGGCCGGATCATTTCGAACTGCGGCTGCGCCGGCTGGCGATCAAGCGCGCGCTGACGAACCTGATCGAGAATGCGCTCCATTACGGCGAGCGAGTCACCGTGGTGCTGGAGCCCGGCGACGGCCTGGTGACGATTCGCGTGATGGACGATGGCCCCGGCATTCCGGAGAACCAGATGGAGGCCGTGCTGGAGCCGTTCGTCCGGCTGGATCCGGCGCGCGGGCGCAATACGGTGGGCTTTGGCCTCGGCCTCCCAATCGTGGTGCAGGCGATCGCGGCGGAGGACGGACAGCTGATGCTGTCGAACCGCGCCAGCGGCGGGCTGGTCGCGACGGTCACGTTGCCGATCACCCGGCTCGCCTGACCGATCAGACATTAAATGTAACGTTGGCGCTGCGGTCCAGAAAAGCGCAGCAACTAAATAAGCTGTTCCAGTTTTATAGGAGCAGCCCCCGTGAACGAACTTATCGGTCGGGTCTTCAACTTCGAAAAGAAGGTCTACGAAGACAGCCGTGCGCTTTATTCAAAGCTCGCGAACCATGGGCAGGAGCCGAAGGCGCTGATCATCAGCTGCGCCGACTCGCGAATCGTGCCCGAGCAAATTATGCAGGCACAGCCGGGCGATCTGTTCGTCTGCCGTAACGCCGGCAATATTGTGCCGCCCTATGCAACTCAGAACGGCGGCGTCACTTCCACAGTGGAATACGCAATTGCCGCACTCGGCATCCGCGACATCATTGTCTGCGGCCACTCCGATTGTGGCGCGATGAAGGGTCTGGCTGGCGATCCGGCGAAGCTGGAGCCGATGCCGAACGTCGCAGCCTGGCTGCGTCACGGCTCCGCCGCGCGCCAGGTTGTCGATTCGAGCTATCCCGATCTCGAAGACAGCGAGCGCGTCCGCGTGATCAGCCTGGAGAACGTCGTGGTCCAGCTGGCGCATCTGCGCACCCATCCGTCGGTCGCGGCCGGCGTCGCGCGCGGTGAGATCGCGCTGCACGGCTGGTTCGTCGACATCCACAATGGGCAGATGCTGGCGCTGAACGGCCAGACCTCGCGCTTCGAGGCGGTTCGCGCCGACAAGCCACTGCCGGTGGCCGTCCCCGCAGAGAGGCGCCTCGCGGCTGACCTCCCCTTCCAAGAGGCAGCGGAATAATGAAGCAGGATGCGATCGAGCGCCCTGGCGTCTCCATTCCCTCTTTGAAGTTCTTTGGTCGGGACTTCACTGCCTCGATCGTGGTCTTCCTCGTCGCAATGCCCTTGTGCATGGGCATCGCGATCGCTTCCGGTGTGCCGCCTGAAAAAGGCCTGATCACCGGCATCATCGGCGGTATCGTCGTTGGTGCGCTGGCCGGATCGCCGCTTCAGGTGTCCGGTCCGGCCGCCGGCCTGGCGGTGATCGTCTTTGAATTGGTGCGAGACCAGGGCCTGTCGGCGCTGGGCCCCATCCTGATCCTGGCCGGTGCGATTCAGGTCGTTGCCGGTATCTTCCGCCTCGGCGGCTGGTTCCGGGCGATCAGCCCGGCAGTGGTGCACGGCATGTTGGCGGGCATCGGCGTGCTGATCGTCGTGGGCCAGTTCCACGTGCTGTTCGATCACAAGCCGCTGTCGTCCGGCCTGGAAAAC
The DNA here is from genome assembly GCF_029239295.1 of Sphingomonas sp. GTDB lineage: Bacteria > Pseudomonadota > Alphaproteobacteria > Sphingomonadales > Sphingomonadaceae > Sphingomonas. The sequence continues at coordinate 10,754 of NZ_JAQZBC010000003.1, forward strand.
CTGGCAGCGATGCCGGGCCGTCTGCTCGGCCTGTCGACCGATCTGCAGGCGACCGAGCTGGCGTTCATGCTGGCGCTCGTCACGATCGGCAGCATGGTGGGGTGGGAGAAGTTCCGCCCGCAGTCGCTGCGCCTCGTTCCCGGTGCGCTGGTCGGCGTGGTCGCGGCAACGCTGCTCACCGTCTTCCTCGGCATCGACGTCGCGAAGGTCGTGGTTCCGGAATCGATCATGGGTGCCATTGCGCCGCCGGAAAGCGGCTTCCTCGCCCGCTTTGCCGATCCGGCCGTGATCACCGCCGCTGTCGCCATCGCCTTCATCGCGTCGGCCGAAACGCTGCTGTCCGCCGCCGCGGTCGACAAGATGCACGACGGCGTTCGTACCGACTACAACAAGGAACTGCGCGCGCAGGGCGTGGGTAACCTGCTCTGCGGCTTTGCCGGCTCGCTGCCGATGACCGGCGTGATCGTTCGTTCGTCCGCCAATGTGCAGGCCGGCGCGGTCACCCGTTCCTCGGCGATCCTGCACGGCGTCTGGATCCTCGGCTTCGTCGCGCTGCTGCCGTGGTTGCTGCGCGCCATCCCGATGGCGGCACTGGGCGCGGTACTGGTCGTCACCGGCTGGCGCCTGGTCAGCCTGAAGCATGCGCAGCACCTGTATCGCGATTATGGCGTCCTGCCGGTCGTGATCTGGGCGGCAACGCTGATCATGGTCGTTGCTACCGATCTGCTCACCGGCGTGCTGGTCGGCATCGGCCTGACGGTGCTGGAACTGGTGCCCAACCTGCGCCGCCTGCGTCTGCGGGTGTTCGAGCAGCAGGACGGCGAATCGCACGCCATCTCGCTCGATGGCTCGGCGACCTTCGTCACCCTGCCCAAGCTGTCCGCGACGCTCGATCGCGTGCCGGCCAACGCGCCGTGCCGCCTCGACGTATCGAAGCTGGATGCGGTCGATCATACGTCGGCGGAACTGCTGCGTGACTGGTTCCAGCGCCGCAAGGCAGCTGGTAGTCCGGTCGAGCTGCGCGGTCAGCGTGGCCGGATCGCCACACTGGCAGCCTGACGTACCCGGAAACACTTTGACGCAATCTGGCAATGTTACGTTGATATTGCTGCGATAGCGTCAAAGTGTCCGGCCAGCGAGCGACCGCTCCCCTGCATGGGGGAGGAGGAGCGCAAGCGGACCGGAAGCAGGAGGAGCCTCTGCAAACAGGAGGTTCCATGATGTTTCTGAAGTATCTGCCTGCCGCGTTCCTCGCGGTCGCCGCTCTTCCCGCCCACGCTCAGGAAGAGCCTCCCAAACCCGTAACCGTCAGCGGCAGCATCGCGCTGGTCTCCGACTATCGCTATCGTGGCGTCTCGCAGACCGACAAGGAGATGGCCGTCCAGGGCGGCATCACCGTCAAGCATGAAAGCGGCGTGTACGCCGGCGTATGGGGATCGAACCTCGCCGGCTGGGGCACGTTCGGCGGCTCCAACATGGAGCTGGACCTGATCGGCGGATTTGCCACCGAGGTATCGCCCGGCGTCAACCTCGACGTCGGCCTCACCTGGTACATGTATCCGGGCGGGGCAGACAAAACCGACTTTGCCGAACCCTATGTGAAGGTATCGGGCACGCTGGGCCCGGTGAACCTGCTGGCCGGTGTCGCCTACGCGCCGAAGCAGCAGGCGCTCGGCCGCTGGTACTTCAGCGGCGCCGATGCCGCAGCCGGGGTCTACAATGATCCGGGTGACAAGGAAGACAATCTGTACCTGTGGGTCGACGGATCGGTCGGCATTCCCTCGACGCCGCTGACGGCAAAGGCGCATGTCGGCTTTTCCGATGGCAACCGCGGCCTGGGCCCGAACGGCACCAGCATCGCGCCGACCGGCAAATACCTCGACTATCTGATCGGGCTCGACTTCGCGGTGCCCAGCACCCCGCTGACGCTGGGCGTGGCGTTCGTCGACACGAACCTGAAGAAGCGCGAGATAGCGTACCTCCAGCCCAATTTCTCCTCCACCAAGAACGGCAGCCGGATCGATTCCGATACGGTCGTTTTCTCGGTCAGCGCGGCCTTCTGAACCGGGCACGCGAAGTTCGGCTTTAGGATGGGCGGGGGGTTTGCTTCCCCTCGCCCATCCCCACATAAGGGCCCGAACCATCAATCGGGAGCAGCCCTTGGCTACGCTGGGAATGAGTGCCGCGGAAAAGGAAGCCGTTCAGGCATTCCGCACGGATGTGGTCGAGCCGTCGATGACGAAGCTCGTCATTATCGATTTCTGGGCCGAATGGTGCGGCCCGTGCAAGGCGCTGACCCCGGTGCTGGAAAAGGTCGCGGCCGCCTACGCTGACAAGGGCGTCGTGCTGGCCAAGGTCGATACCGACAAGAACCAGTTCATCGCCTCGCAATTCCAGATCCGCTCGATCCCGACCGTTTATGCGATGTTCCAGGGGCAGCTGGTGGCCGACCTGACCAGTGCGCGCACCGAGTCGGCGTTGCGCACGATGCTCGACCAGTTGCTGCGCCAGCTGCCGATCCAGGGCGAGGCACAGTCGCAGGAAGCGGAACTCGAACCGCTGATCGCAATGGGCGAGGATGTGCTGGCTCAGGGCGATGTCGAACGCGCCCTGTCGATCTTCGACCAGCTCATGGAAATGGCGCCGGAACATCCTGCCGTCCTGTCCGGCCGCATCCGCGCGCTGGTCGCCGCCGGCGCGCATGACGAGGCGCAGGCGATGCTCGACACGCTGCCCGAGGACGTCGCCAAGCGCCCCGATATCGAGCGTGCGCGCGCCGCGCTGGCGCTCGCCCAGTCCGCGCCGCCTGTCGACGATCTCGCCCCGCTGGAGGCCGCCGTCGTCGCCAACCCGGACGATCATCAGGCCCGCTTCGATCTCGCCAATGCCCAGATGGCGGCGGGCCAGCGCGATGCGGCTGCCGACAATCTTCTCTCGATCATTGCCAGCGAGCGTGAATGGAATGAGGGCGCGGCGCGCCAGCAGCTGCTGAAGCTGTTCGAGGTCGTCGGGCTGGAGGATCCGTGGGTATCGGCGCAGCGCCGCCGACTGTCCGCCATCCTGTTCGGATGACCCGGCTCTCCATCTTCCCCCTGCCCGGTGCTCTTTTGTTTCCGGGCATGCACTTGCCGCTGCACATTTTCGAGCCGCGGTACCGCGCGATGATCTCCGATGCGATGGCGCGGGACCGGCGGATCGGCATGATCCAGCCGCGGATGATGGAGGCGGGCGCCGGCGACAAGCCGGCGCTGTACGACATTGGCTGTGTCGGTCGGATCGCCGACATCGAGATGCTGGACGATGGCCGGTCCAATCTGGTGCTGGAGGGCGTGTCGCTGTTCCGGCTCGAGCGCGAGCTCGACGTCGCCACCCTCTTCCGCCAGGTTGAGGCGACGCTGCTGCCCGAGCCGCCGCCCGAGACGCTGTCGCTCGGGGAGCGGTCCGCGCTGGAGCTGGAGGCACGGCGCTTTGCCGACCATCAGGGTTATGCCGTGGACTGGGAAGCCGTCGCCCGGCTCGACGACCAGAGCCTCGTCAACGGCATCGCGCAGATCGCGCCCTTCGACGTAGCGGCCAAGCAAGCGCTGCTCGAGGCGGACGGGATCAAGATGCGCGCCGACCTGATCGTCCAGCTGATGCAATTCTTCGGCCGCCACGACGGCGACGACCGGGTGACGCTCCAGTGAACACGGATTCGTCGGGAGTGACGATCGATCCGTGGCTGCTCGAGCGGCTGGTCTGCCCTGTCACGCGCACCCCGCTGGTGCTGGATAAGGCGGCCGGCGAGCTCATCTCCGCCGCCGCCGGCCTCGCCTATCCGATCCGCGATGGCGTGCCGGTGCTGCTGGCCGAGGAGGCCCGCGCGATCCCGCCGACACCAACCGACTGATCGGCCCACCAGCCGGGCAGGTTCAGGCGCAAAAAGGGCGCCGGTGCGATTGGCACCGGCGCCCTTTGCATGACCGCGGCGAGCGCGCGGACCCCGCGCCGCTCGCCGGCAAATCAGTTCAGCACCACCGTCACTGCACGGCGGTTCTGTGCCCAGCTTTCCTCGTCCGAGCCGAGCGCCAGCGGGCGTTCCTTGCCATAGCTGATCGTGGTGATGCGGCTCGGCGACACGCCGCGCGCGACCAGATAGTTCTTGGCGGCGTTGGCGCGGCGATCACCCAGCGCCAGATTGTACTCACGCGTGCCGCGCTCGTCGGCGTGGCCCTCGATCGTCACGCGCACGTTGGGATAACGCTGCAGCCACACGACCTGGCTGTCCAGGATGCCGCGCGCGGTGCCGTCGATATCATATTGGTCCAGGCCGAAATTGACGGTGTCGCTGGTCACGGAGCGCTTGAAATCCTCCGCCGAACCCGGCGTCACCACGCCATCCGCCGGTCCGGTCGCTCCGGTCTGCCCCGTCGTCGGCGCCTCGCCGGGCGCTGGCGGCAGCACCTCCGGCCGCTTCTTGGAACAGGCCGCGGTGGTCACCAATGCCGCTGCGAGCAGGACGGTGGTCGTCAGTCTGGCCATTTTCTTTTCTCCCATTTTCAGCCCCGTTGCCCCCCAGTAACAGCATTCCACTAACAGTTTTACGGCCGCAACGGACCCCATGAGGGGTCCGACCCGTCCAGCGGCGTCGGCACCCGGCGTTCGTTGACGCCGGTGAGGTCGACCGACCACAGATCCGCCTTGCCGCTGCGCCCCTGCGCCGAACGATAGAACATCAGCACACGGCCGTTGGGTGCCCAGCTCGGGCCCTCGTCATGCCAGCCGTTGGTGAGGATCTTCTCGCCGCCGCCATTGGCGTTCATGATGCCGATGCGAAAGCCGCCCGACATGCGCGTGAACGCGATCAGGTCACCACGCGGGCTCCATGCCGGCGTGCCATAGCGGCCGCCGCCGAAGCTGATGCGCTGCTGGTTCGATCCATCGGCGTTCATCACGTACAATTGCTGCCCGCCGGAACGGTCGCTCTCGAACACGATCTTGCTGCCATCGGGCGAATAGCTGCCGCCGGTGTCGATCCCGGGCGAATTGGTCAGCCGCTGCGGCGTGCCGCCGGATGCGGGCACGCGATACAGGTCGGTGTTGCCGCCCGTCGCCATCGAGAACAGGATCCAGCGGCCATCGGGCGAGAAGCGCGGTGCGAAGGTCGTCGCGACATTCTGCACCACCAGCCGCTGCCGGCCGCTGCCGATCTCATAGACATAGATCGCCGGCACCCGGCCGACATAGCTCATGTACACGATCGACTGCTGGTTGGGCGAGAAACGCGGCGTCAGCACGATCGACTGGCCGTTGGTCAGGAAGCGGTGGTTGGCGCCGTCCTGGTCCATGATCGACAGGCGCTTGATGCGCTTGCCCTTCGGCCCCGTCTCCGAAACATAGACCACGCGGCTGTCGAAATACGGCCCTTCGCCGGTCAGCCGGGCATAGACCATGTCGGCGCATTTGTGCGCCGCGCGCCGCCAGTCGGACGGCGGCACGACGAAGCCCTGGCGCATCAATTCGGTCTGCGCGGACACGTCGAACAAATAGCAGCCGACCGTCAGCGTGCCGTCGCCATTGGCGCGGATATACCCCTGCACCAGCGCCTGCGCGCCCGTGCCTGCCCAATAGCTGAACGCCGGGCTCTGCACCTCGGGGAACATCACCGTGCGCAGCTGCGCCGGTGACAGCGGCTGGAACAGGCCCGAATTACGCAGGTCGTTGGTGACGATCTCCGCCAGCTGCCGCCCCAGCGCGTCGGTCGACCCGGCGGGCGTCTGCACCACCGTGGCAGGCGGCATGAAGGGGATGGCGATCGGCATCGGCGCGGAAATGCCGCCCGTTACGTCGACTTCCAGCGGGCCACCCGTGGTCTGTGCCGGTGCCGCGGCTGCGGCCGGCGCGGGTACGTTGAGCGGCGTCGGCGGCACGTCCTGCGCAACGGCAGTGGTCGCCAGCAACGTCATGAACAGCGTCATCACGCCGGCGCGCACCGGGCGCGAAGGCCGGGCAGCTCCGCGGACCAATGCCAGCGAACGACCAAGCGGCCCGTGACGGTCAAAATCGTGATCGGTCATCACCGCAGCTTCCATTTGAAGTTGATGTTGTTCCACCCCCCATTGGGCGTGTCGTAATATTCCGGCGGCAGCTTCAACGGCGAACAGCCCTTGAACGCCGCAATGCCCAGATCCTTGACGCGCTGGGCATAGCGTTCGTTCTCCGGCGTGACGCCGGTCTGGCGAACCACCGTCGGCGTCGCGGCCAGCGTGCCATTCTCGTTCAGACGCAGGTTCAGCGTCGTCACGATCTCGTTGGCGCCGGGGCCGGGGTCGACCTGGCGATCGGCGCACGGCTGGATCTGCCGCGCGATCGCCTGGACGATCGAGGCGAGCGCCGCACCGTCGATCTTCGCCGCGCGCGGCGTCTGGCTGCGGCTGGTCGACTTCTCGGTGCTCAGCCCTTTGAGGAAATCATCACCCAGACGGCCGCCCTTCGGGCGCGCAGCCTTGGATTCGCTGTCCGACCCCGTTCCGCGTGCCTTCGCAGCGGCTTTCGCCTTGGCGTCGGCTGCGGCCTTGGCGCGGGCATCAGCGGCGGCCTTGGCGCGGGCATCAGCCGCGGCCTTGGCCTTGGCCTCCGCTGCGGCCTTGGTCTTGGCGGCGGCGGCGGCAGCAGCTGCCTTGGCCGCGCTTTCGGCAGCGGCGGCCTTCTTTGCGGCCTCGCGCTCTGCTGCCGGGTTCGGTTTGGGCTTGGGCGCAGGCTTGGGCTTCTCGGCCGGCTTGGGTGCCGGCTGCGGCTTGGGCGGGGCAGGTTTCGGCTTCGGCTCCGGCTTGGGAGCAGCCTTGGGCGCTGGCTCTGGCGGCGCGGCCTTGGGTGCTGGCTGCGGCGGCGCCGGGGCTGGAACTGGGGCCGGGGCTGGAGCTGGAGCTGGAGCTGGAGCTGGAGCTGGAGCTGGAGCTGGAGCAGGCTCTGCCGGTGCCGGCGGCGCGGCGTCGTCAGGCTCGCCGGTTTCGGGCGCGACCGACTGGGCCGGCTCCTCCACCGCTTGCGGCGCAGTTGCCTCCAGCCCGACGTCCTTGACCAGGCTCACCTCGATCGGCTGCTGCTTCAGCTTTTCGGGATTGGGCGTCGCCAGGAAGCCGACCGACAGCAACCCGAACAGGATCAGATGTCCTGCCGCGGCAATACCAAGCCCGATGCGTTCCGACCGGTCCATCCGGGTCACTCGTCCCCGATCGTCACCAGCGCGACGCGGTTCAGCCCGGCCCGGTTCAATTCGCCCATCACGCGCATCACTTGCCCGTAATCCAGTGCGCGATCGGCGCGCAGGTAGACCTGCGGCGGATCGCCCTCACCGGATTCGGCGGCAATAGCGTCGAGCCGCGCGGGCAGCGCATCGGCCGCGATCTCGTCCTTCGCGATGAAGATCCGTCCATCGGCGTCGAGCGAGATTTCGGTCGGCTCCTTGTCCTGGTCCAGCGGCTTGGCACGGCTGTCCGGCAGGTTCACCGGCACGCCCGCGGTCAGCAGCGGCGCGGTGACCATGAAGATGATCAGCAGCACGAGCATCACGTCGACCAGCGGCGTGACGTTGATGTCCGCCATCGGCGCGCGGCGCCCGCCCGATCGCTGCGAGGGAAGCTGCATCGCCATGGTTCAGCCCTCCGCCGCGGCCGGATCGATCGACGTCACGGCGATCACCGCTCGCGATCCAGCTGGCGCGACAGCGTGGCATGGAACCCGTCGGCAAAGCGGTTCAGCCGCGCCTCGATCCGGTTGATGCTGTGGCTGAAGCGATTGTACGCGATCACCGCCGGGATGGCCGCGAACAGGCCGATCGCGGTGGCAAACAGCGCCTCGGCGATACCCGGCGCGACGACCGCCAGACTGGTGTTCTGCTGGCTGGCGATGCTGGTGAAGCTGCGCATGATGCCCCACACGGTGCCGAACAGGCCGACGAACGGTGCCACCGAACCGACCGTGGCGAGCACGTTCAGACGGTCCGACAGCTTGTCGATCTCGTTCGCGACCGCGGCGCCCATGGTGGTCGCCAGCCGCTCGCGCGTGCCGGCACGGTCGATCACCGATCCCTGCGTTGAGCGGCGCCATTCGGCGACGCCGGCGGCAAAGACACGGGCGCTGGGCAAATCCTCCTCGGCGCGCGTCTTGTAGAAGGCGTCAACATCGTCAGCCTTCCAGAAATCGTGCTCGAACTTCTCCGTCGCCTTTCGCGTCCGGCCCAGCTTGCGCCAGAAGGAAAAGATGATCGCCCACGTCCAGATGCTGGCGGCGAGCAACCCGAACATCACGCCCTTCACCACGAAATCGGCCTGCAAGAACAGGGCGATCGGCGACAGGGTAGCAGCGTCGGTATTGAAGAACGGGTTCAAGGCCTCATTTCCCCCTTGTCGGCAAGTGCGCCGAAACGTTCGATCCAGTCACGCGGTTGCCGCCGGGGTCGCCCCGACGGTGCCACCAGCGCCGCGACGACATCCGCGTCTGCCAGCACAAGCGCGTCGCGCATGACTCGTTGATGAATGGAAACACTCGCGGCGCGCACCTCGGTGACGCGCGTGACGACGACCAGCGCATCGTCCAGCCGCGCCGGCGCGCGATAGCGGATCGCCAGGCTGGTCACCGCATAGGCGCCCTCGCCCGCCTCGTGCACGCCGCGCTGGTCGATCCCCGCCAGCCGCAGCATGTCCGATCGCCCCCGCTCCATGAAGCGCAGGTAATTGGCGTGGTAGACGATCCCCGACAGGTCGGTGTCTTCGAAATAGACGCGGATCGGCAGGCGATGCTCGACCCCGACGAAGCGGCCTTCCACAGGCTGATCGATGCGGCCGGTCTCCATGACCGGCCTGTTAACCGAAGCGGATCGTCGCGAACAGTCCCGTGGCGGAACGGTCAGTCCTGAAGAACGGCCGGATCGACCTCGATCCGCGGCGCGCGTGTGCCCACCGCGGCCGGCGCCGCCGCCGCGCGAGTGGCAACGGCCGCCGCGGGCGCGGTGGCGCGGGCCGCAGCGGCGGGTTCGGGCGTCTTGGCTGGAGCGGTCACCACCGGCCTGGCGACTGCCGCCACCGCGCGCGTGCCGGATGCCACCGCAACGGGCGCTACCGAAACAGGCGCCGGACGAGCCGCAACCGCTGCGGCCGGCGCAACCGGGGCGGGCGCGGCAACCGCTGCCGGAACGGGGGCGCGGGGTGCAGCCGTGGCGACAGCGCCCACCACCGGCGCAGGCGTTGGCGCCGCCAGTGCGATCACCGGGCGCGGCGCCAGCATCTCGGCGAAGGGCGCGTCCAGCGTCGGCAGCACGGCCGCGGCGAACGACTGCAGTTCATTGGGGCTGAGCCGCTCCGCCTCGGTCAGCGTCGCTGCCGCCGCGGTGCAGAAGGCGTCGCGCGCCGGGGCTTGCGAGAAGAAATTGTACAGCCGCGTCATCGCGTCGTCATACCGATCCTGCCAGTCGCCACCCATGGCGCGATACTGGCCAGCCAGCGTGTCCTCCACGCTGGACAGCACCGCCTTGTGGGTGGTCAGCAGCGTGCGATAGCCGTTGACGATCTGGTCGCCCTGCGGCCCGCGGCACGCCAAAGCGGCGACATTCAGCGCGACGCGCATATGCCACACCGTGGCTGCGGGTGAGAGGCCGCGATTGATCGGTGAGATCGCCGGGGTGACATAGACCGGTACCGGGGCGGGCGCTGGCGGCGGCGTCGCCACCGCAACCTCCTTGGTGCGCGTGGCGCAGGCGGCCAGGGCCGCAATGGCGGCCGTGGCGACGATGGCTTGAGTAACGCGTGACATGGCGGCTCCGTTCTCCCCCGGACTCCCGTTACCACAGGTCTGCGCCCGGAAGGTAAACGCGCGGTAAAGGATGCGATGAGCCGCCATCGCTCGCCTCCCCTCAGTTGAACACGGTCTTCAGGTTCATGAATTCGTGCAGGCCATACGCGCCCAGTTCGCGCCCGTGGCCCGATTTCTTGATGCCGCCGAACGGCGCCTCGGGGGTGGAGGCTAGCATCTTGTTCACCGCCATCATCCCCGACGCGACGTCGCGGGCGAAGCGCGCCTTTTCCGCCGCATCGTTGGTCCAGACCGAGGCGCCCAGGCCAAACGGCACGTCATTAGCCAGCGCGATCGCGGCATCGATGTCATCCGCGCGGAACAGCATCGCCACCGGTCCGAACAATTCCTCCTGCGCGGCGGGGTGATCGATCGGCACGTCGATCAGGACCCCCGCCGACATGAAGGCGCCATTGCCCGGCAGCGGCTCGCCGCCGAACAGCAACCGCCCGCCAGCGTCCTGGATCTGCGCCAGCTGACCGATCACCGTCTGGCGCTGCTCCTCGCTCGACAGCGGCCCCATGTCGGTGTCCGATTCCATCGGATCGCCGGCGACGACCGCCTTCATCCCGGCCGAGAAGCGCTCGAGGAATGCGTCATAGACGTCGGCGTGGACGATCATCCGCTTGGCGCAAATGCACGACTGGCCGGTATTCTGCACCCGCGCGGTCACCGCGGCCTTGGCCGCCGCGTCGAGATCGGCAGACGGCATGACGATGAACGGATCCGATCCGCCCAGTTCCAGCACCACCTTCTTCAGCGCGGCACCCGCCGCTTCGGCGACCTTCGCGCCCGCGCCTTCGCTGCCCGTCAGCGTTACCGCCGCAATCCGGTTGTCGGCGATCAACGCGCCGACCTTGCCGCTCTTGATCGCCAGATTCTGGAACAGGCCCGCCGGCGCGCCGGCAGCGATCACCGTTTCCTCGATCGCGGCGGCCACGCCTTGGCATAGCGAGGCGTGCTTCAGCAGCCCGACATTGCCCGCCACGATCGTCGGCGCCAGCCAGCGGACCACCTGCCAATACGGAAAATTCCACGGCATCACCGCCAGCACCGCGCCGATCGGCAGATAATGCGTCGTCGCGGTGCCGCCCGGCACGTCGATTGTCCGCGGCTCCAGCATGGCCGGCCCGTTCTGCGCATAATAGCGGAAACCGGCGGCACATTTCTCCACCTCCGCGATCGCCGATTTCAGCGTCTTGCCCATTTCGCGCGTCGCGATCTCCGCCAGCCGGCGCTTGTCGGCCTCGAACCCCTCGGCGATCCGCTCCAGCAGGTCGGTTCGGGTCGCCAGATCCATCGTGCGCCATTGCGCCCAGGCGGCGTGCGCGCGGGCGACGCGCGTCTCCACCTCCGCATCGGTCAGTTCGGGATAGGTGGCGCCCGGTGCGCCGGTGGCGGGGTTGATGCTCTGGAACATGCCGCATCAAACGATTGCGGGCGGGCCTGTATCCTCGAACCGGCCCGGCTGGCCGTGGCTCCGCACCTCCTTGACCCCTCGCACGCCCGTGTCCCATAGCACCGCCATGGACACGCCCGTCGACAGCCTGACGTTCGAGGCCGCGCTGAAAGAGCTTGAGGCTATCGTAGCGCGACTTGAATCCGGCGATACGCCGCTCGCGGATGCAATCGCCTTGTACGAACGCGGCAATCAGCTGCGCGCGCGCTGCGCCGAACGGCTGGACGCCGCCCAGGCACGGATCGAGGCGATCCGCCTCGACGCCGAGGGCCGCGCCACGACGACGCCCTTCGCCGCCGGATGACCCTCACCCCCACGCTTGCGGCCGCGCTGGCCGATACGGCGCGCGACATCGACGCGCGCTTCGACGCCTTGCTGACCGTGCCCGACGATCCGCGCGCGGACCTGTATCGCGCCATGCGCCACGCCGCGATCGACGGGGGCAAGCGACTTCGCCCGCTGCTGGTGGTTGCGACCGCGCGGTTGTTCAACTGTGACCTCGAATGCGCCGGGCGGGTCGCGCTCGCGCTGGAGGCGATCCACGTTTATTCGCTGATCCACGACGATCTGCCGGCGATGGACGACGACGACATGCGCCGCGGCCGCCCCACCGTGCACAAGCAGTTTGGCGAGGCGACCGCGATCCTGGCGGGGGATTGCCTCCACGCGCTGGCGTTTGAGGTGCTGGCCGATCCCGCGACCCATTCCGATCCGTTCGTTCGCGCTGAACTGGTGCTCGATCTGTCGCGCGCGGCAGGGCCTGCCGGCATGGCCGGCGGCCAGATGATGGATCTGGAGGCCGAACGCGCAAGCTTCGACCTTCCCACCGTCACCCGGCTGCAGGCGATGAAGACCGGCGCGCTGATCCTGGCCGCGGTGGAGGCGGGCGCGATTCTCGGTCGCGTACCGCCGGAGGGCCGCACGCACCTGCGCGGTTACGCCCGCGACATCGGCCTCGCCTTCCAGATCGTCGACGATTTGCTCGACGTCGAGGGGGATGAGGCGCTGGCCGGCAAGAAGCTGCGCAAGGACGAAGGGGCGGGCAAGGAAACCTTTGTCTCGCTGTTGGGGATCGACGCAGCACGCGAGCGGTGCCGGATGCTGGTGGACCAGGCGATTGCGCATCTGCGCAGCTACGGGCCTGAGGCCGACCTGCTCCGTGACATCGCGCGCTTCGTGCTTTCAAGGGATCATTGAACATGACCAGAATCGGTGTTTACCCGGGGACGTTCGACCCGATCACGCTGGGCCACATGGATATCATCCGGCGCGGCGCGAAGCTGGTGGACCGGCTGGTCATCGGCGTGACGACGAACCCGTCAAAAAGCCCGATGTTCTCGCTCGAAGAACGCATGGCGCAGGTGGAGCGCGAATGCGCCGGGCTCGATGCCGACATCCGCGTCGTCAGCTTCGATCTGCTGCTGATGGACTTTGCCGAGCGGGAAGGCGCCAGCATGATCGTGCGCGGCCTGCGCGCGGTGGCCGATTTCGAATATGAATATCAGATGGCCGGCATGAACCAGCAGTTGAACGACCGGATCGAGACGGTCTTCCTCATGGCCGATGTGGCATTGCAGCCGATCGCCAGCCGGCTGGTGAAGGAAATCGCCCGTTTCAACGGCGACATCAGCAAGTTCGTCAGCCCCGCGGTACGCGACGAAGTCGTGGCCAGGGTGGAGCAGACCGGGCGGCGCGGCGGATAATAGGTTTCGACGATCAGCGCACCACCGGTTCAGATTGGCGCAAGCCGCGATCTAGTTTAGGGCGCTGCTGACACGATCTGGTTGGAATAACGATGCGCATTGTTGGATTGATTGCGATGCTGGCCGCGACGCTGCTCGCCGGCCCCGCCATGGCCCAGAACAAGGCCATGGAAGAAGCGGCGAAGGCGGGGCAGGCGACCAAGCAGCGCTATACCCCGCCGCCGACGACCGACCTTGAAAATACCTGGCTGCTCGACCTGTCGAGCGGCGGGCGCGTCTCGATCTGGCTGCGCCCGGACGTGGCGCCTGACATGGTCCGCCGGATCAAGAATCTGACGCGCCGCAAATTCTACGACGGGCTGACGTTCCACCGTGTGATCGAAGGCTTCATGGCGCAGGGCGGCGATCCGCAGGGCGATGGCACCGGCGGTTCGGACCTTCCCGACGTGAAGGCGGAATTCAACTATCTGCCGCACGTACGCGGCGCCGTCGCTGCGGCCCGCGCGCAGGACGAGAACAGCGCCAACAGCCAGTTCTACATCGTGCTGATGCCGCGCCTCAGCCTCGACGGGAAATACACCGTGTTCGGCCGCGTGCTTGAGGGCATGCAATATGTCGACGCGATCGAAAAGGGCGAGCCGCCGGCCAATCCGACGCGCATCCTCCATGCCTATATCGCCGCCGACAATCCCCCGCCCTACCGCGCGGAGCCGGCCACCCCGCCGGTCACTCAGGAGGCACCGGTGACGCTGCCGGGGACCAAGGCCGCTCCCAAGCCGGCCGCCCCGGCAGGGAACTCGCGCTCGCGTCGATAGTCTCTTCTTCGTTCACCAAGGCTGGGAACGGGGGAAGACGACGTGAATCAGGCGGTGGCCTGGCTACCATATTGCGGCAGCGCGCCGCTTCCTGACACACTGACGGGGCGCTGGAACGACGATCCCATTCTTCTTGCCGTGCTGGCGATCGCCGGGTTGGCTTTTTACCGGCTGGTTGATGCCGACGCGCGCCAGCGGCAATTCTTCGCCGCGGCGCTGGCGCTCGCCGTGCTGCTCTTCGTCTCGCCCTTGTGCGCGCTGACGTCGGCGCTGTTCGCCGCGCGCACCGTCCACCACGTATTGCTTACCGCCGTGCTGGCGCCGCTGCTGGCGATCGCGCTTGCTCCCGCGCTTCGCCCGCCGCGCGGCGGACTGGCGCTATGGACGGTCGCGCACACGCTCGCCTTCTGGGTCTGGCATGCGCCGCCCGCCTACGCCTGGGCGCTGTCGAGCAACGCAGCCTATTGGCTGATGCAGGCGACGCTCGTCGTCACCGCCTGGGGCATGTGGGCCCACATCCGCACCGCGCCGATGCCGATGGGTATCGCCGCGCTGCTGGCGATGATGGTGCAGATGGGGCTGCTCGGCGCCTTGCTCGTCTTCAACAGCGGCGCGCTCTACGCCCCGCATTATCTCACCACCCAGGCGTGGGGCCTTTCGCCGCTGGAGGATCAGCAGCTTGCCGGGCTGATCATGTGGGCCCCCGCCGCCGGCCTGTATCTGGGCGGTGCGCTGTGGCTGCTGGCGCGCTGGTTCGTCGCGGAGGAGCAGGAGGTGGCGGCGCGATGATCCGACAGCTTCGCGAATGGGCGCGCGGCCACACCGAACGCGGTCGCTATTCGCCGGTCGGCATCGCCTTCCACTGGATCATGGCCTTTTTGATCCTGTTTCAGCTCGGCTGGGGCTGGTCGATGAGCCGGCTGCCCGTGGGCGAGGACAAGCTTGCCGCCTATCAGGTGCACAGCGCCGCCGGCTTGGCGGTGATCCTGCTGGCGCTGGCGCGCTTTGCGTGGCGGCTGGCGGTCCCCGGCCCGATCAATGATGCCGACAAGCAGGGCTGGCAGACGACCGTCTCGGTCATCATCCACTATATCTTCTACGCCACCTTCTTCTTGCTGCCGATCAGCGGCTGGGTGATGTGGTCGGCGATTGCGGAGCCGGGGCCGCTCTATCTCGCCGGCGTGGTCCCGTGGCCACCCTTCCCGCTCGGCGACATGCCGCTCGCCTTACGCTGGCAGATCATGGACGTGGCGGAGGATATCCATCTCGCCACCGTCTTCGCGCTGTTCCTCGTCATTCCGCTCCATGTGGGCGCGGCGCTGAAGCATCATTTCTGGGATCGTCACGATGTGCTGAGCGGGATGCTGCCGGAGATTCCCGACGAGGAAGACCCCCAGGGAGACCGGACGCATAAGCACCAAGACCGGCAACCTCGCCCGGCGTGAGCTTGCGGCTGATCTCCAGCATGACATTGCCCGGATCGTTGCGCCGCTCGCTCTGCTGCCAGGCGACCAGCTGCTGCGACAGATAGCCGGCGGGCTGTCCGCCCAGCGCCGGATTACCCGCCCCCACCCCTTCGCCGGCCCGGCCATGGCACACCGCGCACGGCTGCAGCCCGCGCGCCGGATCACCGCGCTGGTACAGGGCGGCGGCCGGCCCCGCGCTGACGTTGGATGGCATCGCTGCGGCAGGACGATACGGCATGGCGGCGTAATAGGCCGACACCCTCTGGCGGTCGGCCGGGGTCAGCCGCTTGGCGATCCACTCCATCTCCGCATTCTTGCGCCGCCCGGTGGCATAGGCCTCCAGCTGCGCCGACAGATAGCCGAGATCCAGCCCGGCGAGCCGCGGCGCGCCTGCCCCGTTGCCGCGCCCGTCGACGCCGTGACACACCAGGCACGCGCTCGATGCACCCGCATCCCCGCCGCTCAGCGCCACCAGCTGCCCCGTTTCGACGAAGCGATCCGCCGCGGTCCGGTCCGCTGTCCCGCACGCCGCCAGCAACAGAAACGCAAGTTCGGCGAGCGGCCGTCGCCGGAGGGGTGCAGCCTTCATCATCGCTTTCTCGGAACCTCCGCCGGTCCGATCGGTTCCGAAACGATCGGCACCGTTTCGTGCCGGGCCACGAAGGGGGATCATTGCCGACGCTTCGCGCCTTGCTGCCGCTGCTCACGCTTGCCTTGCCGGTCACTGCCTGCAAGCCGCCACCGGACGAGCGCCAGCATATGCCGCAAGCCGATCCCGCCGCTGGCCTCGCCGCGATCCGCCGCGTCGGCTGCGGATCCTGTCATTCGATCCCCGGGCTCACCTGGCCCAAGGGCGATCTGGGCCCTGCGCTCGATCGCTTCGCCGACCAGGGCATGATCGCCGGCCGCCTCCCCAATCGGCCCGACGTGCTGGCGCATTTCGTCCGCGCCGCGCCAGAGCTCGTCCCCGGAACCACCATGCCGGCCATGCCGCTCAGCGAGAAGGAAGCGCGCGATGTCGCCGCCTACCTCTACACCCTCCGGTCACAATAGCGCCGGACCGGTCGGCGGGCTGGCCGACAGCCTCGCCGGCTGGCCGCCGCCCGTGCTCGATCCCGCAGGCCCCTTCGCGGGGTCGATCTCCACCCTGTCATGGATCCTCTTCGCGATGGGCGTCGGCGTCTTCGCCGTCGTCCTGATGGCCTTGTGGGTCGCACTGTTCGGCAAGGAGCGGCTGCGCGAGCGGCTCGGCGGCAGCAAGGCGATCTGGATCGGCGGCGTCGCCTTCCCCGTCGTCGTGCTCAGCGCCCTCCTGGTCTACGGCCTGACGCTCACCCGCAATCTCACCGCCCCGCCCGGCCCGGTCGCGATGACGGCGCGCGTCACCGGCGAAATGTGGTGGTGGCGGGTCGATTATCTCGGCGCAAACGGCCAGCCGCAGCTGCGCGATGCCAACGAACTGCACATCCCGACCGGCCGTACCGTCCTCCTCGAACTGGAATCGAACGACGTCATCCACAGCTTCTGGGTGCCGCGGTTGTCGGGCAAGCTCGACATGATCCCCGGTCGCCGCAACGTGCTGAAGATCCAGGCTGACAAGCCGGGCGTTTATGGCGGCCAATGCGCGGAATATTGCGGCGGCCCGCACGCCCTGATGGGCTTCGTCGTCGTCGCGCACGACCCGGCCGACTTCGCCCGCTGGATGGCCGCCCGCCAGGCGCGCCTGCAGCAACCCGCGCCGGCGGCGAACACGCGCGGCGCGCAGCTGTTCCAGTCGACCGGCTGCGCCGCCTGCCACCGCGTTGCCGGGACACAGGCGAACGGCCTTGCCGGACCGGACCTGACGCATGTCGGCACCCGCCAGTCGCTCGGCGCCGGCATCCTGCCCAACAATCGCGGCACGCTGATCGGCTGGATCGGCAATTCGCAAGCGATCAAGCCGGGCAACCGGATGCCGCCCTACACGATGCTGCCGGGTGAGGATCTCCAGGCGCTGGCCGATTACATGCAGGCGCAGAAGTGACGTCGGAAACCGGCTTCGATCCCGCGCTCTACGATCGCTTCCCGACCAAGGGGGAGCGGCCGGCGGGGGAACGCGCGCAGCTCGAACGGATCTGGTGCAAGCCCAAGGGCTGGGAGCTGCTGACCGCGGTCAACAACAATTACATCGGCTTCTATTACGTCGCGACAGCCTTTGCCTTCTTCATCCTCGCGGGCGTGCTGGCGCTGGTCATGCGCGTGCAGCTCGCGCTGCCGCTGATGGGCGTGCTGCCGCAGGAAACGTACAATCAGTTCTTCACCATGCACGGCACGGTGATGATGTTCCTCTTCGCGGTGCCGGCGATGGAGGCGATGGCGGTGCTGCTGCTGCCGCAGATGCTGGCGGCGCGCGACCTCCCTTTCCCCCGCCTCTCCGCCTACGCCTTCTGGGCCTATGCGATCGGCGGCATGTGCTTCTTCGCCTCGCTGTTCGTCGGCCTCGCCCCGGACGGCGGCTGGTTCATGTACCCGCCCTATACCAGCACTACCTATTCGCCCGGGATCAACGCCGATTTCTGGCTGCTGGGCATCGGCTTCATCGAGATTTCCGCCATCGCCGGCGCGATCGAGATCATCGTCGGCGTGCTGCGCACCCGCGCGCCCGGCATGACGCTGGCGAAAATGCCGATCTACGCCTGGGCGATGCTGGTGTTCGGGGTGATGATCATCATCGGCTTCCCCTCGGTGATCCTGTGCACCCTGCTGCTGGAGCTGGAGCGCGCGTTCAACTGGCCGTTCTTCGATTCCACCCGCGGCGGCGATCCGCTGCTGTGGCAGCACCTGTTCTGGTTCTTCGGCCATCCCGAAGTGTACATCATCTTCCTGCCCGCCTCGGGGCTCGTCTCGATGGTGGTGGCGGCGGTCGCGCGCACCCGGCTGGTCGGCCACAATCTGATCGTGCTGGCGTTCCTCGCCACCGGCTTCATCAGCTTCGGCGTGTGGGCGCACCACATGTTCACCACCGGCATGCCGACGCTGTCGGTCAGCTTCTTCTCCGCCGCCAGCATGGCAGTCAGCGTCCCCGCCGGCATTCAGGTGTTCTCCTGGATTGCGACCTTTGCCGTCGGGCGCGCCCGCTACAACACGCCGACGCTGTTCCTGCTCGGCGGGCTCATCACCTTCGTCATCGGCGGGCTGACCGGGGTAATGGTGGCGATGGTGCCGTTCGACTGGCAGGCGCACGACAGCTACTTCATCGTCGCGCACCTTCATTACGTGCTGATCGGCGGCATGGTTTTCCCCTTCTTCGCCGCGCTGTATTACTGGACCCCGATGACCAGCAGCCGCCCGCTGTCGGAGCGGCTGGGCCGGTGGATCTTCTGGCTGATGTTCATCGGGATGCAGGTGACGTTCCTGCCGATGCACCTCACCGGCTTCATGGGGATGCCGCGCCGCGTCTATACCTATCTGCCGGGCCGCGACTGGGATCTCACCAACATGATCTCGACCGTCGGCGCGTTCCTGTTTGGCGCTGGCGTGCTGCTGTTCCTGATCGATTGCGCGCGCAACATGCGCTTCACGACGGATAATGACGCGGGCAACGTCTATGGCGGCGGCACGTTGGAATGGCTGCCCACCGGGCTGTTCTCCACCCGCAGCATCCCGGTGATCAAGAGCCGCTATCCGCTCTGGGATGATCCTAACCTGCCCGACGATGTCGAGGCGGGGCGTTATTTCCTGCCCGGCTCCGCTACCGGCTTGCGAGAGACGATCATCACCAGCCCGCTGCGCGCCGAGCCGCAATATGTGCAGATCCTCCCCACGCCGTCGCCCTGGCCGCTGCTGGGCGCGATCTTCACCGCCGGCTTCTTCCTGATCCTGACGGTGCAGGCCTATTTCATCTCGTTCGTCAGCGGCATCCTGGCGATCGCCTGCATCCTGCGCTGGCTGTGGGACACCGACCGGCTGGTGCCGGAAAAGAAGGTCGACGTCGGCGCCGGGATCATGCTCCCCACCTACGCCACCGGGCCGCGTTCGCACGGCTGGTGGGCGATGATCATCCTCCTGATCGTCATCGGCATGATGTTCGTCATGGCAATCTTCGGCTTCTTCTATCTCTATGGCATCCATCCGCAATTCTGGATCGCCGCGCCCGATCCCTGGTGGCTTCTGCCGATCCTGCTCGGTCATGGCGGCGGCGCCGGCTTCGCGCTGCTCGCGCGCGCCATGCTGGCGCGTGAGAAAACCGAATTGTGGACGCCCGGGGTGCTTTTGTGCTGCGCGGCGGCGGGGCTTGCCATCGGCTTCGGCGTGGATTGCTGGAACTGGACGGCGCATGGCCTGTGGCCCACCGCCAGCGGCCAGGGCGCGATCGTCTATGCGTTCCAGACGCTGCAGGGGCTGATCGTCGCGATCAGCGTGCTGATGGCGGGCTATATGGCCGCGCGGAACAGCCGCGCGCTGATCGTCCGCCCGCGCAACAACTCGATGGACGTCACCGTCATGTTCATGTGCTACACCGCCGCGCAGGGCAGCGTCATCGCGCTCCTCGCGCGGCTCTTCCCGGGCACGATCTGAGCGATGCGCGCCTGGGCCTGGATGCTGGGCGGCATGATCGTCTGGGCGGTGCACTTCTTCGCCGTCTATATCGTGGCGAGCGTGTTTCTGACGACGAACACCGCCCGGATCCTGACGGTGGTGATGACGCTGGCCTGTCTGGCGGCGGACGGGTGGCTGATCGCCCGGTTGCGGGGCGTGGGCAGCAGCGGCGATGATCCATTCCGCGACTGGATGCGCTGGATCGCACTGACCGGCGCTGGCTTATCGATGATCGCGGTGCTGTGGCAGGGACTGCCGGCGTTAATCGTCTGAACGCGCGGCCGCTCGCCTGAGCGGCGCGGCATGGCGAGCACGCGGGTGCGTCAGCCGCGCGATCCCCACAGCCCGATGGCGGCGGCGATCGCGCCTGCCGCGGCCACGAACGCGATGATCATCAGCAGCCCGTCGCGCACCAGCAGCGCCATGCCGAACGCGGCGATCGCCGCCATCGGCGCCGTGGTCGCCATCGGCAGCAGTTCCAGCGGCGGCACTGCCAGCGTCAGCACGATGATCGCCGCCGCCGCGACCCGCACCATCGGCCCCTGCGTCAGCGCGGGCAGCCGCCCGTGAAACCATTTGTCCATCCGCTCGCCCACCGGACGCAGCTTCTTCACCGCTTTGGTGACCTTTTCGGACTTCAGCGAACGATTGGCGAGAAATCCCGGCAGCCACATGTGCTTGCGGCCGAACAGCAATTGCCCGGCGGTCAGCACGATCACCAGCGCCAGCAGCGTCGGCAGGCCGGGAATCGAGCCAACCGGCGATATGTCGATCAGCGGCAGGATGACCAGGAACGGCGCATAGCTGCGATTGCCGAATGCCTCGATCGTCTGCCCCAGCGACACCTCGTCCTTGTCGTTCGCCAGTTCATCCAGCCGGTCCAGAATGTCGCCGACGCTATGGGGTTCATCTGCCATCGGCGATTGAACGGCGCGACGCGCCCCGTGGTTCCGCCACCGTAACGGTCGAGACGCGCGAAAGGAAAAGGGCCGCGGCACCCCTGGATGCCGCGGCCCCTTACCCTCGCTTACCCTGCGCTTACTTGTACTTCAGGTCGAAGCGATCGGCCTCCATCACCTTGGTCCAAGCTGCGACGAAATCCTTGACGAACTTCTCCTTGGCATCGTCGCTGGCATAGACTTCGGCCAGCGCGCGCAGCTGCGAATTGGCGCCGAACACCAGGTCGGTGCGCGATGCCCGCCAGCGCGGCTCGTCGGTGGCGCGATCGCTGCCGATGTACAGCTCGTCGCTCTCCTCATCGACCTGCTTCCACGCCGTGCCCATGTCGAGCAGGTTGACGAAATAGTCGTTCGTCAGCTGCCCCGGCTTGTCGGTCAGCACGCCGTGATCGGTGTCGCCATGGTTGCCGCCAATCACGCGCATCCCGCCGACCAGCACGGTCATCTCCGGCCCCCTCAGCCCCAGCAGCTGCGCGCGATCGACCAGCAATTCCTCGGTCGGTACGTTGAACCGCACCTGCAGGTAATTGCGGAAGCCATCGGCCTTTGGCTCCAGCACGTCGAAGCTGCCGGCATCGGTCTGCTCCTCGCTCGCATCGGTGCGACCGGGGGTGAACGGCACCTCGATGTCGTGGCCGGCCGCCTTCGCCGCGCGCTCGACGCCCACCGTGCCGCCCAGCACGATCAGGTCAGCGATCGACACCTTCTTGCCGCCGCTCGCGCTGCCGTCGAAGTCCGCCTTGATCCGCTCATACACGTCCAGCACCTTGGCGAGCTTCTCGGGCTCGTTGACGTCCCAGCTGCGCTGCGGCTCCAGCCGAATGCGCGCACCGTTCGCGCCGCCGCGATGGTCCGACTGGCGATAGGTTGCGGCCGACGCCCAGGCCGTCTTCACCAGCTCGCTCGTCGACAGCCCGGAGTCGGCGATCTTCTGCTTCAGCGCGCTGACGTCGGCCGCATCGATCGCGGCGTAATCGGCCTTGGGGATCGGATCCTGCCAGATCAAATCCTCCGCCGGCACGTCCGACCCAAGGTACCGCACCTTCGGCCCCATGTCGCGGTGGCACAGCTTGAACCACGCGCGGGCGAAGGCGTCCGCGAACTGGTCCGGATTGCTGCGGAACCGCTCGGAGATCTCGCGATACTTCGGGTCGACCTTCATCGCCATGTCGGCGGTGGTCATCATCGTCGGCACCTTCACGCCGGGCGTATGCGCCTTGGGCGCCAGCGTCTCGGGCGGGTTGCCCACGGGCTGCCACTGCCACGCCCCGGCCGGGCTCTTCACCAGCTCATATTCGTGGTCGAGCAGCATCTCGAAATAGGTCATGTCCCACTGGATCGGCGTCGGCGTCCACGCGCCCTCGATGCCGCTGGTGATCGTGTGATCGCCCATGCCGCTTTCGTGGGTGGAGGCCCAGCCAAGCCCCATCTGCGCAATGTCGGAACCCTCCGGCTCCGCCCCGACAAGCGACGCGTCGCCCGCGCCATGCGCCTTGCCGAAGGTGTGGCCGCCGGCGGTCAGCGCGACGACTTCCTCGTCGTTCATGCCCATGCGGTGGAACGTCTCGCGGATGTCGCGCGCCGACCCCTTGGGATCAGGCTCACCGCCCGGCCCTTCCGGATTGACGTAGATGAGGCCCATCTGGATCGCCGCCAGCGGGTTCTCCAGCGCCAGGCCCGACTTCTCGTCGATGCGCGTCTGGCCGAGCCATTCCTCCTCGGTGCCCCAGTAAATGCTCTTCTCCGGCTCGAACACGTCCTCGCGTCCGCCGCCAAAGCCGAACACCGGGCCACCCATCGATTCGATCGCGACGTTGCCGGTCAGGATGAAGAGGTCCGCCCAGCTGAGCTTGCGGCCATATTTCTGCTTGATCGGCCACAGCAGGCGCCGCGCCTTGTCGAGGTTGCCGTTATCCGGCCAGCTGTTGAGCGGGGCGAACCGCTGCGCGCCCGACGACGAACCGCCGCGCCCGTCGCCCGTGCGATAGGTGCCGGCCGAGTGCCAGGCCATGCGGATGAAGAACGGGCCATAGTGACCATAATCGGCCGGCCACCACGGCTGGCTGTCGGTCATCAAGGCGCGGAGATCGGCCTTTACCGCCTCCAGGTCGAGCGTCTTGAACTCGGCCGCATAATCGAAATCGTCGCCCATCGGATTGCCCGACAGGCCGTCCTGCTGGAGGATTTCCAGCGACAGCTGGTTGGGCCACCAATCGCGGTTGGTGCGGCCCAGCAGCTTGCGCAGCGCGGCGGGTTCCTTGGAATGATCGCTCAGCGGGCTTCCGGTAACCGGGCAGCCACTGGTGGGTGCGTCCATGTCGTTATCCTCTCAACGCTATGTTCTGAACGGAGACTAGGCCGATCGACCTGCGATGGAAGCGACATAAATTCGTCAGTACGACAGGGGAAATCGATCAATCGCGCCGGATTCAGCGCAATCGCCGATCGCCGGTCAGGCGGCGTCGGCCGACCGCGCCGCCAGCAGCGCCTCGATCGTCGGCAGCAGGTGCGCCACCACGGCGGCGATCGCGCGCGCATTGGGGTGAACGCGATCGGGCAGCACCATGTCGGCGCGCCCCAGGATCCCGGCTGGGAAGAACCCGCTGATCGCTGCGCCATGGCGTGCCGCGATCTCGCCATGCAGCCCCAGGTACGGCGCGGCCCGCGCGCGGACCAGCGCCGGCGGATCAAGCGTGGTCAGCAGCACCGGGATGCCGCAGCGCGCCAGCTCGGTGACGATCGCATCCAGATTGGCCCGCGTCTGCACCGGCGGCACGCCGCGCAGCACGTCGTTCGCCCCGATCTGCACCAGCGCAAGGTCAGGGCGAACGGTCATCTCCGCCAGCACGCGCGGCAGGCGGCGAAGCGCATCCGCAGTCGTATTGCCCGACGCGCCGGCATTGTGCACCCGCGCCCCCGGGAAGCGCCGCGCCAGCCCGCGCTGCAGCTGGGCAGAAAGCCCGTCGGCCGGCGCCAGCCCATAGCCAGCGATCAGGCTGTCACCAAAGGCGAGGAGGAACGGCGGAGCGGCTGGCATCGCCCCTTAGATAGGGGCGACTTGGCCGATGTCACCGCCGCCCCTGACGCGCGCCGCCACCCCCCGGCACGGCCCCCGCCAACGCGGGCGGCAGGAACGCCCGATCAGTTGCTGGTGATCGTCGGCTTGGCGGTGAACGGCTTGATGCCGAACTCCGGATACACTTCCGCCGGGTAGAAGAAGGTACCGTCCTTCACCACCATCGCGATCCGCTTGATCGCCTTCAGGTCCTTGGTCGGGTCGCCCGGCACCAGGAAGAAATCGGCGAACTTGCCCGGCTCGACCGATCCCAGCGTCGCATCCTGGCCTAGATACTTTGCCATGTCCCACGATGCGCGGGTCAGGATCTGCGCCGGCGTCATGCCCACCTTCTGGTACAATTCCAGCTCGCGGTGGAACGTGAACGAACCGCCGGTGTCGGTGCCCGGCACGATCATCACGCCGCGGTCATTGAGCATGCGGATTGTCGCGACGATCTTGTCATAGGCGCCGCGATAGGCGGCATCGTCGCCCGGCGCGCTGGCATCGATCCACGCCTGCTTCAGGCTGCGCTGCGCCCCGATCGGCAGGTGATCGACATAGTCGGTCGCCCCCGGCGCGATCTGCCCGTCGCGGTTGAGCAGCAGGTTTTCGTGAATCCCCAGCGTCACGTCGATCGGCAGCTTGCGATCGACCATCATCCCGATCGTCTTCTGCACCTTGGGGCTGTTGAGATCGAGCGCGGGCAGCCGCTTCAGCGCGGTCAGGCGGAACAGCGTGCGCGTATCCTCCTCCGGCTTGATCACCCAGCCCAGCATGAACTGGTTGATATGCGTCAGTTCGTTGAACCCGGCCTCGATCATCTGGTCCGCGGTGGCGAAGGCGGGGACGTGCCCCGCGACCTTCAGCCCGCGCGCATGCGCTTCCTTCACCAGCGCGGGGATCCACGCCGGGTTCATGCTGTTGTACGATTTGACGCCCCAGAACTTGCCGTGATCGGCGTACCAGCGGACCGCGGCGACCGCCTCGGCCTCGCTGTTGACCAGAATGCCGTTATTGGCGCTGAACGGGCTCTTCCCCTCGATGAAGCCGGCGCGAACGATCCGCGGCCCCGCGATCACGCCCTTGTCGATCCGCTCCACCAGCGTGTCGAGCACCGCATTGTCATTGCCCATGTCGCGCATGGTGGTGACGCCGGCGGCCAGGTTCAGCAGCGCGCCTTCCTGCCCGGTATGCGCGTGCATTTCGTACAGGCCAGGGACGATCGTGCCACCGGCGCCGTCGATCACCGTCTCGCCCGCCGCGCCCTTCTTGGTCAGCGGCTCGACAGCGCTGATCTTGTTGCCCGACACCAGCACCGATACCGGGTTGCCGAGTGTGCCGGCCTTGGGATCGAACACGCGCACGTTGCGGATGCGCACCGGCCCGGCGTAGCGATGCGCCACCTTCTTGTTGATCGCCACGAACCGGTCGGTCGACCATTGCGCCGCCAGCGTCTTCAGCCGCTCGGCCTCGCCCTCATAGCCGGCGCGCACGATGACCTGTCGGGGCGAAATCGCGGCGAACATGTCGCCCTTGTCGTCGAGCAGGATGGTGTCCGGCGTCGTCTCGATCCCGCCGACGTCATAGGCGGTCACCTTCAGCGGGCCGTTCGCGCCCGTCATGTTCAGCGTCTGGCCCTTGGTCAGCGTCAGCGTGCCGCCCGGCAGCGCGGCGAGCGTGGTGCCGCCGGTCTTCAGGATCGCGCGTGCATAAAGGCCGGTCGACCAAGGGCTGCCGCTCTGCGCGATATAGACCGCGCCGGCCGGCGCCGCCGCGACCGCGCCCTTGCCCGTCGCATCGGTCCACGTCGCGCCCTTGCCATTGCGCGCGAAATGCTCCTCCACCTTGGATCCGAAGGTGGTCGTGCCGGCGATATCCCACGCGACCGGCAGGCCGTTCGCGTCCAGCCGCAGCGTTTCCTTCATCGTCGGCCCGCGGCCGTTGTTCTTGTAATCGAAATCGATTGCGGTCCGGTCGCCCTCGACGTCGGCGTTGAGGTGGCCGACGGTCTTGCCGCCAAAGATCACGCTGTAGCGCTGCATTTCCGCGGCGGCGTTGGTGGCAAGACACAGGGCGAGCGCAGCAAAGGCCGCGGAGGACAGAAGCTTCATACCCGACCGTTACGGTCGTGGCCTTCTGCGCGCAACAATCTGTCTTTGCATCACCTATGGGATTTTTGCATCCCGCGGCTGATCCTATGCCGCGTCGGGCAACGGCTGCGTCCCCGCCGATCGCGCAAGGTGCAACGTCTCGACGCAATGATCGTCCGCCCAAGCCAGACCTGCCGCTTCGGCATCGTCGTAACTGGGATAAGGATCGCCGCCGACCAGCGACACCGACTCCGCCGAATCGATGTCGCCACACCGGAACAGCACCGATCCTTCGAGCAGGAACTGCCCGTCCTTGCGTTCCTGGATCCGGATGCAATCGGTATCGGGCGGGGCTGGCTCACCGGCCGGCAGCTTCACGATCTGCATAACACCTCCCTCGATTGCCGGGCAACAACGCACCGACCGGCTATTCCGCTGCCTGCGCCAATCCTTCATCGACATCCGGCTCATCATCCGCGTCCACCGCACCCTCGAGCCGCGCCTCATCGGCCGCGAAATCCGCCGCATCCTGATCGGTGATGCCAAAGCGCGCCGCGACATCGGGCGCGAAGCGCAGCAGGTCGGGGCGCAGCCGAAGCAGGCTCAGGTCCTTCGCCTTGCCTTCCAGCATCACGTCGAACACCAGCCCCACCGCCATCCGCATGAAGGTGGCGAATTCGAACGGGTTGGTGAAATCCGCGTGGCCGGTCCAGACCGGCGGCCGAAGCACCGTCTTCACCCGCGCGGCGGGTTTCAGCGGCGCCTTCAGCACCTCGCCCGCGCTGGCCTTGCCGCTGCCCGCCGCGGCGGCCCGTTCGCGCGCGCTGACCTTCTGCTTCACCTCGCGCATTTCGGTGCGCGGCGAGGAAAAGTGGATCTTGGGCCGGACGCCATCGGGCCACGTCGCCAGGAACCGCTCCAGCGTGTCGCGCATGTCGAGCCGCTCAGGGTTGAGGCACCAGAAATGCTGATAGTCGAAGATCAGCCGCACGCCGGTCCGCTCATGAATCCACAGCACATCGGCGGCGGAAAAGCGGACGTCGTCATTCTCCAGCACCAGTCGCCGGCGGACATGCTCGGGGCATTGCTCCCACCCCTCGATCCAGCGCGCGCGGCTCGCCTCGTGATCGTCATAGACGCCGCCGACATGGGTGATCATCACCGCCTCGTCGTCCAGCTCCATCCGATCAAGCATCTCGGCCTGGCTCGACAGGTCCCAGATGCTCTTTCGCGTCAGCTCCGGATTGGGCGCGTTCAGCAGCACATATTGTGACGGGTGGAACGACAGCCGGATGTCATAGGCGCGGGCCTTGGCCCCGAACGCACGCAGCTCGGCATCACTCTCTGCCACCATCTTGTGAAATTGCGGCATGTCCGGGTGCGTCGCATAGGGCGCGATGTCCGAGGACAGCCGGTACATGTCCAGCCGTTCGCTGCGCAGATACTCCAGCACCTCGTCCAGCAACTCGAGCGAACATTTGAGATGCGGGTTCTTCTGCCAGCGGCGGGTGTCGCCTGATTTCAGGCCCGGCTTGCCCATGACCTTCACCGGGAAACCAAGGCGTAACGGACGGTATGCATCGGTCATCGAAACACCGGCCGGGACAGCCGCGGGGGCGGCTGATTGAGGCCGATTCAACGCCGCAGGCAGGCCGAAGGTCCGCGGTTCGCGGCCGTCTTGCGCCAGCTCAATCGTCGATCATCGCGCGCAACTCGGGGCTCAGCCATTCCACGATCCGCCCCTCCCGCCGGATCAGCGCACGTACCCGAAGGTGGCGCGCTGCCGCCATCGCCATCATCTCCGCCGGCGCCACGACGCTCAGCGCCGTCGCCCACGCATCCGCCTGCATCGCCGTTTCGTGGATCACGCTCACCGCCAACGCATGCGCCACCGGCGAACCGGTGCGTGGATCGATCGTATGCCGCCCGCGGATATAATCGCCCGACGTCGCCGCCGCGCATTGATGCAGCGCGACGCGGATCGGCGCCGCACAGGCACCCGGCGTCTCCAGCTCAACCCACCAGGGATCGCCATCAGGCCGCAATCCACGCCCGACGAACTCGCCACCGATCTCGACCAGGCTGTGGAAGATTTCGTTCTGTTGCAGCAACTTGGACAGTCGGTCGACGGCATGCCCCTTGGCGATCCCCGACAGATCAAGCCGCGCCGTACCGCGACGCCGAACCCGGCAGGCGCCGCGATCAAGATCCAGCTGCTGCCACCCGCCGCCCTCCCGGGCAGCGGCAATCTCCTGCATCATCGGCGCGCGATCCACCGCG
This sequence comes from Sphingomonas sp., assembly GCF_029239295.1. Classification (GTDB taxonomy): domain Bacteria; phylum Pseudomonadota; class Alphaproteobacteria; order Sphingomonadales; family Sphingomonadaceae; genus Sphingomonas. The sequence continues at coordinate 38,990 of NZ_JAQZBC010000003.1, forward strand.
ACGGGACCATAGCCCCAGAGGTCAACCAGCGCGCCGATCGCGGGATCAAACGCCCCGCCCGATACGGCAGCCACCTCCAGCGCGGTGCCCAGCACGTCGGCGAAATCGGCAGAGACCGAATGCCACTCACCCGGCGGCGAGCGATTGATCACACAGAGACGCGATTCAGCCACCCAATGACTCATGTCAGCAATGATGGTGGCAAAAAGCCCCTGGATCTCTGCACTTAGCTGTGCCGGATCGTGATTCTCCGGCTCGGCATAACGCACCTGCCAGCGCGTCCCCATCGTTGCGCCGCTCAGTGTCGCCACCGACGCCGACTGATCCCAATGGGCCATTGCACGGTCGTCGATCGGCGGGACAGCGTAACGGACGGCAGCCGTCGCTGCCGCCGTTCTCACATCAGCGGACATGCCGGCCGCTCCGCGCTCAGGGCGCGGGCACCTCCAGCGTCGTGGTGAAGGTCATGCGCCGCTCGGTGGCACGCGGCACCGTCGTCTTCGCGTCGGTCATCGTCGCGCTCATCCAGTACATGCCGGGCACGGGCCAGCTGACACGAAGGACGCCGTCCGCGCCCGTTACCAGTTCCTGCGCGCCCTCGGCTTCACGGAACTTCTTGGAACCTGGCACCACTGTCACCTTCACCCCGGCAGCGGGCTTACCATCGACGAGGAAGCGGAACTGCCCCTCTTCGTCGGCGACGAGCGCCCCCGGATGGGTGATCGGCTGGAACTCCAGCCCCTTGCCGATCGGCTTGAACACTCCCTCGCTCGGCGGCCCTGCCGTCACGAAGGTTGCGTTCTGGCTCATCATCTCGGTGAGCCGGACGTCAGTCGCGCCAGCGGGAATTTCGGCGGGCGTGGCGACACTTCGCACCCGCGGTCGCCCCTGCGGCGCCATGCCACCAGCAGCGGTGGCCGCCGGCGGCGGGGGGCCGCGGCGGCCGCCGACGCGCCATTCCTCGCCGTTCAGCTTGAAGCTGCCCATGGCCGACGACATTTCGGTGCCGATCTTCCACGTACCAGGCTTGTCTACCTTCACGTCAAAGGTGGTGCGGTGGCGCCCCGTGGCGGCATTCTCAATCGTGCCGGTGGTGCCATCGGGTGCCCAGACCTTGATCTGTTCAGGGCGCATGGCGACGTGATCCGGGTAGAACAGGTCGTTCGACACCGCTGCGTCGACGGTCACATATTGATTGGTGTCCGACAGGGTCGTGGTCGACGGGAGCAACCACTGGCGGTGTGCCATCGCCGGGGCGGCCAGGGTGGCGGCACCGATGGCGGCGAGCAGCAGGGTCTTCAGACGCATGGCGATCTTCCTCAACGAACGGTAATGGTGCCGAGCTCGGCACTGCCCTTGGCAGTGCCGCCCTTGCCCGGAACGGTGACTGGCACGCGGAGCAGCTCGCGCCCGCCGGTCTCGCGAGCGGCCTCAACATTCAGGACGTACTGCCCGGCCGGCAGCCCCTTGGGCAGTGGGATCTGGTAGGTGCCGGGCGCACGGGTCGCGCCGCTGACCCCATCGGCCGGCAGCTTCATCGTGCGGCCGCCCTTGCGCCACCAGCTACGCAAATCGGCAAGCCATTTGGTACCCGGTTCCGCGCCGCCCTTCTTGACGTCGTACCAGACAAACACGGTTCGCGCCGGCCCCCCAGTGGCCGGTTCCAGCCATCCGGCGACATAGGGGCGATGATATTCGGCCACTTTCAGCTGCGGAATGGTGACGCTGACGGTCTGCGCAGCCGCGGGGGCGCTGATCGCGCCGGCGACGAGGAGATAGACTGGACGCATGAGGTTGTTCGCGGCCTCCCTCTTAATGGATCAGGAATACGGCCAGGAGCAGCGGGACGAGCAGGCTCGTCGCCACCAGCGGCCAGGTTGATGGGCGATGGCGAGCATGCAGCTGAAGCAGCAGGAGCCCGGTCAGCGTGAAGACGATGCACACCGCCGCGAAGACGTCGATGAACCAGAACCAGGCATCGCCGGTGTTCCGTCCCTTGTGCAGATCGTTGAGGTACGAGATCCAGCCACGCCACGTCCTTTCGGCGCTGATCGCACCGGTCGTCCGATCGATGCTGACCCAGGCGTCCTGGCCGGGGCCCGGCATGGCGACATAGACGTCCTCGTCCGACCATTCCGCCGCGCGCCCCGCGGGATCAAGCGCGACGGCGGCAGCCACCGCCTCCGCTACGCGCGGCGGTAGCGGCGCAGCCGCGGCGTGGTCACCGCGCAATTCGGCGAGGCGCGGCGGCGGCAGCATCGCCTCCACCTGAGTCACCTTGGGTTCCGCGCCGATCGAGGCGGCGTGATTAAGCGTGATGCCGGTGATGGCAAACAACAGCATCCCCGCCAGAGAGACGGCGGCGCTGACCCAATGCCAGGTGTGCAGTTGCTTCAGCCAGAAGGAACGGGCCTTCTTGCGAGAACGGGACGCCGGCTGCTGGCGGGCCGCTGATGCGCGAGCGTCAGCTGCAGGTGCCGCCGCTGGTCGCTCCATCACCGTGTCCGTTTCGATCGCCGTCATTCCACCGCTCAGCAGGCATAATCGCCTCGCCTTCGGTCGCTATGACAAACGCGAATAATTCGCAACAGCAATCTCACCCAGCGGTTACCCGGAGTTGCGCAGCGCGGTGGCGATGGCGTTGATCGACAGCAAAATGCCCTCGGCGATACGCAGATCATCTTCGCCAGCGCGATGGCGGCGCATCAATTCGATCTGCAGCAGGTTGAGCGGCTCGATATAAGGAAGTCGCAAGCGGATCGACGCGTCGAGCGCCGGATGCTTCTCCAGCAAGCGCGACTGACCGGTGACTTCCAGAAGCCCGTCACAGGTCTGCTGCCAATCGTCCCGGATCCGCCCGAAGATACGCGCCCCAAGCTTCTCGTCCTCCACCAGTCCGGCATACCGTTCGGCAATACCCATGTCCGATTTGGCGAGCACCATCTCCATATTGGCCAGCATCGCCCCGAACAGCGGCCACCCCTCCGCCATGTCGGCGAGCAACGCCTTATCTTCGAACGCCGCGAGCGCGTGCCCGACGCCGTACCACCCGGGCAGCATGACGCGCGCCTGCGCCCAGCTGAACACCCAGGGAATCGCGCGCAGATCCTCGATCCGCTGGGATTTCTTCCGGCTCGCCGGTCGGCTACCGATCTTCAGCCCGGAGATTTCCGCGATCGGCGTCATCTGGCGGAAGAAGGAATTGAAGCCTTCGGTGCCGTAAACAAGGTCGCGATAGGCGTGAAACGCGGTGTCCGACAGCTTGTCCATCGCCGCCGCGAACGTCTCATTCTCCGTGTTGGACAGCGGTGCGGGCGACAGGCTCGCCAGCAGCGTGGCGGACGTCATCGCCTCCAAATTGGTGATCGCGCTTTCACGCGTGCCGTACTTGCCGGCGATCACCTCCCCCTGTTCGGTGATCCGGATCCGACCCTGCACCGTGCCGGGAGGCTGCGCCCGGATCGCCGCAAAGGCCGACCCACCGCCACGACCCACCGCGCCGCCGCGGCCGTGGAACAATTGCATGCCCACGCCCGCCGCCTCAAACACCGGTTTCAGCGCGGTAGAAGCTTTTGAAAGCTGCCAGCCGGAGGTGAGATAGCCGCCGTCCTTGTTCGAATCGGAATAGCCGATCATCACTTCCTGATGGCCGCGTGCTCGGGCGATCGCCGCCACCTCCGGCAGGGCGAACCAGGCACGCATGATCGTGGGCGCGGCTTCCAGATCGCCGATCGTCTCGAACAGCGGAACCGCCATCACCGCCGCGTGGGGCGGATCGCCGGGGACGTATAGGCCCGCTTCCTTCAGCAGCAGATGCACCTCGAGCAGGTCGCTGACCGATTCGCACATCGACACGATATATTGCCGGATGCTTGCTGACCCGTAGGTCGCATGCGCCTCGGCCACGGCGGCGACGATCTCCAGTTCCTTAGTCGTTTCTTCGGAATAGGTGATGAAGCGGCTGGTGAGCCCCCGCGCGCTGGCGAGTTCGCGATTGAGCATCGCGACGCGTTCGGCCTCGTCCAGGGCGAGGTAGTCGTCGCAGACACCGGCGTTCTTGAGCAGCTCGGCGACCACTCGCTCGTGCACCGCGCTGTTCTGCCGCAGGTCGAGCGTCGCGAGGTGGAAGCCGAATACCTCGACCGCGCGGATCAGCCGCCCAATCGCTCCGCTGCTGGAGAGCAGCCCGCCCGCGCCCTCAGACAACGGGCGCGCAAGCGTGACAAGATCGGCGCGCAAGGCAGCGGGGTCGGGATAGGGCGCGGCGACACGCGCCGCAGGGCGCGGCGGAGGCGTTCCGACGAGCTTCTGATAGGTGGCGGCCAACCGCGCATAGATTCCGGACAGGGCGCGCCGATAAGGTTCGTCGCTGCGGCTGGCGCCAGTATCGCCGCTTGCCTCTGCCAGCGCGATCACCGCCTCGTCGATCGTCGCATGATCCGACGAGATCGACAGTTCCGTGCCGAGTGCGTGCAGTTCATCGAGATAATAGCCGAGTGCAGCGGCAGACGCCTTTGACAGCGCCGTGCGCAACGAATCGGCGGTCACATAAGGATTGCCGTCGCGATCGCCGCCGATCCAGCTTCCCGGCTTGAGGAATGCCGGCAGGCGCCGTCCCATGGCGCGGTCCCAACGCTGGTACAGCGCAGGGATGACCGGCAGGAACACGTCGCGCAGATAGCTGAGCGCGGTTTCCACTTCGTCCGTGACGTACAGGCGTTCCCGCCGCAGCACGCGCGTCTGCCACAGCAAGGCGACCTGCCGCATGATCGCCTCGTCGATGCGGTCGCCAGCGGGGGTTTCCTCCGCACCCGAATCGCGCAGCGCCATCAGCGCCGCAATCCGATTGCGATGGTCGATCATGCTTTTGCGGCGCACCTCGGTGGGATGCGCCGTCAGCACGGGCGCAATCAGCGCATGGTCGAGCAGCGCGCAGACCTGATCGTGGTCGACGCCCTCCGCAGCGAGCCGCTCCAGCGCGGAGGCGACGTCCGCACCCTCTTCTGCCGCGACGCCCTGTCGATCTTCGGCCAGGTTCGCCAGCATCGAGAACAGCATGAATCCGCGGACGAAATCGAGCGTTTCATCAAGCGATAGCGCGTCGAGGTGATGGTCCACCGGTGCGCCGCCGCCGCGATGGCGATCGACCGACGCCGACCGGATCGCCTCCGTCGCCGCGAACAACCGTTCGCCCCCCATCTCGCGAATGACGTCACCGAGAACCCGGCCGAGATAGCGGATATCATCGGTGTTGGTGACAGGGGGGAGACCGTTCATCTCATCATGCTGCACCGCACCCGCTGTCATGGTCAACGCGCAGATTGGTCAGTTGCCGTAGCGGCAGCACGCTCGCGCTGCTGCCGGCGGTAGGTTTCGCGTTCTTCACTGGTCAGCGTCCGATCCCTGTTCAGATCGTTGCGATCGAACCAGTCGAGCAGCATGTCGCCCCATTCCTGTGCACTCAGCGCGCCGTCGCCATTTTTGTCGCCGCGCGCGATCATTGGCTGCAGCCGTTCAGGCAGCTCGTCAGGTGTGATCTTGTCGTCGCGGTTGACGTCATTCTCGTGAAAACGGCGCTCGATCTCGCTGCCGAAATCAAGTCGAGAGGTGACTGTTGGGGGGCTGTAGTTGGCGGCGGCAGCCGTTTCCTCATCCTCGTCCCGCGCGCCGCAAGCGGCCAGAAGCGGCACCAGCGCCGCGGCGACGATCCATGATCGCATTACCTTTTCATCCTCCCTCAAGATCAGGCTTCGAGCTCAACGTCCCAATAAAGCCAATCGTGCCATGTCTCGTGGAGATAGTTAGGCGGAAAACTGCGCCCATGTTCCTGCAAATGCCAGCTGGTCGGCCGGATCGGTTCGATATGGAGCGGCATCCCGGCCTGCTTCGGGGTCCGCCCACCCTTGCGCAAATTGCATGGGGCGCAGGCCGTGACGACATTTTCCCAGGTCGTCCGGCCACCCTGCGCGCGCGGCACGACATGGTCGAAGGTCAGATCGCGCATGTGGCCGCCGCAATATTGGCAGGCGAAGCGATCGCGCAGGAACAGGTTGAAACGGGTGAACGCCGGGAATTGCGACGGCCTTACATATTGTTTGAGCGCGATGACCGAGGGCAGGCGCATCGTGCGGTTCGGGCTTCGCACCTCCCGCTCGTAATGCGCGACGATCGCCACGCGATCGAGAAACACTGCCTTGACCGCGGTCTGCCACGGCCAGATGCTGAGCGGATAATAGGATAACGGCGTGTAATCGGCGTTCAGCACGAGCGCCGGGCACGAGTCCGGATGGCGGATCAGATCGGGATGGAACAAGCGCGCTCCCCTTCGATACCGTGTCGCCGGACGTCTCGCGTCCCGCGATGACGCCATGATGACAGCCCGGGAAAAGCCGGGTCAAGGGGAGAGGACGAATGAACGACGAGACGAGCGAGAGCGTCACCTATGAAGTGGCGGATCACATTGCCACGATCACGCTTAATCGGCCGGCGCGGCGCAACGCGCTGAACTGGGACGCCTATGCGAAGCTGGAAGCGGCCTTTCGTCGCGCAGTGACCGACGAGGACGCACGGTGCGTGATCGTGACCGGGGCGGACCCGGCGTTCTGCTCGGGTGATGACGTCGGCGAGATCATGGCCGGGCCGGATGCCTTCGCCAAGCGCAAGGCGCCACCGGTGGTCCGCTATCAACCCACCCCCGCCGCGATGGCCGCGCTGGAATGCGACAAGCCGGTGATCGCTGCAGTGAACGGCGCGGCGGTCGGCTGGGGCATGGAGTTGGCACTCTATGCCGACATCCGCGTCGCCTCCGACAAGGCAAAATTCGCCGAGCTGTTCATCAAGCGCGGGCTCGTCTGTGACGTGGGCGGCTTCTACCGCCTTCCCTCCATCGTGGGACCCGCCAAGGCCGCCGAGCTCCTTTTCACCGGCGACGTGATCGACGCGGCCGAGGCGCAGCGCATCGGGTTGGTGCGCGAGGTCGTGCCGCATGGCGATCTTCTGCCGGCAGCCCGGGCTCTGGCCACCCGCATCGCGGCGAACCCGCCGCTGGCGCTGCGCTACATGAAGGAAGGGCTGCGGCGGGCCGCTTACGGCGATCCGCGCGACTTGGGCGGCTGGGCGATCGAGACGATCCGCCGACTGATGGCGACCGAAGATCACAAGGAAGGAGTTGCTGCGTTCATGGAAAAGCGCGAGCCGGTATTTAGCGGGCGCTGAGGCGGAAAGAAGCGGCGGGGTTGCCGGGGCGGCCAAAGCTTCGCACATCGCCCAGCGTGATCGTCAGCCGCTTCGCCCCCTCCCCGACCGGCCGCCTGCACCTTGGCCATGCCTGGTCCGCCATCTTGGCGCATGATCTCGCCCGGAGCCGAGGCGGGCGCTTTCTGCTGCGCATCGAGGATATCGACGGCACGCGCAGCCGGCCTGAGCATATTGGAACGATCAAGGACGACCTGACCTGGTTGGGCTTGTCGTGGGACGGGCCGGTCGTCCACCAATCGGATCGCCTGCCCGCCTACGCCGCCGCGCTGGATCGGCTGCGCGACATGGGTCTGCTGTACCGTTGCTATTGCACCCGCGCAGAGATTGCTGCCGCCAGCCTGTCAGCCCCACACGGAGCCGAGCCGGTATATCCAGGAACCTGTCGAGGGCGGGATGAAACAAGCGACCGGCCATTCTGTTGGCGGATCGACATGGCACAGGCGGTCGAGCGCGTTGGACCCCTGACCTGGCATGACCACGGCCAACTGATCCGCGCCGATCCGCTGTCCGCCGGCGATGTCGTTCTCGCGCGCAAGGATGCGCCAGCGAGTTACCATCTGGCGGTCACGGTTGATGACGCCTGGCAGAACGTGAGCGACGTGGTGCGCGGCCGCGATCTGTTTGCCGCGACCCATGTGCACCGCTTGCTGCAGGAACTGCTCGAGCTCCCGACGCCACATTACCACCATCATGACCTTCTGATCGGAGCCGATGGACAGCGGCTCGCGAAGCGACATGGCGCGCCCACGCTGGCCGCGATGCGCGAGAGTGGCGTGGACGGTCTCGTGATCGCCGCCGATCTGCGCGCAGGACGGGTTCCCAATGGCCCTCTCACCGCCTAGATTGGGGCCATGCAGACGTTTCTGGTCATCCTCCTGGTCGCGGCGCTCATTGCGACGCTTGTCGCTTTGATCCGCGGGATCGTCGCGTTTCTGCAGAACGCAAGCGCAGAGGCGCGAGGAACTGGCCAGACCGGGCCGACGGCAGGCCAGCTGAAGTCCAATCGAATGATGCAGCAGCGTATCCTATTCCAGGCGCTGGCGATCCTTGTGGTCGTGGTGATGCTGTTCGCGGCGGGCCGAAACTAACCCGGCACGTTCGGCTGGCGAGACGTTGAACAAAAATCCCGGTGGCTCGTTTGTTTTCCTGATCCAGATCAGCGGTAGGGGACATTTTCCCTGCTGCGCTTTGCCTGTGCGCTGATCGCCGCGGCGATAGTGTCCGGCTGGCGCTTTCTGGGGGGAGAGCACAGGATGCACCTGCGTCACGCGCCGAACGAAGACCGAATTGCCGAACTCTATCGGTCGACGCGGGCGCTGACCGACGCCCTTGCCGCACCGCTTAGCGATGCCGACTCCACCGTTCAGTCGATGGACGATGCGTCGCCAGCCAAATGGCATCTGGCGCACACCAGCTGGTTCTTCGAGACGTTCGTGTTGCGCGACCATATCGCCGGTTACCGGTTGCATGATCCTCGATTCCCGTTCCTGTTCAACAGCTATTACGAGGCCGAGGGTCGCCGCCATGCGCGCGCGCGTCGCGGCATGGTGACCCGCCCAACGCTCGACGAGGTCCGCGGCTATCGCGCCGCGGTTGACGCCGCGCTGCTGGCAGCGCTGCCCGGACTGCCGCCGGAAGCGCGCACACTGGTCGAACTGGGCTGTCATCATGAGCAGCAACATCAGGAGTTGCTGGTCACCGATATCCTGCATCTTTTTGCCGAAAACCCGCTGGAACCTGCGCTGTGGCCGGCCGCACCGAAAGTGCCCGTCGGGGTGCCGGCGCCGATCACCTGGATCGAACAAGGTGAGGCGATCATCGACATCGGTCATGACGGTGACGCCTTTGCCTTTGACTGCGAAGGGCCGCGCCACCGCGCGCTGGTCGCGCCGCATGCGATAGCCAGCCGCACGGTGACCAATGGCGAATGGCAGCAGTTCATTAGCGACGGCGGCTATCGCGATCCCCGCTGGTGGCTGTCCGATGGATGGGCATGGGTTCAGCGCGAGCGGATCGCCGCACCGCTGTATTGGGAGGAGCAGGACGGGGTGTGGACCCGCTTTGGCCTCGACGGGCGGCGCGCGGTCGACCCCGCAGCCCCGGTCACTCATGTCAGCTTCTTCGAGGCCGATGCCTATGCCAGTTGGGCAGGCGCGCGATTGCCAACCGAGTTCGAGTGGGAAGCCGCTGCGGCGGGCCATGACCCCGCAGGCGGCAACCAGATGGATGAGGCAGGGCCCGTGGAGCCACGCCCCGCGGCAAAGGCGCCCGCGTTCTTCGGCGATGTGTGGGAATGGACCGGCAGCGCCTACCGCCCCTACCCCGGCTTCGCTCCAGCCGATGGCGCCGTGGGTGAATACAACGGCAAGTTCATGAGCGGGCAGTTTGTCCTGCGGGGTGGGTCGTGCGCGACGCCGCGCGGCCACGCCCGCGCCAGCTACCGGAACTTCTTCTATCCGCACCAGCGCTGGCAGTTCACCGGCGTCCGGCTCGCGAAGGACATCTGAGAACGGCCGCGACCGCACGCCGGTCGCGCCGATCGACATCAATTGGAAAGGGACGTTGATGCTGAAGCCGGAAATCGAGGACGGACAAGCCTCGCTGGCAGATCCGCAGTTTCGTGCGGACGTGCTTAGCGGGCTGGAACGCCGCCCTCGCGCAATTCCGGCGCGGTGGTTCTACGATCGCCAGGGCTCCGAATTGTTCGAGGATATCACGCAGCTGCGGGAATATTATCCGACGCGGACCGAAACGGGAATCTTGCGTGATATCGCTGCCGATCTTGCGGCGCGCGTCCCGCGCGGATCGGCGCTGGTAGAATTCGGCTCGGGTTCGTCAACCAAGACCCCGCTGGTCATCGATGCCGTTCGGCCATCTGCCTATGTGCCGATCGACATTTCGGGCGACTTCCTGCGCGATTCAGCACGGGATTTATCCACCCGCTACCCCGACCTGTTCGTACTCCCGTTCGAAGCGGATTTTACCCGGGCACTCACATTGCCCCGCACGATCGAAACCGCGCCGAAGCTGGGCTTCTTTCCAGGTTCGACAATTGGAAACCTGATCCCGCTGGCGGCGGTGGACCTGCTGCGCGCGATGCGCGCGTCGCTGGGCCAGGGGGCGCAGCTGCTGATTGGCATGGACAGGATCAAGGACGCCGCGGTGCTCGAGCGCGCCTATGACGATGCCGCTGGCGTTACCGCGGCGTTCAATCTCAATCTGCTCGCCCGCATCAATCGCGAACTCGACGGCACCATTCCCGTTGATGCGTTTCGCCACCGTGCGATCTGGAACGATGACCGCGCGCGGATCGAAATGCATCTGGAAGCGACGCGGGAAGTCGCGTTCACCGTCGAGGGCCGGCCCTTCACGATGGCTGCCGGGGAGACGATCCATACCGAGAACAGTCACAAATACGGCCCGCGCGACGCCCGTATCCTGCTTCGCGCGGGAGGCTGGACCCCGGTTGCCGAGTGGACCGACCCGGAAAGCCGGTTTGCCGTGATCCTCGCGGAGGCACAGCCTGAGCGCCCCGCCCCGTGACCGTCGGCAATCACTGCGGGCGGTGACGGGGAGGGAACCCATGGGGCGGGCTAATTTGCCCGCCCAGCACGTCAGGTAACCGCCGCCCTCGCCGCGAACGCTGGGTCGCGCCATGCGCCCTCCTCCATCACGGCGGCGAGCAGTTCGACCGCCTGCCAAACGTCTTCGAAGCTGGTGTAGAGGGGCGTCAGGCCAAGGCGGAGAACGTCCGGTGCGCGGAAATCGCCAACGACACCGCGTGCGATGAGCGCCTGGCAGATTTCCCACGCGTGTGGATGCGCGATACTGACGTGGCTGCCCCGTGCGGCGGGATCACGCGGCGTGACCAGGCTGAAGCCATGGCGGACACAGCGCGCCTCGATCCCCGCGATCAACAGGTCGCCAAGCGCTCTGCTCTTCGCGACAAGCTGTGCCATCCCGGTTTCGCCGAAGGTGTCGAGCCCGGCGTCGAGCGCGCTCATCGCCAGAATCGGCGGCGTGCCGCACAGGAAGCGACGGATACCGGGGGCCGGGGCATAATCGTCGCCAAAGTCGAACGGCGCGGCATGGCCCATCCAGCCGGACAGCGGGGACGACAGCGTCTCCTGCACGGATCGCGCGACAAAGAGGAACGCGGGAGCGCCGGGGCCACCGTTGAGATATTTGTAGCCACAGCCGATGGCCAGGTCGACGCCGCATCCGTTCAGATCCACGTCAACGGCACCAGCGCTATGACTGAGATCCCACAGGATCAACGCGCCAGCGCGATGCGCCGCCGCCGTGATCGCGGCCATGTCCAGCATCGCGCCAGTCTTGTAATGCACATGAGTCAACAGGACGACCGCGGTGTCGGCATCGATTGCCGCCGCGATCTCCTCTGCTGCCATGGTCCTGACGCGTCGATCGGGCATCATCTGCGCGACGCCGTTGGCGACGTAGAGATCGGTGGGAAAATTCCCGGGTTCGGTCAGGATCGTTCCACGATCGGGCCGGGCAGCGCACGCCGCGGCCAAAAGCTTGAACAGATTAACCGAGGTGGAGTCGGCGACGATGACCTCGTCAGCAGCCGCGCCGATCAGCGGGGCGATGCGCGCGCCGAGCCGGGCGGGGGCGTCGATCCAGCCATTCTTGTTCCAGCTAGAGATAAGGTCGCGGCCCCATTGCCGGGTCACCGTATCGGCAATGCGGTCAGCGGTCGCGCGAGGCAGCGCGCCGAGCGAGTTGCCATCGAGATAGATCATACCCTGCGGCAGCGCGAAGCGCGCGCGGCGGTCGCGTAGCGGATCGCTCGCATCCCACGATCGGACGGTATCGAGATCCGGCCATTCACCCGTCATCTGCACGCTCACAACACCGCCCTCACCGTCAGCAATTCGGGGAAGAATATCTGGTCGATCACCTTCGCCAAATACGGGACCCCGGCTGTCCCACCGGTTCCACGCTTGAAGCCGATCACGCGCTCCACAGTCTTCAGATGGCCGAACCGCCAGAGTTGAAAGCGATATTCCAGATCGACCAGCTTCTCGGCCAGTTCATACAGGTCCCAGTATTTATCGGGTTCGGCATAGACGCGGCGCCAGCACGTCTCGACGCCCGGTGAAGCAACATAAGGCGTTGAAAAGTCGCGGTTCAGTCGGTCCTCCGGCACCGGCAGTCCGGCGCGGGCGAGCGCGCGCAGCGCCTCATCATAGATGCCGGGCTTCGTGAGCACGTCCTGCAGCATGGCCTGAAGCGGCGGCGCATCGGAGAAGACGTCGATCATCGCCGCGTTCTTGTTCCCCATCAGGAATTCCATCGCGCGATATTGGTGCGACTGGAACCCGGAGCTGGTGCCCAGCTTGCCGCGCATCGCGGAGTAATCAGCCGGGGTGATCGTGGCCAAAATCTCCCAACTACCGATCAGTTGCTGCTGCACGCGGGCGACGCGAGACATCATCTTGAAAGCGGTGTCGAGGCGCGATCCGGCGATCGCGTCGCGCGCCGCGGTCAATTCGTGCAGGCACAGTTTCATCCACAGTTCCGATGCCTGATGGATGACAATGAAGAGCATTTCGTCATGCGTTCCCGACAGTGGCGTCTGGCACGCCAGCAGCTCGTCCAGGCGCAGATAGCTCGAATAGCTCGGGCCCTTTTGAGGGGGGGTGTCGGGATCGTTTTGGGTGTCCATCGGCCTGTCTCTAGCCGCTTTTGGCCGATCTTCTCCATCCCCCGGCCAGTTCCGTAGGTGCGGAATCCCGGCCGCTCAGCGTGCTCCCGCGGCGAGGCGCTGGGCATCCGCCTGATCGATCGTGATCAACGCAACGCCGCGCGTCTCGCGCATCAGCAGCGCCGCAACCAGGCTGACGGTTGCGCTGCCGGCGATGTAGAGTGCGAGCAGCAGCCAGCCATCGTGCGCGCGCAGGATCGCGGTGCCGATCAGCGGCGCCCAGGAGCCGGCAACAATCGCCGTGACCTGATAGCCGAGTGAAACGCCAGAATAGCGCATCCGCGTCGGGAACATCTCGGTCATGATCGCGGGTTGGGGCGCATACATCAGCCCGTGGATGGCAAGGCCGACGATGATCGCGGCCAGCATGGTCGCGGTGTCACCGGTATCAAACATCGGAAACGCCGCGAACGGCCAGGCGATCGCCAGTGCCGCGCCTGCGATGTAGACCGGGCGGCGACCGATGCGATCCGCGAGCAGCCCGGCCGCCGGGATCGCGAGGACATGTACCACATGACCAAGGAACAGGAGCGTCAGGATCCGCCCCGTCCCGATGCCGCGCACACTGAGGTACGTGATCGAGAAGGTCACGACCATGTAGTAGAGAATGTTTTCGCCAAAGCGCAGCGCCATCGCCGTGAGCAGCGACCGGGGATAACGGCGGAACACGTCGACGAGGCCATAGTCGCCGGCATGGTCGGCCTGTTCCCGCGCAGCCTGGAACAGCGGCGAATCGCTGACCTGCGTCCGGATGTAATAGCCGATGACGATGATGATCACCGACAGCCAGAAGGCGACCCGCCAGCCCCAGGCGAGGAATGCCTCGTCCGAGAGCGTGGCTGACAAGAGCAGCAGCACCAGCGTGGCGAGCAGATTGCCGAGCGGCACGCCGGCCTGGGGGAAGCTGCCCCAGAACCCGCGACGATCATCGGGGCTATGCTCCGTGACCAGCAGCACCGCCCCGCCCCATTCGCCGCCGAGCGCAAAACCCTGGATGAAGCGCAGCGTCACCAGCAGCGCGGGCGCCCAATATCCAATGCTGGCATAGCCGGGCAGGCATCCCATCAGGAAAGTGGAGGCCCCGATCAGCACAAGGCTGACCTGAAGCAGCGACTTTCGACCGATACGATCGCCAATATGGCCGAAGACCACCCCACCAAGCGGGCGGGCGATAAAGCCGACCGCATAGGTCGCGAAGGCGGCGATGATCCCGTCGAGGCTGTTACCGGTCGGCGGAAAGAAGAGTTTGCCGAAAACCAGCGTCGCGGTGGTACCGTACAGAAAGAATTCGTACCATTCGACAATGGTGCCCGCCATGGAAGCACCAACGACGCGACGAAGATAAGCGGAATTAGCCGCACCGGGAGCGTTCATGCCGCCTTTCTAGCGTGGTAGCGCGCCTTTGCCAGTATAGCCGCCAGCAACAATGGGCAGCCCGCGACGCCCTGGACGATGTCGTGCGGTTCAACTGGAAGCGTTTACACAAAACAACATATTGCAAAGGTTAACCGGCTGGCGCAGGCGCCGTCGTCACCGTAAATTTACGGTTACACTCTAACGGACCGCGCATGTCCTTTTCCGCCGCGCCATCAGCAGACGTCAGTGAGCGTCGCGCGGAGACGCGCGATGCGACGTCGATGCGCGATCGGCTGGGCGCAGGCGCGCGGGCGCTGGCAATCATCGGATTGGCGGTATTCGCGGCCAGCGTCGTGGGTCTGGCGACCCGGCACGCCTTTTCCGTTTCCTTCTGGCCCGCCAATGCCCTGCTTGCCGGATTGATGCTGCGCCACCGCGCCTTTCATTGCCCATCCGGCTGGGTCGGCGCGTTGGTCGGGTTCATTGCCGCCGACCTGCTCTTCGGACGGTCGCTGCCGATGTCGGCGATGTTCGCGGCCACCAACCTTCTGGGATCGCTGGCCGCGGCGATTTTCCTGATGCGCCTCGATCCCAGCGATCTGGCGCTGCAGCGCGTCCACTCCGTCCTGCGGATCGTGGTGTTGTTGCTGCCCGCGTGCCTAGTCGCCGGGTTATGCGGCGCGGCGCTCGTGGTCGTCGCGTTCGACGGTTCGCCGGCGCAGACGCTGCTGACCTGGCCCGCGGGCGACCTGGTCAATTACCTGATGGTCCTGCCGGCGATCCTGAACTTTCCCGTACGCCGGATCACCCCCCAACAACTGTGGCGTTGCATCCGGGCGAACCGGGCGCCGCGCTGGCCGATCCTGCTGCTGCTGGCATCCTGTATCGCGGCCATTCAGTTCGACGGGCCGGGCAGCATCATGTTTCCGATGCCGGGACTGTTGCTGTGTGCGCTGACCTACAGCGTCCCCACGACGGCGGTTATCACCATGGGCATGGGGATCGCCTGCATGACCGCGATCGGCCTTGGCGTGGTCGACATCGGGCAGGACATGGCGAACCCGCACAATGTGGTGTCGGTTCGCATCGCAGTCGCCTTCCTGGTGCTGGTGCCGCTGACCATCAGCAGCGCAATGGCAGTGCGCGACGCGCTGTTGGATCAGTTGCGTGAAGCCGCCAACCACGATCCGCTCACAGGATTGCTCAACCGCCGGGCGTTCGAGCACAAGCTGCGCAAGCGATTGGCGGCGATGCGTGACCACGGTGGCCGTCTGGCGGTGCTGTGGCTCGACATCGATCATTTCAAGCGGATCAACGATCAGCACGGCCATCTGGCCGGGGACGCGATGCTGCAATTGTTCGCCAAGACGGCGCGCGATTGCTGCCGGGAAAGCGATCTGCTCGCGCGGCTGGGGGGCGAGGAGTTCGCCGTGGTTGCGCGCGTCGACGATGCGCAGGACGCCGAGGCGATCGCCTTGCGGCTGCGCGATGCCTTTGCCGCGCAGCGGATCTTCTGGAATGCGCGAATGGTCAATGCGACGGTCAGCATTGCCGCCTGCTACCTCGATCGGGCTCCCGACGATCACGCCGATCTGTTCAAGGATCTGGACGAGGTGCTGTATCGCGCCAAGCGCAAGGGCCGCAATCGCGTGGAATGGCTGAACGACCTGCCGCAGCCGCCGGCCGATCCGTCCGGAGCGGGGGAAGTAGATGACGCCGCGCCCTGGGTGGCGATGATCTGAACGGTTGCGCTCCCGCCGGCCGCGCCGCAGAAGCAGCGCGATGGATTATGTGGCGCTGAAGAATGTTGTGGCGACGCTGATCACGCCGGCCAACCCGGATGCGCTGGCGCATGTTCACGGCGGCATGGCGGTGCTGCTGCTGGCGCGGCTGATCACGCGCCGGTCGCTGGCAACCCCGATACCGCTGGCCTGTGTCGCCGCGCTCCAACTGCTGAACGAGTGTATCGACCGCTACAATCACGGATCGTGGCGCTGGCCCGACACCATCGCCGACACGGTCAATACGCTGTTCTGGCCGACGGTGCTGTTCATCGGGCTGCGCTGGCGCCGTGAACGCCAGGCTGGCACATCAACCGAGCAACTGCCCGCCACCTAGCCACGGCAACAATGCCGGGCCACGATGCGGGACAAAGGAGAGGATCGCATGGACCTGGGGCTTTCGGGCAAGACCATTTTTGTCGCCGGCGGCAGCCGCGGGATCGGACTGGGCATCGTGGAAGCGTGCTTGGCGGAGGGCGCGAACGTGGCGCTGACCGCGCGCGGCGCGGCCGCCTTGGCAGCGACGCATGATGCGCTCGCCAGCCGCTTCGGTGCCGATCGGCTGTGGAGCGCGGCCGCCGACATGACCGATCCCACCGCGGTTGAGGAGACGATGGCGGCGGCCGAGGCGGCGCTTGGGCCATTATGGGGGGCGGTCGCCAATGTCGGGCTTCATCCCTGCCCGCCCGGCTTCGACATCGACGATGACACGTGGCGCGGGGGGATGGCGCAGAACCTGGATTCGGCCTTCTTCCTGGCGCGCGCGGCGTTGCGGCGGCTGACCCCGCGCGGCGAGGGATCGGTGCTGATGATCGGATCGATCGCCGGACTGGCGGCGCTGGGAACGCCAATGACCTATGGCACGGCAAAGGCGGCGCTGGGGCACTTATCGAAGGAACTGGCGGTGATCGCCGGACCGTCGGGCGTCCGGGTCAACACGATCGCGCCGGGCAACATCATCTTTCCCGGCGGCGATTGGGAGGAAAGATCGACCGGGCCGCGATCGGAATCGTGGTGGCGCTGGATCCGGCGGGAAGTGCCGCTGCAACGCTTTGGTACCCCGGACGAGATCGGCCGGGTGGCGGCCTTCGTGCTCAGCCCGATGGCAAGCTTCGTCACCGGGGCGATCATCCCTGTCGATGGCGGTCAGGATCGCTGACGAGCCGCCTATCGTTTCCGGGTGCGGGGTTCAAAAAGCGGTAGCGACCGCTAAGGAGCGCGTCCGCGCGCGATGACGCAGATGCCGTGCGCGGGTGGAAGGCCCGAGCAGGAAGGAACGGCGGCATGGTACACAGGAGCTGGGGGGCGCCGGCTGGCGCCGGCACTGAGCAGCGCGATCCCGCGCGCGCGCTCCAAACGCGACCGGTCGGCACGCCGTCGGATGACACACGCTTGGCTGACACGCAGGGGAGCAGCGGCGACCCGGTTCTGGCGCGGCTCGAAGCACGTGCCGCGGAGCGCGCAGCCGCAGCACAGGCGCGCGAGGCGCTGCGGCAAGAGCGCCGCCGCGCGGATGCCGAACTCACCGCCGCCGATCCACACCGCGCTGCCGAGCAGCGGCGCCGGGGATCGGGACGCAAGGATATCGTGCGCGAGCAACGCGACACGTCAGGCTATACGATGATCGTGGAACGCCAGCGCGTTCGCGCACTGGCCGCCCGGGGTGCCTCGGCGGCCAGCCTGGCTGCCGCGTTCAACCTGCCGATCGAGGAGATCGAGGGAATGCTGGCGTGCGCCGAGGAGTAGGCCGCGGCGGTATCGTTCGAAGAAAAGCGGTGCCGAAACACCAACGGCGGTGAGGCGAGCCGCCCCACCGCCGCGTCAGATCAGTTGCTGTCCGAATCGTCGTCCTTGTCGGCGATCAGCACGATGCCGCCGATGACGATTGCCGCTGCCAGAACTGCAGCGATGACGCCGCCACCAGCGACCGCACGATCAGACTTGCCCGTTGCCGCACCAGCGCGCGCCGACGAGGCAACCGACAGCTTCGATGCCGGGGCGGCAGCGGTTGCCGCGGTGGCCGAGATCGGCGCAAGAACAAGTGCACTGGCCGCGAGGCCGGAAAGTATCTTCATCATCCTGTTTTCTCCTTTTCGAGGCGCGGCCGAAGCCGCCGCGTATAGCAACGTGAGAGTGCCTGCAAAGTGGCACCGGCGCCACGATTATCAACGGCGACTGCGTAATTCCCACAATGCTGTTGTTCCGCTGCATCAGGAACCACACACCTTAAAATAGAGTTAGCGGCGCGAAAGAAGAACTTGTCGGCGGAGTGACACCGGTGTCGGTAGAGCGGCGGTGGGTCCGAAATTTGCCTTGTGCTAAGCACCGCCCGCCCGCTCACCGCGCGCGACAAAGAGGAAAATCGTCCTGCTTTCTGCCATCCGCAAGATCGATCGCTACAGCATGCTGCTTCTCGCCACCGTGCTGGTCGCCTCGCTACTGCCGTGCCGAGGCGAGGGCGCGCGGTTGTTTGGGATACTGACGACCGCGGCGATCGCGCTGCTGTTCTTCCTGCATGGCGCAAAGCTGTCGCGCGAGGCGATCGTGCAGGGGCTCACCAACTGGCGGCTTCACCTGGTGGTTCTGCTGATCACTTTCGGCCTGTTCCCGCTGCTCGGCATCGGGACGGCGGCGGTGGCGGGCCAGGTGCTGACACCGTCACTGGCCACTGGCCTGCTGTTTCTCACGCTGCTGCCGTCCACCGTACAATCGTCCATCGCCTTTACCGCAATGGCGCGCGGCAATGTGCCGGCCGCGGTATGCAGCGCCTCTGCCTCAAACCTGCTGGGCATCGGGCTGACCCCGCTGCTCGTGGCACTGCTGATCGGTGGCGAGGCCAAGGTGGCCGGGGACGAGATCTGGACAATCGTGTTCCAGCTGCTGGTGCCATTTGTCGCCGGGCATCTCTCCCGCCCGCTGACGCGCGGCTTCGTCGCGCGGCATTCCACGCTGGTGTCGATGGTGGATCGCGGGTCGATCCTGCTGGTGGTCTATACCGCCTTCAGCGCAGCCGTAGTCGAAGGGCTCTGGTCAGGGTTGCCGATCTGGCAGCTGATCGTGCTGAGCATCATTTGCGCCGTGTTGCTGGCAATCATCATGCTGGCCACCGCATGGATCGCGCGCCGGCTGGGCTTCGACCGCGCGGACCGGATCGCGATCATGTTCTGCGGATCGAAGAAGAGCCTGGCGTCGGGCGTGCCGATCGCCGGCGTCCTGTTCCCCGCGGCCCAAGTGGGACCGATCATCCTGCCGGTCATGATCTTTCACCAGATCCAGCTGCTGGTCTGTGCCCATCTGGCGCAGCGTTACGCGCGTGAGGAGGAGACAACGCCGGCACCCGTGACGGCGTGATCCGCCGAAGCGGTGGAGATGATATCGGCAGAGCGGTGGCGGAGACGGAGGGAGTGTGCGCCGTATAGATCAGAAGGCCTTGAAATCGTTGAATAGCAAGTGGTTGTGGACTTGCAACGGGGTACACGCGCGGGGTACGCGGGAGGTACACCAAACCCTCAACGAGTTCTGAATGGCGTCAAACAAGCCCCGCCTCGGGCAGTATCTCGAATGGCACCGAGGCTCGATCCGCGTCACCGTCCCTGTCCCGAAAGACCTCCAGCCATTCTTCGGCGCAACTCGGTTGAAACGAGCGTTGAAAACTGACAGCCCGGCGAATGCCGAGCGGATCAAGCACGCCGTAATCCATGAGCTCAAGGCGAGCTTCACTGCCGCCGAGCGCCCGACTTCCATAGCTGACGAGGCTCAGGGATGGCGGACCGATCTGGAATGCAAAGAGGATTGGCGCGAGCGGGAGGCGCTTGAGTTCGTCCTGTTGGAGCGCGCCGAGGAGCTTCAGGCGAAAGCAGGATGGCAGGCGGCGCGAGAGTTCGTCGATATCGCTCAGGGGCGCATCACACCCATCAGTTCCATGCTCGACGTCTACTTGGCGACGTGCGGCTTGGCTCCGCGCACGGTGGACGGCATCCGCCGCACTGTCCGAGTGTACGAGGAATGGGCTGGCGCCAATTTCGCTCCAACGGCTGTAGAGCGCATTGATCGCAAGGTGGCGGGTCGGTTTGTCACAGACCTCCTGACACGCATGGAGCCACAATCTGCGGGAACCTACACCAAGTTCCTGTCGGGGTACTGGCGGTTCTTGGAGGGCAAGGGCTACGCTCCCGAAAATCCTTGGTCCCGACAGCTCGACGGCGTGAAGCAGGCCCGTCGCAGGCGCTCCGCGCTTCTGGACCCGGCTGGGATCAGTGCAGGAGGGAAGCGTCCCTACACGGACGGAGAGGCGGCCAAGCTGCTCTTCGCACAGGCAGAAGGGACCGTGGACCGGCGAACGCTCGACCTTGTTTGGATTGGTGCATTTTCAGGCATGCGAATCGAGGAAATCTGCGGGCTCCGCGTCAGCCACTGCGCCGATGGCTGGTTCAGCGTGAACGCTGACAGGCGAGGCAAGACCGATGCCGCGCGGCGGCGCGTGCCAGTGCATGCAGAACTGGCAGGCATCATCGAGCGCAGATCCAAGGGGAAGAAGCCGGGAGATTATTTGTTCGACGACCTGCCTGAACCCGAAGTGGGCTCGATAAGGGAGCGGTCCATGCCCGCGAGCAAGGCCTACACTCGCTTCCGGCGGCGCTTGGGGATCGACGAGCGCGCTGAGGGGCAACGGCAGTCGAACGTCGACTTCCATAGCTGGCGACGCTGGTTCATCCGCAAGGCTAAGGATGCCGGACAAGAGCCGTGGACCATCGCGGACGTCGTCGGCCACGACACCAGCGACCTTCCCCTAGGGCTCACCATGGGGCGCTATCCCGGCCGAGCGAACGACGAAGCGCTGCGGGCGTGTGTGGCAAGTGTGGTGCCCCCCCAACGCGAGGACCAGGCTTGACCTCGCCCTCGCTGGAGAGCGAGCAGCCGTCCTACGCGGAGCGCCCGCACCTCACGAACTGTCGCTTTATCCGATGGGATCGTGTGGCCCGCGCCGATACCGCCCGGAACGCCTTGGGAGCCCTCCTCCGCGAGTTCGACGCGTGGGAGCCGCCGCGCAGGCGCGCCCGCAAAGCAAAGGACCAGGCGCGTCTGGAAGCCGCCCTGGAGGCAATCGTCCTCGAGCTGTTCTGGTGTGCCCAAGAGGACCCTGAGACGTTCCTGGCGTATCCCAGAGGCACCAGCGAGTTTGGCCCAGGCCGAACACCTGAGCGCATCACGGCCTCAGCGGCTCGAACGGTCGCGGAGTTCCTGCAAGCGGCCGAACTCGCGACGGGGACGCCAGGGTCGTACATGCGGAAGACCGTGGGCGAGCTTTCCACCGGTCGCGGCTATCGTTCGCGACTACGAGCGACAGGCAAACTGATGGGCCTGCTGGATGCGCACGGGGTCACATGCGACGCCATCGACACGGCACCGCTGGAGACTACAATCCGACTGCGCGGCCGAGCGCCCGACCGTAACTCCGCCAAGCCGCTGTTGGGCTTCACTGAGACACCCGAGGTGGCCGTGATGCGGGCGCGGGTTGACGCTGCAAACGCGCTGCGGCTGCAAGCACGTCTCGAACTCGATTTGACCGGCCCTGCCGCCGTCCCCACCCCGCCGCAAGTCAGGGACACCGAGGGGCGGGGCGAGGAGGAATACGTCGACGCGTCGGACCTGTCGGCGGTCCAGCTCTACCGCGTGTTCAACAACGGGAGCTGGGAACAGGGTGGCCGCTTTTACGGCGGCTGGTGGCAGCGACGGCCCAAGGCGGAGCGTGCCCGAATACTGATCGACGGAGAGGTGACGGTCGAGCTGGACTACAAGGCCTTCCAGCCGCGCATTTGCTACGACCTTGAGCGCGTGCCGCTGCCCACGACAACAGACCCACATCTGATCCCCGGCTACGACCTGCCGTACCGAGAGGCCGCGAAGCGTGCCTTCGGACAGCTCCTTAACTCGGACGCGGAGACCGCCCCCAGGCGCCCCAAGGAATTCTTGAGGCTGTTCAAGAGGGTGAAGGACTACAGGGCGTTCCTGGAGGCCTTGGAGGATAGCTATGGGGCCGTGCGGGGATGGTTGCGGCAGGGACGTGGGTTGGAGATGCAATACATCGATAGCCAGATTGCGGACGAGGTCATGCATCGGCTGACGGTCCAAGGCATCCCCGTCCTCCCAATCCACGACAGCTTCATCGTCCCGCTCTCAGCAGAGGTAGACTTGGGGGTGGCCATGATCACTGCTTACCGGGACGTCCTGACCGAGCGAACAGGCACACCCGCCCTCCCCGTTATCGACGGCTGGTCCAGGCCCCACGTCGTGACCCGCGTGCAGGAGCGGCTTCCTTCACTCGACTGAAGCACCAGATCTGGGGGGGCTTGGAGGAGGAGCTCCCAAGGGCGCCAGACGGCACAACCAACAGGCACCCACATAGCATACCCGGAGCCGTAAGGCAGGCCTGCTCCCGTCCCCCTCCTGTGCAGCAATCCTCCTGTGCAGCAAGGTGTGCAGCTGGTCGTTGGAAGTGGATGGATGATCGGTCAGTGAGAGGCTTGGCCCGCTCTGGCTATCCTTCCGTTGCCCGACAAATTGAACACTGGTAATTTACCTGGCGGGGGAGAGGAATGACACAGCGGGCAACACGCGAAGATCTGCTGACCATCTTAGGCCTGCTGATCGCGGGCTTGGTCATTGGCATCATACTGGCGTGGGCCATGTCGCTGCTCGGCATGGGCCTCGATTTTGTTGGGCTCACAGGCAAGCGCGCCAGAGGAGCTTACCTGCGTGAGCATCCATGGGAGGCCGGGGCGACTATTGGGAGCATGCTTGGTGTGGTCCTCGCAGGATCGGCGGTTCTCGAGCTCCGCAAGAAGATCGGCTGGAGGGGTATGGTGCCAAGCTGGATTTGGCCTTCGACGCAGAAGGTGGAAACAACGGTCGCTGTTCGTCTTGGTCGGGTGCTTCACTGGATCAGCGTCGGAATCGCTTCCACTGCCCTCGTCCTCGCAGTGGTGATCTGGTTCGACCAGACCAGCCGGGTGCCGGTCGCAGAACGAGAGCACGCCGCATGGGAGGCTCGCCATCCGGTCGGTCCAGATGGCTACCGTACTGGTCGCGACACCTATGGGGCTGATCCGGAGCCCTACATTCCCACAGTCGACTACGGAACGGCAGCGGGGATAACGGTGTTCGCGGCGCTGTGTGCCCTGTTCGGACGAGGGCTGCGATACATCATCGCTGGCGAATGAATCAGATTCACCGTCGCAACGGCAACGAAGCCACCGTTGGCCCTGTCGGACATCCTCGTCGGATCAGAAATAATCCTCATCTCTAAAGGGGAAGGCTGGGTCGGTGCGCAGCATTGGAGAAGCCAGTTATCGCCTTCCTTGGAGACACAGGCCAGCGGGGTCTGCCGTCAATTTCGAGGTACATTGACCGGAGGCATCGAAGGGCGAATTACTGCCCACTCTTGGACAGGGAAGCGGCCACGGTGACTCACTCCAGCTAAAAAAATTCGAGGCGGTATGGCGTATGCTAACGCTGGCTCCCTACCCCCCGCCCGGGGGTTCGGCCAGAAACCGCCGGTCCGCTGTGGGGCGGATAAGGGAGGCCCCAAGGGCTCAGACGTGCCTGCCTGATGCCCATTCCGCCACCTTGGTGGGAGTACGTTGCGGGAGTGGCGAGCTACAGCGCGAACGACTAGGGGATGGGACGGGCGCGTCGCAGAGGGCAAGAGCACACCCGCATCAGGAGACCATCCTCGCTTGGATCGACAGGAACTGCTCCGCGACCGATCAGGCCGCGCGGTTGCTCCCGGCGTTCAAGGCAACCTCGCATGTCCGGGGCGAACAGGGCGCGGCCATAGCACTCGTCTCTGTGCGTTGAGGGGGCGACCTTTGACCCTCTCGTGTCAGGCCGTGCTCGAAATCGTCCGGTTTCGAGCCCCCGGCCCAAGCTGTATCGGAAAGTAGCTTGACAGCAGTTCCGATCCACTTTCAATAACGAGCCTCGTTTTCGATACAGGGGACCTATGGCTCGTACCTTCGCCTACCTTCGCGTCAGCACAGCCGACCAGACCACCGACAACCAGCGCCAGGAGATCGAAGCACTGGGCTTCGCCGTCGAGCCTCATCGCATCGTGGCCGAAACAGTATCGGGATCGGTCCCGGCGACGGAGCGGCGGGAGTTCTCCAAGCTACTGGACCGCCTGGAGCGCGACGACGTCCTCATCGTCACCAAGTTGGATCGGCTCGGTCGCAATGCCATGGACGTCCGTGCGACGGTCGAGCGGCTCGCGAACGGCGGCGTTCATGTCCATTGCCTGCAACTCGGCGGCACGGACCTAACCAGCGCAGCGGGCAAGATGATCATGGCAGTCATTTGTGCGATGGCAGAGTTCGAGCGCGACTTGCTCGTCGAGCGTACTCAGGCAGGCCTCGCTCGCGCGAAGACTGAGGGGAAGGTACTAGGGCGCCCGCAAGCGCTCACGAAGGAACAGCAGGACACCGTGAGGGCGCGGCGGGCGGCGGGCGCATCTCTCGGAGTTTTGGCGAAGGAATTCGGCGTGAGCCGGGCGGCAATTCAGCGGGTCGAGCAGCGCGCCTCCTAGCGATCCAGCGCTCTGCCCTGCTTTTTTCCAAACAGCATTTTGGTTCAGGAGACGACATGAGTTCGAGGTTGTGGGGTCGGCGGGACCACGGGAAGCCAAATACTGACCTGGAGCGCGCGAAGCGGGCCGCTGATTGGAATACCCTGAGCGGGGCTTTCGCCGCAGGGATTCGTCAACTCGGGTACGAGCCCTGCCTCCCCGTTCTCCGCTTCGAGGTGAAAAGCCTGGAGCTGGCCGCGCGCACAAAAGAGCATGCTTGGTGGCCAGCGGATCGCGCCCAGCAGATCGAGCGCGAGCTGATGGAAGCTGACGAGGGGGGCGATGTGCGTGGGGTTCACCTTCATGGCGGGTTACCAAAGGGCAACGCCGCCCTGTCCACGGTGGCCCTTTTGGAGTGTGCGGCAGAGGGTGGCCCGGAAGCATCCATGGCCATGTTAGTGCGGGCGTTGGTGCATCTCCACGATGCGTGGGATCGGCCTTCTTGGGTGACGCGAGAAGTCGCGGAACGCGCCCCGGCTTGCATCGACAGCGTCCACCCGATCCTCGATGGCCTTCGCTGGCATCATGGGTGCAAGGACGTCCTCCCAATCTATGTCGTTAACGCCCCCACGGCCGCGAGCCTTGAGGAACTCGGCAGTGTCCTTGCGCGAGATGCAGCCGAACTAATCGGAGGCTGGGTCCCCGTTTCCCTCTGTGCGCCTCGGCCGCACCGGCATTGGGAAGCACGGCAGGCGCTCCGGCCCGGCCCGCAAAAGCGGAATTGACACCGGCAAATCGCCAGCATTGTCGGGGTACCTGACGGGGTGCGCAGCCGGGTACTTGCGCTTCCGCACCTCCGGATAACTCTTTGTAACAACCAAGCTTTTCAGGACGCCGAGGCAGGTGGCGGAGATGCAGGGTATCTAACGGTCACAGGAAAGCTGGGGTTCTAGGGCGTGCGAAGAGCGCAGCCCTTGTTTCGACGCCTGACGCGACTTCGGATCTTTAATCGACTGGCGAGTACGGGCGCCAGACCTGAAGCTCATAGCGTCGGTCGAGGCCGAGAGCTTTTGAGTCAATGGATTGCACGACGACCTCGCCTTCCGGCCAGCCTTTTAGCTGGATGAACGTAAAGCGGTCAGCGGTCGCAAACTCGCTCCACTCCCCAGCTAAGCTGGAGTGCACGGATACCTGAGGTGCGGGAACTACCTTCTCAAACTCGATGAACACAAGGACGGCCTCATTCCGCATCGTGCCGCCGTTGTTCACATACCAAGCGTAAT
The DNA here is from genome assembly GCF_029239295.1 of Sphingomonas sp. Lineage (GTDB taxonomy): Bacteria > Pseudomonadota > Alphaproteobacteria > Sphingomonadales > Sphingomonadaceae > Sphingomonas. The sequence continues at coordinate 64,955 of NZ_JAQZBC010000003.1, forward strand.
AGGCGACATTCTCTGAAGAGTCAGCGAGAGAGACAGACAGTTCACCGTCGGCGCCCTTGGAAAATGTGAGGTCTGCCCTCGAAGAAAGCGCAATCTTACCTCCTGCCTCGCGGAACTCTCTGCGACCTCTGAACCAAAACTCAGTCCATAACGCGAGCGTGGCCCCGCCTAAAGCAAAGAACGCGAAAGCTACTGCGTCGGACAAGCCAAGGTGGGAAATTACCCTCCATCCGGAAACAAGGAACTTGTCCCAACCCTTATCCGCTGCGAATTCTTCAATTGCCTTAGAAAATACAGCGAGAGCTACAAAACTCATCACAGCGAAGGCACAACTGACTCCATAGCGAAGTGTGGCTTGCTTTCTGTTGCTAATGGGACGTCCCTTTAGATGCTGCCGTCTACGGTCAAGGATGAAGCCGCCCGCGAGCTTTTGCTTTCTGCGTCAGCCGCTTGGAAATCAACTTCCACTTCTTCTCTTCGTGGGGCGTGTAATCAGCCAGGGCGTGGGCTGGGTTCGCAAGCGCGTCCTCGGTGACTTGCAAGGGATCGTCGCGGCACTCCACAACCTCCTCCCCGAACTCGCCAACGGTCACCCCATAAACCGCCCCCGAGAGATTGCCGGTTTTTGTGTAAAGAGCGTGGGAGGTTGCCGCATCAGTGAGCGAGGCTCGGTCAACTGACATCAACCCTGCGTCTTTTGGCTGGGGCTTGAAGCGGTCGCTAGCTGGCTCGCCATCGTAAATACAGTTCGGATGAATCTGCCTAAACAGCACTTCATCTGCGTTCGTGAGCGGCTCACCCATTGGCGCTCATCCTGCTGTCGAAAGCAGACAAGAAAACATCATCCACAGAATTGAACTCTTCGGGCTCAAGCTCACCAGAGCCATTTATCTCAATGCCGTACATCTCCACGCCACCGACAGCATTTAATTCGACAGAATAGTCCCATCCGCCGTGTTCAAAATCGATTAGGATGCCGCCAGCCTCGGTAGGGAAGAGGCGGAATGCCGCACAATAGGACGTCCGCTTCGACAGGAACGACTCTGCCGCATTCAACGCGTCGTCGGTAATCTGGAGGCCCAAGCCATCGTGCCATCCCGCGTCCAGCGCTCGGATCTCATCGAGACGTTTGCGACACTTCGACAGTGCAACGCTCACTTCGCTATCGACAACGGCGATCTCGAATACATCCGCCACCCTGCGGAAATGGTCTTGACTATCGAGTTCGACTAATAGCTCAAATTGCACGTCCTGTTCAAGACTACCGTCGAAATCCTCCCTGATTTGCAGGGGGTCGACCGGGATTACGATGTCTCCATGTTCAGTCGTTCGGACTGTAACCACACCTTCATACCCACTTTTGATGTGGGTGCCGATTAACTCTCCGATGCCTTCAAAGCGCGTCTGATAGGTCTCGCGCGCGCCGGTTATCAGTTGCTTACGGCGGTACGCATCGAGCGAGACCACCTTGCCGCTCGCCCGATCAGGTATCTCAATTTTCTCATTGTCGCGGAGCCCGGCGCCAAAGCGATTAAGTGCGCGAACCTTCTCGGAGCTCAATGCGGAGACACGCCCGGACTGACCTTCAATCAAAGCAACCACGTCGCCGTACGCAGACTCAACAATCTCCTCGATCTCGTCAGCGAAGCCAGGGAGATTTACCTGCGCACTGTTTCGGTTCCACTCAAGCTTCGGGATCGCGCTACCGTTTTCAATGGTGATGAGATCGAAGGCGAGACTTTTGTCGAAGCCCTTCGGAACCCGAGCGCGGTCCGCATGGCGGCGACGCCACTCATCTTTTGCGTACGAAACGAGGAGATCACGGAAGGCTGGAAGATCAGACAGCACCTCGACGGGCAGACGCGCGTTGCGAAAACGGCTTCCCTTGTAGTGAAGGCTGAAAATCGTCGGTTCGTCCGGCATTGGTTCCTCGGTGGGCGGCATGGAGTATCCCGCGCCGTCACCAACGCCAACTTTTTTCGACAATCAGTGCGGTATAGAGTCGGCGTGGCGATCCTAAGGCGGTCAGCGTCGTGACCGACTCCCGCCCCCAGGCTGGATACTCCGGGAAGATGCACAGCAGTTCCGGGGAGAAGTGCTGGCCGTCAATTCCGCTTGGCCGCTCCGGCCCGACCCGCAAAGCGAAATTGATGCCGCCAAATCGCCAGTATTGTCGGGGTACGTGATTGGGGTACGCAGCGGGGTACACCGCTCCTCCGAACCTCGGGCTAACCCTATGGAAAAACAATGTTTTTAAGGGCGCCGAGGCGGGTGGCGGAGACGGAGGGATTCGAACCCTCGGTACGGTTTCCCGTACGACGCTTTAGCAAAGCGTTGGTTTCAGCCACTCACCCACGTCTCCGGGCCTGGCGGAACGGCGCCTATAGCGAGGTGCGGGAAGGCGATCAACAGGCTGCTGCGGGGAAATACTCGTTCGCCCTGCCTCACCATCGAGTCGATCCGCCGCGCCATTCATTGCCGCGCAAGCCGACTATCCGTTATGGTACGGTGAAACCGGGCGTGCCCAGGGGGTAAGTGACAATGCGCAAGTTCATGATCGCGATGGGACTGATCGCCACGATGGTGTCGGGCGTCGCGCCGGCGCAGGTCCGTACCATCGACCCGAACCAGCAGATCGACAGCGACCTGGACGGACCGCGCGTGCCGCCGCCGCCGGCGCGCACGCCCGCCCCGGCGGACCGCGACCAAAGCTATCGCGAGCCGACCTATTCCGACCCCGCCCCGGCCGATCAGGACGCGCCGCCGCCGCTGGAGGCACCGCTCCCCGCGCCTGCACCGACGCCGACGCAGAGCCGTTCGGCGCCGCTGGTCGGAACCGTGGACCCGCAGGCGCAGGCGACCACCGATGCTGCCGCCACGTTCAAGCGCGACGATCTGATCGGCGCCGGCGAAGGCGTGTTCGGCAAGGGGGCGGAGGGCTTTGGCTCGCTGATCGAGAAGATCCTGGCCGAGCAGGGTGAGCCGAACGCCTATATCGCTGGGCGAGAGGCGGCAGGCGCGTTCGTCCTGGGGCTGCGCTATGGTTCGGGCATCATGACCCACAAGGTCGAGGGGCAGATGCCGGTGTATTGGACTGGCCCGTCGGTTGGCTTCGACGTGGGCGGTGACGCGAACAAGGTCTTCGTGCTGGTCTACAATTTGTACGACACTGCCGAACTGTATCGCCGCTTTCCGGCAGCAGAGGGCCGGCTGTACTTCGTCGGTGGCTTTGCCGCGACATATCTGCGGCGCGGCAACGTGGTGCTGATCCCGGTCCGGCTTGGCGTGGGATACCGTGCCGGCATCAACGTCGGCTATATGAAGTTCACTCAGAAATCGAACTGGTTGCCGTTCTGACGGCCTGAATATCGGCCCCACGCGGCGATAGCGGGGCGAAACGGAGCGTCTCCGTTCAGCAGCTTGGGCGTAGGTTGGCCCGCGCCCATATGATCCCGTGAAACGCCGGCCGCGCGCCCTGCGCGCCGATGCGATCGGGAACATAAGCGATGAAGAAGATCGGATTTCTGTCGTTCGGCCATTGGTCGGCCACGCCGCATTCGGCGACCCGCTCCGCCAGCGACGTGCTGCTCCAGTCGATCGACCTGGCGGTGGCCGCCGAGGAGCTGGGCGCGGACGGCGCCTATTTTCGCGTGCATCATTTCGCGCAGCAGCTGGCGTCGCCCTTTCCGCTGCTGGCGGCGGTCGGCGCCCGGACCAAGCGGATCGAGATCGGTACTGGCGTGATCGACATGCGCTACGAGAATCCGTTCTACATGGCAGAGGATGCCGGTGCGGCGGACCTGATCAGCGGCGGGCGGCTGCAGCTGGGGATCAGCCGCGGATCGCCCGAGCAGGTGATCGAGGGGTGGCGTCATTTCGGTTATACGCCGGCACCGGGCGAGACCGACGCCGACATGGGCCGGCGCCATGGCGAGGTATTCCTGGAACTGCTTAAGGGTCAGGGCTTTGCCAAGCCCAATCCGCGGCCGATGTTCCCCAACCCGCCTGGTCTGCTGCGGCTGGAGCCGTTTTCGGCCGGGCTGCGCGATCGTATCTGGTGGGGCTCAGGCGCCGATGCGACCGCTGTCTGGGCGGCGCAGAAGGGCATGAACCTGCAGAGCAGCACCCTGAAGGCGGACGAGAGCGGTGAGCCGTTCCACATCCAGCAGGCGAAGCAGATCCGCCTCTATCGCGAGGCATGGAAGGAGGCGGGCCATACCCGCGAGCCGCGCGTGTCGGTGTCGCGATCGATCTTCGCGCTGGTGAACGATCAGGACCGGCAATATTTCGGCCGCGGCGATGATAGCGACCAGATCGGGGTCATCGACAATATGCGCGCGGTGTTCGGCCGATCATATGCCGCGGAGCCTGACCGGCTGATCGAACAGCTGCGGCAGGATGAAGCGATCGCCGAAGCCGACACGCTGTTGCTCACCGTGCCGAACCAGCTGGGCGTCGATTACAATGCGCATGTGCTGGAGAGCATCCTGACGCATGTTGCGCCGGCGCTGGGCTGGCGCTGACCCGATCGATCAGCGTCCTGTGATGACCGTCACGTCCGCCAGTTGGCGGACGTGACGGTCCGGTTGCTCAGATCTCGACCTCGTCGAGCTTCGCCAGTTCACGATATTTGGCGCGCAGGCTGACCTTGTCGATCTTCTCCGTGCCGAGGCGCGGGAGCGGATCGTCGGCCAGCCAGATGCGCTGCGGCACCTTGAAGGCCGCGATATGCTGCGCGAGGAACGCCCACAGATCCTCGACCGTCACCGCGCCGATCTTGCGCAGGTGGACGACCGCGCCGGGCACTTCGCCATACTTCTCATCAGGAAGCCCGAACACCGCCGCCTCGGCGACATCCGGATGCTGGTACAGCGCGTCCTCAACCTCCTGGCAGCTGATGTTCTCACCGCCGCGGATGATGATGTCCTTCTTGCGGTCGACGATGAAAAGATAACCATCCTCATCGAGGTAACCGATGTCGCCGGTGCGGAAATAACCGTCGGCGGTGAAGGCGGCAGCAGTCGCGTCGGGATTGCCCCAATATTCCTGGAAATTGGCGGCGGAGCGGATCGCCACTTCGCCGCGCTCGCCCTGCGGCACCGGCTTTCCGGCGTCGTCGAGGATCGCCAGATCGACCAGCGGCATCGACGGCCGACCAGCCGAGTTCGGCTTCGCGAGGTAATTGGCGCGCCAATTGCCGGTGCCGACGCCGTTCGTCTCGGTCAGGCCGTAACCGATGAGCGGCTTGCCCTCCATCTCCTGCTCGATCCGCTTCACATGCTCGACCGGGCGCGGCGCACCGCCGGCGGCGATGTCGGCGACGCTCGACAGATCATATTTGTGCCGGTTCGGGTGGTTGAGCATTTCGAAGCTCATCAGCGGCACGCCGACGAAATAGGTGATCTTTTCCTTTTCGATCAGGCGCATCGCCTCCTCGGCATCCCACTTCGGCATCAGCACCAGCTTGCGACCGATGGCGAACGACTGGAGGAACACCGGCACTTCCGCGGTCACGTGGAACAGCGGCACGTTGAGCAGCGTCGAGGGCTGAAGATCGCTCGTTGCGGTCCCGTCCTGTGCGCTGATCGCCAGCATCATCAAGGCGGAGCCAAGATAGTTGAACACGCCCTGCGTTACCTGGCGATGAGTCGACAGCGCGCCCTTCGACTGGCCGGTCGAGCCCGAGGTGAAGAGGATGGTGGCGTGATCGTCCGGGCCGATGTCCGGCATCGTCGCGGTACCGGTGCCGCGGTCGAGGATCGGCGCCAGCGCAGCATCGATCGCCTGCAGATCATCGAATTCGACGACGGTGGCCGACAGATCCTTCAAGGCTGTCAGGCGACGGCAGCGCGGCGGATCGGCGAACACCAGCGTGCAGCCGACATCGTCGACACCGGCCTGCAATTCCTCCGCCTGCCACCAGCCGTTCAGCAGCGTGGCGACGCCGCCCGCCATCAGCACGCCCATGTAGATGATGATCCACGACGGGGAATTGCGCGCGGCGATCCCGATCCGGTCGCCCTTCTTCACGCCAAATCCGCTTACCAGCGCATCGGCCACCTTCTGCGCGCGGCCATACACGTCGGCATAGGTCAGGCGCTCATCACCTGCGATGAGGAATTCGGTGCCCTCATGCTGCTGCGCATAATGAGCGAAATAGGCCGGCAGGGTCGGCGGCGCGCCAGCGATGATCGGCAGTGTCTGGCCGAAACGTTCGATCGAGCCGAGCGCAAGCGGACCGCCCTCTCCCGTCAACGCGGCCATCGTCGCGTCCATCTTGAGGTCCAGTTCGGTCTTCATGCGTCTCTCCGCTTGGTCTTGGTCTTGCCCGCCCTTATGCAGACGTGAAGCCAGAGGGAAAAGCCTTGATCCTGCCCATCTTTGCCGCCGCTGCGAGCCACATCCGGTTCGAAGACCTGGGTCTGCACCCGGATGTCTTCTCGATCGGCTTCTTCACGCTGCGCTGGTACAGCCTCGCCTATATCGCCGGCATCGTCATCGGCTGGTGGTACCTGCTCAAGCTGCTGGACCAGCCCGGCGCGCCGATGGCACGCCGCCATGCCGACGATCTCGTCTTTTACGCGACGCTGGGCATCATCCTGGGCGGGCGGCTGGGCTATGTGCTGTTCTACGCCCCCGACATGCTGCTGCATCCGCTGCGGGTCCTGCGATTGTGGGACGGAGGGATGAGTTTCCATGGCGGGGTGATCGGCACCAGCGTTGCCATCATCCTGTTCGCGCGGCGCAACGGGCTGAACTGGCTGCGCATCCACGATTACGTCGCCTGCGTGGTGCCGTTCGGGCTGTTCTTCGGGCGGCTCGCCAATTTCGTGAACGGTGAATTGTGGGGCAAGCCGACCGACGTGCCGTGGGCGATCGTCTTCTCGCGCACCGTGCCTGCGGGCGTGCCCGAGCCGGCGCGCCACCCCAGTCAATTGTACGAGGCGGGGCTGGAGGGCGTCGCGCTGTTCGCGCTGCTCTCGTTCTTCTTCTGGCGGACCAACGCCCGCTACCAGCCGGGCAAGCTGACCGGGCTGTTCCTGCTGGGCTATGGCGTGGCCCGGTTCATCGTCGAATTCTTCCGCGAGCCCGATTCCCAGTTCGCGGGCACGTTCTTCGCCACCACGATCCACATGGGTCAGCTGCTGTGCCTGCCGATGATTGCGGGCGGACTTTACCTGATCGTGACGGCTCCCGGCCGGCGGCAGCGGGTGGAGCCGATCGCTGGCGGGACCAGCGTCGCCTGACCGCCGGCGCGTGACCGTGCTGCGCGCCCCACGCTGGTGCGGGCGCGCAGTACGAGGAGGAATGGCAGGCGACTGAAGCGGCGGCGCGGCGCTTGGCCGCCAACGCCGCGTAAGGGTCAGGCGGCGCTGACGAGCAACTTGTCGATGCGACGGCCGTCGAGGTCGACCACTTCGAAGCGCCAGCCCTGTTCGACGAAGCTTTCGCCCTCGATCGGCAGATGGCGGAAGATCGCCAGCGCGAGGCCTGCGGCGGTCGCATAGTCGCGATCCTCGGGCAGCTCGATCCCCAGCCGTTCGGCCAGCGTATCGGCCGAGGTGGTACCGGCCACCAGCAGCGAACCATCCTCGCGCTCGACGATGTTGGGCGCCTCGCCCGGCTCGGCATCGGACGCGAATTCGCCGGCGATCGCCGCCAGCAGATTGGCCGGCGTCACGATCCCTTCGAAATGGCCGTATTCGTCGTGGATCAGCGCCATCGGCACATCGGCGCGACGCAGCGCATCGAGCGCGTCCATCGCGTCGATCTGATCGACCACGAACGGCGCCTTGCGGACCAGCTTCTTCAGATCGAGCGAATCGCCCCGCGCCAGCGCCGCGGCGACGTCGCGTGCCTGAACCACACCAATCACCGCGTCGATCGAGCCGTCAGCCACCGGCAGGCGGCTGTGCGGCGTCGCCAGCAGCTTGGCGCGAATCGCTGCATCGTCGAGCCCCGAATCGAGCCAGTCGACCTCCGTGCGGGGGGTCATCACCTCGCGCACCGGGCGATCGGCGAGCCGGACGACGCCGGAAATGATCGACCTTTCATGCTCCTCGATCACGCCAGACTTGCTCGCCTCCGCCACGATCAGGTGCAATTCCTCCGCCGTGACATGTTCTTCCGATTCGCGGTTGAGCCGCAACAGGCGGAAGATCAGGATGCTGGACGCGTCGAGCACCCAGACGATCGGTTTAGTCAGCACCGCCAGCCACGTCATCGGCAGCGCCAGCCAGCTGGCCACCGGCTCCGGATTGCGCAGCGCGATCTGCTTGGGGACCAATTCGCCAATGATCAGCGAGGCATAGGTGGTAAGCCCGATGACCAGCGCGACCCCGACATTGTTCGCCAATGCCGCCGGCATGCCCAATGCCTCCAGCCTTGCGGCCGTGGGGGTGCCGAGGCTTGCCCCCGAATAGGCACCGGTGCCGATACCGATCAGCGTGATCCCGATCTGCACCGTCGAGAGAAACTTTCCCGGGTCGGCAGCCAGCGCCATGGCCGCCCGCGCACCGGGCTTGCCGCTGCGCACCATTGCTTCGAGACGGGCCTTGCGGGACGATACGATCGCGAGTTCACTCATCGCGAAGACGCCGTTTAGGGCAACCAGCGCAAGGATGATGAAGACGTCGATCCAGGGGAACGGCGGTAGCATGATGTGAAACTCTCTTGGCGGGATTCGCCGCACTCCACAACCATTCGCGTCATTTCCGGTTCAGCACGCATGCGGAACAACCCGTAGCGGCGCCGGGTTTGGGCCCGGACATGAAACAAAGGGGTAATATGATGCGAGTGAAGTCTGCGTTGATCGGGCTGGTCGTGAGTGGCGCACTGGTGACCACGGCGGCCTGTACCACCGATCCGGAAACGGGCGAGCGGCGGATTTCCAAGGCGGCCATCGGGGGGATCGGCGGCGCGCTGGGCGGCTACCTGCTCGGCGATCTGGTCGGCGGGCGGCGCGACCGGACCGAGAAGATCATCGGCGCCGGCATCGGCGGCATCGCGGGCGCCGGCATCGGTGCCTATATGGACAAGCAGGAGCGCGATCTGCGCGCCCGCACCGCCGGCACCGACGTGCAGGTGATCCGCCAGGGCGACGACCTGCTGCTCAACATCCCGAGCGGAATCAACTTCGCCTACAACTCGGCCGCGGTGCAGCCGCAGTTCCAGCAGACGCTGGACCGGGTGGCGAGCGTGCTGGGCGAATATAACCGCACCTATATCGACGTGTACGGCCACACCGATTCGACCGGCAGCGACGCCTATAACCAGGGCCTGTCGGAGCGACGCGCCACCGCAGTGGCGGATTATCTGTCAACCCATGGCGTGCAGCGCGAGCGCATCGGCACTCGCGGTTTCGGTGAAACGCAGCCGATCGCCACCAATGAGACCGAAGAAGGCCGGGCAGCGAATCGCCGTGTGGAAATCAAGATCGTGCCGATTTCCGAGAATGAAGTGGGATATCGCCAGTAACCACGGCTCTCCTGACGCGGCGTTGCTGATCGTCGCGTAGATCGCACTGCGGCAGCCCGGGGGTTGCCGCAGTAGCGCCCCGTCGGGTCAGCGACGGGCGGCGAAGAAGGAGCGTAACAGCGCCCCTGCCTCTCCCGCGCCGATCCCCCCGTACAGCTCTGGCCGATGATGGCACGTCGGCTGCGAGAAGAAGCGCGGGCCGTGTTCCACCGCGCCGCCCTTCGGATCGGACGCGCCGTAATAGACGCGGCGGACCCGCGCATGGGCGATGGCGCCTGCGCACATGGCGCAGGGCTCCAGCGTCACCCACAGGTCGCAATCCTCAAGGCGATCGCGCGCCAGTTCGCTGGCCGCCGCGCGAATCACGCGCATTTCGGCATGGGCGGTCGGGTCATGGAGGCGGCGCGGGGCGTTTGCCGCCGTTGCGATGATCTGCCCGTCGAGCGTGATCGCGGCACCGACCGGCACCTCTCCATCGAGCGCAGCCTGCTGAGCGGCCTCAAGCGCCGCGACCATGGGAAGTGGCAGGGGAAACATTGCGGTCGCCTATGCCCTGCGCGGCGCCATCAGGCCACAGCGACGCGCCGGTCCTTGCGGGCCGACGCGGTAGTTTGTGGGCAAGCCGACCGACGTGCCGACGGCGATCGTGAGTGCCCGCTTATTGGGCGGGGGTCGGCGAGGCGCCGGGACGCTGCACCTCGACCTTGGGCACCTCGATGACCTTCTGTTCGGTACCGACGTCGATCTTGCCGACATCAGCCTTGAACTCTGGCGCTTGGCCGCCCTCGATTCGCGGAAGTCGCGCGGTCTGCGTCTGATCGATATTGATGAAGCCAGTTGCCATCCCGGCGAGGACCACGAGTGCGACGATGCCCAGAATAACGAGAATGGCGCGCATGATCCTGATCTCCAATCGTATCGGTGGTGCAACAACGACTGTGTGATCCACTAGGTTGCATGCCACGATGCTTGACGATTCGCCGGGGTGTCGTTAGTGGCGCCGACTTTCCGGGCTAACCCGAAACTCAGGATCTGAACCATGTCGCGCATTTGCGAGCTGACCGGCAAGGGCCGGCAGGTGGGTAACAACGTTTCCCACGCCAACAACAAGACCAAGCGTACCTTTCTGCCGAACCTGCAGAACGTGACGCTGATCTCGGACACGCTCGAGAAGAGCGTGCGTCTGCGCGTCTCGACTCACGGTCTGCGCTCGGTGGAGCACAACGGCGGTCTCGACAATTGGCTGGTGAAGACCAGCGACGAGAAGCTGTCGCTTCGTGCACGTCGCCTGAAGCGCGACGTGAAGAAGAAGCGCGCTGCCACGGTTTCCACCGCCGCCTGATCCAGCGGGTAGGAACGCGACCATGGCCTGCCATCCTTCGGGATGGCGGGCCTTTGGCCGTTCAGGGTCGTGCGCGCAGCTTGTCCGCGTCCGGCCAGCGCAGTTTCAGCAGATAGGTCGGCCGCAGTGCCATTCCGTCGTTGTCGGTGACGATCCACACCGTCGTGACCCCGCGCTCCTGCGTGATTGCGAGCCCTTCGGCATTTTCCCCGAGCACTGGCGGCGCGAGGGTCGCGATCACCGTGCCGGAGACGGTGGCGTTGCGGCGTATGTCGGCGCGGCGGACCTGCACCAGCTTTGCCGTGAAGCGAAACGGATATTGGAAACGGCGCGTCAGCACGACGATGTCGCCGTTCGGAAGCTCCGCGGCATCGCTGGGATCATAGCGGTCAGGAGGCTGGAACAGGAACCGAATCGAGTGCGTGCCCGGCACCGTCGGATCGCCCGTGAACAGGATTCCATGGCGCGTGCGCCGGTTCGGTTTTCGCTCGGCCAGCGTCAGGAACGTGCCGTCACGTAGCCGCACCAGCGATTCGGCGCCGAGATTGCGCACCCAGCCGCGCATCGCCGCCGGGGCGCTACGGCGCTCCGCTGACCCGTACCCGGGAGCGTAGCGCCAGATCTGGTTGTGCGTTTCATAGCCAACCCAGGTGCGCCCGGTAGCGGGATCGAGCGTCAGCGATTCCGAGTCGCGATCACGTCTGTCCCACCCAACGCCCGGCCCCTGGTGCAGCACATGGCCCCGCGGGTCGCTGACCCGGCCGCCGCGAATCGCCAGCGTGACAACATTGCCGCCATCGCTGAGGAGATGCGCGCGGCCATCACGCAGCGCCAGCGCGGAGAAGCCGCCGAACGCGGGATCGCTGCTCGACAAGGTCACCCCGCCGACGGGCGCCAACGCGCCGATGCGGGCCGGCCAGCCACCGGCCGGCACATAGGCGCTGGCGGTGACGTGCGGGCGATCACGGATCATCGGCAGCCGTTCCGGCCCATCGTAGCGCGGGACGACCAGCAGCACCGCAAGAACGGAGAAAAGGAAGGACGAGGAGCGGCGCACGCCAGCGCCCATAGGACCAACGTACCTGAACCGTCGATAACGAGCGCATTCAGGGACCGCTCAATGCGACTCGGGCAGAAGCATGTTCAACGAGACGGTATCGGCCTTCTCGATCGGAATTTGAAACGGGAGTCGAACCCATGTTTAAGAAGCTTTCGCTCGCTGGCGCCGCTCTCGCGATGAGCACGGTTGCCCTGATCCCCGCCGAGGCATCGGCCCAGCGCTGGGGTGGCGACCGCTATGAGCGCCAGTATCGCGGCTATGATAATTACCGCGGTTACGACAACCGTCGCAACTATCGCGGGAATGACCGTCGCTATCGCAACCAGCGCTGCAACAACGGCACGACCGGCGCGATCGTCGGCGCGATCGCCGGCGGCCTGCTCGGCCGCACGATCGACAGCCGCGGTGACCGCGCACTGGGCACCGTTCTCGGCGGCGTCGGCGGCGCAGTGGCCGGCAACGCGATCGAGAAGTCGAACAATCCGCGCTACTGCCGCTAACGAGATGGCCGCGTAGGCCTGCTTATCCCTCGCGTAGCGTATGAGGGCGCGGGCCCGCCTTCCCTTTCGGAGGCGGGCCCGTTGTTTTTGCACGGGAGCCCGCGGCTTGTCCGCCGGCGCGCTCAACGCTATATTCCGGCCATGCTGCACGATCGTGCCACGACCACTACCACTACCCCGGGCATCCGGGGGCGGTCGGTCACGCGCTGATGCGCTGACGGCTTGCTCACCCGGAACGGGTGGGCCGGCGTCCTCCACTTCGTTCCTGCCATATCCCGGACGCTCTTTTCGTCGCGTTCGCGCTCGCCTAAGCGCATCGGCATTGCAGGAAAGCCACTCATGACCATGCTCTCGATCACGCTTCCGGACGGCTCGGTACGCGAGGTGCCGCCGGGATCGACGCCCGCGGACATTGCCGCCGCCATCGGCCCCGGCCTCGCCAAGGCGGCAATCGCCGCACGCGTCGACGGTGAATTGCGCGACATCACCCGTCCGTTCGAACGCGACGCGAAGCTGGCACTGGTGACGAACCGCGACGAGGCGGACGCGCTGGAGCTTGCCCGGCACGACTTCGCGCACATCCTGGCCGAGGCGGTGCAGGAGCTGTTTCCCGGCACGCAGATCACGTTCGGGCCGTCGACAGACGATGGCTTCTACTACGATTTCGCCGCGCCCGCGGATCGTGGGCCGTTCACGGAAGAGGACCTTCCGCTGATCGAGGAGCGGATGCGCAAGATCATCGCCGCCGACAAGCCGCTGCGCCGCGAGGTGTGGACGCGCGAGCAGCTGATCGAACGCTGGAAGCAGCAGGGCGAGACGTTCAAGGCCGAATGGGCCGCCGAGCTTCCCGATGACGAGGAGCTGACGGTCTATTGGTCGGGCGGCGACTGGCTGGACATGTGCCGCGGGCCGCACCTTGCCTCCACCGGCAAGCTGGATCCGCAGGCGTTCAAGCTGACGCGCGTGTCGGGCGCCTATTGGCGCGGCGACCAGAAGAACGCGATGCTGAGCCGCATCTACGGCACCGGCTGGCTGAACAAGAAGCAGCTCGATGCGCATCTCCACATGCTGGAGGAAGCGGCGAAGCGCGATCATCGCAAGATCGGGCAGGAGATGGACCTGTTCCACCTCCAGTCCGAGGCGCATGGCAGCGTCTTCTGGCACCCCAAGGGCTATATGATCTGGCGGCAGCTGGAGGCGTATATGCGCCGCCGGCTGGACGCGGGCGGCTATGAGGAAGTGAAGACGCCGCAGGTGATGGACGCGCGCCAGTGGGAGCGCTCCGGCCACTGGGGCAAGTATCGCGAGAACATGTTCGTCATCCCCGACGAAGTGCCCAACATCGAGGATGAGGGCGCGCTCGTTTCGCCGGATGCCGACTGGATGGCGCTGAAGCCGATGAACTGCCCGGCGCACGTGCTGATCTTCCGCCAGGGGATCAAATCGTATCGCGACCTGCCGATCCGCATGGCCGAGTTCGGCTGCTGCCACCGCAACGAGCCGCATGGCGCGCTGCACGGCATCATGCGCGTGCGCCAGTTCACGCAGGACGACGCGCATATCTTCGTGCGCGAGGACCAGCTGGTCGACGAGGTCGCGAAGTTCATCGACCTGCTCGACAGCGTGTACCACGATCTGGGCTTCACCGATTATGCGGTGAAGCTGGCGCTGCGCCCCGAGAAGCGCTTCGGCGAGGACGCGATGTGGGACAAGTCCGAGGACGAGCTGCGCCGCGCGGTGATGGCCTCGAACCTGCCGCAGAAGATCAAGGACGGGTTCGAGGAGCTGGAGGGCGAAGGCGCCTTCTATGCGCCGAAGCTGGAATTCCACCTGACCGACGCGATCGGGCGGACCTGGCAGGTCGGCACGATCCAGTCGGACCGCGTGCTGCCCGAGCGGCTGGACGCGAGCTACATCGGCGAGGATGGCGAGCGCCATCGCCCGGTGATGCTGCACCGTGCGATCCTGGGGACGTTCGAGCGGTTCCTGGGCATCCTGATCGAACATCACGCGGGCCGCTTCCCGCTGTGGCTGTCACCGGTGCAGGCGGTCGTCGCGACGATCGTGTCCGAGGCTGACGACTATGCGCATGTGGTGCGTGATCGGCTGGCGGCGGCGGGGCTGCGCGTCGAGACGGATCTTCGCAACGAGAAGATCAACTACAAGGTGCGCGAGCACAGCCTGGCGAAGGTGCCGGCGCTGCTGGTGGTCGGCAAGCGCGAGGCGGAGGAAGGCACGGTCGCCGTTCGCCGGCTGGGCAGCCAGGGGCAGGAGATCGTCTCGCTGGACGACATCGTCGAACGGCTAGTCAAGGAAGCGACGCCACCCGATTTGGTGGGAACGCTCAAGTCCTGATGCTTCGATGCCGCCGGTCATGCGCCGGCGGCAGAAGGATCAACGGGGGCGGGTCCAGAGGATAGGATTGCGCGGCTGGTCAGCGACCGGCCGCCGGGCCGAAACGGCCGCCTTCGCGACCCAGGCGAGCTTGGCACTTTTCGACGTGGTGACGCGGTGATCCCATGCGTGGGCGCCGCGCTTCGCCACTTCACGCGCGATGTCGCCATAGATGCCGGCAGCTGCCAGGACCGCCCAGCGCGCGCGTGGCGGCAGTTTGGCCGCGCCTACACGGGCGCTTGCCTCATGCAGCGCCGCGCGGTCTGCCAGTCGGCGCGCGAGAACCACCAGGCGATCGCGAAACGGCGGCTTCATGTGCTGACCGGGCGGGATGTCCATTTCCGACAGCCATTCGTCGGGCAGGTAGCAGCGCCCGATGCGGTCATCTTCCTCGATGTCGCGGGCGATATTGGCGAGCTGGAACGCCAGCCCCAGGTCGCAGGCACGGTCGAGCGTGTCGTCGTCCGCCGGATCGACGCCCATGATCACTGCCATCATGCAGCCGACGGTGCCGGCGACATGGTAGCAATAGCGATACAGGTCGTCCTCGCTGCGCGGGCGCCAGTCCTCCGCATCCAGCCGGAACCCAGTGACCAGATCGTGCGCGAACCGCGCCGGCAAGCCGGTTTCTGCCGCCACGACGCGTAGCGCATCGAACGGCATGTCCCCTACGGTGCGCCCGGCGAGAGCAGCGGTGGTCTTTTCGGCAATGAGGGCGACGCGCGCCTCGGCATCAACGACGGTCGTGGCGTTGTGGCCGTGATCCTGTCCGTCGACGATGTCGTCACAGGCGCGGCACCAGCCGTAGAGCAGCCATGCGCGTTCCCGCGTCACCGGATCGAAGAGGTTGCTGGCGAGCGCGAAGCTTTTCGACCCGCGGGCGATCGACTCACGTGCTGCGGACACCAGGGTGGTGCGATCCGCGCCCGACTGCGGGTCGCGAGATAGTACGCGCGTCGTGGGCGAAACCGATGACGCCATCGTCAGATCATCGCCTTCATGGGCATCGAACCGCTCAAAGATCGTCCGCGGTCATGCGAACGATCGGCTGGCTGGGCTGATGCGCCGCCATTCGATCGAGCAGCACGTCGAGCGTATCGGCGATGATCAGCAGGTTCTGATGCTGCGGGCGGAGGAAGCCCACCTCGCCCATCTTGTTCCAGAAGGCGATGAGATGATCGTAATAGCCGGCGCTGTTGAGCAGCCCGACCGGATCCTCATGATAGCCGATCTGCGCCCAGCTGAGCGCTTCCCACAACTCGTCCATCGTGCCGGTGCCGCCCGGGATCGTCACGAATCCGTCGGCGAGATCAGTGAACGCGCGCTTGCGATCGTGCATGCCTTCGACGACCTGGAGATCGGTCAGCCCGCGATGCGCGACTTCGGCATTGACCAATGCTTCGGGGATGATGCCGATGACTTCGCCGCCGGCCGCTAGAGCGCCGTCAGCAACGGCGCCCATCAGACCAAGCCGTCCGCCACCATAGACAACGCCGATGCCGCGCTCTGCCAGCGAGCGGCCGACATCCCACGCCAGTTCCATATACTGCGGGTCACGCGGCGTTGCCGACCCACAATAGACCGCCAGACGCTTCATCACTTCCCCTTCCCTACGCCGAAGGGGATCACACCGACCGTCACCTTCTCACTCCCTCAAGCATCAGCGCCGCCGTCGCTTTCGCGCTGCCAACGACGCCGGGGATACCAGCGCCCGGATGCGTACCGGCGCCCACAAAATACAAGTTCGAGATCTTATCGTCGCGATTGTGCACGCGGAAATACGCACTTTGCGTCAGCACCGGCTCAAGGCTGAACGCGCTGCCGAGATGCGCATTGAGATCACGTGAGAAATCGGCCGGCGTGTAGCTGAACTTGGTGACGATCCGATCGTGGATGTCAGGGATCAATCGGCGCCCGACCTCGTCCAGAATCCGCTTTTCAAGGATCGGCGCGACTCGGTCCCAATCCTCCGGGAACTTGCCCTGGTGAGGCACAGGCGCGAGCGCGTAAAAGGTCGAGCAGCCCTCTGGCGCCAGGCTCGGATCGGTCACCGTCGGATGGTGCAGGTAGAGCGAGAAATCCTCGCTCAGCACGCCATGATCGTAGATGTCGGCCAGCAGCCCCTTATAGCGCGGGCCGAACAGGATCATGTGGTGCGGGATACCCGGCCACGTTCCCTTGATCCCGAAATGGACGACGAACAGCGAGGGCGAATACTTCTTGCGCTCCAGCCGTGCGGCCGAACGCGCCGCAGAGCGCGAACTGCCCAGGAGATCGCGATAGGTGTGGACGATGTCGCCGTTGGACGCGACCATTTCGGCTTCCTGCCGCCATCCGCTCTGCGTGCGAACGGCTGTGACCCGGTCGCCCAGCGTCTCGATCTCCGCGACCGGATCGTTCAACCGGATCGTGCCGCCCAACCGCTCGAACAGTGCGACCATACCCGCGACGAGACGATTGGTACCGCCCTGGGCGAACCAGACGCCGCCATCACGCTCCAGCTTGTGGATCAGCGCATAGATCGCGCTGGTCGTCATTGGATTGCCGCCGACGAGCAGCGTGTGGAAGGACAAGGCCTCACGCAGCTTCTCGCTCTTCACGAACGAGGAAACCATCGAATAGACCGAGCGCCACGCCTGGTATTTGGCCAGTGCAGGCGCCGCCTTGATCATCGAGGCAAAGTCGAGAAACGCGACATGGCCGAGCTTCTCATAGCCCTCGCGGTAGACGCCGGCGGAATATTCCAGAAAGCGCGCGTAGCCGGCGACATCATCGGGATCGAGCTTGGCGATCTCGCCGCGCAGCACGGTGTCGTCGTTGGTGTAATCGAAGTTCGTGCCGTCGGGCCAGTTCAGCCGATAAAATGGCTTCACCGGTTCTAGCGTGACGTCGCGCGCCATGTCCTGGCCGCTGAGCGCCCACAATTCGGCGAGACATGCCGGATCGGTGATGACGGTGGGGCCCGCATCAAAGGTGAAGCCATCACGCTGCCACACGTAAGCACGCCCGCCGGCCTTGTCGCGCGCCTCCACAACGGTGGTTTCGACGCCGGCCGACTGCAGGCGGATGGCAAGCGCAAGCCCGCCGAAGCCGGCGCCAATCACGATCGCGCGCATCAGTTCGCCTTTCGAATGACGCGCAGCGCGCGAAACAGCGGGACCGGGGGCTTTCCGGAAAGCACGCGCAGCTTGTCCTTGCGGGTCGAGCGCGCGGCATAGAAACGCGCGATCAGATTGGGGTGCAGGCGGTAAAAGCGTTCCAGCACCTTGTAGCGCCCGTCCGGCTCCGCCGCGCGGAACAGCATCGCATCGAGCATGCGGTAGAAGCGCCGCTCGTTCCAGCGCGCCTGGGCATAGTCATGGGTCAAGTCGTGCAGCCCTTCGCCACTTAGATCTGTCGCCTCTGCGATGCGGATGGCGAGCCGCACCGCATCTGGAAGGGAGTAACCCGTCGTGGGGTGAAAAAGTCCCGCCCGGGCACCGGCTTTGGCGACTTTCGCGCCGCCCCACCGCCAATAACCCTCGAAATCGCCGCCGATCACCACCGGAAGCGCACCCTTTTCCTCGCGCCCGGCGGGGGTCGCCGCCCATCCCTTCGCCTCTGCATAGACATCGATGCGGCGATTGAGCGCGCCGACGTTCAGCGTGGCGCTATCGCTGTAATAGGTGTCCTCGACGAATAATTGGGTCGGCGAAAAGGGCAGAAGATAGATGAAGCGGTAGCCATCGTGCTGAGTCACCGTGGCGTCCATCACCATCGGACGGGTGACGCCGTGCCCGGCGGGAATCTCCAGCAATCGCCCGACGAATTTCTGCCACCCCACCTCGAGCATCGACAGGTCGCCCGCGCCGCGCGCGTCGATCACGCCCTTCGCTTCGATCCGTTCGCCGTCGGCGAGGACGACGGCAGTCGGGCTGCAGGCAAGCACCTTGCGCCCGGTCATGATCGATTCGGGGGAAAGCGCCTTTCGCACCACCTCATCAAGCCGTTCGGACTCGATCGAATAATAAGGCTGGTTGATCGTGCGTCCGTGCGCCGGGAAGGTCACGTCGTAACCGGGCCACGCGTGGCAGACGAGCGGCGTCAGCAGCCAACGGTCTTCCCGCGACACATCGGTATCAAAAAACGACCAGAGGTGATTGCCGCCCAGCACGTCACCGCCCTCGACGATGCGCACCGAGATGTCGGGTCGACGCGCGGCGAGCGCCAGCGCAATGAGCCCGCCCGCCAGCCCGCCGCCGACAATGGCGAGATCGCATTCATGGGTAACCGGCATGATCATCGCGTAGCGGATCACCAAGGAAACCGGAAGCGTGGATCGCGGCAACGGGCGGGTGATCGCGCCGTACCTCGCCCGCCTCGGGAGCCGGGGATGATCGCTTCCCCCCACTGCCCCGAAGCCGTACAAGACGAGCCATGTCGATCGTGCTGGCCATTATCCTTTCCGCCCTGGCGATGACGTTGATCGTCGGGGTGCGGTACCTGATCACCAGCGGCGCGTTCGCCATGGCGACGCGGGCCAAGCACCCCAACCTGTACGCCGGCCTCGATCCGCAAATCCGCCGCGAGATATGGTGGAGCCTGGCGTCAGCCGCGATCTACGGCGTCCCCGCGGGGATCGTCGCCTGGGGATGGCAGAACCGCGGCTGGACGCAGATCTACGACACCCTCCACGCCTATCCGCTGTGGTATTTGCCGGTGTCGGTGCTGCTGTACCTCTTTGCCCATGACACCTGGTTCTATTGGACCCATCGCTGGATGCACCAGCCGCGTGCCTTTCGCATCGCGCATGCGGTCCATCACGCCAGCCGGCCACCGACCGCGTGGGCGGCAATGGCATTTCACCCGATCGAGGCGCTGACCGGGGCTGTGGTAATTCCGCTACTCGTGTTCCTCATTCCGATCCACGTTGGTGCACTTGGACTGGTTCTGACGATCATGACAGTTATGGGTGTGACCAATCACATGGGCTGGGAGATTTTCCCCCGGTTCATGTGGCGCGGCCCAGTGGGTGCATGGCTGATCACGGCGAGCCATCATCAGCGGCATCATGAGCGTTACGGGTGTAATTATGGTTTGTATTTCCGCTTCTGGGATCGCGTTTGCGGGACCGACGAGGGCCTCGGCGATTTCGCGCGCAGCCATGAGCGGAGCCGGACGCGCGCTGCTGCTGGCGTTGGGAGCGGGAACGCTGATCGGAGCGGCGCCAATCGCCCGACTTGATGTCGGGTTCGATTCCGTGCGCTCTACCAAGGGCACGCTGCGCATCTGCGTGACCGGCGACCCGGCCAACTTCCCCGATTGCGTCGACGACACCAATGCCATGACCCGTTCCGTTCCGGCCGAGATCAGGAAGGTGCGGTTCGAGGGGGTGCCCTATGGCGACTATGCCGTGGCGGTGATCCACGACGAGAACAACAATGCCAAGCTGGACACCTTTGCCGGTATCCCGCGCGAGGGTTTTGGCTTCTCGCGCAATCCGCCGATCCGCTTCGGCCCGCCCAAGTTCGACGCGGCACGTTTCAGCATCAAGGATGATGCGGAAAAGCAACAGGTGAAGATGCGTTACATTCTGTAAACGTCGTGGCGGAGCCAAATTGCTACGCGAGTGTTTCGAAGCCGACCATCAGGGGACGCATTCGTGACCGCCAAATACCTCTTCAGCCTTGCCGCCGCCGTTTCCATGCTCCCCACCCTCGCCGCGGCACAGGATAGCGCGCCGGCGCAGGACCCTGCCGCAGCGCTGGCCGATCAGGCCGGTGGCGATTCGATCACCGTCGGGCTGGGCGCCGGCTACATGCCGGATTACGAAGGCTCGAATGATTATCAGTTCACGCCCGTCCCGGGTTTAATCGGATCGGTCAGCGGGATCAACTTCCAGGTGGTCGGCAACCGCGCCAACGCGGACCTGATCCCCAGCCAGCCAGGGCCGAGCTGGGATTTCCAAGCCGGTCCGATCGGCGTGCTGAACTTCATGCGCACCAAGCGGTCGAGCATTGATGATCCGCGGGTGCGCGCGCTGGGCAACCGGGCGACGGCGCTGGAACTCGGCGGCTTTGTCGGCGTCGGTAAAACGGGCGTTATCACGAGCCCGTATGACAAGATCTCCCTGTCGGTCAGCTATCGCCATGACGTCACCGGCGTTCACAAGAGCGGCATCTGGCAGCCGACGATCAACTATTTCACCCCCTTGTCGACCAAGGCGGCGGTAGCGCTGTTCGGTTCGGCCGAGCGTGTCGAAACCGGCTATCTGCGCACCTATTTTGATGTTGCGCCGAGCCAGGTGGCGGCGAGCGGCCTGCCCGCGTTTCGTGGGCGCGGCGGCTGGAAGAGCTGGACGGTCGGTGCCGTCGGCACGCATTCGCTGACCGGTGACCTGCTGAGCGGCTTCAAGGTTGTCGGCGGTGTCACGTATCGCAAGCTGATCAATGACGTGGGTGACAGCCCGATCGTCAGCATTGCCGGTTCGCGCAACCAGTGGCTGGGCGTGCTGGGGCTGGCCTACACGTTCTAAAAATCGCGCCGGACGATCCGCCGCCCGTTGATCCGCCGTGCTTGGTGGGGCAAAGGACGGGGATGGTTCACCTTTCGTTCGGCGGGCACGATTTGATGCCCCTGCACCAGGGTGCGCTGTTCTGGCCGGCGCGGCGCGCCTTGCTGGTGGCTGACCTGCACCTCGAAAAGGCGAGCTGGTTCGCTCGATCGGGGCAGATGCTGCCGCCTTATGACAGCTTCGCCACGCTGGCCGACCTGATCGCGCTGATCGACGATACCGGCGCGCAGGAGGTCTGGTGCCTCGGCGACAGCTTCCATGACCCAGAGGGCTGCGCCCGGCTGCCGGAGCGCGCGCAGAATATGTTGCGCTCGCTGACCGCCACGACGCGCTGGACGTGGATTACCGGCAACCACGATCCGCACGGTGTTGATCGTTGCGGTGGCGGGGTAGTCGACGAGGCCGTGGTCGACGGCCTGGTGCTGCGGCACGAGGCGACAGCGAGCGAGACGCGGCCGGAAGTGTCGGGCCATTATCATCCGAAGTTGCGGATCCGGGTTCGCGGCAAGCTGGTGTCCCGTCGCTGCTTCGTCGCGGCGAGCCACAAGCTGATCCTGCCCGCTTTTGGCGCGCTGACCGGGGGATTGGACGTCGACCATCCGGAGATCGTCCGGGCGGTCGGGCGACCGGCACAGGCGCTCATTCCGATCGAGGATCGCCTGCTTCGTTTCCCACTGGCGGCGTAGGCACGCCGGTCGCGAAACGCGCGACGCTGGCACTGATCAGGCGAACCAGGTCCACCTGCCCGCCTGTACGGGTCTTCGCGAACAGGCGCTTGGAATAATTGCGCGCTGTCTCGATCGTCAGACCCAATCGCGTCGCGGACTCGGACAAGCTGGCTCCCCCTGCGATAGCCGCAGCCAAGCGTGCCTCGCTGCCGGTGAGGCCAAACAAGGCGGCAAGCAGCCCAGGTTGCGGGCCATCGACCCTGGGACGTCCGAGCGCGATCAGACCTATCGCCGCGGGTGCCGGAGCCAACCCGGCGTGTACGGGGAGCACAGGCACCAGCAGCATTGCCTGGCCCGGTTCCGGCCCCAAATGGACGATCCGCGGTGCTTGATCGGCCATGCACGCGATGGCGTCGGCCGCAAACTGCCTCGCTGTGGCCCGGCGGCTCTCCAACAGCGGCTCGGCGCTGGACGACGCCGCAAGAATGCGTCCATCAGCGGCAAAGGCCATCCAGCCGGTGCGACTGGCACCCAGCGCCTGTTCGGCGATCGCCGCGCGGCTTGCCGCATCGTCGAGCGTCGCGCGGGTGCGCAGCGCGATGGCGAGATGCGGTGCGAGACGCGCGAGCAAGGCGCCGTCGGCGGCGGTGAAATCGGCGTGGTCACGGCGGATGACCAGCACCGCAGCCGCCCCGCCGGGTTCGTCGACCCGGATGAGGCGCGAATTGCCCTCCCCCTCGTCGGTATAGACGCGGTGCGGACGCAGCGTGATAAGGCGATCCTGATCCAACGCCGGATGCGGGCCCAGGTGGTTAAGCCAGTGCCACGGCGCGGTGCCACTCCTAACCACCAATCCGACCGCATCAGCTCTCACCCGGCGCCGCAAGCGCTGGAGGAAAAGCGTGAAGGGCGCGGCTTCGTGCGCGCCGTCGTGCAGCGGGAGCAGAAGATCAGTTTCGTCAGGCCGCGTCATTGCCATCGCGACACCCTCCCATATGGGAGGTGCCGTGTCACCCGAGCATTGCCATGTTCCAGATCAGCCATCGAGAAATGGCGGCGGGGAAGGCATTCATGGCGCGAACACTGACTCACCTCGAGCGGCTTGAGGCTGAATCGATCCATATCATGCGCGAGGTCGTAGCCGAGAGCGAGCGGCCGGTGATGCTTTACTCCGTCGGCAAGGATTCAGCGGTGATGCTGCATCTGGCGCGCAAGGCCTTCTACCCTGCGCCGCCTCCCTTTCCGCTGCTGCACGTCGATACCACGTGGAAGTTCAAAGCGATGTACGATCTGCGCGATCGCATGGCGCGGGAAAGCGGGATGCAGTTGCTGGTGCATCGTAATCCGGAGGCGCAAGCGCGTGGGATCAACCCGTTCGATCACGGCCCGCGGCACACCGACATGTGGAAGACCGAGGGGCTGAAGCAGGCGCTGGACCAATACGGCTTTGATGTCGCGTTCGGCGGCGCCCGCCGCGACGAGGAGAAGAGCCGTGCCAAGGAGCGGGTATTTTCCTTCCGCTCGGCCAATCATCGGTGGGATCCGAAGAACCAGCGGCCCGAACTCTGGAACCTCTACAACGCCCGTAAGTCGCGCGGTGAGTCGATCCGCGTATTTCCGATCTCCAATTGGACCGAGCTGGATATCTGGCAATATATCCAGCTGAACGACATCCCCATCGTCCCGCTGTATTTCGCCGACCGGCGCCCCACCGTTGAGCGCGACGGGCTGCTGCTGATGGTCGACGATGATCGCTTTCCACTGCGTGACGGCGAAGTGCCGGTTGAGCGATCGATCCGGTTCCGCACTTTGGGTTGCTACCCCCTGACTGGCGCAATCGAGAGCGAGGCCGCGACGCTGGCCGAAGTGATCCAGGAAATGCTGCTCACCACCACCAGCGAGCGTCAGGGTCGTGCGATCGACCGAGACGGCGGCGCTGCCAGCATGGAGAAGAAGAAGCAGGAGGGGTATTTCTGATGGCGTCGAACAGCATCACGCCACCAGAGTCATCCTATCAGGCCGATCGCCTGATCGCGGAGGATATCGACGCCTATCTGACGCAGCATCAGCACAAGTCACTGCTGCGCTTCATCACCTGCGGTTCGGTGGATGACGGCAAGTCGACGCTGATCGGACGACTGCTGTACGATTCGAAGATGATCTTCGAGGATCAGCTGGCGGCGCTGGAAAAGGACTCGCGCACTGCCGGCACCCAGGGCCAAGCGATCGATTTCGCGCTGCTGGTCGACGGGCTGGCCGCTGAGCGCGAACAGGGCATCACTATCGACGTCGCCTATCGCTTCTTCGCCACCGAGAAACGCAAGTTCATCGTCGCCGACACGCCGGGGCACGAACAATATACTCGCAACATGGTGACCGGCGCGTCGACCGCCGACCTGGCGGTGATCCTGGTGGATGCGCGAAAGGGTGTGCTGACCCAGACCAAGCGCCACTCCTATCTCGCTCATTTGATTGGCATCCGCCATCTGGTGCTTGCGGTGAACAAGATGGATCTGGTGGGTTATGATCAATCGGTATTCGATGCGATCGTCGCTGATTACGCGGCCTTCGCCGCCACGATCGGGCTGCCGGAAGTCACTGCCATTCCGATCTCCGGTTTCCGCGGCGACAATATCACCGGCCCCTCGCCCGAGACGCCGTGGTATGACGGGCCTTCGCTAATCGCGCATCTGGAAGCAGTGCCGATTGATGCCGATGCCGATCAGGCGCGTCCCTTCCGCCTGCCCGTGCAATGGGTGAACCGACCCAACCTCGACTTCCGCGGCTTTGCCGGACAGGTAGCGGCGGGCATGATCCGGCCGGGTGATCCGGTGCGACTACTTCCTTCGGGCAAGACGTCGACTGTTGCCCGCATCGTCGCACTGGAAGGCGATCTCGATCAGGCGGTGGCGGGACAATCGGTGACGGTAACCCTGGCGGATGAGGTGGATTGTTCACGCGGCGACGTAATCGCTGCCGCCGGCGATCCGCCGCAGGTCGCCGACCAGTTCGAGGCGACGATCGTCTGGATGGCCGAGGAGGATATGCTGCCCGGACGTGCCTATTGGCTGAAGCTGGGCACGCAGATGGTGAGTGCGACTGTCCAGGCGCCCAAATATCAGGTCAACGTCAACACGCTGGAGCAGCTGGCCGCCAAGACGCTGGATCTGAATGCGATCGGTGTCGCCAACCTGTCTACCGACAAGCCGCTGGTGTTCGAACCATATGCCGACAGCCGGACGCTGGGTGGGTTCATCCTGATCGACAAGCTGAGCAATGCGACCGTCGCGGCGGGGATGCTGCATTTCAGCCTGCGGCGATCGCAGAACATCCACTGGCAGCCGACCGACATCGGTCGGGAGACGCTGGCGGCGCTGAAGAACCAGAAGCCGGTGGTGCTTTGGTTCACGGGCCTTTCCGGTGCAGGCAAATCGACCATCGCCAACATGGTCGAAAAGAAACTGGTGCGGATGAACCGCCACACCTTCCTGCTGGACGGCGACAATGTGCGTCACGGGTTGAACAAGGACCTGGGGTTCACCGATGCCGATCGGGTGGAGAACATTCGGCGCGTAGGCGAAGTGGCACGGCTGATGACCGACGCCGGGCTGATCGTCGTCACCGCCTTCATCTCCCCCTTCCGGGCGGAGCGCGAAATGGTTCGCCAGATGATGCAGCCAGGCGAGTTCATCGAGGTGCACATCGATACACCGCTCGCTGAGGCGGAGCGTCGCGACGTGAAGGGCCTGTATGCCAAGGCGCGGGCCGGGCAGCTCGCGAACTTCACCGGCATCGACAGCCCCTATGAACCGCCGGAGGATCCCGAGATCCGCATCGACACCACGGCCATGACACCCGAAGAAGCGGCTGACCTCATCATCGCCAGGATCATCCCGTGACCGATACTGCCGTGAACACCGCCGCCCGGCCGAACACCGCGATGTCTGATGCGGCGCTGGCCGCTCACCTGGCCGAGACCGCGGGGCAGATCCTTCTGGCCGTGCGGAGCGCCACGGTGTTCAGCCCCCAGGCGCTGGGCAAGGCCGGGGATCAGACGGCAAACCAGTTCCTGGTACAGGCGATCCGCCACGCGCGCCCAGACGACGGCCTGCTGTCTGAAGAGATGAGCTGCGATGGCGAGCGGCTGGCCAAGCGGCGCACCTGGATTGTCGATCCGGTCGACGGCACGCGCGAATATGGCGAGGCGCGGCACGATTGGGCGGTACATGTCGCGTTGGCGATCGACGGTGTGGCGGCGATCGGCGCCGTGGCGCTGCCGGACGCGGGGCTGGTGCTGCGGTCCGACGAGCCCTGCCCTGTACCGCCCCCGGCCTCCCCTTTGCGGATGCTGGTCAGCCGGACACGCCCCGCACCAGAAGCAGTGGCAGTGGCAGAGCGGCTAGGCGCGACGCTGGTGCCGATGGGGTCAGCCGGCGCCAAGGCGATGGCCGTGGTGCGCGGCGAAGCGGATATCTACCTGCATTCCGGCGGGCAATATGAGTGGGATTCGGCCGCACCCGTGGCGGTTGCGGGTGCTTTCGGCCTCCATTGTTCGCGCATCGACGGCAGCCCGCTGCGCTACAATCAGGAAGACGTTTATCTGCCCGACTTGCTGATCTGCCCGAAAGAGCTGGCCGATCAGGTCTTGGCGCTCGTCCGCGAGATGAAGGCCAGCTGAGCCGCCCCCCGCTTCCGAGTGAAGCGGAGGAGCGGCTGGCCAATTACTTCAAATGCTCGGCAAAGAAATCGGCGGTGCGCTGGTCAGCCAGGTCGGCCGCTGCTGGCGAGCGGCGATCGCCCATCTCGGTTGCGAAGCCGTGATCCTCCCCGGGATAATCATACAGCGTGACCTTCGGATGATCGTCCAGCCCCTCGTGCATCTTCTGCTGAGTGGCCTTGTCGACGAAGCCATCCTCGCCCGCGATGTGAAGGAGCACCGGGTTCGCGATGGCATGCTTCTCACCCAGCAGGCCATCGATACCGACGCCATAATAACCGACACTGGCGTCGATATCGGTGCGGCAAGCGGTCATGAACGCGAGGCGGCCGCCAAGGCAGTAGCCCACGGCTCCGATTTTACCCGACCCGCCGAGCAATGCGCGCGTCGCGTGGATGGTCGCCTCGATATCGCGGATACCGGCGTCCTGATCGAACTTGCCGAACAGGTCGAGGCCGCGCTGCAGCTCCTCGGGCACGTCGGGATTCAGCTCGACGCCGGGGGCGATCCGCCAGAACAGATCGGGCGCTATGGCCAGATAACCCTGCTCAGCCAGGCGATCGCACTTCTGCCGAATGCCCGGATTCACCCCGAACACTTCCTGAATGACGATGATGGCAGCCGTCGGCGCACCGGCAGGATCGGCGCGATACGCCTTGAAGCTGCCTTCGCCGTTCAGCGCGGCGATATCGATCATCTGACCCATGGAAATCCTTCTCCTTATGATGTTGCCCGCTGCGCGGTTGCGACGGCAGCGGCATAGCGGGCATAGATGGATGCGCGGTGACGCTATCGCTCCCCGCAGCACGGCTCAAGGGAAGGTGGCCATGAAGATCAGCATAGAAGTGGATTGCACGCCCGAAGAAGCGCGGCGGGCAATGGGTTTACCCGATCTGTCACCGCTGCATGATCGCTATGTCGCGATGCTGCAGCACACGCTGGAGCAGAAAGCGGTGGGCCCGGAGATGCTGGAGACCCTGATGCGGAGTTGGGCACCAATGAGTGACACCGGCGCGAATTTCTGGCGCGGCCTGTTCGAGGCAGGCGGTAAGCCGGGCGGTTGATGAGCACCATCTTTGCCGTTTCGAGCGGCCGTCCGCCTGCCGCGATAGCGGTTCTGCGGATCAGCGGGCCAGCAGCTTTCGTAGCTGGAACCGCACTAGCTGGCACCCTCCCCCCGCCCCGGACCGCGGCGCTCCGCACCCTGCGTCATGATGGCGTTACGCTCGACCAGGCGCTTGTGCTCTCCTTTCCGGGTCCGAACACTGCGACTGGCGAGGATCTCGTCGAACTTCACCTGCATGGTGGGCGCGCCGTCGTCGCAGCGGTCGAAGCGGCCCTGGCGGTTCAGCCTGATCTTCGCGCCGCCGAAGCGGGCGAGTTCACCCGCCGGGCGTTAGCCAATGGCCGCATCGACCTGATCCAAGCACAGGGGATCGCTGACCTGCTCGAAGCAGAGACCGAGCAGCAGCGGCGGATGGCGATGGACAGCACCGACGGGGTCGTCAGCCGCTCAGTAGCTGAGTGGATGGCTGAACTATCGCGTATCGGTGCGCTGATCGAAGCGACGATCGATTTCGATGACGAGGATGACGTGGAGGCGGTGGATATCCGCCGTATTGACGAGGACAGCGCAACGCTGGCCTCACGGTTAGATGCTGTCCTTACGCGCCCGCCGGTTGAGCGTTACCGCGACGGAATTCGCGTCGTGCTCGTCGGGCCACCGAACGCCGGCAAGTCGTCACTGTTGAACGCGCTAATCGGTCGTGAGGCGGCGATCGTGTCGCCGATCGCCGGGACCACCCGCGACCGAGTGGAAGCGCAGGTCGTGCGGCGAGGCCGGGTGTACACGCTGATCGACACAGCTGGTCTCCGTGAAGAGACAGATGATCCTATTGAGCGTATCGGCATCCAGCGCGCGCGGACGGCACTTGCCACGGCGGATATTGTGCTGGATCTGACCGGCAGCGAGGTGAGCGAGCGGGCAATCCGCATTCATGCGCAAGCGGATCGACGTGGCGCCGCGCCGCACGATGCGATCGCCACTTCGGTAAAGGACGACCGATCGATCGAGCAGCTTTGGCGGGAGATCGAGACCCGCGGTGATGGGATTCTTGGCGGTGGCGAAGGCCCCGTGTTCCACGTGGAACAGCGTCGGGCGATTGCCGCGGCTCGCGACGCGATCGCCGCATCGATAGCTTACGACGACTTGCTGTTACGTGCAGAAGAGGTACGGACAGCTTCGCGCGCGCTAGCCGGCTTGCTCGGCGTAGATGCAACCGAGGCCATGCTCGATGCCCTGTTTGCGCGCTTCTGTGTTGGGAAGTGATGTTCACGTGGAACAATCCATCGATGTTATCGTGATCGGCGGCGGTCATGCCGGTAGCGAGGCCGCAGCAGCCGCAGCACGCCGAGGCGCGCGAGTCGGGCTGATCAGCCACGACCCAAGCCGAATCGGTGCCATGTCGTGCAATCCGTCCATCGGCGGATTGGGTAAGGGCCACCTTGTTCGCGAAGTTGATGCCTTCGACGGGTTGATGGCCCGAGCGGCGGACAGGGCTGCGATCCATCATCGGATGCTCAACCGCAGCAAAGGGCTCGCTGTGCAGGGTCCGCGCATTCAGGCGGACCGTCGGCTTTATACCGCCGCCATTCAGGCGATGCTCGCTGGCCAACCCACGATCAGCGTGATCGCCGGGGA
This sequence comes from Sphingomonas sp., assembly GCF_029239295.1. Taxonomy (GTDB): domain Bacteria; phylum Pseudomonadota; class Alphaproteobacteria; order Sphingomonadales; family Sphingomonadaceae; genus Sphingomonas. The sequence continues at coordinate 94,367 of NZ_JAQZBC010000003.1, forward strand.
GGCGGTCGCGCTTCGTCTGGAAAACGACCGCGTTACCGGCGTCGTTCTCGCCAATGGTACTCAGTTGGCCGCGCGCGCGGTAGTGCTGGCCACCGGCACGTTCCTCGGCGGTCGAATATTCCGTGGCGAAGAGCAACAAGCCGGCGGACGGGTCGGCGAAGCGGCTGCGCTTCCGCTTGCGACGCAGCTTCGTGAACTTCAGCTACCAATGGGACGACTCAAGACCGGGACCCCGCCCCGCCTCGACGGGCGATCGATAAATTGGGCACGGCTGGATCCGCAGCCGTCTGACTCCGACCCATGGACGATGTCCCCGATGTCGCGCGGTCGGTGCCTCCCTCAACTCGCTTGCGCGATCACGCGAACGACGCAGCAAGCGCACGCGATCATTGCTGAGAACCTTCATCGCTCGCCGCTTCAGACCGGAGCGATCGAGGGGCAAGGGCCGAGATATTGCCCTTCGATCGAAGACAAGATCCGACGCTTCGGGGATCGGGACGGGCATCAGATCTTCCTCGAGCCCGAGGGGCTGGACGACGCAACGGTCTACCCCAACGGAATTTCCACCTCACTCCCCGTGGATGTGCAAGACGCCTTTATTCGCAGCATCCCCGGGCTGGAGCAGGTGCGGATCACCATGCACGGTTATGCCGTGGAGTATGATCATATTGATCCGCGCGCGCTGGATGCCACCTTGGCACTGCCGCAACTCACCGGCCTGTTCCTGGCGGGACAGATCAACGGCACAACCGGCTATGAAGAAGCAGCGGCGCAGGGACTGGTTGCTGGCGCCAACGCCGCGGCCGCGGCGCTGGACCTCGCTCCGTTCCAACCTGATCGTACCGCGAGCTACATTGGCGTGATGATCGACGATCTGGTCCTCCAAGGGATCAGCGAACCCTATCGGATGCTGACGGCCCGTGCGGAGTATCGCCTCGCTCTACGCGCGGACAATGCCGAGGCTCGTTTGTCGGGCGAGGCGGCGCGGTTGCGGCTGCTCTCCGAAGAACGACAACGACATGTCGCCGGGCGGATGAAACAACGGGAGCTGCTTCGGAACGGCGCAATCGGGGCGGATGGGACTGGTACAATCGACGCGGATCTGATCCGTGAGCATGAGGAAGATGTGCGCTATGCCCCCTATTTGGAGCGACAAGCCGCCGAAATCGCGCGGATGAAAAAGGACGATAAAATCGTGATTGCGAGCGATGTTTCGCTCGATCGGATTGCCGGCCTTTCGAACGAGATGCGTGAAAGGCTCCGCGCCGCTCGGCCGCGTACGCTGGGTGAGGCTTCGCGTGTTCGCGGCGTCACGCCCGCCGCACTGACCGCCTTGTGGCTCGATGCGAAGGCGGCCCAGCGATGACCGAAGCGGAAGCACGTGACGCGGTACGCGCCATGGTTGGTGAGGAGGCGATGCCACGGCTGGACCGGTTTGCGGCGAAGGTAAGGGAGGAAAGCGAGCGGCAGAATCTTGTCGCCAAACCGACATTGGACACTTTGTGGAGCCGGCATTTCCTCGACTCCGCGCAGCTGATGCCGTTGGCGGCACAGCACGAGGGGTTGTGGATCGATGTTGGTACAGGGGCGGGCTTTCCCGGTCTGGTGATCGCCCTCGCCTCGCCGCGGCCAACGATCATGATTGAACCACGCCGCAGGCGGGCTGATTTTCTGCGCGCGGTGATCGATGCTGAGGGTCTGGCCGACCGAGTGGAGATCCGCCAGGCAAAGGTCGAGCGCGTCGAAGCACCCAAGGCAGCCGTCATTTCTGCGCGTGCCGTCGCGTCGTTATCAGAATTGTTGCAATCGACGGCGCATTTGGCGGCAATGGACACGCTTTACTTGCTACCCAAGGGACAATCGGCCACCACAGAGGTCAGCGAAGCGCAGCGACGTTTTGCAGGATTGTTCCACGTGGAACAGAGCATCACCGACCCTGCCTCCGGCATCGTCGTCGTGAAAAACGTGAAGGGACGGCGATGATCCGCATCGCAGTGGCCAATCAAAAAGGCGGGGTTGGCAAGACGACGTCGGCGATCAACCTGAGCACCGCGCTTGCGGCGACGGGCAAGCGTGTGCTGCTGATCGACCTTGATCCGCAGGGCAATGCATCGACGGGCTTGGGGATAACGCAGGCGCAACGCGCCGCTTCCAGCTATCATGTACTGGTGGACCAGGCACCGGTGGAATCAGCGGTAGTTGCGACCGGTATTCCACGGCTTGATGTCTTGCCGGCCACCGTTGATCTGTCGGGCGCTGAGATCGAGCTGGTCGAGCTGGAGAACCGCACCCATCGCCTGCATCGCGCGCTGGATGCCGCGCCACCGCGGTGGGACATCGCGCTGATCGACTGTCCGCCCTCGCTTGGACTGCTGACGATCAACGCGATGGTTGCGGCCGATTGCTTGCTTGTGCCGTTGCAGTGCGAGTTCTTCGCCCTCGAAGGGCTCAGCCAGTTGCTCACCACCGTTGAGCGAATTCGCGCCCGCTTTAATCCAGCACTGTCGATCATTGGCGTGGCGCTGACGATGTACGATCGGCGCAACCGGTTGACCGAGCAGGTGTCCGCGGACGTTCGCGCGGTGCTGGGCAAGGTCGTGTTCGAGACTGTGATCCCGCGCAATGTGCGCCTTTCGGAAGCGCCCAGCCATGGCCTGCCGGCGCTGATCTACGATCACCGATGCAGTGGCTCGCAGGCGTATATCGCGCTGGCGCGGGAGTTGATTGCGCGCCTGCCGCATGCCAGCGAGGTGGCCGCATGACCGATACAAAGCGCGCGCGTGGTGGGCTGGGGCGAGGATTGGGCGCCCTGCTCGGCGATATTGCCCGGGACGACTCCCCCACTGCGGTCGTTGGCGGGACACCCGCTGGTGTCCGCATGATTCCGGTCAGCGCGATTGCTCCCCACCCGGAGCAGCCGCGCCGCCACTTCGACGAGGATGCGCTGAACGAACTCGCCGCGTCGATTGCGGAACGTGGCATCATCCAGCCGATCGTGGTTCGGCCGCATGGTCACACCTACCAGATTGTTGCCGGTGAACGGAGGTGGCGCGCGGCGCAGCGTGCGCAGTTGCACGAAGTTCCGGTCGTCGTCCGCGACTATACCGACAGCGAGACGCTGCAGATCGCGCTGGTGGAGAACATCCAGCGACAGAACCTGAATGCGATCGAAGAGGCGGAGGCGTATAGCCGGCTGGTCGATGAGTTCGGCCACACGCAGGAAGTACTCGCCCAGACGGTGCACAAGTCGCGCAGCCATGTCGCGAACCTTCTGCGCCTGCTCGATCTGCCTAAGAGCGTTCAGGCGAAGGTGGTCGACCGGACGCTGAGCATGGGCCACGCCCGCGCGATCATCGGCGCCCCCGATCCCGAGGCTCTGGCCGACCAGGTGGTGACCAAGGGGCTTTCAGTTCGCCAGACGGAGAAGCTGGCGCAATCTGCCAAGCCGGCATCGACGCGCAAGGCTGCATCGCGTCCGCCGCAGCAGGGATCAGGCAGCGGCGGCGATGCTGACGCAGCGGCGTTGGAGCGTCAGTTGGGCGACCTGCTCGGCGTACGCGTGCGGATTACCTACAGCTCGAATGGTGGATCGCTGACGATCGATTATTCCACGCTCGATCAACTCGACATGATCTGCCAGCGGCTGAGTGGTGAGCCAATCTAATGATGTGAGCGGCGCCGGCGATTGGCCGGTGCTGCTCCGCTGATTAGCGGCGCAGACGCTGCGCCAGCGACAGCATGGCCTGGCTCGCGAGGACATCGCCGGCACTGCCGCCGCCGGCCATCACGGCCCGCTCAGCCTCTCGAACGAGCACCATGGCCCGGGCGAGCGCTGCGGGTGACCACTGACGCAAGGCGGCGCTGGTCGCGGCCTCTTCCTTGAAGAACACACGATGCCGCTTCATCACGCTGCCGACATCGTCGCCAGCGGCCACCTCCGCCTTCATTTCAGCGAGAGCGGCCAGTCGACGTGCCAAGGCACGCAGCCACGGGATCGACGATACACCGGCTTCGTCAAGCTGACGCAGCGCCTCCCCGAGCTCGGCTGGGCGACCGGCAACCAACGCGGCGACCACGTCGCCCATGTCAGCTTCGCCCAGGTCCGCGCCGATCGCGTCCAGAGCGTCTTGTTCACAGGCGGCCGGCCGGTCAGGTGCGGCGTCGAGATAAAGCGCCAGCTTCTCGATCTCGCGCGCCATCACGGCGCGATCGCCTCCGCCCGCAGATGCCAAGCGGCGCGCCACTCCAGGGCCAAGGCGCAGACCCGCCTCCCGCGCCAGATCGCCCGCAATGGACTCCATCTGGTCAGCGCCGGGAACGTAGCAGGCGAGCGCCAACGCGGCGGGTGAGTCTAGTGCCAGCTTGCTGAGCTTTGAGGTGGCCTTGAGTGATGGCGCGATCATCACCACCGGATTGGCGACGCGATCAGCCTCCAACAGCGCGGTAGCCGCGGCAAGGCTCTCCTCCCCCACCCCCGTCACGCGGACATGACGGGCGGTTCCGAACAGCGAGAGCGAGGCCGCTTCGTCGAGCAGGCGGGCGGGATCGCTCCGCAGCGTCGCACCATCGAGATCGATACGCTCCGCGTCAGCGCCGAGCGCACGCGGCAAACGGTCGGCCAGCGCAGTCGCGCCGGCCTCGTCAGGCCCGAACAGCAGATACAGCCGAATGTCGGCAGGCGGGCGATCGAGTGCCGCCTTCAGGCGGGCTTCGGTCGCCTTCATTGCTTTGCGGCGTTCTGCCCCACGGACACGGAAATTCGCGTCACGATCTGGTCCGCAACCACGTCCGCCAGACGTTCGAGCGCCGTCGCCTCGGCAGCGATGGTGGCATAATCAGATCCGACCACGTCGATGCCTGCGTCCGACCCGGCAGTCGCATCGAGCACCACGCCGTCGTCGCCGATCTCAACCAGCTGGTAACGCGCGCGCAGCGTCCGGCGTTCGCGCGCCACCGAATCATCGCGCCGGATGGCGAGGCCGGTGATCTGGTCGTCCAGCTTGATCTGCAAGCGATAGCGCGGGCTTGCCGAGGCGGGGACGACGCTCATGCGGTCGCGCAAAGCATTGGCTAGCAGCCAGCCGGCGCGCCCCTCCATCGGCATCACCTCGATCTCACCGAGCACCTTTGCGGCGGGGCTGGCGCTGCCGCCGGAATAGAGCGGCTTGAGGCCGCAACCACCCAGCAGCATCAGCGCCGCGGCGAGGGGCAGGAGCCGCTTCATGCGACGATGTTCACCAGGCGATCGGGGACCACGATCACCTTGCGTGGCGGCTTGCCCTCCAGCACGCGGGCGACCTTTTCGGAGGCCAGTGCGCGTGCTTCGGCTTCCTCGCGAGCCATGCCTTTGGGCAGCAGGATCGTGTCCCGCAGCTTCCCGTTTACCTGAACCGCGACGGTTACTTCGTCATCGACCAGCAGCGCCGGATCGACCACAGGCCATGCCACGTCCGCGATCAGCCCCTCGCCGCCCTGTGCCGCCCACGCCTCTTCAGCCAGGTGCGGGACCATCGGCGAGACGATCCGCAGCAGCGTTCCGAGCGCGACGGTACGATCCTGTGAGGGAGCCGCCTTCTCGATCGCATTGGCGAGCGTGTAGATGAGCGCCACCGCCTTGTTGAACTGCAGCCCTTCGATCGCGTCCGCCACGCCCTTCACGGTGCGATGCGCGGTCTTGCGCAGGCTAATGTCCTCTCCACCGTCAGCGGTACTCCCAGCACCTTCTGAAGCCACCAGACGCCACAGCCGCTGGATGAAGCGCCAAGCGCCCTCGATGCCGTTCTCGCTCCACTCCAGATCGCGCTCAGGCGGGGAGTCGGACAGCATGAACCAGCGTACGGCGTCCGCGCCATATTGGTCGACAATCGGCTCGGGATCGACGGTGTTCTTCTTCGACTTGGACATCTTTTCGACGCGGCCGACCGTGACCGGCTGCCCCGTCGATTGTTCGATGCCGTCCTCGATGTCTGCCGGCGACAGCCAGCGCCCGTCAGAGGATTTGTAGGTCTCGTGCGTGACCATGCCCTGCGTGAACAGGCCGGCGAACGGCTCCGCGAGGTCGATCATCCCGACGTGTTGTAGGGCACGCGTCCAGAAGCGCGCGTAGAGCAGGTGAAGGATCGCATGTTCCACGCCGCCGATATATTGCCCCACCGGCAGCCACTGTTCGGCCACTGTCTTGTCGAACGGCTTGTCGTCCGGCTGGCTGGCGAAGCGAATGAAATACCAGGAGGAATCGGCAAAGGTATCGAGCGTGTCGGTTTCGCGGACAGCATCCTTGCCGCACGACGGACAGGCCACATGCTTCCACGTGGGATGGCGATCGAGCGGATTGCCCGGCACTGCGAAGCTGACATCCTCCGGCAGCTTTACCGGCAGCTGATCGAGCGGCACCGGTACCGCACCGCAATCGGCACAGTGGATGATCGGGATCGGCGTACCCCAATAGCGTTGGCGGCTGATGCCCCAGTCGCGCAGGCGGTACACCGTGGTCCCCTCACCCCAGCCACCAGCCTCGGCGCGCAGGATTACCTCGCGCTTCGCATCCTCGATGTCCATGCCGTCAAGGAAGTGCGAATTCACCAGCGTACCGGGGCCGGTATACGCCTCTGCCTCGTAGAATTCGGGTGAGTCCTTCGTCCCTTCGGAGACGACGCGGCGGATCGGCAGCTTGTACTTGGTGGCGAATTCGAAATCGCGCTGGTCGTGTGCGGGCACACCGAACACCGCGCCGACGCCGTAATCCATCAGCACGAAGTTCGCGATATACACCGGCAGCTGGATCGTCGGATCGAAGGGATGCGCGGCCTTGTAGCCGGTGTCGAAGCCCTTCTTCTCCTGCGTCTCAAGCTCGGCCGCCGTCGTTCCGCCACGGCGACATTCCTCGATGAACGCCTGCGCCGCCGGATCGCCCGCAGCCACGGATTGCGCGAGCGGGTGATCCGCCGCGACCGCGACGAAGCTGGCACCAAAGATCGTGTCGGGGCGTGTGGTATATACCTCGACCACACCCTCGCCCGTGCCGGCTGCATCGGTCAGCGCGAAGCGGAAGGTGAGCCCCTGGCTCTTGCCGATCCAGTTTTCCTGCATCAGCCGGACCTTCTCCGGCCAATCCTTCAGATCGGCGAGGCCCGACAGCAGATCCTCGGCAAAGGCCGTGATCTTCAGGAACCACTGGTTCAGCTTGCGCTTCTCGACCAGCGCGCCCGAGCGCCAGCCGCGCCCGTCGATCACCTGTTCATTGGCGAGCACGGTCATGTCGACCGGATCCCAGTTCACGGCACTTTCGCGACGATAGACCAGCCCTGCCTCAAGGAAGCGCAGGAAGATCGCCTGCTCGTGGCCATAATATTCGGGATCGCAGGTCGCGAATTCGCGCGTCCAATCGAGCGCGAAGCCGAGCCGCTTCAACTGCGCCTTCATCGTGGCGATATTGTCACGGGTCCAACCGCCCGGATGCACGCCCTTTTCCATCGCGGCGTTTTCAGCCGGCATGCCAAAAGCGTCCCAGCCCATCGGATGGAGCACTTCCATGCCATTCATCCGGCGGAACCGCGCCAGCACATCGCCCATCGTGTAGTTGCGCACATGGCCCATGTGGATGCGCCCCGACGGATAGGGGAACATTTCAAGAACATAGCTCTTGGGCTTGGGCGAATGATCGTCGGCGGCAAAGGTGCGGCGCTCATCCCACACCCGCTGCCAGCGGGCGTCGGCGGAGAGCGCGTTAAAACGCTGGCTCATCGTGACGGGATCAGTTGATGGAGGAGGCACGCCGCAGATCGCGGGCACGAGTCAGGATGATGTCCTCCAGCTTCTGCGTGGTGGCCGCGGTGACAGGAGCTGCCACCCATTGACCGCCCTGGTTGACCTCCTTCAGCGCAGCGACGCGCACGGCGTCGGCACGCAGATCCTGATCGAGGATCGTGACGGTGACCTTCATCCGCTCATTGGGGGTCTGCGGGTTCACATACCAATCGGTGACGATGACGCCGCCGTTGGAATCGGTCTGCAGCAGGGGCATGAAGCTGAGCGTGTCGAGCGAGGCGCGCCACAGATAGCTGTTCACGCCAATCGTGGTGACACGGCTGGCAGCTAGATCGGTAGTGGCCTTCTGCCGCCCGCCACCGCAACCCACGACGGCAAGGGCAGCGCAAACGACCAGCGCGGAACGCAACGGGCGGAACATGGGCATCGTCCTGATGGAAAACTGGTGATATCGACCTCTACAGAGGCGACCCATTGCCCGCAAGTTCGCGCGGGCGGCCTGTCGGATGACCTGTTCGTCCTGCAAACTGTGGAAAGCGTGCAACACTCGGCCCAAAAGCAACACGCGAGCATGGCAACGTGCGAACGAATCGTGTTAGCTGCGTTCCAAGGGTCGGAGGGATTCGTGATCGCTGTTCGTGCGCTTATTGGTGGGTCTGTCGTGGCGATTGCCGCGTCGGCACTCGTCGTGGCGCCGGCACTTGGCGCATCCGAGCTCGATCGCACCACGGCGAAGCGGCCTTCCGCAGCGCGTTCGGTGGGGGGCTTCACGCCTGCCGCAGCCGATCCGCGGCTTGCCGCCGCCTTTGCCCGCAGCGGGTTGGCAGATGGTCAGTTCCGCTTCACCCCATCAGAGAATCGTCAGGGTAACCGTCCGGTGACCGTGGCCGTTCGCGCACGCTCGACGCAGGTTGCCGATGCCAGGCGGACTACCACCGCCGCTGCGCCGACCGTTGGGCTGGTGCCTGTCGCCTACAACCTGGGCGTATCGGTGGGCTGGAAACGGTTTGCCGTATCGGGTGACGTGGCGAAGATCGATCTGGCGGGCCAGCCCGGCAGCCGCGAGGCCGCCGATGTGTCAGTCAGCTATTCGATGCCGCGCTTCACGGGCCGCGTGAAGGCGGCTGCCGATCGTCCGCTGCCGGGCGCTGCCCCGCAGATGGTCGAGGAAGCGCCGAGCTACTCGCTGGACGTGGGTGGCTCTTACTCGCTGACACGCAACATCGATCTGACCGCCGGTCTCCGGTACAAGTCGGAGCGTGAGCGGCTGGCGCGGTTCAACGACGATCGTCGTGACAGTCAGGCAGTCTACCTAGGCACCGCCTTCCGCTTCTGAGCTGTCGTCGGGTTACTGGGCGGCACCATCAATACACTTGATTAACGGGCCGGCGCGTCAGGTCAGCCAGGCGTCTATTGCCGCCCAGCCATTGAACCCGGCGATCTGGCGAAAGCGTCGCTCGTTCATCCCGCCCAATGCGATTCTGGTCATTGGCAGCATTCGCGCCAGCGCGGTCGCACGTGCAGCGCCGAGTGATCGGGCACCCGGATGCGAGCGCGTGGCAAACACCGGTGAGACAAAGGCGACCGCGGCCCCCGCTGCGCGTGCCGAGCGTGCTTCGCTGCGATCATGAACGGGCCAGGTGACGAGGGCGCGCGATAGTCCGCGATGCACGCCCATCTCGCCCCGTAGCGACACGTCGCCTGCCCGCACCAGCACCAGCCCGCGCGATCTGGCGAGCCGCAGCAGGCGCGCGAACAGCCGGCGTCGCTCGGTGAGCGGAGTCGAATGATGGCGAAAGACGATACCGGCCCCGCGTGGCAAGCGTCGCACCGCCATCCACAGCCTGTCGCCCATCCGCTCGTCGGTCATCAGCCAGACCGTGGGCACCGGCCGTGGGATCGGGACAGGGTGGCGGCATGGCATCAGCCCGCCTATAGCGCGGGCGATGCACGCCGACGACCGTCTCGCCGCGATCAATGACCGCATCGCGCACGCCGCCAAGCTCGCTCGCCGCAAGGCTAGTGAGGTAACGCTGATAGCCGTTTCCAAGACCCATGGCGCCGATGCGATCGAGCAGCTGCTCCGCGCCGGGCAGCGCCATTTCGGCGAAAATCGGGTGCAAGAAGCCGCCGCCAAATGGCCCGCGCTGCGCGAGCAATTTCCCGACGTGACACTTCACCTGATCGGGCAGCTGCAATCGAACAAGGCTGCCGAAGCCGTTGCACTCGCGGACGTGATCCATGCCGTCGATCGTTCGTCGCTGGTGACGGCACTCGCGCGCGCGATGGATGGCCAGGACCGCCGCCTGCCCTGTTTCGTTCAGGTCAATATCGGCGAGGAGCCGCAGAAGGGCGGATGCGCCATTGCCGACCTGCCGGCGCTGCTTGCCGAGGCGCGGGGTGCGGACCTGCCGGTGACGGGGCTGATGTGCATTCCCCCCGCGAGCGTCGATGCTGCTCCCTATTTCGCGCTGCTGGCGAAGATGGCGCGGGAGGAAGGACTGCCCGGGCTCAGCATGGGCATGTCCGACGATTTCGAAACGGCGGCGATGATCGGCTCGACCCATGTACGTGTTGGCTCCGCCTTGTTCGGAGCACGCGCACAGCCGGAGGTGCAGTGATGAAGTTTGATGCCCTGCTGTTCGATTTCGACGGCGTGCTGATCGAGAGCGAGTATCTCGGCAACAAGCATATCGCTGACTTCCTGACCAAGCACGGCCATCCGATCACGCCGGAGGAATCGATGACTCGGTTCATGGGCCTGGCTGGTCGGGACTTCCTGAACCGCGTCGAAGAGTTCGTCGGGGGTCCCCTGCCCGACACATGGGACGAGGCGCGGATGGCCGAGAATGAACGCGTCCTGCTGGAAGGTGTTCAGGAAGTGACGGGGGCGATCGCCTTCGTCCGTTCGCTGCCGGTCGACCTGCCGAAGGCAGTGGTATCGTCGAGCTCTACGCGCTGGATCAGCACACACCTGCGCCACCTGGGACTGGAGGATGCGTTCGGCGATCATCTGTATTCCGGCAGCGAACATGTCGCGCGCGGTAAGCCGGCGCCGGACCTGTACCTTTATGGCGCGGCACAACTGGTCGTGCCGATCGAGCGCTGTGCAATCCTGGAGGATTCCCCGGTGGGAGCGACCGGCGCCGTGGCAAGCGGCGCGCATGTCATCGGGCTGTGCGCCGGAAGCCATTGTGCGCTCGGCCACGACGAACGACTGCGCAAGATCGGCGTTGATGCGATCGCGCACGACTTTGACGAGGTGCGACGCATATTGGGGCTGTCCCCCGCCGAGTAACGGGGTGATGCGGCACCACCCGGGAGCAGCAAAACCGGATTAGAGTTGGTGGCCCGTGCGGTCGCGCTTGGTGGCGAGATACTGCTCGTTATGCGGGTTGGTCGGCAGGAAATGCGGCACCCGCTCGGCCACGGTGATACCGTGCGCTTCCAGCCCCTGGACCTTGCCCGGATTGTTGGTGAGCAAGCGGATCTCGCGCTGTCCAAGCAGGTGAAGCATCCGCGCCGCAACGCCGAAATCACGCGCATCGATCGCAAAACCGAGCCGGGTATTGGCATCCACGGTGTCGAACCCCTGATCCTGCAGCGCATAGGCGCGCAGCTTGTTGACCAGGCCGATTCCCCGCCCCTCCTGCCGCAGGTAAAGGAGAATGCCCCAGCCAGCCGCCGCAATCGCCTTCAGCGCGGCATCCAGCTGCGGACCGCAATCACACTTCAGACTGCCCAGCGCATCGCCGGTCAGGCATTCGCTGTGCAGCCGCACCAAAGGCGGTTCGCCATTGGGAGAACCGATCAGCAGCGCGACATGCTCGCCCGGCCCCTCCGGCGTGCGGAAGGCGACAATCTCCGCATCCTCCGCATGGGCGACCGGCAGGCGCGCCCGGGCGGCGATGCTGAGGCGGATGGCGTCCTCATGCGCATCGATGTCAGCGGCCGTCAGCACGACCTCTGCGGGGCCGTCAGGACGCACGAAAAAGGCCGGGAGCATCCCGGCCACCCTCGCCAGCCGGAGCGCCGCGCGCGCGTCCTCCGGGGCGATTACCTCGATCGCGCGGAACGGTCCTTTGAGCGGCGTCGCGAGATCAAGCTGCGGGTCAGCGAGCGCGGTTCCGCCGGCGAAGTCGATCCACGGTGCGCGATCGACCAGCACGGGAGCGTCCGGAACCGCAGCCTCCAGCTGATTGGCGAGCTTCAACGTCTCCGCCCGCCCGGCCGACAGCAGCACCGGTGCCTCGCTGGCGGGATCGAACACCTCCAGCCGCAGCGGATCCGCGGTTTCGATCGGCAGGAGCGTCAGCGCACCGATGCGGATCGGCCATCCGCGCCGAAGGGCATCGATCGCCCGCGCCGCCTGACGTGCGTCGGTCAAAAGTCGAACTCCGTCATGATCGGGACGTGATCGGACGGTTTGAGCCAGCTGCGGCAGGCCTCAAACACCTGATGCGACCGCGCAGCCTGCGCCACATCGCTGGTTGCCCACATATGATCGAGCCGGCGACCACGATCATTCTTCGTCCAATCCGCCGAACGATAGCTCCACCAGGTGTGCAGGCGCGCTGGCGCGGGGTGGAAATGGCGGCCGAGATCGACCCAGCTATTGGACTGGCGTAGCCGATCGAGCGCCTCGACCTCGACCGGCGTGTGGCTGACGACCTTCAGCAGCGCCTTGTGGTTCCAGACGTCGGAGGGCAGCGGTGCGATGTTGAAATCGCCGGTCAGGATCGTCGGGCAATCGAGCGACGCAGACCATTCGGTCATCCGCTGCACGAAATCGAGCTTCTGCCCGAACTTCGGGTTCACCTCACGATCGGGGACGTCACCGCCCGCCGGAACATAGACATTCTCCAGCCGGACGCCGTTGGGCAGCCGGACGCCGATATGGCGTGCTTCGCGATTGGCCTGCCAGTCGAAGCGATCATCCTCGCTGAGCGGCACCCGGCTGATGATCGCGACGCCATGATGCATGCGCTGGCCGTGGATCAGGACGTGATCATAGCCGAGCGAACGGAAACCGGCGGCGGGGAAATCCGCGTCGATGACCTTGGTTTCCTGCAGACACAGGATGTCCGGCGACGCCTCCCGAAGGAACTGCTCGACGATGTCGAGGCGAAAGCGAACCGAATTGATGTTCCAGCTGACGATCTTCACGTCAGCGGCTGTAGCGGGAGGCCGCGCGGCTCACAACCGACCGGCGGAACAGCGCGACGCGTCTTTCCCCCCGACCACGTCAGCAAAAGGAAAGGCCCTCGCTCCGGGGGCATGGAGCGAGGGCCGACCTGGCGTTCGTCACGCAGGGGGAAGTGGAGCATTGTCCGGGCAACAGGGGGAAAATCCCGGATCGCCCCACATCCGCATTACAGGTTCTAGGATCAGGTACCTGTCGCCTGGATGAACGAATTCGACGAAATTCATTCAGTTTCGCGTGCTGCTTCTCCGTGGATCGTTCCAGCGGAACGTTCCGTCGCTGACGGGCACGTTGAAGCGCTGATTGGCCAGGCGGATCGTCGTGCGATTGCCCTGACTGTCGAGCGTGACCCAGCCCTGCAGCATCAGCCCGCCCGGCGCCGATGTATCGCGAGCGAACACCATGTTGATGCGGCCATATTCGGGATGTTTGGGATCATAGCCCTCGACCGACAGCACGCGCGGATCGGCACCGGGAATCACCTTCGCAAAGCGGCTGATGTCGCGATCCGGGTTGATCAGCACACCCAGCGGCGAGTTGGTGATCGGCCAGCGCTGCACCTGTCGCACCGAATAGTCGATGAAGGTCAGCGCCTTGCCATCGCCGACCACCAGGATCGGGACGCTCTTCTCATATTGAAAGCGGATCTTGCCCGGCTTCTTGAGCGACAGCGTGCCAGTCACCGTCTTACCCGCCCGGTCAGTCTGCGTGAAATCCGCGGTCATCGTGTTGACCGCGCGCAGATGGTTCTGGACGAGCGCCAAGTCGCCCGATTGTGCCGCGGCGGGGGCAGCGATGATCACCGCAGCAGCAAGGGGCAGTGTAAATTTCACCATGACTCTCCCGTTGGTCACTGCCCGGCATATCGGACGGAGGGGTTGAACGCGTGGTGAACCCCCTCCGGTTCCCGCCTGGCGACACCCCGTGACAGGGAGCGCCCAAGCGTTCCGCCACGTCAGAACAGCGTAATGATGCCGACCGTCTCGCCGGTACCTACCCAGCCCTCGTAGATCATCTTGAACGCGACGAAGACGATCACTGCGAGGCCGATATAGGCGATCCAGCTGTAGCGGCCGATGATCCGCGCGATGAAGTTCGCCGCCAAGCCCATCAGCGCGACGGACAGGATCAGGCCGACGACGAGAATGCCAGGATGCTCGCGCGCGGCGCCAGCGACGGCGAGCACGTTGTCGAGGCTCATCGACACGTCGGCGATGGCGACGGCCCAGGCGGCCGATGCGAACGAGCGGGCGGGGGTGAGACCCGAACGCTCGTCACCCTCGATCTCCTCCGACCCGGTATTGCTGTGCGTATCGGCACGCAATTCGCGCCAGAACTTCCAACTGACCCACAGCAGCAGCAGGCCACCGGCAAAAATCAGCCCCACGACTCCCATCAGCCAGGTCACCACCAGCGCGAAGGCGATGCGCAGCACCAGCGCGGCGATGATGCCGATCAGGATCACCTTCTTGCGCTGCTCGGCCGGCAGGCCGGCCGCGAGCGCGCCCACGACAACCGCATTGTCGCCGGCGAGCACCAGGTCGATCATCAGCACCTGGCCGAAGGCGGCCAGCGCCGCGGGCTCGGTGATGTTCGAGAAATCGGCGAGGATGTGCTGCCAGATGTCACCCAGCGAGCCAGGGCCCTGGATAGCAGCGGCAGCTTGAGCAAGGAGGGTGAGGATCAACGCTTGGGCTCCGGCATGGCTGGGGTGGAACGGTTTCGGGCGGTCCCGGTTTCCCCGCCGTTATCGCAGAGCAGGGGCGACCGCCAGCGTTCGCCGATTATCGGTCCGCCTTGGGATGCGCTGGCAGGGCCGCGTGGGGGCTCCCTCCGCCGGCGGAAGCGGCGTTGGGTGGGTCTACGGGTAGCAGACCGGATACGGCTGTGGCCGAACGCGCTGGTCTACTCGCCTTGGAGCGCCGGGCCACAACTAGGGCGCGCGATGACGCCCTTCTCTGGGTGGCACGGCGCGCCTGCGACCTTGCAACGATGCGCCGGGGGGACGGCACCCCCCGGCAGCGAGTTACTGGTTCATGCTGGCGAAGAAGTCCTCGTTGGTCTTGGAATCCTTCATCTTGCCGAGGAGGAACTCCATCGCGTCGACGGTGCCCATCTGCATCAGGATGCGGCGCAGGACCCACATCTTGCTGAGCTTGTCCTTCTCGACCAGCAGCTCTTCCTTGCGGGTGCCGCTCTTCGACACGTCGATCGCCGGGAAGATACGCTTGTCCGAGACCTTGCGGTCGAGCACGATTTCGGCGTTGCCGGTGCCCTTGAACTCCTCGAAGATCACCTCGTCCATGCGGCTGCCGGTGTCGATCAGCGAGGTCGAGATAATGGTCAGGCTGCCGCCTTCCTCGATGTTGCGCGCGGCGCCGAAGAAACGCTTCGGGCGCTGCAAGGCGTTCGCGTCGACACCGCCGGTCAGCACCTTGCCCGAGCTCGGCACCACCGTGTTGTAGGCACGGCCGAGGCGGGTGATGTTGTCGAGCAGGATCACGACGTCCTTCTTGTGCTCGACCAGGCGCTTGGCCTTTTCGATCACCATTTCGGCCACCGCGACGTGGCGCGTCGCCGGCTCGTCGAACGTCGAGGAGACGACCTCGCCGTTCACCGTGCGCTGCATGTCGGTGACTTCCTCGGGCCGCTCGTCGATCAGCAGCACGATCAGGAACACCTCGGGGTGGTTGAGCGAAATCGCGCGAGCGATGTTCTGCATCATCACCGTCTTACCGACACGCGGCGGCGCGACGATGAGGCAGCGCTGCCCCTTGCCGATCGGCGAGACGAGATCGAGCACGCGGCCCGTCTTGTCCTTCAGCGTCGGATCCTCGATCTCCATCTTCAGCCGCTCTTCGGGATAGAGCGGGGTGAGATTGTCGAAGTTGACGCGGTGACGCACGGCGTCGGGGTCGTCGAAATTGACGCGTACCAGCTTGGTCAGCGCGAAATAGCGTTCGCCGTCCTTTGGACCGCGGATCTCGCCTTCAACCGTGTCACCGGTCCTGAGGCCATGCTTGCGGACCTGGTTGGGCGAGACATAGATGTCATCGGGACCGGCGAGGTAGTTCGCCTCTGGCGAGCGGAGGAAGCCGAAGCCGTCCGGGAGCACTTCGATCGTGCCCTCGCCCATGATCTGCTCGCCTTCCTCGGCCTGAACCTTGAGGATCGCGAACATCAGGTCCTGCTTGCGCAGCGTGGAGGCGCCCTCGACGCCAAGCTCCTCGGCCAGCTGGACCAGCTCTGCCGGGGCTTTCTTCTTGAGATCTTTGAGATGCATGTTTGAGTCCGATGTGAATCGGTTGGGGAGAAAGCCCGGTCGGCGGAAAAGACGTTCGCGCGGCAACGAGACTGCAAGGAGGCAGCGGGCCGAGAGGCCACACCGTATGCCGCGACGTAGGAGCGCCTCAGGCCTTAGTCAAGCACGTCCTGCGGCCTGAATTGCACGGGCGCCAGCCTGGAGGCGGCCTGTTTCCGGAGAAGTTCGGCCGCATCTGGAAGCGGTACGGCCAGCAGCGCCTAGAACGGCTTCACCACCGCCAGAATCACGATGATGATGACCGCGAGCGCCGGGACTTCGTTCATCATCCGCAGGCGCCGGCCGGTCCATGGCGCCTTTCCGACAGCCAGCTTTTTCGAATAGCCGACCATCCAGGCCTGATAGCCGGTCAGCAGGTAGACGACGAACAGCTTGGCATGGAGCCAGGCGAGCCCCTGGATCGTCACCAGGAGCCCGATGTTGATGGCGAGTGCGAAACCGATGACCCAGACGGCGATCATCGCAGGGGTCAGGATGATGCGGCGCAGGCGGCGTTCGCGAAGCGCCCAGCGGCCCTCCTCCACCGGATCGCCCAGCCCGTCCTGGTGATGGACCAGATAGCGCGGGAAGATGAACAACCCCGCCATCCAGAAGATGACGAAGATGACATGGGCCGCCTTCACCCAAAGGTAGTAGGCGCCCAGAAATCCTGCACCCATCAGCCGTGTGCTCCCGACCCACGTACCCTGGCAATCACCTGCTCGACGTGCGCGATCGGCGTGTGCTGATCGATGCCGTGGCCGAGATTGAAGATATGCGGTCGCTGCGGGAAGGCCGCAAGGATGCGATCAACCGCCTCGTCGAGCATCGTGCCGCCGGCGATGAGCGCGAGCGGATCGAGATTGCCCTGGACGGGCAGCGATTCCGGGAGGTTGGCGTCGGCCCAGAGCGGATCGACGGTTTCGTCGAGCCCGAGCGCGTCGACCCCGGTTTCGCGGGCATAGGCCGGCAATTTGCCCCCTGCCCCCTTCGGAAAGCCGATGATCGGTGTGTCTGGGTGGCGTGCCTTCAGCGCGGACACGATCGCGGCGTTGGGCGCGATGACCCAGCGTTCGAACTGCATTGGCGAGAGCGTTCCCGACCAGCTGTCGAACAGCTGCACCGCCTCCACCCCGGCGTCGATCTGCGCCGACAGATAATTGACCGTGCTGGCGACGATCGCATCGATGATCGCGCCGAATGCGACAGGATCGCGATACGCCATGCCGCGCGTTTCGGCCTGATCACGACTGCCCTGCCCGGCGACCATGTAGGTGGCGACGGTCCAGGGCGAACCGGCAAATCCGAGGAAGGTCGTTTCGGCCGGAAGCGCAGCGGCGACGCGGCGCACGGTGGCGTACACCGGATCGAGCCGCTCAGGCACCGGCCGAAGCGAAGCGAGCGCGTGATCGACCAGCCGCGGGGTGAGGCGAGGTCCCTCGCCCGGTCCGAAGGTCAGATCCTGGCCCAGCGCCCAGGGCACCATGAGGATGTCGGAGAACAGGATCGCGCCATCGAAGCCGAAGCGGCGGATCGGTTGCAGCGTGACCTCTGCTGCGGATTCCGGATCGGTGGCGAGCGCGAGGAATCCGCCCTTCTCGGCCCGGATCGCGCGATATTCGGGCAAATAGCGGCCCGCCTGGCGCATGAGCCACATCGGTGGCCGCGTGCGGCGCTGCCCTTTCAGGACACCCAACAGCGGTTTGGAATCGGTTTGGGCGTCCATGCTTCTACTCAAAAGTAAGATTCACAGGGTTGTGAGATGATGTTGGCGCGTTGGTGCCGGGGCTTATGCGTTCGTCCCCCGATTGCCAACAGGTTGACCCAGGAAGAGTCGCGGACTCCCGGGGATTCGATTCATCTGTCCCCGTTATCCACAGCCTGTGGGTGAAACCATCCGGCGTGGACGGGATTGTGGATAGATGATCGGTTTTCCACGATCCGTCCGCCCGCTTGGCCGAGGGCTACGGTTACGCTACCACTTACCCACATGTTATCCACAGATTCATGCCGATGACGGTTAAGCTGCATCTGCACCTGCTGTCGGATTCCACCGGCGAGACGCTGGAGAACATCGCAAAGGCTGCGTTGTCGCAATATGACGACGTCGAAACGGTGCGCCATTTCTGGCCGATGGTCCGCACCGAGGCGCATCTCGACCGCATCCTGCAGGAAATCGCGCAAAATCCCGGGCTGGTGATCTACACGCTGGTTAATCCGGCGACGCGGCGCGCGCTGGAACAGCGCTGCCAGTCGCTTGGCCTGCCGATGGTTGCGCCGCTCGATCCCGTCAACGATGCCCTGTCGGCGTTGCTGGGGCAGCAGGCCAAGAACAAGCCGGGGCGCCAGCACGTGCTGGACGCGGCCTATTTCGCGCGGGTCGACGCGATCCAGTTCACCATCGCGCACGACGATGGCGTGTTGTGGGAGGAATGGGAGGACGCCGAGATCCTGCTGGCGGGCGTCTCGCGATCATCCAAGACGCCGACGTCGATCTACCTCGCCAATCGCGGGTTCAAGGTCGCCAACATCCCGATCGTGGTGGAAAGCCCGCCGCCCGCCACACTGTTCACGCTGAAGAAGCCGCTGATCGTCGGGCTGACCACCAGCCCCGACCGGCTGATCCAGGTGCGGCGCAATCGATTGCTGTCACTGAACCAGGCGCCCGAGACGCCCTATGTCGATCAGGAAGCGGTGATCCGCGAGCTGAGCTACGCCCGGCGCATGTTTTCCGACCATGGCTGGCCAGTGATCGACGTGACCCGGCGGTCGATCGAGGAAACCGCGGCCGCGATCATCGCCTTGTTCAACGAGCGCGAAGGCGGCATCGGCAGGATCGAACGCTGAAGGAAGACAACCGACGTGACGCCTGCTGCCCCCGGTTCGAGCACGCTGACGCTTGTGCTTGCCTCGCAATCCGCCTCGCGCATGGCGATGCTGACCGCCGCTGGCGTGCCCTTTCAGGCGCAGCCGGCGATGGTGGATGAGGATGCGGCCAAGGCGGCGCTGGGCGATATCGCGCCGCGCGACCTCGCCGATGCGTTGGCCGAGATGAAGGCGCTGAAGGTATCGCAGCGTAACCCGCAGGCGCTGGTGCTGGGGTCCGACAGTCTGGCGGTGCTGGAGGACGGCACGATCCTGTCCAAGCCCGAAAGCCGCGAGGATGCGGCGCGCCATCTGGCGATGATGTCGGGCAAGCGCCACGATCTGGTCAGCGCGGCGGTGATCGCCGAAGGTGGCCGGCCGGTGTGGCGGCATGTCGATCGCGCGCGGATGATGGTACGTCCATTGTCCGACGCATTCATCGACACGTATCTCGACGCCGAATGGCCGGCGATTGCGGGGTGCGTCGGCTGCTATCGGATCGAGGGGCCAGGCGCCCAATTGTTCAGCCGGATCGAGGGGAGCCAGTTCACCGTGCTTGGCATGCCCCTATTACCGGTGCTGTCCTATTTGCGCGAACGGAGTGTGTTGCCGGCATGACGAGGCCCTATGCCGAGGTGATCGGCGATCCGATCGCGCATTCGAAATCGCCGATCATCCATGGATTCTGGCTGGAGAAGCTGGGCATCGACGCGGATTATCGTGCGACGCGCGTCGCCAGCGAGGATCTGCCGCGCTTCATCGATGAGCGGCGCAGCGATCCGGCATGGCGCGGCTGCAACGTCACCATCCCGCACAAGGTGGCGATGCTCGACCTAGTCGATGATCCGGGCGGGGTGCGCGACAGCATCGGCGCGATGAACACGGTGGTGCGGCAAGGGCCGGACGCGCTGTTCGGGACCAACACCGATGCGGCGGGATTCTATGCGCCGATCGCCGACGTCGACCTGACCGGCGCGCCCGTCGCGATCGTCGGTGCCGGCGGCGCGGCGCGTGCGGTGCTGTTTGCGCTGGCGCGGATGAACGTCGGGCCGGTGACCATCCTGAACCGATCACCGTTGAAGGCTGCGGCGCTGCTCAGCCGCTTCGGGCTGAAGGGCGATGTGCTGCCGCTGACCGGGCGGCTGCCGGCGGCCAAGCTGCTGGTCAATACCAGCGCGCTGGGCATGGAGGGACAGCCGCCGCTCGACCTCGATCTGCTGCCGTTGCCGGCCGACGCGCTGGTCTATGACATTGTCTATGCGCCGCTGCACACGCCGTTGCTCGACGCGGCCGAGGCGCGCGGGCTGGAGACGATCGACGGGCTGGAGATGCTGGTCGGGCAGGCGGCGGCGGCGTTCGAGCTGTTTTTTGGCCAGCCCGCGCCGCGCGAGCATGACGCGGAATTGCGCGAGCGGCTGATCGGTGCGGACGCCTAGCCAATCAATGAAGCGCCGCCGAGCGAGCGGCCGGGGACAGGAGACCAGCAATGCTGAAAGTGGGGCTCACCGGATCGATCGGCATGGGCAAGTCCACCGTCGCCGCGATGTTTGCCGAGGAGGGCATTCCGGTGTTCGACGCCGATGCCGAGGTGCACAAGCTGCAGGGACCGGCGGGGCGGGTGGTCGCCGCGATCGAGGCGCGCTTTCCGGGCACCACCGGAGAGCAGGGGGTCAACCGCACCGCCCTGGCCGAGGCGGTGCTGGGCGACGATGCCGCGATGAAGGCGCTGGAGGCAATCGTCCACCCTGCGGTGGGTGAGGAGCGGGCAACGTTCCTGGCGGCGAATGCCGATGCGCCGGTCGTCATTTTCGACGTGCCGCTGTTGTTCGAGACCGGCGGTCAGCGCGCGATGGACAAGGTGGTGGTGGTATCCGCCGCCCCGGGGGTGCAGCGCGCCCGCACGTTGCAACGCCCCGGCATGTCGGAGGGGAAACTGGATGCGATCCTGGCGCGCCAGGTGCCCGATGCCGACAAGCGCGCGCAGGCTGATTTCGTCATCCCGACCGACGTGCCCCTCGAGGAAACACGTAGCCATGTTCGCCGGGTGATCGCTTGCCTGACGGGGGTGGAAGGCCGATAAACGCATCATGCGCGAAATCGTCTTCGATACCGAAACCACCGGCTTCACCTTTGGCGAGGACCGGATGGTGGAGATCGGGTGCGTCGAGCTGGTCAATCGCTGCGAGACGGGGCGCACCTTTCACGCCTACTTCCATCCCGAGCGGACCATGCCGCCCGGCGCCCTTGCGGTTCATGGACTGTCGGACGCCTTTCTGGCGGACAAGCCGCTGTTCCCCGCGGTGGCGGAGGAACTGATCGCCTTCATCGGCGATGCGCCGCTGATCGCGCACAACGCCTCGTTCGATTTCGGCTTCCTCAACGGCGAGCTGGGCCGCTGCGGGCGCGAGCTGATCTGCACCAGCCGGATGGTCGACACGCTGGCGATCGCCAAGCAGCGGCATCCGGGCGCCAAGCTGACGCTCGATGCGCTTTGCTCGCGCTATGGCATCGATCGGTCGCATCGCGTGCTGCACGGCGCGCTGCTCGACGCGCAGCTGCTGGCGCAGGTCTATGTCGAGCTGAGCGGCGGGCGGCAGATCGGCCTGACGCTGGTCAGCGAAATGGTGGTGGAGGAGACGATTGTCGCCAGCGCATCGTCGCGTCCGATGCGCGCTCCGCGGCATTTCGCGCCCAGCGATGAGGAACTAAGCGCGCATGCAGCGTTCATGACAAAGATCAAGAATCCGATCTGGGGAGGGGCCGTGGCGTCCGGTTGACGCCCAACGCACCGGCGCAAGCACGCCGGGCCAGCAATGGAGAATGAGTCGATGGAAATCCGGGTATCTGGTCACCAGGTCGAAACAGGTGACGCGCTGAAGGATCATGTCGACACCCGGCTACAGGGCATGGCCGAGAAGTATTTCAGTCGCGCGATTTCCGCGCAGGTTACGTTCGGCACCGGGCCCAATTCGGGGTTCAGTTGCGACATCGTGGCGCATGTGATGCAGGGGCTGGTCCTGAAAGGCCGGCATGACGCGCAGGACGCGCACCTGGCATTCGACGGCGCGGCGGAAAAGATCGAAAAGCAGCTGCGCCGCTACATGCGACGCCTGAAGGACCGCAACGCCGGGCAGGTGCAGGCGCTGGCGGAGAACGGTGCCTATGACAATCTGGACAACGCCGGATACACGCTGTTCGCCGAACGGATCGGCGAGGAAGAGGAAGCCGATGCGCCGCTGATCGTCGCCGAAACGCGCGTCGACGTGCCCGATGCCTCGGTATCCGATGCGGTGATGATGCTCGATCTGCGCAACACCACCGCGCTTTTGTTCAAGAACAGCGGGACGGGCGCCTACAACATGGTCTATCGGCGCGGCGACGGCACGATCGGCTGGGTCGAGCCGCAACGAGCGGGGTAACGCCGAACCACGATGGCGAGTGATTTAAGTGACCTCCTCCACCCCGACCTGGTCGTGGTCGGGGTGATGGCGAACAACAAGAAGATCCTGTTCCAGCAGCTGGGCGCGCTCGCGGGCCCGGCGCTGGGGCTTGATGCGTCTTTGGTGACCAATGCGCTCGCCGATCGTGAGAAGCTGGGATCGACCGGCTTCGGCGGCGGGGTGGCGATCCCACATGCGCGCCTGCCGGGCCTGTCGCGCATCGTGCTGATCGTCGCCCGGCTGGCGCAGCCGATCGAGTTCAATGCGATCGACGACATGCCGGTCGACCTGGCGGTCGCAATGCTGTCTCCCGCCACGGCGGGAGCGGAGCATCTGAAGGCATTGGCGCGCGTGTCGGGGCGGTTTCGCGACCATGGTTTCGTTGCGAAGCTGCGCGGCGCCGGATCGCGCGATGCGATCTATGCGCTGCTGACGGCGGACGAGCCGGGGAGCGGGCGGAATGCAGCCTGAAGGCGCCGAGGCGCATCACCGCGCGCTGGAATCGCTGTACGCCGCCGCACCGATCAACCGCCTGTTCGCCTCCACCCTGTCGATTCCCGAGCCCGGCGTGGCGCGGATCAGTTTCGAGGTGACCCGGGATCATTACCACGCCGCCGGCGCGGCGCATGGCACGACCTATTTCAAGATGCTGGACGACGCGGCCTTTTACGCGTGCAACAGCCTGATCACCGATCGCTTCCTGCTGACGACTCAGTTCAATCTGCTGCTGACGCGCCCGCTGTCGGCGGGGCCGGTGGTGGCCGAGGGGCGCTGGGTGAACGGCCAGCGCCGCGTGTTCCTGGGCGATGCGCGGCTGATCACCGCCGATGGCGAGGAAGTGGCGCGCGGCACCGGCACGTTCATGCGCAGCCGGATCTCGCTGGCGAGCCTGCCGGGTTACCGCAGCGCGTGACGACGCCGCAGCCATGACCGGGCGCCCGTGAGCCGCCGGCTGCCCACCCATCTGCTGGTCGGCGCGTTGATCCGCCGGGTCAACGATGCCGGCGGAATCGCGGTCGTCCGTGCGCGCGGCGATGCTGATTCAGGCGCGATCCTGCTCATCCTGGAGCGCGAAAATGCGGTTGTGGAGCGCGCGATCGGGCCTGATGGCGGCGATATCCTGATCACCAGCGGACCCGCCGCGACGAGCGACGAGTCGATCGAGGATTATTGGAAACGGCGGCGTCAGCGCGATCCCGATCTATGGGTAGTGGCTCTGGACGTCGCGGACTCACAACGGTTCGCCGCTGAAACGATCCTGGGTTGATTGACTCCCCGCGCCGCTGCGGCAAATCCCGCAAGCATAGTTTGAAAGCGTTGTGCCGCGGTGGGTGCGATCCACATCGGTGACGCAGTCGGGGGGGTCCCGGGCGATCGCTGTTCCTGAGGGAACCCGATCGCGTCCGCGTAACCACCGCACTTGAATGTAGAAGATGTCGTTTCTTTCGCGGGCCGCGCTTGCCGCAGCCATGACGATCACGTTTTTCGGCCTGACTGCCCAGAGCACGGCCGGACTGGCTGCCGAGGTTGAGCATCTGCTCCCCCAGCCGACCGCTACGGCGGCGACCCCGACGGTTTTCACACCGACGCCGGTCAAGCTTTCAGATCCTACCGATCTTGCCACTGATGAACTCGCGAGCGACGAAACGGTTGCATATCCGTCGCTTGCCGCCGCAGTTGCCGCCCAGTCGACGCATGATGGCGACGACGAAGCGCTGCAGTGCCTGGCAGGCGCGATCTACTTCGAAACCCGCGGTGAACCGCTGTCGGGCCAGCTGGCGGTGGCCGAGGTCATCCTGAACCGCGCCAAGTCGGGGCGTTTCCCGTCGGACGTGTGCGAAGTGATCACCCAGCGCGGCCAGTTCGGCTTCGTGCGTGGTGGTCGCATCCCGAACATCAACGAGGACAGCAAGTCCTATCGTACTGCCGTCGCGGTGGCCAAGGTGGCGCTGAACGACGCATGGGACGATCAGGCCGGTCCGGCGCTGTATTTCAACCGCGGCCGTGCGCCTGCGTCGGGCCTGAAGAAGGTCGCGTCGATCGGCAACCATATCTTCTGGCGCTAAGCCGCTTTTTGATGCCGATTACGGGCTGAGCCCTTCTCATTGTTCCTGCAATGTTCTATGAAGCGGGCGTGCTGACCACGCCCGCTTCTTGCGTTGACGATCCCGATTCGCCGCTGTGCGCCGCCGACGTGGCGCGCGGAGTGACGCGATTGCTGTTGCGCCACGAACTGGTCGCGATGCCCGAGGTGCCGCTGGACGGCGGCCGGCGGGTCGACCTGATGGCGCTCGACGTGCGCGGGCAGATCACGATCATCGAGATCAAGGTGTCGCGCGCCGACCTGCTGGGCGACAACAAGTGGCAGGATTACCTGCCGCATTGCGACCGCTTCTTCTGGGCGGTGCCGGCGGGGTTTGATCATGGACCGATCGCCGGGCCCGCCTTCCTGCCCGAGCGGACCGGGCTGATCGTCGCCGATCGCTATGACGCCGCCGTGGTGCGCGAAGCGAAGACCGAGGCGATGAACACCCATAGTCGCAAGAAATGCACGTTGGCCTTTGCCCGGCGTGCCGCCCGGCGCCTGATCGCTCAGGTTGATCCGGACGCGATCCAGGGCTGGTAGCCGCGCGCTGACGGCCATTGCGCCCAGCCGCGGTGCCCCCTGTCCGATTCGTCATTTGCCTCCTTCGCTGCGACGGCGCAGGACGAACCCATGAGCGAGGGGGCGGACGATCAGCGCGCCGGCGATGCACGGCACGGAGGGCTTTCGCCCGACGCGCTGCGTGATCGTTTCGCCGTTGCCGCGTGCCAGCATGACAAGGGGCGGCTTGCTGCCTGCGAGCGGCTCGACATCCTGTTCGACGAAGGAACGCTGACCGCGCTAACGACCGGCGACGGGCTGATCACGGCATGGGGCCAGATCGGTGGCCGCGCGATATTCGCCTTCGCGCAGGATGTGACCGACGGGCAGGGGATCGTCACCGCGCAGCATGGCGCGCGTATCGTTGAGCTGCTGGAACGGGCGGCCGCCGCGCAAACACCGGCGGTGGGCCTGTATGATTCGGCGGGGCTCGCGGTTGAACAGGGATTGGCGGCGCTGGCGGGGCAGGGGGCGGTGCTCCGCGCGCTGGCCGCCCGCAGCGGCGCCGCGCCGCATATCGCACTGGTATTCGGGGACGCGATCGGCCCGGCCGCCTTCGCGCCCGCCATGGCGGATGTCACCTTCATGCTGGCGCGCGCCGCGAAGGTCTGTGTCGCCGGGCCGGCGGTGCTTCGCGCGGCGACCGGGGAACTGGCGACGGCCGAGGCACTGGGCGGGGCATCGCTTCATGCCACCACCACCGGGCTGGTCGACCGTGTCTTTGCCGATGAGATCGAGATGGTGTTCGCCGCGCGCAGCGTGGTGGGATGGCTGGCGGCGGAGCGGTCGGCAGCCGATGGCGAGCCGCCACTGGCGTTGCACCTCGACACGCTGGTGCCGACCGACGCCGCTGAACCCTATGACATGCGCGAACTGGTGCTGGCGATCGCCGATCGGGGTGACTGGTTCGAGCTTCAGCCCGATCATGCCGGTGCGATGCTGTGCGGGCTGGCGCGGATCGATGGCCGCAGCGTCGGTATCGTCGCGAACCAGCCACTGGTCGCCGGCGGGGTGATCGACCGCCTGGGGATCGCCAAGGCCAATCACCTGGTGACGCTGTGCGCCGCGCAGGGCCTGCCCATCGTCACGCTGGTGGATTCGCCCGGGTTGATGCCCGGCGTCAACGAGGAGGCGGGCGGGATTGTGGCGGCGGCGGCGGGCTTGATCGCGGCTTATGCGCGCGCCGACGTGCCGGTGATCAGCGTGGCGACGCGGCGCGCGATCGGCCCGGCCTGGCTGCTGATGGCGCCGCGGGCAGGGGAAGGCTCGGTGGCGCGTGGTGCCTGCTTCGCCTGGCCGAGCGCGGAGATCGGCGCGATCGGCGCTGCGGCTGGCGCACGCCTCCTGTTCGGGGGAGGCGAGGACGCGGGGACGCGCGAGAAAGTGCGTGACTATGCCGCGCGCATCGCTGATCCGGAGCATGCCGTAGCGGCAGGCGTCATCGACGCGGTGATCCGGCCCGCCGCAACGCGGGCGACAATCGCGCTGGCGCTCGGCCGAATTGATGCGCAAGGTTCCGGCAGATCACTGCCACACCCAGCTCCACAGGGAGCGGGACAATGAAGGAGAGAGACCGAAATGGCTGATTACGAAACGATCCTGACCGAGAAGAAGGGCGATGTCCTGGTCATCACGCTCAACCGTCCCGAGCGTCTGAATGCGGCGTCGATCCAGCTGGCGGAGGATCTGACGGTCGCGCTGTACGATCTTCAGGGCGCGCGCGCCGTGCTGCTGACCGGCGGGGGCCGGGCGTTCTGTTCGGGCGCGGACCTGCAGGCACGCGGTGGCGGCGAGACCCGCATCAAGGGCGGCGACACCAGCCACCGGGCGCTGATGAACTTCTACAACCCGCTGATGAGCCAGATCCTGAACCTGTCGGTGCCGGTCGTCACCGCGGTGAACGGCCCGGCGGCGGGCGTCGGCTGCTCCATGGGCTTGGCGGGCGATTTCGTGTTCGCCGGCAAGAGCGCCTATTTCCTCCAGGCGTTCGTCAACATCGGGCTGGTGCCCGACGGCGGATCGACCTGGCTGCTGGCCAAGACGATCGGCAAGGCGCGCGCGACGCAGATGATGATGCTGGGCGAGCGGATCAGCGCCGAGCAGGCCGAGCAATGGGGCCTGATCTACAAGGCGGTCGACGATGCCGTGCTGATGGACGAGGCGCTGGCGCTGGCGACGCGCCTGGCCGCCGGCCCGACGGTCGCGCTGTCGGCGATGCGCCGCAACATCATGACCGCGCTGGACGGCACGTTCGACCAGGTGCTGCGCGCCGAGGCCGAGGGCCAGCGGCTGGCGGGCGGATCGGAAGATTCGCGCGAGGGCGGCATGAGCTTCCTCGAAAAGCGCAAGCCCGTGTTCAAGGGGCGGTGAACCGTTGGCGGCCATCGTGCCGCCAGTGAACATCCATGGCGTTCCGGTGCGTTGAGCATCGGAACCGCTATGGAGACGATGATGATCAGGATGCTCACCCTTGCGACCGCGGCAACGCTGTCGATGGCGGCGCCGGCCGGCGCGCAGACCCAGGCGAGCATGAATGCGCAGGCCGGGCAGGATCTGCGCCGCGCCGATGCGGCGCTCAACGCGCAATGGAAGCGCACCTATGCCCAGATGAAGCAGCGTGACGCGCGCGACCGCTCCGGCGGTTTCAACTATGCGGCCGCGACGCTTGCCAGCCAGCGCGCGTGGCTGCAATTCCGCGACAAGCAATGCGTGATCGAAGGCGCCGAGTTCGCGGGCGGATCGCTGCAGGCGATGACGCGTGCGCAATGCCTGACCCGGCTCACCCAAGAGCGGACGGCGCAATTGAGGAAGATGATGTGGACACGTTGAACCGGACGCACGCGATGCCCAACGACGGGACCCGCAACGACTGGATCCGCGAGGAAATCGCCGCGCTGTTCGACCTGCCGTTCGATGACCTGATGTGGCAGGCGCAGGGGGTGCACCGCGCGCACCACGCCGCCGGGCAGGTGCAATTGTGCACGCTGTTGTCGATCAAGACCGGCGGCTGCCCGGAGGATTGCGGCTATTGCTCGCAATCGGTGCATGCCGACAGCGGGGTGAAGGCGACCAAGCTGATGGACGTGCGCGCGGTGCTGCAGCGCGCGGCCGAGGCGCGTGACGCGGGCAGCCAGCGGTTCTGCATGGGTGCGGCGTGGCGCAATCCGAAGGACCGCGACATGGACGCGATCATCGCGATGATCGAGGGCGTGCGCGCGATGGGGATGGAAACGTGCATGACGTTGGGCATGCTGACCCCGGCGCAGGCGCAGCGGCTGAGCCAGGCCGGGCTCGACTATTACAACCACAATATCGACACCGCGCCCGAACGCTATGGCGAGGTGATCACCACGCGCAGCTTCGACGAGCGGCTCGACACGCTGGAGCATGTTCGCAACGCCGGGATCAACGTGTGCTGCGGCGGGATCGTCGGCATGGGCGAGACGCGCGCCGATCGCGTCGGCTTCGTCCATGCGCTCGCGACGCTGCCGCGCCATCCGGAAAGCGTGCCGGTCAACGCGCTGGTGCCGGTAAAGGGTACCGTGCTGGGCGACATGCTGGCCGATACGCCGCTGGCGAAGATCGACGACATTGAGTTCGTCCGCACGGTGGCGGTGGCGCGCATCACCATGCCGCGCTCCATGGTGCGCCTGTCCGCCGGGCGCGAATCGATGAGCGAGGCGACCCAGGCCTTGTGCTTCATGGCGGGCGCCAATTCGATCTTCACCGGCGACAAGCTGCTGACGGCGGGCAACCGCGGCGACAGCGCGGACGCGTCGCTGTTCGCCAAGCTGGGGTTGCAGCCGATGGTGGCGGAAGAGCCGATGCGGGTGTGCGAAGCGGCCGCCTGATCGGGCGGGGGCGGCGCGAGTGTTCGGGAAGATCCTGATCGCCAACCGGGGCGAGATCGCGTGCCGCGTGATCCGCACCGCGCGGCGGATGAACATCGCCACGGTGGCGGTCTATTCTGACGCGGACGCGCGTGCGCCGCATGTCACGATGGCCGATGAGGCGATCAGGATCGGCCCCGCGCCGGCCAGCGACAGCTATTTGCGCGGTGACCTGATCCTGGAGGCGGCAAAGCGGACCGGGACGGAGGCGATTCACCCGGGCTACGGCTTTCTTTCCGAACGCGCCGATTTCGCCGAGGCCTGCGCCGCCGCCGGAATCGCCTTCATCGGCCCACCCGCGGCGGCGATCGCGGCGATGGGCGACAAGATCCAATCGAAGAAGATCGCAGAAGCCGCCGGGGTGAATGTGGTCCCCGGCCATCCGGGCCCGGTCTCCGACACGGCCGAGGCGCTGCGGGTGGCGGCGGCGATAGGCTACCCGGTGATGATCAAGGCGTCGGCCGGCGGCGGGGGCAAGGGGATGCGGCTGGCGCATGACGAGGCGGGCGTGCGCGACGGCTTCGACGCGACCCGGCGCGAGGCGGCGGCCGCCTTTGGCGACGACCGAGTACTGATCGAGAAATTCATCGAGCGGCCCCGCCATATCGAGATCCAGCTGCTCGGCGATCAGCATGGCAATCTGGTGTATCTGGGGGAGCGTGAATGTTCGATCCAGCGCCGCCACCAGAAAGTGGTGGAGGAGGCGCCATCCCCCTTCGTCACGCCAGCGATGCGCCGTGCGATGGGGGAGCAGGCGATCGCGCTGGCGCGGGCCGTTGGCTATCATAGTGCCGGCACCGTTGAGCTGATCGTATCGGGCGGCGATCCGAGCGGCGCCGGTTTCTACTTCCTGGAAATGAACACGCGGCTTCAGGTCGAGCATCCGGTGACCGAGGCGATCACCGGCGTCGACCTGGTCGAGCAGATGATCCGCGTCGCGGCCGGCGAGCGGCTGGCGCTGACGCAGGATCAGGTGGCGCTGAACGGCTGGGCGATCGAGACGCGCATCTATGCCGAGGATCCGTATCGCGGTTTCCTGCCCAGCACCGGGCGGCTGATCCGCTACGCGCCGCCAGCGGCCGGCGCCGATCCACACGGCGCCCGTATCCGCATCGACGATGGCGTGGCCGAGGGAAGCGCGATCACGCGATTCTATGATCCGATGATCGCCAAGCTGATCAGCTGGGCACCGGACCGGGCGGGCGCGATCGATGCGCAGGCGCGGGCACTGGAGCAGTTCGAGATCGAAGGGCCGGCGACCAACATCGATCTCGCCGCCGCGCTGATGCGTCATCCACGCTTTCGTGCGGGAGATCTGGAAACCGGCTTCATCGCGCAGGAATATCCCGGCGGGTTCGACGGTGCGCCGATCGATCCGGTGCGGCGGCGCGCGCTGATCGCGCTGGCGGTGCGGCTCGCCGCCGCGGATCTAAACGGTGCCGGCGTGCGCGATTGGTCGGTACGGATCGGGAGCGAGGATGTGGCCGCTGCGATCACCGGCAACGCCGTGACGGTCGAGGGGGGGACGCTGTCGATCGATCCTGTCGCGGTGCCCGGCTCCGCGATCGTGCGGGCCATGGTCAATGGCGATCCGCTGACCGCGCATGTCACGCGGACGCCATTGGGCATGGTGTTGCGCAGCGGCGGCGCGCGGCTGGACCTGCGCGTGCTGCCGGCGCGCATCGCGACCTATGCCGATCATCTCACGAACGGTGACAAGGACGCAGGCCCACCGGGCATCGTGGCGCCGATGGCGGGGGTGGTGGCGCAGGTCATGGTGCGTCGCGGACAGCACGTACAGGCAGGCGAGCCGATTGCTGTTATCGAAGCCATGAAGATGGAGAATGTCGTGCGCGCGGATCGCGCCGGCATCGTGGCGACAGTGATGGTGACGACAGGCCAGAACATCTCGGCCGATCAGGTGATGATCGATTTCGCCTGATCTGCGTTGTGGAGCGTTCCGGGGCGTGGGATTTCAACCGTGCGACAATTCGCGACACTAAAGTGCTGGACCGTTTTCGCGGGCACGGTCATGCCGTGATGATGATGCGATATGGGTCATCGTTCCTGCTGGCCGCGATCACGCTGGGCGGCTGCACTGTCGGGCCGGATTATCGCCCGCGCGCCGCCGCTGAATTGGGCGTGCCGGATGCCTATTCGGTCACCGCGCCGCCGACGCGACAGGATCTGACGCGCTGGTGGCGCAGCTTCGACGATCCGGTGCTGGGCGATCTGGTGGAGCAGGCGGCGGACGCCAATCTGGACATCGTCCAGGCGACCGCGCGGCTGCGCCAGGCACGGGAGGCGCTGGTGCAAAGCCGTGCCAGCCTGCTGCCGTCGATCAACGGATCGGGCGGCTATAGCCGGTCGGAGACGCTGCGCGGTGGCCAGACGCTGATCACCCTTCCTGACGGCACGACGCAGAGCATCGGCGGTGGCGGCGGTTCCAACTTCTCGCTGGGGCTGGATGCGCAATATCAGCTGGGCCTATTCGGCGAGATCCGCCGCACGGTGGAGGCGAGCCGCGCACAATATGAGGCGACGGGCTTCGACCAGGCGACGGTGCTGTTGTCGGTGCAGGCGGAGGTCGCGCGCAATTATGTGCTGGCGCGGCTGTACCAGCTGCAGCTCGCCAATGCGCGCAACAGCCTGGCGCTGCAGGACGACAATCTCGAGATCGCCGGGTTTCGCGTGCAGGCCGGCCTGGTGTCGAGCCTCGACCAGGAACAGGCGCGCGTGCAGCGCGCGCAGACCGCGGCGTCGGTGCCGCTGATCGAACAGCAATATAATGCGGCCGTCTCCCGCCTCGGCGTGCTGACGGCGCAGGCGCCGGGCGCGCTGAAGCCGATGCTGGCCGCGACCAAGCCGATCCCGCGCGGTCCCGACACCGCAGGCGTCGGAATCCCGGCCGATGTGCTGCGCCAGCGCCCCGACGTGCGCGCTGCCGAACGCAACCTTGCCGCGGCGACGGCGCAGATCGGGGTGGCCAAGGCGCAACTGTATCCGGCGCTGGCGATCAGCGGCAACATCAGCACGCGGGCAGGCAATCTTGGCGGGCTGCTCGACACGATCACCGGCGGCCTGTTCGCCGGACTGACGCAGGCGATCTTCAACGGCGGGCGGCTGACCAGCCAGGTACGCAGCGCACAGGCGGCGACCGACGCCGCGCTGGCGGCGTACAAGCAGGCGGTGCTGACCGCGCTGGAAGATGTCGAGAACGCCGTGGTGGCGCTGCGCACCGCCGAGGCGCGCGAGCGCGAGTTTGCCGTGGCGCTGGAAGCGGCGAACAACTCCGCCATCCTGAGCCGCAGCCAGTATCGCACCGGCCTCACCGATTTCACCACGCTCAGCCAGCAGGAGGCGGCGTTGCTGTCGGCGCGCAACAGCGAGGCGCAGGCCCGCGCCGATCATGCCAATGCACTGGTGCAGCTGTATTCCGCGCTGGGTGGCGGCTGGGACGCCAATATCATTCCGCAGGCTCCGGAAGCCCGGGGCATTAGCCAGGACGAGAACCGCTGATGGCGACCGAGCAACTCGACGATTTCCTCGGGACCAAGGCGCAGCCGGCCTGGCGGCGCTGGGCCAAATGGGCGGCGATCGCGGTTGGCGTGATCCTGCTGATCCTGCTGGCGTTCCGCCTGTTCGGCACGGCGGAGACGCCGGGCTATGCAACCGCGCCGGTGCGGCGCGGCGACCTGACCGTCACGGTGTCGGCGACGGGCAAGCTCGCGCCGACGAACCAGGTGACGGTCGGTTCGCAATTGTCGGGTCTGGTCACCCGCGTCGTCGTCGACGTGAACGATCGCGTGAAGGCTGGCCAGGCGCTGGCGCTGATCGATCCGGAGCAGATCGACGACCAGATCCGCGCCGGGCAGGCGCAGCTCGCGGCGCAGGTCGCTGGCGTCAATCAGGCGCGCGCCACGGTGGCGGAGGCGCAGGCGCAGCTGGCGCGATTGCAGGAAGTGTACAGGCTGTCGAACGGGCGCGTCCCGTCCAAGACCGAGCTTCAGACCGGGCAGGCCAATGCACAGCGCGCGGTGGCGGCCTTGCGGGTTGCCGAAGCGAACGTCGCCGCGGCACGCGCAACGCTGGCGCAGAGCCAGACGCAGCGGCAGCGCGCGATCATCGTGTCGCCGGTGAACGGCGTCGTGCTCGCCCGGCAGGTCGATCCCGGCCAGACCGTCGCGGCATCGTTCAACACGCCGACGCTGTTTGTGATCGCGGAGGATCTCAGCAAGATGAAGCTGGAGGTCGCGATCGACGAAGCGGACGTCGGATCGGTGAAGGAGGGGCAGCCCGCGACCTTTACCGTCGACGCCTTCCCCGGGCGCACCTTTCCCGCGGCGATCACCCGCGTTGACCTGGGGTCGAACCTGACCGCGAGCACGGCCAGCGCCTCGAGCAGCAGCACGACCGGCGCGACCAGCACGGCGGGGCAGGTGGTGTCCTATGCCGCCGACCTGTCGGTCGCGAATCCGACGATGGAGCTTCGCCCCGGCATGACGGCGACGGCGGACATCATCACCAGCGACAAGAAGAACGTGCTGCTGGTCCCCAATGCGGCGTTCCGGTTCAAGCCGACGCAGGCGGCGGCCGGTGGCGAACAGGGCGGCATTGCCGGATCGCTGACCTTCCGCCCGCGCCGTGGCAGCCGGCCGGAACGAGAGGCGACGCTGGGCCGCGGCGCGCAGCAGACGGTGTATGTGAAGGGTGCCGACGGGCAGCCGCAGGCGGTTCAGGTGACCACCGGTGACACCAACGGCAATGTGACCGAGGTGCTGTCTGGCGGGCTGAAGCCGGGGATGGAAGTGATCACCGGTCAGCTTTCGGGTGACGAAGGTGCAGCCGCGGCAAAGGGCGGTGGCCAGCGGCGGCAGCGCCCGGGAGGCGCCGGTGGCGCCTGACGCCCCGGTTCTCGCCGTGGCCCTAGCTCCAGGCCGACACGCGCCCTCGCCGATGCGGGCAGGAGCGGCGCGTGGCTGAACCGATCATCTCGCTGCGCAACGTGACCAAGGTGTACGGCACGGGGCCGACCGCCTTTCAGGCGCTGAAGGGCGTCGACCTCGACATTGCGGCGGGTGATTTCGTCGCGGTGATGGGGCCGTCCGGATCGGGCAAGTCGACGACGATGAACATCCTCGGCTGCCTCGACGTGCCGAGTGGCGGCACGTTCCTGTTTCGCGGCCACCATGTGGAAACGCTGAACCGCGACCAGCGCGCCTTGCTGCGGCGCCGCTATCTCGGCTTCGTGTTCCAGGGGTTCAACCTCTTGAGCCGGACCAGCGCGCTGGAGAACGTCGAACTGCCGCTGATCTACCGCGGCGATGATCGCAAGAAGCGGCGCGAGGAAGGGATGGCGGCGCTCGACAAGGTCGGGCTGGCCGATTGGTGGGACCATACGCCTGCCGAACTATCCGGCGGGCAGCAGCAGCGAGTCGCGATCGCGCGCGCGATCGTCACCCGGCCTGAAGTGCTGCTGGCGGACGAACCGACCGGCAACCTCGATTCGGAGCGATCGATCGAGATCATGCAGCTGCTCACCAGCCTGAACCAGGAAAGCGGGATCACCGTGCTGATGGTGACCCACGAGCCGGACATGGCGGCGTTCGCGCACACGGTGGTCCATTTCAAGGACGGACTGGTGGAGCGGATCGAGGCGAACCATCATCAGGGCGAGCAGGTGGCATGATGACGGCGCTTCACACCGCGGATCGGGGATAGGCGCATGTTCGGCACCACCTTTGTCCTCGCGATCCGTTCGATCCGGCGCCACTTGCTGCGCTCGTTCCTGACGACGCTGGGCATCGTCATCGGCGTCGCCGCCGTCGTCGCGATGGTCACGCTGGGCAAGGCGACGACCAGCGCGGTGCAGGAGCAGATTTCGGCGCTGGGCACCAACGTGCTGCAGATCCGCCCCGGCCAGGGCTTCGGCCGTGGCGGCGGCGGCCCGCGACCGCCCGATTTCGATCCCGAAGACGTGACTGCGATCGAGCGGCAGGTGGCCGGCGTCACCGCCGTCGCCCCACAGGTGTCGACCACCGCGACCGCGATCTATGAGGGCGCGAACTGGTCCACCACGGTGCAGGGCACAACCAACGCGATCTTCACCGTTCAGCCCTGGCCACTCGCCATGGGCCGGACGTGGACGCCGGCCGAGGAGCAGGCGGGAAAATCGGTCTGCATCATCGGCAATACCGTGCGGCAGAACCTGTTCCGCGGCGGCGACCCGGTCGGGCGGCGGATGCGGATCGGCGCGATCAGCTGTGACGTGATCGGGGTGCTGAGCGCGCGCGGGCAGGCAGGCTTCGGCGGTGACCAGGACGATACGGTGGTCATGCCGATCAAGGCGGTGCAGCGCCGCTTCACCGGCGATCGCAAGATCCGGCTGATGATGGTTGGCGTCAATCAGGCCTATTCGACCCAGGCCGTGCAGGCGGCGATCACTGATCTGCTGCGTGAGCGGCGGCATATCAGCGGTACCAAGCAGGACGATTTCAACATCTTCGACACCAAGCAGATCAGCGACACGCTGACCGGCACGACGACGCTGCTGACCCGCATCGTCGCGGCCGTGGCGGCGATCAGCCTGGTGGTGGGCGGGATCGGCATCATGAACATCATGCTGGTGTCGGTGACTGAGCGGACACGCGAGATCGGCATTCGCCTGGCGATCGGCGCCGTCGCCAATGAGGTACTGATGCAATTTCTGGTCGAGGCGGTGGTGCTGTCGATGCTGGGCGGGTTGATCGGGCTGGCGCTGGCACAGCTGGTGATCCTGATCGCGACGCCGCTGATGCAGGTACCCTGGACGTTCGACCCGCAAATCAACATCATCGCCTTCGGCATCTCGGCAGTGATCGGCGTCGTCTTCGGCTATTTCCCGGCACGCCGCGCCGCCTCGCTCAATCCGATCGATGCGCTGCGCCACGAATAGCGCCGCCTGACCGATCGGGCGGTGGCCGTCGGTGCGCGGCTGGCCTACATCGGTGGGCATGAACACGCGCTTCGACAATGTGCCCAACCGTCGTGCGATCGTGGATCGCCGCGCGCTGGCGGAAGAGATCGCCGCGATCGCCACCAACGATCCCGCGCTGCTGCGTCGCGACGCGATCGGCAAGTTGAAGGACGCGCTGGACGCCGGGCGGGCGGAGATTGCGCGGCGCCTCGCCGACCGGCCATCGCGCGGGCTGGAGGCGGCAAACGCGCAGGCGTTCCTGGTCGATCAACTGCTGAGGCTGCTGTACGATCTGGCCACGCAGCGGCTGTACCCGCTGAGCAACCCCACGGCGTCCGAACGACTGACGTTGATGGCGGTCGGTGGCTATGGCCGCGGCGAGATGGCGCCGTTTTCGGACGTCGACATTGCCTTCCTGACGCCATGGAAGCAGCCGCCCTGGGCCGAGCAGGTGATCGAGACGCTGCTGTATTCGCTGTGGGACATGGGGCTGAAGGTGGGCCATTCGTCGCGCTCCCTGGACGAGATGGTGCGCCAGGCGAAGAGCGACGTGACGATCCGCACCGCGCTGCTCGAGGGGCGCTACGTCTGCGGCGACACGCCGCTGTACGAAGAGGCGATCGCACGCTTCAAGGCGGAGGTGACTCGCGGCACCGAGCGGCAGTTCATCGCCGACAAGCTGGCCGAACGCCAGGCCCGCCATGTGAAGATGGGCGACACGCGCTACGTCGTCGAACCCAATGTGAAAGAGGGGAAGGGCGGCCTGCGCGATCTCCACGCGCTCTTCTGGATCGGCAAATACGTCTATGACGTCGACCGCGCGGCACAACTGGTCGATGTCGGGCTGTTCACGCCGGCCGAATACAAGCTGTTCCACCGTGCCGACAATTTCCTGTGGGCCGTGCGCTGCCACCTGCATCTGGCGGCGGGACGGGCGGAGGACCGGCTGACCTTCGACATGCAGCGCGAGATTGCCGAGCGGATGCGCTACGCCGACCGGCCGGGGAAGGCCGCGGTCGAGCGGTTCATGCAATATTACTTCCTGCAGGCGAAAACCGTCGGCGCGCTGACGGGCACGTTCCTGACGCATATCGACGAGCAATTCGCCGCGCGCGGCCGGCGCTTCGGGTTGCCGCAGCTTCGCCGGCGTCCACGCAAGCTCAACGGCTTCGTGCTGGAACGCGGCCGGCTGGCGCTGCCGAGCGACGATTTCTTCGTTGAGGATCCGGTGCGGCTGATCGAGATCTTCCATCTCGCTGACGTGCACGAACTGGAGATCCATCCGCAGGCGCTGCGCGCCGCCACGCGCGATGCCAAGCTGGTCGACGATGTGCGCACCGACCCGCGTGCCAATGCGCTGTTCCTCGACGTGCTGACATCGCCGCGCGACCCGGAACTCGTGCTGCGATGGATGAACGAGACGGGCGTGTTCGGCCGCTTCGTGCCCGATTTCGGCCGCGTCGTCGCGCAGATGCAGTTCGACATGTACCACCATTATACGGTGGACGAGCACACCATCCGGGCGATCGGGCTGCTGGCGCGGATCGAGCGTGGTGATCTGGCGGTGGAGCATCCGCTGGCCACCGCGATCATGCCGCAGATCGTGTCGCGCCGCGTGCTGTATGTCGCGGTGCTGCTGCACGATATCGCCAAGGGGCGGGGGGGCGACCATTCGATCCTGGGTGCCGCGGTGGCGCAGAAACTGTGCCCGCGCTTCGGCCTGACCCGCGCGGAGACCGAAACGGTATCCTGGCTGGTCCGCTATCACCTGCTGATGTCGGCAACGGCGTTCAAGCGCGACCTGTCGGATTTCAAGACGATCCTGGATTTCACCGCCACGATCCAGTCGCCCGAGCGGCTGCGCCTGCTGCTGGTGCTGACCATCGTCGATATCCGCGCCGTCGGCCCCGGCACCTGGAACGGGTGGAAACGGCAGTTGCTCGGCGACCTGTTCGAGGCCGCGGAGGAAGTGCTTCGGCTGGGCCACAAGCAGCGCGGGCGCGAGGAGCGGATCGCCGCCAAGCAGGAGGCGCTGGCGCAGGCGACGGGGTGGAGCGAGGCGCAGATGGCCGCCTATGTCCGCCGCTTTCCCGAGGCGTATTGGATCGCCGAGCCCGACGACATTCTGGAGCATAACGCGCGCTTCGTCGCGGCGGCGGGGGAGGCGAGGCTGGCGATCGATGCGCAGGTCTATGCCCAGCGCGGCGCGACGCTGGTCACCGTCTATGCCGCCGACCATCCCGGCATCTTCTATCGCATCGCCGGGGCGATCCATGTCGCGGGCGGCAACATCATCGATGCGCGGATCCACACCACGCGCGACGGCATGGCGCTGGATAATTTCCTGGTTCAGGATCCGGTCGGCCGCCCGTTCGACGATGAAGGGCAATTGGCGCGGCTGAAGACCGCGATCGAGGATGCGCTGGCCAATCGCGGCAAGCTGGTCGAGCGGCTGAAGGCAAAGCCGCTGCCGCGGATGCGCGCCGATGCCTTCCGGATCGAGCCCAATGTGCTGGTGGACAATCGCGCCTCGAACCGATTCACCGTCGTCGAGATCAATGCACGCGACCGGCCAGCGCTGCTGAACCAGCTGGCGCATGCGCTGTTCCAGTCGAAGGTGACGATCCATTCGGCGCATGTCGCGACCTATGGCGAGCGCGCGGTCGATACCTTCTACCTGACCGATCTTACGGGCGACAAGATTGCCGGCGGACCGCGGTTGAAGACGCTGGAGCGCCGATTGCTCGATGCCGCTGCCGGAAAGACGCTGGAAGAAGCCGCCTGATCAGGAACGGCTGACTGCGGTTGCGGCTGATCGCGGGCGGCGCCGCGCGGCGTTGCGAACAGGGCAAAAAGAAACCCCCGGGCGTCGGCCCGGGGGTGAAAAGTCGTAGCGGTGGTCGGGCGCCGCCGTGCGGCGCCCGATCCGATCAGAAGCGCTTGCGCAGCGTCAGACCATAGGTCCGCGGCTCGCCCAGGAACGACGAGAAGATCTGGTTCCCGACGCCGCCGAAGCGCTGCACCTGTGCCAGGCTGCCTGCACCCTGGAACGGCGCGTTGAACGCGACCTGCTGGTAGTTTTCGTTGAGCAGGTTCTGCGCGAAGGCTTCGATCGCCCAGTTGGAGTCGAGCCCGCGCAGGCCGATACGCGCGTTCATCACGAAGAAGCCGTCCTGCTCCTTCTCGATGAACAGGTCGGAGCCGGTGTTGTAGTCGCTCGACAGACGACCATCGACATAGAACAGCGCGCTGAGGCCCGAGTCGCCGATTTCCGGCGTCCAGCTGACCGACGAGGTCACCACGTTGCGCGGTGCGTTCGACATCTGGCGACCGGCGAGCAGGAACAGCGCCGGATCGAGCGGCTCACCGATGGCCGAGCCGACCAGGTTACGGCGGAACTTGGTGTCGGCCAGCGTGTAGCCGAGGTTCACCGCGAAGTTGCGCGCCGGGTAGATGCCGAGTTCGAGCTCGACACCCTGGCTGCGCACACCCGGACCAACGTCACCCGAGCAGGCGCCGGTGGTGGCCGAATTGTCCTGATCCGCACCGTTCAGGCTGACCGAGCACGAGCCGATGTTCTGAACGACGAAGTTGGTGCCGTTGAACGTGTTCAGCTGGAAGTTGTCGAAGTCCGAACGGAACACCGTCAGGTTGGCGGTGAACTGACGCGTGGCGTACTTGATGCCCGCTTCGTAGCTGTTCACCAGTTCCGGATCGAAGCGGAGGCGCGCGGCGCCTGCGTTGGTCACCGGGGTGAAGGCGTTGGGTGCCAGTTCCGAACGGTCGAGGTTGTAGCCGCCCGCCTTGTAGCCGCGCGAGTAGCTTGCATAGACCATCAGGTCGCGCGTCGGCTTCCACGAGATCACGCCGGTGCCGGTGAACTCGCTTTCGCTGAAGCTGTTCTGCAGATCCAGCGCGTTGAGGGCGACCGACGAGTTGCCGGTGCAGCCCAGCGTGATGATGCCGCCGGCAAGCGCCGCGGTGGCGGCATTGCCGAGCAGCGGGCCGAGGCCCTGCTGAAGCTGCGGGCAGACATTGTTGGTGTTGTCGAAGTTGGCGCGGAAGTCCTTCGACTCATGCGTCCAGCGCAGACCAGCGGTGATCGACAGTGTGTCGGTCAGCTTGAAGATGTTATGCGTGAAGAACGCATAATTCTCGCTGTCCTGATAGTAGCGCGCGTTGCGATCGCCCAGGTTGTTGAGCGTCGACAGCGTGCGCAGGCCGTTGATGAGCGCGGGTCCGGCGGTCGGACCGAAGGCGCCGCTCAGCGTTGCCGAACCGGCCGGGCTGAGACAGCCCGGTGCCGCCGGATTGCGCAGCGCCGCAACCGGACTGACCGTCGCGACGA
Organism: Sphingomonas sp.; assembly: GCF_029239295.1. Lineage (GTDB taxonomy): Bacteria > Pseudomonadota > Alphaproteobacteria > Sphingomonadales > Sphingomonadaceae > Sphingomonas. Next base: position 134,780 of record NZ_JAQZBC010000003.1, read on the forward strand.
TGCGGCAGGCGGCGAAGGCGCCATATTGCGAACCGAACTGGAGGTTGTCGCCAATCACCAGGTCCTCGTTCGAGTAGAAGCCACCGACGAGCCAGTCGAGGCGATCGTCGAACAGCGAACCCTGCAGGCGGACTTCCTGCGTGAAGGTGTGGAACTGACGGAAGGCGCGGCCGTCGTCGGCGCGGAAGCCGAGGTCGACATTGCCATAGTCGATGTCGGCCGCGTTGCCGGCCTTGTACTCACGATAGGCGGTGATCGACGTCAGCGACGCATTGCCGAAGTTATAGTCGATCTGCATCGACCCGCCGTAGTCCTTCGTCTCGTTCGAATAGGCGCGGCCCGGCGAGAAGGCGATGCGACGGTTGTACGGATCGCCCGCGCTCGGGAACACGCCGCCGAGGCTCTGCAGCACGTCGACGATGCGGTTGCCGGCCGGGTTGATCGTGACCTCGCCCGGTTGGCCCGGAACGGCCTGCTTCTCGCGCAGGTCGACGTAGACCGCGCCGCAGCACTTTTCGTCACGCCACGTATAGTCGCCGATCAGGCGGACCGACAGGTCGGTGGTCGGTTCGAACAGCAGCTGGCCGCGAACGAACCAGCGGTTGCGGTTGTTGTAATCGGTGTCGTTGACGACATCGCGATAGAAGCCGTCACGCTTGTTCCACACACCATCGAGGCGGAACGACAGCACGTCCTCCACCACCGGGCCGGTGATCGCGCCGGCGATGCGGACGTTGTCGTAATTGCCGTACGTACCCTCGACATAGCCGCCGAAGGTCTGCGACGGTGCCTTGGTATAGACGTTGATCGCACCCGCCGAGGCGTTGCGGCCGGACAGCGTGCCCTGCGGACCGCGCAGCACTTCGATCCGGTCGACTTCGCCGATGTCGTTCAGGCCCGAGCCGGTGCGGCTGCGGTACACGCCGTCGATGAACACCGCGACCGAGCTTTCGAGGCCGGGGTTGTCACCCACGGTGCCGATACCGCGGATACGGGCCGAGGCGTTCGCTTCGCTGCCGGTGGAGGAGATCAGCAGCGACGGTGCAAGCTGCACCACGCCGCGGATGTCGGTCGCGCCCGAATTCTGCAGCGCTGCCTGGCTGACCGCGGACACCGCGATCGGCACGTCGGCGAGACGCTCTGCACGGCGCGTCGCCGTTACGACGATGTCACCGGCGCCACCCTGGCCCTGGTTGAGATCGGTGTCGGCGGCGGGGGCGTCCTGCGGCTGCTGGACCGAACCAGCGGCGAGCGGATCAGTGCTGGGCTGTTCCTGCGCGAGCGCCGGCAGGGCAACGAAGATCGCGGCAGTAGATAGAAGCGAAGCGACGCGGCGCATGAACTCTCCTGGATCTTGTTTTTGAACATTGAGTTTGGAGCGCGCCGTGTAATCTGAGCCGCGTTCACACCTAAGCGGTTTTCACGCAAACACTTGTTTTCGAACGAAGCTGTCGCGGAAATGCAACCATAGGTCCGGAACGGTACTGTCGCAAATGACAGTTGACGCTACGGCAACACGCAAAAAAGCCGCGCCTTGGTGGAGGCGCGGCTCTTTCCAGCCAGCAATGGCGAAAAAATTCTACTTCGGCGCGAGGACCATCAGCATCTGACGGCCTTCCATACGCGGATAAGCCTCGACCTTGGCGACCTCGGCGACCTCCTCCGCGACGCGCTGCAGCACGTTCATGCCGAGCTGGCCGTGGCTCAGTTCGCGGCCGCGGAACCGCATGGTGACCTTCACCTTGTCGCCTTCACCGATGAACTCGGCCACCTTCTTCATCTTGGTGGCATAGTCGTGGTCATCGATGTTCGGACGCATCTTGATCTCCTTGATCTCCTGCGTCTTCTGGCTCTTGCGGGCGAGATTCGCCTTTTTCTGGGCCTCGTACTTGTACTTGCCGACGTCCAGGTACTTGGCGACCGGCGGATCGGCGTTGGGCGACACCTCCACCAGGTCAAGCCCGACCTCCTTCGCCTGCGCGATTGCCTCGCGAGTGTACATCACGCCGAGATTCTCGCCCTCGTGATCGATCACGCGAACCTTCTGGCTTTGGATCCACTCGTTGAATCGCGGGCCGTTCATCGGCGGCGCCTGCATTGGCCGGCGCGTTTGGGGCGGACGTATGGTCAATTCTCCTGTTGCTTCAATCTCCCTTATATAAGGCCAGACGCAGCCAATCAAAAGACATCAATCACCGGATTGACACAGCATCGCCCAATGGATGGGTCAGGGGGGCGTCAGGCGCTCATCCGCCGGCGGTTGCGCTGCACGGTTGCGGTGTGTCCAATCGCCGCGCGCGGGCTGCGGGTGCGCACCGTATCGACGAAGAGCCAATCGTTGCTGACGCGATCGGGCGTCACCGTCAGCGTCATGTAGCCGCGGCGGCTGGTGTCGCACCATTTCAGCTCCGGACTGGCGGCGACCAGCGCGCGGGCGACGGTTTGCGGATCCACCGTCAGCGCATTTTCGAAACCGCCGGATGTGACTGACTGGCCCGCGAACTCGACCCCCGCCGCCGCGCCGCGCCCGCCGTCCAGCGCCAGATCGAACGCCCAGGCATTGTGGCTGTCGCCGCACAGGACGACCAGATTCGCGTCCGCCGCCTGCGCGGAGGCAAGGAAACGCTGACGCGCGGCGGGATAGCCGCCCCAATTGTCGAGATCCGACGGCAGCCCCGCCTTCCCCGCCGCGACCGCCGCCTGGATGTAGGGCGCGGCGCCCGGCCTGGCCTGAGCGATCCAGCCGGCAGTTTCGTTGGGCACGCGCATCGTCCCCATGATCGTGCCGAACCCGACGAGCTGCCACGCCGCGCCGCGCTTCACCGATTGCGCCATCGCATGGTGCAGCCACGCCTCCTGCTGGGTGCCCAGCATGGTGCGGGCGGGATCATGCCAGGCGCCGTCGCGATATTGCATCAGCGCGCGGACGGGATCGCCGGCGCGCAGCATCGCGCCAAGCTCCGGCGAGGCGGACCGGCCGGCCAGCCGCGTGTCGGTGCGCATCAGCGTGGCGAGCGTGCCGATGTCATACGCCTTCCACGGCTCATCGGAGACCGGCATCCATTCGCGCCACGCCTGCACCGCCGCAGCCCGGCGGGCGTGCCATTCGCCCTCCGTCGCCGGATCGTGATTCTGCGCGCCGCCTTCCCAGCTGTTGTTGGCGCTTTCGTGATCGTCCCACGATACGATCATCGGCAAGCGGGCGTGGAGCGCCTGCAAATCGGGATCGGCGCGATAGCTGGCATAGCGCAGGCGATAATCCGCCAGGTGAATGCTCTCGCCGCGCGGCTGGGGCAGGCGATCGGCGACGACCTCGGCCAGCGCGGGATAGGTGCCATTGGCATATTCGTAGAAATAGTCGCCGAGATGGAGCGCCAGATCGATGTCGTCACGCGCGGCGGCATGGGCATAGGCATTGAAGAAGCCGAAGCCGATGTTGGAGCAGGAGAAGATCGCGGTGCGGAACCGCTGCGCGCGATCGTCGGGGAGCGTGCGGGTGCGGCCGACCGGCGAATAGCTGCCGTCGGGGGCGATGAAGCGATAGTGATAGCTGCGGCCGGGCTTGAGGCCGAGCACCGTGATCTTCGCGGTCCAATCGCGCCACGGCCCGGTCACTGCTTCCGCGCCCGCAGCGATCCGCGTGAACTGCGGACTTTCGCTCAGCTCGACGCGCAGCCGCGCATGGTCCCCCCTGGCGGGGACATAGCGGGTCCACAGCAGCATCTCGTCAGTGCCGGGCTCACCGCTTGCGACCGAATGGGTGAAGCCGCGCGCCGCCAGGATCGTGTCCGCCGCGGCAAGCCCGCTGAAGCCGAGCGCGCCTGCGCCGAACATTCCCGTCGCCAGCAGATTCCGGCGGCTCAGCTCGATCATTCCTTCGCTCCCGACACAGGGGTTGGTCAGCGGCCAATGGCTGATGAAGGTGACAGATCGGTGTCGGCTGTCATAGTCCGCGGTGATGGAATGGCGCGACGCTGATCGGCATCGCCTGGCGATATTCGCCGCGACAGCGGTTGCGGCGCGCGCGGGGACGTTCGGCAACCCCAACGTCCATGTCGACGAGCAATTCTATCTCTACGTCGCGCGGCGGATGATCGACGGCGCGCTGCCGTTCGTCGACGTGTGGGATCGCAAGCCGATCGGCCTGTTCGCGCTGTACCTTCCTGCCGCGGCGCTGCCTTATGGCTGGTCCATCTGGGCCTATCAGATCCTCGCGCTGATCGCGGTGATCGCAACCGCATGGCTGGCGGCGCGGATCGCGGCGCAGGTCGGCTGGGTGCGCGGCGCGACGGCGGCGGGCATTGGCTATATCCTGTTGCTGAACTGGTTCGGTGGGCAGGGCGGACAGGCGCCGATATTCTGCAATCTGCCGATGGCGTTCGCGATGCTGCTGATCCTGCGCGGCGGTGCGCGGCGGGAGGTCGCCGCGATGGCGGCGATCGGGATCGCGCTTCAGATCAAATATTCGGTGGTGTTCGAGGGGGTGTTCGCCGGCCTGTACATCCTGTGGCGCCACTGGCGCGCGGGGGAGCGCGGCGCGCTGATATGGCGCGGCGTGCTGCTCGTCGGCGTGGCGCTGCTGCCGACGGCGGCGGTATGGCTGTGGTACGCGGCCCATGGCCATGCGCAGGCGTTCCTGTTCGCCAATGTCGTGTCGATCCTGCAGCGCGGCGGCGATCCGGCGGACGAACGGCTGGCGATGCTGGCGACGCTGCTTGGCTGGATGGTGCTGCCGGTCGCGCTGGCGGTTGCAGGACTGCGTGGCGGCGATTCGCCGGGCGGCGATCGCCAGGGCCGACGGTTCCTCGCCGGGTGGCTCGCGGCGGCGCTGGCGGGGATCGCGATCCTGGGCGGATGGCTGCTTCACTATGCGCTGCCCGTCATGCTGCCGGTGTCGGTGGCGCTCGCCGGGCTGTTCTGCATCCGTCCGCGGCTGACGATCGGCTTCCTCATCGTCGCCGCATTGGTCGGGCAGGGCGTGTTGTGGAGCAATCGCCATGGGCGCGGCACCCCGGCGGCGTTCGACACGCTGGTCGCGCGGATCGCCGCCGCGCCGGCCGGCTGCCTGTATGTCTATTCCGGCCCACCGGGGCTGCAGGATGCGAGCGGGCGCTGCGCCCTGTCGCGCTACGTCTTCCCCGGCCATCTCTATCGTGTGCATGAGGCGCGGGCGATCGGCGCCGACCAGATGCGGGAAGTCGAGAGGATCTTCGCGCAGGCACCGGCGGTGGTGATCCTGCGGCCGTCCTCACGCGGCGAACGGCGCGACATTCGCACGCTGGTGGAATCCCGCCTGCGCAGCGCCTATCGCCCGCTGCAGCCGGCACGATTGGGAAGCGAGACGCTGCAGATATGGGTTCACCGATGACGGGAGGCGCGGCGCGTTTCGGCTGGCACGCCGACAGCTACGATACCTCGCTTGCCTCGATCCGCTATCGCTTGCTGATGCCGCTGGCGGCGCTGCGCGGCGAGGGCGTCCCGATCGAACAGTTCGATTCCGCGCGCGATCCAGCCAGCTATGATGCGGTGATCTTCTCCAAATCGCATTCCGCCGGGGCGGTCGCGGCGGCGCAGGCACTGCGGGCGGCGGGGCGCGCGGTCGTGCTGGACTTGTGCGACAATCTAATCGCCGCGCACGCCGCGCGGCATGTCAGCGACGCGCGGCTGGCGCGCTTCCGCGCGATGCTGGACGCGGCGACTCACCTGACCTTTTCCACTGCCATGCTGGCAGAGCAGATCGGCGCCGCCGTGCCCTCCGCGACGATCAACCGCCGCGTCATTCCCGATGCGCTGGACATGCCCGACAGTCTGCCGCCGCCCACAACGCCCGGCGGCTTGCGCCAGATGGCTGCGCTGGACCGCTTCCTCGCGAAACACCCGGCGGCGCTTCACGCGATCTGGTTCGGCAAGAGCCTGGGCAGTGTGTCGGGCTATGCCCATCTTCATGCGGTCGCCGACCGGCTGGCGGCACAGCCGTTTCCGATCACGCTGACGGTGGTCAGCAACGCGCCGGTCCGCTGGTGGCTGGGCCGATGGCGGTGGCGCCTGCCGGTGCATTATGTCGGCTGGCGGCAGGAGACGGCGACCGCGGTGCTCCAGCGACACCGTGTCGCCGTGCTACCGGTCGCGTCGAACGACTATACCGTCGGCAAGACGATCAACCGCCCAGCGACGGCGCTGCTCGCCGGGCTTGGCGTCGTGGCAGACGCGATCCCGTCCTACGAGGAGCTGCGCCCGTTCGTCGCGCTGGACGATTGGGACGGCGGTTTGGCGCGTTACCACCATCATTGGCCGGCCGAGCAGCCGCGCCTGGCGGCCGCGCGAGAGCATCTGGCAGTGCGCTACAGCGCGCAGGCCGTTGCCCGCGAGTGGCAGGCCATGCTCGACACGATCTAGGCCGCGCGCGCCTGTTTGGCGGCCAATTGCGCTGCATAATAGGCCATCAGATCGACCGTATGCTCGCGATCGGTGCGCACCGCTGCGGCAGCGACAACGGCGGCGCGGCGCAGCAGGGCGGGGTCACGCGCCTGCATCCGCCCGATCGCCCGCGCGCAGTCGATCGGATCGCGCGCGATGTACAATTCGGCGCAATGCGGATCCGCGACCTCTGCGCAGCCGCCGGTATCCGGCACGATCAGCGGCAGGCCCGACGCCATCGCCTCCGACGCGACCAGCCCGAACGGTTCGGCCTCCGATCCGTGGATCAGCGCATCGCAGCTGGCCATGATCCGCGCCAAGCGATCGCGGTCGTAGACCGGGCGGAACAGGCGGATATGCGGCGACCCGGCGATCCGCTTCTCCATCCGCTCGGTATCGACGCCCTGGCCCAGCAGGATCATACCGACCGGCAGGGTGGCGCCGGCGCGCTCGACGGCGTCGATCACCATCGGCCAGCGCTTTTCGGGATGATGGCGGCCCAGCCCCAGCAACAGCAGGCCATCGGCGGGCAGCCCGCATTGCGCGAGCAGCGCCTCGCGCAGCCGTTCGTCGCGGAAGGTGGGGGAAAAGTGGCTTCGCTCGATCCCCAGCGCCATCGCCGCGTCGATCCGCAGGCCGCGCGCGCGCAGCCGTTTTTCCAGCGCCGGGCCGTTGGTCACCACGCAATCGTAGAGGTCGAGGAAACGCGCCATGTAGCGCGTGTACCAGCCGAACGCCCGCTCGATCCGCTCATGGCTGGCGACGCCTTCGAACCAGCGCTGCGCATAGGCGGCCATATTGTCGTTGTGCATGAAGAAGGACTTGAGCGCGCGTCCCTGCCACTGCCCGACGAACCAGGCGGGGCGCCACGGCGACGAACATTCCACCACGTCGGGATCATAATGGTCGAGCAGCCGGGTGATTGCCTCGCGATCCCAGAACAGGCCGTAATTGCTGTCGAACGGCAGGCGTGGCGAGCGGACATAGTGGATCGCCCCGCCGCCCGGACGCTCCTCGATCCGGTCCTCCGTTCCCGCGGCCAGCACGATCAGCTCGTGCCCCAGATCGTTCATGATGCCGATCTTGCGGTCGATATACGTCCGCACCCCGCCCCCGGTGGGCGAGTAGAATTCGTTGACGTCGACGACGCGCATGATCAGCGATCCACCGGGCCGAAGCTGGGGATGACGCCGCGCAGATATTGCGCGCGGACGGTGACGCGGGCCACGCCGCGCGGCACGTTGACGATGGCCTGCGACAACTTCGGCTTGGAGCGGCCGAGCCGCTCGTTCGAAGGCACGCCGGCGCCATCTGTCCACACGTTGAACTTGTTCTTGCCGTCGCGATCATGCGTCACGAACAAGGCGTAGCGGCCCGGCGCGGGCGCCTTGATGCACATGGTGATCGGGTCGTTTGCCGGCGTCGTGCTCCACACCCGGCGGAAGAATTTGCCCTGGGCGATCAGATCGCGATCGTCCTTGAGGAAATCCTCCTCCGTAGCGGGGTACAGTTCCAGCTTCAGCGATCCGGTGCGATCCTTCAGCCCCTGAATCGTCACCTCGATCGCGGAGCTGTCGCGCTGGACGCAGGAGGCGGCGTCGCTGCCCAGCACCCGCGCCTCCGCTACCATCGGCAGGCAACATGCCGCCAGTGCGGCCGCGAACATCAGGCGCCCCATAGCTTCAATCCTTTCCATCCAGCAGCGGCAGCGAACGCCGCCATCAGCAACACATGCACGCCCAGCGTCAGTGCGGAGACAAAGGCGATCATCTCGCTGAGCGCCTGATCCTGGCCGATCAGCAGGATCGCGAAGCTGGCAAACAGCAGGTCCTTGTTGGGCACCAGCGGCAATCGCGAGACGAGCAGCCGGGCGGCCGAGAGGAACAGCCACATCCACAAGGGCACATCGGGCATCGCGAAGTGCCACGCGAGCGCCACCAACAGCGAGCTGATCGCGATTCGCGCGCAATGCACGGTGAAGATGAACCACAGGTCGCGCCGCGGCAGCGAGAACACCCGCTTGGAGAAGAGCAGCAGGCCCAGGCTGATCCCCAGCGTGATGATCGCGGATCCGACAACGGCGTGAAGCACCGTCGACGGCATCAGCTGATAGCCCACCGGCAGCGCCAGCGCGCACAGCAGGATCGTCGCCGCATTGCCCGCGATGGCGGACAGCAGCGACACGTCCTTCACCGCGCCGAACGGTGCTGCGACCAGGCGGGCCCGCGCCCGCGCCCAGGCATAGAAATACGCTTCGCCCGAATAGCCGAGCACGACGTCGTTCGCGATGCGCTTCTTGTGCAGCGCCACGAAACCCGCCGCGGGAATATTCCACAGCCGACGAAAGATGATGAAATCGCCGGTCGGCGACGTCATGTAGAGCGCGAAAAAGGCGACGTAGAACCAGGGAGAGGTGGGGGTGGCGCGGCTGAGCCCGGCCAACCCCGAATCAAGCAGCTCGCGGCCGAGCATCACCACCATGGCAACGCTCAGCAGACCGCCAAGGATGGTGGGCCAGCGACGACGCAGCGTCTTGGTCGGTTCCAAAGCTGCGATGTCGGGCAGATCACTATCGATCACGCCCGCCGGCACGCTGGTGGCTTTCGCGGTCAAATCGTCGAACTTCCTATGCACGCATTCCGCACAACGCCCAGCGGAATGGTTCGGGCAAATGCCGGGGGAATGTGGTTTCTTTTCGGCGGAAACCTGGGCGGGTAGGTAGCAGGATACAAGATGAGCAGCGCTGAACACATCCTGAGCTACGCCCAAACGCTTCGCGGCGGGGGGGTGGAGCGGGCGTTGCTGCGCCTCGCCGGGGAGTGGATCACGCTGGGTCGGCGAGTCACGCTGGTGATCGGCGCGCCGGATGGGCCGCTGGCGCGCGAGTTACCCGATCGCGCCAAAGTGGTGCCGCTTGGCTCGCCGGATTATCGCGCCTTGCTGTCGTTGCCGCGCCATATCCGGGCGCAACGGCCCGATGTGATCTTCTGCGCGGGAAGCCACTATACCGGCGTTGCAGCGTGGACGCGGTGGCGGCTGGGCCGGCAAACGCCGCCGATCGTCGGCAAGGTGTCCAATGCGCTGGTCCGGCCGGATCATGGCGCGGCGACCGGGCTGGCCCATGCGCTATGGCTGCGTCAGCATCCGCGCTTTCTGGACCGGGTGGTGGCCATGACGCCGGCGAGCGCGGTGCAAACCGCCGCGATGATGCGCCTGTCGCCATCGTTGATCCCGATCATCCCCAATCCGCCGGCGCGCCCGATGGTGGGCGCGGCGCCCTTGGGCTTGCCGCTGCCGCCGCGGTACATGCTGGGGGTAGGCCGGCTTGCGCCACAGAAGAGATGGGACCGGCTGGTCACCGCCGTCGCGGCGATGCGGGAGCGGGTGCCGCTCGTCATTCTGGGCGAGGGGGAGCAGCGCGAATCGCTGGCGGCACAGGCCCGCGCGCTCGGCGTAGAGCTACTGCTGCCGGGTCATGCGGCTGATCCGCTGCCGGTGATGGCGGGCGCCGCCCTCGTCGCGTTGACATCCGACTTCGAAGGAACGCCGGGTGTGCTGCGCGAGGCACTGTCGGTCGGCACGCCAGTGGTAGCGACCGATTCGTCGCCAGCGGTGGCCGAGATCATCGCCGATCCGGCATGGGGCACTATGGTGCCGCGCGAGGATCCTGCGGCGCTTATCGTGGCGCTGGATCGATGGATGGTCGCTCCTCGCCCCGAACCGGTCACGCCACCGGGCAACGACTCCGCGGCGCGTTACCTGGCGTTGTTCGATTCGCTCATGCCAGCCTGACGCGGTCGGGCGCGGCAGCCTGCACGGCTGGCAGGGCAAGGCTGGCGGCTTCGGCGGCGAGCAGGCGGGGGTAAGGCGCCAGATCCAGGTCGAAACGGCGCGCGTTGTACAGCTGGGGGATCAGGCAGATGTCGCTGATGTCGGGACCGTCGCCGCCCAGGTAGGGGCCTTCGCCCGCCATCTGCTCCAGCGCGGCGAGCCCCTCCGCGACCCAATGACGATACCAATCGTCCTTTGCCCGCTGATCGGCGCCAAATTGTGCCTCCAGCCGCTTCAGCACGCGCAGATTGTCGATCGGATGGATGTCGGCGGCGATGACCAGTGCACGGGCGAGCTGATCGGACCGGGTGAACGGATCCTTGGACACCATCGGCGGATCGTCGAAATTGGCATCCAGCCAGTCGACGATCGCAAGGCTTTGCACCAGCGGCCGCCCGTCGACCACCAGCGTAGGCACCAGCCCTTGCGGATTGATCGCGCGGTTCTGCGGCGAGGTCTGTTCGCCAGATACGAGGTTTACCGGAACGGTTTCGTAGGTGACGCCCTTCAGGTTCAGACAGATGCGGACCCGATACGCCACTGACGAGCGCCAATAATCGTGCAGGACGATCCTCATGCCTCGTCCGCCGTCTGCTCGTCATCCTCGCCGACGGTCTCGCTTCGACGCTCCATCGCCGCCTTGATCATCGCGGTCATCGGATCGGCGAGGGCGAGGCCCAGAATGCCGAACAGCGCGCTGGCAAGGATCTGCGCGCCCAGTGTCAGCGCGGGCGGCATGTCCACCGTCCGCTTGGCCACCATCGGGATCAGCACATAGCCGTCAAAGGTCTGGACGATCACATAAGTGCCGATCGCCCACAGTCCCGTGTCGACCCCGGCGGAAAAGCCGACCGCGATCATCAGCGCACCCGAGATAAAGGCACCGATATTGGGGATGAAGGCGAGCATTCCGGTGAGGATGCCAAGGATCATCGCCATCGGCACCCCGCCGAGCATCAGCGCCAGCCAGGTCAGCACGCCCTCCGCGATCATCCCCAGGATACGGCCGAACAGCAGGCGGCGCAGCGTCTCTCCCATCCGCTCGGTGGTGATGGCGAATTCGCGGCGCTTATCCTCCGGGATCATCCACTGCAGCCCGCGCTCGTAGACGCGCGGATCGATCGCGATGAACAGGCCGATCACGATGATCATGAACAAGGTGGTGAGTGCCCCCACCGCCGTTCCGACCCATGACGTCAGCCGTCCGACCGAGCTCATCGCCTCGCGCGCCAGCCCGCTGAAATCGGAAGCGGCGGGCATCAATCCCTGGTCCGAAAGGAAGCTGGTGAGCCGGATTGCCTGCGTCTCCAGCGTGGTCCGAAGCTCGTTGACCTGTTCGGCGACCTGAACACCCGTGAGGACGAAGGTGCCGACCAGGAACACGACGGTCAGCAGGCAGACAATCAGGAGCCGCCATGCGCGGCCGATGGGAAGCACGCGGCCCAGCAGCCGCACCCCGCCGTCCAGCAGCGAGGCGAAGACCAGGCCGGCGAAGATGATGAGCAGCGGCTGCACTAGCAGAACGACGAGCGCGATCGCCGACGCCATGCCGAGCCAGACTGTCGCGCGGCGGATTTCGCGGCGGGTTTCCGGATTACGGACCTCGTTGGGGCTGGCGCCCTCCACCAACCTCACCTGCGCGTCGCTCACTCGGTTTCCTTTGGTCGCAGCGAGGTGCCGGCGCGGCCGCTTCGCAGCGATCCAAACCACGTCAGCGGGTTGATGGTTGCGGAGCCATCGACGGAGAAGGTGATAAATTCAGCGCGGCCGCCGATGTTCTCCCACGGCACGGGTCCGCCCAGCCCCTTTTCGCTGCCACCCAGGGCAAAGCGGCTGTCGGCCGAGCGATCGCGATTGTCGCCCATCAGGAAGACGTGGTCGGCGGGAATCCGGATCGGTCCGTAATAGTCGCCCGGGCTGGCGCCCAGTTCCACCGTGTCGAAACGGCGGCCGTTGGGCAGCGTCTCGGTGACGATCGGCAGTCGGCAGACGAGCTGGCCATCGGGGCGCGTGATGCGCGCGCCAGGATATTGCCACGGATCGCAGGTCGCGTTCGCATCCACCGGCATGTCGCGATAGTGGATCGGGCCACGCTCGACCGGCTTGCCGTTCAGGATAACCGTGCCCGCGCGCACCTCCAGCATATCGCCAGGCAGGCCGATCACGCGCTTGATATAGTCGCTGGTCTGGCCCGGCGGGGTGACGATGACGACATCGCCGCGCTCGGGCATCTTGCCCCATACGCGGCCGCGCCACGCCGGCAGTTGCACGGACCAGCTTTCCACCGGACGGCGCAGCACCGCTCCCTCGAAGATCGCGGCGGGATTGGGAATGGTGGGCGATACGAACGACCAGCCATAGGCATATTTGGAGACGACGAGGCGATCGCCGACCTCCAGCCCGGGCAGCATCGATTCGCTGGGGATGTAGAACGGCTTGGCCAACAGGCTGTGGAACCCGAGAACCGCGACGATCAGCCAGAACATGCCCTTGGCCTCACCCCACCAGTCGAAGCCGCGGGCACGGCGGCGCGGCGCGTCATCGGCCGGCGGCTCGCTGGTGGTCTGCAGTTTTTCGGCCAGATCGTTCACAGGATGGGGATCACTTGTCCGGGATCGCCTCGATGATCACAAAGGCCTGCGCCCAAGGATGATCGTCGGTGAGGGTGAGATGGATGGCGGCGCGGTGGCCGGCGGGGGTCATTGCATCAAGCCGCGCCTTCGCGCCGCCCGTCAGTGCCAGGGTCGGTGCACCGGACGGCGCATTCACGACCCCGATGTCCTTCATGAACACGCCGCGGCTGAAGCCGGTACCCACCGCCTTGGAGAATGCCTCCTTGGCGGCGAACCGCTTGGCATAGGTGCCCGCGACGGTGAACGGACGGCGGCGCGCCTTGGCACGCTCCACGTCGGTGAAGACGCGATTCTCGAAACGTTCGCCAAAGCGATTGAGCGAATTGCGGATCCGCTCAATATTGCAGAGGTCAGATCCCAGGCCGATGATCACCGCGCCACGTCCATCGCCGCGCGCATGCGGCGAATGCTTTCCTCGAGCCCGATGAAGATCGCCTCACCGATCAGGAAATGGCCGATGTTGAGCTCCACCACCTGCGGGATCGCGGCGATCGGCGCGACATTGTCAAAGGTGAGGCCGTGGCCGGCATGAACCTCGATCCCGTTCTTCGCCGCCAATGCGGCAGCATCGGACAGGCGGCGCAATTCTTCTGCGCGGTCCGGGCCGTCGAGTTCGCAATACCGGCCGGTGTGAAGCTCGACGACCGGTGCGCCAAGCCGCAACGCGGCGTCGATCTGCCGCGCATCGGGTTCGATGAACAACGACACGCGCGACCCGGCAGCCTTCAGTTCCGACACCATCGGCTTCAGCCGATCGTGCAGCCCAGCCGCGTCGATGCCGCCTTCGGTCGTCCGCTCCTCGCGCTTTTCGGGGACGATGCAGACGGCATGTGGACGGTGCTTCAACGCGATCGCCAGCATCTCGTCGGTGGCTGCCATCTCCAGGTTGAGTGGAATGGTCAGCTCGGCGGACAACCGGGCGATATCGTCATCGGTGATATGGCGCCGATCCTCCCGCAGATGCGCGGTGATGCCGTCAGCACCGGCGGCAGCCGCCAGCAGCGCGGCGCGCACCGGATCGGGATAGGCACCGCCACGCGCGTTGCGCACCGTGGCGACGTGATCGATGTTGACGCCGAGGCGCAGTGGCTGGGTCACGCGGCGGCCCGGCTTCCAGGCTTGATCGCCGGTATTGCGGCCAGTTCGGGCGGGACGTGATCAGGCTCGTAGGTCGGCACTTCCAGCCGGATCAATGGAAAGAAGGGGACGCCGATGTCGGCGGCGCCATTCGACCGGTCGACCAGCGCGCCGCCGGCGATGACGCGGCCACCGGCCGCCTCGATCGCCTTGATCGCCTCGCGGGAGGAAAGGCCGGTGGTGACGACGTCCTCCATCATCAGCACCTCCTGCCCCTCACGCAGTCGGAAGCCGCGCCGCAATTCAAACGTACCCGACGGCCGTTCGACGAACATCGCCTCCACGCCCAGCGCACGTGCCATTTCATGTCCGGCGATCACGCCGCCCATGGCCGGCGAGACGACCGCCGTGATCCGCTGACGCAGGTCCGCCGGCAGGCGCGCGGTCAGTGCCTCGGCAAGGCGAGCGCCGCGCCTTGGATCCATCAGGACGCGGGCACATTGCAGGTAACGGGAGGATCGCAGGCCCGACGATAGAATGAAATGGCCCTCAAGAAGCGCGTCCGCCGCGCGGAATTCGGCCAGCACATCGTCGTCGGTCACTCTACGCCCTTTCGTGATGCGTGTTGAATAAGGTCGCGGTTCACGCCGCGCAACAAAGCGCAACGGGTCGAGGGCAAATAATGCCACATGCGTGCTTGAGGCGCGCGAAACCCCTCCGTATAGGCGGCAGAGTCTAAGGGTCTGCGCAGGGGGTGCGCCGGCCGCACACCGGAGAGGTAAGGTTACCGCACGGATGAGAAGCGCGTTCAAGGGATGGGTGCTGGCCGCTGGGCTTGCGCTGGCAGGCGTCGTGCCTGCGGCTGCCCAGCCGGCAGCAACGGAGGGCAATGTCGCAAGCGCGCCTGCAGCAGCAGGCACGATCGGCAATTCGGCCAACACGGCAGAGCGGGCGCCCGACCAGGCACCCACGGCGCCGCAGGTTGCCGCCGATGGCACGCCCGTATTGTCGGCGGAGCCGATCATCGGCCAGCCGACTGATCGCCTGATGTCGATCCAGCCGCAGGTGACCAAGAACGGTCAGCGCGCGATGGGTTTCCACAACAACATCCTGCTGCCGCTGATCGTGATCATCTGTCTGCTCGTGCTGGCGCTGCTGGTGTGGGTGGTGATCCGCTATCGCCAGGCGGCGAACCCGATCCCGTCGAAGACCAGCCACAACACCGCGATTGAAGTGGTGTGGACGCTGGCGCCGGTGCTGATCCTGGTCGCCATCGCAGTGCCGTCGATCGGCCTGCTCTCCGCACAGTACAAGCCGGCTCCGGCGGGTGCGGTGACGCTGAAGGCGATCGGCAACCAATGGTATTGGAGCTACCAGTATCCCGACCATGGCGGCGTGGAAATCACGGCCAACATGCTGAAGGAAAAGAACGAGGTCGCTCCCGGTGAGCGCTTCCGTACCGATGCTGACGGCCCCCGCCTGCTCGCAACCGACAACCGTATCGTCCTGCCGGTCGGCGTGCCGATCCGCCTGATCACCACGGCCAACGACGTGATCCACAGCTGGGCGATCCCCGCCTTCTGGATCAAGCTGGACGCCGTGCCGGGCCGCCTGAACGAAACCAGCTTCACCATTGAGAAGCCGGGCGTCTATTTTGGCCAGTGTTCTGAATTGTGCGGTGCGCGTCACGCGTACATGCCGATCGCGGTTGAGGCCGTGCCGCCGGCACAGTTCGCGGCGTGGATCCGCTCCAAGGGTGGTTCGATGCCTGGCGCAGGCCAGCCGTCGTCGGCCGAGATCCCGCAGCCGGGTGCCGACAATTCGGCCAGCGCTGCCGCGGAGGCGAACACCGCCGACACGATGACCGGCCCGACGCAGAACGCGACGGCCGAACCCGCCACCTCGCCGCAGGGCGCCACCGGTAACCCCGGCGGCACCGGCGACACGGGACGCTGAGACCATGACCGATACCGCACTTCAACCATCCGCCTTCCAGGCGCATGACGATCACGCGCACCACCATGACGCGGATCACAAGCCGGCGTTCTTCCAACGCTGGTTCATGTCGACGAACCACAAGGACATCGGCACGCTCTACCTGATCTTCGCGATCTTCGCGGGGATCATCGGTGGTGCGATTTCCGGCCTCATGCGCGTCGAGCTGCGCGATCCGGGCATCCAGTATCTGCCGACCTGGCTGGCCATGCTGCACGGCCCGGGCACGTTCGATGACGCACTCCACCTGTGGAACGTGCTGATCACCGCGCACGGCCTGATCATGGTGTTCTTCATGGTCATGCCGGCGATGATCGGTGGCTTCGGCAACTGGTTCGTGCCGCTGATGATCGGTGCGCCGGACATGGCGTTCCCGCGCATGAACAACATCAGCTTCTGGCTGCTGGTCCCATCGTTCATGCTGCTGCTTGCCTCACCGTTCTTCGGTGCGGGCGCCGGCACCGGCTGGACCGTCTATGCGCCGCTCTCCACTTATGGTGAGCCGGGGCCGTCGGTCGACATGGCGATCCTGTCGCTCCACCTGTCGGGCGCGTCATCGATCCTGGGTGCGATCAACTTCATCACCACGATCTTCAACATGCGCGCACCGGGCATGACGCTGCACAAGATGCCGCTGTTCGCCTGGTCGGTGCTGGTCACCGCATTCCTGCTGCTTCTGTCGCTGCCGGTTCTGGCCGCGGCGATCACGATGCTGCTGACCGATCGTAACTTCGGCACGACCTTCTTCGATCCGGCCGGCGGCGGTGATCCGGTGCTCTATCAGCACCTGTTCTGGTTCTTCGGCCACCCCGAAGTGTACATCATGATCCTGCCGGGCTTCGGCATCATCAGCCACATCATCGCGACGTTCAGCCGCAAGCCGATCTTCGGCTACCTCGGCATGGCCTATGCAATGGTCGCCATCGGTGTCGTCGGCTTCGTTGTGTGGGCGCACCACATGTTCGCGACCGGCCTCAGCGTGAACACCAAGATGTACTTCACCGCGGCAACGATGGTGATCGCGGTGCCAACCGGCATCAAGATCTTCTCGTGGATCGCGACGATGTGGGGCGGCTCGCTCACCTTCAAGACCCCGATGGTCTGGGCGATCGGCTTCATCTTCATGTTCACCGTGGGCGGCGTGACGGGCGTCGTGCTCGCCAACGGCGGCGTCGACGATTACATGCACGACACCTATTATGTGGTGGCGCACTTCCACTACGTGCTGTCGCTGGGTGCCGTGTTCGCGCTGTTCGCGGGCTTCTACTACTGGTTCCCGAAGATGTCGGGGAAGATGTACAACGAGTTCCTCGGCCAGCTGCACTTCTGGGTGTTCTTCATCGGCGTGAACATCCTGTTCTTCCCGATGCACTTCCTGGGCCTGCAGGGTATGCCGCGGCGCTACCCGGACTATCCGGACGCCTATGCCTATTGGAACCAGATCGCGACTCACGGCTATGAGATCATGGCGCTGGGCATGGTGATCTTCTTCATCAACCTGATCTGGTCGCTGGCCGCTGGTAAGAAGGCGCCGGACAACCCCTGGGGTGAAGGCGCGACGACGTTGGAGTGGACGCTGTCCTCGCCGCCGCCGTACCACCAGTTCGAGACGCTGCCGGTGATCGAGGACAACAAGCACCATTGATCGCCAGCCGTCACGGCAACAACGAAGCGCCCCGCGAGGAAACTCGCGGGGCGCTTTCGTTTGGGCGGGTAAGGGTATTCAGGAGGGTGGGCAGAAAGGCGCCAGGATAGTGCGGCGGAGGGGCGCGGGACACCCGGGTCACGGTGATAACGCAGAGGTGTGCTGGCGCGTGAGGGCAGCCTAGCGCGGCCCCAGATCAAGCAGGGCGTTCATAGTGAAGGCGGGAGCAGGACGTGCGTAGAATACCGTATGCGCAACGGCGCTACGGTTAGGGAACCATCATCGCTGTAGAAAGGAAGATGGTGCCCAGGGACGGGATCGAACCGCCGACACTGCGATTTTCAGTCGCATGCTCTACCAACTGAGCTACCTGGGCACACCGACAGAACGTCGGGGAGCGGTCCCCCTAATCGGCCGAAGAGCCGCTGTCCAGCCCATCCGGATCGATCTGTTGTCCCGGAATGCGATATCCGTCGCCGAGCCATTGCAAAGGTCGCGATCCTTGCAGCGCCGCGAACAGAAGGGCGCGTTTTCCGGGTTGCTGGGCTTGGCACAAAGGGGGCAGGTCTCGGTCATTCGTCGAATATGGGGGTACGGCCAGTGCGTTGCACCAGCGCCGCGATCCAATCGGGCCGGCTGGTGATCCGCGCACGCACGGCAGCGGGCACACGGAAGCGATTGGGCGCGGTGGGCGGTGTACGCTCGATCTGGCGCAACACGGCCCGCGCAGCGGCGCCAACGGGGTCGCTGCGGAGGATTTCGGGTACTGACGGCCTGTTTCGGCCTCGCACGATCTGCATGAAGCCGAAGCCGTTCACGGCGGTGCGGTCGAACGGCTGCGCGAGGCGCGAATCGATCGCGGCGGCGACCGCCTGTCGCGCATCGCGACCGGTGAGCGTTGGAAAGTCGATCCCGATCGATCCACCGATATCGAGCCGCTCGATCGCAGTCGCCACGGCGGTTGCCGCGCGGATCGCGAGCGGTTCGAGCGGCGGATCGCCGTCGACATCGAACAGGGCCATGGCCGGGGTGGGCCAGAAGCGCAGCATGCCGCCCGGAAACGCGATGTCCCCCGTCATCGCTTCCTCCAGCACCTCTGACCAGCCAGCGGCCTCCAGCGCGTCTGGTTCATGCGCGCGCAGCTCGCGGACGGGGGCGCCGTCCAGCCGCTCACGCAGCGTAGGGGCAGGGCGAGGTGCCGCATCGGTGATCCGCCCCCGCGGCAGCTTCGGCCGGCCGGGCTCCGGGATCGCCGCGCGGGTGATTTCGACCCGGACCGCAGCGCCGAGGGTGATGCCACCGGCGGCGCGCGGAAGGGTGATATCCTCTCCCGTGTCGAGCCGGGCGAGATCGCGCTCGATCAGGCGGGCGGGTGCGACCAGGCCCGGCTGCGGGCCCGCATCGTCAAGCGTGATTCGGGCGCGAAGGATGTGACCGTCATCATCGATCAGGGCGGCGCGCTGCTCGCCAATCCCCGCTTCGTACCGCCACTCAGCCAAGGATGATGCCGGCGGTCGCCAGCAGGGTACGCGTTTCGAACAGCGGCAGTCCGACGACGCCCGAGTAAGAGCCATCGATGCGGCGCACATAGGCCTCGGCACGCCCCTGGATCGCGTAGCCGCCTGCCTTACCCATGCCTTCGCCGCTGGCGACATAGGCCTGGATGTCGGCATCGGTCAGGGGCTTGAAGGCGACCAGCGTGTCGGACAGGCGGGTGCGCATCTTGCCGTCAGTTCCGATTACCGCGACGGCCGACAGGCAATGATGACGACGACCGGAGAGCAGCCCGAGCATTCGCACGAGATCGGCCTCATCCGTGGGCTTCCCCAGAATGCGGGTGCCAAGTGCGATGCTGGTATCGGCAGCGAGGACGACTTCCCCGTCAGCGCGGGCAACGGCAGCAGCCTTCGCCATCGCAACCCGCAGGACGTAATCGCGCGGGCGCTCCGCCTTCAGCGGCGTTTCGTCGACGTCCGGCGCGACAACGCGCGCAGGGACGACGCCGATCTGCGCCAGAAGCGCCAACCGGCGGGGAGAAGCGGAGGCAAGGATCAGATCGGCGGACATGCACCGATCCCCAGGATCACGAACCAGGTTTATTGCGGGCCGGGGCCGCCGCGGCCGGGCATGAAGCGGTAGGTGATCCGCCCCTTGGTCAGATCATAAGGGGTCAGTTCGACAAGCACTTCATCGCCCACCAGCACGCGGATGCGGTTCTTGCGCATCTTGCCTGCAGTGTGGCCGAGGATCTCGTGATCATTCTCTAGCCGGACGCGGAACATGGCGTTGGGCAGGAGCTCGACCACCTGGCCGCGCATTTCGAGGAGTTCTTCTTTCGCCAAAAAATCGATCTTTCTGCGGATAGGGCGCGCGCGCGCTTAACCGAAGCAACGCCAAAAGGAAAGGCGCGCAGCGAAAGCGCAGGCGGCGACGCAGCCAAAATGTGGCCGGCAGGTCGAAGATTCAACCATGTCGGTGTCATTGGCCGTGACGCACCGGTCACTGCGACCGGCGCGGCAAGGCCTAGCGGCTCGGAACGGGCGTGTCGCCGCTATAGTCGTAGAACCCGCGCTTGGTCTTCTTGCCGTACCAGCCGGCCTCGACATACTTTACCAGCAGAGGTGCCGGGCGGAGCTTGGGATCGCCGGTCGTCTCGAACAGCACGCGGATGATTTCGAGGCAGGTGTCGAGTCCGATGAAATCGGCCAGCGTCAGCGGACCCATCGGGTGGTTGAGGCCCAACTGGCAGGCGAGATCGATGTCACGGATCGTGGCGACGCCCTCTCCCAGCGCGAAGCAGGCCTCGTTCAGCATCGGCATCAGGATGCGATTGACGATGAAGCCGGGCGCGTCATTGGCGTGGACCACCGCCTTGCCCAGCGCGGTGGCATGGGTTTCGACCGTCTTCACTGTCTCCGCCGTCGTGGCGAGGCCGCGAATCACCTCGATCAGCCCCATCACGGGCACTGGATTGAAGAAATGTACCCCGATGAAGCGCGTTGGGTCGGGCGATGACTGCGCCAGCCGCGTGATCGGGATCGACGAGGTGTTGGAGGCAAGGATCGCCTGGTGGCCAAGGACGGTACCGACCTGGGCGAAGATCGCGCGCTTCACCTCCTCACGTTCGGTTGCCGCTTCGATGATGAGGCCGCAGGAGGACATGCCCTGCACACCCTCGATCGGCTCGATCCGGGCCAGCGCCTGATCGCGCGCCTGGGGATCGATCTTGCCCTTTTCCACCGCACGGTCGAGTTGCTTGGCGATTCCCGCCTTGCCGGCTTCGGCGCGGGCCTTGTCCACATCGGTAAGGAGTACGCGATAGCCGGCCTGGGCGGAAACCTGCGCGATCCCCGCACCCATCTGCCCTGCGCCGATGACGCCGACTGCCTGCATGATTGTATCCCTCTTCGAACTGCGACGGGGATCCTCTAGCCGGATCGCGCCCGATTTGTCGAAGCGGGAATGGAGGAGTGCGCCGGCTCAGCCGGTCACGAGCCCATCGACGCACAAGATACGTGCTCGACCCGGGGGGAGGGACGGGCCTCTCCCCGGTAGCGCGGCTTATGCCGCCTTGCGCAGCTCCAGCCGGTCCCAGATCTCTACCAAGGCGTCGGTCAGTTCCTGCATCATCGCTTCGCTGTGTGCCGGACCCGGCGTGAAGCGAAGCCGCTCGGTACCACGCGGCACCGTGGGGTAATTGATCGGCTGAACGTAGATGCCGTATTCGGCGAGCAGCACGTCGCTGATCTTCTTCGCCTTCACCGGATCGCCGACCATCACCGGTACGATATGCGTGTCGCCGACCATCACGGGCAGGCCGGCCTCGGCCATCATCGCCTTCAGCCGTGCGGCGGCGGCCTGCTGGCCCTCGCGCTCGACCGAGGAGCTCTTGAGGTGACGCACGCTCGCCAGCACGCCGGCGACCAGCACAGGCGAAAGCGACGTGGTGAAGATGAAGCCCGGCGCGTAGCTGCGGATCACGTCGATGATCGTCTTGTCCGCGGCGATATAGCCGCCCATCACGCCAAACGCCTTGCCCAGCGTGCCTTCGATGATGGTCAGGCGGTCCGCGACATCGTCGCGTTCCGAAATGCCGCCGCCGCGCGGGCCGTACATCCCCACGGCATGCACTTCGTCGAGATAGGTCAGCGCATTATACTTGTCGGCGAGGTCGCAGATCGCCGCGATCGGGGCGACATCGCCCTCCATCGAATAGACGCTCTCGAACGCGATCAGCTTGGGCGTCGCGGGATCGTCGGCAGCGAGCAGTTCCTCGAGATGCACCAGATCATTGTGGCGGAACACGCGCTTCTCGCAGCCCGCGTTGCGGATGCCCGCGATCATCGAGGCGTGGTTCAGTTCGTCCGAATAGATGATGCAGCCCGGCAGCACCTTGGCCAGCGTCGCCAGCGTGGCCTCGTTCGAGACATAGCCGGACGTGAAGAGCAAAGCGCCTTCCTTGCCGTGAAGGTCCGCAAGCTCGGCCTCCAGATCGACATGGTAATGCGTGTTGCCGCCGATGTTGCGCGTGCCGCCCGAGCCGGCGCCGACATCATGCAGCGCCTCTTCCATCGCCGCGATTACCTTGGGATGCTGACCCATCGCGAGATAATCGTTCGAGCACCAGACGGTGATCGGTTTCGGGCCATTGTGGCCGGCGAAGCAGCGTGCGCTGGGATAGTGACCCTTGTTGCGCAGGATATCGATGAAGACGCGATAGCGCCCCTCGGCGTGCAGACGGTCAATCGCCTGAGAAAAGGCGCGTGTGTAGTCGACCGGACGCGCAGCAAGAAGTTCACTGGACATGGCCCCGTCGCTTACGCTTGTGTCAGTGGCAATGCCAGTGGATTCGCCCCTTTTGTGCTCCGCTAGGGACTTGTCCGGACCCTAGGATGCCCCTGCAGCCGCCCGGGAACGGGTCAGAGATGCACGCAGCGATTGAAGCCATAACCCGCGAGCGCCTCCTCCAGCCCGGGCGCGATCGCACCCGTAAAGACGGCTTCGTCGGGCAGGGCATGCGCAAATGACTGCCCCTGCGTCAGATGCGCGATTCGCCGTGCGATCCCGGCGCCGCCATCGACGAAGTTGACCCGGCGGCCGATCGCCGTCGCCAGTTCGGCCTCCAGCAACGGGAAATGGGTACAGGCAAGCACAATCGTGTCGATGCGATCCCCGCCCGGCGCCGCCAGCAACGGCGCGATCGCGGCGGCGACCACCTCGGGCCCGACCGGTTCGCCGCGCAGCCGTGCCTCGGCCAGCGTCACCAGATCGGCTGAACCGTGGCGGATCACCTGGCAGTCACCGGCGAATCGCGCGGCGAGATCGTCGACATAGGCCTGGCGGACCGTGGCAGCGGTGCCGAGCACCCCGATCGTCCGCGTCACGCTCAGCGCCGCCGCTGGCTTGATCGCCGGAACGGTGCCGACGATCGGAATGTCCAGCGCGCTGCGCACCGCCGCCAGTGCGATGGTGGAGGCGGTGTTGCATGCGATCACGATCAATCGCGGCTGGTAGCGCTCAGCCAAACGGCCGAGCAGCGCCGGTACGCGGCCGGCGATCTCCGATTCGTGCTTCACACCGTACGGGAAGCCCGCCGAATCGGCCGCGTAGACGAAGCGCGCGTCAGGAAGGGCGCGCCGGGCGGGGGCAACAATCGACAGGCCGCCCACACCGGAATCGAAGAACAGGATCGGACGCGGATCGCTCATGCCCGCTTCCTACGGCGCTGCAGCGTTGCGGAAAAGTGCAACACGATGGCGGCACAGGACCTGCAAACCCGCGGCATTCGCGCACCTTATACTGATGTAGGTTAGTAGTAACAGGCGTTTCGTTAGGCTAACGTCACAACCAACGGAGGAATCGTCACTGCCGACTGAGATCATCTGGGGGCCGCCAACACTCGCGCTGGTGATTGGCTATCTGCTGGGGTCAATCCCCTTCGGTGTCCTGCTCACCCGGGCCAGTGGTGCCGGCGATCTGCGGCAGATCGGTTCCGGCAATATCGGCGCGACCAATGTATTGCGGACGGGGCGCAAGGGGCTGGCAGCGGCCACGCTGCTGCTCGACCTTGCCAAGGGCTGGGCGGCGGTTGTGATCGTCGCGGCGCTGCTGCCGGGCAATGAGCAACTGGCCGCAGCGGGCGCATTCGTCGGACATTGCTACCCCGTTTGGCTGCGCTTTCGCGGTGGCAAGGGCGTGGCGACGCTGATGGGCATCGTGCTGGCGCTGCATCCGCCGCTGGCGCTGGTCTATGCGGTGGTATGGCTTGGCCTGCTCGCCACGCTGCGCATCTCCTCGGTTGCGGGCATGGCGGCGGCGGCGAGCGCGCCGGTTGCGGCGGCCGTGTTCGATCGCTTCGATCTGGTGCCGTTGCTTCTCGCGCTGGCGCTGATCGTCATCTGGAAGCACCGCGAGAATATCGGGCGGCTGCTCGACGGGGCCGAGCCGCGCGTCGGCTCCAAGGGTGGCTGACGCCGATCCGGAGCAGGTGAGCGCCGCCGCGGCGGACGATGTGGCCGATCGGCTGCGGTTGATCCGAACTGCCGGCGTTGGTCCGGTCACCTATCGCCAGTTGTTGCGCCGCTTCGGCACCGCCCGCGCCGCGATCGAGGCGCTGCCTGAACTCGCGCGCCGCGGCGGTGGCCGGGTGCGAACACCAGCCGACCCGCGAGTGATCGAGCGCGAGGTGGCGCAGGTCGCCAGGTTGGACGCCCGGCACATTTTTCAGGGCGATCGCGACTATCCTCCGCTGCTGGCGACATTGGCCGATGCCCCTGCCGTACTGACGGTACGCGGGTGCATTCCCGATCCCGCCGCCCCGAGCATTGCGATCGTCGGTGCGCGCAACGCTTCGGCGGCGGCGTGCCGGTTCGCGCGCGGGCTGGCGCACGATCTGGCCAGCGAAGGCGCCGTCGTGGTGTCGGGCCTCGCGCGCGGGATCGATACAGCTGCACACGTCGGCGCCGGCCCGGCCACGGTCGCGGTGATCGCCGGAGGCATCGACGTCGCCTATCCGCCCGAGAACGCGGCACTGCAGGAACGGATCGCGGCAGAGGCGTTGCTGGTCGCTGAAATGCCGGTCGGCACCGAACCGCGCGCGCGTCACTTCCCGCATCGCAACCGGATCATCGCCGGCTGGGCGCATGGCACGATGGTGGTGGAGGCGGCGCCGAAATCGGGGTCGCTCATCACCGCGCGTCTGGCCGGCGAGGCGGGACGCGATGTGATGGCGGTGCCCGGCAGCCCGCTGGATCCGCGCGCGCAAGGATGCAATCTGCTGATTCGCGACGGTGCGACGCTGATCCAGAATGCGCAGGACGTTTTGGAGCAGATCCGCCCGTTCGACCCGCGGGTGGTACGCGCGCCCGTTCTGCCGTTCGAGGTGCAGCCGCCGGCTGATGCCGACGATCAGGCGCGACGCGGCGTCGTCGCGCTGCTTGGCCCAGTTGCGACCCCGGTCGACGAAGTGATCCGCCAATCGGGTGTCCCCGCCGCTGTCGTGCAGATGGTATTGCTCGAACTGGAGATCGCGGGACGGCTGGAGCGCCACGCAGGCGGTCGGGTCAGCCTCGTCGGTTGACCGCCGCCTGAAAGCTCAGGCGGCCGGGGGCAGCCAGGACAGGTCTAGCCCCGACAACCGATCATTGTAATTGGCCGATCGCGCCAGCCGCTGTTCGTCGAGGAAGGTCACGCGCCCCGAATCGCGGCGGATCAATGCCTCATTCTCCAGCTGCCGCAGCATGCGGTTTACGTGCACGGCGGTAAGCCCCGTCGCGTCGCCGATCTCTTCCTGCGTCAATCCCAGGATGAAGCTGCTGTCGATCGTGGGATCGAGCCGGCGCAGGCGATTGCGAACTTCCAGCAGAACCGACGCGACGCGCGCCTTGGCGGAGGTGCGCCCGAGCGCGGCGATCCGATCGGTCAGCATGGCACGTTCGGCCTGGTCGAAGGCGACGATCACGGTGAACAGGCGCGGCTGTTCCAGCGCGAGCCGAGTCATCAGCGGTCGATCGAACGGGCACACCACGCTGTCCGCCAGCGCGCCAATCGTCTCGGGCACGCGCGAAAAGACCAGTGCCGGCAGCGCGATCACATCGCCGGGAAAGATGAAGCGCAGGATCTGGCGACTGCCATCGGGCAGGATGACATAGCTCATCATCATCCCGCTGCGCAGGATGAACAGCTCCCCCGCCGGATCATTCTCGCGCACCAGCGTGGCGCCGCGCCGCAACGCGCGCTCACGCTCCTCCAGCCGCAGCAACGCTGCGCGCTCGCAATTGGATAACGGGACAAAGTCACCGAGACGTTCGGCAAAACAGCTACTTGGCACGCGTGAAGAGCCCCCTTGGGAACAGAGAACGCTAGTCGTGTCGGGGCTGGTGCCGCATTAAAGTCGATCAACATCGTTACGCGGCCGTCGCTTGGCGAGCGTGGCCAGGTTCGGTAGATGCACCCCGATGGACCGTATCCTTATTCGCGGCGGCAATCGCCTGTCGGGCAAGCTGCCGATCTCTGGCGCCAAGAACGCAGCGCTCACCCTGATGCCTTGTGCGCTGCTGACGGATGAGCCGTTGACGCTACGGAATCTGCCGCGTCTGGCCGATGTCGATGGCTTTGGTCACTTGCTCAATCAGCTCGGCGCATCGACCGCGATCGAGGGCACACGCCCCGACGAATTCGGGCGGGTGATGACGATCCGCACGGGTCAACTGACGTCCACCGAGGCGCCGTATGACATTGTGCGAAAAATGCGTGCGTCCATCCTCGTGCTGGGGCCGATCCTGGCGCGGGCCGGCGAAGCGCGCGTGTCGCTGCCGGGTGGCTGCGCGATCGGCAACCGTCCGATCGATCTTCACCTGAAGGCGCTGGAGGCAATCGGGGCCGAACTGGAGATGAGTGCGGGCTATGTCACTGCGCGCGCGCCCAAGACGGCGTCGGGCAGTGCCCGGCTGAGCGGGGGGCGCTATCGCTTCCCGGTCGTGTCGGTCGGCGCCACCGAGAACGTCGTGATGGCCGCGGTAACGGCGAAGGGTAGCTCGCGCATCGAAAATGCCGCGCGCGAGCCCGAGATCGTCGACCTGTGCCGCTGCCTGGTCGCAATGGGCGCGCAGATCGAGGGGATCGGCACCGAGACACTGGAGATCGAGGGCGTCGATCGCCTGCACGGTGCCACCTATGCCGTGATGCCCGACCGGATCGAGGCGGGCAGCTATGCCTGCGCCGCGGCGATCACTGGCGGCAGCCTGGAACTGGTCAACGTCGATGCCGAAAGCATGGGCGCTACGTTGGCCGCGCTGGCGGATGCCGGCGTGCTGATCGAGCTGAAGAAAAATGCGGTGTGCGTAACCGCGCAGGGGCCGCTCCAGCCGCTGACGCTGACCACCGCGCCCTTCCCCGGCTTTGCCACCGACATGCAGGCGCAGTTCATGGCGATGCTGTGCAAGGCCGAAGGCGCGAGCGTGCTGACCGAGACGATCTTCGAGAACCGCTACATGCACGTGCCCGAACTGGCGCGAATGGGCGCTGACATCACCGTTACCGGAAGGACCGCGGTGGTGCGCGGTGTCGACCGGCTGGTCGGGGCGCCGGTGATGGCGACGGACCTGCGCGCCTCGATGAGCCTGATCCTCGCCGGCCTCGCCGCAGAGGGCGAGACGTCAGTCAAT
Source organism: Sphingomonas sp. (assembly GCF_029239295.1). GTDB lineage: Bacteria > Pseudomonadota > Alphaproteobacteria > Sphingomonadales > Sphingomonadaceae > Sphingomonas. The sequence goes on from NZ_JAQZBC010000003.1 coordinate 162,043, forward strand.
CGCGTCTATCACCTCGACCGCGGGTACGAGCGGCTGGAAGAGAAGCTGTCGGCCGTCGGCGCGGATATTGAACGCGTCAGCGACGGCTGACACCCACGGCCCCCCTTCCGCCGGGCAGATAGGCGGGCAAGTGACTCAGCGGAGCGCGACGGCCTCGCGGTCAAGCTCCGCGGTTTCGGCCGCGTAGCTTGCGCAATCCCCCGCCCAATTCTGATACACGCGGCCGTTCGCGGCCTTGTACCAGCTGCGGCAGTGCGGATCCGCCCATACCGTGGCGGACAGCAACTGCGTGATCCGATCGTTGAAGCGGCGCTGTCCGTCGGGTGTCACGCCTGCGGCCTTGGCCTTCTCTGCCTCCAATTCGGCCAGCGTCTTCAGCATGTAGCCCACCTGCTGCTCGATCATGAAGCTGATCGAATTGTGGCCGAGATTGGTGTTCGGGCCGTAGAGCATGAACATGTTGGGGAAGCCCGACACCATGATGCCGAGATACGCCTCCGGCCCGTCCTTCCATGTCTCCTTTAGCGTCTGACCATTTTCGCCCACGACCTCCATCGACCAGTCCCATTGCGTCGTTTCGAAGCCGGTGGCGAAGATCAGGACGTCGAGTTCGTGGAAGCCATCCTTGGTGCGCACGCCATTGGTCTCGATCCGCTCGATCGCGGAGGTTTCCAGCGTCACGTTGTCGCGCATCAGCGCGGGGTAGAAATCGTCGGTGATCAGGATGCGCTTGCAGCCGATAGGGTAATCGGGCGTGAGCTTCTCGCGTAGCTCCGGATCGGGCACCTGCGCGGCGAGATGATCCAGCGCCGTGCGCGTGTAAGCCGCGCGCCCCTCGGGCGTCCATTTGAACGCCTGCCAGAAGTAGTTGTCGGCATTGTCGAAGATCGCGGCGCGCTGCTGCGCGCCAAGCTTCATCGCCATTTCGAGGTTGGTCGCCATCAGCGCCTTTGTCTCGGGCGTCACATGCTGATCGTTGCGCGGGACGACCCAATTGGGCGTACGCTGGAACACGACCAGCTCGCCGGCGACCTTGGCCACTTCTGGGATCAGCTGCACCGCGCTTGCCGCCGATCCGATCACGCCGACGCGCTTACCGGTCAGGTCGACGCTGTCGTCCCATGCCGCCGCATGCCATTTCGCGCCCGCAAAGTCGTGCACACCGGGAATTTGGGGAAAGCAGGGCCGGCTCAGCTGGCCAAGCGCGGGTACGATCGCGTCAAAGGTCTCGCGTGCGCCCTTCTCGGTCTCGACGGTCCAGGTACCATCGCCGTCGTTCCACACCGCCTTGGTCACGCCCTCGTTCAGATGCAGGGCATCGGACAGGCCGAACTGGTCGACGAGGCTCTTGGTATAATCGTGGATCTCTGGACCACGCGCGTAATTGTGGCTCCAGTTCGGATTGGGCGCGAAGCTGAACTGATAGAGGATCGCCGGCACGTCGCAGGCGACGCCGGGATAGCGATTGGCGCGCCAGGTGCCGCCTACCGAATCGGCATGTTCGTACACGGTGACGTCGTGGCCCGCCTCGCGGCCCTTGATGGCGGCGCACAAGCCGCCCATTCCCGCACCGATTACCGCGATCCGCTTGCTCATCCACTCTCTCCGCTTGCGGTCTTTGCCGCTCGGGAAGCACGATGCCGTGTCGCGCGCTTGGAGGGAAGAGGGTTTAAGTCACTCGCGTTAGTTCGCCGCCCACTCACCCGTCCGTCGCGACGAACGGGTGAGTGCGGCCATCGGCTTAACGGCAGCGAACGTTGTTCTTGTCGATCGCCTGGCCCAGCGCGGACCCGCCCGCACCACCCAGGATCGCGCCCAGTACGCCCGAGCCACCTGGCTTGATGATGGTGCCAAGCACGCCGCCGGCAATGCCGCCGACGATCAGACCGGTCGTGCCGTCATCACGACGGCAGTAATAGCGGCCATCGCGGCCGGCATAGATGCGGTCATTTTCCGAAAGGCGACGTTCGCGATAGCGGCGGTCGTCGCGATAGTAGCGCGACGCATCATAGTCGCCGTAAGCGGGATCGGGCCGGTTGTAGTCGTAGCCGCCGTAGCCGCCGCCCCAGCCGCGACGCGGACCATCGTCGCCCGTGCACCCCGTAACCATCACCGCCGCACCGATCGCGGCCAACGCAACACTCCGCATCGTTTCCTCCGTCTTGTTTTGGATGAAACGGTAATGGCTGGCGCGGGCGAATGGTTGCGCGACTGATATTGACTTCGCGCCGATCCCGAACGGCGCTGGAGGCGCCGGTCGCTCTACGGAAAGAGGCGGGCGGCGGGCACTTCAGCGCCGCGCCGCCCGGTATCCTGTTGCGTCAGCGGGCGATTCCACCCGCGGCCAGGACGGCCAGCGTCATCAGATCGCTGGCGGTTGAGGTCATCGGTGCGATCTGCACCGGCTTTTCCATGCCGATCAGCATCGGCCCGATCACGCTGTCGCCGCCCAGTTCGCGCAGCAACTTGGCGGAGATGTGCGCGGTCTGAAGCCCCGGCATGATCAGGACGTTGGCCGGGCCGGACAGGCGCGCGAACGGGTAATTCGCCATCTGCTTGGGGTTGAGGGCGACGTCGGGCGTCATTTCCCCCTCATATTCGAAGCCGACATTACGCTTGTCGAGCTCGGTCACGGCATCGCGGATACGCTCAAGGAACGTCCCCTTGGGATTGCCGAAGGTCGAATAGCTAAGGAAGGCGACACGCGGTTCGTGACCCATGCGGCGCGCCACCGCGGCGGTCTGTTCGGCGATATCGGCCATCTGCTCGGCCGTGGGCCGCTCGTTCATCGTCGTGTCGGCGATGAAGACGGTGTGGCTCTGCCCGACCATCAGGTGGATGCCGAACGGCGTGCGGCCGGCCTCCGGATCGATCACGCGGCGCACCTCGCGCATCGACTGCGCCCAGGTGCGGGTGATGCCGGTGATCATCGCATCGGCATGGCCAAGCTGCAGCAGCACGGCGCCGAAGATGTTGCGATCCTGGTTGATCATCCGCTCGCAATCGCGGCGCAGATAGCCGCGGCGCTGGAGGCGGGCGTAGAGGAAGTCGACCATCTGCGGCACCAGCGGCGAGACGCGGCTGTTGTGCAGTTCATATTCCTCGGGATTCTGGATGCCGAGCGCGCGCAGGCGATCGGGCACGTCGTCACGCCCGATTAGCACCGGCGTGCCATAGCCCCCTTCCTTGAAGGCGATCGCGGCGCGCAGCACGACTTCTTCCTCCGCTTCCGCGAACAGCACGCGCTTGGGATGGGCGCGCGCCCCTTCATAGGCGAGGCTGAGGACCGAGGTGGTCGGGTTCAGCCGCGCCCGCAGCGTTTGGCGATACCCCTCCATGTCGAGGATCGGACGAGTGGCGACCCCGGAATCCATCGCTGCCTTCGCGACGGCGGCGGGGACGATCTCCATCAGGCGGGGATCGAACGGCGCCGGGATGATGTATTCGGGACCGAAGACGTGCTGCACGCCGTAAGCCGCGGCGACTTCCTCGGGCACGCGCTCCCGTGCGAGTTCGGCGATCGCCTGCGCGGCGGCGATCTTCATCGCATCGTTGATCGCCGAGGCACGCACGTCGAGCGCGCCGCGGAAGATGAACGGGAAGCCCAGCACATTGTTGACCTGGTTGGGATAGTCCGACCGGCCGGTGGCGATGATCGCGTCGGGACGCGCTTCCTTGGCGAGCTCGGGGCGGATTTCCGGTTCCGGATTGGCCATGGCGAAGATGATCGGCGCGGGCGCCATGTCCTTCACCATCTCCGGCTTCAGCGCGCCAGCGGCGGACAGGCCGAGGAACACATCGGCGCCGTGCAGCGCCTCGGTCAGCGTGCGGCGATCCGTGACGGCGGCATGGGCGGACTGCCACTGGTTCACATCCTCGCGCCCCTGGTAGATGACGCCGGTACGATCGCACATGATGACATTGTCATGCTGCACGCCCATCGCCTTCATCAGCTCGGTGCAGGCGATGGCCGCTGCGCCGGCGCCGTTCACGACGATCTTGATGTCGCGCAGCGAACGCTTGGTCAGCAGGCACGCATTGATGAGGCCGGCGGCGGTGATGATCGCGGTACCATGCTGGTCGTCATGGAAGACCGGGATGTTCATCCGCTCGCGCAGCGTCTGCTCGATGATGAAGCATTCCGGCGCCTTGATATCCTCAAGGTTGATGCCGCCGAACGAGGGTTCGAGCAGCGCGACGCAGTTGATGAAGGCGTCGACATCCTCGGTCGCGACTTCGAGATCGATCGAATCCACATCGGCGAAGCGCTTGAACAGCACCGCCTTGCCTTCCATCACCGGCTTCGACGCGAGCGCGCCGAGATTGCCCATGCCCAGGATGGCGGTACCGTTGGAAATCACCGCGACCAGATTGCCCTTGGCCGTATAGTCATAGGCCTTGGCGGGATCGTCCGCGATCGCCTGAACCGGCACCGCCACGCCCGGCGAATAGGCCAGCGACAGGTCGCGCTGGGTCGCCATCGGCTTGGAGGCGATGATCTCGATCTTGCCCGGGCGCCCTTCCGAATGGAACAGGAGCGCCTCGCGCTCCGAGAACTGGATGGTGTTGCTGGTCTTGTCGGTCATTGCGCCCCCGGCCGAAGGTTTCGAGCCGGACCTTTAGGGGGAAGGCGGGAGGATGAAAACCGCCGGTTTCGGTTCAAAGCAGCGCGGCTTCCCCGCGTTCGAGCGCGAGCAGCAATTGCTTGTTCGGCAGTCCGCCGCCGAAGCCGGTGAGCGTGCCGTTGCTGCCGATCACGCGGTGACACGGCGTGACGATGGGGATCGGGTTGCGGCCGTTCGCAGCGCCGACTGCTCGGGTGGCGGTGGGGCGGCCGATCGCGCGGGCAATGTCGGCGTAGCTGCGCGTTTCGCCATAAGGGATGGTGAGAAGCGCGCGCCACACGTCGCGCTGGAACTCCGTGCCGACCGGATCGAGCGGCAGATCGAAGGTGGTGCGCGTGCCGGCGAAATATTCCTCCAGCTGGCTGACGGCGGCAGCGATGACGGGATGATCCGGATCCGCGCGCCGCGGAGCATAGCGCGCCTGCATCGCCGCATCGTCATCCCACAGGATTGCGGCAAGCCCGGCGTCGCTGGCGATCAGCGTGAGATCGCCGGTGGGCGAGGGGATGGTGGCGGTCGCAAATGTCATGGCGCGGCTCCTTCGGCGTCACCTTAATAGCGGCAGGGCGAGCGTGCGTCCCGATGTTTGCGGCCAAAGCGCCACTCGTCAGCGGCGGCATGTCTGGCTAGACGGGGGGACCCGCCCGGCGGCGCTACGCCCGCCTACCCGCATCCGCATCTCATCCGTTTCGACACCCGGAAACCATGGCCGAACCCACCGCTCCCACGCCGATGATGGCGCAATATCTGGCGCTCAAGGAAGAAGCGGGCGATTGCCTGCTGTTCTATCGCATGGGTGATTTCTTCGAGCTGTTCTTCGAGGATGCGCGGATCGCGAGCGGCGTGCTCGACATCGCGCTGACGGCGCGCGGGGAACATGCCGGCGAGAAGATCCCGATGTGCGGCGTGCCGGTGCATGCGGCGACGGCGTATCTCCAGCGGCTGATCAAGGCGGGGCACCGCGTGGCGATCGCGGAGCAGACCGAAAGTCCGGAGGAAGCACGCAAGGCGCGCGGATCGAAGGCGCTGGTGAACCGCGCGATCATCCGCTTCGTCACCGCGGGGACGCTGACCGAGGAAGCGCTGCTCGATGCGCGCGCGGCGAACTGGTGCGTGGCGGTGGGCGAGGTGGCGGGCGGCGTCGGCATCGCGGCAGCCGATGTGTCGACCGGGCGGTTCGAGGTGATCGCCTGTTCGCCGCAGGCGCTGGGCGCGGAGCTTGCCCGGCTGGCGGCGGCGGAAGTGGTCGCGGCGGAAGGGAGCGACGCGCCGGCGACGGTGTGGCGGCCGCGCGGCGAATTCGACAGCGCGCGGGGCGAGGAGCGGTTGAAGCGGCTGCACGGCGTGGCGACGCTCGACGGCTTCGGCCAGTTCGATCGCGCGATGCTGGCCGCGGCGGGCGGGCTGATCGCCTACCTCGACCATAATGGGAAGGGCACGCTGCCGTTCCTGCGCGCGCCGGTGATCCGCCGCAGCGCCGAGACGATGGCGATCGACGCAGCGACGCGCGAGAGCCTGGAGCTGACCTGCACCGCCGGCGGCACGCGCAAGGGCAGCCTGCTCGATGCGGTGGACCGCACGGTGACCGGGGCGGGCGCGCGGCTGCTGGCGGCCGACATCGGTGCCCCGCTGATGGACAGGGCAGCGATCGAGGCGCGGCTGGCGCTGGTGACGCTGTTCCACGACGATGGCGACATGCGCGCCCGGCTGCGCGAGCGGTTGCGTGCGCTGCCCGATATCGGCCGCGCGATCGGGCGGCTGGTGGCGGGGCGAGGCAGCCCGCGTGATCTGGGGCAGCTGCGTGACGGACTGGACGGCGCGTGGCTGCTGGCGGAGACGCTGCAATCGATCGAGGCGCAGCTGGTGGACGGGGCAGGCAGCGATCTGCTCGCTCAGCTGACCCCGCGGCTGCGTGGGCATGGCGAGCTGATCGACCTCCTCAAGCGCGCACTGGTGCCTTCGCCGCCGATCGACGCGGCGAACGGCGGCTTCATTGCCGAAGGCTATGACGCGGCGCTCGACGACCTGCGCGATGCGGGATCGGGCGGGCGCAAGGCGATTGCGGCGCTGGAGGCGCGCTATCGCACCGAGACCGGGATCAACGCGCTGAAGATCCGGCACAACAATGTGCTTGGCTATCATGTCGAGGTGCCGGCGAAGAATGCCGAGGCGCTGATGAAGCCCGACAGCGGCTTCACCCATCGCCAGACGATGGCGGGCGCGGTGCGCTTCAACGCGCCCGAGTTGCACGAGGTGGCGAGCCGGGTCACGCAGGCGGGGGCGCATGCGGTGGCGGCGGAGGCGGCGCATCTCGAGGATCTGATCGCGGCTGCGCTCGCCCGCGCCGAGCCGATCGCGGCGACGGCGGATGCGCTGGCGCGGCTGGACGTCGCGGCCGGGCTGGCGGAGCGCGCGGCGGAGGGCGGCTGGGCGCGGCCCGCTCTGGTGGAGCATCCGTGCTTCGAGATCATCGGCGGGCGGCATCCGGTGGTGGAGGCGGCAGTGGCGAAGGCAGGCGAGCGGTTCGTCGCCAACGACTGTACGCTGTCCGAAACGTCGCGGCTGTGGCTCGTGACGGGCCCGAACATGGGCGGCAAGTCGACGTTCCTGCGCCAGAATGCGCTGATCGCGGTGCTGGCGCAGGCCGGGAGCTATGTGCCCGCGACGAGCGCGACGTTGGGGCTGGTCGATCGGCTGTTCAGCCGCGTCGGCGCGTCGGACAATCTGGCGCGCGGGCGATCGACCTTCATGGTCGAGATGGTGGAGACCGCCGCGATCCTGGCGCAGGCGACGCCGCAGAGCTTCGTGATCCTTGACGAGGTGGGGCGCGGCACGTCGACCTATGACGGGCTCGCGATCGCCTGGGCCGTGGTGGAGGCGATCCATGAGGACAATCGCTGCCGCTGCCTGTTCGCGACGCATTACCACGAACTGACGCGGCTGGCGGAGCGCTGCGACGCGCTGTCGCTGCACCATGTGCGGGCGCGCGAGTGGAAGGGCGAGCTGGTGCTGCTGCACGAGTTGGCCGATGGGCCGGCGGATCGCAGCTATGGCCTCGCCGTCGCGCGGCTGGCCGGGATGCCGCCGGCGACGGTGGCGCGCGCGAAGGCGGTGCTGGCGAAGCTGGAGGCGGGGCGCGCCAAGACGGGCGGGCTGGCCGCGGGGCTGGACGATCTGCCGCTGTTTGCCGCCGCTGCGGCCGCCGTGCCGGAGGAGACGGTGGATCCGCTGCGCGCGGCGGTGGAGGATCTGGATGTCGATGCGCTCTCCCCTCGCGAGGCGCTGGACCAGCTCTATCGGCTGAAGGGTATCGTGCGGGAGGCGTGAAGGCACGCGCGCCCGCTTGATCCCCTGCCGCCGCGCCCCGATATGCGGGCACGATGAAGGACACACTTACCCCCAAGGCAATCGTCGCCGCGCTTGATGCGCATATCATCGGCCAGAAGGACGCGAAGCGCGCCGTGGCGGTGGCACTGCGCAACCGCTGGCGGCGGCAGAAGCTTAGCCCCGATCTGCGCGACGAGGTGACGCCCAAGAACATCCTGATGATCGGTCCCACCGGCTGCGGCAAGACCGAGATCAGCCGCCGCCTGGCGAAGCTGGCTGATGCGCCGTTCGTGAAGGTGGAAGCGACCAAGTTCACCGAGGTCGGCTATGTCGGCCGCGACGTGGAGCAGATCGCGCGCGACCTGGTCGAGGAAGCGGTGCGGCTGGAAAAGGAACGCCGCCGCAACGCGGTGAAGGACAAGGCCGAGGAAGCGGCGATGGACCGGCTGCTCGATGCGCTGGTCGGCAAGGATTCAAGCGCCGCGACGCGCGAAAGCTTCCGCCAGCGCTTCCGCGACGGGCATCTCGACCAGACCGAGATCGAGCTTGAGCTTCAGGTCGCGCCCCAGATGCCGTTCGAAATGCCGGGTGGTGGCCAGATGGGGATGATCAACCTAGGCGAGATGTTCGGCAAGCTGGGCGGCGGGCAGACCAAGCGGCGCAAGCTGCTGGTGCCGGCAGCATGGGAAAAGCTGGTCGAGGAAGAGGCCGACAAGCGGCTCGACCAGGACGAAGTGAGCCGCGTGGCGCTGGCTGATGCCGAGGCGAACGGGATCGTCTTCCTCGACGAGATCGACAAGATCGCGGTCAGCGACGTGCGCGGCGGATCGGTGAGCCGCGAAGGCGTGCAGCGCGATCTGCTGCCGCTGATCGAGGGCACGACCGTCTCGACCAAATACGGCCCGATGAAGACGGACCATATCCTGTTCATCGCGTCGGGCGCGTTCCATGTCGCGAAGCCGAGCGATCTGCTGCCCGAGCTTCAGGGGCGCCTGCCGATCCGCGTCGAGCTGAAGGGCCTGACCGAGGACGATTTCGTCGCCATCCTGTCCGACACCAAGGCATCGCTGCCGGCGCAATATAAGGCGCTGATCGGCACCGAGGGCGTTGAGGTCAGCTTCACCGAGGATGGCATTCGCGCGGTTGCGCGGATCGCGGCCGAGGTGAATGGCGAGATCGAGAATATCGGTGCACGCCGGCTGCAGACGGTGATGGAGAAGCTGCTGGAAGAAGTGAGCTTCGAGGCGGAGGATCGCGCGGGCAGCTCGGTCATCGTCGATGCGGCCTATGTCGAGCAGCATCTCGCCGGTGTGGCGCGCAACACCGATCTCAGCCGCTTCGTGCTGTAACGGCATTCCCCCCTTTTCCGCAGTGCGCGGGAAAGGGGGGGATGGGTCAAATGGCCAATTCTTGGCGCATCAGCGCAGCATAGCGTTTGGCGTGGTGATCAGTCGCGCCGAACTGTTGCTCGATTGCAGTGGCGCGGCGGAAATAATGGCCGACGGCGAGTTCGTCGGTCATGCCCATCCCCCCGTGCAGCTGAACTGCATTCTGCCCGACGAAACGGACCGCGTCCGACACGGTTGCCTTTGCCGCCGCGACGGCTCGCGATCGCTGCGCCGCCGGGCCTTCCACATGAAGCGCCGCGAGATAGGCGGCTGAGGTCGCCTGTTCGGCGGCGATGAACATATCGACCATGCGGTGCTGCAGCGCCTGGAAGCTGGCGAGCGGCTGCCCGAACTGCTCGCGCTCCTTGGTGTAGGCGACGGTATCGTTCAGCATCTTGCGGGCGAGCCCGGCGGCCTCCGCGCACAGGGCGGCGATCCCCTCATCACGCGCCTGTTCCAACAGCGGCAGTGCGCTGCCTTCCTCGCCGAGCAGTGCGTCGGCCGGCACGGTGACGGCAGTGAACGTCAGGTCGGAGGCCGGTAGCCCGTCGATCAGCGCATAATCATGCCGCGACAGGCCAACGGCATCGGCGGGTACCAGGAACAGGGACACGCGGCGCACGTCGCGCGCGCTGCCAGCGGTGCGGGCCGTGACGAGCAGCCAGTCTGCCCCCGGCGCGCCGGCTACGACAACCTTCTCACCATCAAGGGTCCAACCGTTTCCGCTCTGTCGCGCAATGGTCGAGACTGCCTCCAGCGCCTGCCGGCTGTCGGCTTCGCCCGCGGCCAGCACGGCGCGGACGCTGCCATCGGCGAGCTGCGGCAGAAGCGCACCGGCGCGCTCTCCGCTTGCCCGCCTCAGCAGGCCGGCCGCGATCACCGCGGTTTCGATATAGGGAACGGGTGCCAGTGCCTCGCCCAGCGCATCGGCGATCACCATGGTTTCGACCGCGCCGCCGCCGAGGCCCCCGGCTTCCGCCGGCAACGCCGCACCCAGCACGCCCAGATCACGCCCCAGCGCCTGCCAGAGTGCCTTCGCATCCCGCGGGCGATGCGGATCGAACGCGAAGCTTTGCGCCAGATAGCGCGTGAGCGTGTCGCGCAGCATCACCTGCTCGTCGCTGAGCGAAAGATCCATGGCCCTCTCCCGTCTTATTCTTGGAACGCGCTATGAATTGGCGCGGGAGCGGACGCAAGGCTCAGTCGGCGGCGACGGGGCCTGTGCCATTCGCTGCCGGGCGGCGGCAGAGCCACACGATGATCAGCAGCGCACCGCTGAGCCAGGCGGAGAGGCGGAAGAGGTCGGTCGAAGCGAGCAGATACGCTTGGCCAACCATCTGCCGCGTGATCACCGCGGCGGCCTGCGTTGCGTTCAGCCCCAGGTTCATCAGCGCCTCGCTCGCCATCTGATAGGGCACACCATTGCCGACGGCTTCCGACAGACGGCCCTGATGCAGTGCCTCGCGCCGGTCCCACGCCGTGGTGATCATCGATGCGGCAAAGGCGCCGGCGACGATACGGGTGAAGTTGGACAGGCCGGTTGCCGAGGGGATCCTTTCCGGCGGGATGCGATCGAGCGAGATGGTCAGCATCGCGAGGAAGAAGGTCGACATGGCGACGCCCTGCACCAGCAGCGGCAGGACGAAATCCCAGAAGCCGGCATAGGTCGTGTAGCCCGAGCGCATCCAGTAGCTGATCGCAAAGGCGACAAAGGCCACGCTTGCCAAGATCCGCGCGTCGATCTTGCCCGACAGCCGCGCGCTGAGCGGCGTTAGGAGCACGGCGACGATCCCGCTGGGTGCCGCCACCAGCCCCGCCCAGGTGGCGGTATAGCCAAGCTGCGTCTGCAGCCACAAAGGCAGCAGCAGGATGTTGGCGAAGAACACCGCATAGCCCAGGCAGAACGCGAGATTGCCGATCGCGAAGTTGCGGTTGGTGAACAGCGACAGATCGACGATCGGATTGGCGTCGGTCAGTTCCCAGATCAGCCAGGCGATGAAGCCAACGCCGGCGATCACCGTCAAAACGACGATCATCGGATCGTTGAACCAATCGGCGTTCTTGCCGAGATCGAGCATGACCTGAAGGCAGCCGACCCACAGCACCAGCAGCACCAGCCCGATCGTGTCGATCGGCACCTTGGCGGTCGGCGTCTCGCGGTTCTTCAGGTTCGACCAGCAGATCGCGATGGTGAAGATGCCGAAGGGCACGTTGATCAGGAAGATCCAGCTCCAATGGTAATTATCGGAGATGTAGCCGCCCAGGATCGGCCCCATGATCGGCGCGACCAACGTGGTCATCGACCAGATGCCAAGCGCGGTGACGCGCTTTTCCGGCGGGAAGACGGAGATCAGCAGCGCCTGGCTTCCCGGCATCATCGGGCCGGAAACGGCTCCCTGAAGCACGCGAAAGGCGATCAGCGAAGGGAGGCTCCACGCGATGCCGCACAGGAAGGAGGCGACCGTGAACAGCGCCAGCGAGACGCAGAACGTGCGCACCACGCCAAAGCGGCGCATCAGCCAGCCGGTGAGCGGCACCGAGATCCCGTTGGCCACCGCAAAAGCAGTGACGATCCAGGTCGAATTGTCCGAACTGACACCCAGATTGCCGGCGATCGTCGGCAGCGAGACGTTGGCGATCGTGGTGTCGAGCACCATCATGAAGGTGCCGAGCGCCAGCGCGAAGGCGACCAGGCCAAGCCGCGCGCCGGCCAGCGGCACCGGCTGAGCGGCGGCGGGCGCCGCGGCGCTAGCCATGCGACCACCCCATCACCATCGGCAGAGGGGATAGCGAGCGCGCCATCGGATCAGCGGTTCGCCGCGATGATCTGCGCGATCTTCGCCTCCACCGCCGGATCAGCCTCGGAGAAGTTGCCGCGATATGGTTGCGCTGCCGGCTGCGCGAGGCGCGGCCCGCGGGTGTTCGCCGTGTCCACCGTTGCCATCACCGACAGGCCGATCCGCAGGGGATTGGCGCGCAGTTCCTTCGGATCGAGCATGATGCGCACCGGCACGCGCTGGACGATCTTGATCCAATTGCCGCTGGCGTTCTGCGGCGGCAGCAAGGCGAAGGCATTGCCGCTGCCCGCGGACAGCCCGACCACGCGACCGTGGTACACGACATCATCGCCATAAGCGTCGGCCACGACCGTCGCTGGCTGGCCAATGCGGATATCCTTCAGCTGCGTTTCGCGGAAGTTCGCATCGACCCACAGGCGCCCCAGCGGCACGACAGCCATCAGCGGCGTGCCGGCCGCGATCTGCTGCCCGACCTGTGCCTGCCGCTGCGCGACGACGCCATCGATCGGCGAAACGATGTGCATGTGGCTGCGGACGATCGCTGCGCGCCGATAATTGGCGATGGCAGACAGCACGGCGGGGTTGGTGCCAACGGCCGTTCCCTGCACGGCGGCCTGCGCCTGGGTGCGGCGGCTGCGCGCGAGGTTGAGCGCGGCGCTGGCGACCTTCACCTGATCGGCGGCATGGCTCAGTTCCTCGCCAGACACTGCGCCTTCGCGCGCGGCGCCCTGGCGGCGGGCATAATCGGCGCGGGCCGCGGCGAGCTGTGCCTCCGCCTGCACCACGGCGGCGTCGGATTCGCCAACGCGCGAGAAGTCCGACCGCGTGCCGCGCACCGCGCGCGCCAGTTCCGCCTCCGCCGCGGCGAGATTGACGTCGGCGGTCAGCGGATCGAGGTCGATCAGCGGCTGTCCGGCCTTCACGGCCTGTGTGTTGTCGGCATGCAGGGCGACGATCGTGCCCGGGTCGCGCGCGGTGATCGCCACCACGTCACCGGCGACATAGGCGTCCTCGGTCTCCTCCTCCGGCTTCGCCAGCAGGAAGTGGAACACCGCCCAGATCGCCAGGCCGACCAGAACAATGATCGCCAGACCCAGCAGCAGGCGGCGACGCAGGGCGGGGCGGCCGGCGGGCGGCGGCGGGGCAGCGGTGTCGGTCATGGCGTCGGGGTCCGCGTGAGAAGGGTCGGTCGGGAAGGATCGAAGCCGCCCCCCAGGGCGACGGCGAGCCGCGCGCGCGCCGCCAGCGCATCCACCGCCAGGGTGGCCCCGGCAAGCTGGGCGTCGAGCAGGCGAATGTCGGTATCTATACCGCTCAGCCGCGAATCGAGGCCGGCGTTGATGCGGATCGCGTTCAGCCGGTTGGTCTCCGCAAAGCCGCGCACGACCGCAGCCTGAGCGTTGGCCTCGCGCGTCGCGGCATCGATCGCCGCCAGCGCGTCGGCCGCTTCGCGCACCGCGCGCACCACATTGGTGTTGTAATCGGCGATAGCCACATCGACCCCCGCGGTGGCACCTTCGAGGTCGGCGCGGAGCCGCCCCGCGTCGAAGATCGGCAGGTGAAGCGCACCGCCGAGACCGAGCGTCCCCGCCTCCGGATCGAACAGATTGCCGATCCCCACCGCCTGCAATCCCGCCAGCGCGATCAGGTTGACGTTCGGGTAGAAGGCGCGCCGCGCCACTTGCCGGCCCGCGGCGGCGGCATCCACCCGCGCGGCGGCGGCGGCAATGTCGGCCCGCCTGGCGATCAGGTCAGCGGGGATGGTCGTGGGCAGCGTCAGGCTGGCTGGATCGACCAGCCGGGTCGCGCCGATCCCTGCGGCATAGTCGGGGCCGCGCCCAACCAACGCGGCCAGAGCATTGGCGGCGAGTATGCGCGCCGCCTCCGACCGGGTCAGCGCCACGCGCGCTTGCGCCAACAGGGTGCTCGCGGCCTGAACGTCGATCTGGCTGGCGAGGCGGTTCTCGCGGCGCACGGTGACCAGCCGAAGCGCGCGCTCGCGAGTCGCGATCGTCTGGCGCGCCAGTGCGCCGACTCGTTCGGCGCGGGCAATTTCGGCATAGGTTGAAACGACCGACCCGGCGAGCATCAGGCGGGCAGCCTCGGCGTCCAGCGCGGTTGCCGCAAGCGACGCGCGCGCGCCTTCGATGGCGGCGCGCTGGCGCCCGAACAGGTCGAGGTTCCACGACAGGTTCGCCGTCGCATTGCCAAGGAAGCGGACACTGCCGGCGAAGGGCGGCGGGATGGTGTAGCGGCCTGAAATCCGCGCTTCCTGCGCGGTGACGTCGGCGGTGAGATCAGGGTCACGTTCCGCATCGCGGCGGGCCAGCGTGGCCTGTGCCTGCCGCACGCGGGCCAGCGCGGCGTCCAGTGTCGGGCTGCCGGCAAGCGCATCGGCGACGACCCGGTCGAGCTGCGGATCGCCGAACGCGGTCCACCATTGCGGGTCGATCACCGGCATCGGGGTGTTGCTCAGCCCCAGGTCGGCCGGGGCCCGCTGCGTCAGTTGCGGACGACTGTCCGGCGGGGTGCAGGCAGCGAGCCCGATCGACAGTAGCGCCAGCCCCGCCACCATCCGCACGGCCCGTCTACGCCGGCCGGTGGCAACCGCAATCGCCTTCATCCCTGGCATGCGTCGCTTTCCTCCATCGTCGTGCGCAGGCGCTGCAACATCCTCACCAGATCCTCCGCCTCGCTCTCGCTCCAGTCGCCAAGGAATCCGTTCCAGCAAGCGATCACCTTTTGCTTGGCGGACAGCGCCGCCGCGCGGCCGTCGTCCGTCAGGGTCAGCCGCACGACGCGTCGATCGCTCGGATCGCGCTGTCGCTGGACCCATCCATTTGCCTCGATCTGGTCGATGATCCGGGTCATCGCGCCCTTGTCGTGCGCCATGCGCCGGGCCAGCCCCGCGCAGGTGTCGGCATGATTGAAGTAGAGCGACACCAGCGTCATCCACTGGGTGGCGCTCATCCCTTCCTCCGCCAGCGTGCGATCGATTGCGGCCACGCTCATCTGGTGGATTACCCGCACCAGATATCCCGGCGACACATCGGGATAGAAGCTGGAGTCGCTGAAGATCATTTCCGTTGCTTAGGCAACCATTGCCTGGGCAGTCAATATTCGTGACGAAATGTTGCCCGCTTCCGCCGGGGCCGCGGGGGCGCTACGCTCCGCCCATCTGTATGGAGTTTCCCGCCTTGCGTCTGATGACTCGTCTCGCCGCCAGTGCCGCGGCGATCGCGCTCGCCATTCCGGCCGTTGCGCAGAACGCCCCCGCCACCTCGGCCACCCCTGCCCCCCCCCTTGCCGCTGCGCCTGCCACGGCCGGCACTGCGGCGGCGATGCCAAAGGCCGCGCCGGTCGCCGATCTCGTCAAGGCGATCGACATCCCTTACGAGCAGTTCACGCTGCCCAACGGCCTCCGGGTGGTTGTCCATACCGATCGCAAGGCGCCGGTCGTGGCGGTGTCGGTCTGGTACGACGTCGGCTCCAAGCATGAGCCGAAGGGAAAGACGGGCTTCGCCCATCTGTTCGAACATCTGATGTTCAACGGCAGCGAAAATGCGCCGGGCGACTTCTTTGAACCGCTCAAGCAGGTCGGCGCGACGGACCTCAATGGCACGACCTATTTCGATCGCACCAACTACTTCGAAACGGTGCCCACCGCGGCGCTGGAACAGGCGCTGTACCTTGAAAGCGATCGCATGGGCTGGCTGACCGGCGCGATCTCGCAGGCGGTGCTCGATGAGCAGCGCGGCGTCGTCCAGAACGAAAAGCGCGAAGGCGACAACCAGCCTTACGGTCTGGTCCCCTACAAGCTGATCGAAGGCGTGTTCCCCGCGGATCACCCTTACGGTCACAGCACGATCGGTTCGATGGCCGATCTGGACCGCGCGTCGCTCGACGATGTGAAGAGCTGGTTCCGCGACCATTATGGGCCGAACAATGCGGTGCTGGTGCTCGCGGGCGACATCGACGTTGCGACCGCGCGGCGCCTCGCCACCAAATATTTCGGCCCGATCAAGCCGGGCCCGAAGAGCGTCGCGCCGGCCGCACCCGTGCCGGTGCTCGCGCAGGCGAAGAGCGAAGTGATGAAGGATCGCGTCGCTGCGCCGCTGGTGGTGAAGAACTGGCCGGTACCCGGCCTCAACGATCCCGCTGCCCCCGCGCTGGAAGTGGCCGCTTATGTGCTCGGCGGGCTCGCCAGTTCGCGCTTCGACAATGCGCTGGTGAAGGGCGACAAGACTGCGGTTCAGGTCAGCGCCAACTATTCCGATTTCGCGCAGGTCGGGACGTTCAGCATTCAGGCGGTGGTCCGCCCCGGCGTCGATCCCGCGGTGGTGCAGAAGCGCCTCGATGAACTGGTCGCGGACTTCATCCGCAATGGCCCGACCGCCGATGAGGTGCAGCGCACGCTGACGACGATGGTGTCGCGGCGGATCGGCGGGCTCGAATCGGTCGGCGGCTTTGGCGGCAAGGCCGTCGCGCTGGCCGAGGGCGCGCTCTATTCGAACGATCCCGGCTTCTACAAGAAGCGGCTCGCGGAACTCGCCGCGCAGACGCCCGCCAGCGTGAAGGCGGCGGCGCAGCAATGGTTGAGCCGGCCCGGCTACACGCTGACCGTCGTTCCCGGCGAACGCGATGCTTATGACGAGGCGCAGGTGCCGCCGGCCGCGCCGCAGACCGCCGCACCTGATGTTCCGGCCAAGGGTACGCGAGAGCCGATGCCCAAGGTGGGTGAGGTTGGCGCGCTCGCCTTCCCCACCGTGCAGCGGGCGAAGCTGCGCAACGGGATCGAGCTGGTCTACGCGCAGCGTACCGCGGTGCCGGTCACGCAGATCGTCGCCAGCTTCGATGCCGGCACCGCTGCGGATGACGCCAAGCGGCTGGGCACGCAGGCGATGACCCTGGCGATGATCGATGAAGGCACCACCCGGCTGAACTCGATCCAGCTGGCGGAGGCGAAGGAGCGGCTGGGGCTCGACATCTTCACCGGATCGTCGCCCGACCGCACCACCGTCAGCTTCCGTGCGCCCAGCGCCAATCTGGCGCCCGCCGTCGATGTGTGGGCGGACCTGCTGCGCGCGCCGACGTTTCCGGAAAGCGAGTTGCCGCGCGTGCGTGGCCAGTTGCTGGCGCAGATCGCGCAGGAACTGACCGATCCGGCCGGGCTGGCCCGGCGGGTCGTGTCACCGATCGCATACGGCGCGGGCAGCCCCTATGCCAAGAATGTCGGCACCGGCGATGCCGCCGCCGTCCAGGCACTGACGCGCGATGATCTGGTCGCCTTCCAGCGCGCCTGGCTGCGGCCGGAGAAGGCCAAGATCTTCGTGGTCAGCGACCGTCCGATGGCGGAGGTGCAGCAGGTGCTGAACGCTCGCCTCGGCGATTGGCAGGGCACCGGTCCGGCCGGGACCAAGGTGTTCCGCGAGGATCGCAGCCTGCCGGCGCCGCGCGTGATCCTGATCGATCGACCGGACTCGCCGCAGTCCCGCATCACCGGCGCGCTGCGCACCAACCTGCGCGGCACGCAGGATCTGCTGCCGGTCATCACGGCGAACGATGCGCTTGGCGGCGACTTCCTGGGCCGTATCAACATGGACCTGCGCGAAACCAAGCATTGGTCCTACGGCGCCTACGGTGGCTTCCAGCGCAACGCCTTTGCCGCACCCTATCTGATCAATGCGCCGGTGCAGGCGGACAAGACGGGGCCGGCGATCACCTCGCTGCAGCAGGAAATCAGCGCCTTCGTCGGTGACAAGCCGCTGACCCAGGCCGAATTCGATCGCAGCATCACCGGTGCGATTCGATCGCTCGCCGGCAATTTCGAGACGGCTGGCGACGTGCTGGGGGCGATGCAGGCGAACGACCTCTACCAGCGGCCGGACAATTATTACGTTACGTTGCCGCAGGCTTATCGCGCGATGACCCGTGACGAACTGGTCGGCGCAATCCGTAGCGTCATCGATCCGAACCGTTTCGTTTGGGTCGTCGTGGGCGACGCCAAGGTGGTCCGGCCGCAACTTGACAGTGTCGGACTGCCGGTTGAGGTGATGAGCGCTGCGTCCGTGGCGGGCGCCCCACAGGAGAGAGAATGATGGCTGGAGTCGATGGTACCTACGACGTCGTTGTGAAGTCCCCGCTGGGCGACCAGAAGTCGACGCTGACGGTGAAGAGCGACGGCAGCACCTTCACGGGCACCAATTCGGGCGCGATGGGCGCGGCGGATGTCTCGGGTGAGGTGAACGGCAACACGCTGACCTGGAAGCAGCAGATGACCGTTCCGATGCCGATGACGCTCGACATGAACGTGACGATCGACGGCGACACCGTCTCCGGCACGGTTGGCGCGGGCGCATTCGGCAGCTTCCCGCTGACCGGCACCCGCACCGCCTGAACCGAATACCGCCGCCCCGATCACGTGATCGGGGTGGCGCGATCCTTGGGGGGCGCCCTGCGGCGGCTATTCGCCGTCCGGTCGCGTGAAATCCCCGGTCCGCACTGCGCCGTCACGCTCATAGACGGCCATGATCACGCCCGTCCCGCTGACGCGATGATCCACCAGCCGCAGCCCGGCGGGTGAGCCGCCGGTGAGTGCGCGCCGGCCTTTGCCGAGGATGATCGGCACGATCGTCAGGAACAATCGGTCGATCAACCCGGCGCCCAGCAGCGCAGGATACAGCTGCCCACTGCCCTGGATCAGCAGATCCGGCCCGTCTTCCTCGCACAGGCGAGCAACCGCGGCAGCGGGATCGCCCACCAGCGCCTGTGATCCCTGCCAGCCCAGCGTCTCGGGGTTTGAGGTGACGACGTATTTGGTGATCCGGCCAAAACGTTCTCCGACCGGGTTGCCCACGTGGCGCGGCCAGTAATCGGCAAAGATATCGTAGGTGCGCCGGCCCAACAGCAAATCATATTCGGCGCCCATGATGTGTTCACCGATGAAGTCGCTGGTCGCATCATCGTCGTAGCCGGCCATCCACCCGCCGTGCGCAAAGCCGCCGCTGGGGTCTTCGTCCGGCCCGCCCGGTGCCTGGATCACCCCGTCGATCGACATGAACAGGCCACCGGTGATCTTACGCATCGTCTCGCTCGCTCCGACGCGCCTGTTCGATCGCCGCTATGCCGATTTTGCGCATCGTCATCATCGCCTCCATCGCGCGCCTTCCAGCGGCGGCGTCCGGATCGGCAAGGGCATCCATCAGCGCGCGCGGCGTAATCTGCCACGAAAAGCCCCACCGGTCCTTGCACCAGCCGCAATCGCTTTCTTCCCCGCCATTGCCGACGATCGCGTCCCAATAGCGGTCGGTTTCCTCCTGCGTGTCGGTCATCACCATGAAGCTGACTGCTTCATTGGGCGTGAAGGCCGGCCCGCCGTTCAGGCCGATGAAGGGGCGCCCCAGCACGGTGAATTCGACCGTCAGTTCACCGCCCGCGGGCATCGACGGATTGTCCGCCGGCGCGGTCCGGACGCTGCCGACGTGGCTGTCGGGAAAGGTCGCGGCGTAGAAACGCGCCGCCGCGCTTGCCTGGCCACGGTCGAACCACAGGCAGGTCGCCAGTCGATCCGCGACCATCGGCGGCCGCTGGCGTGGGTCGCCCGTGCTCATGCCGCGGCGCCTGGTGCGGCGATGCCAAAGGCCGCGCCATCGGGGTCGCTCGCCACGATCACCCGGTCCCCGCCGGGCACTTCCATTGGCCCGACGTGAACGGTGCCACCGCCAGCGGTCACGGCCGCCGCGGCTTTCTCGATGTCGGGTGCGCGGAAATAGAACAGCCAGCCGGGGGTCGGCTGATCCGCGTTCACGTTCATCGTCGCGCCAAATGTCTCTCCGGCCGCGGCGGCAAAGATGTAATCGCCCGCCGCGTCCGGCATCGTCATCTTGTCGGGAAAGGTCCAACCGAACACGTCCGCGTAAAAGGCGTTGCCGGCGACCTGATCGGTGGTGACCAGTTCGTGCCAGTTGCATTTGCCCATGCCGGTGCGTTCCCATGCCGTGCTGGGCGCGTCGACCGCGCCGCGCATCACGTAGAACGGGTTGCCCTGCGGATCGGCGACCATCGCCAGCCGGCCGACGCCCTGCATGTCGAACGCGGGCAGATGGACGCTGCCGCCAGCAGCAGTGATCGCCGCGACGCTGGCATCGACATCGTCGACCCCGATGTAGAACAGCCACGCCGGCCTGGCACCGCCAGCCACCATCTCGGGCGCCAAATGCATCATACCGCCGACGTTGCTGCCGTCCGCGGTGACGAGCATCCGGTAATCCGGGCCCTCCCCCGGCCTGGGGCCGACCGTCCATCCGATCGCCTGGCCATAGAATTCGGACGATCGCTCGGGATCGGTCGTCAACAGCTCATACCAGATCGGGGTGCCGTGCTTGTTGCGCATCTCCTGTCTCCCTGCGCTCAGCCGTCGACCACCGGGACGAAGCCGCCGAACATCATGCGCTTGCCGTCGAACGGTCGATCCTCGCCGGCGGACATCCGCTCATCGTTCATCAGCGCTTCCCAGCCCCGGTCGCGCACGGCCTTGGACGGCCATTCGACCCATCCGAAGGCGACCGTTTCGCCGTCCTGCACGCGCGCGGCGCGATGAAAGTCGGTGACCTTTCCGACCGGCACGTCGTCGCCAAAGGCGTCGACCACGCGGCTGGCGCCATGATCCAGGAAAGCGGCGGCGGATGCTTCGGCGAAGCGGCGATATGCCTCTTTCCCGTCCTGGGCGACCGGCAGCACCACGCCATCGACATAGCCGCAGTCGCCGCCCGGCCCCGCCGCGCAGACCACCTCGAAACCGCCATAGATCATGCGCTGCCCGTCAAAGGGCATCGGGCCCAGCTGCTCCATCCGCGGGTCGCTCATCATCTGTTGCCCGGCGGCATCGCGCGTCGCCTTGTCGGGATATTCGATCCAGCTGAACAGAACGGTTTCGCGCTCACGCGCGTCTACCGCCTGCCACAGATCGTTGATCTCGCCGCGGGGCACATCGTCGCCCCATGCCTCGACCACGCGTACCGCGCCAAATTCCTCCAGCAGGCCGCGCGCCGCATCGGCATGGGCGATATAGCGGTCCTTGTTTTCGCTTGGCGCGACCACGACGAACCCGTCGACATAGGTCATGCTGCCGCTCCTTCACGACTCGCGAGCCAGGCGGCGATCTCCGGCGGCGGCGCGCCGGTAAAGCCCGCCAGCTGATCGGCAAGCGCGCGCTGGAACGCGGGCCGCGCCGTGCCGCGCGCGACATAGGCGCGCAGATTGTCGTACGGATCGAGGTAACCGTCATCCTCCAAGATCCGCACTACGGACACCATCAGCAGGTCGCCTGCGGTGAAGGTCTCATCTTCCAGCCACGTCCGATCGCCCAGCCGGCGTGACAATTCCTCCAGCCGTTCGTGGATGCGGGCCTCGACCGACGGGAGGCGCGGGCGTGACCAGGGCTCGTCGGCCTCGAACAAGGTGGCGATGGCATGGTCCATGATCGGTGGCTCGACGGTGTTGAGCGCGGCGAACATCCATTCGATCGCCCGCGCGCGTGCGGCGGGATCCTCCGGCAGCAACGTGCCGTACCGATCGGCGATGTGCAGGACGATCGCCCCGGATTCGAACAGCACCAGCCCGTCCTGCTCATAAGTGGGAACTTGCCCAAAGGGCTGGCGCTGCCGGTGCTCGGGGTGCTTCTGGCCGCCCTGTGTCAGATAGGCGACGTCATAGGGCTGGCCCACTTCCTCCAGCGCCCAGCGCACGCGAAGGTCGCGCACTTGGCCTTCGGCAAAGGGCGGCACCCAATCGAATGCCGTGATCGTTGGCAGTTCCATCCTCTCGCTCCTTTATTGTGTCGTCCGGGCCGCATGATCGCTGGGCGGCAGGTGCAGCCATCGGCGACGGTGCGCCTGCGTTCAGGCGTCACCCTCCTTCTTGGTCCCTTTCAGCAGCGCGACGACCGCCATGGCGTGGCCGTGGCCAAGCCCCAGGTCAGACTTCAGCTGTTCGACCATGGCCATCGGCTTGATGCCGGGCGCCAACGTGTCGCCGGCGGTCCAGCCATTCGCGACCCCATTGCGCGCAGATCGCCGGGGCTCTTCCCGGTCTTTTGCTCGATCGTGTCTAGATAGGCCTGGAATGACATGATGCCGCTTTCCTCAGGCGGCGCTGGCGTCGGGTTGCCCCATCGCCTGCTGCGCGGCCACCATATCCATGAACATCGGTTCCCAGACATGGCCGTCGGGATCCTCAAAGGCGCGACCGTACATGAATCCCATGTCCTGCGGCTCGCGGGTTTCGCGCCCACCCGCTGCGATGGCGGCATCGGTGATCCCATCCACCTCATCCCGACTGTCACGCGAGATGGCGAGCAGCACGCCGCTGGTCGTATGGGCGTCGATCAGCGTCTTGTCGGTGAAGGTCGCGTAGAAACCGCGATCGAGCAGCATCACGCTGATCTCGTCGGACCACACCATCGCCGACGCATGCTCGTTGGAGAACATGGGGTTCAGCGTGAAGCCCAGCGCTTCGTAAAAGGCGGTTGAGCGCGGCACGTCGGTCACCGGCAGGTTGACGAAGATCGTCCTGGCCATCGCACCTCTCCCTTGCGACTCGTTGCTTGTGGTTTGTGCGCTCGGCAGTTATCAAAAGCAACAATGAAGTCAGAAAAAGTAACAACTGAGGTTTCGGGCAAGCGGCGCTGGTATGACGACGCCTGCGGCACCGCGCTGGCGATGGAATTGGTTGGCGAGCGCTGGTCGATGCTGATCGTGCGCGAATTGATGTTCGGTGCCCGGCGCTTCGGTGAACTGAAAGCATCGTTGAACGGGATCAGCGCGAATGTGCTGACACAACGGCTGGAGGGGTTGGAGGCAGCGCACATCCTGAAACGCCGCCGCCTGCCGCCGCCGGCCAGCGTGCAGGTCTATGAACTCACCCCATGGGGCTATGAAGCCGAAGGAGCGATCAAGGCGCTGGGCGCTTGGGCAGCACGCTCGCCGGATCATGATCCGATGCTGCCGCTGTCGGCGGCGTCGATGATGCTGTCGCTGCGCACCATGATCCAGCCGCAGCGCGCCAGAAGCAGGCCGAATTGTGCCGTGGCCTTCACGTTCGCGGCCGAATCGTTCCTGGCGCGGCTGGTCGATGGCGACTTGCCGATCGTCCGTGGGGAGGGGGAAGCGGATGTGCATTTCACCACCAGCCCGCGGATCATGGCCAATATCGTCTACGGCAAATGGCCGATCGAGGAGGCTGAGGCGGCCGGAGAACTCGTTTTCGCCGGCGATCGCGCCCTGGCGCGGCAGTTCATCGACCTCTTCCACCTGCCGGCAAAGGCAAAGGTTGAATAACCACCGAACTCGGGCCTAAGGCGTTCGTGTTAATTGCGAGGCGCGCATGACCGATATTCCGAACACGCTTCCCGACAGCCGCGAAACGACGATCCTTGATGCGCCCGACAAGATGGTCAGCGTGCGCGAAATGTTCGGGATCGACAGTGACATGCAATGCCCCGCATTCAGCGAGGCGGACGAACGGGTGCCCGATCTGGACCCGGCCTATGTGTTCGATCCGGACACCACGTTGGCGGTGCTGGCGGGTTTTGCCCACAACCGCCGTGTGATGGTGCAGGGCTATCACGGTACCGGCAAGTCGACGCATATCGAGCAGGTGGCGGCGCGGCTGAAGTGGCCGTGCATCCGCATCAATCTCGACGCGCACATCAGCCGTATCGACCTGATCGGTCGCGACGCCATCGTGTTGAAGGATGGCCAGCAGATCACCGAATTCCGCGAAGGCTTGCTGCCCTGGGCGCTGCAGACCCCGACCGCGCTGGTCTTCGACGAATATGACGCTGGCCGTCCGGACGTGATGTTCGTGATCCAGCGCGTGCTGGAAACCGAGGGCAAGCTGACGCTGCTCGACCAGAACCGCGTGATCCGCCCGAACCCCTATTTCCGTCTGTTCGCCACGGCGAACACGGTCGGCCTCGGCGACACGAGCGGGCTGTATCACGGCACGCAGCAGATCAACCAGGGTCAGATGGACCGCTGGAACATCGTCGTCACGCTGAACTATCTGCCGGCCGCAACTGAGGCCAACATCGTGCTCGCCAAGTCGGGCGAATATGACAAGCCTGATGGCCGCAAGCAGGTGGAGGACATGATCCGCGTCGCCGACCTGACCCGCAAGGGCTTCGTCAACGGGGATATTTCCACGGTGATGAGCCCGCGTACGGTGATCACCTGGGCGCAGAATACGCTGATCTTCAAGGATGTCGGCTTCGCGTTCCGCCTCTCGTTCCTGAACAAGTGCGACGAGGCGGAACGGCCGCTGGTCGCCGAATACTACCAGCGCGTGTTCGGCAAGGACCTGCCGGAAAGCGTGGTGGGCAAGGCTTGATGCCGCGGGAGGCCTGACCCACCTTGTTGACCGGGATGGCACGGCTGGCGACACCTGCCCTCACGATCCGCGCGGTGTGCGGCCCTGATCGGGCTGCCCGCCGCGCCGGGTTCTCCCATGTACTTCGCGACGCCGCCATGGCGTGCAGGGATCACAGCTGATGGCCACCGAAACCCCGCTTGATCGGTTCAAGAACGTGCTCGGCGGCGCCTCGCGCGCGCTGTCGGAGGAGCAGGAGCTTGAACTCGCCTTCACCGCTGACGCCCCCGCGCAGTCGGGCAAGCATCTGAAGGTGCCGATGCCGGCGCGTAGCCTGCCGGCCGATCAGGTGGCCGAAGCACGCGGCTTTGCGGACGGTTTTGCGCTGCGGCTGAAGCACCATGATCCGGCGATGCACGCGCGCGGCGCGCCGCCCGAGGCGGTGGCGCGCGCTGTCTTCGATGCCGTCGAAGGGGCGCGGGTCGAGGCGCTTGGCAGTCGCGGCTATGCCGGGATCACCAACAATCTGGCGCAGGCGCTCGATGTTCGCCTGCGCGCCGACCCAATCACCCGCGCCCGCACCCGTGATGAAGTGCCGCTGTCGACGGCGCTGGGGCTGTTGGTGCGCGAGGCGCTGACCGGGCAGCAGGCGCCCGCCAGCGCGGCCCCGGGCCTCGCCTTGGTTCGCGACTGGATCAACGAACGGGCCGATCTCAGCGGCATGGCGCTGGCGCTCGATGATCAGCGTGCCTTTCAAAGCCTGGCGATGAAGCTGCTCGAGGATCTGGAGCTGGTCGAAGGAGACCAGGCACCGGAGGACTCGGACGACGGCGGCAGCGAGGATGAGGGCACCGACAGCGAACAGCAGGACGAAGGGGAAGAAGGCGAGAGCCAGGACGGCGAAGGGCAGGCCGAGTCCGAGCAGCGCGGCGAACAGCGCGAGTCCGACGATACAGAGGGGGAGGGGCAGGAACAGGGCGAGGACAATCTCGACGATCTCGACGGTGATCCCAGCGACGATGGGGAGGAGGGCATGCAGCCCGTCCGCCCGAATCGACCGACGACCGATTGGTCGCCTGACTTCGACTATAAGGTGTGGACCACCCAGTTCGACGAGGTAATCGCCGCTACCGAATTGTGCGACACTGACGAACTTGCGCGGCTGCGTGGTTATCTCGACCAGCAGCTTGTGCCGCTGCAGGCGGTGGTGTCGCGGCTGGCGAACCGGCTCCAGCGGCGGCTGATGGCGCAGCAGAACCGGTCATGGGATTTCGACCAGGAAGAAGGGTTGCTCGACGCCGCGCGGCTCGCCCGCGTTGTCATCAATCCCATGCAGTCGCTGTCGTACAAGGTGGAGAAGGACACAGAGTTCAAGGACACGGTGGTTACCCTCCTGATCGACAATTCCGGGTCGATGCGCGGCCGCCCGATTTCGATCGCGGCGATCAGCGCGGACATCCTGGCGCGCACGCTGGAGCGTTGCGGCGTCAAGACGGAGATTCTCGGCTTCACCACCCGCGCGTGGAAGGGCGGGCAGAGCCGCGAGACATGGCTGGCCGCCGGCCGGCCGCCACAGCCGGGTCGTCTCAACGACGTTCGCCACATCGTCTACAAGCAAGCCGACGAGCCGTGGCGTCGCGCCCGCAACTCGCTGGGCCTGATGATGCGCGAGGGGTTGCTGAAGGAGAATATCGACGGAGAGGCGCTGCTGTGGGCGCACAGCCGCCTGATCGCCCGCCCCGAGGAACGCCGCATCCTGATGGTGATCTCCGACGGTGCGCCGGTCGACGATTCAACGCTGTCGGTGAACAGTGGATCGTATCTGGAGCGTCATTTGCGGCAGGTCATCGACTGGATCGAGCGCCGTTCCCCGGTGGAGCTAATCGCGATCGGGATAGGGCACGATGTGACTCGCTATTATAACCGCGCCGTCACGATCATGGATGCGGAGCAACTCGGCGGAACGATCATCGAACAATTGGCGGCGCTGTTCGACGCGGAGTGAGCGGTCGGCGGCGAGTCTACATGGACGTCGCTCGCCACCTGTCACTCAATGGCCGTAGCGCTTGATCCCGCGGCGGCGCAGCTTGTCGCGCTTGCGACGTTGGACCACCGTGGTGATGACCGGTATGGCAATGACCACCGTCAGGCCGATCAGCGCGTAGGCAATCATATCCCGGCTAATATCGATCACGGCATTTATCCAAACAGGTGAACAGTTCGTCGCAACAACGTGTGACACCATGGTGCTGCAAAGAAAAGCGAAGAATGAACCAGTTACGGTCTGATCACCGGTTCATGATACCGCCTAAAAAGCCGGATCGGGCCTAGTTCTGGTTAATGCGTGGTGAGTTGCTGGTGTGATCCGAAGCCTGCGTTGATTTCAGGTAAGCCTATGCATGTGAGAGCGGTGCGATCTCTCGTCCGGTGGATTGCGCGGCCATGGTGGCGACTGGTTGATGCCCTGCCAGACACTGCGTAGAGCGGCCTGACCGGCAGCGAACCGGACTGCCGTAATGAGGGCCATGCATGCGTATCACGATGATCGGTTCGGGCTATGTCGGACTCGTTTCGGGAGCCTGTTTCGCCGATTTTGGTCATCAGGTGACCTGCGTCGACAAGGATGAACGCAAGATCGTGGCGCTTCATGCCGGGCGCATGCCGATCTACGAGCCGGGGCTCGATCAGCTCGTGGCGAACAATGTCGCGGCCGGGCGGCTGACGTTCACGACCGATCTTGCAGCCGGGGTCTCCGGTGCCGACGCCGTGTTCATCGCGGTCGGCACGCCGTCGCGCCGCGGCGATGGCCACGCCGACCTCTCCTACGTCTATGCCGCCACCGAGGAAATCGCGCGTGCCGCGACCGGCCCGTTGGTCGTGGTCACCAAGTCAACCGTCCCGGTCGGTACTGGGGACCGCGTGGAGCAGATCCTGCGCGACACTCGACCGGACGTCGATTTCGCGGTTGTGTCCAATCCCGAATTCCTGCGCGAAGGCGCGGCGATCGGCGATTTCAAGCGCCCCGATCGGATCGTTGTCGGTACCGATGATCCGCGCGCCCAAGATGTGATGAGCGAAATCTATCGGCCGCTGTATCTGGGCGAAAGCCCGATCCTGTTCACCGGTCGCCGCACGTCTGAACTGACCAAATACGCCGCCAATGCGTTTCTCGCGACCAAGATCACCTTCATCAACGAAATGGCGAACCTGTGCGAAGCGGTCGGCGCCGACGTGAAGGACGTCGCGCGCGGCATTGGGCTCGATAATCGCATCGGGCGCAAGTTCCTGCATGCCGGGCCGGGCTATGGTGGCTCCTGCTTCCCCAAGGACACGCTCGCGCTGCTCAAGACGGCGGAGGATTACGACACGCCAGTGCATGTCGTTGAGGCCGTGGTGAAGGTGAACGACGCGCGCAAGCGAGCGATGGGGCGCAAGGTGCTCGCGCAGCTTGGCGAGGATCCGCGCGGCAAGACCGCGGCCATCCTTGGCCTGACGTTCAAGCCCAATACCGATGACATGCGCGACGCACCGTCGATCGCAGTCGTCCAGAGCCTCGTCGATGCCGGGGTGGCGGTAAAGGCCTATGATCCCGAAGGGATGGAAGCTGCCCGGTCCGTGATGCCCGCATCGATGCAATATTGCAGCGGCGCGTATGAAGCGGCCGAGGGTGCCGACGTCGTCGTGATCGTGACCGAATGGGATGCCTTCCGCGCGCTTGATCTGCGGCGCCTGAAGGCGGTCATGGCCGCGCCGGTGCTGGTTGACCTGCGCAACATCTATGATCGCGAAGATGTGGAGCGCGCCGGCTTCCACTACACGGGCGTTGGCCGGTGACGCGCCCGCGCATCGCAGGTCTGCTCGAAACCGCGCTGTATGTCGATGACATGGCGCGCTCGGCGCGGTTCTTTCGCGATGTGCTGGGTCTCGCCCCGATGATCGAGAGCGATCGCCTGACCGCATTCGATGCCGGTCATGGCGGCGTTCTGCTGGTATTCGCTCGTGGCCAATCGACCGAGGATGTGACCGTGCCCGGCGGCACGATCCCGGGCCACGATGGGCATGGGCCGTTGCACATGGCGTTCGCGATTGGCGCGAACGAGGTCGAGGCGTGGCGCACGCACCTTGCCGAGCACGGCGTCGAGGTGACGCAGGAGGTCAGCTGGCCGGCGGGCGGACGCAGCCTGTATTTCAACGACCCGGATGGCCATGTTCTGGAGCTTGCCACGCCGGGCCTGTGGAAGAACGACGCGGATCGGCCTGGTCGGGGCTGAGCAGCCGATGCTTCCGCGAACAGCATTCGCGAGAGCGTGCCCGTGCTATCACACATTCCCGGTAACCGCCGCTGCCCGATCGCCTGCGGCTTGACGGCGGAGTCCACCAGGCAGATTATCGCCCCGGCTGATTTCACGACATTGTTGGGGGCGTAGAGGCATGGCGAGCAAGGCGCAGACGTCCTTGTGGCGTGAAACGGTGAAGGCGGGTGCGGTGCGCAGCGGCGCATTGGCCACGGCAATCATCCTGTTCGTCGCGACCGCGCTGATGGCCATTGCCCTGGCCAGCTATCGGCCGGGCGACGGATCGCTGAACACGGCGTCCGCTGGCGTGACCGGCAATCTGATCGGCGTGCCTGGCGCATGGTTCGCGGATCTTGCGCTTACCATCTTCGGCCCCTCGGTGGCGCTTCTCCTGCCAGTTCCGGCCATCGTTGCCATGCGCTTGTGGCGTGATCGGCCCGCCGGCGCGTGGAAGCGAATGCTGCGGCAGGCAGTCATCGGCGTTGCGCTGATGGCAACTGCGCTCGCCTGTGTCTCCGACGATGCCGTTCTCGCGCTGCCGTTCGGCTGGGGCGGGGCGATTGGCCTCGGCGGCGTGGCCTTGGCGCGCTGGGCGCTGGCGTTCGCTAACAATCCGCAGATCACGTGGTGGGGCATCATCGCGCTGGGCGTCGTGTGTGGGCTCGCCGGGGCGATCGTGTGGGGACGAAGCCTTGAGGTGGACCTGCCGCGCAGCTGGCTGTCACGCCGCCGCCCGCGCCTGGCGTTGCGCCCGGCCGACGCGGGTTGGGACGAAGACGGCACTGACGATACCGCCGACGAGCTGCCGCGTCGGGGGATCGAGCCGCGCGCTTCTGCAATCCCGGATTCACGCCCGGCGCCCGTCATCAACGATCGCCCCGCGCCCCCGCCGACAGGCAGCAGCACGAAGGAGCAGCGGCAGGCAAAGCTTGCGCTGCGCGACGATTATGAGCTGCCGACGCTCGATATGCTGACGCCAGCGCCGCCGTCGCAGAATGCGCAGATCGACAAGACTGCGCTGGAACGCAACGCACGCCTGCTGGAAACCGTGCTGGACGATTTCAACGTGAAGGGCTCGATCGTCGAGGTGCGCCCCGGTCCGGTCGTGACGATGTACGAGCTGGAGCCCGCACCGGGCATCAAGGCCACGCGCGTCATCAGCCTCGCCGACGATATCGCCCGCAACATGAGCGCGATCTCGGCGCGCGTCGCGACCATTCCCGGCCGCACCGTGATCGGCATCGAACTGCCCAATCCGAAGCGTGAAACGGTGTCGCTCCACGAGCTGATCGGCAGCCAGGCATTCGAGGATCAGAACGCGCAGCTGCCGGTAATCCTGGGCAAGAACATCGCCGGCGATCCGGTGATCGCCGATCTCGCGCCGATGCCGCACTTGCTCGTCGCCGGCACGACCGGCTCGGGCAAATCGGTCGGCCTCAACGCCATGATCCTGTCGCTGCTCTATCGGCTCACCCCCGACCAGTGCCGAATGATCATGATCGATCCCAAGATGCTCGAATTGTCGATGTATGACGACATTCCGCATCTTCTCTCCCCCGTTGTCACCGACCCGGCGAAGGCGGTCCGCGCACTCAAATGGGCGGTGGAGCAGATGGAGGATCGCTATCGCCAGATGTCCTCGCTCGGCGTGCGCAGCCTCGGCGGCTTCAACGAAAAGGTCCGCGCGGCGAAGGCCAAGGGCACCCCGCTCGGCCGCAAGGTGCAGTCCGGCTGGGACGAGAACGGCCGCCCGGTCTATGAGGAGGAACAGCTCGATTATCAGGTGCTGCCGCAGATCGTCGTGATCGTTGACGAGCTGGCCGACCTGATGATGACCGCGGGCAAGGAAGTCGAATTTCTGATCCAGCGCCTTGCGCAAAAGGCGCGCGCGGCCGGCATCCACCTCATTATGGCGACGCAGCGCCCCTCGGTCGACGTCATCACGGGCGTCATCAAGGCGAACTTGCCGACCCGCATCAGCTTCCACGTCACGTCGAAGATCGATTCGAGAACCATCCTGGGCGAACAGGGCGCCGAGCAGCTGCTGGGCAAGGGCGACATGCTTTACATGCCCGGCGGCAAGGGAATCGTGCGCGTCCATGGCCCCTTCGTCAGCGACGAGGAAGTGCAGACCGTCACCGATCACTGGCGTTCGCAGGGGACGCCGGACTATATCTCCTCCGTTACCGAGGAGCCGGAACAGAGCTTCGAGATCGAAGGCGCGCCGACTGGCGAGGATTCGGCCGAGGACCAGCAATATCGCGCGGCGATCCAGCTGGTGTGCGAAAGCCAGAAGGCGTCGACGTCGTGGCTGCAGCGCCAGCTGCGCATCGGCTACAATTCGGCGGCGCGACTGATCGAGCGGATGGAGAAGGACGGCATCGTCAGCCGCCCGGATCATGTCGGCCGGCGCGAGGTGCTGCGCGATACGGAAGGGCATCCGGTCTGAGCGCTGGGCGCTCGGGCTGCCCTTATTGACTACGTCCGTAATCAGTGCGACCACAGTTGTAGTTGCAGGAGAGTCGAGTCGTGGCCGAACGGATCAGCGATGCCGAACATGCGGTGATGGAGGTGCTGTGGGACGAAAGTCCGCTCAGCGCTCAGGACGTGGCAGAGCGGGTCGATCCCGACCGCGGCTGGAGCGCCAACACGGTGAAGACCCTGCTTGGCCGGTTGCTTGCCAAGAACGCCATCACGCATGAGGAAGATGGCCGGCGCTATCTCTATCGCCCGGCGGTGCAGCGCGGCGATTATGTCGCGGGCGAATCGCGGCGGCTGATCGATCGCCTGTTCGGCGGCAAGCTGACCCCGCTGGTCGCTCACCTCGCCGAGCGCGACGAACTTTCTGCGCAGGACATCGCGGAAATCGAATCGCTCCTGAAGGCGCTGAAACAATGAGCGCGGTTGCAGGATGGGCAGGCGTTCCTTGGATGGTCGAGGCGCTTGCCGCCTCCGCATTCCTGATCGCCTTGGTCCTGTTGGTGCGCGGCCCGGTACGCCGCACCTTCGGCGCCCCGGTCGCTTACGCCCTCTGGTCGCTCCCGCTGCTGCGGCTCTTGCTGCCCCCACTGCCGGACAATGTGCGGGAGCAAGTGGCCGCTCCCATAACCCACGCCTTCGCCGCCCCTATCACCCAGGTCGGCCAGCAGGTGACGGTGCTCATCGTCCCTGCCGCCGGCGACGCTGCCGCGCCCTCGTTCCTCACGCTCGGTTCTTCCCTTGCCGCGCTGTGGGTGCTGGGCGCGGCAGCGTTCATCGGCTGGCACGTGCTGGCCTATCATCGCTTCCGCCGGCGCCTGCTGGCGCGGGCGAGCACGGTTGATCGCATCGACGGTGTCACCATCGTCGAAAGCGCGGCGGCGACCGGTCCGCTCGCCTTCGGCGTGCTGCGCCGCTTCGTCGCCTTCCCGCGTGATTTCGCGGCGCGCTACGACGCGGACGAGCGGCGGCTCGCGCTGGCGCATGAACTTGGCCACCACGCGCGCGGCGATCTGGTCGCCAACTGGCTCGCGCTCGCGGTGTTGGCGCTGCACTGGTTCAACCCGCTCGCCTGGTACGCCTTTCGCGCGTTTCGCGCCGATCAGGAGATGGCCAATGACGCGCGCGTGCTGGCGCGGCTCGGCAGCGGCGCGCGCCACGCCTATGCCTGCGCGATCGTGAAGGCGGCGCATGGCGGCGCAATCGCCGCCGCCTGCCACCTGCATACCGTCGACGATCTGAAGGGGCGTTTGCGGATGCTGGGCGCGTCCCGCATGTCCCGCTCCCGCACGCTCGTCGGCTTGGCCGCGGTATTCGCCACCGGCGCCGGCGCGCTCGGCCTCACCGCGTCGGGGACGAAGGCCGCTGAACGGGTGCGCGCGAGTGTCGAGACGGCCGCCAAGGCAGCGCTGCCGGACGTCGCACCGACGATGGCGCCGGCCGCGGCGGCGGACGTTCGCGTCGTGGTCGAGCGCGACGGCAAGCGCCGGGTGCTTGAGGGTGAGGCCGCAAAGGCCTGGGTTGAGGCCAATCCGTTGCCGGAACCGCCCCGGCCTCCGGCGCCGGCAGGCCATACGCAGGCCGATGCTGCCCCGGCGATTCCGGCCAACCCACCGGCACCGCCAGCCGCTCCGCTCCCGCCCGCGGCACCCGCCGAATGGAGCGGCGCTCGTGCGCGGCCCGCGGCCGGGATGGTCCCCACCATCCGCTCAGCGGCGTGCGACGGCGATGTGGTCGGACCGACGGTCGTGCATGACACGGACCACGGTCACCCGCGCGTGACGATCTGCACTGATCGTATCGAACGCCACACCGCGCGGGCGCAAGGCGAGGCGCAGCGCCGGGCCGATGCCGCGCTGCGTGAGGCCGACATCGCCCGGCGGGTCGCCATGGCCAGTGCCCGGGAGAGTATCCTCGCCGCACGGGCGGCGATCCGCGCCAATGGCCATCTGACAGGTGCCGAACGCCATCAAGCGCTTCAGGAGCTGGAGCAGGAAGCCGCCCGGATGGCGGAGGAAGCGCATCCCTGATCGGTGCCGCTGATCGGCGCGCCCTTGCCATCATCGGACGAAGCGGCCATCTGCCGTCGCATGGAGGCACCGCCAACCGGTATTCCGATCGCGCTTGAGCCGCTCGTGACGCGCGTGCTCGCGCCCAATGCCTCGGCCTACACCTATACGGGTACGCAGACGCACATTGTCGGGACGACCGACCTGGCGATCATCGATCCCGGGCCGGCAGATGATGCGCATCATGCCGCGCTGCTGGCGGTGGTCGCGGGTCGCCCGGTACGCGCCATCGTCATCACCCACCACCATCGCGATCACAGCCCGGGTGCGCCGCGGCTCGCGCGGGAACTTGGTGCGCCCGTCATCGGCGCCGCGCCGTTCGCGCTGGAGGATGATGGTCCCCGGTCGGACGCGTCGTTCGATCATGATTATGCGCCGGATCGCGTGCTGGCGGAGGGGGAAACGATCGCGGGCGACGGCTGGACGCTGGAAGCGATCGCGACGCCCGGCCACACCTCCAACCACCTTGCCTTTGCCCTGCCAGAAACAAAGGCGCTGTTTTCTGGTGACCATGTGATGGGGTGGGCGACGAGCGTCGTTTCTCCGCCCGATGGCGACATGACCGCCTATATGGCCAGCCTCGACAAGCTGATCGGTCGCGACGACCGGATCTATTATCCCGGCCACGGGGAGGCGATCGAGCGGCCGCAGCGCCTGGTTCGTGGCTTGTTGGGCCATCGCAAGCAGCGGGAGGGGCAGATCCTGCGCCTGCTTCGCGCTGGGACCGATCAGATCCCCGCAATGGTCGAGAAGATGTACGTCGGGATTGATCAGCGGCTGTATCCGGCGGCTGAGCGATCGGTGCTGGCGCACCTCATCGATCTGCAACGGCGGGCGCTGGTGCGCGGGGACGACGCGCGGTGGGAAAGCGTGGATGCGGGCTGACGGGCGGTCGGTCGCGATCGCCGCCGTTGGACTGGCCATCGCCTTTGCGATCATCGTCGCGACCATCGCCAGCTATCGCTGGTGGGATGATCACCACGTCGTTGCGACCGATGATAACGGCCTTGCTGTCGCCCGGGTCGTTGCAGCGACGCTCCATACCAGCGCCGACCTACGGGTCAGCCGCCTCACCGGAACGGTTCAGGCGACTGGTGCGACCAGTCGGCTGTGGGGCTGGCTCACGTCGACGCGCGTGGTGAAGGCGCCGTTTGAGGTCGACTATTTCGTCAACGTCCGCCGCCTCGATCCGGGCGACTTCCGCTACGACGCCGACAGGCGAACCCTGACGGTCGAGGTGCCGGATGTGCGGCCCGGCAAGCCGAACATCGATCATGCGCGCGTGACGCTGGACCAGACGAGCGGGGTTTATGTGTCGCGTGATGCGATGACCGATCTGCAGCGCCGCGTGGCATCGACCGCCGCCACTGCCGTGGCCGAACGTGCGGCCGATCCGGAGAATATGACCAAGGCGCGGGAGAATGCACGCACCGCCATAGCGCGGCTTTTCGGCGGCGCTCTGTCGGCCGCCGGGTTGCCCGTGCGGGTCGACGTGCGTTTCGCCGGGGAGCCGGGGGCGGGGAATAACGAACAATGGGATATGAGCCGCAGCCTTCAGGAAGTGCTGGCGAACGCGCAATAGGGGGCGGCCGGGGATACACGCCCAAGGCGATGCTATCTTGATCGAAGTCTTCAGCCGGGCCATCTGCGTCGGCATGGAACAGCCGCAGAACCTCATGGGCGTCGACATCCGCGCCGAGATCGAACGCCTCCGCAAGGAGCGCAATGCGGTGATCCTCGCGCATTATTATCAAAAGCCCGAGATTCAGGACATTGCGGATTTCGTCGGCGACAGCCTCGACCTCAGCCGCAAGGCGCAGGCAACCGATGCCGATGTCATAGCCTTTTGCGGTGTGCGCTTCATGGCGGAGACAGCGAAGATCCTCTCGCCGCAAAAGACGGTGATCCTGCCCGACATGGATGCCGGCTGTTCGCTGGAGGACAGCTGCCCGCCCGATCAGTTCGCTGCCTTCCGCGCCCAGCACCCCGACGCCATCGCGCTCACCTACATCAACTGTTCGGCGGCGGTGAAGGCGTTGTCCGACGTGATCGTCACATCATCGTCGGCGGAAAAGATCCTGTCGCAGATTCCCAAGGACCAGAAGATCATCTTCGGGCCGGATCGCAACCTTGGCGGCTATCTGGCGCGCAAGACCGGGCGTGACCTGATCCTGTGGCCGGGCGTGTGCATCGTGCATGAGGCATTCAGCGAAACCGAGCTGCTGAAGCTGAAGGCGCAGCACCCCGGCGCGCCGATCGTGGCACATCCGGAATGCCCGGCGGTGATCCTCGACCATGCTGATTACGTCGGGTCGACGCGCGGCATCCTGGAATATGCCATGGCAATGCCGGGCGACACGCTGATCGTCGCGACCGAGCCGCACATCATCCACCAGATGGAAAAGGCGCTGCCGAACAAGACCTTCATCGGGGCGCCTGGTGCGGACGGCAACTGCAATTGCAACATCTGCCCGTACATGGCGCTCAACACGATGGAGAAGCTCTACGTCGCGCTGCGCGACCTTCAGCCTCGGATCGAAATGGAAGAAGATCTGCGGGTGAAGGCGAAGAAGAGCCTCGACGCCATGCTTTCGATGGCGAGCGGCACGATTGGCCAGGGTGATCTCGGCCCCGCGCGCGTCACCGGCGACTGATCCTCACGCGATAAACGCTGTCATTCCGGCCTGAGGGGGAGTGGCGGCGGCGGGCGGGCGGCGGATGCCGCCCGAGCCTTCAACGGCGCCGCTAAGCCGCAGCCATCAGGCGGCGGCGCGCACCGCGTCGCAGATCCGGTCAACCACCGCCTCCACCTGTGCGGCGTCTTCGCCCTCGGCCATGACGCGGATCACCGGCTCCGTTCCGGAAGGGCGGATCACGAGCCGGCCGCTATCGGCCAATTCGGCCTGCGCCGCAGCGATCGTCTGCTGAACGCTGTCGACCTCCAGCGGCTTGCCGCCGCGCGCATACTTCACGTTCTTGAGCAATTGCGGCAGCGGATCGAACCGGTGCAGCACTTCGCTCGCCGGAGCACCCGTACGTTGCACTTCGGCCAGGATCTGCAGCGCCGCGACCAGACCGTCGCCAGTAGTGCCGTAATCCGACAGGATGATGTGCCCCGACTGCTCGCCGCCGACATTGTACCCGCGCGCGCGCATAGCCTCCAACACGTAGCGATCGCCGACGGAGGTGCGCACCAGCCCTAGACCCTGCGCGGCAAGATGCCGCTCCAGCCCGAGGTTCGACATGATCGTCGCGACGAGGCCGCCCCCGGCCAGCGCGCCGCGGCGGGCGAAACTGGTCGCGATCGTCGCCATTAACTGGTCGCCATCAACGACCCGGCCATGTTCGTCGACGACGATTAGCCGGTCGGCATCACCGTCGAGCGCGATCCCAATCGCCGCGCCGCTCGCCACCACCGTTTCGGACAGGGTCTGCGGTGCGGTGGAGCCGACGCGGTGGTTGATGTTCTTGCCGTTGGGCTCGACGCCGATCGCCACGACCTCCGCGCCAAGCTCCCACAGAGCCGATGGCGCCACCTGATAGGCCGCGCCGTTTGCGCAATCGATCACCACCTTCAGCCCGTCGAGCCGCAGATCGGCCGGGAAGGTGGATTTCGCAAAGTGGATATAGCGGCCGCGCGCATCCTCGACGCGGCGGGCCCGGCCGATGTCGCCGGCGGCGGCCAGCGCCACTTCGCCATCGATCAGCGATTCGATGGCGAGCTCTGCCTCGTCGGACAATTTGTAGCCGTCCGGGCCGAACAGCTTGATCCCGTTGTCGTCGTAGGGATTGTGGCTCGCGGAGATCATCACGCCCAGATCGGCGCGCATCGACTGGGTCAGCATCGCCACGGCCGGGGTCGGCAGCGGGCCGAGAAGGACCACGTCCATGCCGACCGCAGTGAAGCCCGCGACCAGCGCGTTTTCGAGCATATAGCCGGACAGTCGCGTGTCCTTGCCGATCACGACGCGGTGACGATGATCGCCGCGAACGAAGTGGGCGCCGGCCGCCATGCCCACCTTCATCGCCATTTGTGCGGTCATGGGCGAGATGTTGGTAAGGCCACGAATGCCGTCCGTGCCGAAATACTTGCGTGCCACGCTTCGTCTCCACCCTTTTGTATCCCGGCGCGCTCACGATCACCGGCGCAACTTCAGGACAGGCTTGCTCCGGCCCTCTTGGTGCCGCAGAACCATTACTTTCTTGGCTCTTGCCGCGTGGTGGGCTGAGGGACAAGTCCCAGGTGACGAACAGTTCGAAAGGCGTGATGTCCCAATCTACTCGCATTCTCCTGGCGCTGATCGCCGGGCTGGTCGTCGGCATCCTCCTCGCCGCTTACGCGCCCGGATCGGTCGATCCGACGATCGCGGTGGCGCAGCCGGTGGGGCAGGCGTGGCTCAACGCGCTGCAGATGACCATTGTCCCGCTGGTCTTCTCGTTGCTGGTGACAGGCGTCGCGGCGACCGCCAAGGCGGCGCAGGCTGGTCGCCTCGCGGGGCGCGCGGTGGCGCTTTACGTTGGCGTCATGGTAGCGTCGGCACTGTCTGCCGCTTTCCTCACACCCCTGTTCCTGGAACTGGTGCCGCTGCCCACGGATTCTGCGGCGGCGCTGCGTGCCGCGCTGACCGGGGTCGGCCCCAATCCGCCTGTGCCGCCGCTCGGTGAATTCCTTGCCGGCATTATCCCGAACAATATCATCAAGACCACCGCCGACAGCAATTTCCTGTCGATGATCATCTTCGCGCTGATCTTCGCCTTTGCCCTGATGCGCATCGACGTCGAGCTGCGCGAGTTGCTGGTGCGGGTATTCACCGCCGTGCGCGATACGATGCTGGTGGTAATTGGCTGGGTGCTGTGGATCGGCCCGATCGGCGTGTTCGCACTGGCGCTCGTCGTCGGCGCGCGGGCTGGAAGCGGCGCGTTCCATGCGCTGGTCCATTACATCCTGATTGTCGCTTCGGTCGGTCTCGTCGTGACGCTGTGCGCCTATCCGATGGCGATGTTCGGCGGGCGGGTGTCGCTGGCGCGCTTCTCGCGAGCCGTCCTGCCCAGCCAGGCTGTAGCGGTGTCGACGCAATCCTCGCTGGCGTCGCTGCCCGCCATGCTGGCCGGCGCGCAGTCGCTGGGCACCCCCGTCACCACGGCGGGCGTCACACTGCCGCTCGCGGTCGCGCTGCTGCGCGCGACGGGCCCGGCAATGAATTTCGCCGTGGCGATCTATATCGCGCATTGGTTCGGCGTGCCGCTGTCGCTGGGTACGCTGGCGGTCGGGACCCTCGTGGCGGCGCTGATGTCGTTGGGCGCGGTCAGCCTGCCCGGCACGGTCAGCTACGTCAGCTCTGTCGCGCCGGTCTGCGCCGCGATCGGCGCTCCTGCTGCGCCGCTCGGGCTGCTGGTTGCGGTCGAGACGCTGCCGGACATCATGCGCACGCTGGGTAACGTCATGTGGGATCTAGCCACCACGCTGACGCTGGCACGAGGTGAACGCACCCCTGCTGACGAGGCGGATGCGCTGGTGGAACAGATGATCGACTAAGCGCAGGCGCTCACGTCGCAGGTCAGCGACGCAGCGCCCAGCGCAGAACGTTGCTCATGCCACGCGCACCCATACGAATGGCGGGGCGGCCGATCGCGCTCGGCGTGCGGCCGTGCATCGACGCAGCCCAGGGCGGCAGGAGTTCGATCCCTGCCGGTGCGACGATCGCCAGCGCGCCGGTGGTCATCGCATCGGGGCCAGTTGCCAGCAGGGCGTCCGCCACTTCGCGGGTGCGCGCGTCAAAGCGAAGGTCGCGCCGGACGTCACGGTAATAAGAATCCATCGCGCGTCTTGATGTCGGTACATCCTGCGCGCCCAGACGCTCGGCGATGGTGGCGGTTTCCGCCAGATAGCGGTCCTGCTCCGCCCCGGTCAGCGATGGATCGCGGTAGCGCACATAGGCGCGCAGGAAGCTGTCGACCTCGGCCACATGGACCCAGGTGAGAAGTGCCGGATCATTGGCATCGTAGGGCGTACCGTCCGGCAGCGTTCCCGATACCCGATCGTGGATTGATCGAACGCGATTGATCGCCGCTGTTGCGGATGCCGTGCTGCCAAAGGTGGTGAGCGCAATGAACTGAGCGGTGCGCCGCAGGCGCCCCAGTCGGTCGCGGCGGAAATCGCTGTGATCCCAGACACCGGCGAGAGCCAGCGGGTGCAGCATCTGCAGCAGCAACGCCGACACCCCGCCGATCATCATCGCGGAAAAATCGCCATGCACCCGCCAGGCGATCGATCCTGGGCCGAACAGCCCCGGATCGCCGGGTGGTCGCGACAGGTCGACCGAACCCGAACCGACAAGCGCACGGATGCGCCCGCCGATCGCGTCACGCACGCCGGGCAGCGATGCTGCCCGGTTCATGCAGGCTTATTCC
The DNA here is from genome assembly GCF_029239295.1 of Sphingomonas sp. GTDB lineage: Bacteria > Pseudomonadota > Alphaproteobacteria > Sphingomonadales > Sphingomonadaceae > Sphingomonas. Next base: position 201,800 of record NZ_JAQZBC010000003.1, read on the forward strand.
TCGCCAGCTGCTGGCGCTGCCGGCTTGCGGCCGCGCTTCGCGCCGCCGGCCTCATTGCCCTTGCGGGTCATGCCCGGCTTGCGACCGAGGCCGATCTTCTTGGCCATTGCCCGGCGCGCTTCCGAGTAATTCTCGGCAACCATCGGATAATCAGGCTTCAGGCCATAACGCTGGCGATATTCCGCTGGCGTCAATCCGTGGCCGGCAAGATGCCGGCGCAGCGTCTTGTACGGCTTCCCGTCGATCATCGAAATGATGTGATCCTTGGAAGCAAGCGACTTACGCACAGAAACGGCCGGCGTGTATTCGCCGACGGGTTCTTCATCGGTTGCGATCTGCGTGTTGGTCGACAGCTGATTCACCGCTTCGTGCATCTTGTGCAGAAATCCCGGCACCTCATCGCTGGATGCACGCGTGTTAGGATTCGACAGCCAAGCGATGGTCAGCTCCGTGGCCAGCTCAACCGCATTGATGTCGGCGGAATCTTCGGTCATTTGTACACTCCTTACTTTTTTGTTGCCTAATCGCGCCAACTGTGCGGGTCAACAAAATCGTTGATCGAAAACATCGCTTTCTCTTGAAGTGGTATCGCGTTCTAAAATTTTAGTCGGAACTTTGTTCTTAGGGAAAACCACAATTAACTACATTCATCCTGGGTTAACCCTTTGTAGGTAATAGTAGTTACCCCTCGCCGACTGCGTTCATGGATCGTATCGCACGGCAATGGTGCCAATTCGCTCTTCATCCGTATCTCCGGCCTTCGCCTTTCTGGTTGCGGCACTCGGCATCGCGCTGTTTTCAGTAATGGACGCGGTGATGAAGGGGTTGGTGCTGGCGATCGGTGTCTACAACACCATGCTCTGGCGATCCTTCGGCAACGTTGCGCTGGGTGCCGTCGCATGGGGCGTGGTGGGTGTTCGCCGCCCAAGTCGCCGCGCAATGCTGCTTCATCTCGGACGTGGATCAATCACTTGCGCGATGGGACTGCTGTTCTTCTGGGGACTGGCGCGTGTGCCGATGGCGCAGGCCATTGCCCTGTCCTACATCGCGCCGATCCTCGCGCTGATCCTCGCGGCCTGGTGGCTGCGTGAGCGTGTATCGATCAGGACGATAGGCGCGGTAATTGCGGCCAGCCTAGGTATTGCGACCATTTTGGCGGGACAGGCACAAACGGCGCTGGGCGCGGAGGCATTCGAGGGGGCGGTCGCGATCCTCGCGTCAGCGGTGCTCTATGCCGTTAACCTGATCCTTACGCGGCTACAGTCGCTTGCCGCCCGCCCGGCGGAAACCGCCTTTTTCCAGTCGGGCGTCATTCTGCTGATCCTGATCGCCGCTGCGCCGTGGCTGGCCGTGCTGCCGCCAACTGCGACACTCCTGCCGCTCGCCGGGGCGACGCTGCTCGCCTTTGCGTCGATGATGCTGCTGTCGTGGGCCTATGGTCATGGCGAGGCGGGTTATCTGGCGATGACGGAATACACGTCCTTCGTGTATGCGGCTGTGCTCGGCTTCCTGGTCTTTGGCGAGCGTGTGTCACCCTATACGCTCGTCGGGGCCAGCGTGATCGTCGTCGCGTGTATCGTGGCCGCCCGCCGGCGTGACATTGCGGCGCAAACACTGGAACAGGCGGCATGACTATCACCATCCGTGCCGCCGAACCCGCAGACGTTCCCACCATCCTTCGTTTCGTACGCGAACTCGCCGCCTATGAGCGCGAACCCGACGCCGTCGAGGCGACGGAGCCGATGTTCTACGACGCGCTGTTCGGCGCCGCTCCTGCGGCCGAGGTGCTGATGGCGGTGCGCGATGGCGTCAGCATCGGCTTTGCCTTGTTCTTCCACACCTTCTCGACATGGACCGGGCGGCGCGGACTGTGGCTGGAGGATCTCTACGTCACGCCCGACGCGAGGGGCTCAGGCGCAGGCGCGGCATTGCTGCGTACATTGGCGCAGATCGCACTCGATCGCGATTGCCCGCGGCTGGAATGGACCGTGCTCGACTGGAACACCCCGGCGCTTGAGTTCTATCGTGCCAAGGGCGCCTTGCCGCAGGCGGAATGGACGACCCAGCGAGTGACCGGCGCCGCGCTCCACCAGCTCGCCGGCCGGGCATCCTGATGGCCTGAACGCAAAAACGGGCGCCGCTCCGGTGTAGAGCGGCGCCCGTCGGTCGTTCAGCGGAAAGGGATCAGCGACCGGCTACGTCGTGATCGTGGGGTTCCTCACCCTGCTTCTTCGCTTCATTGTAGCGCTCGATCGCTTCAACCGTGATCTGGCGTGCCTCATCGGCGCCGCCCCACTTGCCGATACGGACCCACTTCTTCTTTTCCAGATCCTTATAGTGGGTGAAGAAGTGTTCGATCTGCTCGAACACGATCTCGGGGAGATCGTCCTTCTCGCCGACCTTGGAATAATAAGGGAAGGTCTGGTCGACTGGCACGCAGACGAGCTTCTCGTCGCCGCCGGCCTCATCCTCCAGGTTCAGCACCGCGATCGGCCGCGCGCGCACGACGCAGCCCGGGATGAACGGCGAGCGCGAGACGACCAGCGCGTCGAGCGGATCACCGTCGGGCGACAGCGTGTGCGGCACGAAGCCGTAGTTCGCCGGATAGCGCATCGGCGTGTGCAGGATGCGATCGACGAACAGCGCACCGCTGGCCTTGTCGAACTCATATTTCACCGGCTCGCCACCGGTCGGCACTTCGATGATGACGTTCAGGCTGTGCGGCGGGTTGTCGCCCGTCGGCACCATGTCGATGCGCATGCTGTAAGTCCCTTGTCCTTGAATGTGTCTGGTTGCAGCCCCGGGTCAGCGCGGCGAGAGCAGCCGGTCCAGACCGGCCTCTGCTGTGCCGATCTTTTCGAGCCGCGGGTAGCGCAGCCCGCCGCGCCAGTCGAGCGTCACCTGACGGTAGTTGTCGCCGTTCTTGACCCACAATTGCACCGGCTGCTGGCTGTCCTTGGCAGCGGCGATCGCCGCCTTCAGTCGGTCGTCCGAATAGCTCTGGCCGTTGACCGAGACGATTGTGGTGCCGATCGTCAGCCCCGCGTCGAACGCCGGCGATCCCCAGGTGACGCCGGTGACGTCGCCGCCCTGGCCCACGACGAAGCCGCCGGAATAGGTGAGGTCGGTGTTCTTGCGGGTCTTTTCATTCGCGCGGAACGATGCGGTCGGCTCGGCCGAATATACCAAGCGGTAGCCGTTGCGCTCGAACCCGGAGAGCGGGGCGCCCTTGGCATTTTCGTTCAGCCGCTGCGTCAGCAGCCCGCGCCAGTCATGCGGCTGGATCTTGTCCAGCGTCGCGACCACGTCGTCAAACTCGTAGGTCAGAACGCCCCAATCGCCGTCACGCATGCCGAAGAAGGCGCGGGCGAAATCGTCGATCGACTTTTTGCCGCCTGACAACTGGCGCAGCAGCGAATCGACCTCCAGCCAGACCAGCAGGCCCTCGTTGTAATAATCCTCGCTACGCTGCCAGCTCGTCCAGCCCTTGGGCCGGCGGGCGGAGATCACCGGATCGTTGGTGGTGTCGATCAGCGCGCGCCACTGCCGCGCCGGCTGGCTGTCATACAGCGCCGCGATCGCCGCCAGCTGATCCAGCGTATCCTGCTTGGAAACGAGGCCCGAACGCGCCTGCAGGACATAACCCCAGAATTGCGTCTGCCCTTCATACACCCAGAGCAGCGAATTGCGCATCGGCATGCGGAAATCGGGCGTCCACGAATCCGCGCCGCGCCGGAACTTGCCGTTCCAGCTGTGGGTGAATTCGTGCGGCAGCAGGTTGCGCCGGCCGGGACCATCATTCCACTTGGTGAAATAGCCCGGCGTCACGCCGTTCTCGCTCGACCGGTGATGCTCCAGCCCGATGCTGCCGAGATTGTCGGTGATCGACACGAGGAAGGTGTAATTGTCGTAATGCTGCGCGCCGAACGTCTTCACCGCCTGATCAACCAGTCGCTTGTGCGCGTCGATCTGCGCCGGCGTGGCGGCAAGCTCGCCCGGCGTGTCGGCATAGACGGCCAGCTTCACCCGGTTGCTGAGCGGCCAGGTCTTGCCATAGCGCCCCGCGAGAATCGGCGAATCGACAAGGGTGTCATAGTCGGTCGTCTGGTAGCTGTAGGTCGAACCGTTCACCTTGGCCGGCAGCGCGCCTGCCGCGGTCCAGCCGTCGGGATAGGTCACCGTCATCTGGATCGGGATCTGCCGGGTGAAATAGCCGGCCGGATACAGGCTCACCGAATTGGGCTGGAGGCTCAGCATCTCGGGCGTCATCACCACGCGGCCCTGGTCGGGCTTGGTGGCCGAGATGAACTGGAAGCTCGCCTCGATCGTCTTGGTGCCCTGCGGCACATCGAGGTCGAAGGCGTAGACGTCGACCGTGTCGCGCGTCCACGGGATGACCTTGCCGTCGGCCTTGAACACCAGCCCAGCCAGCTTCTCGATCTCGCCGCGCGGCCCGTGCTTGCCGGGCAGCCATGCCGGGTACAGCAACACCGTCGGCCCGGCCTTCGCCACCGGGATCGTCTGCGTCACGCGAAAGATGCGGCGACCGATGTCGGTCGCATCGACCTTCAGCGCGATCGTGCCCGGATAGGGCTGGTCAACCGGCGCCGGAATCGTGTCGACGATCGGGGAAGGCTGCGGGGTCGAGTTGCCGGCGGGAACCTGGGCGACAACGGCGGCAGTGGACGCGAGCAGCGCGCCCGCAATGACGATACGGAACATGGCTGACCCCGCTAGCGTCCAAAGCCGCGAAGCTCAATTGCCCAACATGTTGATCGTGAAGGCGACCACGCCCAGGTTGAAGATGAATGCCGCCAATCCGTGGCCGATCACCACGCGGCGCATGGCACGCGACTGGATCGCCACATCAGCCGTCTGGAACGTCATGCCCAGCGTGAAGGCGAAATAGATGAAGTCCCAATAATCGGGGGAATCGCCGCTCGGGAAATCCAGCCCACCCGCATCTTCGCCCTCCACCCGGGTGTAGAAGAGATGCGCGTAATGCAACGCGTAGACGGTGTTCGAGAACAGCCATGCCGCTGCGAGCGTCGTGATGATCAGCACCCGATCCCGGCCCCCGCCCCCTGTACCCAGCTCGCTAGCGACAGCCACCAGGATCACTGCCGTCACCAGCGCGGTCAGCACCAATAATGCCGTTCGATTGGCATCATTCTCCTGCGCCGCGCGGCGCATGTCTGCCGTCTTGTCGTCCAGCAGGGGCAACAGAGAAAGGAGGAACAGCACGCTGGCCGTGTCAAAGCCGATCATCAGCACCCGGCCGGCGGGCGCTCCGGCCAAGGCAGCGGCGGTACAGGCCATGATCAGCAAGACCGCGAATGCCAGAAAGCGCGGGGGAGCGATCGTGTTGCCGACCTGCCAGCCGCTGCGCGCTCTTGTCATGCGTCAGGTGCTAGCGCGCCGCGCCACGCGCGCCTAGATGCCGCCGTGATGGCCCGTATCCAGACTCCCAACCGCGTGCGCGGCACGCAGGACATTTTCGGCAGCGAACAGCGTCGCTTCGCGCAGGTGCTCGACACCTTCGATCGCGTGCGCAAGCTCTATTGCTTCCAGCGCGTCGAGATCCCGATGTTCGAGGCGACCGAGGTGTTCGCCCGCTCGATCGGCGAGACGACCGATGTCGTGTCGAAGGAAATGTACACTTTCCCTGATCGCGGCGGCGATTCGCTGACGCTGCGGCCGGAATTCACCGCCGGCATCGCGCGCGCCTATCTGACTGAGGGGTGGCAGCAGTTCGCGCCGCTGAAGGTCGCGACGTCGGGCGCGGTGTTCCGCTACGAGCGCCCGCAGAAGGGCCGTTATCGCCAGTTCCACCAGATCGATGCGGAGATCCTGGGCGCGCCCGAGCCCGCCGCCGATGTCGAGTTGCTGACGCTCGCCGATCAGCTGCTGCACGAACTCGGCATCGCCGATGGCGTGACGCTCCAGCTCAACACGCTGGGCGATGCGGAAACGCGCGACGCATGGCGTGCAGCACTGGTCGCGCATTTCGAGGCGCACCGCGGCGATCTGTCCGAAGACAGCCTCGCCCGGCTGGACAAGAACCCGCTGCGCATCCTCGATTCGAAGGACCCGCGCGATCGCCCGATCGCCGATGCCGCGCCGGGGATCGACGATTTCCTCACCGAAGAGGCACGCGCCTTCTTCGACGCGGTGACGGCGGGCCTCGATGCGGCGGGCGTGAAGTGGACCCGCAACGACCGGCTGGTCCGCGGCCTCGATTATTACCGCCACACCGCGTTCGAATTCGTCACCGATCGGCTCGGCGCACAGGGCACCGTTCTCGCCGGCGGGCGCTACGACGGCCTCGTCGAAAGTCTCGGCGGCCAGCCGACGGCCGGTGTCGGCTGGGCGGCCGGTGTCGAGCGACTGGCGATGCTGCTGGAGGAGCCGGAGTTCGCCGGCCCGGTCAACGTGATCGCGGAAAGCGCGGGGCTTGAGCTGCTGGCGACGGCGGCGGTGGCCGCGCTGCGCCGTGGCGGCGTGGCGGCGGAAGCGACGATCGAGGGCAGCCCGCGCAAGCGCTTCGACAAGGCGCTGAAGCGCAAGCCGTCGCAGACGATGAGCCTGTCGCTGCGGGACGGCGCACTTCAGGTGTCGCAGCGCGGCTATGGCGCCGCGCAGGACGAGATCGATCAGGTGCGCGCCATCATCGATCCGGTGATTGCGGCGCATCAATGACCGCCATTTCGCTGGACCGCATCCGCCAGATCGAGGCGCGGCGTGACGAACTCGCCGCGCTGATGGCGACCGGCGACTTGCCGGGCGACCGCTTCGTCGCGGTGTCGAAGGAATATGCCGAGCTGGAGCCAGTCGCGCAGGCGGCGGCCGAGGTGCGCCGCCTGCGGCAGGAGGCCGAGAGCCTCGCGCACATGACCGGCGACGGCGATGCCGAGCTTCGCGCCATGGCCGAGGACGAGCTGCGCGAGAACAAGGTCGCGCTCGAGGCCGCCGACCGCAAGCTCGCGCTCGCGCTGCTGCCGCGCGACGCGGCGGACGAACGCTCGGCGATGCTCGAAGTGCGTGCTGGCACTGGCGGTGACGAAGCCGCGCTGTTCGCCGGCGACCTGTTCCGCATGTACCAGCGCTATGCGGAGCGCCAGGGGTGGCGGATCGAGCTGATCTCCGCCTCCGAAAGCGACGCCGGCGGCTACAAGGAAGTGGTCGCATCGGTCACCGGCACCGGCGTGTTCGCGAAGCTCAAGTTCGAAAGCGGCGTGCACCGCGTGCAGCGCGTGCCCGTCACCGAAAGCGGCGGGCGGATTCACACCTCCGCCGCCACCGTCGCGGTGCTGCCGGAGGCGGAGGACGTCGACTTGCAGATCGACGACAAGGATCTGCGGATCGACATCTATCGCTCGTCCGGCCCGGGCGGCCAGTCGGTCAACACCACCGATTCCGCGGTGCGCATCGTCCACATCCCCACGGGGCTGACGGTGATCCAGCAGGACGAAAAATCGCAGCACAAGAACAAGGCGAAGGCGCTGAAGGTGCTGCGCACGCGGCTGTATGAGCTGGAGCGCGAGCGGCTTCATGCGGAACGCGCCGGCGCGCGCAAGTCGATGGTCGGCAGCGGCGATCGCTCGGAGCGGATCCGCACCTACAATTTCCCGCAAGGCCGCGTCACCGATCACCGCATCAACCTGACGCTGCATCGCCTGCCCGAAATCCTCGCCGGCGACATGGATGAGCTGATCGGCGCCTTGATCGCGGAGGATGAGGCGGAGCGGCTGGCCACGCTCGATGGTTGAGGAACCTGCCGGTGCTGAATATGCGGCGCCAGGCGGTGCCCGTGCCGCGCTGGCCGCCGCCGCAGCCCGATTCAACTTCTCTGAAACGCCGCGGCTCGACGCCGAGCTTTTGCTGGCCCATGCGCTTGGCCTATCGCGCGAGCGACTGTTGCTGACCCTTTCCGATCAACCGGTTCCGCCAGCCTTTGCCGCGCTGGTTGATCGTCGCGCGCAGCATGAACCGATCGCCTATATCACCGGCACACGCGCCTTCTGGACCATCGATCTTCAGGTAGCCCCCGGTGTCCTGATCCCGCGCCCGGACAGCGAAACGCTGATCGAGGCGGCGGTCGCTCATTTCGCGGGCGCGCCGGGCCCCCGCACGATCCTTGATCTGGGTACCGGATCAGGCGCGCTGCTGCTCGCCGCGCTAGATCAATGGCCCGACGCGACTGGCGTCGGCATCGATGCCTCTCCCGCCGCGCTGGAGATCGCCACCATCAATGCGGCGCGCATTGCTCCTGGCCGGGCGGTGATCCGCTCGGGCGACTGGCATGGCACCGGCGAGCGATTTGATCTGGTGTTGTGCAATCCACCCTATGTGGCGCTTGATGTCCCCATCCCGGCAGAGGTCGCGGAGCACGAACCGGCGTCGGCGCTCTATGCGGGGAAGGACGGACTGGCGGACTATGCCCGTATTGCGCCACTGCTTGGGCGGCAGATCGCCTTTGGCGGTGTCGCCTGTGTTGAGATCGGCGCCGATCAGCGGCAGACCGCCGGTGCACTGTTCACCGCGCAGGGGCTCCACGTCACTTGCCGACAGGACCTTGCCGGACGTGACCGTTGTCTGGTGATCAAGCCTTGAAATGATGGGATCTGTTCACAATATTTCGCTTTGAGATAGCCCGCTCAGCAGCTATGGCGAGCGCAGGGGCACGCAAAATCAACATTGTCTGTTGAATTTGGGCGGATCGCCCACCCTTCGTCATCAGCCGCTGCAGTCCGGCGGCCATGGCAGGCCTTGAAGGTTCGGTGTTTTGCGCCGCTTCCGCCCGGGCCGGGGATTGTTGCACCGAATATCCCGGGAGCAAGGCCGTTTTTGGTTTGAGGACGAGGACAGTAATTTGATCAACAACCGTCAGAACGGCCGTCGTCGCGGCCGCGGTGGACAGCGCCCGCAAGGTGGCGGAAGCCAGGGTTCACGCGATAACGGCAATCGGATCGACAGCCGTGCGCGCGGCAATGCCAGTCAGTTGTACGAAAAGTACAAGAACATGGCGTCGGACGCGCAGCGCCAGGGCGATCGGGTAAACACCGAATATTACCTCCAGTTCGCCGACCATTATTTTCGCGTCCTCGCCGACCAGCGTGGCCGATACGACGATAATAATCGTGAACGCCGCCCGCAGAACGATTTCGACGGCGACGAGGATTATGGCGACGAGGGCGATGCGATCCGTGCGGACGAGCAGGGCCGCGGCAACCAGGACGATCGTGGTGGCGAGCGTGGCTCGCGGCAGCGTGACGATCAGCGCCCCCGCGCCCATCGTGATGATGAGCAGCGGGCGGATGGTGAGCAGGGCAATGCGCAACGCTCCGACAATCGCCGGCAGGACGATCATCGTCGACCCGAAGGTGATCGCCAGCGTGAGCGTCGTCCGCGGTACGCGGGGGCACGTGAGGGCCAGCCGCGCGAGGAATATGCCGCTGAGCAGCCCCAGTCGACGGGCGACGGCGAGGGCTATGCCGACGCGCGCGTAACGGCGAGCGACTCCGACAACGCGATGGGTCAGCCACCCGTCCGGGACGAGGCTTCCGCGGAAGCATCGGCGCCCAAGCGTCGTGGTCGTCCGCGCAAGGTAGTGGCCGAAGATGGTGACCAGCTCGGCTTTGACGCCAGCGCGTTGCCGCCGGCGATCGGTGGCGAGGAAGCGGCGGGCGATGCAGCGCCTAAGCCTCGCCGACGTCGTTCGATCGCGACCCCGGCTGAGGTCGAGGCCTGACACCGCACGATCCGCGATAAACGATCAAGAGGCCGGTGGCGCGAAAAGCGTCGCCGGCCTTTTCTGTGTGTGACGCCTCAATCTCTCGATGCGAGGCGCACCCGTCAGCGGCCGGTGGGATCCCCCGCGCTGTCAGACTCCTCGAAATCGCGCGTGTCGACGGCCTCGTCGTGGCCGGTCCCTGAGGACAGGAAGGTCAGGCCCATCAGCGCCCCCGCCATGAGGACTGATCCGGTAACACCGCCCACCGTTGCCAGCGCAGCGATCCAGTTGAGTTCGCCGTAAGCGCGTCCCACCAGCCAGATCGCGATCACCGATGCGATCACGCCGATGGCGCCGCTCCAGCTCAGCAGGCGGCGAAAGCGCGCCCAGGCAAAGCGGGCGTATTCAGGGTCATCGAGACGGCTCATGCTTTCCATTTGCCGCGAAATGGCGCAGTCTTCCAGCAAGAAGGCGCCCGCGATCGGCTCCTGAGCCGTCGCACGGGTCCCCAGGACGAGGAGAGAGGTGTTGACGATCGCGGCAATCCTGAGCGGCAAGGGTCACGACATCGTGACGGTAACGGCGGGCGATTCGGTCCGAGATGCCGTGGCGCTGCTGGCGACCCGGCGGATCGGCGCCGTTCCCGTGATGGATGGGGACAATGTCGCCGGGGTCTTTTCCGAACGCGACGTGATCTATTGCTTGAAGGAGGGCGATACGAGCGTACTCGATCGCCGCGTGCGCGATGTGATGACCGCGCCGGCCGTGACTGTATCGCCAGAGGATGCGGTGATGGGCGCGCTGTCGCTGATGACCCGGCGCCGAATCCGCCACCTGCCGGTGATCGAGCGGGGGCGGATGATCGGCATCGTCTCGATCGGCGATCTCGTCAAATACCGCATCGATCGCGTCGAGGCGGATGCGGCGGCGATGCGCGACTATATCCAGCAGGCGTGATCGGGCCTCACACGCGGTTCCGGACGAGAGCGACCGTTTCGCGGACTAGCGGCCGGGCGAACAGGATTAGCATGGCGCCGTAGATTGCCGCCCCGACGCTCACCAGCAACAACAGCCGCGGTACTGGCGCCCAACCAACCGACCGGTCGACCAGAACCACGATCGCTGCCATCACGCCGGCCGCCAGCAGGGAAGGGGCAATCGCCCGGGCAATGTCGCGCAGGCGGGCGCCGATTACCGGCAGCGCCAGCGAACAACTGATCGCAAGATACAACGGGTAGCAGAGGATCCATGTCAGGCTGAGCCCGATTACCCCCCATTGAACGCCGATCAGGAAGCCTGTCGCCAGGATGACCGATCCGATGGCACCCGTGCGCACGCCAATGCCCGGACGCCCCATCGCGTCGCACGCTGGCGAGAACAGTACCTGAAGCGTCATGAAGGGCATCGCGAGCGCCAGCAGTTGAACGACCGGTGCCGCTGCCGCCCATTTTTCGCCCAGCATCACCAACACCAGTGGCTCGGCCGTTACCGCAAGACCGACATAGAAGGGCAAGGCGGCGAGCATCACGATCCGCACGCCTTTGACGAACGCGGCCGCCGTGGCGGTTCGATCATGCTGGATGCGGGCAAAGGCGGAAAAGGCGACCTCGTTGAGCGGCGGCACGAATTTCGAGACGAAGATCTGCGCCAGGAACAGGCTGGTCGTATAGATGCCCAGATCGTGGATGGTCAGGTGGCGACCGGCAATGAAGACGTCGGCCTGGCTCTGCAGAAACCAAAACAGCTGGCTGGCGGCCATCATGCCGCCAAATCGGGCAAGCGCACCGGCGCCGCGGAAGTCGAACACCGGCCTGATCCACATCCGCGCGGCGATCGTTATTCCGGCGGCGCGCGCGGCAAACAGCATCATCGGCGCGAACACCAGCGTCCATACGCCCCAACCTGCGAAGGCGCCGGTCAGCGCCGTGGCGGCGCCCACCACCGATGACAGAATATTCACACGCCCCTGCAAGCGGAAGTCCATCTCGCGGCTCAGCAATGCCTGCGGCAGCGCGATGAAGGGCGTCGCGATATAGATCAACGCCTGCACGCGCAGCAGGTGAGCGACCTCCGGCTGGCGGTAGTACGCCGCAGCAAGGGGCGCGAGCATAAACTGGGCGGTGCCCAAAGCTAGATTCAGCACGATCAGCATGCCGAACAATTGCCGGACTTGGCGCTCGGTAATGTCGCGCTGCTGCACCACGGCACTCGCCAGGCCATAGCCGTTCAGCATGTTGAGGAAGGCCATCACCACCCCCGTCATGGCGAACAGGCCATAGTCACCCGGTGACAGGATCCGGATGACCAGAAAGGTCGACGCCCATTGCACCAGCTGGGCTGCGATCTGCGTCCCCGAGCGCCAGATAACGGCGTTGCGCACCTGACTGGCGAGCGATTCGACCTGATCTGGCGGGCTGATGGGGGAGACCATGTCGGTTCCGCTACAGCTGTGTGACTTCACGGCAAGTTAAAACCGGCGGAAAACCGTTGTTTTTGAGGGTGAGTGTAGGAAAGTTGTAAAAAGTGTTTGACGGGTAGGTTGGGTGCACCTAGATGGGTGTCACCGCAGCGGTGGCCCGGACGGGTTGCTGGAGTGGTTAGCGAAAACAAGGCGCCATGGCCGCCCCGGTAAAAGGGGGTTAGCT
>NZ_JAQZBC010000004.1 GCF_029239295.1 Sphingomonas sp.
CACCATGCGCCGCACCAACAGGTCGGACACATGGCCGCACCAACCAGCATTGCAGAGCAGATGTTCAAGCTTGCCAACGGAGGGCCGTCCACACATGGGCGGTTCCTGCCGGCCCGCTTTCACGAGCGGTGACGGTTATAAAGCATTGCAGCATCTGATCGGTAAGCACCTATCACACCGAAGCCCCTGACGCCGCTTCGGGCTTGTCCCGGCCTCGCGGCTGCCGCACAGATCGGCGGATGGTTTCCATGACATGGCGGCGCCCGGGGCGGCGGCGGAGTGACGCTCGGGGCGTGGCCTGATGCTCGTCCTCGCCGGCATCGCGATCATCGCGCTCGGCTTCCTCTTGCGCTTCAATCCGATGTTGGTGATCGCTGCCTCTGCGCTCGTCACCGGGCTGGCCGCGGGCATCGATCCGCTCGCGATTCTCGCCGCGTTTGGCAAGGCGTTCAACGACACGCGCTACGTTACCGCCATCTATATCGTGCTTCCCGTCATCGGTCTGCTGGAGCGCAACGGCTTGCAGGCACGCGCGCGCTCACTGGTGGGCGGGCTGAAGGGGCTGACGACCGGGCGGCTGCTAATGGCCTATCTCGCCTTTCGCCAGATCACGGCCGCGCTTGGCCTCACCTCCGTTGCCGGGCCGGCGCAGACCGTCCGCCCGCTGATTGCGCCCATGGCAGAGGCCGCGGCGGGGCAGGCGCATGATCCCGAAAAGGTGAAGGCGATGGCCGCCGCCACCGACAATATCGGGCTGTTCTTCGGCGAGGACATCTTCATCGCGATCGGATCGATCCTGCTGATGAAGGGCGTGCTGGAGGGCTACGGCATCTTCGTCGAGCCACTGCACATGTCGGTCTGGGCGATCCCCACCGCAATCGCCGCCTTCGCCATCCACGGCACGCGGCTGTGGCTGCTCGATCGCAAGGCGCGCCGCGCATGATCGGGCTGAACTTCGTCTATCTCGTCGCGGGGCTCACCTTCCTCGCCTTCGCGATCCTGTCTTTCACCGAGCGGCGCTGGGCCAACACCGGCTTCTACGGGCTGGTGGCGACGAGCTTCCTCGCCGGCGACTGGCTGGGCGACATCGGCAACGGTGTGCTCGTCCTCGCGCTGGTGGCGATCGCGGCGAGCGGGCGGATGAAGCGCCGCATACCCGCCGGTGAGCCCGCGGCGCGCGGCGCGATGGTGTTCGTGCCCGCGCTGGTGATCCCGGCGACCGCGCTGATCGGCACCTTCGTATTCAAGCAATTCCCGGCCGTGTTCGACGGCAAGCAGGCAACCTTGGTGGCGCTGGCGGCAGGCGTGCTGCTGGCGCTTGCGCTTTGCTACGCCTGGCTCCGGCCCGCGCCGGCCGAGCCGTTCCGCGCTGGCCGTGCATTGATGGACGATATCGGCTGGGCCGCGGTGCTGCCGCAGATGCTGGCGAGCCTCGGCGCGGTCTTCGCGCTGGCGGGCGTCGGCGAGGTGGTCGGCCGGCTGGTCGGTGTCGTCATCCCCACCGGCAGCGTGCTCGGCGCCGTGCTCGCCTTCGGGCTCGGCATGGCGCTGTTCACGATGGTGATGGGCAATGCCTTTGCCGCTTTTCCGGTGATGGCCGCGGCGGTCGGCATTCCGCTTCTGGTCCAGGCCTATGGCGCGGATCCCGCACCGGTCGCGGCGGTCGGCATGCTGGCGGGCTTCTGCGGCACGCTGATGACGCCGATGGCGGCGAACTTCAATCTCGTGCCCGCCGCACTGCTTGAGCTGAAGGATCGCAACGGCGTGATCCGTGCGCAGGTGCCGACGGCGCTGCCGCTGCTCGTGTTCAATGTGCTTTTGTTGTGGTGGATTGTTGCATGACCCTGACGCCCGATGTCGCCGCCGGCTTCGCCCGGCTAACGCTGGGCCACGTCGGGCAGCGTTATCCCTTCAAGCTTGATCAGGTGCTGACCGGGCCGGAGGATCTGCGCGAGCCGCATGAAATCCACCCGATCTTTCACGGTAGTTTCGATTGGCACAGCTGCGTCCACGGCTGGTGGCAGCTGCTGACGATCGCGCGGCTGTTCCCGGATCTGCCTGAGGCCGCCGAGATCCACCGCCGCACAGACGAGATGCTGGTGCCGGAGAAGGTCGCCGGCGAACTGGCGGTGCTGGCGCGGCCGTACGCCGCCGGCTTCGAGCGGCCGTATGGCTGGGCCTGGGCGCTGGCGCTGCATGGCGAAGCGGGGCGGCATGACGCGGGCTGGGGCGCGGCGCTTGAGCCACTCGCGCGCGCCTTTGCCGAGCGCTTTCACCAGCATTTGCCCAAACTCACCTATCCGATCCGCGTCGGCACCCACTACAACACCGCCTTCGCGCTGACGCTCGCGCGCGACTGGGGCCTGACGCATGATGCCGTGCTGGTGACGCTGATCGACGCGCGCGCGCGCGACTGGTTCGGCGAGGATCGCGGCTGCCAGGCATGGGAGCCGGGCGGCGACGAATTCCTGTCCTCCGCCTTGTGCGAGGCGCTGCTGATGAGCCGCGTGCTCGGCGACGGCTTCGCCGGCTGGTTCGACGTCTTTCTGCCGGAGGCCGTGGCCGGTCGCCCGCAAAGCCTGTTCACCCCCGCCGTGGTCTCGGATCGCAGCGACGGGAAGATCGCGCATCTCGACGGCCTCAATCTCAGCCGCGCGTGGTGCTGGCGCTCGATCGCGGCCGCGCTGCCGACGCATCCGATCGCGCCGGTAGCGCGTGCGGCGGCGGACGATCACCTGGGCGCCAGCCTGGCGCATCTCGCCGACGATTACATGGGCACGCACTGGCTGGCGACCTTTGCGCTCCTCGCACTCACTGTTTGAAAGGGGCTAGCGTCAAGGCGCTGCTCGTGCGAACCCGACCTTCAAATTGGGACGGGAGAGGAAGATGGCGTTGACGACGCGCATCACGGAAATGCTCGGGATCGAGAAACCGATCATCCAGGCGGCGATGGGCTGGATCGCCCGATCGCATCTGTCATCGGCCGTGTCGAACGCCGGCGGCATGGGGATCATCGAGACCTCGTCGGGCGATCTGGAGGCCGTGCGCGGCGAAATCCTGAAAATGCGAGAGCTGACCGACAAGCCGTTCGGCGTGAACGTCGCGCAGGCGTTCGTGCGCGATCCGGGCATCGTCCAGTTCGTGATCGATCAGGGCATCCGCTTCGTCACCACCTCGGCGGGTGACCCGATGAAATATACCGGCATGCTGAAGGCGGCGGGCCTCACCGTGTTCCACGTCGTCCCCAGCCTCGCGGGCGCGCTGCGCGCGGTGGAGGCGGGCGTCGATGGCCTGATCGTCGAAGGCGGCGAGGGTGGCGGTTTCAAGAACGCCAAGGACGTCTCTACCATGGTGCTGGTGCCCCAAGTGGTGGAAGCCGTCGACGTGCCGGTCGTCGCCGCCGGCGGGATCATGGACGGGCGGACGATGGCCGCGGCCTTTGCGCTGGGTGCGGAGGGCGTGCTGATGGGCACGCGCATCC
Source organism: Sphingomonas sp. (assembly GCF_029239295.1). Taxonomy (GTDB): domain Bacteria; phylum Pseudomonadota; class Alphaproteobacteria; order Sphingomonadales; family Sphingomonadaceae; genus Sphingomonas. Next base: position 3,482 of record NZ_JAQZBC010000004.1, read on the forward strand.
TGTCCTCGGCCGAAAGCCCGGTGCACGAGAATTGGAAGACGGCGATCTTGGAGGCGGACTCGACCGACACCGTGTTCCTCAACCGCAGCGGCCCCGGCCCGGCGCTCCGCGCGCTGCGCACCGAACGCACGACGCGGATCGAGAAGGAAGGGACGTCCAACATCTTCGGCGAATTCGCCGATACCCAAGCGGTCTATTTCGGCGGCGATCTGGAGGCTGGCATCGCGCTCACTGGTCAGGTCGCCGGCCGCATCCGCGACGTGAAGCCGATCGCGCAGATCTTCGATGAGACGATGGCGGAATATGAAGCGACGGTCGCGCGCCTGTCGCGGTCCGCGTGAGGGGAGAGGAAGAATGAGCGAAGACGTAACCTATGAAGTGTCCGACGGCGTCGCCACGCTGACGCTGAACCGCCCGGAGCGGATGAACACCATCTCCGGCCCGATGCTGGACGAGCTGACCCGCCTCTTGGTTAAGGCGGGCGAGGATCGCGAGGTGCGGGTGATCGTGCTGACCGGCACCGGCCGCGCCTTTTGCGCCGGGCTGGATCTGAATGCCGCCTCGCAGGGCGAGGGGATCGGCTCTTCGTCGGCCACCTTCGGCGCGACGATCGACCTGCGCAACACGCCGCCAACGGTGCTTCACGCGCTCGACAAGCCGGTGATCGCAGCGCTCAACGGCTCGGCCGCCGGCTATGGCATGGATCTGGCGCTGGGCTGCGACATCCGCGTGATGGCGGCGGAGGCGAAGCTCGCTGCGGCCTTCGTGAAGCGCGGCGTACTGCCCGAATCGGGCGGCACCTGGTTCCTGCCGCGGATGATCGGCTGGGCCAAGGCGGCGGAGATCGTCTTCACCGGCCGCACGCTGTCCGCCGAAGATTGCCTCAAGGAACGCCTCGTCAACGAAGTCGTGCCGGCCGATCAGGTCGCCGCCCGCGCCCGGGAGCTGGCGCTGGAGATCGCTGCCAATGCGCCGATGGCGGTGCAGGGCGCCAAGCGGCTGATGCGTATGGGCATGGAGGAAACCTTCGATACCCATGTGCAGCACGTCTATCTTCAGCTGCTGCCCTTGTTCCAGAGCCAGGATTTCCGCGAGGGCATGGCAAGCTTCCTTGAGAAGCGCCCGGCGATGTTCACCGGAAAATAAACGTATCAAAACGGCGTCGCGGATACCGTCCCGCGGCGCCGATTGCGCGCGTTAACGATGACGGTTGATCGATCGCTTACCATCGGCAGGCACGAGCTTGCCTCATGCGCCATGATCGTTCCTTCCACCGCACCGCTCGTCGCCAGGCGACACCGATCTCCTTCTGGCCGGCGCAGCGGCGGCGGCGGAAGAAGCTGCCGTTTGTGGCGGCGCTGTTGGTGGCAATTGCCACCGGGCTGGCCTCCGGCGTGTGGCTTGTTCCCGATGCGACCATGCCGGGCGCTGCCACCTCGACCAGCAGCGCCGGGGCGGCAGTTCGCCACTTCTCCCTGTGCCACACGGGCGGGGGCGAGAATTGCGTGGTCGATGGCGACACGATCTGGATCGGCGGCGAGAAGGTGCGCCTGGCCGATATAGACACGCCTGAAACGCATCCGCCGCGCTGTGCCGAGGAGGCGGCGCTCGGCGAGCAGGCCACCCACCGGTTGCAGGAACTGCTCAACGCCGGCCCTGTCACGCTGGCTGACGCCGATCGCGCCACCGACCGTTATGGCCGACGTCTCGCCATCGTCACGCGTAATGGCCAATCGCTGGGTGACGCGCTGGTCGAAGAAGGACTGGCCCGCCCGTGGGAGGGACGCCGCCGGCCCTGGTGCAACTGATCCGGCGCGTCCGTCCTGATCGCGGGCTGCACGCCGAATTGTCAGCCGCGCAGCCGCTCATGGTGACGGATCACTTCATCGATGATGAAGCGCAGGAATTTCTCGCTGAATTCGGGATCGAGCTCGGCTTCCTCGGCCAAGGCGCGCAGCCGGGCAATCTGCGCGTCTTCGCGGCCGGGGTCTGCCGGGGGCAGACCGGCCTCGGCCTTGTGACGCCCGACAGCCTGGGTCACCTTGAACCGTTCGGCGAGCAGGCAGACGAGCGCTGCATCGATATTGTCGATGCTCTTGCGATAGCCCCTCAGCACCTCGTCTGTCATTCGCGCCCTCCCATGACGTTCCCCGCAGTTGCGGCCTTGCTCGCGCGTCCGTAGAGGCTGTCGCAGATGAGCGCCACCGTCCAACGCCTTGCCGGCACCCAGCCGTCGCTAGACCCGATGATTCACCTCGTCGCGGAAGACATGCTTCGCGTGAATGATGCGATCCGTAACCGGATGACGTCGCAGATACCGCTGATCCCCGAACTCGCCGGTCATCTGATCGCCGGGGGCGGCAAGCGGATGCGCCCGATGCTGACGCTCGCGAGCGCGCAGCTGGTCGGCTATTCGGGCAGCAAGCATCACGGGCTCGCCGCTGCGGTCGAATTCATCCACACCGCGACGCTGCTGCACGATGACGTGGTCGATGGATCGGACCTGCGGCGCGGCAAGCGCACTGCCAACACCATCTGGGGCAATCCCGCTAGCGTGCTGGTGGGCGATTTCCTTTTTTCGCGCTCGTTCGAGTTGATGGTGGAATCGGGCAGCCTGCGCGCGCTGAAGATCCTGTCCAACGCCAGCGCTGTGATCGCCGAGGGTGAGGTGAACCAGCTGACCGCCGCCCGCCGCGTTGATCTGGGCGAGGATCGTTACCTCGAAATCATCAATGCGAAGACTGCTGCGCTGTTTGCGGCGGCCTGCCGCATTGCTGCGGTTGTGGCGGATCGCTCCGACGCGGAGGAGACCGCGCTCGACGCTTACGGACGGAACCTGGGTATCGCGTTTCAGCTGGTCGACGACGCGATCGACTATACCTCTGACGCGGGCACCATGGGCAAGGACGCGGGCGACGACTTCCGCGAGGGAAAGATGACGCTTCCGGTCATCCTTGCATATGCGCGCGGTGACGCGGAGCAGCGCGCCTTCTGGAAAGATGCGGTGGAGGGTCGGCGCGACAGCGACGAGGATTTCGCGCAGGCGATCGCCCTGGTCCGGTCGAGCCATGCGGTGGACGATACGATGGCGCGCGCGCGCCATTATGGGCAGCAGGCGATCGACGCGATCGCGCCGTTCCCCGCGGGCGCGGCAAAGGACGCCATGATCGAGGCGGTCGAGTTCGCGGTGGCGCGCGCCTATTGAGGCGCCCGAGTCGCAGTCGCTGCGGCTAATCGTTACTGACGGCTAGACCGCCCCGTGCGGCTCCAGCACGCAAGGGGCCTCGCCCGTTTCGACCTGAAGCGTCGCGTGACCGATGTTGAAGCGCTGACGCAGCATGTCCTGCGCCTCCGCGAGGAAGGCGTCACCGGGGTGACCCGCCGGCATCAATAGGTGCGCGGTCAGCACCGGTTCGGTCGTCGACATCGGCCAGATGTGCAGATCGTGGACCTGGATCACGCCCGGCAGTTCGCCCAGCGCGCCCCGCACACGATCATAATCGATTGCGCGGGGAACGGCGGCGAGACTCATCTCCACTGTCTCGCGCAGCAGCCCCCATGTCTGCCAGAAAATCAGCGCAGCGATGACGATGCTGACGACCGGGTCGATCCAGCCGAAGCCCGACATCCAGATGCCGATGCCGGCGATCACAACGCCTGCGGATACGGCCGCGTCGGCGAGCATGTGGAGATAGGCGCCGCGAATGTTCACGTCGCCCTTGCGCCCGCGGGCGAACAGCCAGGCCGTCAGGCCGTTGATCAGTATGCCTACCGCCGCCACCGCTGAAATCGTCAGGCCCGGCACCGGCGCCGGATCCGCAAAGCGTTGCGCGGCCTCAAGCACGATCGCGCCAAGCGCGACGAGCAACAGCAGCGCATTCGCCAGTGCCGCGAGGATCGTCGATCCCTTCAGCCCGTAGGTAAATCGCTTCGACGGCGGGGTGCGGGCCAGCGCTGCTCCTGCCCAGGCCACAGCCAGGCCGAGAACATCCGAAAGATTATGCCCGGCATCCGCCAGCAGCGCGACCGAGCCCGTCCATAGGCCGGCACCCGCCTCCGCCACCACGTAGATCAGGTTCAGCCCAATGCCGATCGCAAATGCCCGGTCCCAGGATGCTGGCGGCTCGGGATGATGGTGATGCCCGTGCCCGTGCCCGTGTCCGTGGCTATGCCCGTGGCCGTGATCCTGATCAGCGCCGTGGCCACCGGTTGCCGTATGCGCGTGTCCGTGGTGATGCGCGTGACCCATGCGCTATCGTCTAGCAGCGGCCTGATCCGGTGACCAGAAGGGGCCAAAACGATGCCTACGTGGCCTTAACGTCTGGGCTGTAAGGGGAAGTTGATGCTTCGTGTACTAACGCTTTCCAGCCTGTTCCCCGACCAGACGCGGCCCAATTTTGGTGTGTTCGTGGAGCGCCAGACGCTGGGGCTTGCCGCTGCAGAGGACGTGGCCGTCAGGGTCGTTGCGCCGATCGGCATGCCGCCCTGGCCCGTGCGCCTGCATCGTCAATATCGCTCATTTGCGGGCGTGCCCACCGCCGAGACCTGGAAGGGGATGCAGGTGCAGCGGCCCCGATTCACCACCTGGCCGGGAACACAGGGCCGGTTCCATGTGGCCGCCCTGACGCGAGCGCTGATCCCGCTGCTTGATGACATGCGCCGGGACTTCCCCTTCGATGTGATCGACGCGTCCTTCTTCTTCCCCGATGGCCCGGCAGCAATCACGCTGGGCAAGCGGTATGGCGTCCCTGTGTCGATCAAGGCGCGCGGCGCGGACATCCATTTCTGGGGAACACAGTCCGCGACGGCGGCTTCTGTCGTGGCGGCAGGAAGGGCAGCGGACGGGCTGCTCGCGGTTTCGGGCGCAATGCGGGACGACATGGTCTCGGCCGGCATGCTCAGTGAGCGCATCCGCGTGCATCATACCGGGGTTGATCTAGACCGCTTTGCGCCGCTTGACCGATGCATTGCCAAGACCAGGTTTGGGGTGGAAGGGCCGCTGATCGTCTCGGTCGGGGCGCTGATCCCACGCAAGGGGCATGAGATTGTCGCCCGCGCGATGCAAAGCGTGCCGGACGCGACGCTGTTGATCGCCGGGGAGGGCCCGTCACGTGTCGCGATCCAGGCCGCCGCCGCCAGCGCCGGGGTTGCCGACAGGGTGCGCCTGCTCGGATCAGTGCCGCACCGGGACTTGCCCTCGCTGATGGCGGCGGCAGACGTGATGGCGCTTGCCTCATCCTCGGAGGGGCTGGCCAATGCCTGGGTGGAGGCGCTGGCCTGTGGCACGCCGATCGTGATCACGGCCGCGGGCGGGGCACAGGAAGTGGTGACTGACCCCACCGCCGGGCGGATCGTGGAGCGAGACGCAGGCGCCTTGGCGGGGGCGATCAACGACCTTCTGACTGCCGCCGTACCGGCCGAGCAGGTCCGGGCACATGCTGCAGGATTTACCTGGAGCGCAAATACGGCGGCGCTCCGCGATCATCTGCTGGATCTGGTTGCACGCAAACGCGCCGCGGCAGCCTGACGGGCCGGATAGACAAATAAAAAGCCGCGGCGCCCCCCGACGCCGCGGCTTCTTTCCCCATATTATGGGAAGCGTCAGGCGACCTTGGCGGGCACCTCGTCGAGTTCGCGCAGCACGTAGCCGCGGCCCCAGACCGTTTCGATGTAATTTTCGCCTTCGCACGCCATGCTGAGCTTCTTGCGCAGCTTGCAGATAAAGACGTCGATGATCTTGAGTTCGGGCTCATCCATGCCGCCATAGAGATGGTTCAGGAACATCTCCTTGGTCAGCGTCGTGCCCTTGCGGAGCGACAGCAGCTCCAGCATCGCATATTCCTTGCCCGTCAGGTGAACGCGCGCGCCATCGACCTCGACGGTCTTGGCATCAAGGTTCACCGAGAGCTTGCCGGTGCGGATCACCGACTGGGAATGCCCCTTGGACCGGCGGATCACGGCGTGGATGCGCGCTACCAGTTCCTCGCGATGGAACGGCTTGGTCACGTAATCATCCGCGCCGAAGCCGAAGCTGCGGATCTTGGAGTCCATCTCGTTCACGCCGGACAGGATCAGCACCGGCGTAGACACTCGCGCAACGCGCAGCTTCTTCAGCACGTCATAGCCGTGCATATCCGGCAGGTTCAGGTCGAGCAGGATGATATCGTAATCGTAGAGCTTGCCGAGGTCCAAACCCTCTTCGCCCAGATCCGTCGAATAGACGTTGAACCCTTCGGCCGAAAGCATCAGGTCGATGGCCTTGGCGGTCGTCGGCTCGTCCTCGATCAACAGCACGCGCATACGTCAGTCCCCCGTTTGCGAGCGTGCGGTTGAACGACACACCCCAAGCGATCCATTAACCATTCAACATCTGAACGCAAAAGGTAAATAAGACATTAATCCAGCTTTTCCGGCGAGTCGCGCTGATTTCCAGCGGAGTCGAAAAGTGTCCGGTGCCGCGAACGAGGGATATGCTCGCCCAGCGTATCACGCAGATAGAGGCTGCGGATCAGGGTGTAGACCACCACCAGGATAGCGGCCGAGAAGAACAGGCCGAACAAGCCAAATACCGCACCGATCGCCAGGATCGCGAAAAGCGTGATCGCCGGCGGGATCGCCACGACGCGGCTGGTGACGAAGGGCGTGATGAAGTTGGTCTGGATGACCCGGACGATTGCGAACACCCCCAGCGTCCACAGCACGTGGCTAATCGATTGAGTCGCGGCGAGGCCGAGCGCCGGCACCATTGCGGCGACCGGCCCGACATAGGGAATGAACTCACTGAGGCCGGTCAACAGGCCAAGCGCGGGAGCGGAGGGGACACCCAGCCACCAGAGGCCCAGACCGACGAGGACGCCCATGGTCGTCATCTGGATCAGCTGCGCGCGGAGCCACAGGCGAAGCGTGGAAGCGGTATCGAGAAGCGCGTCCTCGACCACCGCTCGCTTCGAGGGCGGCATCAGCAAGAGGAAGCCGCGCTCATACACCTTGGGATCCACCGCGAAGAAGATCGCCCCGACCAGGACCAGGAGAGCGTTCAGCACGAACTGCCCGGCGCCTTCCGCGATGCCGCCAATATCCTGCGCGACGCGACTACCGGCGAATGCCGCGCGCACCGCGTCGACCACCTTGGCGCCCACCGGCGATACCGATAGCTGATCGCCAATCTCGTTCAGAATGCCCGGCAATCGCGTGACGAGGACGTTGACCTGCGTCCGGAACTCGACGCCGAACAGCCAGCCCAGAAAGACGATCAGCGCTAGAACCGTGATGATCGCGGTGATCAGCGCGGGTCGTGTCGGGATACGCAGCCGCTCTTCGTAGATCTCGGCAATCGCGTGAATGACGATCGCGCCCAGGATCGATCCGAACGCGAGGATCAGCAAGTCGCCGGTGAAGTAAAGGATCGCGGTCAGGGCCGCGACGGCGACGGTCAGAAAAAGGCGACGTACAAAGCGCGCATCGTCGTCGTCGGGAGCTAGCCGGTTCATTGCCGGCAACTCTGGCAGGATCGGCAGGCTTCCGCCAGATCAGGTCAACAGATCAGCCGCGCGCGCCTGGCTGAACCTTGGGTTCGCTCACGAGCCAGTCGCTGAGCGACAAGTCGCTGGTCGGGCGGGTCTCTGCGCTCATGCCGTTTTCCATCATCTCGAGCGCCCAATGTGCGCGCTCACCATGCTGAGAGGCGACGGCATCGCTCGGCACCCACAGATCATATTCGCGCATATGAGCGTCTGCCGCAGTGAACAGGACGCAGATGTCCGCCGCAACGCCGATCAGCACAAGTCGCGAGACGCCCAGCCGCGGCAGCAGCGCGGGAAGCGTGGTGGCATAGAAGCCGGAGGATTCCGGCTTGATGACGAAATAGTCGTCCGGCCCAGGCTTCAGTTGATCGAGAAGGTCGCCGCCCTTTCCTGCGGCGACATGGGCGACCAGCTGATGCGGTTCGTCATGCCAGCGACCGTAATTGTCGTTGACGAAGATGACCGGAACGTCAGCCTCGGCAGCCTGGCGACGAAGCGAGGTAACCGGTTCCACCATATCGGCAACAGCTTGCTTCAATTTGTCCCCGCCGTCGAAGTCGAACGTATTGAGAAGGTCGATGGCGAGGATGGCGGCGTTGTTGCTCATGCCTTTCACCGTAATGGCGGCGACGTGGCGAACAACGATCTAGATCAGGACAAGATGATTTAGTGGTGCGCTTGGTTGCCGCCATTGCTGCAAAAGGAAACGCCCGGATCGTTTCCGATCCGGGCGCCTGCGTGACGATTGCTCGTCAGCCCCCTTGTGCTACCGCCCGCGCGCCTCAACCAAGAGGCGGGGCAGAAAGCTTCCCCGAACCACGGCCTTTGCCTGTGTGCCAGTAGCCTGTTGCTACGTGCTCCTTGGTTAGGCGTCCACGAAAATGAACGCCAGCTAAACAGATTGATCGGGGGCTGTGATGATTCCGCAACAGCAACGTTGCCAGTGTGAAGCCGCGCCGATAGAGCGGGGGCCATGATCCTGTCGCGCTACGAACGAATGATCGCGCGGCGCTATCTGCTTCCCGGGCGCGGCGAACGCTTCATTGTCCTCGTGGCCGGGTTCAGCCTCGGCGCGGTGATGCTGGGTGTTGCGGCGCTCGTGATCGTGATGAGCGTCATGAATGGCTTCCGGGCCGAACTGTTCGACAAGATCGTCGGGCTCAATGGCCATGCGGTGGTGCAGGGTGTCGGCGGGCGACTGACTGACTGGCGCGACGTGGTGCGCGAGGCTGATGCCACGCCGGGCGTGATCAGCGCCGTGCCGTTGGTCGAACAGCCGCTGATGTCGACCTATAACGGCCGTGTCGAGGCGGTGCTGGTGCGCGGTATGCGCGTGCAGGATATCCGGTCGAACACGACCATCGGTAGCAAGGTGATCACGGGCACGCTCAGTTCGCTGACGCCCGGGGCCGGACGCGTCGCGATCGGATCGCGGCTCGCCGAATCGCTAGGTGCGACCGTCGGTTCTGAGATCACGCTGATCAATCCGGCAGGGCAGACGACGCCGTTCGGTACAGTGCCGCGCTACGTCAACTACACGGTTTCTTCCGTGTTCGAGATCGGCGTGTACGATTTCGACAAGGCGTACGTCATCATGCCGATGGAGGATGCGCAGACGCTGCTGCTGCTCGGCGACGCGGTGGGCATGATTGAGCTGGAAACTGTGGATGCAGATCGCGTCGGCCAGATACTGGCGCCGCTGGCGCAGAAGGTCAGCCGCTTTGCCGTGATCAGCGACTGGCGCCAGATGAACGCGCAATTGTTCGAGGCGCTGGCGGTGGAGCGGATCGCGATGTTCGTGGTGCTGTGCATCATCATCCTGGTCGCGGCGTTCAACATCGCGTCCTCGCTGATCATGCTGGTACGGGCGAAGACGCGCGACATTGCCATCCTGCGCACGATGGGCGCGACGCGCGGCGCGATGATGCGGATTTTTATGACGGTGGGCGTGACGATCGGCACGCTCGGCATTGTGGCAGGCCTGGTCTTGGGCGCGCTGTTCCTGTTCTATCGCCAGGCGGTGGTGAATTTCGTTCAGTTCGTCACCGGGCAGGAGCTGTGGGATCCCTCGATCCGCTACCTGACCGAGCTCCCGTCCAAGCCGGACCCTGTGGAGATCGTTGCGATCGTGGTCATCACTGCGCTCATGACGCTGCTCGCCACCATCTACCCGGCGTTCAAGGCGGCGAGCACCGATCCGGTGCAGGTGCTGCGTTATGAGTAATTCGTCGATGACCGCCGTTCTGCAGACCGAAGGGCTTTCGCGCAGCTTCACCCAGGGCGAGGAAACGATTGAGGTGCTCCGCGGCGTCGACCTGTCGGTCGGGCCGGGAGAGATCGTCGCGCTGCTGGGCCCGTCAGGCTCGGGCAAGTCCACGCTGCTTCAGGCCGTCGGTTTGCTGGAGGGCGGCTTCGACGGCTCGATCCGCATCGCGGGGGAGGAAGCAGCGAAGCTCGACGCGAACGGACGGACGCAGGTGCGCCGCGATCAATTGGGCTTCGTGTACCAGTTCCATCACCTGTTACCCGATTTCAACGCGATCGAGAATGTCGTGCTGCCGCAGCTGATTCATGGCGCGACCACCGAGGCAGCGACGGCGCGTGCCACGACCTTGCTGACCGCGCTTGGCCTGGGCCATCGGCTGACCCACCGTCCCAGCCAATTGTCGGGCGGCGAGCAGCAGCGCGTAGCCGTGGCGCGCGCGCTGGCGAACCGGCCAGCGCTGGTGCTCGCGGATGAGCCGACCGGCAATCTCGACGAACAAACCGCCGATCGCGTGCTGGGCGAATTTCTGAAGCTGGTGCGCGGCGAGGGATCAGCGGCGTTGATCGCCACCCACAACGAACGGCTGGCGAGCAAGATGGACCGGGTGGTGCGCCTGCACGACGGCGTGATCGAGCCTGCTTGAGTTTGCTGCCGGTTTGAGGGACGCTTCGCACGAAGCAACAGGTAACAGGGAGAGGGGCTGATGGCTGCGATCACCGATTTCGAGGTGAAGACCGCGGATGGCGCAACGGCCTCGCTGGCGGACTACCGCGGCAAGGTGCTGCTGATCGTCAACACCGCCTCCAAATGCGGCTTCACCCTGCAGTATGAGGGATTGGAGACGCTGCACCGCGACTATGGCGAACGCGGGTTCGAGGTGCTTGGCTTCCCCTGCAACCAATTCGGCGCTCAGGAGCCTGGCGACGCTGCGGAAATCGCCAACTTCTGTTCGCTGACCTACGATGTGACCTTCCCGGTCTTCGCGAAGGTCGAGGTGAACGGGCCAAACGCCGATCCGCTGTTCGAACGCCTCAAGGCCGAGGCACCGGGCGTGCTCGGATCCAAGGCGATCAAGTGGAACTTCACCAAATTCCTGGTCGATCGCGAGGGAGCGGTGGTGCATCGTTATGCGCCGACGACCAAGCCCGAGGATATCCGGAAGGATATCGAAAAGCTGCTTTGACCTCAGCGCTGCTGTAGGCGGTGCAGCTCCGGCGTCGCAACGTCCGGAGCTGACTGCTCAGCTCCTCAGCCTCTCACCCCGGGAAGGTGAAGGCCGATGCATTGCTGCGATGGTCGATGCCGGCCATGATCGCGGTGATCCCGCCGAGCAGGAAGCTGATCCCCAGGATGAAGCCTGGCAGGGTGAGCGCGGACATGGGCACTGTCGCCACGATCAGCATGGCGAGCAGGATGTTGACGATCCCCAGCACGATCATCAGCCAGCGCTGGCGCCGGAAGCGGATGCCGAACACGATCTCCATCACGCCGCGCACCATCAACCAGGCTGCAACGATGACGGTCAGCGAAATGGCACCGGTCAGCGGTTGAGCCACCATGATCCCGCCGGCGACCAGCGACAAAAGCCCGAGCAGGATCGAATAAACGCGGCTTTCGGAGCCGGTGCCGCGGATGCCGGCGATCAGCGAGAACACGCCTGAAACCACGAAGCCGAAGGCGATCACCATCGTGGCGGCGAGGGTAGCGGGAAACGGCCAGATGAGCGCCGCAATGCCCAGCAGGGTAGATACCACGCCATAAGCGACTAGCCAGCCCCAGCCGCCCCCGACCCTGCCTGTGTTGCCGAACATCGTTTCGCTTTGCCGGGTGTCGGTCATGGCTGGATGCTCCTGATCCTGCGCGTCGAAAGAACGCTAGAGTGCCATCGCGCTGCCGCTGGTCGAATCAGGACAATTACGGTAGCCTTCGGTAATGCCGCATTCCGGGTTCGTTCCGCTCCGCATCTTCTCCTCCTACACGATGCTCGACGGGGCGATCGAGCCGAAGGAAATCGCCAAGCGGGCGGCCAAACGCGGCTTTCCCGCGGCTGCCCTCACCGATCGCAACGGGCTGTACGCGGCCATGGCGTTTTCCGACGCGGCGTTCGCCGAAGGGGTCCAGCCGGTCATCGGCACGATGCTGGGCGTGGCGCGTCCTGACCTGCCGGATGGGGTGGCGCCAATGGTCGACTGGCTGGCGCTCTATGCGCAGGATGAACGCGGTTACGACAATCTTTGTGAACTTGTGAGCCGCGCGCACCTCGATCGGCCAATCGATCTCGCGCCGCATGTCGACCTCGCCACTCTCGCGCGCTTCACCGATGGTCTGATCGCGCTAACGGCTGGGGGTGAGGGGACGCTGGCGCGATTGTTCGCGGAAGATCAGCCGGCACGTGCGCTCGCCTATGCGGAACGGCTCAGCGAGCTGTTCGGTGATCGGCTGTACGTCGAACTCAGTCGCCGCGGCAACGAGGTGGAGGAGCGCGCGGAAACAGCGTTGATCGACCTGGCGTACGACAAGGATCTGCCGCTCGTCGCCACCAATCCTTGCTGCTTTGCCGAGCGCGGCTTCGGGCCGGCGCACGACGCGATGTTGTGCATCGCTCACTCGACCTATGTCGAAAGCGATGACCGGCCGCGCAGCTCGCCGGACGCCTGGATGAAGCCGGCGGAGGAAATGAAGGCGCTGTTCGCGGATCTTCCGGAAGCCATCGCCAATACGTTGATCGTGGCGCAGCGCTGCGCCGTCGCCGCCCCCAAGCGCAAGCCGATCCTGCCCAGCCTTGCCGGTGATCGCGAAGGCGAGGCGACGATGCTGCGCGAACGGTCCCACGCCGGGCTGGACGCGCGGCTGAAGCGGATCGCCGAACTGGCCACGGAGCCACTCGCCGATGGCTGGCAGGATGCCTATCGAAAGCGGCTGGACTTTGAGCTGGATGTCATCATCCAGATGGGGTTCCCGGGCTACTTCCTGATCGTCGCTGACTTCATCCAATGGGCGAAGTCTAATGACATTCCGGTGGGTCCGGGGCGTGGTTCGGGCGCAGGATCGGTCGTTGCCTGGGCGTTGACGATCACTGATCTCGATCCGCTGCATCTCGGCCTGCTGTTCGAACGCTTCCTCAATCCCGAGCGCGTGTCGATGCCGGACTTTGACATCGATTTCTGCGAAACGCGGCGCGGCGAGGTGATCCGCTACGTGCAGGAGAAATACGGCCGCGATCAGGTGGCGCAGATCATCACCTTCGGTAAGCTCAAGGCACGCGCCGTTCTGAAGGACACCGGCCGTGTCCTTCAGATGAGCTACGGTCAGGTCGATCGTCTGGCCAAGCTGGTTCCCAATCACCCGACTGATCCGTGGACGCTGAAGCGCGCGATCGACGGCGTGGCCGAACTGCACCGTGAGTACGCCAACGACAATCAGGTCCGCCATCTGCTGGATTTGGCGATGCAGCTGGAGGGGTTGCCGCGCCACTCATCCACCCATGCCGCGGGTGTTGTGATCGGCGATCGTCCACTGTCGCAGCTCGTCCCGCTATATCGCGATCCGCGGTCGGACATGCCGGTCACTCAGTTCGACATGAAATATGTCGAGGGTGCGGGCCTGGTGAAGTTCGACTTCCTGGGACTGAAGACGCTGTCGGTGCTGAAGCGCGCGGTGCAGCTGCTCGACAAGCGCGGCATTCGTGTCGATCTGGATGCCCTGTCCTGGGATGACGAGGCGGTCTACGCGCTGCTCCAGAAGGGTGACACGGTTGGCGTGTTCCAGCTGGAATCGGAGGGCATGCGGCGCACGCTGTCCGCGGTGCGGCCGACGAACTTCGGCGACATCATCGCGCTCGTTTCGCTTTATCGTCCCGGCCCGATGGACAATATCCCGTCGTTCGGCCGCCGTAAGCAGGGAACGGAGGCGATCGATTATCCCCATCCGCTGCTGGAGCCGATCCTCGCCGAGACCTACGGGATTTTCGTCTATCAGGAACAGGTGATGCAGGCCGCACAGGTGCTGGCCGGCTATTCGCTCGGCGGCGCAGACCTGTTGCGGCGCGCCATGGGCAAGAAGATCAAGGCAGAGATGGACGCCCAGCGCGCGACCTTCGTCGAAGGCTGCGCGAACCATAATCAGATACCCGCCGATCGAGCGAATGCACTATTCGACTTGATCGACAAGTTCGCCGGATACGGTTTCAACAAGAGCCACGCCGCGGCCTATGCGCTGCTCGCCTATCAGACGGCGTGGCTGAAGGCGCACTACCCGCACGAATTCTTCGCGGCGTCGATGGCGTATGACATTCATCAGACCGACAAGCTGGCGATCTTCTGCGACGACATGCGTCGAATGCAGGTTCGCGTGCTGCCGCCCGACATCAATCGCAGTCAGGCCGACTTCGATGTCGAGATCGATGAGGACGGGCCAGCCGTAAGATATGCGCTGGCGGCGCTGAAATCCGTCGGCGAGGGCGCGATGGAGCGGCTGGTAGCCGAGCGTGATGCAGGCGGGCCGTTTGCCCGGCTCGACGACCTAGCCCATCGTGTCGACCCGCGGCTGATCAACAAGCGGCAGCTGGAAACGCTGGCGGCGGCCGGCGCATTCGATGAGATCGAGCCCAATCGGGCTGGCGTCCATGCCGTGGCGGAGACGATGCTGGCGGTCGCCGCGCGAACGCACGATGCCAAGATCAGCGGGCAAGGCGGACTGTTTGGTGATGCCGAGCCCGCTGGCGACGCGATCAAGCTTCCCGCATCGGCACGCTGGAGCATGTCGGAACGGATGGAGCAGGAAAAGGAAGCGTTCGGCTTCTACTTTTCCGCGCATCCGGTTGATCGGCACGCCCATCTGGCTAAATCCCACGGCGCCCGACTTTACACGGCGCTTGCCGAACTCGCGATCCCGGACGATGGAACGCGCGCCGGTGCCACCATGGCGGTTCTGGTCGAGGACGCGCGCTGGAGAACGTCGGCGCGGGGTAAGCGATATCTCATGGCAACGCTTAGCGATCAGAGCGGTCAGTTCGTCGCCACATGCTTCGACGATGCCGTGGCCGGCGATCTGGAGGAAGCGGCGCGCGCGGGTGGCTGTGGGCTCGCCACAGTCGAGCTGGACCGGCGGCCGGGCGAGGAAACGCCGCGGGTGACGGTGAAGCGCCTTCAGCCGTTCGAGACGCTTGCATCTCAGGCCAGGTTCGTCGTCGAGGTCGTGGTGCAATCCGCGTCCGCATTGCCGGCGCTAGCGGCGCTGCTTGAACATCAGCGCGGCGCGCGCGGTGAAGTGATCCTGCGGGCGCCCGTTGGTGACGACGTCGCGGCGGGCAAAGCGACGCTGTTGTTGGGCCGGGATTTCCTTCTTGATCTGGAACTGGTGCACCGGATCGAGGAACTGCCTGGCGTTGACACAGTGACATTGCGCCAGTCCGAAACACGGCTCTCGTTGGTCGGATGATGCTCTTAGGCGCGCTCCTGCTACTCGCTGCAGCCGATGCAGGGCCGCCTCCAGAGCAAGTGGAGCAGGAAGCGCGCCCTACGGTGCGGTATTCCTTGTCCCGCCCGACTCCTCCGGCGGAGCTGCGTTCGTTCAACCCCGACCGGCCGAACGTCACCGAAAGCCCCTATACGGTTGATCCGGGGCATGTTCAGCTCGAGCTGAGCGCGGCGGAATATACGCTGGGGCGTGATCGCAGCCGCACGCTGGACGTCGCCCCGGTGGAAATCCGGGTCGGCGTACTCCATCAGCTAGAACTTGAGTTGTTCTTCACGCCTTACCAGCGGGTGCGCGGCGACGACGGAGTGGAGGCCGGGATCGGCGACGAGACGCTGCTGCGCTTCAAGGTCAACCTGCAGGGGAATGACGGGGACGGCGTGGCGCTGGGAATCATTCCCTATATCAAGGTGCCGACCGGAACGGGCGGCTTGTCGAACGGCCATGTCGAGGGCGGCCTGATCTTTCCGGTGGCGGTTGATCTGCCGGGGGATTTCAACCTGGGGACGATGATAGAGGCCGATCTCGTCTATCACGACGATCAACATCAATACGGCATCGATCTGGTTCACACCGCATCGCTGGGTCACAGCATCGCCGGCCCGCTATCCGGCTACATCGAATATGTCGGCATCGTGCGGGAGGGGGCAGGCGGCGGCCGTGCGGGTGCCTATCAGGCGATTGCATCGACAGGGTTCACCTGGCTGCTCGAGGAGAATGTGATGCTCGATGCGGGTACCCGCATCGGGTTCAGCGGTGATGCCGATCGGGCGACGATCTTCCTGGGCGCTACCACCCGGTTCTGAGCGGCCACGGCCGGCTCAGCCGAACAATTCACCCTGAGCACCAGCGGGCGGCCGGAATAGATCGGTGGTCAGCCCAAGGCGCCGCGCACGGCGCGTAATGCCGTGCCGCTTGCGGGCGATGTCAAAACGGGTCCTGAGAAGGTCCGCCCACGGCCCTTGCCCGCGCATACGCGTGAAGAAGCCAGGATCATTGTCCCTGCCGCCGCGCATGGCGGCGATCGTCGCCATCACCTTGCCCGCGCGGTCCGGAAAGTGTTCGTCCAGCCATGCGCGGAATAGCGGAGCAACCTCCCAGGGCAGGCGCACCGGAATGAATGAGACGTCGAGCGCGCCCGCGGCCGCCGCGCGCGCAACGATCGTTTCTACCTCATGGTCCGTGAGCGCCGGGATGACGGGAGCCATGTTGACGTAGGTCGGAATGCCTGCGGCGGTCAGTTGCGTCACGGCCTTGAGCCGCCGTTCCGGATGCGGTGCGCGCGGTTCGATGGTCAGCCCGACGCGCGGATCAAGCGAGGTGATCGAGATGGCGACGCTAACGAGATTACGCTCGGCCATCGGCGCCAGCAGGTCGATGTCCCTGACCACCCGGTCGGATTTGGTCGTGATTACAAGCGGATGGTTGCAGGCGGCGAGCACCTCGATGATGCCGCGCATGACCTGCCATTGTGCCTCGATCGGCTGATAAGGATCGGTGTTGGTACCCAGCGCGATGGGGACGCAGCGGTAGCTGGGTTTGGCCAGTTCCTCGCGCAGCAGCCGGGGGGCATCCGGTTTCACGAAGAGCTTTGTCTCGAAGTCCAGCCCAGGGGAGAGATCGTGGAAGGCGTGGGAGGGGCGGGCGAAGCAATAGATGCAGCCATGTTCACATCCAACGTACGGATTGATGCTGCGTTCGAACGGCACGTCGGGGCTTTTGTTGTGCGAAATGATGGTCTTAGGCGACAGACGCTGGACGGTGGTGCGGGTCGCAGGCGGGGGCCCATCGATCGCGTCGCGCGCATCGAGCCAGTCGCCGTCCAACTCTCTGGAGGCGAGATTGAAGCGCTCGCTGACCGGGTTGATGGTCGCGCCGCGGTGGGGGCGTGGTTTCCGCATAATCGATTCTACGATCATGTTAGCGGAACAAAAGCGGAACAGAAAGGGTGGTTTACGGAGAGAAGCGGCCTGCTGGCGGAGAAGATCGGCCTCGTTTGATCAGCCTATGGCCAGATCGTCGGTGAGGGGCCGCCGCCGCGACTTAGCGCCAGCGGCCAGTCTCCATCCAGCGCAGCAGCGGCTTCAGCGGGGTGATCCAGATGATGCCGGTGACGACGTAAAACAGCGCCTGCACCAGCGCGTGCCACTGGCTGACGGTGTTGGAAAAGCTGACGATCAGTCCGCACCAGACGGCGATGAGGAGGAGGATGGCGAGCATCCCCACCGGCTTGCGCCAAGACGGCGTCATGAGGTGATCCATTCCTGTTCGGTGATGATCGCATGGAGCGGCACGTCCCACGGATCGGTCGGCAGCCGTTCGACCTCCTGCACCGAAAAGGCAACCCCGATGCGTCGCGCAGCCGGATGGGCGGCAAAGGCGCGATCATAGTGGCCGGCGCCCTGACCGAGCCGCGCGAGCGTTCGATCAAAGGCGACGAGCGGTGTGAGGATCAGGTCGGGCGATGCGACGCCAGCCACCGCATCCGGTTGGCGGAGGTTGAACGGGCCGGTTGTGAGCGGCGTGCCGGGTTCCCAATACAGAAAGCGCATCGGCGTTTCGTGATCGACGACATGGGGAAGCGCGATCCGGCAACCGGCCGCGATTGCAGCGTCGACCAAAGGCTGCGGGTCTGCCTCGCTTCCCACTGGCGCATAGCTGGCCACCGTCATGCCCGGCACAAGCAGCGCGGCGAGTTCCGCACGGGGTGTGATGACGGGAGGAGGTGAATCGAGCGCCTGACGCGCCGAGCGGGCGGCGCGGCGCAATGCCTGCTTGTCGAGCGGCGCTTCGTTCATGATGCGAGGAGGCGGGTGACGGGACCGCCATGGCCGTTTGCCGGGATATCCACTGACGCACGGTACGTCAGGTGGGGACCATGTACGTCGGACCAGGGTCCGGGCAGGGACAGCCCCCTTTGGATGATGAATAGCCTCAGGGATATTAAGGGCTCGTACCGGGCAGTACCCGTCACGCCTGATCTAGTCATTCCCGCCGTGTTGCTCAAGGGCCTGTGCCAAACCCTCCAGCCGTTCCGCGATGGCGACCAGCGTATCGAGATCGACGCCGCCGTCGGGCGCCGCTTCCGGCGCGGTGGACCGGGCTTCAATCCGGGCCGACTGATCGCTGAACTGCGCGGTCTGTGCGTCGAGCAGCGCGGATTGTTCCTCCAGCTGCGCCGTCTGCGCGTCGATCAGCGCGGATTGCTCCTCGATCTGCACCGATTGAGATTCGAGGCGCGCGGTCTGATCCGCCAGCGCCGCCTGCGCCTCGCTCAGTTCATCGGCGAGCATCAGCGCGGTGAGCAGCAGCGCCTGCGGGATACCGCCGTCGCCGGCCGCGCGAAGCGCCGTCGGCCAGCGTTCGGCAACGATGCCGCCGAGGCGATTCACCTCCGCCTCGCCGCCATCGCGGGTGTTCACCGTCCAGCGCGTGCCGCCGATATCGAGAGTTACGCGCGCCATCAGCGAGCGTCCGGCGCGGCGGAGGCGTCAGCGCCGTCTTGCGCCGCGACGAGCGTGTCGATGGCGGCGACCGCCTGGGCCACTTCGTCGCGCAAGGCGGCATGCCGCTTGCGCAGCGCCTCTGTCTGCTGCTCACGACTATCGATGGCTGCCTCGATGCGCCTGATCGCGGCGTGGATCCGCGTCACAGCGTCACTTTGTGTCATGCATCAGGATTAGGATCGCGGTGCCGCAACGGCAACCCCCGCGCTTCCGCGTAAACCACAGCTGTCGCTGCTCCGGTTGACGCATCATGCTTCTCTTGCAACAGCGCGCCAAAATCTGAACGAGAGGTGAGTCGGCATTATGACGAAGGTTGCGATCAACGGCTTCGGCCGCATCGGACGCTTGGTGGCACGTGCGATGCTGGAGCGGGGCGGCAGCGATCTCGAGCTGGTGACGATCAACGATCTCGCTGATGCCAAGTCGAATGCCTGGCTGTTCAGCCGCGACAGCGTCCATGGCAAGTATCCGGGCACCGTCGAGGCGGTCGGCAACGACCTGGTGATCGACGGCAAGCACATCCGCGTGACCGCAGAGCGCGACCCGGCGAACCTGCCGCACAAGGAACTGGGCGTCGACCTGGTGCTGGAGTGCACCGGCTTCTTCACCGATCGTGCATCGTGCGAGAAGCACATCGCCGCCGGCGCCAAGAAGGTGCTGATCTCCGCCCCGGGCAAGCACGTCGACCTGACCGTCGTCTATGGCGTGAACCACGACAAGCTGGAGGCCGGCCACACGATCGTGTCGAACGCATCGTGCACCACCAACTGCCTGGCGCCGGTCGCCAAGGTGCTGAATGATTCGATCGGCATCGAGCGAGGCCTGATGACCACCGTTCACGCCTATACCAACGACCAGAAGATCCTGGATCAGATCCATCCCGACCTGCGCCGTGCCCGCGCCGCGGCGATGAGCATGATCCCGACGACCACGGGCGCTGCACGTGCGGTGGGCGAAGTGCTGCCGGAGCTGAAGGGCAAGCTGGACGGTTCGGCGATCCGCGTGCCGGTGCCGGACGGCAGCCTTGTCGACCTGACCTTCACGCCGAAGCGCGACACCAGCGCCGAGGAAGTCAACGCGCTGCTGAAGGCAGCGGCGGAGGGCCCGATGAAGGGCGTGCTGCACTTCTCGGACGAGCCGCTGGTGTCGATCGACATCGTTCACACGCCCTATTCGTCGACCGTCGACAGCCTGGAAACGGCCGTGATCGACGGCAAGCTGGTGCGTGTCGTCAGCTGGTACGACAATGAGTGGGGCTTCTCCAACCGCATGGTCGACACCGCGACGCTGATGGCGAAGCTGGGCTAACACGTGTGGTCGTCCCGGCGATGTGCCGGGGCGACCAGGCGACCTGTGCATGGCAAACGGGATCCTCATCGGAATCGCGCGCCATGCGCGATCGCGAGCGCCCATGGAGTTGCTGACCAGTGCCGAGGTGACGCCGGAAGGCGGGATTGTCGGCGATTTTCGCGGCGCGATGAAGGGCAAGCCGCACAAGCGGCAGATCACCCTGCTGGAGCGCGGCGACTGGGATCAGGCGATGACCGAGGTCGCGCACAGTATCGGCTGGGAAGAGCGCCGGGCCAACCTGCTGGTCGACGGGTTCGACCTGCCCCAGACGGCGGGTTGCCGCGTGCGGATCGGCGACGACGTGATCCTGGAGATCACGCGCGAATGCGATCCGTGCGAGCGGATGGAAGCACTGGCCGAGGGGCTTCGCGCCGCGTTGACACCGGATTGGCGCGGCGGCGCATGCGCAATGGTGATACAGGGCGGCCATATTGCCGTCGGTGATGAAATCAGGATCGAGGAATCATGGCCAAATCATTCCGCACGCTCGACGACATCGGTGACGTCCGCGGCAAGCGGGTTCTCGTCCGCGAGGACCTGAACGTCCCGTTCGCCGACGGGCAGGTCACCGACGACACGCGGCTGCGCGCCACGGTGCCGACCGTCAGCGAACTGTCCGACAAGGGCGCGATCGTGCTGATCCTGGCGCATTTCGGCCGGCCCAAAGGCGTTCCGAACCCGGAAATGTCGCTCGCGCAGATCGTGAAGCCTTATGAGGCGGTGCTCGGCCGCCCGGTACGCTACGTCGATTGGGAAGGCGACGCGGCGAATGTCGCCACGCTTCAGCCCGGCGATATCGCGGTGCTGGAGAATACCCGCTTCTTCGGTGGCGAAGAGAAGAACGATCCGCAGGTCGTGGACCGCTTCGCGGCGCTGGGCGACCTGTACGTCAACGACGCCTTTTCCGCCGCGCATCGCGCCCACGCGTCGACCGAGGGTCTGGCGCATAAGCTGCCGGCCTACGCTGGCCGTGCGATGGAGGCCGAGCTGGACGCGCTGCAAAAGGCGCTGGGCGAGCCGGAGCACCCGGTGGCGGCGGTGGTCGGCGGCGCCAAGGTGTCGACGAAGCTGGCGGTGCTGAAGCATCTGGTCGGCAAGGTCGATCACCTGATCATCGGCGGCGGGATGGCGAACACCTTCCTCGCGGCGCGCGGCGTCAATGTCGGCAAGAGCCTGTGCGAGCATGACCTGACCGGCACGGCCGACGAGATCATGGAAGCGGCCGACCGCGCCGGCTGCACTGTGCACCTGCCCTATGACGTGGTGGTGGCGAAGGAGTTCAAGCCGAACCCGCCGACGCGCACGGTGAACGTGCATGAGGTCGCGGCGGATGAGATGATCCTGGACGTCGGGCCTGCCGCGGTCGAGGCGCTGGGCGATGTGCTGAAGAATTGCCGCACGCTGGTGTGGAACGGCCCGCTGGGCGCGTTCGAGACGCCGCCGTTCGACACCGCGACAGTCGCGCTGGCCAAGACGGCGGCGGCGCTGACGGTGGACGGCAGCCTGGTATCGGTTGCCGGTGGCGGCGACACGGTGGCCGCGCTGAACCACGCCGGGGTGGGGGACGATTTCACCTTTGTCTCGACCGCTGGCGGCGCCTTCCTGGAATGGATGGAAGGGCGCGAGCTTCCGGGCGTTGCCGCACTGATGCAGTAATCCGACTGGCCGCTCCCCGGGGAATATCCGGGGAGCGGCCGAACGGCTGATCAGGCCGCGAGCGCGGCTGGTTTTTCGATGCCGCGGATCATGTCGGCGGCCTTTTCGGCGATCATGATCGTCGGCGCATTGGTGTTCGATCCCACCAGCGTCGGCATGACCGAGGCGTCGACCACACGCAGGCCGCTGAGGCCGCGCACGCGCAGCTGTTCATCGACGACCGCCATTGGATCGCCATCGGTCCCCATCTTGCACGTGCCGACCGGGTGATAGATCGTTTCCGCATTGGCGCGGATCCAGGCGTCGATCTGATCATCCGTCTGGATATCGCGGCCGGGCGCATATTCCGCGCCGCGATAGGGATCGAGCGCCGCCTGATAGGCGATCTCGCGGCCCATATGGACGCAATCGCGCATGACGCGTCGGTCGACCTCGCTCGCCAGATAATTAGCGTGGATCAGCGGATCGGCGTTGGGATCGGTCGACGAGATGCTGATCCGACCACGGCTTTCCGGGCGCAGCTGGCAGAGGTGAAGCGAGAAGCCATCCGACTTCACCCGCGTCCGGCCATGATCCTTCATGATCGCCAGCACGCCGTGGATCTGCACGTCGGGACGCGAGAGCCCCTCGCGCGAGCAGAGGAACGCGCCTGATTCCAGGAACTGCTGCCGGCCGAGACCAGTACCGCGCAGCATATATTCCAGGCCCACGCGCAGCTGCCCGAGACCCTTGGTCTGCGAATAAGCGGTGAGCAGGCCCTTGCTGTGCCAGCTCATGATGATGTCGAGATGGTCCTGCAGGTTTTCGCCGACACCCGGAAGATCATGGACTGGCCGCACGCCGACGTCGCGTAGCTGCGCTGCATTGCCGATGCCCGAGAGCTGCAGGGTTTGTGGGCTCTGCACCGCGCCGGCGCACAGAATGACCTCGCGGGCGGCCTCGACACGCTCCTGATGCGACCCGAGGAGGTAATTGACCGCCACGGCGCGCCCGCCCGATACGGCGATGCCGGTGGTGCGTGCGTCGGTGATCACGGTCAAATTCTTGCGGTGCTCGACCGGGCGCAGATAGGCCGCGGCGGTTGACCAGCGCTGCCCGTTGGAAATGGTCAGGTCGTAGCGGCCGAAGCCTTCCTGGTCGGCGCCGTTGAAATTGTCACAGGAGCGATAGCCGGCCTGCACGCCCGCCTCGACCAGCGCATCGTGGAACGGGCTGTCGCTCTCACCGCCGGAGATGGTGAGCGGGCCCTCTGCACCGTGATAATCGCCGCCGCGGTGATGCCCCTCCAGCTTGCGGAAATAGGGCAGCACGTCGGACCAGGACCAGCCGGTCAGCCCCATCTGGCGCCATTCGTCGAAATCCTGCGGGTGGCCGCGGGTATAGACCATGCCGTTGATCGAGGACGATCCGCCCAGCCCCTTGCCGCGCGGCCACCACAAGCGGCGGTTGTCGAGATGCGGCTCCGGTTCGGTCCAGAAACCCCAATTGTGCTTGCCCTTGGCCTTGATCAGGCTGCCGACGCCGGCGGGCATCCGCACCAGCAGTTCCTTGTTCGCGCCGCCCGCTTCGAGCAGGCAGACGCTGACCGCGGGATCCTCACTGAGCCGTGCCGCCAGCGCACAGCCGGCCGAACCCCCGCCGATGATGACGTAATCGAAACCGGGCATCTTGCCTCTCCACTTTTCTGTTCTGTGACCCCGTTTGGGCGGGATTCTTGTTGCTGCGATGATGCTATAAAAGTCGCCGGGTGGACGCCAGCCGGAAGGTGGGCCGGCGCCGCACGATCATGGCACGAGCACGATTTTTCCGACCATGTCGCTGCGCGCCATCGCGTCGAACGCGGCGCGCCAGTCGGCGAGCGGATATTCGGCGTGGACGCGCGGCCGGATGCGGCCTTCGTTGGCCAGCGCCCAGATCGCTTCCTGGTTTTCGCGGCCTCTTTCGGGGAACTGCCGGCCATATTCGCCCGCGCGTACGCCGACCACCGAGAACCCCTTGATCAGCGGCATGTTGGTGGAGACGGTGGCGATACGCCCCGAGGTGAAGCCGATGACGCACAGCCGCCCGCCAAAGGCGATTGAACGCACCGATTCATCGAACACGTCGCCGCCGACCGGATCGTAGATGACGTCGGCGCCGCCGCCGGTGAGTTCCTTTACCGCATCCCGGAAGCCCGGGGCGGGGAGGGTGGCGTCGACCCCATATTCCTCCGCCACGACCTTCAGCTTTTCAGGTGAGCGGGAGGTGGCGATCACGCGGGCGCCAAGCCCCTTGGCCAGATCGACCGCTGCCAGGCCGACACCGCCCGTCGCGCCATGGATAAGCACCCATTCGCCGGCCTCCACCCGCGCCAGCCGGACCAGCGCCACATAAGCGGTGAGATACGCCGCGCCGACGCCAGCGGCCTGGGCGAAGGAGAGATGCGCCGGCTTCCGCCGAACGGCGGCGGCATCGACCGCCACCACATCGGCAAAGCCGCCGAGCCGCGTTCCGGCAACCACTTCGTCACCGGGCGCAAAGCCATCACCGCTGATGACCTCTCCGGCCACTTCCATCCCCGGCGAAAAGGGGAGGGGCGGTTTCAGCTGATATTCGCCCTTGGTCATCAGCAGGTCAGGGAAGTTGAGCGCTGCGGCCTTTACCCGGATCAGCACCTTTCCCGGCGTCGCCGCAGGCTCCGGCATTTCGATGAGGGCGGTGCCCGACAGATCGGGCGAAAGCTGGGATACGACCAATGCCCTCACGGACGCGCCACCAGGATATCCAGCAGCGATTCGAACAGGCTCGACATTTCGAGGTGAGGCGCATGCACCTTGCTGAGGCCGAGCGTGATGAGGCCGTAGGCGCGCACCTCCGCCTCCTCGCGGCTGAAGCCGATGGCCGTCAGGTTTCGGGCCAGGAAATCCAGCATCAGTTCGTCATGCCGTTCGACGGCAAGGCGGGCGCGCGGATCGCTTTCCGCCCAGGCACGCATCGCCACCGCGAGTCGGGACGAGCCGCGCCGACGGACGGTCTGTCCCAGCAACCGGATGCGGTCGATCGGCTCGGGCGTGGCCCGTTCCAGCGCGGCGATCAGATCACTGACCTGATCCTCCGCGAAATAGGCCGCAAGCTTCCCCTGGTAATCGTCGAAATCGCGGAAGTGGTGGTAGAAGCTGCCGGTCGAAACCTTCAGCTCCTCCGCCAGCGGGCGCAGCTTCAGGGCGCGCAGACCGCCGCGGCGCAGCAGCGACTGCCCCGCCTCCAGCCAGTCGCGCGGTGTGAGATCGGGGGAGCGTGACGCGAGCACTGGTCCTGTGGCGGCTGGCGGCACGCTTGACATCCTGTCTACCATAACGAAGGTTATGCCGGAAATCCGCGCCGGTAAAGGGCCGGTCGGGGTGGGATATCTGGAGAGGTTTGGAAGCAATGGCCGACGCTTACATCATCGACGCCGTTCGTACGCCGCGCGGGATCGGCAAGCAGGGCAAGGGTGCGCTGGCGCACATGCACCCGCAGCATCTTGCCGCCACGGTTCTGAAGGCGCTGAAAGAGCGCAACAACCTGAATACTGCCGAAGTGGACGACATCATCTGGTCGACCAGCTCGCAGCGCGGCAAGCAGGGCGGCGACATGGGCCGCATGGCGGCGCTGGACGCCGGCTATGACGTCAAGGCATCGGGCACCACGCTCGACCGCTTCTGCGGCGGCGGCATCACCGCGGTGAACTTCGCCGCGGCGCAGATCATGAGCGGCATGGAAGATTGCGTCATCGCCGGTGGTACCGAGATGATGAGCCTGACCGCAGCGATGGGCCAGGAAGACATGGAAAGCGGCAAGCCGCCGCTGGGCATGGGTTCGGGCAACGAGCGCCTGAACATCAACCACCCGCAGTCGCACCAGGGCATTTGCGGCGACGCGATCGCCAGCATGGAAGGCTTCACGCGCGAGCAGCTCGACAATGCCGGCCTCGAAAGCCAGCAGAAGGCAGCGAAGGCGATTGCCGAGGGCCGGTTCAACAAGTCGATCGTGCCGGTGGTGGACGATGAGGGCAATGTCGTCCTCGACCATGACGAATTCCCGCGCCCGCAGACCACCGCCGAAGGGCTTGCGAGCCTGAAGCCGTCGTTCGCGGCGCTGGCCGACGTGCCGTACAACAAGTCGGGCGACACGTTCCGCAAGCAGATCAACCGCAAGTATCCGGACCTGGAGATCCAGCATTTCCACCACGCCGGCAATTCGTCGGGCGTGGTCGATGGTGCGGCGGCGGTGCTGCTGGCATCCAAGGAATATGCCGAGAAGATGGGCTGGAAGCCGCGCGCGCGCATCGTTGCGATGGCGAACATCGGTGACGATCCCACGCTGATGCTGAACGCGCCGGTGCCGGCGGCGAAGAAGGTGCTGGAGAAGGCGGGCCTCAAGAAGGAGGACATCGACCTTTGGGAGATCAACGAGGCGTTTGCCGTGGTGTCCGAGAAGTTCATCCGCGACCTCGAACTGCCGCGTGACAAGGTGAACGTGAACGGCGGCTCGATCGCGCTCGGCCACCCGATCGGCGCGACCGGATCGATCCTGATCGGCACGATCGTCGACGAACTGGAGCGCCAGGAAAAGCGCTACGGCCTCGTCACCATGTGTGCCGCAGGTGGCATGGCGCCGGCGATCATCGTCGAACGCCTGGCCGCCTGATCCAAGCAGAAGCAAGACCGCGAGCGGGCCGATAGCGCCCGCCGCGGCGGAGAGAATGATGACGCACCCGTACAAGCATGCCGCCGCCACGCCCGACAAAGCCGCCTATGTCATGGCGGGAACCGGCGAGACGGTTACTTTCGCCCAGCTCGATGCGCGCGCGAACCAGGGTGCGCATCTGATCCGCTCACTCGGCCTGAAGCGTGGCGATGCCATTGCGCTGATGATGGACAATTCGCCGCGCTATTTCGAAGTGGTGTGGGCGGCGGAGCGCGCCGGCGTCTATCTCACCTGCATCTCGTCGAAGCTGATGGCGAGTGAGGCGGAATATATCATTCGCGACGGCGATTGCCGCGCGCTGATCGCGTCCAAGGGGTGCGCGGCTTGTGCGGAGGCGCTGCTGCCGCTGGTCGGCGATCTGGACCGTTTCATGGTCGACGGCACCATCGAAGGCTATGAGAGCTGGGAGGATGCCGCCCGCGGGCAGCCGGAAACGGCGATCGCCGATCCGTCGCCGGGGCAGATCATGCTTTATTCCTCGGGCACGACGGGCAAGCCCAAGGGCGTGCGCTTTGCGTTGCCGGAGGAGCCCTATGGCGAGAACGTCTCGCCGCTCGCCGCGATCGGGCAGGGGCTCTACGGGTTCAATCCCGACATGGTCTATCTGTCGCCAGCGCCGCTGTATCACGCGGCGCCGCTGCGCTGGTCGATGGCGGTGCAGCAGCTTGGCGGCACGGTGATCGTCATGGAGCGCTTCGATCCCGAAAAGGCGCTGGAAGCGATCGAGACCCACAAGGTGACCCATGCGCAATGGGTGCCGACGCATTTCATCCGCATGCTGAAATTGCCGGAGGACGTGCGCAAGAAGTTCGATGTCTCCTCGCTGAAGGCGGTGTGGCACGCCGCCGCGCCGTGCCCGGTGCCGGTGAAGGAAGCGATGATCGAATGGTGGGGCCCGATCATCGGCGAATATTATGCCGGGACCGAGGGCAATGGATTCCACAACATCCTGTCGCCGGAATGGCTGACCCACAAGGGATCGGTCGGCCGCAACCTGACCACGATCACGCATATCTGCGACGAGGACGGCAACGAGGTGCCGCCGCGCACGGAGGGTACGATCTATTTCGAGGCGCCGGTGACGGACCTGAACCCGACGGGCGCGGCGCCGTTCAGCTATCACAACGATCCCGAAAAGACGAAGGACAGCACCAACGCGCGCGGCTGGACCACGCTGGGTGATGTGGGCTGGATGGACGAGGAAGGGTATCTCTACCTCACCGACCGCAAGAGCTTCATGATCATTTCGGGCGGGGTGAACATCTATCCGGCGGAGATCGAGAACCTGCTGATCACCCATCCCAAGGTCGCCGATGTCGCAGTGATCGGTGCGCCGCACGAGGAGATGGGCGAGGAAGTGGTGGCCGTGATCCAGCCCAAGGATCCGCTGGAAGACCGCGAGGCGCTGGCAGCGGAGCTGTCGCAATATGCGCGCGCCAACCTCAGCCACGTCAAATCGCCGCGCCGCTGGGATTTCCGCGAGGAATTGCCGCGGCACGACACGGGCAAGCTCTACAAGCGGCTGCTGCGCGACGAATATTGGGGCAAGGCGAAGCCGGCCGAGACCAAGCCGGCGGAGCAGGCGGCATGAGCTTCAACTTCGGTGACCTGATCGAGGCGGTCGAGGCCGCAGTGCCGGGTGACCGGGTGGCGCTGGCCCATGGCGACCAGGTGATCGACTGGAACGCGCTGCGTATCCAGTCGAACAATCTGGCGCGCGCTCTGATCGAACGCGGGCTGAAACCGGGCGACCGGTTCGCCTTCTATGCCTATAATTCGGCCGACTATCTTGTCGCGCTGATGGCGTGCTGGAAGGCGCGCGGCACGCACGTCAACGTCAACTATCGCTATGTCGCCGAGGAACTGGCCTATATCCTGGCCGACAGCGATGCGACGGTGCTGGTCTATGATGCGCGGTTGCGCGATTGCGTGGCGGAGGTCGTGGATCGATCGCCACACGTGCGCAGCTATGTCGAGATCGGCGGAGAGCCGGGCGATTTGCCGTCGTTCGCCGAGGCGTTCGAGGATCTGGTCGCCGGCAGCGGCGAGGCGGTGGCCGTGGGGCGCGATCCGCAGGACCGGTTCTTCATCTATACCGGCGGGACGACGGGCATGCCCAAGGGCGTGGTGTGGACCCATGCCGACTTGAACGCCATTGCGCATGGCGCGGCGGCGGCGGCGGGCCTGCCGGTGCCGACCACCGTTCAGGAGGCGGCAGCGATGGCGGCGGCCAATCCCGATTATCCGCGTACCGTGTGCGGCCCCCCGCTGATGCACGGCACCGGCCTGCTGACATCCTACGGATCGTTGCTCGCGGGCGGCTTCGTCGCGACGCTGCCGAGCCGCAGCTTCCGCGCGGAAGAGGCGCTGGACGCGATCGATCGCTGGCAGGCGAACCGGCTGGTGGTGGTGGGCGACGCCTTTGCCCGCCCGATCCTGGAGGCGCTGGATGCGGAGCCCCAGCGTTGGGACGTGTCGGCGATGCGGCTGATCAATTCGTCGGGCGTGATGTGGACGCAAGGCGTGAAGGACGGGCTGATCCGGCACATGCCCGAGGCGACGTGCCAGGACAATTTCAGCTCCTCCGAGGCGATCGGCATGGGCGTGTCACTGACCAGCAAGGACGGTACGGTCGAGACCGCGAAGTTCGTCGTGGGACCGCGCTGCCGGGTGCTGGACGATGACGACAAGGATGTGGTGCCCGGGTCGGGCGTGACCGGCAAGGTCGTGCTGGGGCCTCCCAACCCGGTGGAATATCACAAGGACGCCGAGAAGAGCGCGCGGACGTTCCGCCTGATCGATGGCGTGCGCTACACCGTGTCCGGCGATTATGCGCAGGTCGCGGAGGATGGCAGCGTCATCCTGCTGGGCCGCGGATCGGCGTGCATCAATTCGGCCGGCGAGAAGATTTTCCCCGAGGAGGTCGAGGAAGCGCTGAAATTATGTCCCAAGGTGGATGACGCGCTGGTATTCGGCGTGCCGGATCCGAAATGGGGGCAAGCGGTGGCCGCCGTCGTCCAGTCCGAAGGCTTTGACGAGGATGCGGCGCGCGACGTGTTGCGACACCGCCTGGCGGGGTACAAACTGCCCAAGATGATCGTCGCGACCAACCAGTCGCTTCGGGCGCCCAATGGCAAGGCGGATTATGCCAAGGCGAAGGCGCTCGCCGGCGTCGCCTGATCTGGCGAGCTGGGGCGGGCGTTTCGCGCCAGGTCATTTGTCCGGGGCAGCCTAGGTCGAGGCCGCGCACGTCGGCTGGCCGTCCGCCGGCGCCCTGCGGAGCGACAGGACCGCTAAGCTCATCAGCCTGGCAAATCGTCAGGCTGCTAGTGTGATCGGTTGCCGCCTTGTCGGAATTACACGTCACCAATGGTGCGTGGTTCACGCGAACAAGGATTGCTACCGGCATCGGCAAGTCGTCGCCAATTCTTTCATAATGCTGTCTGCTGCATTCAGCCGGTATTCGCCACGGCTCGCCTAATCGTTCGTCATAGGCAGGGCCGGCGTTGTGTGTCGGCGATGGAGTAGATCAGATCATGGCCAGGAAGTTGATGGCGGCGCTCATGGCGGCCGCGGCGCTGGTTCCCGGGATCGCCACCGCGCAGGATCGCGGTGGCGGCAATCGTGGACCACGCGCCGAACGCGCGCAATCGGGCGGCTGGCAGGCCCGTCAGGGCGGCCAGCCGCGCGGAGACTGGCAGCAGCGCCAGGCCGGGCAGCCCGGTGGCGGATGGCAGCAGCGCCAGGGCGGCCAGTCGCGCGGCGATGGGCAGCCCCGCGCCCAGCGTCCTGCGCCAGCACCGCGACCAGCCCAGCCCGATGTTGGTGGTCCAGAGAGCTGGCAGCGTGCGCAGCAGCAGGCGCCGACCCGCAACTACCGGCCGATCCGCCCGGCGCAGGGAGCCGAAGGCCCGCGTCCCGGTGCGAACGTGGGGCAGGTCCGACCCGATCGCGACTCGCTGCGTGGCCGCGAGGATTGGCGGCGCGGTGAGGCGGGCAATCGACGCAATGAAGGGCCGCGTAACGGCCTTGGCAGCGGGTTCGACCGAAACGAGCAGGCGCGCGATGCCGCCCGCCGCGCGGAATGGAACGACCAGCGCCGCAACGACGGCCAGCGTGGCTGGAACGGCCGGGACGATCGCGACGGGTGGCAGCGCAACAGCTGGCGGGCCGGCAATTTCGATCGCGGCTATCGTAACGACCGCGGCTATCGCAACGATCGCGGGGGCTGGAACCGTGATTGGCGGCGCGACACGCGCTATGACTGGTCAGGCTGGCGCAACAGCAACCGCAATGCCTTCCGCCTGCCGCGCTATTATGCGCCCTACGGCTGGAACCAGGGATATCGCCCGTTCGGGATCGGCGCGGTCCTTTCGGCCGGCCTGTTCGCGCAAAGCTACTGGATCAACGATCCATGGGCCTATCGCCTGCCCGAGGCGTATGACGACTTCCGCTGGGTACGTTATTACAACGATGCGCTGTTGGTCGACGTCTATTCCGGCGAGGTCGTCGACGTGATCCAGAACATCTTCTGGTAACATAAACCGGGGCGGATGGTCGATCCATCCGCCCCGTTGTGTTTGGGAGCAGCAGGCGCCGTCAGGCGTCCACGCTGGTCCCCAAGGCCGCGTTCACCAGCCCGCCGTCGACCACCAGCGTATCGCCAACGACGTAATCGCTGGCGCGACTCGCGAGGAAGATCGCGGCGCCGGCCATGTCCTCGAAATTGCCGATCCGCTGCATCGGGATGCCCTTTGCCACCGTGTCGCCGTGATCGCGGGCGGCGCGGTTCATCTCGCTGGCGAAGGCGCCGGGCGCAAGGCTGGTGACGATGATCCCGTCCTTGATCAGCCGCGCGGCCATCCGCTTCGTCAGGTAGATCAGCGCCGCCTTCGACGCGTGATAGCTGTAGGTGTCCCACGGGTTGAGGCGGATGCCGTCGATCGAGGTGATGTTGATCACCTTTGACGGCCGGTCATGGCTGGCCTTCACCTTCAGCAGATCATGCAGTGCCTGGGTCAGGAAGAACGGCGATTTGACGTTGAGGTCCATGACCTTGTCCCAGCCGCTTTCCGGGAACTCCTCGAACGGCACGCCCCAGGCGGCGCCGGCATTGTTCACCAGAATGTCGAGATGGTCCTCGCGTTCGGCCAGCGCCGCGGCAAGCGCCCGGCAGCCCTCGACGGTGCCGACATCCATCGGCAGCGGAATGCACTTCGGACCGAGTTCGGCGGCGGTTTCCTCGCAGGCCGCGGCCTTGCGCGACGAGATGTAGACCGTCGCGCCCTGTTCGACGAACGCGTTGGCAATGATCTTGCCAATGCCGCGACTTCCGCCGGTGATCAGCGCCGTGCGCCCTTCAAGGCTGAAAAGATTGTTCAGGCTCATCGTCATCCCTCCTCGTTTGCAGCGGGGCTAGCGAGCGGGTCTGACGACGGCAAGCGGCCTACCGCTTTTTCGAACAGGTTATGATTGACGAAGGGCAGCGCCATACTATGCTGCCGAAAACAGAAAGACAGGACGAGAGGATGCGCTTTTCGGGTAAGCGTGCCGTTGTAACAGGCGGCGCGTCCGGTATCGGTCGCGCGACTGCGCTGCGGCTGGCGGAAGAAGGAGCCGACGTCTGGATCGGCGACATCGACGAGGCCGGGGGCGAGGAGCTCGCGAGTACCTCCAACGGCAAGATCCATTTCCGACGATGCGACGTTACCAGCGAGAGTGACATCAAGGCACTGATCGAGGCGCCGGGTGAATTGGACGTCCTGTTCAACAATGCCGGTGCGGGCGGCGCCCCGGAAAAGATCGATGAAATGCCGGCCGATGCCTGGGATCGTACCCAGTCGCTGCTGCTTCGATCGGTGGCGCTGGGCATCCGCTATGCAGCCCCGCTGATGGCGAAGCGCGGCGGCGGATCGATCGTCAACACATCGTCCGTGTCGGCCCTGGGCACCGGCTATGCGCCGATCGCCTATTCGACCGCCAAGGCAGGGGTTCTGCACCTCTCCAAGCTGGCGGCGGCGGACCTGGCGAAGGACAATATCCGCGTCAACGCGGTGATCCCGGGCTTCATCACCACCAACATCTTCACCCGGCATCTGAACGTGCCCGCCGACAAGCTGGACCTGGCCAACCGTGCGATTGCCCATGTGGCCGCAGGTGCGCAGCCGGTGAAGCGGGCGGGGCGCCCGGAGGACATCGCGGCGGCCGTCGCGTTCCTGCTCAGCGACGAGGCAGGGTTCGTCACGGGAACCCATCTCGTCGTGGATGGCGGCATCACCATCGGCACCCGGCAAAGCTGGGATCCCGACCAGCCGGGACTGTTCGCTGCACTGGAGGCATTCCAATGAACGCCACGATCGCCAGCACCGGGACCGTCGCGGTACCCGGCGCTGCACCGGCGGGCGCCGCCCCGCCAGCCCGCCGCCTGCGCCCGAGGACGATGGCCAGCTATGGCTTCGGCGCTGCGGCCTATGGGGTGAAGGATTCCGGCTTCGGCACGTTCTTGCTCCTGTTCTACAATCAGGTGATCGGCGTGCCCGCCGCAACGGTGGGCTTCGTCATCATGATGGCGTTGATCATCGACGCCTTCGTCGATCCGACGATCGGCTTCCTGTCGGATCGTACGCGCACCCGGTGGGGCCGGCGGCATCCCTGGCTGTACGGCTCAGCGCTGCCGATCATGCTCGGTTGGATCATGCTGTGGAACCCGCCGCAATCGTCACAGGCCGCGACGCTGGGCTGGCTGTTCGCGATGGCGGTGCTCGTGCGCAGCGCGGTGAGCGCCTATGAGGTGCCCAGCCAGGCGATGGCCGCGGAACTGAGCGCCGATTATGACGAGCGGACGCGGATCATGGCCTATCGCTACCTGTTCGGCTGGGCCGGCGGGCTGGTGATGCTGATCGCCGCCTATTGGGTGTTCCTGGCGCCGACGCCGGAATATCCCAACGGGCTGCTCAACCCCAATGGGTACAAGAGCTTCGCCGTCGCGGGCGCGATCTTCATGGGAATTGCGATCCTGACATCGGCAATGGGGACGCATCGCGAGATCCCGAACCTGCCGGCGCCGGTGATCGAGAAGCAATCGTTGAAGCGCAATTTCGCCGAGCTGCTGGAGACGCTGAACAACAAGGCGTTCGTGATCCTGATGATCGCCGGCCTGTTCGTCTTCACCAACCAGGGGATCACCTATGCGATCTCCAATTACCTCTACACTTATGTGTGGGGCTTCACGACGGTGCCGTTCTTCGGGCTGACGGTGCCGACGTTCGTGCCGTTGAGCATGGTGCTGTTTGGCGGCGTGCTGGTGGCGTTTGTCATTGCGCCGCGGATCGGGGCGGTGACGAGCAAGCCCAAGGCGGCGTCGACGGCGGCGATCCTGGCGATCATCATTGGCACGACGCCTTACTGGTTGCGGCTGGCGGGCGTATTCCCGGGCCCCGACAATCCGATGATGCTGCCGCTGCTGTTCGGCATGCTGGCGGCGGGCACCGCGGCGAGCGTGACGGCGCACATCCTGGGCGCCTCGATGATGGCCGACGTGGTGGAAGATTCGGAGCAGCGCACCGGGCGGCGCTCGGAAGGCGTGTTCTTCGCCGGCAGTTTCTTCATCCAGAAATGCACCAGTGGCGTGGGGATCTTTGCCACCGGGCTGATCCTGGCGGCGGCGAACTTCCCGGCCAAGGCGGTGCCCGGCCAGGTACCCGTCGAAGTGCTGGATCGCCTGACGGTGATCTACATCATCGCCGCCACGGTGCTCGCGCTGGTCGCCGCGTTCACCTATCGCGCCTTCCCGTTCGGCCGGGCGGAGCATACCGCGCGGCTGGAGGCCTTGCGGCTGCAGGCGCTTGACGCGGAGCGTATCGAGCCGGTGCCTTGAGCGCCTGATCGACGCCGCGCCAGCGACGACCTGAAAGGGCCTCGGGGGTTAAACCTCCGGGGCCTTTTTCTTTCGAATCAGATGGTTTTTGACGGCCGGAGGCAGGGGGCGAGGCAGGCATTTCCGCGAGCAATCCCGGGCGAAAGACAATGCAGTGCGGCCACTGCGCAGGCGCAGAAATGGTTAAAATTCGCGCGCTATTGCTGTTCATCGGCGCCGCAACACCGTTCATCGGGTTTGGTTCCCGCAGCTATTGGTATTCCGCCGGACTCCCCGTAGCCGGACTGCAACGAACGTCGGTTTGGCCGGGGGGTCGCAATGAAATTCAAGTCTTTAGCAGCGCGTTTTGCGCTGGTGGTGTCGTGCGGTCTGATGACGGCGACTGCAGCAAATGCTCAGTTCTGGCAGTGCGCGCCCTATGCGCGTGAGATCTCGGGCATCAAGATCCATGGCAACGCCAACACCTGGTGGGGCCAGGCGGCCGGCCGGTACGAACGCGGCAATGCGCCCAAGGTTGGCGCCGTGCTTTCCTTCCAGCCGACGCGCCGGATGCGGGTGGGCCATGTCGCCATGGTCAGCCAGGTTGTCAGCGATCGCGAAGTTCGCCTGACGCATGCCAACTGGTCGCGCCGCGGCCAGATCGAGCGCGACGTTCGCGCCATCGACGTGTCGCCGGCGGGCGACTGGAGCATGGTGAAGGTGTGGTATGCGCCGAACGGCGGCCTCGGCACCTCCGACTACCCGACCAACGGCTTCATCTACGCCGACGGCAATGCCGGTGCGCCGATGATCCGCGGCGGCGAAGGCGAAGGTTCGGACGAAACGCGCCTGGCCAATCTGGCGATCGCGTCGGCCGCTTCGGTCCCCGTCAGCGGCGGCATTTCGGTTACGCAGTAAGTCTGTCGGTCGGGCGGCGCCGAGCGAGTTGCGCGATCGCCTGAACGCCAGCGCCGGGCATCATACGGCGCGAAACTGCATCGCGACCCCATTCATGCAGTAACGCTTGCCAGTAGGCGGCGGGCCATCATCAAAGACATGACCGAGGTGCCCGCCGCAGCGCGCGCAATGCACCTCCGTTCGCGGGATGCCGAGCGCGAAGTCGCGCCGCGTGCCGATCGCATTCTTCATCGGCGCATAGAAGCTCGGCCAGCCAGTGCCGCTGTCGAATTTTGTGCGCGATGAAAAGAGCGGCTGATCGCAGCCGGCACAGCCGAAGACGCCGGCGCGTTTCTCCTTGTCGAGCGGGCTGGAGAAGGGGCGTTCGGTCGCCTCCTCGCGCAGCACGCGATAGGCCGCGGGGGTGAGGCGCTTGCGCCATTGCTCATCGCTGAACCGGACCGGAAAGCTTTCAGCAGTGGCGGGTGATGCGCGGCAGGCGCCGAGCGCCGTCGCCACGAAACCCGCACCGAGCACGCCCAGCATTCGCCGTCGATCGACTGACTGTCCCATGCGCCTCGATATAGGGAGGAGCAGCTTCGCCTCACAGAGGGAGAGCGGGACGGTCGGCCGGCTTGCGAGGCGAAGATTGAAGATCTTGAGCCATCGAGCAGATCATGGCGAGCATAGGCGCCAGTTGTTGGCTAGCGCCCCGGAATGCGATCCTTGATCGGTCTTAACCGGGCTGTTCCACAGTGGAGCGACTTTCGAGCTGACGCACTCTCTTGCGCCTGCTGGTCGCGCGAGTGGCGCGGTCGGGCGGGGTGAAGCGTCCCCGGGGAGCGGCGGGGAGGGCGATTACGGTCGCCGACGGGTCACCGGGCAGGCAGCGGAATGTGCACGTGTCCTGCTGACCATTTGTTGGCGGGCGCACCTACTCGTCCGCCGCATCCCGGCATGGTAGAAGCGACGCCATGTTGGACCCGCAATCCCCATCTGCCCTGATCGCCGAACTTGCGACAAAGGCGCGCGCTGCTCAGCGCGTACTGTCGCAAACCACGACCGACGAGCGGCGTGGCGGGCTTCGCCACGTTGCGCGCGCGATGCGGGCGGCATCGGACGCGATCCTGGACGCCAATGAGGATGATGTAGCGCGCGCGGAGGCTGCCGGCCTGTCGGGCGCGATGCTGGATCGGCTGCGGCTGGATGCGGGGCGTGTCGCGGCGATGGCGGACGCGGTGGAAGCGGTGGCGGGCCTGGCGGATCCGCTGGGCCAAGTGATCGACAGCACGACGCGGCCAAACGGCCTGCACCTGTCACGAGTGCGGGTGCCAATCGGCGTGATCGGGATCATCTACGAAAGCCGGCCCAATGTGACCGCCGACGCGGCTGCCCTGTGCGTCATGTCCGGCAATGCCGTGCTTCTGCGTGGTGGATCGGAGGCGCGGGAAAGCAGCGCGGCGATTCACCGTGCCTTTTGCGAGGGGCTGGCGGCGGGCGGGCTGCCGGCCGATGCGGTCCAGCGGGTCGCGACCACGGATCGTGCGGCCGTCGGTGCCATGCTGGCGGCCGATGGCTTGATCGACATGATCGTACCGCGCGGGGGAAAGAGCCTTGTCGCCCGGGTCCAGGCGGAGGCACGGGTACCGGTGCTGGCGCATCTGGACGGCATCAACCACCTGTTCGTCCATCAGTCTGCCGACCTGGCGATGGCAGAGCGGATCGTGGTGGACGCGAAGATGCGCCGCACCGGCATTTGCGGTGCAACGGAGACGCTGCTGATCGACGCCGCCTACGCCGATCCGGCAGGGTTGATCGCCGCGCTCACGGATGCCGGCTGCGAAGTTCGGGGCGACGCGCGGGTCCGGGCTGCTGCGGAGGTCGAGCCGGCCAGTGAGGCGGACTGGGATACCGAGTATCTCGACGCGATCTGCTCGGCCGCGATGGTGGACGGGCTGGACGGCGCGCTGGCGCATATTGCGCAGCATAGCTCGCACCACACCGACGCGATCGTCGCGTCCGACGAGGCGGTGGCGCGGCGCTTCCTGACCGAGGTCGATTCCGCGATCGTACTGTGGAACGCGTCGACTCAGTTCGCGGATGGTGGCGAATTCGGGCTGGGTGCCGAGATCGGCATTGCTACCGGGCGGCTTCATGCGCGCGGGCCGGTCGCGCTGGAGGGGCTGACGACCTACAAATGGATTGGCGTCGGTACCGGCCAGATCCGCGGCTGACGCCTAACGCCCGCCGATCCAGCGGAAGAACCGCGGTACCGGGGCGTTGCGGCTCATCCAGGCGCTGTAATCCTGATAGACTGGATCGGCGGACAAATGGCGCTCCTCCGTCCGGGCGCGCCAGTAATAGACGCCGCTGACCGCTGCCAGGATCAGGGTGGCGCGAGCGGCATCGGCCAGCGACCCTGTCGAAAGCAGCGGCACAGTGGAAAGCCACCAGAACAGGTTCTTCGTCAGATAGGCCGGGTGGCGCGACCATGCGTAGGGGCCGTGCGTCAGGATGCCGCGGTGCGTGAGATTGGAGAAGCGGAGCCCGAAGGCGACCGTGGCCCAGGCGTAAATGCCGGTCAGGATGACCAGGATCGCACCGACCAGCGCCAGCAGCATCGGATGGCCGTCCAGCCAATAGGTCCAGTCGGCGGTGCCGGGATGATAATCCAGCGGGCCGCCGGTATCCATGAGGATGAAGGGCGGATAGCAGATCAGGGCCGCGGCCCAGCCGGCGGCATAGGGATTGGCGCTGCGGATATGGGCATCCAGCGGGCGCATCGTCAGAATGTAGCCGACCGTCGCGAAAGCCACGTCGATCACGAACATGAAGGTGATCAGCCAGTTCGCCAGCCTGACCGGATCGGCAAGGATCCCGAACGTGGGCGTGCGGATGAAATCGGCGAAGCCGGGCGGCACGATCGCGAGCATGAAGGCGAGGAAGAACGCCTTCACCGCCCAGGCACGCAGATGGCCATAGATCGCCTCGGGCGCCGGGCTGCCCGTGCTGGTAAGCCAGGCACCCAGCGCCCAGGCGCCATCGCGCGGGTCAACCAGATAGCGGTCGAGCCACAGGACGTAGGGAATTGAGAGCAGGAAGAGGAACGGGGCCGCCGTCCCGAGGCACCACATGGCAAAGGCGAAATTGCCGTCCCAATAGAAGCGGCCGGTGGCGTAGATTAGCGCGATGCCGGCCCATGTGGCCCAGAGGCCAGCCAGTTTTACCAGGCTGATGTCGAGCGTTTCACGCCATGGCCGCCGCGATGCCCAGTCGATCCCGGTCGATGCCCGGCGGTGCACCTTGTCCACCAGGATCGACCAGGCGATCATCGGGATGCCGCAGGCGAGGACATTGACCAGCGCCGCGTAGGGGCCGTCCATGCCATAGGCGCGAGCGACCGCGATCCACACGATCACCCCGACCAGGCCGGCGAGGCCAACGCCATGCGACACGGCGGAGGCCGGGCGGGAATCGGCGCGATCGGCAGTGGCCACGATGGAATCGGCAGTCATCATACCCGCATAGCGCAACAATGGTAAGCGGCGCATGAAGGAAGCCCCTCGCGCTGGTTCGCCGCGGCGCCTACATCGCGCGCATGTATCAGTTCGATATCACCGCCGGCGAGAAGGCCGAGCTTTACCGTGACATCCTGTCGGCGCTGGACGCGCTGACCGCCGATGAGCCCGATGCGGTTGCCAACATGGCCAATGCGGCGGCGCTGCTGTGGCAATATCTGCCTGACCTGAACTGGTCGGGATTCTATCGCATGGTGGATGACACGCTGGTGCTTGGCCCGTTTCAGGGGAAGCCGGCGTGTATCCGCATCGCGGTGGGTGCGGGCGTCTGCGGCACGGCGGCGGCGACGCGCGAGACCCAGCTGGTGGCCGATGTCCATGCCTTCACCGGGCACATCGCGTGCGACGCGGCGAGCGCGTCCGAGCTGGTGGTGCCGATTTGTAGCGGCGATCGCCTGATCGGGGTTCTGGATCTCGATAGCCCCATCGCGGGACGGTTTGACGAGCAGGACGCGCAAGGGTGCGAGGCGATCGCCGCCTTGCTTGCACCGCGCATCGCCTGACTGCCAAAACCAACCTGTTCCGCCTGCATCATTACGGGACAATGCCCGCGGTGGCGAGCGAACGCCCGGTTTGATACCCCGCGCCTATACCGTCGCCGGCTGCTGCCTGGCTGGATGGCGAGTTCGGGGAGATTGAACGATGTGGGCACTCTTGGCGACTTCGGCAGTGCTGTCGATGGCGACGGGTGCGGCGGCGACCGCTGCAGATCGTCCCGATCTGCGCGACGCAGCAGCGCAGCGATCGAGCGGTCCGCGCGTGCCGCCGCCGCCCGGCAGCCGGCGCGCCGCGGAAGCGCGGCCGGCCGCCAGCGCATCAGCGGCAGCACCCGCCGTGCGGCGTCGGCGGTGGGGCGAGAGCACCGGCGCGCGCTGGTGGGCGGGCGATCGCGCGCCGGGCGGATGGGAGGCCTATCGTCGCCCGCTGCGTGGCTGGGCGCTACCGACCTATTGGGTATCGCCCGACTGGAGGGTGAACGATTGGGCCACCTATGGCCTGCCCCGCCCGCCGGAAGGCTATGTCTGGTCGCGCCATTACGATGACGCGGTGCTCATCGATCCGCGTGGGTCGGTGTACGACACGATCGGCGGCGTCGAGTGGGACCAGCATGACGATGTCGTGCTCGACTATGTGAACGTTCGCGATCTGCCGGGATATGACGGGCTGGCCTATTCCACTGCCGCTGCCGCCCCGGGGACTTCCTATGACGCCCCGCGTCCGTCCCGCGCAGCGGCGCGGGATAGCTGTGCAGGCGGGGCTGCCATCGGTGCCGCGGCGGGCGGCGTGGCAGGCGCCGCCGTCGCTGGAGGCGGCAACCGCGTAGGCGGCGCATTGATCGGCGGCGGCGTGGGCGCCGCGACAGGCTATGCGGTGGACAAGGCGGAGGATCGCGGCCGCGTGCCGCCGCCGCCGCCGCCGCCGCCGCAAACGCAGCCGCGTTATGGCGCTGATTATCCGCCGCCGCCGAGCGGTTATGTCCCGCCGTTGAGCGGCTATGCGCCCGAGCCGGGCGGCTATCCGCCTGCGGTCGCGACGCGCGCCACATCCTACCCGCCGGCGGTCGCGTCGCGCGCTCCTGCTTATCCACCCGCAGTTCCGCCGGCGCCGGCGGGCCCGGTGGTAACGGCGGGCCCCGGTACGCGCGTGATCAGCACGACCACCACCACGCCCGCCCCGGGCTATTATGCCGATGGCTATTATTATCCCGGAACGAGCATCACGACGATCACGGTGGAAAGCCAGCCAGTGACGTCCGGACCGACGACGACGAGGACGACGACCACCACCACCGGCGTCCGCTAACCCCGCCTGCGCCGCTCGCCGTCGGAATGCCGTTGAATGGGCATTCGCGCGGCGGGTGGGGGTGTGAACGGGTGGCTCAGCTCAGCCGGTCGATCGCCTCACGATCCAGATTGCCCGGGATGATCATCAGCGGGACGGGCAGCGTGCCGGCCTGACCGGCGAAGTGGGTGACGAGTGGGCCGGGCGGGCCATCGGCGGCTGCGCCAAGCACCAGCGCGGCGACTTCCGGGTTGGCGGCGAGCAGTTCGCGGATGATCTTGGGCCCATCGCCCTGGCGGACCGTGATCGAAGGGCGCAGCCCCGATTCTTCGAGCAGCGTCCCGGCCGCCTTTGCCACCAGCCCCTCCGCATGGCGGCGGGCCTCATCCTCGATCGTTGCCTGGACGCCGCCAAAGGCGATGAACTCCTGCTGCTCCACCAGCGCCAGGATCTCCACGCCGCCGCCGGTCTTGACGGCGCGACGCGCGGAGAAGCGAAGCGCGATCTCCGCCTCCGGAGTTTCATCAATCACGGTGAGATAAATGCGCATTATATTGTCATCGCCCCTGTAAGGCGCCACTTATCCGCCTGCGGGGTTGACCGCGCAAGGCCTCGGCGCAAGAGACGGGCGCCCCGCCAGGAACCGCTGAGGACCTTCATGTCGATCGAAATCAAGATGCCCGCGCTCTCCCCCACGATGGAGGAAGGCACGCTGGCGAAATGGCTGGTGAAGGAAGGCGATACCGTCAAGGCGGGCGACCTCATGGCCGAGATCGAGACCGACAAGGCGACGATGGAATTCGAAGCCGTTGACGAAGGCGTGGTCGGCAAGCTGGTGGTGCCCGAGGGGACTGACGGCGTGAAGGTCGGCACGGTCATCATGCTGCTCGAGGGTGAAGGCGAGGAAAGCACGCCGGCGAAGAAGGAGGCGCCTGCCCAGCAGGAAACGGCCGCCGAGCCGGCTGCGCCTGCACCTGCGAAGGAGCAGGTCGACGCGCCGGTCGATCGTGAGACCGGCGAGCCTGTTGCGGCGGACAATCCCGAGACGAAGCCGGCCGCTGCACAGCCACAGCAGCCTGCAACGCGCAATGGCGAACGCGTGAAGGCCAGCCCGCTGGCGCGGCGTATCGCCGCCGAGAAGGGTGTCGACATCGCGACGCTGACGGGATCGGGTCCGAACGGCCGCATCGTGAAGGCCGATGTGGAAGGCGCGCAGCCGGGCGCCGCTGCCGCCGCCCCGCAGGCTGCCAGTGCACCGGCCGCCGCGCCGAGCGCCGCGCCGGCCGCTGTCCAGATCCCCGACATTCCGCACGAGACGACGAAGCTCAGCAACATGCGCAAGACGATTGCGCGTCGCCTGACGGAATCGAAGCAGCAGGTGCCGCACATCTACCTGACGGTGGACGTGCGCCTCGACAAGCTGCTGAAGCTGCGCAGCGAATTGAACGAGAGCCTGAGCGCGCGGGGCGTGAAGCTCTCGGTCAACGACCTGATGATCAAGGCGCTGGCGGTTGCGCTGATCCAGGTGCCCAAGTGCAATGTGATGTACACGCCGAACGAGCTCGTCACGTTCCAGCGCGCCGACATCTCGGTCGCCGTGTCGACGCCCGAGGGGCTGATCACGCCAGTGATCACCGAGGCGGATTCGGCGTCGCTTTCGTCCATCTCGACGCGGATGAAGGATCTGGCCGCGCGCGCCCGCGACAAGAAGCTGAAGCCGGAGGAGTTCACCGGCGGCACCGCATCGCTGAGCAACATGGGCATGTACGGGATCAAGCAGTTCGAGGCGGTGATCAATCCGCCGCAGGGCATGATCCTTGCGGTCGGCGCCGGCGAGAAGCGCCCCTATGTGATCGACGACGCGCTGGGCATCGCCACGGTGATGAGCGCGACCGGCAGTTTCGACCATCGCGCGATCGACGGTGCCGACGGTGCCGAACTGATGCAGGCGTTCAAGGCGCTGTGCGAGAACCCGCTGGGCATGCTGGCCTGACATGACCCGCGCGGCTGCCGTCGAGCTGATCTACCTCGCCATCGGGCTGGTGGCGACGCAAGCGGTCTTCCGCGCGGCGATCTGGTCCTATCCGCAGGGCGCCGGTTCGTTGGAGCCGGTGAGCTGGGCGGTGATGCTGGCATTGCTGGCGATGAGCGTGCCGGCGCTGATGAAAGCCGCGCGCAAACCAAGGAACTGAACAGTGGCAGACACTTATGATCTCGTCGTCCTCGGCTCGGGGCCGGGGGGATATGTGGCGGCAATCCGCGGCGCGCAGCTGGGGCTGAAGGTCGCGATCGTCGAGCGCGAACTGCTGGGCGGCATCTGCCTCAACTGGGGCTGCATTCCGACCAAGGCGCTGCTGCGATCGGCGGAGGTGTTCCACCTGATGAGCCATGCCAAGGACTATGGCCTGAAGGCGGACGGCATCGTCGCCGATCTGGAGGCGGTGGTGAAGCGGTCGCGCGGCGTCGCCAAGCAGCTCAATCAGGGCGTGACGCACCTGATGAAGAAGAACAAGATCGCCGTCCACATGGGCACGGGCAAGCTGACCGGGAAGAACAAGCTGACCGTCACCGCCGAGGACGGCAAGGCGACCGAGATCCAGTACAAGAACATCATCGTTGCGACGGGCGCGCGTGCGCGCGACCTGCCGTTTGCCAAGGCCGACGGAAAGCGCATCTGGACCTATCGCCACGCGATGACGCCGCCCGAAATGCCGAAGAAGCTGCTGGTCATCGGATCGGGTGCGATCGGGATCGAGTTCGCCAGCTTCTACAACGACATGGGCGCCGACGTGACGGTCGTCGAGATGCTCGACCGACTGGTGCCGGTAGAGGATGCGGACATTTCCGCGCATCTGGAGAAGGCGCTGAAGAAGCAGGGCATGACGATCATGACCTCTGCCGGGGTCAGCGCGGTGGACGTCAGCGACAAGGGCGTCACCGCCAAGCTGAAGGACCAATCGGGCAAGGAAGTGACCGCCGAGTTCAGCCATGTCATCGTAGCGGTCGGGATCGTGCCGAACACGGAGAATATCGGCCTGAAGGAGCTGGGCGTCGAGATGGACGACCGCGGCTTCCTGAAGACCGATGCGATGTGCCGCACCAATGTCGCCGGGGTGTGGGCGATCGGCGATATCACGGCGCCGCCATGGCTGGCGCACAAGGCGAGCCATGAGGGCGTGATCGCGGCCGAGGCGATCGCCGGCGGACACCCGCATGCGATGGACCCGCGGAACATACCGGGCTGCACCTACTGCCGGCCGCAGATCGCCAGTGTCGGCCTGACCGAAGCGAAGGCGAAGGAAGCCGGATATGAGGTGAAGGTCGGCAACTTCCCCTTCATCGGCAACGGCAAGGCGATTGCGCTGGGTGAGCCGGAGGGCTTCGTGAAGACGGTGTTTGATGCAAAGACCGGCGAGCTGCTGGGCGCGCACATGATCGGCGCCGAAGTGACCGAGATGATCCAGGGCTATACCGTCGGCAAGACGCTGGAGACGACCGAGGCGGAGTTGATGGAAACGGTGTTCCCGCACCCGACGATCAGCGAAGCGATGCATGAATCGGTGCTGAGCGCCTATGGTCGCGCGCTGCACATCTGATCGCAGCAGCGCTATGAAAAGGGGCGGCCGGAGGAAACCTCCGCCGCCCCTTTTTCGTGGAGTGAGGATCAGCGGCTGAGGAAGGTCAGCAGATCCTCCGTCAGGCGATCGCTCTCAGTGGCGAACAGG
This sequence comes from Sphingomonas sp., assembly GCF_029239295.1. Classification (GTDB taxonomy): domain Bacteria; phylum Pseudomonadota; class Alphaproteobacteria; order Sphingomonadales; family Sphingomonadaceae; genus Sphingomonas. The sequence continues at coordinate 47,823 of NZ_JAQZBC010000004.1, forward strand.
CCGTGGGGTGCGCCATCATATTCGACCAGCTGGCTGGCCGCGATACCGGCAGCGGCGGCGCGCCCGGTCGCGTCGATCGGCACCGTCTTGTCGCCGGTGCCGTGGATGACGAGCGTCGGCACGCGAAAGGCCGGAAGGTCAGGCCGGAAGTCGGTGAAGCTGAAGCTCTTCGCGCATTCCAGGGTCGAGCGGAGCGAGGCCTGCATGGCAATACGCCAGGCCCATTCAAGCATCGGCTGGCTGACCGGACTGGTGACATAGCCGACGCCGAAGAAATCCTTGAAGAAATTGTGGAAGAAGTTCGGCCGGTCTTCCTTGATACCCTCCGCGATCTGCAGCAGCTGATGCTCCGGCACGCCGTGCGGATTGTCGTCCGTCTTGAGCATGTAGGGCACGACCGAACCGACGAGCACGGCGGAATTGACGCCCCGGCCGTCATGGCGGCTCATGTAGCGGGCGACCTCTCCGCCGCCCATCGAGAAGCCGACCAGCGTTGCATCCTGTTCGACACCGGCGGCCTTCATCACATCGGCCAGATCATCGGTGAGTGTATCGTAATCGTAGCCCGACCACGGCTGGCTGGAGCGACCGAAGCCACGCCGATCATAGGAAATGACGCGATAGCCGGCCTCTGCCAGCGCAACGGCCTGCGGATCCCAGCTGTCGGCCGACAGCGGCCAGCCGTGGATCAGCACGACGGGTCGACCCTCGCCCCAATCCTTCACGAAGATGTCCGCTCCATCACGTGTCTTGACGTAGGGCATGAGTAACTCCGGTTAGTGTCGTCGCGTGAACGAGCGGACGGCACCCGCGTTCCGGTCAGCGCGGCTGGCGGAGCGTCGGCACTTCCTCGCGTATCTCGGCTATGTCGGGGCTGCGCATCGAGGGGCGCAGCCGCGCGACGCTGCACAGGCCGGCGACGAGCGCGAGACCCGCGGCGACCAGCGGAGGGACGGCCCCGGTGCCCACGCCGCCGGCGAGCAGCGCGGCCACCAGTGTGGCGCCGATCGTCTGCCCCGTCAGCCGCAGCGTGGAGATGAGGCCGCCCGCCGCCGCCGCGCGGTGCGGTGGTGCAGAGCCGACCACCAGCCGCGCATTGGGCGAAAGGTACAATCCGAAGCCGGAGCCGCATAAGGCCATGCGCCACGCGACGTCGAGCAAACCGGGATCTGCCGGCAGGGTGGCGAGAAGCGCGAGAGCGGTCAGCGTCACCGCCATGCCGATCCCACCCAGAATCCCCGCCGGTACCCGGTCCGACAGTACGCCCGACAGCGGCGCGACGAACATGTTGGTCAGTGGCCAGGGCGCGATGCAGGTACCGATCTGCGCCGGGGTAAAACCCAGCGCGGCGAGCCGGAAGGGTGTGGAGACCAGCACCGTCATCGAGGCCATGAAGGCGGTAAGGTTCCCGATCGCTGACAAGGCGATGATTGGCCGGGCGAGCAGATCAACCGGCAGGATCGGTGCGGCAATGCCCAATTCGCGGCGGACGAAGAACCAGCCGATCACCGCGCCGGCAGCGACGACGGCGGCGCTCACCACCGGGCTGTCGCCGTGAACGAAGCTTTCCGCGCCACCGATGATCAACCCGAACATCGCCGCGCACATGATCGCGCCAGGCAGATCAAGTCGCGTGAGGCGCGGCGCCGGATCGGGAAGCCAGCGGCCGAGCACGAGGCTGATGAGTGCCGGCGGGATGGTGCAGGCGAACACCCATGGCCAGGGTGCCACCGCCAGCACCAGGCCGCCGATCGTCGGCGCGGCGGCGGCAGCGCTGGTGACCACCACCGCGTTGATCCCGAGGCCACGACCGAGCTGCCGTGCGGGATAGGTCTGGCGGATCAGCGCCGAGGAGACGCTGAGCACGCCAGCCGCCCCGATCGCCTGCATGGCGCGAACGATCAGTAGGAAGGGCAGGCTTTCGGCGAAGAAGCAGAGCAGCGTCGCCAGGGTGAAGACGATCTGTCCGGCCTGATACGTCCGTTTGAGGCCGATGCGCTCGGCGATCCCGGAGAAGGGCAGGAGCAGCATCACCAGCGTGACCTGGTAAACGGTGACGATCGACACGACGGCGCTCGATGCGACGCCGAGATCGCGCGCGATGGTCGGCAGGGCCACGTTGGCGATGGTGCCATCGATGATCACCAGCGCCGATCCGCAACCGAGCGCGCCGATCGCGAGAAGGCGGCGGGGAAGCGGCAGGCCGTCGGACATCGCGATGGTCATAAGCCGATGGAAGACGCGGACAAGCGGCCGATTGCGGGAAAATCGCCCGCGGAGATTTCGGAAGGCACCGGGGGGAACGCGTTCGGTGTTGGACGTCGAGAGTTGCGAGCGTGCACCCGCGGGCCGACGTGGATCGATGCGATGAGCATGGGGTTCACCTACCCCGCGCGAGATGCCGGTTTTTGACTACGACAGGGCTGTTACATCGAGCCCGCGCACCATATTTAGCGGCGGATGAAGACCAATCGCGTTGTGAAACATCTTGTGGCTGTCGCTCTGGGAGCGCTTGCGGCGACGGGAAGTGTCGCCCAAATCGCTCCCATGACGAACGATCCGTACATCTGGCTTGAGGACAAGGACGGTGCGCGCGCGCTGGCTTGGGTGGAAGCTGAAAACGCCAGGACGCTCGCGCGGCTGGAGAGCGACCCGCGCTATCGCACGTTCTACGACGAGGCGCTGGCGATCGCGTCGGCGCAGGACCGTATCGCGATGCCCGAGATGCTGGGCGACCGGATCTTCAATTTCTGGCGCGATCAGAAGCACCCGCAGGGGATCTGGCGCTGGACGACGGCGAAGGATTACGCGACCGCGACGCCGCGCTGGCAGACGCTGATCGATGTCGACGCGCTGTCGCAGGCGGAAGGCAAGAAGTGGGTGTGGAAGGGCGTAGTCTGCCTGGAACCCGGCGAGCGCCGCTGCCTGATCACGCTGAGCGAGGGTGGCGAGGACGCGACGTCGCTGCGCGAGTTCGATCTGGTCGACGGCCGGTTCGTGAAGGACGGCTTTTCGCTGCCGACGTCCAAGCAGAATGCCGGTTGGATCGACAACGACACGCTGATCCTGTCGCGCGACTGGGGCGAGGGCACGCTGAGCAAGTCGGGCTATCCGTTCGTGGTCAAGATCCTGAAGCGTGGGCAGCCGTTGAGCGAGGCGCGCGAGATCTATCGCGGGACCAGCGACGACATCGGTGTGTTTCCATCGGTGATCGTGGACGCCGATGGCAATCGCGCGGTGGTGATCACCCGCGCCAAGACGTTCTTTACCTCCGAAACCCTGCTGTGGGACGGCAAAACGGCGAAGAAGATCGCTATGCCGGACAAGGTGGAATCGGTCGGACTGGTCAAGGGCCGGCTGATCTTCCGTACCAGCGAGCCGTGGGGCGCGGTGCCTGAGGGGGCGCTTGCCTCCTTGCCGCTGAAGGACGCGCTGGCGGGAACGGGGACGCCGACCGTGATCTTCGCGCCGGCGGCACGCCAATCCGTCGAGGGCGGTAACGTGCGGGTGACGCGCAATGCGGTGGTCGCGGCAATTTACGACAATGTGCGCGGCCGCGCGATGGTATTTACGCCGTCGGGCGAGGCGTGGAGCAGCCGGAGCCTCAAGCTGCCCGACAATCTTTCGGTCGACATGGTGGCCACCGATATTGCCAGCGACGACGGCTACCTCGCGGTGTCGGGCTTCACCACGCCGACACTACTGATGGCGTTCAACACCGCGAGCGATGCAGCGCCGGTGACGGTCAAGTCGGCACCGGCACGCTTCGATGCCACTGGCCTTGTGGTAGAGCAGCATGAGGCGCCGTCGTCCGACGGCACCAAGATCCCGTATTTCGTCGTTCGCCGGTCCGATACGCCGCTGAACGGCAGCACGCCGACGCTGATGACGGCTTATGGCGGGTTCGCGGTGTCCAACACGCCCTATTATTCGGGCATCACCGGCAAGCTGTGGCTGGAGCGGGGCGGCGCGTTCGTGCTCGCGAACATCCGCGGCGGGGGCGAATTCGGGCCGGCCTGGCACGAGGCGGGCCGCAAGACACGCCGCCAGCTGATCTTCGACGATTTCGCCAACATCGCGCGTGATCTGTTCGCGCGCGGGATCACCAGTGCGTCACGCCTGGGCATCTATGGCGGGTCGAACGGTGGCTTGCTGATGGGCGTCGAGATGACCCAGCATCCGGAGCTGTGGGGGGCGGTGACGATCCAGGTGCCGCTGCTGGACATGCTGCGCTACGAAGGCATTGCAGCAGGCGCGTCGTGGGTGGACGAATATGGCTCGGTCAGCGTGCCCGAGGAGCGCGCGTTTCTCGAGCGGATCTCGCCTTATCATGCGCTACGTCGCGACGGGCGGTACCCGGAGCCGTATATCTGGACGACGACAAAGGACGATCGCGTCGGGCCGCAGCATGCGCGCAAATTTGCCGCTCGGATGCACGAATACGGACTGCCATATCTGTTCTACGAGGATACGGCCGGCGGCCATTCGGGCGATGCCGACATTGCGCAGGGTGCGCGGCTGCAAGCGTTGCAAATGACGTATTTCGCGCGAAAGCTGATGCCGACCGCGGATTGAGCGTACCCCGACAGGTGCAATTGCGGAACGCAGGGTTGCACAAAACGAATGTTGCTGCGGTGCAGCAGGGTGGATATTGCCGTTGAACATGAAGCTGAATACCGACCAGGATCAGGTCGCCCCGCCGCCGCCGCCCGCCACCATGCCCGTCGTCTTCGAGGCCATCGTCAAGCAGCAGGCGCTGGCCGCGACCTATAACCGGGGCGAGGTGACCATCGCGCCGCACATCGTCTACACCAAACATGGTGAATATTACCTCGACGCGGTGACACTGGAACGCGACGGCAAGCCCCCGCGCGAGCCCAAGATCGGTGCATTCAAGATCGTCGGGCTGGGTGGCATGCGCGTAACCCCGCGGCGGTTCACCCCGAGTGAACTCTTCAACCCGCGCGAAGAGCGTTACGACGGGGTGACCCTGCTGGCGGTCGAAGGCTGATCCTGCTCTTGCGCTGGCGCCGTCCATTCGGGCAGCGTTAGCGCCGCCGGTCAGCGGCAGCGGATCTGCTGATTGCTTTGATCGACCGCGCGGCCGGCCAGCGCGCCGGCAGCACCGCCCAGCAGCGTACCCACCGTGCGGCTGCGGCCACCGTCAATGACATTGCCGAGCACGCCGCCGAGTGCGCCGCCGACGATCAGGCCAGTGGTGCCGTCCGAGCGCCGGCAATAATAGCGGCCGTCAGAGCCGGAATAGACGCGATCATTGGGGCCGAGCGCGCGTTCCTGGCCGGACGGGCGATAATAGCGGCTGGGGTCATAATCGCCTTCGTCGCGCCATTGCGCGTCGTCGTAGCGGGGGTCGGCCGGTGCCGGTCTGTATCCGCTGCCGGGCACGCGTCGTACCGACTGATAGCGATCATATTCGCTGCGGAATGTATCCAGTTCACGCTCGAACCGTTCCTGCGCGGCGCGGAATCGCGCGTCGTCTGCGGCGGATTGCGCCAGCGCCGGGGCGCCGAGTCCGGCGGTTGCGGCACCCATGATGATTGCGAAGTGACGAAGCGACATGTCGCGATCCTCTCCCGACCCTAAAAGGGGCGCCCACGATCGGGCAAAGCGGATACGGTTGCGCGGGCGTATCGTTCCCGACGATCAGGAGGATGGTGATGGACGAGGAGAGCGGCGCCAGGCGCGTGGCGCGCTGGTTTTTGATGGCGTTCTACCTGATCGCCGGCATCGGCCATCTGGTGTTTACGGATGCGATGGTACGGATCGTGCCGTCGTTCGTACCAGCGCCGCGCCTGGTGGTGCTGGCGACCGGGTTGGCGGAGCTGGTCGGTGTGATCGGGCTTGCCCTTCCGCGATGGCGCCGCGCGGCCGGCTGGGCCCTTGCGGCCTATGCGCTGTGCGTTTGGCCAGCAAATGTGCAGCACGCAGTGATCGACCTGTCGAGCGGCACGGGGCTGCCGATCGGCTATCACGCATCACGCCTGCTGTTGCAGCCGCTGATCATCTGGTGGGCGCTGTGGGCGAGTGGCGCGGTACGGGTGAGACGCTAGCCCTGGTCGACCATTTGCGGGCCATAGGCGTCGATCGCTTCGAACAGCCGGGTGAGATCGGCGCGCTCGTCGGGCGCGATCTCCGGCTTCCAGATCTCGAACAACAAAACCGTTCGGGTCGATGTGCCGCGATTCCACGCCTCATGTTCGTAGGAATCATCGAAGATGACCAGTTCGCCCTCGCGCCACTCGTGCGTGTCGGCGCCCACTCGCAGGCCGCAGCCGGGAGGCGCGATGATCGGAAGATGACAGATCAGCCGAGTGTTGAGCAGCCCATGATGCGGCTGGATGTGCGCGCCGGGCGTCAGCCGCGAGAACAAGGCCATTGGCGAACGGCCGGCGATGCGCGGGATCGGCAGCTTTGCCAACGCGGCCATGGTGACCGGAAAGCGTGCGGCATTTTCCGGGACGATGTCTCCGCTGCGCCATAGATGGAGCGCGCTCCAGGCCGGATCATCGAGCAGCGGGTTGTTCGGTAGCGGGCGGTTGGGATCGCCCTCCACATAGGGACGAAAACCCTCGGTCATCGCTTCCAGTTCAGCGCGGATCGCCGGGGTCGCGGCCTCCAGCTCCGCCACCCATTCGAACTCATCGCGGCGGTAGAAGGGGCGCTGCGGCAGTCCTTCGAAATAGAACATCGAGGGTTGTTGCAGGTGCAGTTCGCGCCGCCCGAGCAGAAGGTCGACGGACTGCGCCACGCGGCCGGACGGAAGCGCGCCGACTGCCGCCTCAACATGGTCGGCGAACCGCCCGGCGCTTTCCTGTTTGAACGCCTCCGCCTGACGCAGCATCGGATGGAGCGAGGCGGGTACCTCACGGGTAGCCGCCGCCTGATTGAGCGCGGCGGTGTAGAAGACGGTCGCGGCGCGATCGTCGCCATCCAGCCGCTTGCGATCACCCATCAGCAACAACCCGGCGAGGTGGCGCGGTTGTTCCCGAAGGAGCGCCTGCAACGCCGTAGTTTCGGCCGCCGTATCCCCCGTCAGCCTGCATGCCTGGGCAAGCGGCAGCCACGGGCGCGGCACGTCGGCCGGGGCGTCCGTCGCCAGCCGGTCGAAGATCATGCGCGCGCGCGCGCCGTCGCCATTGCGAAGAGCATCCAGTCCCTGTCGGGCGAGATTGTCGGCGTCAGCACGCGGAAGGGCCATCGCCCAACTATTGCGGCTTCATCTGCGCAGGTAAAGCGCGCTGGCGGTCATGGGATGGTGACGAAGCTGTCCATCACCCGCTTGCGCCCGGCCTTTTCGAATTCAATCTCCAGCTTGTTGCCTTCGATTTCCTCGATCGTGCCATAGCCGAACTTCTGGTGGAACACCCGCTGGCCCACCGACAGGTCGGTGCGGCCCTTGTTGCCGAGGCCGACGGCCGGGACGCGGCTTTCCACCACCCGCGACGGTTCGCGTGAGAAGGTGCGGCTTTGCCAGTCTCCGCCGGGCTTGCCGCCAAGCGCCCCGGCCGCGCGCTGCCAGCCGGGTCCACGGCCGGTGCCACGCCCGACATCGGCGAAGGGATCAGCGCGTTCGGACCAGTTCGCGCGCCAGAGGCTTTCGCCGCCGGACATGGTCGTTTCCGTCTCGACGTGATCGTCGGGCAGCTCCGCGACGAAGCGCGAGGGGATGGAGCTGGTCCACTGCCCGTAGATGCGGCGGTTGGCGGCGTGGAGGATTGTTGCCTGCCGCCGCGCACGCGTGATTGCGACGTAGGCGAGGCGCCGTTCCTCCTCGAGCCCGCGGGTGCCGGTTTCATCCAGCGAACGCTGCGACGGGAAGAGGCCCTCTTCCCAACCGACGAGGAACACCGTGTCATATTCGAGGCCCTTGGCGGCGTGGATCGTCATGATCGTCACCTTGGGATCCTCGCGGGCGCCCTCATTGTCCATGACGAGGCTGACGTGTTCGAGGAACGCGCCCAGGCTCTCATATTCCTCCATCGCGCGGACGAGTTCGCTGAGGTTTTCGAGGCGACCGGCTGCCTCGGCCGACTTTTCCGCCTGCCACATGGCGGTGTAGCCGGATTCGTCGAGGATCTGCCGCGCCAGTTCGGGGTGCGGGAGATCGCGCGCCATGTCGCGCCACCGCGAGATGTCGCCGACGAAATTGCCCAGCGCGCGGCGGGCCTGTGGCGTAAGTTCGTCGGTATCGAGGATGCGTGCGGCGGCGAAGCTGAGTGGCAGCCCTTCCGCCCGGGCAAGTTGGTGAAGCTTGGCGATTGCCTTATCACCCAAGCCGCGTTTGGGCGTATTGACGATCCGTTCGAACGCCAGGTCATCCGCGGGCTGATTGACGATGCGAAGATAGGCGAGCGCGTCGCGAATTTCCTGCCGTTCGTAGAAGCGGAAGCCGCCGACGATGCGATAGGGGAGGCCGATGGCGATGAAGCGGTCTTCGAACTCGCGGGTCTGGTGCTGGGCGCGCACGAGGATCGCCATGTCGTCCAGGCTCTTGCCGGCGCGCTGACACGATTCGATCTCGTCAGCGACGCGGCGTGCCTCTTCCGGGCCATCCCACACGCCGATGACGCGCACCTTTTCGCCCACATCGAGTTCGGTCCACAGCGACTTGCCCAGCCGGCCGGTGTTGTTGCCGATGACGCCGCCGGCCGCGCCGAGAATGTGCGGGGTGGAGCGGTAATTCTGCTCGAGCCGGATCACCTTCGCGCCCGGGAAGTCCTTTTCGAACTTTAGGATATTCTCCACCTGCGCCCCGCGCCACGAATAGATCGACTGATCATCGTCGCCGACGCAGCAGATGTTGCGCCGTTCCTGCGCCAGCAGCCGCAGCCACAGGTACTGGACCGCGTTGGTGTCCTGATATTCGTCCACCATGATGTAGCGGAAGCGCTGCTGATATTGCTCCAGCACCTCCCGATTGGTCTTCAGGATGGTGAGGACGTGGAGCAGGAGATCGCCGAAATCGCACGCGTTCACCGCGCGTAGCCGCGCCTGATATTGCTCGTACAGCTCCCCGCCGCGACCATTGGCGTAGCGCTCGCTTTCGCCGGCATCGATCTCTCTCGGGGTGAGTCCCTTGTTCTTCCATTCGTCGATCAGCCCGGCGAGGCTGCGTGCGGGAAACCGCTTTTCATCGATGTCGGCCGCAAGGACCAGCTGCTTCAGCAAGCGCAGCTGATCGTCGGTATCTAGAATGGTGAAGTTGGTCTGCAAGCCGACGAGTTCGGCATGGCGACGCAGCATCTTTGCCCCGATCGCGTGGAACGTGCCGAGCCAGGGCATGCCCTCCACGGCGTCGCCCACCAGACGGCCAACCCGCTCCCGCATCTCGCGCGCGGCCTTGTTGGTGAAGGTCACCGCCAGGATTTCGCTAGGGTAAGCACGGCGGGTGTAGAGAAGATGCGCCAGCCGCGCGGTGAGCGCCGCAGTCTTGCCCGTGCCGGCGCCCGCGAGCACCAGAACGGGACCGTCGGTGGTCAAGACAGCGTCCCGCTGCGGCGGGTTCAGGCCGGAAAGATAGGGCGGTTCGCTGGGCGGGGTCTGCGTCGACAATTCGGTCACGCCTGCCACGTAGGCAGGGTTGCACGACAGCGCAATGCATGAGAACAAAGGCGAAACGATCGGGAGCGATGGGATGGGCACGACTGGACGCTGTCATTGCGGGGCCGTCACATGGACGGCGGAGGGAGAGCCGCAGCACCACGCTGTGTGTCATTGCGAGGATTGCCGGCGCTGGTCGGGCGCGCCGATGGTCGGGTGGATCGCATGGCAGGACGATCAGCTGACGGTCGAAGGTGCGACGACGCGCTATCATTCGTCGCAGCACGGCACGCGTGAGTTCTGCAGCGCCTGCGGTACCGGGCTATTCTATCGCAATCCCGAGACGCTGCCGGGGATTGTCGATATCCAGTCCGGCACGCTGGATGATCCGGAAAGCTTGCCGCCGGGCGCGCAGATCATGGTAAAGGAACGGCTCGGCTGGTCCACAGGGCTGGCCGATCTGCCGGCGTTCAACACCTATCCGGGCATGGACTGACGCGCAGTCAAGGGCGATAGTCCGGCTGCCACTTGTCGTCACCGACGGCAGGGACAAGGACCAAGGATGATGTCGAAACCGCCAGCATTGATGATCCGGCGCTTTGTCGAAAGCGACGTCCCGGCCGCGCTGACCATTCAGGCCGCCAGCTTTCCCGCCTTCCTGCTGGAAGACGAGCCTGCCTTTGCCAGCAGGGTCAGGCTGGCGAGTTCATGTTGCTTTGTGGCGATGCAAGGGGCGACCATGGCGGGGTATGTGCTGGCGCACGGCTGGCCGACCGGGTCGCCGCCGCCGGTGGGCGCGGTGCTTGCCGACCCGCCGCGCACCGACGTGTTGTTCATTCACGATCTGGCGGTGTCGCCGAGTGCCCGGGGCCTTTCAGCAGGACGGGAGCTGGTCGAGGCGGCGTTCATGTGCGCGGCGCGACAGGGCCTGCGTCAGGCGGAGTTGATCGCGGTGGAGGGCGCCGTAACCTACTGGCGCGCGATGGGGTTCTCAGAGGTGGAGATATCCGGGACGCTGGCGGAGAAAGTGGCCGGCTATGGCGCCGACGCGCGATGGATGACGTCCGCCATTCCGGCACATTGACCGGCGCACGGCTGGGCGGCGCTCAATAATTCCACTGCAATTGAGCGCGGATCACATCGCCCTCCGCGCGGCCAAAGCGCCGTTCATCTGCCTCCCGCCGGGTCATGTCGGCGTAGGCGAGCGTCAGCTCCAGCTCCTCGATCGGCTGGAATTCGATGCCCAGCTCGATCTCGTCGGTTTCCAGCCGTGGCGCATTGACGATCGCCTTCCATCCGCCGCGATACCGCTGCCAGCGAAGGTAGGGCATGAATGGTCCGAGCGGACTTTGGCGCACACGTCCTATCGCCTGAACATAGCCGCCGCTCAGCCCGCGCGTGCGGATGGTGCCGAACACGGGGTCGAACTCGGGCCCGCGGCCCCAATTCCATTCAGCCTGGAGCCCGAAAGGCTGGGGATAAAGGATCAGGTGGACGCCGACCCGATCGTCGCGGAAGCTGGCGTCGCTGACACCGCCGGTGCGCACCTCGGGCCGGACGCGGTTGCGCATCGCGGATGCGCCCAACTCCAGCACCTGACCGTCGAACGTGTCGCCGAGTCCGTCCAGTTCGAAGGGCCACGTCGCCATGGCGACGCTCATCAGGCCGTTGTTGCGTTCCGGCCGGTTGACGCCCTGGCCATTGAAGACGCCCAAGCCAAAGGCGCCGTAATTGCCGAACAGCTTCTGACCATCGTCTTCCAGTCGATCCCAGATCTGCTGCACCGGCGTCGGCGTGAAATAGGCGACGACACCCAGATCGCGTTCGCCGGGGATCGCGCTGTTGATCCCGTCAGACCGGTCGAGCGTCAGCCGGTTGGAGGAGGATTGCAGATTTTCCCATCCAAAGGGCACTTTCGACTGGCCAAAGCGCAGGCGAAAGCGGCGATCGGCCCAGGGTGACCAGTCGACATAGGCGTCGCGTAGCTGGGCAAACCCCTCGCGCCGTTCGTCTGCCGACTGGTTGCTGACCGCCACCGCGAAGTCGGGTTGGAAGTAGAAGGATACCGAGTCGGACAGATCCCCCGAGAAGACGAGGCGGATGCGACGGAAGGTGAAATTGCCCTGATCGGTGATTCCGCCATCGCCTGGCGAGCGTAGCCGCGAGCGGCCATCGGGGGCCGTGGCGTCACCCGAGACGATCTCATTCAAGCGGAGCTGTGCATAGCCGCGCACGTTGATCTGCTCGTACCACGGCTTTGCAGGAGACGCAGCGTTCGCTGACGCCAGCGCCACCGGCGGGGTGGGCGTGCTGACCGGCGCAGGAGCGGGCGCTTGCGGCGCCGTTCGCGCGACCTGGGTATCGGCGGCGTGATCCGTCGATGGCGCGCCAGGCGGAGCGGCAGAAGCCGCGACCGAGGAGGAGGCTGCCGCACTTGGGCTTGCGGTTGCGGTGCGCTGATTCTCCGTCAGCACGCGGATCTGCGCCTTCAGCTCGTCAATCTGGCGCTGCAGATCCTCGACCGTCGGCGACTTGGCCTGAGCGAATGCCTGCGCGGGTGACACCAACGCACCCAGCGCCAGCACGCCAATCCGCAGACGGCGACGGAACGTGGCTCGTTCCTCCCTCATTTCTCGCAAGCAACTCCGGCCAGTGAACGTCCGCGGCTGCCCTATGCCCGTTCAAAAAGCGTGGCAATCAGCGACGCCACGGTCGGCTGATCAACATCAATGATATGGATGGGCGAAAACGCGCCTTGTGCGTTCACCAGCCTTGATGATGAAGACCAAGATTGTGCCGCGCGTTTTCTGGGGGGCGTCGCTGGTCGTTGCCGCACTGCTGGCAACGACATTGCTGATGCCGGGCCGAGCCGATCTGGCGTTCAAGGCCGCACAGGCATGGACGATCGACACGTTCGGCTGGTTCTACATCGCGTCGGTGGCCGCGTTTCTGGTGATCGTGCTGATCCTGGGCTTCGGTCCCGCCGGGAAACTGAAGCTGGGACCGGACGATGCGGAACCTGACTTTCCCTATGTGTCCTGGCTGGCAATGCTCTTCGCCGCCGGGATGGGCATCGGGCTGATGTATTTCGCCGTTGCCGAGCCGATCCAGCACTATATCTCGCCGCCCGATGTGGAGAGTGGAACGATCCTCGCCGCGCGGGAGGCGATGGCGATCACGTTTCATCATTACGGCGTTCATGCCTGGGCGATCTACGCGTTGGTCGGCCTGAGCCTGGCGTTCTTCACCTATCGGAAGGGAATGCCGCTGACCTTGCGGTCCGGGCTGTCTCCGATTTTGGGCAAGCGGATCAACGGCCCGTTGGGCGATGCTATCGACATATTCGCCGTCTGCGGTACGGTGTTCGGGATCGCGACCTCGCTCGGCTTCGGCGTGTCGCAGATGACCGCCGGGCTGGCCTATAACTATGGCGTGCCCGACACGACATTCACGAAGGTTGTCGTGATCGTCGTGGTAATGGGGGCCGCGACATTGTCCGCTCTGAGCGGCGCCGACCGCGGCGTGCGGCGGCTGTCGGAGCTGAATCTGGTTCTGGCCGTACTGCTGATGCTGTTCGTGCTGGCGGTGGGGCCCACGCTGTTCCTGCTACGCGCGCTGATCCAGAATTTCGGCCTGTACCTCGATCACTTCGTGCAGCGTACTTTCACGCTTTATGCCTATGAGCCGCGCGCCTGGATGGCCGACTGGACCTTGTTCTACTGGGCCTGGTGGATCGCCTGGTCGCCATTCGTCGGTATGTTCATCGCCCGTATTTCCCGCGGGCGGACGGTGCGCGAGTTCGTGGCGGGCGTGCTGTTCGTGCCGACGGCGTTCACCTTTATCTGGATGACCGTGTTCGGCAACACGGCGATCTCTCTCGACCTGGGTGTCGCTGGAGGCGGGATCGCCGATGCGGTGCAGGCCAATCTGTCGACCGCGCTGTTCAAGTTCCTCGAATATCTGCCGGGCGCCGGCTTCACATCGACGTTGGCGATCGTGCTGGTCGGCGTATTCTTCGTCACCTCGGCGGACTCGGGCGCGCTGGTGATCGATACGTTGACGTCGGGCGGGGCCGAGGATACGCCGCGGTGGCAGCGCGTCTATTGGTGCCTGTTGCTTGGCGCGACGGCGACCCTGTTGCTGGTCGCGGGCGGGCTTGGCGGCCTCCAGGCGGCGACGCTGATCGCTGCGCTGCCGTTCTGCTTCATCATGCTGTTGCTGGCGGTCGGGCTGATCCGGCAGGCGAATGCTGATCTGAAAGGCGTCACCCTCTCAGACGATGCGGCCCCGGTCAGCGAGCGGCTGAAGAGGTTGTTCGTGCCGGCACGTCGCGGCGAGATCATCCGGCAACTGGAGCAGCAGGGGGAGCCTGCGCTTCGATCCGTTTACGATGCCCTTCAACAGGAAACGCCGAGCGAAAGCCGCTTGGACGTAGAGGAGGGTAAGATCGTGCTGACGGTGGGACCAGACGCCGGTCGTTCGTTCGTTTATCGCCTGTTGCCTCGTGCCCGCCCGCTTGCCGCGTATACTGCGCTGGAGGCACCGGAAAGCCGACGAAGCGTCACCTGGACGCTCGCGGCGCAAACCAACAACGATCAGCGGTTTCGCGATCTCACCGACTTTTCACAGGATCAGATCGCTGGCGATGTGCTGGCGCAGCTGAAGCGGTGGCGCCTCGGCTGACCATAGTGCGGCCAAGAAAAAGCAGGGGCAGCCGCTAACGATCGACTGCCCCGCAGTTCAGGGAGTGCCGAGACCGATGGTCTACGGCTGCCGGTGTCAGATAGGGGGCTGGACCGACTTCTTCGTTCTACCGGACCGATGTTGCGCAATTATGTCTCGTCGCGACAAAGATGTTGCGCAGCCGCCGTGTTGACGCCGGAGGGGCGCGGGGGGAGAGAAAGGCCATGAGCACCATCGTTTCCGGCGGCAATTCGTCGCGCCGTGTCCTTCTGGCCAGCTTCGTCGGGACGGGCGTCGAATTCTACGATTTCTACATCTATGCGACGGCGGCGAGCCTGGTGTTCGGCCAGATATTCTTTCCGGTTGCGGCGCCCGGGATGCAGCAGATGGCGAGTTTCGCCACGCTGGCAGTGGCGTTCTTTGCCCGACCGATCGGTGCGGCGTTCTTCGGGCATTTCGGTGATCGGATCGGTCGGAAATCGACGCTGGTCGCCAGCCTGTTGACGATGGGGGTGTCGACGACGCTGATCGCCTTCCTTCCCACCTATGCCCAAGCGGGATGGTGGGCACCGTTCATCCTGTGTCTGCTGCGATTCGGTCAGGGCTTTGGCCTGGGCGGCGAATGGGGCGGGGCGGCGCTGCTGGCGGTGGAGAATGCGCCGCCGGGATGGCGCGCACGGTTCGGCTGCGCGCCGCAGATGGGCGCGCCCGCAGGCTTCATCGCCGCCAACGGCTTGTTCCTGCTGCTGGGCCTGTGGCTGACGCCCGAGCAGTTCCGTGACTGGGGCTGGCGTATTCCGTTCCTGGTCAGTGCGCTGCTGGTCGGGCTGGGGCTGTGGATCCGCCTGAAGCTGACGGAAACCGCGGAATTTGCGGCCGCGCTGGAGGAGGCGCCGCCGCCCGCCGTGCCCTTCGCCGAACTGCTGCGGCATCATGGTCTGGCGACGTTGGCAGGGACGGTCGGGGCGATCGCGTGCTTCGCGCTCTATTATATCGCGACCGCCTTTGCGCTGGGCTACGGCACCAAGACGCTGGGCTATTCAATGCAGTCCATGCTGCTGGTGCAGCTTGGTGCGATCCTGTTCATGGCGGTGGGCATCTATGCCTCCGCTTGGCTGGCGGACAAGAAGTTCGATGAGCGGCGTGTGCTCGCCGGCGGCTGTGTCGCGGTGGTATTCGCCGGGTTCCTGCTGGGGCCAATGATGGGCGCTGGTTCGCTGGCGCTGGTATTCGCCTTCCTGGCGCTGGCGCTGCTGTTGATGGGGTTCGTCTATGGGCCGTTGGGAGCGTGGCTGCCCGGCCTGTTTCCGCCGCGCGTGCGCTACACCGGCGCATCGATGGCGTTCAACGTTGCGGGCGTGCTGGGCGGCGGCCTGACCCCGCTGTTCGCGCAGGCGCTGGCGGAGAATGTCGGCCTGTCTGCGGTCGGCTGGTATGGCAGCGTGGCCGCGGCGCTGAGCCTGGTGGCGCTGATCGCCACCCGCCCGCGGCCGCGCGTCCACGCCGTGGTACTGGAGCCCTGAGCGACCGGGTCAGGCCGTGCGCAGCAGCGTGATCTTCGCCTTGCCGTAGACACGGGTCGCGTCGACGACGAAGCCCTTCAGCTCCACATCCTCCTGCTTGGCAGTCTCAATCGAGATCCAGGTTGCGGGACCAGCCCAGCCGAGCCGGCCGAGCTTGTCGAGGGCCACCGCGCCGGCGCCGGTGCCATAGGGCGGATCCATCATGATGAGGTCGAGCGGCTGAGGCGTGGGGCCGAGCGCCATCACGCTGCCGGCGCGAACCTCCGCCGCGGATGTCCGCAACGCGGCGATATTGGCGCGCAGCGCGTCGAGCGCCGCGCGATCCTGCTCCACGAACAGGCACGACGCCGCCCCGCGCGAGAGCGCCTCAAGCCCCAGCGCGCCCGATCCGGCGAACAGATCCGCTACCGCCAGCCCCTCGAAACTGCCGAGGCGACTCGCCAGCATCGAAAACAGCGCCTCGCGGGTACGATCGGCAGTCGGACGCGTGGCATCGCCCTTTGGCGCGACGAGCGGGCGCCCGCGCCATTCACCAGCGATGATCCGCATCAGCGCTTGCCCCGCGGCCGCCCATTACCCGGGCGCGGTGAACCGGAACCCGGCGACCGGGAGCGAGGAGGCCCAGAGCGCGAAGGGTCAGAACGCGACGCGCCAGGCCCCGACGGGCCCGACTGAGAAGACCCGGAGCGCGGCGGGCCGGAGCGAGATTGGCCGGGACGAGACGGAGCCGAGCGCGACGGACCAGACCGAGCTAAGTCGGCGCGATAGGGGTCTGCGCGCGGCGCGCCGGCCTGCGACGGTGCGGAGCGGCGTGAGGCGTTGCCGGACCGTTCGCCGTCGAGCTTCGCGGGTGCACGACCGCCGGGGGCGGCCGATCGCTGGGGCCGCTCGGCGGAGCGAGAGGCGGATCGGTCAGCGTCGCGGCCGGGGTCACGCGCTGGGCCACGCGCTGGGCCGCGCGACGGCTTCTCGGCGGGCGCATGATCGGCGCGGAAGGAGCGTGCGCGTTCGCCTCGGGCGCCGCCGCTCGATGCCTTTCCGCCGCGGCTGGCGACCGATCCGTCAGCGCGGCGGCGCGGCTCTTTCTTGGGGGCGCCGGGGCGTGCACGCGGCGCTGGTTTCTTCTTTTCCGGCACATCCTTCGCCGGGATGGCGTCGGCGGGTGGCGCGACGAGCGGCTCGATCGCGCGGCGGCGGGCTGGCTGTGGCAGCTCACGCCGCGTCGGCTCCGCGCTGAAGCTTTCGACATCGTGGCGGCGGACCTCGCCGATCTGCCCCGGTGCCAGATCACCCAGGACGAACGGTCCGTAGCGGGTGCGGATCAGGCGGCTGACCTGAAGTCCCAGATGCTCCAGCACGCGCCGAACCTCGCGGTTCTTTCCTTCCTTGAGGATCATCTCGATCCACAGGTTCGCGCCGGTGCGGCGTTCGATATTGGCGTCGATCGGGCCGTAGCGAACCCCTTCGATCTCGACGCCGTGGATCAGTTCCTCAAGCTGAGGCTGGCTGACCTGGCCGTAGGCGCGGGCGCGATAAGCGCGCTCGACGCCGGTGGCGGGCAGTTCGAGCAGCCGCTTCAGTCCACCGTCGGTGGTCATCAGCAACAGCCCCTCGGTGTTGAGATCGAGCCGGCCGACCGGCATCAAACGCGGCAACCCCTTGGGCAAACGATCGTAGATCGTTGGGCGACCAGCGGGATCACGCTCGGTGGTCAGCAGGCCCGCCGGCTTGTGGAACAGGAACAGGCGGGCGGGCTCGGGTTCTTCAACCGGGTTGCCATCGACCGTTACCCCGTGAAGCGAGGCAAGCAGCGTCGCCGGCGTGTCGATCGTGACGCCGTTCAACGCCACGCGGCCTTCCTCGATCATCCGCTCAATCTCTCGGCGGGAGGCAACGCCCGCGCGCGCCAGCAGCTTGGCAATGCGCGCTGGTTCGGGCGCCTTGGGGAATGATTTCGGGCCATGGTTCTTGCCGGGTCCGGTGGACGGCCCGTCGCGCTTTTCTGTCGGCATCCCGCGCTAATACAGCGGTTGATGCCGCAGCGCGAAAATATTTGCGACCAGCCGCTTGTCGGTGCGTTATCCAGCCATGGGAAAGAGGGACAGGCGCGGGCCGATCGCATGATCTTCAGGAAGCGAAAGAGGTCTATCGTTCGCCTCCTCCTCGTGGAGGACGAGCCGCTTGTCGCCTTCGATACCGAGCATCTGTTGACCGAACAGGATTATGAGATCGTCGCGACGGTCGATCGCGTTGCGGATGCGGTGGCCACGCTAAGCGCCGGGCATGACGTCCATCTCGTCCTCGTCGACGTGAACCTAGCAGACGGGAGCGGGATCGACGTGGCGCGCGTGGCGGGTGAACGGGGCATCCCGTCACTGTTCGTGACCGGCCATTGTCCGCCCGAGGCGGAGCTGTTCGGCGTGGGCTGCCTCTACAAGCCCTTCGACCAACGCGATCTTCTTCTGTCGATCGAAGCGATCGAGCTGAGCCGCGCGGGCAAGGCCATGCGACGCCTGCCGGAAGGACTTCGGCTTTTCGCCGCGGAGAAGGCGGGAGGTAGTCCAGACGCGAAGGAGCGACGGTCGCAGCGTGCCGCGGTGGATCAGCAGCGGCCCTCCTGAGCCACGGCTTGGTGAGCTAGCGCTGACTCCTTCTTCAGCGGCTGACCAGACGCGTGGACATTATGTCCACTCGCGCATCGTCTCTCGCGCCCTTATCTGCCGCGCATGACGGAGAAGCAGGCGATCGAAACCGTGGCCGAATCCGACGGAGACAAGTTCCGCTGGATTCTGAAGAGCGGGTGGAAGGGCCTTTGTCCGCGTTGCGGCAAGGGACGCATGTTCCAGTCCTGGCTGAAGATCGTCGATCGGTGCGAATCCTGCGGGCTGGATTACCGGTTCGCTGCCCCCGACGACGGTCCGGCGTTCTTTTCGTTGTGCATCGTTGCCTTGCCGCTGACCGCGCTGATCGTGTGGATTCAGGTGGCGTTCGACCCGCCGGCCTGGGTCCATCTTTTGACGTCAGTGCCGATCATGGCAGTGGGTACCGTGCTGCCGCTACGCCCGATAAAGGGTTGGCTGGTCGCTTCGCAATTCGTCAATCGCGCTCAGGAAGCCGGCACCCAGAAGCTGTGGGCACAGCTTCATGGCACCGATTCCAACAAGAGCGATTTCGACCAGTAGAGTTGGACCAGTAGAGCGGGGGGCCGCTAGCGCCGGCCTGCAAGCTGGCCGCGGGTCAGTTCACCCGCGGGTCGTGCCGGCTGTCGTCGGGGCTGTCGGTTTCGCTGAAGCGGGGGCGCGCGTCGTGTGGCTCGGCGATTGCGCCCTCATCCAGCGCCTCGTTGCGGATCGCGGTTTGCCCCTCAATGTCGGTGCGCGCGAGGTCATCCTGCGCGGCGGGCGGACCGTCGGGCGCGGAATCGACCTCATCATCCTCGGGAAGGCTGTCGACGAGCGGGTCGGTGCTGCGTTGATCGGTCACGTCAGATACTCGGGTTCACAGGGGCAGGGTCCGTCGACGGCATCGCCGGGGCGGGCTGATCAATGTCCGGCGCAGGGGGCGATACCTCTGGCGGCGGCGCGGCTGGCTGTGCCGGCTGCGACGGCTGAACGGGGGTCTCGGGCGGGGGCGTGGTTGCCATGATATGGGTCCTCTTCGCGCTTTCAACGCGCGATCGCACCACGTGGTTGCTCGCGCCGCTTGCCGATCGGCTCCACCCGGTATAGAGGCCCGCGACCGGCGGTGCCTAAATGCGGGCGTGGCGGAACTGGTAGACGCGCTGGATTTAGGTTCCAGTATCGCAAGATGTGGGGGTTCGAGTCCCTTCGCCCGCACCAGTTTATCCGCGGCGTGCCCGCGGACAGGCACCATCCACGAAATTTCAGTTGAAGGCACGAAGATGCAGACTGTCGAGACGTTGAACGAGGGCCTGAAGCGCGCCTACACGCTGACCATCGCGGCCAAGGACATCGAGGCCCGCGTCGATGCGGAGCTGGCACGAGTCGCGCCGCAGGTCCGGATGCCCGGCTTCCGCCCCGGCAAGGTTCCCGCCAACATCGTGCGCAAGATGCACGGCCCCGCCCTGCTGCAGGACGCGCTCAACACGTCGATCCAGGAAGGCATCCAGACGCTGCTTTCCGAAAAGCAGCTGCGCCCGGCGATTCAGCCTTCGGTACAGCTGGCCGATGGCTATGAGCCCGGCAAGGACGCCGAGCTGACCGTCGAGCTGGAAGTGCTGCCGCAGGTGCCGACTCCGGCGATCGACGACCTGAAGCTCGAGAAGCTGACCGTGCCGGCCGACGACGCCGTGATCGACGAGCAGCTGCAGAAGTTCGCCGACCAGACCAAGAAGTGGGAAGACGCCGAGGAAGGCTATGCCGCGAAGATGGGTGACCTGGTCACCGTCGATTTCGTGGGCAAGACGATGGACGGCGTTGCCTTCGAGGGCGGCACCGGCACCGACATGGCGATCGAGCTGGGCTCGGGCCGCCTGATCCCGGGCTTCGAGGATGCGACCGTTGGCGTGAAGGCTGGCGAGGAGCGCCAGATCAAGGTGACCTTCCCGGAGGATTACCAGGCGAAGGAACTGGCCGGTCAGGACGCGACGTTCGACCTGACGGTGAAGTCGGTGAAGGTTGCTGGCGAAGCGGCCATTGACGAGGATCTGGCCAAGAACCTTGGTCTCGAGAGCCTGGAGCAGCTGCGCGGGCTAGTCCGTGGTCAGATCGAGAGCGAGCTGGGCAACCTGACCCGCACCCACATGAAGCGCAAGCTGCTCGACCAGCTCGCCGCAGGCCACGATTTCGAAGTGCCGCCGTCGATGGTCGAGGCCGAGTTCCAGCAGATCTGGTCGCAGCTCGAGCATGAGGCGACCCATGAGCCGGATCCGAAGGCGGCGATGGAAGAGATGGAGAAGGAGCGCGACGATTACCTGAAGATCGCCGAGCGCCGCGTCCGTCTTGGCCTGCTGCTGAGCGAGATCGGCCAGGCGAACGGCGTCGAAGTGACGCAGCAGGAAATGAACCGCCTGATCGCGCAGGCTGCACAGCAGTATCGCGGCGAGGACCAGCAGCGCTTCATCCAGTACATTCAGCAGGAGCCGATGGCTGCTGCCCAGCTGCGCGCGCCGCTGTACGAGGACAAGGTTGTCGACTTCCTGTTCGACAAGGCCGACGTGACCGAGCGCGAGACAACCCGCGAGGAGCTGGAAGCCGCGATCGAGAGCGAAGACGGCTTCGCGACCGGCACGCACCATCACGATCACGACAACCACAAGCCTAAGCAGAAGAAGGCCGCCGCCAAGAAGAAGGCCGACGCACCGGCCGATGAAGCTGGGGAGAGCACGGACGCCGAGGACGTGAAGCCGGCCAAGAAGGCGGCACCGAAGAAGAAGGCTGCTGCCGCGCCGGCTGAGGACGACGCGGCTGAGGAAGCGCCGGCTCCGGCCAAGAAGGCTCCTGCCAAGAAGAAGGCAGCGGCTGCAGACGCCGATGCTGACGCTGAAGCACCGGCCAAGCCGAAGAAGGCTGCTGCCAAGAAGGCGACGCCGAAGACCGAAGGCTGATCTTAAGACGTTCCGCTTACTTGAAAAGCGTGTCCCCTGAGCTGTTCAGGGGGCACGCTTTTTCGCAATCAGAGACGGCGGATCGGTGACCAGGCGAGCGTGTACGGATCAATGGGACCTGTGACTGACATCAGAATTGCGGTCCTGCTGCCTTGCTACAACGAGGAAGCGGCCATCGCGCAGACTGTTGCGGGCTTTCGCGCGGCGCTGCCGGATGCTGCGATCTATGTTTACGACAATAATTCGCACGATCGCACTGTAGAGGTCGCACAGGCGGCGGGCGCGATCGTCCGTACCGAACGGGTGCAGGGCAAGGGCGCCGTGGTGCGGCGCATGTTCGCCGACGTGGATGCCGACATCTACGTCATGGCCGATGGCGACGCGACCTATGACGCCGCGTCCGCCCCGCTCCTGATCCGGCGGATGCTCGACGAGCAACTCGACATGGTCGTGGGCAGCCGGATCGGCGAAGCGACGGAAGCCTATCGACGCGGGCACCGCCTGGGTAACGCCATGCTGACCGGGATGCTGACCCGTCTGTTCGGCCGCAGCTTCACCGACATTTTGAGCGGATACCGGGTATTTTCCCGGCGGTTCGTCAAAAGCTTCCCGGTGCTGTCCGTCGGGTTCGAGATCGAGACCGAAATTTCGGTCCATGCGCTGGAGCTGAAGATGCCGGTAGGGGAGGTGGAAACGCCCTATTTCGCCCGGCCGGAAGGGTCGGTCTCCAAGCTGAGCACCTATCGCGACGGCTGGCGCATCCTGGGCACCATCGCGACCCTCTATCGGATCGAGCGGCCCTTGTGGTTCTTCGGTTATGTGGGCGCGGGGCTGCTGCTGCTGGCGGTCATCCTCGCCTTCCCGCTGGCGGTTACCTACGCGCAGACGGGGCTGGTGCCGCGTTTTCCCACTGCGATCCTGGTGACCGGGCTGACGATCCTCGCAGCGCTGGCCGGCCTGGCGGGGTTGATCCTGGACACGGTGGTGCGTGGCCGGCGCGAGGTGCGGCGATTGGCCTATCTTGCTTATCCCGCCCCAGGTGCATCCGAAGCGCTGGTCAGGGCCGAAAGACTGATCTAGTCTCGCCCGATGGCGATGTCGCTCCTTGGCCGTTCTGCGGCCCTCCTCGTCCTTGGCACAACAGGGGTGACGGGCGCTGTCGCGCAGGAGGGGCCACGCCGCACCCGGATCGCGGCCGGGCCTCAGCTCGTTCCCAGATACCCCGGCTACAAGGGCGTCGTCCTGCGGCCGTTCCTGGATTTCAGTCGTTCGCGCGGCGATGCACCGTTCGTGTTCGAGGCGGCGGACGAAAGTGCCAGCATCTCTGTGTTCGACACTGATGGTCTGGCGATCGGCCCCACGTTGAGCTTCGAAGGGTCGCGCCGGACGCGCGATGTGCCCGGCGTGCGCGGTGTCGGCTTTACCGTGGAGCCCGGCGTGTTCGCGCAATACGAACTGGCTGCGCCGCTGCGCGCGCGCCTTGAGCTGCGTCAGGGTATCGGCGGGCACAAGGGCCTGGCCGGTGTCGCCAGCGTCGATTATGTCGCGCGCGACCGCGATGAATGGCTGTTCGCCATCGGCCCCCGGGTCACCTACTCCAACGGCAAGTACCAGCGTGCCTATTTTGGCGTGCCGGTCGAGTCCGTTGCCGCATCCGGCCTCCCTGCGTTCCGCCCCTCCGGCGGGGTCCAGGCACTCGGTGCCAATGCCGGCTTCCTGAAGCAGCTGACGCCGCAATGGGGCGTCTATGCCTATGGCAAGTATGACCGGCTGGTCGACGATGCCGGCCGCTCGCCCGTTGTCAGGCGCTATGGCTCGCGCGATCAATGGTCCGGCGGCGTGTCGCTGACCTACACGTTCAGGGGCCATCGCGACTGAGCGACAGGTCTTGAAGTCGCCGCCAGCGCGCGCGACATAGGTCATCCTGAAAGAACAAGAGAGAGCCTTCCATGCACAACCCGTTCGAGACCGGCGACTTTGCAGGTGCCCTGGCACGCGCCGGGGTCGGCATGCAGCCGACGCAGGCAGGTCTCGTCCCGATCGTCATCGAGCAATCAAATCGTGGCGAACGGTCCTTCGATATCTTCAGCCGGCTGCTGCGCGAGCGCATCGTGTTCGTCACGGGCGGCGTTGAGGATGGCATGGCAAGCCTGATCACGGCGCAGCTGCTGTTCCTGGAATCGGAAAATCCGAAGAAGGACATCTTCATGTACATCAACTCGCCGGGCGGTGTCGTCACGGCGGGCATGGCGATCCATGACACGATGCAGTACATCCGCCCGCGTGTGGGCACAGTCTGCATCGGTCAGGCCGCGTCGATGGGTAGCTTCCTGCTCTCGGCCGGCGAGCCGGGGATGCGCGTGGCGCTGACCAACGCCCGGATCATGATTCACCAGCCGTCGGGCGGTGCGCAGGGCATGGCCAGCGACATCGAGATCCAGGCGCGCGAGATCCTGCGCATCCGGCATCGGATGAACGAGCTGTACGCCAAGTACACCGGTCAGCCGATCGAGGTGATCGAGCGGGCGATGGATCGTGACAAGTTCATGAGCACCGACGAGGCCAAGGAATTCGGCATGATCGACGAGGTGTTCGACAAGCGGCCTGCACCGGCCGACGATACGGCTGCCGCTGCCTGATCGGCGTTGGCCTCTTTCCGGCATTGCCGGATCATGACTGGCCGGGTTACCATGCCCGGCCGGCAAAGGATGTGATTGAATGACCAAGCTCAGCGGCGGTGACTCGAAGAGCACGCTCTATTGCTCCTTCTGCGGCAAGTCGCAGCACGAGGTTCGCAAGCTCATCGCAGGACCGACCGTGTTCATCTGCGATGAATGCGTCGAGCTGTGCAACGACATCATCCGCGAGGAAACGAAGTCGGCGCTCGTCTCGAAGAAGGACGGCGGCGTTCCGACGCCGCAGGAGATCTGCGACGTTCTCGACGATTATGTGATCGGTCAGAAGCAGGCCAAGCGCGTGCTGTCGGTGGCGGTGCATAACCACTACAAGCGGCTGAACCACGGCGCCAAGGGCGCGGACGTGGAGCTTGCCAAGTCGAACATCCTGCTCGTCGGCCCCACGGGCTGCGGCAAGACGCTGCTGGCCCAGACGCTCGCCCGCATCCTCGACGTGCCGTTCACCATGGCGGACGCGACGACGCTGACGGAAGCCGGCTATGTCGGCGAGGATGTCGAGAACATCATCCTGAAGCTGCTGCAGGCATCCGACTATAACGTCGAGCGGGCGCAGCGAGGCATCGTCTACATCGACGAGATCGACAAGATCAGCCGCAAGGCCGAGAATCCGTCGATCACGCGCGACGTTTCGGGCGAGGGTGTTCAGCAGGCGCTGCTCAAGCTGATGGAAGGCACTACCGCCTCCGTTCCGCCGCAGGGCGGCCGCAAGCATCCGCAGCAGGAATTCCTGCAGGTCGACACGACGAACATCCTGTTCATCTGCGGCGGCGCCTTCTCGGGTCTCGAGAAGATCATCGGCGATCGTCTGCAGGGCAAGTCGATCGGCTTTGGCGCCTATGTAGCCACTCCGGAGGAGCGCCGCACCGGCGAAGTGCTGCGATCGACTGAGCCGGAGGATCTGCTGAAGTTCGGCCTGATCCCCGAGTTCGTCGGCCGTCTGCCCGTGATCGCTACGCTGGAGGATCTCGACATTCCGGCGCTGGTGAAGATCCTGAGCGAGCCGAAGAACGCGCTGGTCAAGCAGTACCAGAAGCTGTTCGAAATGGAGGAGGTGAAGCTGGGCTTCACCGACGACGCGCTGGTGACCGTGGCCAAGAAGGCGATCGAACGAAAGACCGGTGCGCGTGGTCTCCGCTCGATACTCGAAGGCATCCTGCTCGATACCATGTTCGATCTGCCGGGTATGGAGTCGGTCGATGAGGTGATGATCGACAAGGACGTGGTGGACGGCCGCAAGGAGCCGATCCGCGTCTATGCCGAGAAGAAAAAGGCGGGCAGCGACGCTGCCTGACCCGGTCGCCGGGTACACCGGCGATCGATAGGACGTCAGTAGGCGCCCTCACGCGAAATGATGGGAAGCGGGTGCCCGACGACGGCACCCGCTTTCTTTTTGCCTGGTAGTCCTCGGCGGGTGTTCATGACCCAAACACGGCACACTCGCCCCGGATTGATCTATTGGCCCGCGTTCTCCACGCTGCCCCTTGTCTGGCGCAGCGGGAGGCTCTGGTGGGTTCAGCGATTAACACCGAAGGCGCGCCGCACTCGGCCGTGCGGATGGCAGGCAGTGTCGATCGAGAGCGCGTCGCCACGATGCTGGCGCGCGCCTTTGCCGATGATCCTGGGATGTCGTGGATCTTTCCCGACCCCGAAGATCGCGCCCGGCGCCTCGTGCGGCTGTTCGCCTTGCTCTTCGACGAGGATGCCGCGGGCATGCGGTTGGTTGCCGGTGAGGGCGCCGCGGCGACGCTGTGGCGGGCGCCTGGAATGGCAAAGACCGGTACGCTGCGCCTGTTAGGCCAGGCGCGGCCGTTGTGGCGCGCGTTGGGAAGCAAGATCCCGCGCGCGCTGAGCGTCTCCAACGCGGTGGAGACGCACATGCCCACGGGAGACTTCTGGTATCTTCACTTGGCGGGCTGCGATCCGGCGGCGCAGGGCAGGGGGCTGGGCGGTCTGGTGGTCAGGGCGGGCCTTCAGCGTGTCGCCGGGCGCTTCCCCGCCTATCTGGAGACGTCCACCGAGCGGAACCTGGGGTTCTACGGCGCGATCGGTTTTCAGGTGACGAAGGAGTGGCGGGTTCCGGGCGGTGGCCCGCGCTTCTGGTCGATGATGAGACAGCCGGATCCGCTATCCTGACGCCGCTGAGGGCGCGCAGAGGCCCTTGTGAGGTGCTCCACGTGAAAGGGGCTTCGACTTGCGTCGGAGCCCCTCCTGATGGCTTAGGCGAACAGCTTGGCCCAACCGCGCTTCGCACGATCCTTCCAGTGCCCGCGGTGATAGGCGTCGCTGGCGAGCAGCGGCATCACCGAACCGGCTTCCGCGAAGACCATCTGCTCGATGCCGGTGTTCACCTTGCCCCAGCTGGCGGCTTCCTGAAGCGTCGACGACGAGCAGGCACCGTCGCGCACGTCGGCGACGGTGATCTGCACGGCATATTTGTGCACCTCGACATCTTCGTGGCCGAGGATTTCGGCGCAGACCACCGTATCCTGGATGAAGTTCTTCGGCACGCCGCCACCGATCATCAGGAGGCCGGTGGTACCCGCCTGGATCTTGATCTCGGTCAGCTCGCGGAAATCCGCCACGGCGTCGATCATCAGATACGGCTTGCCTTCCTTGGCGCGGTCGACCTGGTGCTTGACCAGGCCGAACCCGGCCGAGCTGTCGACGAACGCCGGGCAGAAGATCGGCACATCATGCTCATAGGCGAGCTTGACGAGGCTGTTCTCCTTCTTGCCGTGCTCGACCAGGTACTTGCCCATCTCGCGGATGAAGGCGCGCGACGAATAGGCCTTGGGCTCTAGCTCGTTCGCGATCTTGTTGATCGTGAAGTCGCAGTCCTGCAGCTGCTGCTCGTCGATGTACGTGTCGTAGATGCGGTCGATGTAGAGCGAACGCAGCGTATCGTCGTCCGGCACCTCGAGTGCCTGATAGTGCTTGTGGCCAAGGCCTTCGAAGAAGTCCATGTCGACAATGGTCGCGCCGGTGGCGACGATGCAGTCGACCATGTTGTTGCGGACGAGATCGGCATAGAGATCCATGCAACCGCCGGCCGAGGTCGAACCGGCAATGACGAGCACGACGGTGCAGTCCTTGTCGGCCAGCATCTCGTTGTAGATCTTCGTTGCACGGCCGAGGTCACGGCTGGTGAAGCTCATGTCGCTCATCGCGTCGACGATCGGACGCGCGTCGAACGACTTGATGTCGATGTGCTTCACCTGCTTCGACAGCAATTCCGCCTTGCGCGTGTCGTTGATCGGCGCGTTTGCCGCCGCGGTCTTCGTGAGGGTGTCAGTCATGGGTTGCTCTCGCATGATGGCACACGTCGTTCTGAAGGGGACGCGCTAACCCGTGAGGACGACGGCGCCCCTGCGAGCGCCGCCGTCTATTCGATGTAGGTCTTGAGTTACAGCTTTACGACGTTGGACGCCGCTTCGCGTTCCAGCTCCACGTAGAGGGAGACCATCGGCTCGTCGTCAACGATCACCGTCTCGTCGGATCCGAAACCGTTGAAGGCGGTTCGCATTGCAGAGCCATAGGCGCCGAGCATGCCGATCTCGATGTAATCGCCCGCCTCGACGTCGGCCGGAAGCAGGAAGGGCCCGGCCATATGGTCGAGATCGTCACATGTCGGGCCGTAGAACGAGAAGGGATGATCGCGCACCGTCGACTGTGGCTCGCGCAGCAGCGTGACCGGGAAACGCCAGCCGATATGTGCTGCATCGAACAGCGCGCCATAGGCGCCGTCGTTGATATACAGCTCGCTACCGCGGCGCTTTTCGACGCGCACCATGACGCTGCTGTATTCCGCACACAGCGCACGACCCGGTTCGGCCCAAAGCTCGGCCGAATAGCTGATCGGCAGGCTCTCGAACGCGCGGTGGATCGTCTCGAAATAAAGCTCGAGCGGCGGTGGCTCCATGCCCGGGTAGGACGACGGGAAGCCGCCGCCGACGTCGATCACGTCAACCGTCACGGCAGCATCGACGATCGCGCCGCGAACCCGCTCCATCGCGTCCGAATAGGCCTCCGGCGTCATCGCCTGGCTGCCCACGTGGAAGCAGATGCCGAGCGCATCGGCGGCCTGGCGGGCGGCGAACAGCAGCGGCTTGGCATCCTGCGGTGCCACGCCGAACTTCGACGCAAGGCTGAGCTTCGAATGCTCGGACGACACACGCAGGCGAACGCACAGCGTAAGGTCCGCAGCATTGCGGGTCGCGCGCATGATCTTGTCGAGTTCTTCGAGCGAATCGAGGCTGAACGTGCGGACACCGTGCTTGAAATACGCCTCGGTGATCGCCTCCTCGGCCTTCACCGGATGCATGAAGCACAGCGTCGCTCCGGGCAGCGTCCGTGCGACCATGCGCACCTCGCCGATCGACGCGACGTCGAAATGCGTGATGCCGTTGTCCCAGAGGATCTGGATGAGCTCAGGCGACGGATTTGCCTTCACCGCATACATCGACCGACCCGGAAACTTCTCCACGAAGAACCGAGCGGCACGTGCCGCGGCGTGCGGGCGCACGAGCGTGACCGGTTCGACCGGCTTGCTCAGTGCAATATCGATGGCGCCCGAAACGGAGTTGCAGGCAACGGTCGAGAGGGACGCTAGCCCCAGCGCGCAATGATCCTGGTGCAATTCAAGGGACCTCCAATGCCAGGGAGGCGAGCCCCCCGGTCTTCAGTTGACGAAATCACTGCCTTGCGGTGGAAGTCCCATGGGGCAGCGGAGGCGCGAGTTAGGTTTAGAGACCCCATAAGTAAAGAGCTTTTACGGGATACTGTTTCCCGGCAAAGGGTGACACGTGACCATTTTGCGACAGCCCACCCGTGCAGGCGTCCGCGACGCCGCGGCGAAGATCGCTGCGATCCTCTCGCCGACCCCTCTTTTCGTAAGCGAAATCAAGGGCGTTCCTGTGGCGTTCAAGGCGGAATCGCTGCAACCAATTGGCGCGTTCAAGATTCGCGGGGCGTGGCATCGGCTCACCGCAATGGACCGCGAGGCGCGCGCAAGAGGCGTTGTGGCGTTCTCCAGCGGCAACCACGCGCAGGGAATCGCTTGGGCCGCCCGGCGGCTTGGCATGCCAGCTAGCGTAGTGATGCCGGCGGACGCGCCGCGTGCCAAGGTGGAGGGGACGCTGGCGCTGGGCGCGGAGGTCATTCGCTACGATCGGCAAACCGAATCGCGCGAGCAGATTGCTGCCTCGCTGGCGGAGGCACGCGGCGCGACGCTGGTGCCGAGTTTCGATGATCCCTGGATCATCGAGGGGCAAGGTAGTGCAGGGATCGAAGCTGCGGCCCAGATGGAGGCGGCCGGATTCGGGGCGCCGTTACGCGTGCTTGTGCCGTGCGGGGGTGGCGGCCTTGCCGCGGGTCTCGCGCTGGCGTTGCCCGAGGCGGCGATCACCGTTGTCGAGCCGGAGGGCTGGGACGATATGCGGCGCAGCCTGGAGGCAAGCTGGATCCTGCCGGTCGAGGATTCGCCGCCCGCAACAGCATGCGACGCGTTGATGACCAAGCAGGTCGCTTCGTTGACGTTCGACGTGCTTTCGCGCCGTGATGCGCAGGGGGTGGCGGTCAGCGAATTGGATGTCGAACGGGCGCAGCGCTGGGCGGCCGAGAAGCTGCGGCTGGTGGTGGAGCCGGGCGGTGCTGTTGCCTTGGCGGCATTGCTCGCCGGTAAGGTGGCTGCGCAAGCGGGCACGTTGGTTATTCTGTCCGGCGGCAACGTCGATCGTGACGCTTATGCCCGAACCCTGGCGGCCACCGAGGAGCACGTGGTCGCGGGCTGATACGCCCGTCGGCCAGCATACGAATACGGTCGCTCGGACGGGAGGCCAGAGGACGATCAGAAGGAAATCATGAACGCCATTGCCAATGCAGCCCCGGCGGTTGCGATGCTCGCAGCCTTCGCATGTGTTCTGGGCGGGGGCTGGATGATCCGGTCACGTCGCGACCCGAAACGCGGGTGGCTGTTGATCGTGATGTCGCTGGTGTTGTTCGGCAATGTCGCGATCTGGACGCTGTAGGGCGGCCACGCGCTGGCAGCGCTACGGCAGCGGGGAGCTTTTGCCACCCGCTGCCGCAAGGGTCACTTGATCGGGCAGTTCGGGTCGAGTCGCATGTCGAGATAGCCATCGACCGACTTCATCAGGTCACCCATTTCATGTTCGAAGAAATGGTTTGCGCCCGGGATCACGTCGTGATGGATCGTGATATGCTTCTGCGTCCGCAGCTTGTCGACCAGCTTCTGCGTGGCCGGCGGCGTCGCTACTTCATCCTCTGCGCCCTGGATGATGATGCCCGAGGACGGGCAAGGCGCCAGGAAGGTGAAATCGTACAGGTTTGCAGGCGGGGCGATCGAGATGAAGCCGCGGATTTCCGGGCGCCGCATCAGCAACTGCATGCCGATCCACGCGCCGAAGCTGAACCCAGCGATCCAGGTCGTGGACGCCTCCGGGTGGAAGCTCTGCACCCAATCGAGCGCACTTGCCGCATCAGAGAGTTCGCCGACGCCGTTGTCGAACGTCCCCTGGCTCTTGCCGACCCCGCGGAAGTTGAACCGGAGCGTCGCAAAGCCGCGCCGCTGAAAGGTCTTGTAGAGCGCCTGGACGATGTGGTTGTTCATCGTGCCGCCGGCCGTAGGGTGCGGATGCAGGATCATGGCCACCGGTGCGCGCGGCTTCGGTGCGGGTGCAAAACGACCCTCTAGGCGGCCCTCAGGGCCAGGAAAGATCACTTCAGGCATCGTTACTCTTGTCGTGTGAAGGACGCCGGGTGTGGCGCCATGGTTGCCGCACTATATAGGGGGTGCATCGGAATATGGAACGAGTTTTGCCCGAGCGCCTCTATCTGGATCATGCTGCGACCACCCCCGCCACGCCTGCCGCGCGGGAGGCGATGGCGCGCGGGCTGGCGATCTGGGCCAACCCATCATCCCCACATGCGGAGGGGCGGGTGGCTCGCGCGGCGCTGGAAGAGGCGCGGCGTGCCATCGGGGCGGCCTATGGCTGGCCGCACGAGGTGCTGCTGACGAGCGGCGCGAGTGAGTCGCTGTCGATCGCGTTGGGCCGTGCCGTCGCTGGGCTTCGGGTCATCTCCGCGGTGGAGCATGATGCGGTGATGCGGGCTGCGGGCGAGAAGGCCTACGTCCTGCCGGTTGGCGCGGACGGAAGGATTGACGTTACAGCGCTCTGCGAAGATCGGGGCTGGCGCGGTGATGATGAGGGCGGGCGATCGATCGTCTGCGTGCAATGGTGCAACAGTGAAACCGGCGTCATTCAGCCGATTGCCGAGATCGCACAAGTTGTTCACGAGGCAGGGGCGCTGTTGCTGGTAGATGCCGCTCAGATGCCGGCGTCCGATGTGCTGTCGGAACATGCAGACTTCATTGCCCTGTCATCGCACAAGCGCGGCGGGCCGCCGGGGGTGGGGGCGTTGCTGGTTCGTGACCTGGCGACGCTTCAACCTACGGGCGGGCAGGAGCGCGGCTATCGACCGGGGACGGAGAACCTTCCCGGGGTGTTGGGATATGCGGCGGCCCTCGCCGAAAAGGAGCAGGATCATAAAGAGTTACGCACGATGCTTGACGATGCGATCGCCCGTTCCGGCGGGGTTGTCGTGGCCGGCGATGCGCCCCGCCACCCGGCGATCGGCAGTTATCGGCTGGTCGGCATGACGGCGAATGCGCAATTGATCCGCCTCGACCTTGCCGGGATCTCGGTGTCGGCGGGCAGCGCCTGCGCGAGTGGCAGCCTGAAGCCGAGCCATGTTCTGCGGGCGATGGGGTGGTCGGAAGACTCCTCTCGCGAAGTCATTCGGGTCAGTTTCGGCCGCGCCACGGACATTTCGGCCGTCCAGCGGTTCATTTCGGCCTGGCGTGAAATGGCGCGCAGCGCACGCGTGCTGGCCGCGTGACGTACCTCGATTACCAGGCGACGACTCCGCTCGCGCCGGAGGCGTTCGAGGCCATGGTGCCCTGGCTGCGCGACCAGTTCGCCAATCCGCATTCGCCCAGCCGGATGGGGCGGGCAGCCCGCGCCGCGGTTGAGGTGGCGCGTGAGCAGGTCGCGGAGCTGCTGCCGCCGGGCGGCCGTGTGATCTTCACCAGCGGTGCCACCGAGGCGCTGAACTGGGCGCTGAAGGGAACGTCGGGATCGCTGATCACCATCGCCAGCGAACATGCCGCGGTTCTGGACACGGCGCGCGCAGAGCAGGCGCGAGGTCGCGAGCTGACGGTGTTGCCGGTGCGGCCCGACGGGCGGCTCGACCTGTGGGTGGCGCACCGCGTGCTCGGACAGGGTGCCGGACTGTTGGCGGCGATGCTGGTCAACAACGAGATTGGCGTGATCCAGCCGCTGCCCGAACTGGTCCGCGCGGCGAAGCGGCACGGCACGCTGGTGCTGTGCGATGCCGTGCAGGGGTATGGCCGCATCGCGATCCCAGAGGAATGTGACCTCATCGCGATCTCCGCGCACAAGATCCATGGCCCCAAGGGGATCGGAGCCTTGTGGGTACGCGATGGCGTGGCGATCGAGCCGCTGCTGCACGGCGGCGACCAGGAGGGCGGGCGATCGGGAACGCTGAGCCCTGCGCTGTGCGTCGGCTTCGGCGTGGCGGCGCGGCTGATGGCCGAGCGGTACGAGGCGGATGCGACCCATGTCGAACGGCTGTGGGCGCTGGCCAGCGAACGGCTGGCGGGTTGGACGATCAACGGATCGGCAGAGCATCGCTATTGCGGCAACCTCAACGTGCGTCGGCGCGGACTGGATGTGGCGCGTTTGATGAGCGATTGCCGTGATGTCGCCTTCTCCGCCGGGTCGGCCTGCGCCAGCGGGTCGGGGCGCACCAGCCATGTGCTGAAGGCGATCGGCTTGCTGGATGTCGACGCTCGCTCGTCGATCCGGCTGGGTTTTGGCCGTTACACCAGCGAGGCTGACCTGCGCGCCGGACTGCATACGATCGTAGCGGCTGCCGACGCGCAGCAGATGGTCGCATGAAGATCCGCTTCATCGACGAGGATGGCCGGGCGATCGACGCGCAGGCCGCGCCTGGCGAGCGGCTGCTCGACGTCGGCCAGCGACTTGGCCTGCCGCTGGAGGGCACGTGCGAGGGGCAGATGGCGTGTGCGACGTGCCATGTCATCGTCGCGGCGGAGGATTTCGATCGGCTGCCGCCAGCCAGCGAGGAGGAGGAGGATATGCTCGACCTTGCCCCCGACGCCGCGCGCACCAGCCGGCTGTCCTGCCAGATCGTTTTGAGCGATGATCTGGAGGGGCTGACGGCGCGTATCGCGCGGACTTGAACCCGGCGCGCTGCTCGGCCATATGGCGCCCCGGGAGTCGGGCGGACGTAGTCGTCGCCAACCTGGTCAGATCCTGACGGAAGCAGCCACAACGATTTCGCTGCGGGTCGTTCCGGCTCCCACCCCAGCCTCAACTTTGGTCTTAGTCTGCGCGTGCGATGATCGTCGTGTGGCGAGGTGTGCCGCTTGAACGCGCCAAGCCGACCCCAACGGCGTCCTCCGTGCAACAGCCCCTTCGACAACGGGGCCGCCGGCCACTAGATAGGCCGTGATGAGCGACTCTCTTCTCGGCCTGGACGAACCCGCGCAGCCATCGCGTGGCGGGGAAGCGTATCGCGTGCTGGCGCGCAAATACCGTCCGCAGACCTTTCAGGCACTGATCGGTCAAGAAGCCATGGTGCGGACGCTGGAGAACGCCATCCGGCGTGACCGCATCGCCCATGCCTTTCTGCTCACCGGCGTTCGCGGCGTCGGCAAGACCTCTACCGCGCGGCTGATCGCCAAGGCGCTGAACTGCATCGGCCCGGATGACGAGGGCGGTCCGACGATCGACCCTTGCGGCGTGTGCGAGCCGTGCCGCGCGATCGCAGAGGGCCGGCACATCGACGTGATCGAGATGGACGCGGCGAGCCACACCGGTATCGACGACATTCGCGAGATCATCGAGGCGTCGCGCTATGCCGCGGTGTCGGCGCGCTACAAGATCTACATCATCGACGAAGTCCACATGCTGTCGAAGGCCGCCTTCAACGGGCTGCTCAAGACGCTGGAGGAGCCGCCCGGCCATGTGAAATTCCTGTTCGCCACGACCGAGGTGAACAAGGTGCCGGTGACGGTGCTGTCGCGCTGCCAGCGGTTCGACTTGCGCCGCATTCCGGCGGAGAAGCTGGCCGAGCATTTTGCAGCAGTCAGCGCGAAGGAAGGCGTCTCGGCGGAGCCGGAGGCGCTGGCGCTGATTGCGCGCGCCGCCGAGGGTTCGGCGCGCGACGGGCTGTCGATCCTGGACCAGGCGATCGCCCACGCCGATACCGAGGGCAGCGGCGTTTCGGCCGCCGCCGTCCGCGAGATGCTGGGCCTGTCGGATCGTGGCGCGGTGCGCGATCTGCTGTCGCTGCTGCTGGCGGGCGACGCCCCCGGCGCGCTGGCCGCGCTACGGCGACAATATGATTTCGGGGTTGATCCGACCGCCGTGCTGCGCGCCCTGCTGGAGGCGGTTCACGGCATCACGCTGACCAAGGTGGGCACGGCGGAAGATCTGGCGCAGCCCGCCGAAGAGCGCGCCGCCTATCGCGAATGGGCCGAGGGGCTGTCGTTCCCGCTGCTCCACCGGCTGTGGCAATTGCTGCTGAAGGGGCATGACGAGGTGGCACGCGCCGCGCTGCCGATCGAGGCAGCGGAAATGACGCTGCTGCGTGTGATCCATGCCCGCTCGCTGCCCGATCCGGGGGAACTGGCGCGGGCGATCACCAAGGGTGAGGCGATCGCGAAGAGCGAGAATGGCAGCGGATCGACGCCGCCCGCCGCACCGCCGGCGCCTGCAGCGCCGGCGGCGGCGGAAGCGACCGCTACGCCGCAGTTGCCGACGACATTCGCCGCACTGGTCGAGCAGATGGAGGCGCATGGCCATCATCTGCTGGCGGTTCGGCTGGCGCATGGCGCGCGGATCGTCAGCTATCAGCCGCCGGAGATCGTGCTGAGCGGCAGCCGGCCGATCGCGGCCGACACCTTGTCGGAAACGGCGGCTGCCCTGCGGACCATCACGGGTGTCACGTGGAAGCTGAGCCTGCTTGATGCGCCGGGCGAACCGACGCTGAAGGAGACGCAGGATGCAGTGGCGGAGGCGGAGCGCCAGGCGGTGCTCGCCTCGCCGATCGTCCAAGCGGCTCTCGAGGCGTTTCCCGACGCCGAACTTATCGATTGGCCTAACAAGAGGAATAGCGCGTGAAGGATATCAACGAGCTTCTCGCCGCAGCGCAGAGCGCGGCAGAGAATGTCCAGAAGCAGATGGACGAGGCGCAGAACACGCTCGACAAGATCGAAGTCGAGGGTGTGTCCGGCGGTGGCCTGGTGAAGATCAAGGCGACGGCGAAGGGCCGTATCCTGTCAGTCGCAATCGATGATTCGCTGATGGTCGCGAGCGAAAAGCAGATGCTGGAAGATCTGGTCGCTGCCGCGTTCAACGATGCGCGCGCGAAGGCAGACGCCGTATCGTCGCAGGAAATGGCGAAGATGACGAGCGGACTGCCGCTGCCGCCGGGCTTCAAGCTGCCGTTCTGATCTGTTCACGGCGCCGCAGATCATTGCAGCGCTGGAACAACATTCGATCGGCCAACGTTGCGCTTCATCAGTAATGATGGAGAAACACATGACCGACGAACGTGTGACCGAGACCTCCACGCCGAATACAACGATTATCGAGCGGCGTGGGGGCGGTGGCGGCATGCTGATCGGGCTTGCCGTGTTGCTGGTGGTCGTGATCGGAGCGTTCTTCCTGTTCAATCAGTCGAAGAACGAGAACATGGAATCTCGCGCGATCAGTTCGGCCGCCAAGAGCGTCGGTGATACCGCCGAAAAGGCCGGCGACGCGATCGAAGGTTCAACGAAGTAATCTGCCGCTCAGGGGTTGGATGGCCGAACGCAGGCGTCCAGCCCCTGTCGGCGAACCACTCCGACATAGCGGGCGATGGTGTTGCCATGGCGGCGAACAAAGCCGCTGGGGGCGATCGCCGCGCGCTTCTTGGGCAAGGGCAGCACGGCTGCGATGCGTGCCGCCTCGGTCGGCGTCAGCTTGCTGGCCGAATGGTTGAAGTAGCGCATCGCGCCAGCCTCCACGCCATAAGTGCCGATGCCGGTCTCTGCGACGTTCAGATAGACCTCCATGATCCGGCGCTTGCCCCAGATCGTCTCGATCAGCAGGGTGAACCAGGCCTCGAACGCCTTGCGGATGTAGCCGCCCCCCTGAAACAGGAAGACGTTCTTTGCCGTCTGCTGGCTGATCGTGGAGCCGCCGCGGATTCGGCCGCCCTGTGCGTTGCGGTACGCAGCGCCGGCGATCGCCTCCAGATCAAAGCCGTGATGGCTGCAGAATTTGGCGTCCTCGCCCGCGATCGCAGCGCGAGCCATGTCGGGATCGATCCGGTCGAGCGGCATCCACTTCTTGGTGACCGAGCGGCCGGCGAGCAGGTCGCCCATCATGGTGAAGGTGAAGGGCGGCGGCACGAACCGCAGCGCCACCACAAGTAGAACCGACAAGGCAACGAACCAGAGCGTAACCTTGAGCAACCATCGTAATGCGCGTCGAGCCATGCTGATTACGCTAAGCGGCAAATCGGGCGCTGCGCAACGCCGCCTGCCAGCGCGGCGATGTCGCCACGGCGAGGATGACTGCTACATTGATGCCAAGGTTTGCCGCGATTGTGGTAGCGGGCGCGCAAAAGCCGTAAACAGGTTAGAACAAAAAGTTATGTTTGGCACCGCCAGGGGTCTGGCGAGAACGCCACGCCTTCTGGTATCGTTCTTTCATAACCATAAAAATCCGCAGCAGGGACCGGAGCAAGACAAACCAGGGGCCGCCATGAACCTGCGCCATATCGAGGTGTTTCACGCCGTCTATTCCGTGGGATCGATCAGCGGGGCATCACGCCTGCTGAACGTTTCCCAACCGTCCGTCAGCAAGATCGTGAAGCATGCCGAATCGCGGCTCGGCTTTCGGCTCTTCACGCTGGTGCGCGGGCGGCTGACCCCGACGGAAGAGGCGCACATCCTGTTCCGCGAAGTGGACGACCTGCACAGCCGGATCGACACCTTCCAGCGCGCGGCGCGTAACCTGCGCTCTCCCTCTGAGGGGCATATCCGCGTTGGCGTGCTCCCCTCGCTGGCGCTGGCGAAGGTGCCGCGTGCGATCTCCAGCTTTCGACAGAAGTGGCCGCGGGTGACGTTCGAGGTGTCCGCGATCCACCATGACGAGTTTCGCGCGTCGCTGATGTCGCGTGAGTGCGATTTCGTGATCGGGCATCATGCCGTAGGGGATCCGGAGATTGCCGCCTTTTCACTGGGGCAGGGATGCGTTGGCGCGCTGTTCGTGGACGGCATGTTCGACAGCGATTTGAGCGTGATACCGCGCGATCTTCTGCGGCAGCAGGAACTGATCGGCTTGGCGCCCAGCGTGTCCATCGGGGACATGATCGCGCCCGTTTTGGCGGGCGCGATGAAGTGCGCGCCGGCGATCCAAGTGAAGTCTGTCTATATCGCCGCCGCCCTGGCACGCAGCGGGTCGGGGGTGGCGATCGTCGACCAGTTCACGGCGCAGGCGTTCGTCGGGGACGACCTGCACTTCCGCCCGATCGAACCGGCGATCACCTTTGGCCTGTCGGTCCAGCATCTCGCCGCGCAACCGCTGTCACGCATCGCGCGCAGTTTCACCGACATGATGGCGGGCATGATCGAGGAGCAGAAGCCGGGCGTCGAAGAGGACGATTGCCGAAACGCTATGGGTGCCCGCCAACACTGAAAGCTTGTGGAACGGCAAGCGGCCATGTGAACTGCGACCCAGCAGATCGTTCCAGTCCGTACGACAGGCGACCACGGCGCCGGACGATCTTGGAACTTCACAGGGTCGTCCGGGCGTTAGACGCCTCGACCAGCAGGATCGGAGCCGACCATCATGAATCTCGCGCGTTTCGCGCGCCGTCGCTACACGCCCGGCGCTACCTCGATCGAGCCTATGCCGCATCTTTCCAAGGCACTTGGCGGCCCCGAGCTTTTCATCAAGCGTGACGATCTGCTCGGCCTGACCGGCGGTGGCAACAAGACCCGCAAGCTGGAATTCCTGGTCGCCGATGCGCTGGCGCAGGGAGCGGACACGCTGATCACCGTCGGCGCGGTGCAGAGCAATCACTGCCGCCTGACGTTGGCCGCCGCCGTGCGCGAGGGGCTGAAATGCCGTCTGGTGCTCGAGCAGCGCGTGCCGGACAGCTATGACGAGGCCGCATCGGGCAACAATTTCCTGTTCGATCTTCTCGGCGTCGAGGCGGTGACGGTCGTCGCGCTGGGCGACGATCTGCAAGGCGCGATGGAGAAGGTCGCCGCGGATCTCGCCGCGGAGGGCCGCCGCGGCTATATCATTCCCGGCGGTGGATCGAACGCTCTGGGCGCGCTGGGCTATGTGTCCTGTGCGGAAGAAATCCTGCAGCAATCCTTTGAGAGCGGTATTGCGTTCGACCGGATCGTGGTCGCCAGCGGCAGCGCCGGCACCCATGCAGGCATCGTCGCTGGCCTGATCGGCAACAGCGCCGGCATACCCGTGACCGGCATCAACGTGCGGCGTCCGCGCGCTGAGCAGGAAGCCAACGTCCTTCGCCTGGCGCGCGATGTCGCCGCGCTGGCTGGGGTCGCACCCGAGATCACGCCGGCAGCGATCGAGTGCCGCGACGAGTGGGTCGGGCCGGGCTATTCGCTGCCCACCAAGGAGATGGTGGAGGCAGTGCGGCTGTTCGCGTCGCTCGAAGGTGCGCTGCTGGATCCGGTTTATACCGGCAAGGCAGCGGCCGGGCTGATCGGCCTGGTGCGATCGGGCGAGATTGGCGCCGATGAGCGCGTGCTGTTCGTGCACACGGGCGGATCACCGGTGTTGTTCGCTTATCAGTCGATATTTGCCGAGGGCGCCACGTTCTGATGACCGGGCGCCCGCTCGTCATCGGTGTGTTGGGGGGCATGGGGCCCGCCGCCACGATCGATTTCATGGCGAAGATCCTGCGCCACTCTCAACGCGACGCCGCGCGGGAGCAGGACAATGTGCGGGTGATCGTCGACAGCAATCCCAGGTTGCCGGATCGCAATGCGGCGATCGCCGGGACCGGGCCGTCGCCCGCCCCCGCGCTGGCCGACATGGCGCGCGGCCTGGCGGCGGCGGGGGCGCAGGTTCTGGCGATGCCCTGCAACGCGGCCCACGCCTTTGCCGACGCCGTGCGTGCCGCAACGCCGCTGCCGTTCATCCACCTGATCGACGAGGGGGTGGCAGTGGTGAACCGACAGCATCCAGCTGCCAGGCGGATCGGCGTGCTGGCGGTGGCCGGTGCCGCGGAGGCGCGCCTGTACGAGCGAGCGCTGGAAGCGCAGGGTCTCGTTCCGATTACGCCCGATGAAGCCGCGCGAGCGGTATTCATGGAAGCGATCTGGCAGATCAAGCAGGGCGATCTTGTCGGTGGAGCAGAGGGCGTACGCGCGATCGCGCGTCATCTGTTGGACAGGGGCGCCGAGGTCGTCATCGCCGGGTGCACCGAAGTCCCGCTGGTGATCGCTGACGGCGATCTTCCGGTGCCGATGATCGACACCACGGACGTACTGGCGGAGCGGACGGTGGCATTTGCGCG
Organism: Sphingomonas sp.; assembly: GCF_029239295.1. Taxonomy (GTDB): domain Bacteria; phylum Pseudomonadota; class Alphaproteobacteria; order Sphingomonadales; family Sphingomonadaceae; genus Sphingomonas. Next base: position 87,524 of record NZ_JAQZBC010000004.1, read on the forward strand.
CGGCTAAGCGGCGGCGCCCACTTAGCCTTCGGTTATGTGACGTTGAACAATCAATCAGTTCAAGGGCGCGAAATCGCGCTCGTACCCGGCGAGATCACGAGTAGCATGCATCGGAACGCGGACGTGACTGCAAGAGCGGCACGGCGCAGGCAAGGATCGTCGACGCGGCATTGATGGTGCGATGCGCCGCCGCTGACATGACGGTCCACGGGACAGTTGCAACGAGGGGGCACGAATGAAGACGCTGATGACCTTGGCTTTGCTCGCAAGCGCAATGACGCCCGCGGCGGCACTCGCGCAAAATCGAGATGCAGCTGCCAAGTCTCTGCTTTCCAGCCCGAAGTTTGCCACCGCCAAGGCCAAGCTGTCGGCCGATCACGATCGGATCGTCGCCGATGTGATCACGCTCACTGAGATTGAGGCTCCGCCCTTCAAGGAGACGAAGCGCGGCGCCGCTTTCCTGGAGATGCTGCGTGCCGAGGGGCTGACGGACCTTACCACCGACGCTGAGGGCAATGTGTATGGCACGCGCAAGGGGACCGGCGGCGGGCCGCTGATCGTCATCACCGCGCACCTCGATACCGTATTCCCGGAGGGCACCAACGTGAAGGTGCGGCGAGACGGCAACATGCTCTACGCGCCGGGGATCGGTGACGACACGTCGAGCCTTCCAGTGCTGCTGGCGTTCATCCGGGCGATGAACGAGGCGAAATATACCACCAAGTCGGACATCGTCTTCATGGGCAACGTCGGCGAGGAGGGACCGGGCGATCTTCGCGGAACGCGGTACCTGTTCACCAAGGGGCCGCTGAAGGACAAGATCGGGTATTTCATTTCGCTGGAGCCCGGCCGCGCCGGCCGCATCACCAATGCCGGTGTGGGGTCAAAGCGGTACAAGGTCACGTTTTCGGGACCGGGCGGCCATTCAATGGGCGATTTCGGGCTAGTGAACCCGGCTTATGCGATGGCCAATGCCATGGTCGAATTTGGCAAGATGAAGGTGCCGAGCGATCCGCGCACGGTATACAACGTCGGGCTGCTTGAGGGGGGCACCTCGGTCAACTCGATCCCGTTCGCAACCGCGATGACGGTGGACATGCGCTCGGTCGGCAAGGCCGAACTCGACACAGTGGAAAAGAACTTCCTGGGCATGTTGCCTGGTGCGGTCGCGGCGGAGAATGCCGCGCGATCGACTGCCAAGGGCAAGATCACCTATGAGGCGAAGCAGGTCGGCGACCGGCCGGTCGGCACCACGGCGCCGACGACCGACATCGTCCAGATCGCGACCGCAGTCACCAAGGCGGCGGGGTTCACCCCCAGCTATGGCGCGGGATCGACCGATTCCAACATTCCGATGAGCCTTGGCATCCCGGCGGTGACGCTAGGGTCCGGGTTCCAGACGATGCGGGCTCATTCGCTGGAAGAAGCGATGGTGATCGACAAGGCGAAGGATGTGGACAGCATGGCGGTGAGCCTTGGCACGTTGCTGATGCTGGCAGGGGCGAAGTAAACAGGGGAGCGGATCACGATGCGTGCATTGATGCTGGCAGCCACCGGGCTGTCGATCGTTTTCGCCAGCGGTGCTGCGACCGCGCAGTCGCGGACCGTGACCGATCCGGTCGCGGTGCTGAAGACGAAGCCGGGGTCGGACTATTTCCTGGCCAATTACAAGCAGATCGTCTCCTGGCTTCAGCAGGTGTCGCAGGAAAGTGACCGGATCAAGCTCGTCAGCATCGGCAAAACCGCCGAAGGCCGCGAGCAATATATGGCGATCATCTCCTCGCCGGAGAACATCCGCAACCTTGATCGCTACCGCGGGATCTCGCAGCAGCTCGCGCTGGCCAAGGGACTGACCGATGCACAAGCGAAGGCACTTGCCGATCAGGGCAAGGCAGTCGTCTGGATCGACGCCGGGCTGCACGCCACCGAAGTCGTCAACGCGCAAAGCCACGTCCAGCTGATCCATGAGATGCTGACGCGGACCGACCCGGAGACGACACGCATCCTGAAAGACACGGTTGGTCTGTACGTCTTCGCCAATCCCGATGGGCTGGATCTGGTGGCCGACTGGTACATGCGCCCCACCGACAAGGCGAAGCGCAGTACCAACACAATTCCAGTGCTTTACCAGAAGTATGTCGGGCACGATAACAACCGCGACAGCTACGCCTCGCATCAGCCCGAGACGACCAACATGAACCGCGCGGCGTATCGCGAGTGGTTCCCGCAGATCCTATACAACCAGCATCAGACCGGGCCGGTCGGCACCGTGGTGTTCATCCCGCCGTTCCGCGATCCGTACAATTTCAACAACGAGCCGCTGGTGATCAACCAGACCGACGCGGTCGGCACCGCGATGCATGCGCGACTGGTCGCGCAGGGAAAGGGCGGATCGGTCTCCCGCTCGGGCGCGCCTTATTCGACGTGGTTCAACGGCGGTGTCCGGACGGTTGGCTATTTCCACAATCAGGTCGGCATCCTGACCGAGATTATCGGCAGCCCGACCCCGATGGAAATTCCGTTGGTGCCGGCAAAGCAGCTGGCCACGTCAGACGGCGTGATGACGATCGCGCCACAGAAATGGCATTTCCAGCAGTCGATCGATTACGTGAAGGAAATGTCGCGGGCGATCCTCGACTACGCCTCGCGCAATCGTGAGACGGTGCTGTTCAACCGCTACGTGATGGGTCGCAACCAGATCCAGAAGGGTAGCGAGGACAGCTGGGTGGTCACCCCTAAGCGGATCGACGCAGTGAAGGCCGCGGCCGAAAGCCTGAAGAAGGACGGCGGCGGCAGCGCGCTGGACGATCTGGCCGGCTACAATACGCGCGATATCGTGCCGTCATCGCTGTACAAGACGGTTCTGCAGAACCCGCAATATCGCGCGCCGAGGGCCTTCGTGCTGCCGGTCGACAAGCAGGCGGATCTGCCGACCACCGTCGATTTCCTGAACTCGCTCATAAAGACCGGCGTCGAGGTGGAGCAGGCCGACCGGCCGTTCACTTACGGCGGAAAGCGCTATGCTGCCGGTTCGTATATCGTGCGATCAGATCAGGCATTCCGCCCGCACGTGCTCGACATGTTCGAGCCGCAGGATCATCCGCAGGACTTCGCCTATCTGGGCGGGCCACCGATCCGTCCGTATGACATCACCGGCTACACGCTGGCGTATCAGATGAACGTGACGTTCGATCGGCTACTCGACGGCGCGCCGCAGCACTTCCCGGTAGTGGCAGACGTGATCCAGACACCGCCCACTGGCCGCGTGATCGGCAAGGGCGGCGCCGGCTATGTCGTCAGCCATGCGACCAACAACAGCTTCATCCTGACCAATCGGCTGCTGAAGGCCGGGACGCCGATCTACTGGCTGACGCAGGGCGTCACGGTGGCGGGAGAGCAGCTTGCCCCCGGGGCGCTGTGGATTCCGGCGGGCGGGCAGGCCGACGGGATCGTCGAAACGGCGGTCAAGACGCTCGGCATCGACGCTCATGCGGTCGCTGCCAAGCCCGCGGGCGAGACGGTGAAGCTGAAGGCAGTGCGCATCGGGCTGGTCGATCATTACGGTGGCTCGATGGCGTCGGGATGGAACCGCTGGATCTTCGAGAAATACGAATTCCCGTACACCCGCGTCTATCCGCAGGAACTCGACAAGGGCGGGCTGAACGCGAAGTATGACGTGCTGGTGTTCCAGTCCGACGTGCTGGGGCGCGAAGGACGGCCGCCGCAGAAGCAGCCGGACGCCGCCGACCTGCCGGCCGAATGGCGGCCGACGCTGGGCCATGTCACGAGTGAGAAGACGGTGCCGCAACTCACTGCCTTCACCAAGGCGGGCGGCACGGTGATCGCGGTCGGTGGCGCCACACGCCTTGGGGCTGAAATGGGGCTGCCGGTGTACAATGCGCTGACCAGCGTCGACGCATCGGGCAAGCGGGTGCCGCTGCCGAGCACCAAATTCTATGTGCCCGGTTCAGTGTTGCAGGCGAAGGTCGATCCCAGTGATCCGCTGGCCTATGGCATCCCCGAGACGCTCGACATCTTCTATAACAACAATCCGACCTATGCCGCCGTCCCGGGGCAGGCAGGCGTGCGGCGCGTCGCCTGGTTCGCCAGCGACGATCCGCTGCGGTCGGGCTGGGCCTGGGGTCAGAAGGCGCTGAACAATACCGCAATGGTGATTGACGGTACGCTGGGCCAAGGCCGGGTCTATCTGCTGGCTAATGAAGTCACGCAGCGTGGCCAGCCCTATCCCTCGTTCAAATTCCTGTTCAACGCTGCGCTTTACGGGCCGACGCAGGCAGGGCAGCCCGCGCGCCCCGCCGACTGATCAGGCGCTGCCCCGGTGGCCCCGCCCATAGACGGGCGCGGCCATCGGGCGGAGTTGCCGTCGGCATGCGATCAGGCGTGACCGGCGCTGGGATAGGTCATCGCACGCACCAGCCCGCGTCGGTCGAACGGCTGCCAGCCGTCCTCGGGCTGCGCCAGTCGATCGGCCACCGCGTACAGGACCGCGGGGTTGACCGGCATGCCGAAATGACTGCCGAAAATCTCGATATTGTCTGTAGTGGCGCAACAGGGCTCGACGCAGTTCGCCCAAGGCACGATGCCGTCCTCGCGGCTCCAGATGGCGGTGGACGGGACGGAAAGCGGCTGCGCTGCTTCCCCCATATAGCCCAGTGCCAGCGGGTCATCGATCTTGTGACCGGAGAGATACTCGTAGATCCGCCACACCCGTGTCGAGCGCGGCGTGCCGGCGAATGGCGCGCCAAGAGTGATCACCTGGCGCACGAGCGCTGGGCGGCGATGGCTGACGACGCGAGCCATGATGCCGCCGAGACTCCAGCCGATCACGCTGACGCGTCGGTTCTCCGCCGCATGGATCGCCTCCAGCCGCTCGATCAGCTTTTCGCCCTCAGCGCCGATCGAACGCGGCCCGCGGTTGCGGCCAAGATCCCAGCCATGCACGTCATAGCCTAGCCGCCGCAGGTAGAAGCGCAGGATTCGCGTCGACTTGTCCGACGCGTTGAAGCCGGGAATGACCAGCACCGGGTGGCCGTCACCGTGCGGCACGCTGGCCAGTGCCGGCGTCGCCCACGGCAACATGCCGAATTCAAGCAAGGCGCGGGGCAATTCGGTCAAGGCAAGAAGCGGGGAGGGCGGGCCGACCACCGTTTCCGCCGCGTCGCTGGGCTTCACTACATGTCTCCTCAAGGCCCGCGCACAACGGTTGGGGCGACACAAGGTTCTGCCGCTTTCCCGTTATTTGCGGTGGTACCAGCCGTAGCCAGCGCTGCGATTAGGGACGGGAAGGCGCCGGCTCCCCGGCCAGAACCGGTGACGGGGTAGCGCCGATAGGACTGACCGCCAGCTGCGAATCGCCGCCGAGCGTGCGGTATAGCGTCACGAGATTGGTCGCGCGGATCAGCCGGGTCTGTACCAGCTGCTGCTGTGCCGCATAGAGCGACCGCTGCGAATCGAGCGTGGTCAGGAACGTGTCGACGCCGCCGCGGTAGCGCGCATCGGCAAGCCGGTAGGTATCCTGCGCGGCGGCCGCGAACCGTTCTGTGGCGGCGAGTTCGTCAGTGATCGTCCCGCGCCGGGCGAGAGCATCGGCCACTTCGCGAAAGGCCGTCTGGATCGTTCCCTCGTAGCGCGCGAGCGCTGCCTGCTGCTGTGCACGCGTCTGCTCCACACCAGCGCGGGCCGCGCCGGCGCTGAAGATCGGATAGGCGATGTTGCCCGACGCCGTCTTGGTCAGCGCCTGGCTGGTGATCAGCGAGGACAGCGCGGTGCTGGCGAGGCTGAACAGCCCTGTGAGCGAAATGCGCGGGAACAGAGCCGCGCGGGCGGCGCCGATCTCCGCATTGGCGGCGCGCAGGTCATATTCGGCCTGCACCACATCCGGGCGACGCAGCAGAATCTGGCTGTCGAGCCCGGCAGGCAGCTCCGCCACGGTGCGGGCGGCTTCCTCGATCGAGGCGGGGAGAAGCGCCGGATCGATCGGCGCGCCGACCAGCAGTTGTAGCGCGTTCACATCCTGTGCCAGCGCCGTACGCTGACTAGCGATATTCGCCTCCGCGCTGGCGAGGATCTGTTCGGCCTGGCGCAGATCGGTGCGCGGCGCGATCCCGCCCGACACGCGCGCACGGGTGAGCGCAACCGATCGGCGCGCCGCCTCTGCGGTATCGCGCGCGATGCTGAGAAGGCTCTGGTCCGCAGCATAGGTCAGCCACGCGCTTGCCACGTCGCCGGTCAGCGTCAGCCGCACCGCCCGTGCCGCTGCCTCTTGCCCGAAATAGCGCGAAAGGGCGGCATCGCTGAGCGAGCGGACACGGCCGAACAGGTCCAGTTCGAACGCACTGGTGCCCAGAGTCGCCTGATAGGTGGTGCCACCGACAGCGAAGGCGCCGCCCGCTGCCTGCTGGCCGATCTCGCGCCGCGTAATCGTGCCGCCAGTGTCGATCTGCGGGAACAGCTCCGCCCGCTGGATACGATATTGCGCTCGGGCGGCCTCGATATTGGCGACGCTGGCGCGCAGATCGCGATTGTTGGCGAGCGCCTGGTCTATCAGTCGCTGCAAGCGGGCGTCGCGGAAGATGTCGCGATAGGTGACGCTGGGCAGCGAGGCCTCGCTTTGCCGCAGATACGCATCACCGGTCGGCCACGATGTCGGCACCGGCAGCTCCGGGCGAACGTACTTTGGCGCCATGCTGCATCCGGCCAGCGCCGTGCTCAGCAGGAGTGGCAGGACGAGACGCATCACGACTGCTCCAGATGCGGCGTGCCTTGCGGCGGCACATTGTTGTCCTCTGGGGGGCGATGCCCCGTCGGGTCGCCGCGCAGCTTCGCCATGCCATCGCGGAAGCCGCGGCGGACCAGCACGAAGAACAGCGGGATGTAGAAGATCGCCAGCACGGTCGCGGTGAACATGCCGCCGATTACCGCCGTGCCGATCGCGATGCGGCTATTCGCGCCTGCGCCGGTCGAGATCGCGAGCGGGAGCACGCCAAAGATGAACGCGAGGCTGGTCATCAGGATCGGGCGAAGGCGGATGCGGGCGGCCGTCAACGCCGCGTCGATCACGCGCGCGCCCTTCCTTTCTTCCTGTTCGGCGAATTCGATCATCAGGATGGCGTTCTTCGCCGCCAGCCCCATCGTCGTGAGCAGGCCGATCTGAAGGTAGACGTCGTTGGTCAGCCCGCGCAGCGTGACGAACGCGACTGCGCCGATCAGGCCCAGCGGGATGATGAGCAGCACCGCGATTGGGATCGACCAGCTTTCGTACAAGGCGGCCAGGCACAGGAAGACGACGATGATCGAGAGGCCGTAGAGCAGCGGCGCCTGACCCGCAGACAGGCGCTCCTGATAGGAAATACCGGCCCAGGCGACGCTGGTGCCTGGTATCTGCCGGGCGAGCTCTTCGATCCGAGCCATCGCATCACCCGAGCTGCCGCCCTGCGCGGCCGAGCCCTGGAATTCGAACGACTGGATGCCGTTGAAGCGTGAGACGGTAGTCGGCGCCTGTGACCAGCTGGTCGTTGCGAAGCTGGAGAAGGGCGCCATCTGCCCGTTCGCACCACGCACGAACCATTTGTTCAACGAGTCGGGATTGTCGCGGTAGGGCGCATCGCCCTGAACGAACACGCGTTTCACACGGCCACGATCGACGAAGTCGTTGACGTAGCGGCCGCCCCAGGCGGTCGACAAGGTCGTGTTCACGTCGGTCTGCGACAGGCCCAAAGCCGCGATCCGCTGCGGATCGGTGTTGACCCGCAAGGTGCCGATGTCCGGCAGCTCCGACAGGCGGACGCCTGCCAGCTTTGAGTCCGCATTGGCCATCGCCAGCAGCTTGTCGCGCGCGGCGGCAAATTCGCTGGTGCTAAGCCCGCCGGTGTTCTGCAGCTCCATGGTGAAGCCTTCGGACTGGCCCAGACCGCGGATGGCGGGTGGGATCAGCGCAAAGACCTGCGCATCGCGAAACGCGCGGAAGGCGGCCGCTGCGCGTGCGACGATCGCGTCGGCCGAATTGTCCTTGCCCTTTCGATCCGCCCAGTCGGTCAGCGAGATGAAGCCCTGACCGGTGTTCTGCCCCGACGCGCCGCCACCGCCGCCGCCGGCGACGGTCAGCATCGTACGGACGTTGCCCTTCTCATATTCCTGGAAATAATGCTCGACCGCCTTCTGCACCTCTTCGGTGCGGCCGCGGGTCGCGCCCGCGGGCAAGCGGAACTGCACCTGCGCGCCGCCCTGATCCTCAGTCGGGAGGAAGCCGGTGGGCAGGCGAAGGAACAGCACCGCGAGCAACGCGACGATGACGAGGTAGATGGCGACGAACAGCCACTTGCGATCGATCACCCGCCGCGTGGCGGTGACGTAGCGTTCAGTGGCGCGTTCGAAATTGCTGTTGAACCAGTGGCTCGCACGATCGAGGCGCTCGCTGGCCCATCCGAAGTGGCGGGCGAAGCGGCCTTGGTGCTGTTCCTCGCCCTTCTTGTGCCGCTGCTTCAGCAACGTGGCGGTGAGTGCAGGGGAGAGCACGATCGCCACGGCGACGGAAAGCACCATCGCCGAGATGATGGTGAGCGAGAACTGGCGATAGATCACGCCGGTCGATCCGCCGAAGAACGCCATCGGCAGGAACACCGCAGACAGCACCAAGGCGATCGCCACCAGCGCGACGGTGATTTCCTTCATCGACTCGATCGTCGCTTCGCGCGGCGTCATGTCGGGATTTTCTTCGAGCAGACGCTCCACATTCTCGACCACGACGATCGCGTCATCGACGAGAAGACCGATCGCCAGCACCAGGCCGAACAGCGTCAGCGTGTTGATCGAGAATCCGGCGAGATAGAAGACCGCGAAAGTGCCGAGCAGCACGACCGGCACCGCGATCGTCGGGATCAGCGTGGCGCGCCAGCTTTGCAGGAACACGAACATGACGATGACGACGAGGATGATCGCCTCGATCAGCGTCTTTACCACTTCATCGATCGACAGCTTGATGAAGTCCGTCGAATCGTTCGCATAGGCGATCTTGATGTTGGGCGGATACGTCTTCGCGATGCGCGCGATTTCCGCCTTTACCAGCTCGGCCGTGGTCAGTGCGTCGGCGCCCGGCGCCAGCAGGATGGCGATGCCCGCGCCGGGATGGCCGTTGATCCGGCTGCTGGCGTTGTAATTCTCCGAGCCCAGTTCGACACGGGCCACGTCACCGACGCGCACGGTGGCGCCCGACGGAAGCGTCTTCAGGATGATGTCGCGGAACTGCTGCGGCGTTTGAAGCCGCGACTGCGCGGTGACCGTCGCATTCAGCATTTGTTCGGAGGGCATCGGCTGCCCGCCGATTTCGCCCGCGGCGACCTCGGTGTTCTGCGTCTGGATTGCGCTGACCACGTCGCCGGGCATCATCTGGAAGCTCGCCAGCTTGGCCGGATCGAGCCAGATCCGCATGGCGTATTGCGAGCCGAAGACGTTGGTGTCGCCGACGCCCTGCACACGGCCCAAGGGGTCCTGCAGCGTGGAGGTCATCAGATCGGAGACGTCCCGGTTGGTCATCCGGTCGCTCTCGTCATAGACGCCGGCGATCATCAGGAAGTCGGGATTGGACTTGCGGACGGTCACACCCTGCTGCTGCACCTGCGCCGGTAATCGCGTCAGCGCCTGCTGGACCGAGTTCTGGACCTGAACCTGGGCGATGTCGGGATCGGTGCCCTTTTCGAACGTTGCGGTGATCGACACCGACCCGCGCGAGCTGGATGACGAGGAGAAATACAGAAGGCCGTCGATCCCGGTGAGCTGCTGCTCCAGGATCTGGGTGACCGAATTCTCGATCGTCTCCGCGCTGGCGCCCGGATAGGTGGCGCGGATCGACACCTGCGGCGGCGCCACGTCAGGATATTGAGCAATCGGCAGGCCCATGATCGCGCCGACGCCCGCCATCATGACGATGATGGCCAGCACCCAGGCGAAGATCGGACGGTCAATGAAGATACGCGACATCTCAGTCGCCCTTTGCCTTTTGCTGTTGCTTCAGCTGTTCGGGCGTGGGGGGCTTTGGCTGCTGCGGTGCGGACGCGGGCACGGGACGGACCGCGCTATTGGGGCTTAGCCTGTTCGTTCCCTGGGTGATGACGCGGTCGCCCGGATTGAGCCCCCCGGTAACGATCCAGTTGGTGCCATCGGCGCGGACCGTCTGCACCTTGCGCTGCTGCGCCTTGTTGTTGGCGTCCACCACCCACACGGTCGCATTGCCCTGCGGATCGCGGGTCACCGCCTGCTGCGGGACGAGGAAGGCGTTAGCCTCGATCGCCTGGGCGAAGACCGCGCGCACGAACATGCCCGGCAGCAGCAGGCCGTTCGGATTGGGGAAGCGCGCGCGCAAGGTGACCGTGCCGGTCTGCTGATCGACCACCACTTCGGAGAATTCGACCACGCCGGTCTGGCCATAGTCGCTGCCGTCTTCCAGCTTCAGCCGGACGGCGGCGCTTGCCGGAAGCGCCCCGCCACTGGCGAGCTGGCGACGCAGCCGCAACAGCTCAGCGGCCGATTGCTGGATGTCGACGTAGATCGGGTCGAGCTGCTGGATCGTCGCGAGCGGATCGGCCTGGCTGGTGGTGACCAGCGCGCCGACGGTGAACAGCGATCGGCCGATGCGGCCGGTGATCGGCGCCGGAACCGTCGTGAAGCGCAAATTGACGCGCGCGGTTTCCAGCTGCGCGCGGTTTTGCGCGATGCTGGCCTCCGCCTGCCGCTGAGTTGCGACCGCGTCGGTATAGTCCTGTTTGCTGACGGCCTCGATCTCGGCGAGTGGGCGGAACCGCTCGGCCCGGACGCGGGCGGCGGCGGCAGTGGCCTGCGCGCTCGCGACCGCAGCCGACGCCTCGTTCACTGCGGCGCGATAGAGGCTCGGATCGATCTGGTAGAGCGGCTCGCCCTGACGGACCAGCGAACCCTCCTTGAACAAGCGCTTCTGGATGACGCCGCTGACCTGGGGGCGCACCTCGGAGCTTTGATAGGCGAAGGTTCGGCCGGGGAGCTCAGCCATCAGCGGGACGCGCGTCTGCTGCACGACGACATAGCCCACCTGTGGCGGGCCGCCGCCGTCACCCTTTCCCGCCGGCTTTCCGGATTCGCTGCTGCACGCCGCCAGAGCCACTGCGCCTAGCAACGCGAGCGTTCGCACCTCTTTCAACCGCATCAATCCAGCTTGCCCGTCAGATCCCTCGCCGACCGGGCACCCGCGGGTGACCGAACAATCGCTCGATACATTGACCATGATCTCCGCAGAAAGCGGTCGCTCCGGTGCGACAGCCCAGTGGCATCGTTATGTCTGTCGCGTAATCGGTTTCGACGGGGGTTGCCACCCTGAACATGTCGCAACTTGTCGCACTGGTTACGTTGCGGAAACTTATCGTTCCACAAGGCGTTGCAGCAACCGGGGGATTCGAAACATCGGACGTCCCGGCGATAAGAAGGGGCGTTTGTGCGGTTCAATTCGGGGTGTCATCGGTGGCTTGCGGTTGCGTTGGTTGCTGCATCGTCAGCGGCGAACGGACAGATGGCGAAGCCTGGTACCGCTCCGGCTGTTGGGCCTGACGCGCCTAAATCCGCGACTGCCGCGCAAGATCCGCAGAGCAACGAACCAATTGTCTCCGACGCGACATTCGATGCCGCTCTGCCGTCCCTCTCCGACGACATCAACGCGCCGCTTGAACCGATGCCTCAGCAGACGGTGCAGTCGCTGCCGTCCGGAACGCCATCCGCCGGTGCCCCAAGGAGCGGCGCCCCTACCGCTGACACCCTGCCACCGCCAACGCCTGAGGATCCGGCGCTGGATCAGCCGCTGCAGCCGCTGAGCGCAACAGATACGGTGCCGTTGCAGACGGCGGCCGACGTCGAGGGCGCCGACGCGCCCGAGATCAGGTACGAAACCGTTGTCCGCGGCTTGAAAGAGATCGGGCTGGAGGACGAGTTCATGTCGCTTTCGGCGCTCCGTGAAGGCGGCGGGAAAGCCGTGAACGCCACCCAGGTCAATGCGCGCGGCAGGGAGGACGAACAGCTTGCCGTCCGGCTGATGAAATCGCTGGGCTATTACGACGGCACCGCCACCATGGCACTGGAGAGCATCCCCAACGAACCGGGGCGCCTGCGCGTCGTGCTGACCGCAACGCCGGGGCCGATCTTCAAGCTGGGTACCATCAACGTCGTCGCGAACCCGACGGTGCCGCCCAATCTGATCCGCGAGCAACTGCCGCTGAAAACGGGAGAGCCGATCGAGGCTGCCCGCATTCAGGGTGCCGAGGCGAATGTCGCCTTGGTGCTGCCGCAGCGTGGCTATCCCTTCGTTGAAGTGGGGCAGCGCGACATCCTGCTCGATGACGAGACGCTGACGGGCGATTACACGCTGCCGGTGGAAACTGGCCCGCGGTCATCCTTTGGCGCGCTGCGGACCGAGGGCGACAAGGTGTTCGACCTCGACCATCTCAGCATCTTCCCGCGGTTCAAGCAGGGCGAGTTGTACGACAACCGAATGCGCGACGATCTGCGCGAGGCGCTGATTGCGACCGGGTTGTTCGACACGATCGGTGTTGAGCCGGTGCGGACCGGCCGGCCCGGCCCGGACGGGACCGAACAGGTCGACATGCTGGTCCGTCAATCCAAGGGCCCGTGGCGCAGTCTTGCCGGCAGCGCAGGCTACGGCACCGGCGAGGGCGTGAAGCTGGAGGGTGGCTGGACCCATCGCAATCTTTTCCCGCCCGAAGGCGCGCTGATCCTGGCGGCGGTGGCGGGGACGCAGCAGCAAGGCGCAGCAGCCACGTTCCGGCGGCAGAATGCCGGGCGGCGCGATCGCAGCTTCTTCACCGGCCTGACCGCCAGCCACTCCAGCTACGATGCGTTTGATTCCTACACTGGGTCAATCTTCGCGCGCTGGGCCTATGACTCCACGCCGTTGTGGCAGAAGCAATTCACCTACGCCTATGGCGGCGAGCTGGTTGCCACGAACGAGAGTGTGTTCGATTTTGCGCGCAATGAGCGCGTGCGGCGAACCTATGGTATCGCTGCCCTGCCGACTCAGGCTGTGTGGGATAAGTCCAACGACCTGCTGAACCCGACACGCGGCTTCCGCCTGAAGCTGAACGTCAGCCCGGAGGCATCGGTGCAGGGAGAGGTGCGGCCCTATGCGCGAACCATGATCGAGGCGACGGCCTATTATCCTGTGACCGAAAGCCTGGTGATCGCAGGCCGGGCGCGTGCGGGCTCGATCGTCGGCATTTCGCGTGACGATCTGGCGCCCTCGCGGCGGTATTATGGCGGCGGTGGCGGTTCGGTGCGCGGCTACGGGTTCCAGCGCCTGGGCCCGCTGGAGCCGGTATCGTCGTTGAAGCCGAACGAGGATGGCGAAATCGACTACGCCGATCTGCGCCCCGTCGGCGGCCGAAGCATCAACGAATTCTCGCTCGAAGCGCGCTACCGCTTCGGCAATTTCGGCATTGTGCCGTTTATCGACGCCGGCAACGCGTACGAAAGCACGTTCCCCAATGCGTCCGATCTGCGCTTCGGCGCAGGCATTGGTGGCCGGTTCTACACCAATTTCGGCCCGATGCGCGTCGACGTCGCTACTCCACTCAATCCGCGACCGGGCGATCCCAAAGTCGCGCTTTACGTCTCGATCGGGCAGGCATTCTGATGGTCGAGGCAAACGCACCCGCCACCACCGAGGTGATCATCGAGCGGCGGCCGCTGTGGCAGCGCATCGTCAAGTGGATCGGCATTGTGGTGGCCGCACTGGCCCTGCTGCTCCTGGCGATCGTATTTGGCATCAACACCGATCCGGGGCGGCGCTTCGTCGCCAATCAGCTGGGCAATTACACCACGGCCGGTGGCCTCAACATCAAGGTCGGGCGGATTGATGGTTCGCTATACGGCCGGATGGTGCTCACCGACGTGCGCGTCAGCGATCCCAAGGGCGTGTTCATCACGTCGCCGCGGCTGGACGTTGACTGGCGGCCGTTCGCCTTCGTCAACAATCACGTCAATGTGAAGAGCTTGCAGAGCGAGCTCATCACCATGGCGCGCAATCCCGAGCTGATCGCCCAGCCGAGCGATCCGAACGCGCCGCTGCTGCCCGATCTGGACATCGATATCGATCGCCTGCGCGTCGCACGCTTCGTTATGGAGCCGCCGGTCGCCGGGCGTCGTCACATCGCGCGGATCGATGGTTCGGCGCATATTGCCGACCGGCGAGTGCAGCTGATGGTCGATGCCGGCGCGTTGCGTGGGCCTGGCGTCGCCGGCGGGGACACGCTTCGCCTTCGGCTGGATGCGGTGCCGGACGATAACAAGCTGACGATCGATGCCCGGCTGTTCGCACCGGCCGGTGGTCTCGTGTCCGGGCTGGCGGGGACAAAGGCACCGCTGACCGCGACGATCGACGGCCGGGGCAGCTGGCAATCGTGGCAGGGCAAGTTGAACGCCACGCTGGGCGGCGGGCAGCTCGCTGATCTCAACCTGTCGGCACGCGATGGGCGTATCGCCGTCCGCGGCTCCACCCGGCCAGGCCTCTACCTTGAAGGGCCGGTCGAGCGGCTGACGGCGCCGCAACTGAACGTGGCGATCGATTCGACCTTGGCCGAGCGCCGCGCCGACACGCGGTTCAAACTTCGCTCCAGCGCGCTGGCGGTCGACGGTGGGGGCATCGTTGATCTGGCGAACAGCCGGTTCGGCAACTTTGCGGTGGACGCAAAGCTGCTGACGCCGGGTGCGATCGCGCCCAACCTGCGCGGCCGCGACGTGCTCGCCCGCGTCGTGTTGAACGGTGCCTTCGCGACGCCGACGGTGGACTATAAGGTTCGCGCCACCACGCTTGGCTTTGCCGAAACGACCGTCGAAAACCTCTATGCCGAGGGGCTCGCCCGGATTGATGCCGACCGTATCCTCGTGCCGGTGCAGGGACGCGCCCGGCGGATTTCGGGGCTGAACCCTGCGCTGGGTGGCCTCACCACCAATGTGCGCATCGATGGCGACATCGCGATCGACATGCCGACGATTCTGTCGGACAACCTTCGCATCCGTTCGGACACGATCGACGCAACCGCGATCATCGCCGCGAATATGGAAACGGGGCGCTACACCGGTGCGCTGAAGGGCCGGGTCAACAATTATCGCGTCGAGAGCGTCGGCATCCTCAATCTGAACACTGACGCGGAGCTGGTGACGAAGCCCAATGGCGGGTTCGGCATCGTCGGGCGCGTGGGCGTTCAGACGCGCCAGATCTTCAACGAAGGCGCGCGCGACTTCCTGGGCGGCAATGCCGTCGCCTTCACGAACTTCGGCTATGACACCGACGGGATCGTGACATTCCGCAACATGAAGGTGACGGCGCCGCTGTTCCGCGTGACCCGTGGCGAGGGGCGCTATGACCTGAATACCGGCGCCGTAGCCGTGTCGGCGGATGCGTACTCCAACCAATATGGCCCGCTGTTCGCCCGCGTGAGCGGAAGTGCGGCGGCGCCAGTCGTCAATTTGCGCGCGCCGCGGCCGGGTGTCGGCATCGGCCTGGCCGATCTGAATGCCCGGATCGTCGGGCGAAACGGAGCCTATGCGGTGACGGCGACGGGCGGGACGACCTATGGGCCGTTCAACGCCGACGTTCTGGTCACACCGGGGGCGCAGCTGGCCATCGACATCCGCCGCGTGATCTTCGCCGGCGTGAACTTTGCCGGGCGCGTTGTGCAGACCGCTGCCGGCCCGTTCAGCGGGCGGGTGCAATTTGCCGGGTCGGGCACGCGGGGTACCGTGCAG
Organism: Sphingomonas sp.; assembly: GCF_029239295.1. Classification (GTDB taxonomy): domain Bacteria; phylum Pseudomonadota; class Alphaproteobacteria; order Sphingomonadales; family Sphingomonadaceae; genus Sphingomonas. Next base: position 103,322 of record NZ_JAQZBC010000004.1, read on the forward strand.
CTGGGCGGGCAGGGGCGCTATCAGACCGCCGCCATCAACGCCCGCGCGAATGCTGCGCGTTTCCCGGGCGATGTCGATTTCGTGATCGGCCGCGCGATCGTGAACGCCAACATCGTGCTCTACGATCAGCCGCAGGTGGTGGCGGACGCTCAGGTCGCTGACCTGCGCTACGGCCCGACGGTGATCCAGGCCGGGCGCGTGAAGGTGAATTACGCAGGCGGCAGCGGAACGGCGCAGGCGCTGTTCACCGGGTCCAACAGCGTACCCTTCCGCCTCGCGGCGAATGCACGGCTGTCGCCTAACAATTATCTGGTGGCGTTGCAGGGACAGGCGAACAACATCAACTTCCGCACCGGCAATCCGGCGCGGATTACCAGCAGCGACGGCGTGTACCGCCTTGCTCCGACTCGTATCGTGTTCGACCAGGGCAGCCTGCGGCTCGCCGGCTCCTACGGCCGCGGCGTGAATGCGCAAATGCGGCTCGACAGCATGGACTTGTCGATCGCCAACGCGCTGGTCCCCAACCTCGGCCTTGGCGGCAAGGCGACGGGCAGCCTCGACTTCGCGCAGGCGAGCGCCGACGCTTTGCCGCAAGCCGATGCACGGATGACGATCACTGGCTTCCAGCGGTCAAGCCTGGCCACCGTGTCTGAGCCGGTCGATGTCGTCTTCGCCGGCCGTCTGGTCTCAAGCGGCGCGGAAGCGCGTGCGCTGGTGAAGCGCGGCGCCACCACGGTGGGCCGCATGCAGGCCTTCCTTCGCCCAATCGGCGGCGGTGGGTCCTGGGCGTCGCGCCTGATGGCCGCGCCGCTCAGCGGGGGCATACGCTACAATGGCCCTTCGGGCGTGTTGTTCAGCCTCGCTGGCCTCGCGGATCAGCAACTGAGCGGCCCGATCGTAGTCGCGGCGGATTTCGCCGGACGGGTTTCAGCACCGCGCCTAAATGGTCTCATCCGCGCGGACAGTCTGACCTATGACAATGAGAGCTTCGGCACTCGCCTCTCGAACATGGCGGTGCGCGCACGGTTCAATAACGATCGCCTGCAACTCGACAGCCTGACGGCGCGTGCGGGTGACGGATCGGTCCAGGCGCAGGGATATGTCAGTCTGGCGGCGGATCAGGGCTATCCGATGAAGATCGATGCGCAGTTGAAGGACGCTCGCCTCGCGCGTTCGGACTCGCTGGGCGCCACGGCGACCGGCACGCTATCGGTCACCAACGGTCGCGGCGGCGGGCTCATCCGCGCTGACCTGACGATCCCCGAGGCGCGCTACCAGATCATCCGGCAGGGCGCGGCGGAAGTGCCCGAGCTGACCGGGGTGCGTCGGAAGAGCGACATCCAGCCTGCGCGGATCACCGATCGGCCGCAGGCCGAACCCCAGTCGATGGGATTGTTCAAGCTCGATATCCGCGTGCGCGCCGACAACCAGCTGTTCGTGTCCGGCATGGGGCTGGAGAGCGAGTGGGAGGCCGACATCCGGGTCGGCGGAACGTCCGCGGCGCCTGTGATCAGCGGCGGGCTCGACCTGGTACGTGGTACTTACTCCTTCGCGGGCAAGCAGTTCGAGCTGGAGCAGGGCCGCGTCCGCTTCCGTGGTGGCGCGATGACTGATCCGGACATCGACATCCGCGCGACGACCGTGAATGACGGCGTGACCTTCGTCATCAACATCGGCGGCACCGGTCAGCGGCCGCAGATCACCTTCACGTCTAACCCGACGCTGCCGCAGGACGAGGTGCTGAGCCGACTGTTGTTCGGCACAAACCCCGAAAACCTTTCGGCAGTGGAGGCGCTTCAGCTCGCGTCTGCGCTTAACTCGCTGCGCGGATCGGGCGGCGGTCTGAATCCGCTGGGCAAGCTGCGCTCGGCAACCGGCTTCGACCGCCTGCGCATCCTGGGCGCTGACGATGCCACTGGCCGCGGCACGGCACTGGCGGCGGGCAAGTATCTCACGGATAATATCTATGTCGAGATTGTCACCGACGCCCGTGGCTTCACCGCGACGCAGCTGACGATCGCGCTCAGCCGCTCGCTCAGCCTGCTGACCCAGGCCGGTTCGTTCGGAGGGTCGAACGCGCAGCTTCGCTACTCGAAGGACTATTGAGGGCCGGGGAGGGAGCTTACTTACACCGCAGTAAGTCAGCTCCCTTTCCCCGTCTCACATGATGCGATACGCTCCTGCACAAGGAGAGCATCGGCCATGACCGAACATGTCGACGTAATCATCGTGGGCGCAGGGCTGTCGGGCGTTGGCGCGGCGCATCATCTGCAGCGCCGCTGCCCAGACAGATCCTATTTGATTCTCGAGGGGCGGGAAGCGATCGGCGGGACGTGGGACCTGTTCCGCTATCCCGGTATCCGCTCGGACAGCGACATGCACACGCTCGGCTATAATTTCCGGCCCTGGACTAAGGCGAAGGCAATCGCCGACGGCCCATCGATCCGTGAATATATCGAGGATACGGCGCGTGAGGGGGGCATCGACCGCAACATCCGCCTGGGTCATCGCGTCACCGGCATGTCCTGGTCCACCCCCGACGCACGCTGGACGGTGACGGCGGACACGGCGGCCGGACCGGTTACGTTCACGGCCAATTTTCTCCACATGTGCTCCGGCTATTACGATTATGAGCGTGGTCACGCCCCGCACTTCGTTGGGCAGGAGGACTTTGGCGGCACTATCGTCCACCCGCAATTCTGGCCGGAGGATCTGGATTATTCCGGCAAGCGCGTGGTCGTGATCGGCAGCGGCGCAACCGCCGTCACATTGGTGCCGGAAATGGCGAAGCGCGCGGCCAGCGTCACGATGCTGCAGCGCTCACCCACCTATGTCGTGTCACGCTCGGCGCAGGACTCCGTGGCCAATTGGCTGCGCGCAAAGCTGCCGCAACACGCCGCCTACGGCATCACGCGATGGAAGAACGTGCTGTTCGGCATGATCTTTTACCGAATGACCCGGAAAAAGCCCGAGAAGGTGAAGCAGAAGCTGCTGGACCAGGTGCGGGAGCATCTCGGCCCCGACTACGACGTGGCGACGCATTTCACCCCGCGCTACAATCCGTGGGATCAGCGGCTTTGCCTCGTCCCCGATGCCGACCTGTTCGATACGATCAAGGCCGGGAAGGCAGAGGTCGTCACCGACACGATCGAGCGGTTCACGCCGGAGGGTATTGCGCTCGCGTCCGGGCGGGTGCTGCCAGCCGACATTATCGTGACCGCCACCGGGCTGGAGGTGAAGCTGCTGAGCGGGATCGCGCCGGTGGTAGACGGTGTGACAAAGGACCTGTCCGCCGCCCTGCAGTATAAGGGGATGATGTTCTCGGACATTCCGAACCTTGCCTTCACGTTCGGCTATACGAACGCCTCCTGGACGCTGAAGGCCGATTTGGTCGCGATGTACCTGTGCCGGGTGCTCAACACGATGAAGAAGCGCGGCATGCGGCAGGCGACGCCGCGGATCGGCAATGTGCCCGTAGGCGAAGAGCCATTCGTTGATTTCTCGTCCGGCTATATCCAGCGGGTGGCGGAGCAATTGCCGAAGCAGGGCGATCGCAAGCCGTGGCGGCTGAACCAGAATTACGCCCTGGACGTGATGGCGTTACGGTTCGGATCAGTCGACGACAGCATGGAATTTGCGAATCCCGCCCCATCGAAGGCACGCGCGGCGGCCTGATCGCTGTCGCGCTCACGCGAGGTCTTTCGATCCACGGCGACTTCGTTAAGGGCGCAGGTGGTCCCAGAACGGCGGAGTATTGCCCGTGTCGCAAGTGCTGATCCTCACCACCGGTGGAACGATCGACAAGCTCTATTTCGATGCGCTGAGCACGTATCAGATCGGCGATTCCGTGGTCGACCGACTGCTTCAAACCGCGCGGGTTACTTTGCCGCACCGGATCATGGGACTGATGCGAAAAGACAGCCTGGAGCTGACGGATGACGATCGCACCGCGATCCGGGACGCGGTGGCCCAAGCCCCCGAAGACCGGATCGTGATCACTCACGGTACCGATACGATGACCGAAACGGCGCAGGCGCTCAGCGGTCTCGCGGGAAAAACAGTAGTGTTGGTGGGGGCGCTAGCGCCGGCACGATTTGCTGAGAGCGATGCCGCGTTCAATCTGGGAATGGCGTTCGCCACTGCGCAAGTGGCACCGCCAGGCGTATGGATCGCAATGAACGGGACGATCTTTGACGGCACGAAAGTCCGCAAGGACCGCAGCAAAAACGCTTTCGTGCCCGTCTAACAGTCGCCCCGCACCACGCTCAGGCAGCACTAGGAGGGCGTCTCCGGGAGGTTGGCGCCGCGGTAAGAGCGGCGCCTTCCACTTTCAGTCGTTTATCCTCAGCGCTGGGCGAGGCTTACCGCCGCGACGGGGGGCGGGAAATCGAGCGCGCCGCACTTCTTCGTTTGCCACTCACCCTTCTTCGACCAGCAGACCTTGTCGAGCCGAGGCACGCGCGATTCGGCATAGAAGGAGCGCGGGAATTGCTGTTCGCCCCACGGCGACAGGCTGTTGCGCATTTCACGCATACGCTCTTGCGCGACTGCGCCGAAGCTGCCACGCGGCGCATAGATCAGCGCGCGGCCGATCGAACCAGCCGTCTGGCAGAAATTGTACTGCGCGGCGATCGCATTGAAGCTGGAATAGGTCTTTGTGCCGAACTGATCGAACGCATTTTGCGCCGCCTTGGCCGACTTGTTCGTGCGCTTGAAATACCCTTCGATCGTTTCGTAGGTATCCTTCAGCTCCGCACGATGATCGAGCAGGATCGCGTTGTAATTCTCTACCGTCAGTAGTGTTGGCTCGAACTGACACTGCAGCGCCGCAACGTTCATGCCGGCGCGCAACGTCCAGGCGAGGGCAGCGCGAATTTCCTTGTCGGTCGCACCCGGCAGCGCCTGCGCAATACCAGGCTCATCACCGCGTACAGCCTGACCCGACAGATCCTTCGACTTCATGAAGAACTGCGCCGAAGCCGGCGACGACGCGACCAGCGCGGCGATGACCACGCTTGCACCGAAGACCCGCAACCCAACCATTCAAAACACTCCACGACACAGTCAACGCGCGGGATTCTTACGCCTTTTGGATCGAACCTCCAACACAGATCATGCGCGATGGAACGATTTTCTCGCGCCTGAATCAGAAAGGCCGCCCAGTCGCCCGGGCGGCCCATCAAATCACGTCAAGGACGCGATGATTACATCGCGTTCGTGCCGTTCATCATCATCATGTCGTTCGACAGCATCGTGTCGTTCGCCATCATGCCGTCGTTCATCGCGCCGTCGACCGCCGTCATGTTGTCGGTCATGGTGTCCATGCCCTCGGTGGCGTTCAGATCAGTGATGGTGGTGTTGTCGATGTTGGTCTCGGTCTTCGAACCGCAAGCCGACACGGCCAGCGCAGCAGCCGCAATGGCCGAACCGGTCAGGATCTTCGAGATAGCACGCATGGATAGCTCCCTAGATAAAGGATTTGGACGGCGGACGTATCCTTAATACCCAAATCAAAGTGGATATTAGTCAGAGAACGTCGACCCCTCAAGTCTCGATTTTACGCGAACAAGTTAGACTTTCGACGAAAGCGCCGCTCGTCAACGCCAGCGCAGCATCAAAGGTTGCCATGGTATGGCTCGCCCCCAGCGCCGCTGCGCTCGTCACAGGGTAATCGGCGATGCCGCAAGGCACAATGCCGGTGAAGTGTGAGAGGTCCGGCGACAGGTTCACCGAGAAGCCGTGCATGGTCACCCAGCGGCGGACCCGGACGCCGATCGCGCCGATCTTCGCCTCCCGCCCGTCCGGATCGCGGGTCCATATGCCGATGCGTCGTTCCGCACGAAACGACGTGATGCCCATTTCGGCAAGCGCGGCGATGACCCAACCTTCGAGCGCGTGCACATAGCAACGCACATCACGCCCGCGTTCCGCCAAGTTCAGGATGAGATAGCCGATCCGCTGCCCCGGCCCGTGATAGGTGTACCGGCCTCCGCGGCCCGCATCGACGACAGGAAAGCGGGGATCGAGCAATTCCTCGGCCGCTGCGCTCGTCCCTGCGGTGTAAACCGGTGGGTGTTCGAGCAACCAGATCAGTTCACGTGCCCGGCCGGCGGCGACGTCTGCCGCGCGTGCCTCCATTTCGGCCAGCGCGGCGGAATAGTCGGTCAGTCCGGGCGTGACACGCCATTCGATATCGTTGATGTCCATCGCAACTGGGCAGATGCGACCGGGCGGGGCGATTGGCAACCGTTCCCCCGATCGAGTAGCGTCAGGCCATTGCAACAGCAGCAGAGTCGATTGATGATCAGCATGGGAACGGTGTGGGACCGCACAAAGGCGGTCATCGCCGGGCGGCTCAATATTCTGCTGTCGCTTGCAGTCTTGTTTCTGTTCGTTCCGACCGTCGTTCAGGCGGTTGTTGACGTGATGGTGAACCGGCCCGGAGAGCAGAGCGGCGGGTCGGGTATCCTGTCGCTGATGGTTTCCATCCTGGCGACGGTCGGCACGCTGGCAATCACTGCGGTCGCGACCGATCCCAACGTTGACCGCGCGCGCGCCGCTTCTTTGGGCACGGGGCGGGTATTGCCTGCGCTGGGCATCATCATCCTCCTGTCGCTGGCGGCCGTGTTGATCTTCCTGCCCGGCTTCGCGCTGCTTCTCTTGTCGGGATTTGACATGACGCGGGCGCAGCTTGGTCAGGCACAAGGCAATCTGAACCTGGGGATGGCGGCGGCGGGGGGCTTGTATTTCGTCGTGGTCAGCGTGCTGCTGTTCTGGGCAACAGCTAGGTTCGTGCCGCTATTGTCCGTCATCGTGAATGAACGGCGCGGATTGGGGGCAATCCGCCGCTCGTTCCAGCTGACGCGAGGCTCGACGCTCAAGTTGATCGGCGTGCTGATCCTGTTTGCGATCGTGTGCGTCGTAGCGCTGTTCGCCGCAACGAGCGTTGTCGGGCTGATCTCGCGGTTGCTGGCGGGCCCGGACCAGCCCGGCGCGGTAACGTTGGCAATCGCGGTGGTGACGGCGGCGCTGACGGCCTTCTTCGGTGTCATCCAGTCGGTATTTGCGGGCCAATTCTATCTCGCGGCGCGCGACGTGAAGGATCTTGTGTGAACCCGACGTTCGTGAAGCTGTTAGCCGATGGCTGGCGGGTGTTTCGTCGTGAAGCGGACCTGATTCTGCGGCTTGCCGGCGCGTTTCTTTTCCTGCCCGCACTGGCCGTTCAGTTGCTGTGCGACCCGCTACCGCCTCTGCCCGCGGAGCGAGGCGACGAGGCCGCGATGGAGCAATGGATCAACGCGGTGTCGGCCTGGGGCAATGGCAACGCATTCTTCTATGTGCTGGCCGACCTGATCGGCATGGTCGGCCTGGCTGCCATCGCGCTGCTGCTGCTTTCTCGTGATGGATTGTCCGTGGCCGAGAGCTTACGCGCGGCGGGGCGGCGCTTATGGCGGTTCGTGCTGCTAAACCTGCTGGTGGCCATTCCCGTCGGGCTGGGATTGTGGCTCTTCGTGTTCCCGGGGCTGTATTTTCAGGCCCGGTTGATTGCCGCCTTGCCCGCTATGGCGGCGGAGCCGCAGCAGAGCGCGGCCCGCGCAATCGGCCGGAGTTGGCGACTGACGGCTCGACCCGCATGGGCGATCTTGGGCGCCGTGGTGGCGCTGTTCCTGGCGCAATGGATGGTCGTCAGCCCATTGTTCCCGCTGGATAGCTGGCTGCGCCAGCCCGCACACGAGAACCCTTTCCTGATCGCGCTGGTGGCGATCATGCTGACGGCGGCATCGACGATCTACAATCTGGCGCTGCTGATGGTAGGAATCGTCGTCTATCGCAGGGGTGTCAGCAGCGGGACGTGAGGGGCGAGATCCGCGGGGAGCAATCCTGCGATCCGGGGATCGGCAAAGGTTTCAATGGTGCGCTTGGTGGCGGTGAAGTTCTGCGCGCGGTAAAAGTTCAGCGCTGACGGGTGGTCGAGCGTGCAGGTGTGGACCCGCAGCCGCTCGATACCGGGGCGCCAAGCGCGCACCAGCGTTTCCGCCATCAGCCAGCGCCCGTGCCCTCGACCGGTCAGCTCCGGGACAAGCCCGAAGTAGGAGAGTTCGCAGAGGCCCGTGTTGCGGAAATCGAGTTCGACGAAGCCGATCTCGATCCCCATCGAATCGGTCACCGCATAAATCTCGATCTGCGGATCGTGGATGATCGACAACAGCGTCGGATCGTCCATCGCTAGCCGGGAAAACCAAAGCCACGGCCCGCCGACCCGCCGGAACAGGATGCGATAGGCGTCCGCGCCGGGTTGTCTCCACCGCGACAAGCGCAGTGGAGACGAAGGCAGCGGCCGCAGGGCCGGTCGTTCAGTCATCTCCAATGTGGTGACGACCGTCGCCAGTTGATCATTGGGGACGGGCGTCAGCCCCATGTAGCGACCGGCGGCAGGCTCATTAGGATAGCGTCGATGTTGCCGCCCGTTTTCAGGCCGAACAATGTGCCGCGATCATAGACGAGGTTGAACTCGGCATAGCGGCCGCGCCATTCGTTGCGTGTGGCAATATCCGCATCAGTGAACGGCGTCCCCATGCGCTGGCGAACGATACGCGGATAAACGTCGAGGAAGGCGCGCCCGACATCCTGCGTGAACGCGAAGTTCTCGGCAAAGTCGCCTTCGAGGTGATCGTAGAAAATGCCGCCGACGCCGCGATGCACCTTGCGGTGCGGAATGTAGAAATAGTCGTCCGCCCACTTCTTGAAGCGCGGGTAATGATCGGGATCGTGCGCGTCGCACGCGGCCTTAAAAGCGGCGTGGAACGCGTTGGTGTCCTCCGCGATCGGAAGGGGAGGGTTGAGATCGGCTCCGCCGCCAAACCAACGCTTAGTCGTAACCAGGAAACGCGTATTCATGTGAACGGCCGGCACATGCGGGTTCGTCATATGGGCCACCAGGCTGATCCCCGTCGCGAAGAAGCGAGGGTCGTCGCCGGCGCCGTGGATGGTCTTCCCAAAATCGCTTTCGAACGTGCCACCCACAGTGGATACGTTCACACCGACCTTTTCGAAGACGCGGCCCTTCATCACCCCCCGTACGCCGCCGCCTCCCGGCTCGCCTGAGGGGTCGGTGCGATCCCAGCCAGTATAGACAAAGCCGGCGTCCGATCCGGCCTCGCGCTCAATCTTCTCGAACACCGCGCATATCTGGTCACGAAGGTGCTCGAACCATTGGCGAGCGGCGGTCTGTTCGGGATCGAGCGTCAGCATGACCGGCCTTTACCGACAGGGTGGAGTTAGTGTCGAGGTGGCAGAATGTCCTACCTCGGCATCCGGCGGCGTTAGTCGGAAGAAGGCGGCGATGCGTGTCGTAATTGCCGCAGGGCTTCCGCCAGAATAATTCCCGCGCTGACCGCCACGTTGAGCGAACGCATGCCTTCTCGGAGGGGAATCCGCACCGTCAGATCGGCGCAACCGTGGACCGCATCGGGCACCCCGGCGCTTTCACTGCCAAAAAGGAGTGTGTCCGAGTGTTCAAACCGGGCGTCCCACAGGCCGACGGCGCCCCGTGTGCTGGCCAGGACAATGCGGCTTGGGCGAGCGGCCTGGAAGGCCGCCCAATCGGCGTGGCGCGTTACCTGTCCCGCAGGCAGATAATCCATAGCAGACCGGCGTAACGCCTTGTCGCTCCACGGAAAACCCATGGGTTCGATGAGGTCGACCGCAACGCCGAAGCAAGCGGCAGTTCGGACAATGGTGCCCACATTTCCGGCGATATCAGGTTCGTACAGGGCAAGTCGCATTGCAGTGCTTTAGCAACGATGCACGGTGCTGCCATGATGAAGCGTGGGTGAATGATCGCAAAATCACCATTGGCAGGCGCAGGGTGCGAAGCTATCAACCCGCCGACCCCGCGGGGCGATGGGGAAAAAGGCGGGCGTCGGGGAGGCTCTTTCCATATGCGCGTTCCCCGCCGGGACCGGTTGGACAAGGGTTGGTGAATGGCGACGGCTGACAACACAATTACTCCGGGCGATTACCCAACGCCTGAAGCGGAAGACGGGCATGATCCCCGTCGTAGGGATTTCATCAATATTGCTGCGGTCGCATGGGCTGGCGTTGGCGCGGGCGTCATCGTCCTGCCGCTGATCAACCAGATGAACCCCTCGGCTGACGTGCTTGCGCTGTCGACCACCGAGATCGACATCAGCAAGATCGAGCCGGGGCAGTCGATCAAGTCGACGTTCCGCAAGCAGCCATTGTTCGTGCGCAATCTGACGCCGAAGGAAATCGCCGAGGCCGATGCGGTTCCGGTCAGCGAGCTGCGCGATCCGCAGACGCTGGAGGAGCGCACCAAGTCGGGCAAGAAGAACTGGCTGATTACGCTGGGGGTGTGCACCCACCTGGGCTGCGTGCCGCTGGGCGCCGGCGAGGGTGAGAACAAGGGGCCGTTCGGCGGCTATTTCTGCCCATGTCACGGCTCTGCCTATGACACTGCTGGCCGTATTCGCCAGGGACCGGCACCGACGAACCTCGTCGTTCCCGATTATGAATTCACGTCCGACACCGTCGTGACGGTCGGTTGAGGTAGCACACAGATGAGCTTTCCCTGGGCCAAGCATTATGAGCCAAAGCAGCCGCTGATGCGGTGGATGGACGAGAAGCTGCCTCTGCCGCGCCTCGTCTACAACGCCGTCGGTGCCGGCTATCCGGTGCCGCGCAACCTCAATTACTTCTGGAACTTCGGCGTTCTCGCCGGTCTGGCACTGGTCTGCCAGATCGTGACGGGGATCGTGCTGGCGATGCACTATGCGCCCAATGGCCTGGTCGCCTTCAGCTCCGTCGAAAGCATCATGCGCGACGTGAACGGCGGCTGGTTCCTGCGCTATGCGCATGCGAACGGCGCTTCGATGTTCCTTGCCGTGGTCTACATCCACATTGCCCGTGGCCTTTATTACGGGTCGTACAAGGCCCCGCGCGAAATGGTGTGGCTGCTGGGCGTTGTGATCTTCCTGCTTATGATGGCGACCGCCTTCATGGGTTACGTGCTGCCGTGGGGCCAGATGAGCTTCTGGGGCGCGCAGGTGATCACGGGGTTCTTCTCCGCCATTCCTTTGGTGGGTGAGCCGATCCGCGTTCTGCTGCTCGGTGGCTATGCGCCGGACAACGCCGCGCTGAACCGCTTCTTCTCGCTCCACTACCTGCTGCCGTTCGTGATCGCGGGCGTCATCATCCTTCACATCTGGGCGCTGCATATCCCGGGTTCGAACAACCCGACGGGTGTCGACGTGAAGGGTGAGCAGGACACGGTGCCGTTCCATCCGTACTACACGGCCAAGGACGGCGTAGGCGTTGCGGTGTTCTTCCTGATCTTTGCGGCGCTGATCTTCTTCTCGCCCAACATGCTCGGGCACCCGGACAATTACATCGAGGCGAACCCGCTCTCGACGCCGGCACACATCGTTCCGGAATGGTACTTCCTGCCGTTCTACGCGATCCTGAAGAGCTTCACCGCAGACTTCATCCTGACGGGTAAGCTGTGGGGCGTGCTGGCGATGTTCGGTTCGATCCTGCTGCTGTTCTTCCTGCCTTGGCTGGACAGCTCGCCGGTTCGTTCGGCCAACTACCGTCCGACCTATCGCTGGTTCCTGATCGTTCTTGCGATCGACGTACTGGTGCTGGGCTATGTCGGTGGCGCGGAAGCGAACGCTCGCAACGTCATCATCGGTCAGATCGCGACGGCTTACTACTTCGCGCACTTCCTGATCATCCTGCCGATCGTCTCGCGCTCGGAGCGTCCGCGCCCGCTGCCGAATTCGATCACCGAGGCGGTGCTTGCCAAGCATGGCGGAACGTCGCCTGCACAGACCGCGCTGGCGCACTGAGCCGATACGGGGGAATTGAAAGAAAATGGTTCGTACCATCGCACTCCTGATCGGCGCGGGATTCGTCTTCGTGCTCGGCATCGCGCTGTTCGGGACGATTTCCACCGCGATCACTGATCCGGCACCGGAAACCGCCGAACATGAATTCCACCTTCATCCCAAGGATGCGGAGCTGTCGTCGGCTGGCCTGTTCGGCAAGTTCGACCGCCAGCAGCTGCAGCGCGGGCTCAAGGTTTACCAGGAGGTTTGCGCCGCCTGTCATAGCCTGAAGTACGTTTCGTTCCGTGACTTCGAACAGCTTGGGTACAGCGAAGGCCAGGTGAAGGCTCTGGCCCAGGCGTGGCCGATCGAGCAGCCGAGCGTGAACCCCGACACGGGCGAAGCGGCGACGCGGAAGAACGTGGCATCGGATCGTATCCCGAGCCCGTACCCGAACGAAGTTGCTGCGCGCGCCGCGAACAACAACGCGCTGCCGCCGGATCTGTCGCTGATCACCAAAGCCCGTCATGATGGCGCCAATTACGTTGCGTCGCTCCTGAACGGCTATCAGAACCAGCCGGCCGAGTTGCTGCGTAAGTTCCCGGATGCGAAGACCCCGCAGGGCCTTCACTACAATCCGTACTTCGCGAACCTGAACATCGCGATGCCGCCGCCGATCACGGCTGATGGTCAGGTGACCTATGAGGATGGCACGCCGGCAACGCGCGAGCAGATGTCGAAGGACGTGTCCGCATTCCTTGCCTGGACGGCTGAGCCGAACCTTGAATCGCGTCACGCAGCCGGTTTCGCGGCCGTCATCTTCCTCGCGATCTTCGTGTTCCTGACCTGGGGCGCGTACCAGAACGTTTGGCGCGGGGTTAAGCATTGAGCTGACCGCCAGCACGTCTGGAAGTAAACTGAACAACGCCCCGGTCGCCCACAGCGATCGGGGCTTTTTCGTTGTCCGGGTTGCGGCCTTTCATGCGCAAGAGCATGAACCGTCGCATGACCACGAACGACCGCGGCGGGCAGAGCCACGTCGAGCAGCCGGCACCCGCCACGGCAAACGACGACCTGAAGGCGCTGATCCGCACCATCCCCGACTTCCCGAAGCCGGGCATTCAGTTCCGCGACGTCACCACGCTGCTGCTCGATCGCAGGGGCTTCTCCAGTTGCATCGCGCGGATGGCGAGGGCAGCGACCGGACCGGTCGACCTCGTGGCAGGAATTGAAGCCCGCGGCTTTCTGTTCGCTGGCGCACTGGCGGACCGCCTCGGCGCCGGGGTACTCCTGATCCGCAAGGACGGGAAATTGCCCGGGGCGACCATCGCGGAGGATTATGCCCTGGAATATGGGCAGGATCGGATAGCGATGCATGCGGATGCGTGCGCGCCGGGAGCGAACGTCCTGCTGGTCGATGATCTGATCGCCACCGGTGGGACGGCGCGCGCCGCCGTCCGCCTGCTGCGCAAGGCGGGGGCAAGGATTACCCAGGCGCAGTTCCTGGTTGATCTGCCAGACCTGGGCGGCGCTGCGGCATTGCGCGAGGATGGCGTCGATGTGCATGCGCTGGTAGCGTTCGAGGGCGATTAGGAACTTCGCCGGGGCGCTGTCGTTTGTCGAAGAAGAGCGGTGCGTATTTACCGTTTCTCCGCCGTTGTAGGAGGAAGCCATGAATTGGCAACGTGCAGGGCTGATTGCTATTATTTCGGCCCTTGGGTTCGCCTCGAGCGCCTGTACTGACGGCTATGGCTACAGTGGCGTCGGCCTTGGCTATGGCTCCGGCTATTATGCCGATCCTTATTACAGCGACCCTTACTACGGCGGCGCGCCCTACGGGGTAGGGCTTGGAAGCACGTTCGGCTGGTATGGTGATTTCTACTACCCCGGCACCGGGGTGTATGTTTACGACCGTTACCGCCGGCCGCGTCGCTGGAACAATGCGCAGCGGCGTTACTGGCAGGGACGTCCAGGCTGGAACCGTTCGGGCGGTCGGCCGGATTGGGGTGGCTTTAATCGGGACAATGTCCGTCCGGGTCAGCCTAATTGGCAGCCCGGTCGGCCGGGCTATGGCGACGGCGTTCGCCCTAATCGTCCGCGGCCGCCAGGAGCGAACCAGGGGCGGCCACGTCCGGACGGCGTCGGCAGGCCGGGCTACAATCGCGGGCCCGGCTACAACCGCCCGCAAGGCTCCACGCCCGGAGCGGGTAGGCGCCCCGGCCCACGTCCCGGTGGCTTCGGCAATCGTGGCGGGCCTGGCCGCGGTGCAGACCGGCCCGTGACTCAGCCACAATAACTGGTGTCCGCGCCGGCAGCGGCGCGGAACGGTTCAGGCTGGCCGGGTAGCGATCAGCCCGTTCGAGATCATCGTCATGACGACGACATTGTCTTGGTTGAGCACGCTCATCCGGCTCTTGAAGATCCCCATCTCCGGCCGCGATTGCGACTGGCGCTTCTCGATCACTTCCGTCTCGCATCGTAGCGTATCGCCGGGATAGACGGGCTTCACCCAGCGGAGTTCGTCGATGCCGGGCGATCCCAGGCCTGCGGAGGGATGACGTTTTCCGTTTTCGACGATCATCGACATGACCATCGCGCACGTGTGCCAGCCGCTGGCCGACAGGCGGCCGAAGTGAGTCTGCGCCGCCGCGTCGTCCGAGAGGTGGAATGGTTGCGGATCGTAGCGCGAGGCGAAATCAATCACCTCCTCGCGCGTCACCTGATAGCTGCCGAAGCTTGCGCGTGTTCCAACGGCGATATCTTCGAAATACTGCATTGCCTCTCCTATTTGCGGCGTAGCACCGGGCGGAATACCGCGTCGGTGCCGTCCAGCGTAGGATCGGCAGGCAGGCCAAGCAATGTTCGAAGCAGGGGAGCGACCGCCACGTTGTCAAACGCGTTGACGCGCTTGCCAGCGGCGAATGCCGGACCATTGGCGATGAACAACGCCGTCATGCTGGGAGCATAAGGATCGAAGCCGTGGCTGCCGCGCGAGTAGGCGACTGACGGCGCGGTCTTCTGGAGTTCCCAGCCGTCCTCCGCGAGGCACACGAAGGCTGGAATGCGAGGATTGCGGCCGTAGTGGAACTTCGCCGGGATCGCTTCCTTGCGCCAGCATTCCATGTGCGGTTGCGGCCTCAGCAGCGCGCTTGCCACCGCGGCGTCGCGGCCGGGCAGCGGCGCGAACGTCGCATACGGCCCCGATTCAACCACCCGCGCGTCGCTGGCGGAGACGATCTTGTCGAGCGCGACGACGCGCTCGCTCGAGGTGGGCGCCATGCCGTGATCGGAAACGATGATCAGGTTCGCTGGCTGCCCCAGTTCTGCCAGGCCGGCGACGAGCGCGCCGATCTGGCCGTCCACTTCCTGAAGCGCGGCGTTCACACCGGCGGAGTCAGGACCATTGCGATGCCCCTCCGTGTCGACGACATCAAAATAGGTGGTGACGAACCGCGGACGGCTCGCTGCAGGACGGCGCATCCAGTCAATCACCTGGCGGACGCGATTGTCGCCAGGCAGCTGCTGACTGAACGCTTGCCAATCATGGGGGCGAGCGCCGCCAGTGATATCGTTCGGCCAGGCTGTGGCACGCGATCCTCCCCAGGCGACGTTGGACCCCGGCCAGAACATCGACGCGGTGCGAACGCCGGCCTTTTCAGCCGTCACCCAGATCGGCGGTACCGCGTTCCACCAGAACGGGTCATCGGTCGCCATCGTGAACACCTCACCCGGGCGGCTCGGGTCCTCCATCATGTTCGCGGTGATGCCGTGGCGATCAGGGCGAACGCCGGTCACCAAAGTCCAGTGATTGGGGTATGTCTTCGAAGGGAAGGACGGGCGCATGGGACCCGTCACGCCCTGCGCCGCCAGCCGTGACAGGTTTGGAGTCAAGCCGCGATCCAGATAATCGGGGCGAAAGCCGTCGATCGAGACGAGGATGGTCACGGGTGCACGCTCCGCCTCCACGCGCGACGCAGCGACGCCTGCGGGTGCCGCAGCGGATGGAAGCGCAGGGGGCGTTTCGGGGTAGGCGCAGCCGGCAACGGCAGAGAGGGCGGCTAAGGCGGGAACGAGTCTGCGAATCATGGCGACCCGTTAGCCCGCGGTGCCCCGCCTGTCTTGCGCGGCATTGTCACGATCGGTGAAATTTCAAGAGATTGGAGGCCGGTGCGTGCCTCCATCCTCTCAATTGTCACGTCATTGTGTCGCGGGCTGCTGCTGCGCCGGCGTCACGCGCCAGATGACGTTGCCCACATCGTCGGCCACGAGCATCGCGCCGCTGCGATCGCCAATGACACCGACAGGGCGGCCCATCGCCTTGCCCTTGGCATCAAGGAAGCCAGTCAGCACATCGACCGGCTTCGTACCAGGAACTGGCCAACCCTTGTCGGTGAACGGAACGAAGACGACCTTGTAGCCGGACGGCGGCACTCGGTTCCACGAACCATGTTCGCCGATGAAGGCGCCATAGTTGAACCGCTCTCCCAGCTTCACGTCGCCGGCAAAGGTCAGGCCGAGAGCGGCGACGTGCGGCCCCAGTGCATAGTCAGGACGCTTCGAATATTGCTGAAGCTGGGGATTGCCTGGCTCCACCCGCTTGTCGGGATATCCACCCCAATAATACCAGGGCCAACCAAAGTGGTCACCGAGCTCCACGGCGGTCAGGTAGTCGGGAACGATGTCTGACCCGAGCATGTCGCGTTCGTTGACGACGGTCCACAGTTGGTTGGACTGTGGGTTGATCGCCATGCCGTTGGCATTGCGAAGCCCCGCCGCATAGACGCGGGACGTCTTCTCCTTCGGCCAGACCTGAAGGATCACGGCGCGTCGCCGCTCAAGGTCCAGCCCCTTCTCAGCGATGTTGGACGCCGATCCGACGGAGACATAGAGCGTGCGACCGTCTTCGGCCGGGATCACGTTGCGCGCCCAGTGATTTTCGCCGCCGGGCAACTTCACAACCACCTCTGGCTTGGCGGTGATCTTCGTCGCGCCTTCTTCATACGGCACGCGCACCAGCGCATCCGTGTTGGCGATGTACAGCTGGCCGTCGAACAGGGTCATGCCGAAGGGTGAGTTGAGACCCGTCATGAAGACCGAACGGAAATCAACCTTTCCGTCGCCATTCTGATCGCGAAGAAGGGTGATGCGATTGGCCGAGGGCACGCCAGCCCCGGCGCGTCCCATCAGATACCGCATCACCCGATCGACAAAGCTCCGGCCGCGTGGCGGCGAGTTTGTCTCAGCCACCAGAATGTCGCCGTTGGGTAGGCGGTACATCCAGCGCGGGTGATCGAGATTGTCCGCAAAACGCTCCACCTTCAGTCCGGCAGCGGGGGTCGGCTTCGCATTGGCAGGCCAGCCGATCGCGTCGGCAACCTTGACGGTGGGGATGACCTGACTTCGCGGCGCCGTGATGTTCGGTCGCTGTCCAGTCACTTCCTCCACGCTGAGCCGGGCCTTATCAGGCCAGCCCAGCCAGACGAAAATGCCCACCCCCACAAGGATGATGAGGCCAAGCACGATCAATATGTGTTTGCGCATACACCGGAGATAGCCGGTGGCCGTGGGGCGGGGAAGAGGGAGCTTGATGTTTGCGCGGGCGTGCCGAAGCCGGCTCACCGCATCAGCTGGTCACCCAGCAGCAGGAGCAATTTGACGTCCATCGCCACGCCCTGCTGCCGCTTGCGATCGACGAAGTCGCTCATGTTGGCTCTAGGCACCGCGTAGACGGTGATGTCTTCGTGTTCGTCGCCGCCGCCATCCCCGACCTTCGTCAGGTTGCGCGCGCGAACCAGGGTGAAGCCTTCGCTGACCATACCGGGAGAGGAACTGAATTCGCCGAGACGCTCGATCGAGCCCGCCCGGTAGCCGGTTTCCTCCTCAAGCTCGCGCGCTGCAGCATCGGCGAGATCCTCGTCCTCTTCGATATCGCCGACGAGCCCCGCGGGTAGCTCAAGGCAGGGGCGCCCCAATGGAACGCGATACTGCTCGACCAGAATGATCTCGTCAGCGTCGGTGATCGCCAGGATGACCGCAGCGCCGATGCCCCGTGAACGCGCGGCATATTCCCACTGACCCTGCTTCTCCATCTTGATGAAGCGGCCCTCCCACACGGTGACCGGCGTATCCTCGCTCATCGTTACAGTTCGATCAGCCGGTCCGGCAGTTCGTTCGGATTGCTGCCGGTGCGCGGGAAATGCTCCGCCAGCACGACGCCAATTTCCTCAACCGCGGCGGCCATGCCATCACCTGCGCGGCCATCCTTCACGCCCGCGATCAGCGCAGCCATCGCATGGCCCCACACATCGGGCGAGACACGCTCATGGATGCCGACATCGGCGATGATTTCTGCGCGGTGTTCGGCAAGGCTGAGGTAAAGCAGCACGCCGGTAGCCGCCATCGTGCGATGTTCGGCAGAAGCGCGAAAGAGCGCCAATGCACGACGGCGCACCCGCCTGGCCTTGGTCGCTTTGGGGGTCAGGGCGATCCGCAGCGGCGCAGCCGTCAGGATCAGCCGAACTGCAAGGAAGGTTGCCGCAGCAAGCGCCGTGGCGATCGTAAGTGCCGCGCCAGTCGACACATGTTCCGTCCATGGATCGCGGATCAGCGCGTGAAGATGATCCACCCATGCCGGAAAGGTTGCCAGCAGCGCCAGGACGAGCAGCATCGCCAGGACCGCATATTGGACCGCGATGTCGACGTAGCCGTCCGACTTCCCGGCAACGATCGTCACGATCTCGCCACTGGTGTTCGCTTCGGCAGCCTTCACCGCGGCGGTCACCGCGGCATGATCTTCCGGTGTGAGATGCATTACCAATCCCCCGACGCGCCGCCGCCGCCGAAGCCGCCACCACCGCCGCCGCCGAAGCCGCCGCCGCCCCAGCCGCCACCACCGCCCCAATCGCTGCCGCCCGATGAGCCGCCGCCCCAGCCGCCGCGACCGGCCTCGCGCCCGATCTCGTTAGCGATAGACCACAACACAACGGGAAGAACGCCGCTGCCGTCGCCGCGATAGCGCTTGCCGCCCCCGCCGCGGCGGCGCGCGATCGACAGGAAGACGAAGAGCGCCACCATTCCCCAGAAGATGATGCCGAGCGGGACACCATCGCCACCGGTACGCTGCGTTTTGTTCGCCTGGTCGAACTGCTTCACGGCGGCATCGAGGCGCGCCTGCGCTTCTTCGGGCGAAGAGCGAAGCTGAGTGACCAGGGCGTCCGTGCCCGCCACCACGCCGCCCGGCAGATCGCCCGCCTTGAAACGGGGCAAAATGGCCTGGTTGATAACGACGCTGGACAAGGCATCGGTGACGAACGGTTCCAGGCCGTAGCCGACCTCGATCCTTACCTTGCGCTCGTTCGGAGCGACGAGAAGGATGGCCCCATTGTCGACATCCTTCAGCCCGACCCCCCATTCGCGGCCGAGCTTGTAGCCATATTCCTCGATGGGATAATTCTCGAGGCTGGGCACCGTGACGACCACCAGCTGTCGCTTCGTATCGCGCTGAAGCGCGTCGAGCTTGCTGGTAAGGTCGGCTTCCACCTCGGGCGGCAGAACGTTCGCGGCGTCGACGACGAAGCCCGTGAACTTAGGGAAGGTCTGCGCCGACGACGGGCTGGCCAAAAGGGCCAGGACCATCATCGACAGGGCAAGCAGGTGGACTATCCACCGACGCAGCGGATGCTGATGGATCGGGAGGATACCTGCTGAACCGGCAGCCACGAGCGAGCCGGAAAACCAACGATCTGTCACGGGCATGGTCATTCGGGCATCAGGCTCCGAAATCTACCTTGGGCGCGGTCTCGGCGCCGGGCGTCGTCGCCGCGAAGGGTACCATCGGCTTCGCACCGTAGAAGACCTTCGCGCCGATCGC
This sequence comes from Sphingomonas sp., assembly GCF_029239295.1. Taxonomy (GTDB): domain Bacteria; phylum Pseudomonadota; class Alphaproteobacteria; order Sphingomonadales; family Sphingomonadaceae; genus Sphingomonas. The sequence goes on from NZ_JAQZBC010000004.1 coordinate 123,038, forward strand.
GTCGGGGAAGGTGCGGATCTTCGTGTTATATTCCTGCACCGCAGTGTTGTAGTCGTTGCGGGCGATCGTGATGCGGTTCTCCGTCCCCTCGAGCTGGCTCATCAGGGTCGTGTAATTGCCCTGGCTCTTCAGCTCCGGATACGCTTCCTGCAGCCGCTGCAGCGACAGCGTCAGGCCGGCCTGGGCGCGCTGATACGCCTGCATCTTCGTCGGATCGCTGAGGTCTTCGGGCGAAACCTGGATCTGATTGGCCGAGGCGCGCGCCTGCGTCACTTCGGTCAGGATATCCTTTTCCTGCGCGCCGGCTGCCTTCACCGTCGACACGAGGTTAGGGATCAGATCGGCGCGGCGCTGGTACTGGTTCTGCACATCAGCCCAGCGAGCCTTGGCATTCTCCTCCGCGGTGGGCACGCTGTTGATGCCGCAGCCGGCGAGGCTCGCGGAAAGCGCGACAAGAAGCAGGGGACGGAACGTCATGGGCGTGGGTCTCCAAGAAAACACTGTATGATCAATATAGGACGGTGAGAGCGCTTGGCGATAGGGCAATGCCCCGATATCGTCACGGAAACGACGAAGGGATGGCCATGCTCAAGGAATTCAGAGCCTTCATCGCGCGCGGCAACGTGCTGGATCTGGCGGTGGCGGTGATCATCGGCGCGGCGTTCGGGAAGATCGTCACCTCGCTGACCGAAGACGTGCTGATGCCGATCATCGGCAGGATCTTCGGCGGTCTCGATTTCTCCAGCTACTTCATACCGCTGGGCAAGGTCCCAGCGAACCTCGCCGGTTCCACCGACTACGTCGCGCTGAAGCAGGCCGGCGTTCCGCTGATCGGCTATGGCGCCTTCATCACCCAGGCGGTCAATTTCCTGATCATCGCCTTCATCATCTTCATGCTGCTGCGGACGGTAAATCGCGCAATGGGCGTGTTCGAGAAGGAGAAGGCACAGGCAGCCGAAGCGCCCAAGGCGGAGGCGGCAGAGATCGCGCTGCTGCGCGAAATCCGTGACGAGTTAAAGGCGCGGCCGCTCGCCTGACGCGCAACGGCCAGTAGAGGAGGAGCGTACCGCCGGTCAGGCGGCCGCCACTTCCTCCGCAGTCGCATCGGCAAGACTGGTGCCGTCGAGGATCCGAGCGGTTTCGTCGCGTACGCGCGCCATCGCATGCCGGATCGCACAATCCGCCTCGCTCTTGCAGTCCTTGCACGGGCGATAAGCGGTGCGGCTGACGCAGGGCACGAGCGCAAGCGGCCCTTCGATCACGCGGATGATTTCACCCAGCGAGATAAGGTGTGCCGGCCGCGCGAGCATATAGCCGCCCATCTTGCCGCGATGGCTGTGGAGCAGGCCGGCGTCGCGCAGATCGGCGAGGATCAGTTCCAGGAATTTGCGCGGCACATTGGCTTCCACCGCAATGCGATTCATCGGCACCGGAGGCCCGCCAGCCGGTGTCGTCGCCAGGAAAATCATCGAACGGAGGCCGTAACGGGAACGCTGGGTAAGCATGATACCCTGTTATATGCACCCGCATTATGGCGACCGAAAGGCGCCTCTTCCAACTTTCTGCCGAGTCACCTATATAGGCCGGGCTCGCGGGGCTTGCCCCACGGCTATGGCGATAAACGCCGGTGAAAAATAGGCACAGCGGACCCGGGGGCAGTACCCGGCGGCTCCACCATCGCAGTTGCTTTCAGCAACCGCGTTGACGGGGCCGAACCAGGATCGACGTGTGTTGAAAAGCGCTGGCTTTTGCTCGGAATGGGACCACCGTGACGGCCCATACACAAGTGCCAACGATAACGAAGCACTCGCGATTGCGGCGTAACCTGACGGCTTAACGGCCTAAGGTTATACCAAAATAGCGCGGTTGGACCGCACCGGGCAACAGAAGCGGATTCCAGCGGCACGGGGAGCGCCGGGCAACAGAAGCTCCCCACCCGGCCTTTGATCTTCTGAGAGCGCGCCTGTTTCGGCATCCTGCCGATGATGGCGCCTGCCGCTCCACGCTGCCTTGACCTTGCCATTGCCACGATCGCGCGCAAATAGGCGACATGGCGAGCACCAGCGTACCCGGCCATCCGTCCGCCCACCGCGCCGCTATCGGTGCTGCGGTGGCCGCGCGATTGGAGGCTGATCCCCGTTCCATTCGTCTGCCGAGCGACCAGGCGGCGGCGTGGAAGATCCCGAATTATCTGGACGTGGCGACGTGCAAGCGCCTTGTTGCGATGATCGATACCAATCGGCGACCGTCGACGCTGTTGTCCGACAATGGCAACAGTTCGTTCCGGACCTCCGAAAGTTGCGACATGAACCGCCGTTCGCCGGAGATCGAGCCGATCGACGTCGGGCTGGCTGAGTTGCTCGGCATCGAGCCTGCCTGGGGCGAAACCATGCAAGGACAGCGCTACGCACCCGGGCAGTATTTCAAGGCGCATCACGACTATTTCCATGAGGGCGAGAGCTATTGGCCGTCGATGAAGGCCTCCGGTGGCCAGCGCGTCTGGACGGCGATGATCTTTCTCAACGATGTGGAGGAAGGGGGCGCGACGTGGTTCCCGCAGGCTGGCGTGCGCGTGAAGCCCAAGCGGGGAACATTGCTGGCCTGGAACAACATGAAGCCAGACGGCAGCCCCAATACGGCAACGCTGCACGAAGGCACTTCCGTATCCGAAGGGGTCAAGTACATCATCACGAAGTGGTTTCGCGAAGCGCCGTGGACACCCGCGGTTTGACCCGATGAGGCATGTATTGGACGTCGAGCGGTCGATCCTTGGCCAGCCCTGGCGCTGGCGGGCCACCGCGGCCGAGGATCTTGCCCCGACCGATCTGGTGACTCAGTTGCTGCTGGCCCGCGGGTGCCCACCGGAAGCACTGGATGATCATCGCGCGCCGTCGATCCGCGCGTTCATGCCCGATCCGTCGATCTTCCGCGACATGGATACCGCTGCCGAGCGCGTTGCGGATGCCATCGAGCGATCGGAGAAGATCGCGGTCTTCGGTGATTATGACGTGGACGGCGCCACGTCGTCCGCGCTGTTGGTTTTGTTGCTGCGGCAACTGGGTGTCGAGGCACGCGTCTACATCCCCGACCGGATGACTGAGGGCTATGGCCCGACGGTTGCCGCGATGACACGGCTTGCACAGGAAGGCGCTTCGCTGATCGTCACCGTCGATTGCGGGGCGCAGGCGTTCGACGCGCTGGCGGCTGCTCACGAGGCGCCAGTCGACGTCATTGTTGTCGATCACCATCAATGTTCGAGTGAGCTGCCGCTGGCGCATGCCGTGGTGAACCCCAACCGGCTCGACGAGGGGGAGGGCGCCGCCCACGGGCATCTGGCAGCCGTGGGTGTTGCCTTCCTGCTTGGCGCAGCGCTCCTCCGGGTTCTGCGCGGGCGGGGATTTTTCCGCGGACGTGAGGAGCCGCGTCTGCTCGACCTGCTGGATCTCGTCGCTCTCGGGACGGTGGCGGACGTTGCGCAGCTCCGCGGCTTGAACCGAGCCTTCGTCGCGCAGGGCCTGAAGGTTATGGCGGGGCGCCGCAATATCGGCCTTGCCGCGTTGATCGAAGCGTCCCGTTTGACGCGCGCGCCCACGGCGACGGATCTCGGCTTCGCGCTCGGGCCGAGGATCAATGCCGGCGGCCGCGTTGGACAGGCCGATCTGGGCGTCCGCTTGCTGACCACCACCGACCCCGCCGAAGCCCGTGCGATCGCTGCCGAGCTCGATCGCCTGAACGAAGAACGCCGCGCAATTGAGGCGGCTGTTCAGGCAGAGGCGGAGACGATGAGCGCGGCGGGGCGTAGCATGACTGTCGTCGCTGGCCGCGGCTGGCACCCGGGCGTGATCGGGATCGTGGCCGGTCGGCTGAAGGAGAAGCTGGCTCAGCCGGCAATCGTCATCGCGATCGATGAACATGGGGTGGGCAAGGGGTCCGGACGATCAATCACCGGTGTTGACCTCGGCCAGGCCATTCATGCGGCCAAGGAAGCCGGCCTGATCGTTGCCGGTGGCGGCCACGCCATGGCGGCGGGGCTGACGATCGCCGCAGACAAGATACAGGCGTTCGCCGACTTCCTCGAAGAGTTGCTGCGCGACCGTATAGCGGCTGCTGTTGCGGACCGCGCGCTGCTGATCGATTCCGTTCATGCACCCGGTGGTGTGACGCCGGACCTGGTCAACGCGCTCGAGGTCGGCGGCCCCTACGGTGCCGGCTGGCCAAGTCCGCGGGTCGCCATCGGCCGTGTTCGTGCGGTCCGCGTTGACGTCGTCGGTAACGGTCACGTTCGAGCGATCGTCGCGGGGGATGATGGGCGCAGCCTAAAGGCGATGGCCTTTCGCGCGGCCGATACGCCGCTGGGCGCGGCGCTTCTTGGCGCGGCATCACACCGGCGGCTATGGCTCGCTGGCCGCGCCAAGGTGGATGACTGGGCTCAGCGACCGGCAGCCGAATTGCATATTGATGATGCGGCATGGGCAGATTGATGAAAGCGGGCGTTGACAGCCGGCTTTTGCCCATCTAGCAGCCCCCTCGCTGGCCCCTTCGTCTAGTGGTTAGGACGCGGCCCTTTCACGGCTGAAACACGGGTTCGAGTCCCGTAGGGGTCACCAGCTATAAAGCCCGCTTCGCCGGACTGGCGCCATGATGGGCGTCAGGAGAGGCGATATGAGTTTCGATCTCACGGGGCGCACGGCGCTGATAACAGGCGCGTCTTCGGGTCTGGGCGCCCATTTCGCTGAAATCTTCGTTGCTGCCGGGGCACGCGTCGTCATTTGCGCGCGCCGCGTTGACCGCGTGCGCGAGCTGGCTGATCGACTGGGTGACCGCGCACTCCCGGTGGCGATCGATGTCGTCGACGAGCAATCCATCGCGTCGGCCTATGATGCGGCAGGGGCCCATTTCGGACCGATCGACACGGTCGTCGCCAACGCTGGCGTCGCCAACGGCGGCAGGGCGATCGACATCGATGCGGACAAGCTGCGCCAGACGATCGACACCAACTTCACCGGCGTTCTTCTGACGGCGCGCGAAGGTGCGCGGCGGATGATCGCTGCGGGGTCGCGCGAGAGCGGACGCGGGCGCATCGTCCTGATCGGGTCAATCACCGCGCATGTCACAGGGCATGGCGATAGTGCCTATGCGGCTTCCAAGGCGGCGGTTGCGCATCTGGGGCGCAATCTGGCGCGTGAATGGGTGCGGCTTGGCATCAATGTGAACGTGCTTCAGCCCGGCTATATCCAGACCGAGATCGCGGGCGACTGGTTCGACACGGAAGGCGGCGCAAAGCAGGTGGCTAGCTGGCATCGTCGTCGCTTCATGCCGATCGACGTGCTCGATCCCCAGCTTCTCTATTTCGCCTCGGACGCCAGCGCGATGGTGACGGGATCGGTGATCGACATCGATGATGGTCAGTCGCTCTGACGCGATCAGCTTCGACATTCAGCGTCCTCGCCCTTAATTAGGGGTTGTGCAGACAATCGATCTCAACGCCGATCTGGGTGAAGGCTTCGGCCCTTGGTCCATGGGCGACGATGAGGCCATGCTGTCGCTGGTCACCAGTGCCAATGTCGCCTGTGGGGGCCACGCGAGTGATCCCGAAACGATGTTTCGCACGCTGGAGATGGCTCGTGGCCGCGATGTCGTGGTCGGCGCTCATCCCAGCTATCCCGACATGGCCGGTTTCGGCCGTCGGCGACTGACTGCGACAGCCGATGAGATCAGTCGTTTTGTCGCGGCGCAGGTGGGGTCTCTGATCGCCGTTGCGGCGCTGGCGCGGCACCGCGTCCGCTATGTCAAACCGCATGGGGCGCTGGCCAACGTCGCGGCCCTGGAGCGGGACGTGGCGGTCGCCATCGCGCAGTCCATTCAGGCCGTGGACGAGCGCCTCGGTATCCTGGCCATCGCAGGCACGGCATTGGAGCGAGCGGCGCGCGAGCTTGGCCTTACCGTGTTCCGCGAAGTGTATGCCGACCGTGGCTACACGGCCGACGGGTTGCTCGTGCCGCGCGACCAGCCCGGCGCGATCATCCACGATCCAATGGAGGCAAGTGACCGGCTCCTGCGATTTCTGGATAGCGGGATGATGACCACGGTGGATGGCGGTCAGGTCGCGCTGCAGGCGGATTCGATCTGCGTTCACGGTGACAACCCGTCGGCCGTGCAGATGGCGCAGCAGATCCGGCGCGCCTTGGGTGCTCATGGCGTGACAATACAGCCGTTCCTGCGCGGCGCATGAGCTCGCCGGTGCTCCGACCGGCCGGCGCGGCGGCGGTGATGGCGGACTTCGGCGATGTTTTCGACGATGATGTTTATGCGCAAGTGGTGGCGCTGGATCAGGCCATCCAGGCTGCCCCTCCTGCGGGGCTGTGCGAAACTGTTCCGGCATACACCAGCCTGTTGATAGTGTTCAATCCGATCCTCACCGATCATGAAACGGTGAGCCGGCACGTGCTGCGCCTGCCGGCGACGCCCAAGCGGCGTGCGGCGGGATCGAAGCTGCATGAGGTGCCGGTCTGTTATGACGGCGATGCGGCTCCCGACCTGGCGGCTGCGGCCCTGCAGCTGAAGATCGCGCCGGACACCTTGGTGAAGGCGCATCTGGAGGCTGAGTATCGGGTCTACATGTACGGTTTTGCGCCGGGTTATGCCTATCTCGGCGGCGTGCCGGAGAGGGTTCATCTTCCCCGCAAGGCGGCGGCGGTGCGCGGCTATCCGGTCGGCAGCGTGATGGTGGCGGGCGCCCAATGCCTGATAACGACGCTGCCGATGCCGACCGGTTGGTGGGTGATCGGACGTACACCGTTGCGCGTGCTCGACCCGACAGCTGACCGCCCGTTCCTGTTCGATCCCGGAGATCGGGTGCGTTTTACACGCGTCGGCGCGGAGGCGCTGGCGTGAGCCGGACCTTGCTGCGGATTGTCGATGCCGGGCCGATGATAACGGTCCAGGACGCCGGGCGGCCGGGCTGGCGCCGGTTCGGGGTCCCGCCGTCGGGGCCGGTGGACCGGCGGGCGTTTGCCGCGGCGGTCGGGGCGTGCGGAGGCTCGGCCAGCGCGATCGAGCTTGCGCCGGGCGGTATGACCTTCATTTGCCAGGAGAATCCTGTTGCGATGGCAGTCACCGGCGCAGCGCGCGCCGTGGTGAACGGGGTGGATGTCGCGGGCTGGACGATCGTCACTGTGCCGGCCGGCGCTACCTGTTCGTTGCGTATCGATGAGGGGTGCTGGGGCTATGTCAGCTTTGCCGGCCAGCTGGTGGCGCCATCATGGCTGGGAAGTCGGTCGACCCATCTGATTGCCGGGCTGGGCGGAGGGAAGGTGAGCGCGGGCGACACGGTGGAGATTGCGGATCCGCGCGAAAACCTGGCCTCCGTCACGCTGCCGCCGGCACCGGATCGGCCGCCCGCCGGCCTGTTTCGTGCGGTGATCGGCCCCCAGCAGGCGTATTTTGGCCAGAACGCCGTTCCGCTTCTGACATCGGCCAGTTTCGTGGCGACGAGCCGCTTCGACCGGATGGGCCGGGGCATCGATGGACCGCCGCTGCGGCCGCTGCGGATCGACATGCCGAGCGGGCCAGCGGTGCGCGGCGCGTTGCAGGTGGATGGGGAGGGGCGGATCAGCCTGCTGACCGCCGACCATCAGACCACCGGGGGATATCCGCGCATCGCGGTGGTGATCGAACCCGACATTGATGCGTTGGCGCAATTGCCGTCCGGCGCGCAGGTCCGTTTCCAGATGATCAGTGCCGCAGAGGCGATCGCGGAAACACGGGCTGCGGCGGAGCGGGAACGGATCTGGCTGGCGAAGATCGCTGCCGGGGTCAGAGAACGTCAGCCGCTGATGATGGCCAACCTGGCCGATGGCACGGCGGTGGGACCTGGCACCGGCCGCTAGCGGCCCGCCCGATCGGGGCAGGCCGCGCGGTTGGAGAGTTCAGGCCGGCTTCTTGGCGACGCCGACCAGCGAGGGGCGAAGCAGGCGATCGCGGATCATCCAGCCGGACTGCATTTCCTGCACGATCGTGCCCGGTTCGGCGTCCGACGGAACTTCCATCATCGCCTGATGGCGATTGGGATCGAGCGGCTGGCCCATCGCGTCGATGCGGCTGAGACCGTTGCGCTGGAACACGTTCACCAGCTCACGCCCGGTCGCCTCCAGTCCGGCAATCAGTCCCTTCACCCGATCATCCTCACGCAGGTCGGCAGGAATTGCTGCCAGCGCGCGCTCGAGGTTGTCGTTGACGCTCAGGACATCGCGGGCAAAGTTCGTCGCGGCATAGGCGCGGGCGTCGGCCACGTCCTTTTCCGCCCGGCGGCGCACGTTCTGAATTTCGGCCTGTGCATACAGCGTCTGCTGCTTCGCCTCCGCCAGTTGGTTCTCCAACTCCGCCGTGCGGTCATGCTCGGCGACTTCCGGCGCCTGCGCAGCGGTCTCGTCGCGCAGATCGTCGGCCGGCGGGGTGCTTTGCGTGTCGGTCATCATTTCCCTGTCATCATTCTGGCTGCTCAACCCATCAGGCGAGCGAGCGTTGCTGCCGTGAAATCCACCATGGGCACGACGCGGGCGTAGTTCAACCGCGTGGGCCCGATCACGCCCACCACGCCGACCACCCGTCCGTCGCTGCCGCGGAACGGCTTTGCGATCACCGAGGAGCCGGAAAGGGCGAAAAGCTTGTTCTCGGCGCCGATAAAGATGCGCGTCGCATCGCCGGCGCGCGCGGAATCGAGCAGGGCCGCGATTTCCTGCTTCCCGTCGAGATCATCCAGCAGATCGCGCACCCGATCGAGATCCGCCGCCGCCGCATCGTCGAGCAATCGGCCCTGGCCACGCACGATCAGCACTGGTCGGCGCCCGCCATCTTCGCTCCAGACGGCGATCCCGCGTTCGATCAGCGTACGGGCCGCGCTATCAAGTGCGGCGCGATCGCGCGCCAGTTCCTGCTCGATCCGCCCGCGCGCTGCCGCCAGCGTCAGGCCGGACAGCGTCGCCGACATGTAATTGCCCGCCTCGATCAGGGCCGAGGCGCCCACGCCCGGCGGGAGTTCCAGCACGCGGTTTTCCACCGCGCCGTCTTCGCTGACGAGGACGGCCAGCGCCTGACCATGCGAGAGCGGGACGAAGCCGATCGAGCGCAGCACCTGCTCACGCTTGGGCACCATTACCAGCCCGGCGCACGCCGACAGGCCGGAGAGGGCGGCGGTAGTAGCGGCCAATGCCTCTTCCACCGGGCCGCCCAGCCCGGCGCGCGCCTCGATCGTCGCGCGTTCCTCCGCTGACGGTTCCAGCGACTGCATCATGCCATCGACAAAGAGACGCAGGCCAAGGTCGGTCGGCATTCGGCCGGCGGAGGTATGCGGCGAGGCGAGCAGCCCTGCCTCCTCAAGTTGGGCGAGGACGCTGCGAATGGAGGCCGGCGACAGGTTGAGGCCAGCCTGGGCCAGCGTTTTGGAGCCGACCGGCTGCCCGTTATGCAGGTAGCCGTCCACGACGCGACGAAAGATGTCGCGCGCGCGGTCCGACAGTTCGGTGATGGGGGGGGATGCACTCACATCGTAAATCTAGGACGGACAGGCTGGCGCGACAATTGCCAAGCGGCTACCGCGATTGCACATCAACATCCCGATGACGTTTGCCGACGGTCGCCTTCCTCCTGGAAAACAGCGCCCATGCAGACGCCATCCGATGATCTGCGGAGTACAATGATCATGCGTCCCAGCGGCCGTGCGCCCGACCAGATGCGCGCCATCACCGTCGAGCCGAATTTTACCCGTCATGCCGAAGGATCGGTGCTGATCGGCTTTGGTGATACCAAGGTGCTTGTGACAGCCAGCGTCGAGGAGCGGGTTCCCCCGTTCCTTCGCGGCAAGGGCCAGGGCTGGGTCACGGCCGAATACGGCATGTTGCCTCGCGCCACACACACCCGCGGCAGCCGTGAGGCGGCCAAGGGCAAGCAATCCGGTCGAACCCAGGAGATCCAGCGGCTGATCGGCCGCTCCCTGCGCGCCGTCACGGACATGCAGGCGCTGGGCGAACGGCAGATCGTGCTGGATTGCGACGTGATCCAGGCGGATGGCGGCACGCGCACGGCGGCGATTTCGGGCGCATGGGTCGCGCTTCGCATGGCGGTGAACAGCCTGATGGCGGCTGGCAAGATCGAGAAGGATCCGATTTCGCAGAAGGTCGCGGCGGTCAGCTGCGGCATCTTCCAGGGCCAGCCGGTGCTCGACCTCGACTATGACGAGGATTCGAACGCTGACGCCGATGCGAACTTCGTTCTGCTGCAGAACGGGCATATCGCAGAAGTGCAGGCCACGGCGGAACATGCGACCTATGACGAGGAGGCGCTGCTGCGTCTGCTCCGCCTGGCGCGGATCGGCTGCAATGAAATCTTCGCAGCGCAAGATCGGGCGATCGGCGCGTGAGCGGCGAGGGGAACGAGCCGCAGGCGATCCGCAAGCTGCAACCCGGCAAGCTGGTTATTGCCAGCCACAATCCCGGCAAGGTGCGCGAAATCGCGGCCTTGCTGGAAGGCCATGGGCTGGAGGTGGTATCCGCCGGTGATCTCGATCTCCCCGAGCCGGAAGAAACCGGCACGACATTCGTCATGAATGCCGAGCTGAAGGCGCAGGCGGCAGCCGATCTGTCCGGGCTGCCGGCTCTGGCTGACGACAGCGGCATCTGTGTCGCTGCCTTGAACGGCGAACCGGGCATCTTTTCGGCGCGCTGGGCCGGGGAAACGAAGGACTTCGGCGAAGCGATGCGCCGGGTGCATTCCCGGGTCGAAGCGATCGAAGATGCACCGCGCGATGCGCATTTCGTCTGCGCCCTCGCGCTCGCCTGGCCCGACGGCCATGTTGAATGGTTCGAGGGGCGCGTCGACGGCACGCTCGTCTGGCCGCCGCGCGGGACCAAGGGCTTCGGCTATGATCCGATGTTCCTGCCCAACGGCCGTGATCTGACCTTTGGCGAGATGGACGAAGACGACAAGCACGCCATCAGCCATCGTGCAGACGCGTTCCGCCAGATGGTCGCCGCGATCTTCTGAAACGTGGCCGGCGCGCCTTACAAGGTGCGCTGGCCCACCACATTGCCCGGCGGGCTGTAACGGCAAACCAGATAATCGTCGCGCCGGTTTGAGGCTAGCGCACAGCCGACCCGTGTTGCGTTTCGCCAGATAATCTGGGTGTAGTGGGACACATCCTGCCACTTGCCGGTACGGCTGAACGAGGGGGTCACCCCGTTTACGAAATGGCGTTTTTCGGCGATCCAGTGCCCTGCCATTTCATCGAAGCGATAGGCGCCGCGCGTACCCGTCCACAAATTCTCGCCCTCGCGCTGTGGGCCGGATGGTTGCCTGGCGTGCGCGAAGCGGCCGGTGCGCGCCAGTTCGCGCGCATAGCGATCGGCCGTCTCCACCAGTGCCGAATCCCACTGCAAGGGCGGCACACCAGCCTCGGCGCGTGTTTGATTGTGCGCCGAGAGCATGACGTCCCTCAACAGCGACGTCCCGCGGGGAGCGGGCCTGTCGGATATCTTCTCTTCGACAACGCGTTCCGGGCCCTGTGCGCACCCTGAGAGAATAAGAACAAGCGCAGCGAGGTGGCGTCGGAGGAGCATCGCGGCCATATCGGCGGCACCATGCCCTTCGACAATGCCCTTGCGCTTTACATTCACTGGCCGTTCTGCGTCTCGAAATGTCCCTATTGCGATTTCAACAGCCACGTTCGTGCCTCGGTGGATCAGGACATGTGGCGAGAAGCGCTGCTCGCCGATCTTGCCCACGAGGCTGCTGTCCTGCCCGGGCGCAAGCTGCGGTCGATCTTTTTCGGGGGTGGCACGCCCTCGTTGATGCCACCGTCGACCGTAGCTGCGCTGCTCGACGCAGCCGAGCGGCACTGGGGCTTCGATCAGGGGATCGAGATCACGCTGGAAGCCAACCCTTCGTCAGTGGAAGCAGCCTGCTTCGCGGATCTGGCAACGGCGGGGATCAATCGCGTGTCGCTGGGGCTCCAGGCGCTGGATGAAACGGCGCTGCAATTTCTTGGGCGAGCGCATGATGTGGCAGAGGGGCTTGGCGCGCTGGACATTGCGCAGTCGGTCTTCCCACGCGTCAGCTTCGACTTGATCTATGCGCGGCCCGAGCAGACGCTGGCTGCGTGGGAGGAGGAGCTTCGTCGCGCGCTGTCCTTCGGTACGGAGCATCTGTCTTTGTATCAGCTCACGATTGAGCCGGGTACGCGCTTTGCCACCGAGGCTGCCGCGGGCAGGCTGACCATCCCCGATGGAGATGCGGCTGCTGATCTGTTTGAAATGACGCGCGCGATCACCGCAGCGGCGGGGCTGCCGGCTTACGAGATCAGCAATCATGCGCGGCCGGGCGCGGAGAGCCGCCACAATCTGGCATATTGGCGCTACGGGACCTATGCGGGCGTCGGTCCTGGCGCGCACGGTCGGCGGCAGGGCCTGGCCACGGTACGGCGCAAGAAGCCGGAAAACTGGCTTTCCGCCATCGCACGCAATGGCCATGGGATTGAGGCGGAAGAGCCGTTGTCACCTGCAACCCAGGCGTCGGAAGCGCTGCTGATGGGCTTGCGGCTTCGCGAGGGCGTTGACCTTCAGCGTATCGCATCGCTTGCCGGGCGTCCGATCCCCGACATCGTCGACATTGCCGCAATCGAACGTCATCCGCACCTCATCGCGCTACAGAACGATCGCCTCACCGTCAGTGAGGAGGGGATGCTGTTGCTGGATGCAATCCTGCCGGAAGTCGTGCGGGATCCGGTGCCCGCCTGACGGCTTCGAGTTGCAAGAGATGGGTTGGCGGTCCCGAGGCGGCGGCGCTAAAGGCCGGCCTGAACAACGGAGAGTATCATGCGCGTCATCGACCATCATATCTTCGGGCACCAGAGTGAGGCGGGCGGGCGTGTGTCCGAGGTGTTCGATCCCAACACCGGGCGCGTCCAGGCGCAGGTGACGCTGGGTACCCAGGCCGATCTGGACCGCGCGGTGGCGGCGGCAGAGGCGGCTCAGCCGGCTTGGGCGGCGACGAACCCGCAGCGCCGCGCGCGCGTGATGTTCGCGTTCAAAGCGCTGGTCGAAGCCAATATGGACGAGCTCGCGCATCTCCTGTCGTCTGAGCACGGCAAGGTCATCGCCGATTCCAAGGGCGACATTCAGCGCGGCCTTGAAGTGGTGGAGTTCGCGTGCGGCATTCCGCACGTGCTGAAGGGTGAATTCACCCAAGGCGCGGGGCCGGGCATCGATGTTTATTCGATGCGCCAGCCGATCGGCATCGGGGCCGGCATTACGCCGTTCAACTTCCCTGCGATGATCCCGCTGTGGATGGGCGCCGTTGCCACCGCGTGCGGCAATGCGTTCATCCTCAAGCCCTCCGAACGTGATCCTTCGGTGCCGGTCCGCTTGGCAGAGCTGATGCGTGACGCCGGGATGCCCGAGGGCATTTTCCAGGTCGTGAACGGCGACAAGGAAATGGTCGACGCGATCTTGGATCACCCGGCGATCGGCGCGGTCAGCTTCGTCGGATCGTCAGACATCGCGCATTATGTTTACCGTCGCGGCGTCGCAGCGGGGAAGCGCGTGCAGGCGATGGGCGGCGCGAAGAACCATGGCATCGTCATGCCCGATGCCGACCTCGACCAGGTGGTCGCCGACCTCGCCGGCGCGGCATTCGGTTCGGCAGGCGAGCGCTGCATGGCGCTGCCGGTCGTTGTGCCGATCGGCGACAAGACTGCCGATGCCCTTCGTGCAAAGCTGATCCCGGCAATCGAGGCGTTGCGCGTCGGCGTGTCGACCGACGCCGAGGCGCATTACGGCCCCGTCATCAACGAAGCGCATAAGCAGCGGGTTGAGCAGTGGATCCAGACCGGTGTCGACGAGGGCGCCGAGCTGGTCGTCGATGGTCGCGGGTTCAAGTTGCAGGGGCATGAGGACGGCTTCTTCGTCGGGCCGTCGCTGTTCGATCGCGTCACCCCGCAGATGAAGAGCTATCAGGAAGAGATTTTCGGACCGGTGCTGCAGATCGTTCGCGCACCAGACTTCGATACCGCGGTTCGGCTGCCCAGCGACCATCAATATGGCAATGGCGTCGCCATCTTCACCCGCAACGGCCATGCCGCCCGCGAATTTGCAGCGCGCGTTAACGTCGGCATGGTCGGCATCAACGTGCCGATCCCGGTGCCGGTCGCCTACCACACCTTCGGCGGGTGGAAGCGGTCTGCGTTCGGCGACACCAACCAGCACGGTATGGAAGGCGTGAAATTCTGGACCAAGGTCAAGACGATCACGCAGCGTTGGCCCGACGGATCGGCTGATCTGCCGCGCGGCAGCGAGGATGGTGGCCCCTCCCGTATTCAGGACGCGTTTGTCATTCCGACGATGGGCTGACCGATTTTGTCAAAGAGTCTCTTGTTCGTCGCGTTCGCCGCCCTGACGCTCGCCGCTTGTGGAACACCAAGCGGCGAGATGGGCAACAATGTGATGGAAGAAGTCGGGAACATCGTGGCGGCTGACAATACCGTCGCGATGCTCCCGGCAGAGCTCACGACAACGGCGGGTAACCGAATGCCCCAGCCATTTGTCGGCCGTTGGGGGCTGACGAGTGAAGATTGCACCGGGACGGCGGGAAATAACAAAGGGTTGATGGTGATCGCACCTGACCTGATCAGCTTTTACGAAGCGCGCGCCGCCGTGCGGGACTTGCAGGTGATTTCCCCTACCGAAGTTCGAGTGACACTGGCCTTAACCCGGGAGGGGCAGGATTGGACGCAGGAAACGCCGCTGAAATTTGAAGAGGGCGGGACGAAGCTGAGCCGCCTCGTCGATGGGCGGAAGCTGCAATATGGGCGGTGCGGCGCATGAGCGACGGCGGCCAGCCGAGCTGGATCCTGACGTTTTCTTGTGACGATCGGGGCGGGATCGTTGCCGCCGTCGCTGGATGCGTGGCGGAAGCCGACGGGTTCATCCTCGACAGCCAGCAATATGCTGATCTCGATTCCGGTCGATTTTTCATGCGCCTGGTGTTCCGGGGCCCTGACTGCCGCGAGGCCTTGGCCGACGTTGCCGAGCGTTTTGGCTTTGACTGGACGTTGGTGCCCGCGGATCATCGTCCAAAGGTGCTGATCGCCTGTTCCAACACGTCCCACTGCCTGAACGATCTGCTGCACCGCTGGTCGATCGGGGCACTGCCGATCGATCCGGTTGGCGTCGTGTCCAATCACCAGACGTTGCGTAGCCTTGCCGAGTGGCACGGGCTGCCGTTCCATCACTTGCCGGTATCGGCGGCGAACCGGGCTGAACAGGAACAGGACCTTTTCGACCTGTTTGAGCAGAGCGGTGCCGAGTTGCTCGTGCTCGCGCGTTACATGCAGGTGTTGTCCCCGGACCTGGTGGCGAAGGTGGCTGGACGGTGCGTCAACATCCACCACAGCTTTCTCCCAAGCTTCAAAGGGGCCAAGCCCTATCATCAGGCGCATGCGCGCGGGGTGAAGCTGATCGGGGCAACAGCTCATTTCGTCACCACCGACCTTGATGAAGGCCCGATCATCGAACAGGCGGCCGAGCGCGTGGACCACCGCGCCACGGTGGAGGAACTCATTGGGATCGGGCGCGATATCGAGGCGCAGGTGCTTGCGCGCGCTGTTCGCTGGATCGCGGAGCGCCGTGTCCTGCGCAATGGTGCACGCACCGTTGTCTTTCGCTAGAGCCGGAACATGACTGACCAATTTGATCTTACGGACGACCAGCGCGAGATCCAGGATCTCGCCCGCCGCTTCACCGCGGATCGCATCACTCCGTTCGCGGCGGAATGGGATGAGAAGCATATTTTTCCGCGCGACACGATCAAGGCGGCCGCGGAGCTGGGCTTTGCGGCTATTTATGTCAGCGAGGAAAGCGGCGGCATCAACCTTGGACGCCTCGAAGCGGCGTTGATCATGGAAGCCATGGCTTATGGCTGCCCCGCGACGAGCGCCTTTATCTCCATCCACAACATGGCGTCGTGGATGATCGACCGTTTCGCATCGGCCGACCTGAAGGGACGTTACCTGCCCGATCTGGTGACGATGGAGCGGATGGCGAGCTATTGCCTGACGGAGCCGGGCTCTGGCTCCGACGCAGCCGCCCTGAAGACGACGGCTCGGCTGGAAGGCGACCATTATGTCGTCAACGGCAGCAAGCAGTTCATTTCCGGCGCTGGTGAGAACGAAGTCTATGTGACCATGGTGCGCACGGGCGCCGATGGTCCAAAGGGCATTTCGTGCCTTGTTATCGACAAGGATATGCCGGGCGTCAGCTTCGGTGCGAACGAGCGCAAGCTGGGCTGGCATGCGCAGCCGACGCGCCAAGTGCTGTTCGACAACGTCAAGGTTCCGGTAGCCAACCGCGTCGGCGACGAGGGTGAAGGGTTCCGCTTCGCCATGATGGGGCTGGACGGCGGACGTCTGAACATCGGTGCGTGTTCGCTTGGCGGCGCGCAGCGCTGCCTGGACGAAACGATCGCCTACACCCGCGACCGTCAGCAGTTTGGGAAGCCGATTGCCGATTTCCAGAACACGCAGTTCACGCTGGCGGACATGGACACCGAACTTCAGGCCGCTCGCTACCTGCTCTATGTGGCCGCGGCGAAAGTGACCGCCAACGCGCCTGACAAGACGCGGTTTGCGGCAATGGCAAAACGGCTGGCCACGGACACCGGATCGTCCGTGGTAGACCGCGCACTGCAGCTGCATGGCGGCTACGGCTATCTCATGGATTATCCGATTGAGCGCTTCTGGCGCGATCTGCGGGTGCATTCGATCCTGGAGGGCACCAACCAGGTCATGCGGATGATCATTGGACGCGAGCTGACGCGGCAGTAAGCTGCGCGGCGAGGATCCATAATACGCATAGAACGGGAAGGGCGGCAGCGTCGCGTAAGGGCTTGGTGCCGCGCGATTGCCAACCTTCCCGAGAGAGAGGATCGATGACTGAAGACCTTATCGTCGTCAAAGAGGGTGAAGCCGGCCGAATCCGCCTGAACCGCCCGAAGGCGCTCCATGCGCTTACCAAGGGCATGTGTGACGGGGTGCTTTCTGCTCTGGAGGAGTGGCGGGAAGATGCGTCGGTCCGGGTGATCATGATCGATCATGCCGAGGGCCGCGGCTTCTGCGCAGGTGGCGACATCCGCATGCTGGCGGAGAGTGGCGCGAAGGATGGCGCCGAGGCGCGGCAGTTCTTTCACACCGAATATCAGATGAACCATCGGCTGTTCACCTACGCAAAGAATACGGTCGCGTTCATGGATGGCATCACCATGGGCGGCGGCGTTGGCCTGTCGCAGCCGTGCCGGTTCTGCGTGGCGACCGAGAACACCCGATTTGCTATGCCCGAGACCGGCATCGGCCTGTTCCCTGACGTGGGAGGCGGTTGGTTTCTGTCGCGTCTGCCGGGTCGGATCGGACAATATCTGGCGCTGACGGGCCATCGTCTGGACGGTGCCGAGACATTCGCGCTGGGGCTTGCCACGCATTATCTGCCTGCCGATCGGCTTGAAGAGGCCAAGGCGCGGATTGCCGAGCGGCCTGAAGAGATCGCCACGATCCTGTCGGATCTGTCTGTTGCGCCTGGAACGGCCAAGCTGTTGGACCACAAGGCGGAGATCGATCGGCTGTTTGCGTCCGACCGGCTGGAAGAGATCTACGCGGCGCTGACTGCCGACGATCAGGAATTCGCGCGGGCCACGCTCGCAACGCTCCAAACCAAGTCGCCCCAGACCATGAAGGTGAGCCTCAAGCTCCTGCTCGATGGCAAGTCCATGCCTACCTTCGAGGATGAGATGCGGCAGGAATATGCCGTCGGTTCGCGGGTGGTGCAGCGGCATGACTTCCTGGAAGGCGTGCGTGCGGTGATCGTCGACAAGGATCATGCACCAAAATGGAACCCGGCAACGCCGGAAGGCGTGAGCGATCATCTGATCGACCAGATCTTCGCGCCGTTGCCGGAGGCAGAGGCCTGGGTGCCGCGCTGACGCGCTTTCTGTCTAACGTGGCCTGACCGTCACTCGCGGAGGCGAACAGTCTCTGCTCTTGCGGGAATAGTATCATGACCGATTACGCTAATATCCTGGTTGAACAGCGCGGCGCGGTGACGATCGTCACGCTCAATCGACCGCAATCGCTGAACGCCCTGAACAGCGATGTACTGGCCGACCTCTCTGCAGCCTTCGGTGCCTATGACAAGGATCCTGCGCAGCGCTGCCTCGTCCTGACCGGCGCCGGAGAAAAGGCCTTCGCCGCAGGCGCTGACATCAAGCAGATGGCGGACATGGCGGCCGCGGATTTCTTCCTGCAGGACTTCTTCGCAGGATGGCAGAGCGGCGTGGTTGCGACGCGCAAGCCGTGGATCGCCGCCGTCAACGGTTTTGCGCTGGGTGGCGGGTGTGAACTCGCGATGATGGCGGACTTCATCTACGCCGCAGACACCGCGAAGTTCGGCCAGCCCGAGATCAAGCTGGGCGTCGCACCGGGGATGGGCGGATCGCAGCGACTGACTCGCGCGATCGGCAAGGCGAAGGCGATGGAGATGTGCCTGACCGGCCGAATGATGGATGCAGCCGAGGCGGAGCGTAGCGGGCTGGTAGCCAAGGTTGTGCCCTTGGCCTCGCTCCTGGAGGAGACGCTGAAGACCGCCGAGTTGATCGCTGGCATGCCGCCGATGGCCGCCATGGTGAACAAGGAGATGGTCAACACCGCGTTCGAGACCGGGTTGGCTCAGGGAATCCTGACCGAGCGACGTCTGTTCCAGATCCTGACGGCAACCGAGGACAAGGCCGAGGGGATGGCGGCGTTTGTCGAGAAGCGGCCGGGCGTCTGGAAGGGGCGCTAGGGCGCCTCAA
Organism: Sphingomonas sp.; assembly: GCF_029239295.1. Classification (GTDB taxonomy): domain Bacteria; phylum Pseudomonadota; class Alphaproteobacteria; order Sphingomonadales; family Sphingomonadaceae; genus Sphingomonas. The sequence continues at coordinate 141,923 of NZ_JAQZBC010000004.1, forward strand.
GACCCTATCCGCACGAACCACCATTGAAGCGCGGTATCGCTGATCTCAGCTCCGCTATCGGCTGCGCCTGACGATTGTCGAGGCCCCAGGAGAATTATATGGCACGCGTTGCTTTCATCGGCCTCGGCAACATGGGCGGCGGGATGGCCGCTAACCTTGCCAAAGCGGGACATGACGTCCGCGCATTCGATCTGGATGCGGAGGCGCTTGACCGCGCCAAGCAGAGTGGGTGCCTGCCGGTTCAGAGCGCCGCGGATGCAGTGGTCGGTGCTGAGGCGGTCATCACAATGCTGCCGGCGGGCGCCCACGTTGCCGCGACCTACAAGGAAGCGGTGTTCGGGAATGCGGCGCCTTCCGCTGTGCTGATCGACTGTTCCACGATCGATGTCGCGACCGCCCGTGAGCTTGCGGCGGCAGCCGCGGCGAAAGGGCTTGAGGCGGTCGATGCGCCCGTCTCCGGCGGCATTGCTGCGGCGAATGGCGGCACCCTGACGTTCATGGTCGGCGGCACCGCCAACGGCTTTGAGCAAGCGCAGCCCTATCTGGAGGCGATGGGGCAGGCTGTGATCCACGCGGGCGAAAGCGGCGCGGGACAGGCCGTGAAGATGTGCAACAACCTGATCCTGGCGGGCACGATGATCGCCACCTGCGAGGGGCTGGCGCTGGCCGAGAAGCTGGGGCTGGATCTCCAGGTATTCTACGACATCGCCAGTAAGGCGACGGCGCAAAGCTGGTCGCTGAACACCTATTGCCCGGTGCCGGGTGTAGGGCCCGAGAGTCCGGCCGATCGCGGTTATCAAGGCGGTTTCGCGGCTGCGTTGATGCTGAAGGATCTCCGGCTTGCGATGGGGGCGGCGGATCAATCCGGGATCGACCTGCCATTCGGCAAACATGCGGCCGAGCTGTATGCCGCGTTCGCCGAAGGTGGGAACGCCAGCACCGACTTCTCCGGCATCATTCAAACGTTCCAGAATAAGCCATGAGCGTCGCGTTTCGACGCGAGAGCGACGAGGAGCACCTTGAGCCGCGGTTCGAACTGCCGCTGCCCAAAGGGCCGAACCTTGTCACCGAACGCGGGCTGGCGCTGATCAATGAACGCATTGCGGCGCTAACCGACGAACAGGCCGGCGCCGAGGAACCCAGGGCGAGCGAGATCGCGCGCGAGCTGCGCTATTGGAACACGCGGCGGGTGACCGCGGTGGTGGCGCCGCGCCCTCCCGCGGATGAAGTTGCCTTTGGCAGCCGCGTTCGTTTCCGGCTGAATGGCAAGGAGCAGGAGATCGTCATCGTCGGCGATGACGAGGCAGACCCGGCAGCAGGCAAGATCGCCTTTTCTGCGCCGCTCGTCCGCGCGCTGTTGGGAGGGGCGGCCGATGAGGTTGTGCCGTTCAATGGTCGCGACGATGCGATCACGATCCTGGATGTTCGGCCCGATTGAGGGCGGCCATGCTGATCGGGTTTGGCGTACCGAGCGTTGGTGCGCTGGACCTGCGTCTTACCGTTCTTGTGAGTCGGAGTTTGAGCTGACGCAGTAGGGTAGTTGATCTCCCCGCGCCGCTGAAGGCGTTCGCAATCCTGCGGTGTCACGTCGCGGGCTTCGCCCCGATGCTTCCCTACGTAGCCCTGCTAGTCAGCTAAATCACCGTGATTACCTCGCAACGGTGAGGCTCGTTAGCGGCGCAGGTACCGCTAGGGTTGGGCTCTTACTCGGTGGAAGCGAGTCATCTCCTCTAAGGGGCGGATGGGGGGCGCTCGTCAGTCGAGACCTGACAAGGGTTGTGCTGCGCAGCATCACTTGCTGCGCTCGCCATCCGCAACGTTTCTGCCGCTCAGTATTTACGGGGGCAGCCTTGCTCTTGAGAAAGGCTTGCAGCGTTTCCTTTGGAGCGAATTTGGGATGCTGCTGTGCGAACGTGCAGCATGACACCGATGTCATGCGCGGGCGGCCTTGTTGCAGCGCCATATTAGATGCTGTACCGCAGAACGGAGATCTTGGCGGGGCAGCGCGATGAAGAAGCAGCACAGCATAGACGGCACGATTATCATCAAGAAGTATGCGAACAGGCGGCTCTACAACACCGAAAGCTCTTCCTACATTACGCTCGAGCATCTCGCGGCGTTGACCCGAGAAGGACGCGAGTTCAAAGTCGTCGACGCCAAGACCGATGAAGATATCACCCACGGCATCCTGACCCAGATTATCATGGAGGAGGAGGGCCGCGGCGATCAGCCAATGCTGCCGGTCAATTTCCTGCGACAGCTGATTTCCATGTACGGCGATTCAATGCAGGCGATGGTCCCGGGATATTTGGATGCCTCCATGGAGAGCTTTCGGCGGAACCAAGCTCAGTTCAAGTCTGCTGTGGAGGGGGCGTTCGCCGGATCGCCGTTCGCAGAAATGGCCAAGCGCAACATGGCGATGTTTGAAGCGGCAACCAGTGCGTTCAAGCCGCCCGCAACAGCCGCCCCGGCCGCCAGCAAGGACGATGAAATTGCCGCGTTGAAGGCGGAGTTATCGCGTCTCCAGGAGAAGGTGAACAAGCTGGGCTAAGGCCCGGCCGCACCCGACCTCGCGACTGTTTCAGCGCGGATCAGGAGGCAAGGCCGCTGCTGCTCCGTGCGTGATCGAGCATGAGCCGCACCCAGAGGAAGAGCGGAACGCCATCGTCGATGAACACGTACGCGCCCGGTTCTTCGGCGACGTCCGCGATCAATTGATACCGGTCCCGCAACTCTTCTAACGCGTTTTGCGGGTCAGTGAGTTCACGAGTAAGCTGTGCTTTTGGCAGCCGAAAACTGTTGGTGAGCGAGATCTGGGCGAGGCTTCCCAGTACGCGCTGCCGGCCGTCCCTAGCGGCTTCGTCCAGGCGGAGCCGGGTGACCGGGGCAATCCGCAGCTCGAGATGGTCGAGCACTTGTCCAAGCCCCTTTTCGACATCGCTGTGATCGACGTTGGCCGATTGACGCTCAAGCGCCGCGAAGCCGGCATGTTGCGCAATAAGGCTTGCGAGATAGGGGAGGCCCAGCGCGGCCAAGCTGATCAACTGGAGCGCCTTGGGTGTGTAACTCATGCCGCTCGCCTGCTGCCCGGCTTCGATCAGTTCGGCGATCTCAGCCTGCGCCATGTTGGGTAGAAGCAGGCCGAGAATATTGCGCCTTATCGAGGGCACATGCTCAATGATCTCGGTCAAATTCTGCGCCACGCCAGCGATGATCAATTGCACTCGGCTGCCGCGATCGGACAGGTTCTTGATGAGTTCAGCGATTGATCGGCGTAGATCCGCGTCTCCCGCGCGATCGAATTCGTCGATTACGATCAATAGCCTTGTTCCGGCCAGTCGGTCAAAGATGTCGCTGACGAGACGTCATGGACACGGTGGAAAACGAAGCCGTGCTGGACGGCCGAGCCCGCGCTTTGCAGCGTCAGCTGCGAGAGGGTAAGGTTGCTGCTGTCGCGCAGGGTGATGCCGGTCAGGATTGCAGGATCCGATGGATTGCGCGACACCAGCGTGACCGGGCGGGCGGGATTGATCCCGCGTATGTTGAACGGCGGAAAGATTCCGGGCGCGAGCTGGATACGCTCTCCGCCGCGCGCCCGGCGGATCGCGGCGATCAGTTGCGGTGTCGTTCGGACGAGCAAATCGCGGGATGTCGGCGCGGGCACGGCGGAGGAGCAAGCCAGGAAGGTCGCGGCTAGGCCGACGACGGAAGGGATGATGTGTCCGGGCATGACGGCGTGATCCTGCCCCCTCCCTTGGGGCTGCGCCTATGTATCCCCGCTAGTCGGCCGCGGGCAGGAATTGGTGCAGAAACGGATCAACCTCGCACCACGGCGGATCGGATGCCCGGTATCTGACGACGCAGGCTGAAAGCGGGAGGGGCAGATTGATCGGGGCACTGCGGAATGGGATGCTGAGCCCGCTCTACGGCCGTCGGCGGACGCACCGCTGGTACCTACGCCTCATCAACCGATGGGACGGGGGCGAACTGCGATCACGACATCTGCGTGCCATGCTCCTGCGGCGGCATGGCGTGTCCGTCGGCGACTATTCCTACGGACCCATCCTGCGGCCGGGGCTGCTGCCGGGCGGCAGCATCGTCGGGCGATGGTGTTCGGTGGGGCAGGGCCTGATCGCGACGGCGGGACCATCCGATCGCGCGGATGACCCAGCATCCGTTCTTCTACAACGCCAAGCTGGGGCATGTCGCGCACGACACGATCGGCGCCGAGGAGGAGAACCCGCTGCGGATCGGAAACGACGTGTGGATCGGCGATCGGGTGACGATCGTGGGTGGCTGCCGATCGGTGGGTGATGGCGCGGTGATCGCGGCGGGCGCGGTGGTCACGCGCGATGTGGCGCCCTTTTCCATCGTGGGCGGTGTGCCGGCGCGGGTGATCGGCCAGCGATTTTCGCCGGAGGTCGCTGCGACGATCGCGCGATCGCGATGGTGGGCGTTCGATCTGGATGTGGTGGCCGGCTGGGGCGATGCGCTGATGCAGCCGATGACCCTGGAGGCGGCGGCCGCGCTGCTGTTGCGGTGCGAGCAGGCCCGAGGAAAGGCCGCTACGCCCCGGCAGGAGCGTAGCGGCGGTAGTGCGATTACCGGGTCTGCATCCGCAGGCCGATGCGGAACTGACGACCTAGCAGGTCCGAATAGGTGCTGTTCGCAGCCAGGCCCGTTTCCGGAAGCAGCAGCGGCCAACGATCGAACAGGTTGGTCACGTTGACGAAGAACTGAGCGTCGGCATCGCCGAAGCGGACCTTCTGCGTCACGTTGAGATCCGCGTAGAACACGCCCGAGACGCGGTTCACGTCATAGGTGGGCCGCTGCGGCGTCGAGATCGGGCACCCGCTGGTGCATTCGATGCCGGTCGCGACATATTTGCCCGAGCTGACGCCGCGGCCAGTGGCCGTGATGGCGAAGTTCGGCGTGTCGTAGGTGGCGGTGAAACGGTAGATCCAGTCCGGAGTGGTCGACTGGCCGCCGTTCACGCCGACCGAATTGGCGATCACCGCCTGTGGCACGCCGCTGTCGAGGATGTTGTCGATGTAGCGCGTGGCGACACCGCGCAGCGTCAGGTTCCCCTCGGTATCGCCGAACAGGCGATCGAGCGGGAGGCGGTACGATGCGTCGATATCGACGCCGCGCACGACCTGGCTCGCCGCGTTGAACGGCTGGGTGCGGATGAGGAGGTACGGCTGCCCCGGCACCGAGCGAGCGGGATCCTCGGAGATCGCCCCGCAGAGCCGCTCGTTGCCGGCGTTGCACAGGTTCAGGATGTCCTGCGCGCTGAACGTGGTGATGCCGTCCTTGATGTCGATATCGAAGTAATCGACCGACAGCGCGAAGCCGGGGATGAAGCGCGGCGTCAGCACGACACCGGCGTTCCACGAATTCGACTTTTCCACGCCGAGACGCGGGTTGCCCGTGACGAGGCCGGAATAGCCGAAGCTGGCCGGGCCATTGGCACCATCGGCGGTGTAGGCCGGGTTGCGCACCGAATCGCTGTTGGCGGAACCGCCCTGATACAGTTCGTTCAAATTAGGTGCGCGAATGTCACGCGAGCGGGTGACGCGAACACGGAAGTCGTCGATCGGCTGCCAGGTGGCGCCGGCCTTCCACGTGGTGACATAGCCAGCCGTGGAATAGTCGGTCGCGCGGACTGCGCCGTTGAACTCGAGACCGGCGCCCAGCGGGACCACGGTTTCGAGGTAGACTTCCTTCACATTGTAGCTGCCGTTGGTGGGCAGGTAGTTGCCGACCGACCAGGCGTTCGACGTGGTCGGCAGGCCGGCAGCGTTGGTCGTGGCGATCGGCTGGAACTCGGTCGGCACGAAGCCGCGGATCTTTTCCTCGCGATATTCGGCACCGACCGCGACGCTGACGTCGCCCGCCCAGGTGCGGAACGGCGCGACTGACACGTTGAAGCCGGCGTTATACTGTTCGACCACTTCGTCGCGGTACGGATCGCCCAACACGTAGTTGAAGGCGGCCGGATTGGCGACGCCAAGACCCAGCCGGTTGAGCGGGACGCAGTTCGGATCATTGTTGTTCGGATTGGTGTCGACGTTGATCGCGCACTGGATCGAGCCGGCCGCGAAGCCGCTGCCGGCCGGGGCGAACACCGCGTTGGTGGCGTTGGCCATCCGGCTGATGTTCATGATGTTGCGCAGCTGCTCCCGCAGATCGGCGCGGCCGTACTGACCGAAGATGTTCCAGGTGGCGTTGTTGCCGAACATCTCGGTGCTGCCCTCTGCACCGATGGCGTAACGCTGCACCTCGCGCTTGTTGTTGATCGCGCGGAACGGCAGGTCCGCGGCGCTCGTGGCGAGGGTGACGCCGGTGATGCCGGTCAGCGCCGCCGGGCCGAGCGTGTTGTAGAGGAACGCGTTGCAGCTGGCCGCAACCGGCACGGTGGTGCAGCCGGTCGCGTTGAGCGCGATGCCGGTCTGCAGGTTCGGGCCGGCGTTGAAGAAGATCTCCTGCCAGTTGTACGACCCTTCGGCGAACACTTCGATATCGTCGGCGATCTCGTAGCTGGCGCGCGCGAAGAGGCCGCGGCGATCATCCTCGGGGCTGAGGCCGATACGGCGGCCGGTATCGTTGACGCGCCAGTCGCCGCCCTGCGTCAGGGTCGGCGGGGCGGTGCCGGTCGGCGACGGGAAGGTGAGGGGGCCATATTGATATTGGCCGACAGCACCGTTGAAGCCGAAATAGGTGCCGCGCAGGCTGTTCGCGCGGGCACCGGTGGAGCCGGTGATGAGACCGCCGGGCGTGGAGTTTGCCGCGCCGACCTGGCGACGGATCAGGAACTGCGGCTCGCTGCTGTTGGCGGACCAGTTCGGATTCTGGATGCGGACGTAACCGGTGGCGTTCCAGTCGCGATCAACGCGGAAGATGCCGTCCTGATGCGCGAGTTCTGCGTTCAGCAGCAGGTGGCCACGACCTTCGCTGCCCCAGGCGAGGCCGCCGGTGACGCTGAACGAATAGTTGCCGCCGTCACCCTTCTCGGTGATGCCGCTGTCGATCGCGACCTTGAGGCCGGTGTACTTCTTGTCGAGGACGAAGTTCACCACGCCGGCGACCGCGTCCGAGCCATAAGCGGAGGAAGCACCGCCAGTGACGACCTCAACGCTCTTGATCAGCGCCTGCGGGATCGTGTTGACGTCGACCAGGCCTGTGACGGTCGAGGCGACCGAGCGGCGGCCGTCGAGCAGCACCAGCGTGCGCGTTTCACCCAGGTTGCGCAGGTTCAGCGCGTTGATGCCGGCCTGTCCGCTGGAAAGGTTGAGGCGCGAGTTGGCCGGACGGGTGGAGCCCGCGAGCGCCGGCAGCTGATTGACGAAATCCGCGACGTTGTTCGACGGCGAGGAGCTCTGGATTTCCTGCTGCGTCAGAACGGTCAGCGGCGTGGGCGCCTGGAAGCCGTCGCGCACGATGCGCGTGCCGGTGACGACCACGTCCGGGCCGTTGCCATCGGTGCCGGTATCCGGTGCCGGATCACCGATCTGCGCCGTGGCGGTGCTGGACGGCTGGGTCTGTGCCGCAGCCGGCATCGCCAGACCGGATGCGAGCGCAAGAAGCGCCGTCCCGCCGAGCATTGTTCTGGACAAGATAATATCACGCACGTGCCGTCCCCCGAAAGCTTAGTAACCTGTGCCTACCTGCATGCGTCATGCTGTTGTCGCAGATCGCCGATAGGTTGGAAGGTGCCGGTACGAGCAGAAAGCCGTCAAGTGAAGATCGGCCTACCTGTGTTTGTCGATCCATAGATCGGGCATATGGGTCGCCCCCGACCGGGTCTGCATAACCGCTCGCTATGAGACGCGACCTGCTTGTCATGGACGGCCCGCCGCCGAGGGGGTTAGCCTGTGGCGGGACCCACGACGAAAGGATAGCAATGCTCGACCGGCGCCTATTTCTGCTTGGTTCGGCGGCGACCGTGCTGGTGTCTGCCGCCTGCCACGGCCAGTCGGTACCGGCGACAGCACCGACCCGCGTGGCGGGGCTTTCGGCACCGATCGAGATCATCGACGATCGCTGGGGCGTGCCGCATATCCGCGCGCAGACTAAGGCGGATGCGTTTTTCGGACAGGGCTATGTCGTGGCGCGCGACCGACTGTTCCAGATCGACCTGGCGCATCGCCGCGAACTGGGCCGGATGGCGGAAGCGTTCGGGCCGGATTTTGCCAAGCATGATGCCGTCGCCCGACTGTTCCATTATCGCGGCGACCTGGACGCCGAGCTGGCGCGCGTACCCAAGGAAGTTCGCGACTGCGTGGCCGGATATGTCGCAGGCATCAATGCGCGGATCGCCGAGGTCGAGAAGGACCCGAGCCTATTGCCGCCGGAATATCGCATCCTGGGGGTGACGCCGCTGCGCTGGGACATCCGCGATCTGGTGCGCGCGCGGGGCAGCTCAATCGGCAATGCCGACGACGAGATCCGCCGTGCGAAACTGGCCGCGCTCGGCATGCTGGAGCTGGACGCGGTGATCGCGCCGCTGCGGCCGACGTGGAAGCTGGCCGTGCCGGAGGGGCTGGACCCGTCAAAGGTGAGTGATGCGGATCTGGGCGTGCTTCAGCTGGGACGGCTGCCGTTCGGACCCGACACGCCGACGCGTGAGCCAGAAGAGGATCTGGACCGCGCGCAGGCGGGGTCGAACGCCTGGACCGTCGCTGGCAGCCGCACCAGCACTGGCCGCCCCATTCTGGCCAATGATCCGCATCTGGGGATCGGCGGGTTCGGGCCGCGGCATGTGGCGCATCTGACCGCGCCGGGTCTCGACGTGATTGGCGGTGGCGCGCCTGGACTGCCCGGCATCATGCAGGGGCATACCGACCGTTTCGCCTTTGGCCGGACCAATTTCCATATCGACCAGCAGGATCTGTTCGTCCTGGAGCTGGATCCCAACGATCCCGAGCGGTACCGCCACGACGGCGGCTGGAAGCGGTTCGAGCGGGTGGAGGAGACGATCCCGGTCAAGGACGGTCCGCCGCAGAAGGTGGTCCTGCGCTACGCGGTACAGGGCCCGGTGATCATGCACGATCCGGCGGCGCGCCGGGCGACGGTGCTCGGGTCGATCGGGATGCAGCCCGGCGGGTTCGGATCGTTCGCGATGGTGGCGATCAACCTGTCGCGCGACTGGAACAGCCTGAAGGAAGCGTTCAAGCTGCACCCGTCGCCCACCAACCTGCATTATGCCGACGTTGACGGGAACCACGGCTGGCAAGTGATCGGCTTCGTTCCGCAGCGCAAGAAGGGCGACGGGCTGATGCCGGTGCCGGGCGACGGGCGCTACGACTGGAACAGCTATCGCGATTTCCGCGTGCTGCCGAGCGAGTTCAACCCGTCCAAGGGCTGGTTCGCATCTGCCAACCAGAACAACCTGCCGGCGAATTGGCCGCGCGATCGCATTCCGGCGTTCTCGTTCCGCGACCCTTATCGTTACGAGCGCGTCGCCGAGGTGCTGGCATCGCAGCCGCGCCATTCGGTGGCGGACAGCGTGGCATTGCAGTTCGACACGCTGTCGACGCCGGCCAAGCAGTTCCTGGCGTTGCTACCCAAGCAGCCGTCCGCGGGTGCGGCCCCGGCGGTGAAGATGCTGTCGGGGTGGGACGCGAAGCTGGACAAGGATAGCGGCGCGGCGGCGCTGTACGAGATCGTGTGGCGTGACCTGGGCAAGCGGATGCTGGCGGCCATCGTGCCGGAGCAGGCGAAGGAGCTGGTGGACGAGATCGCACCATCCGAGCTGCTGCGCCGTGCGGCAAGCCGGCCGGCGATGGTGGACGAGGCGCTGGCGAGCGGCTGGGCCGAGGCGCAGCGACTGATGGGCAGCGATCCATCAGCCTGGCGCTGGGGCACGTTGCACCAGGTGCGGATCGCGCATCCGCTGTCGAGCATCCCGGCCATCGCCGCGGCGTTCCCCCCGATTGAGGGCGAGGGATCGGGCGGCGACAGCTATACCGTCATGGCGCGTTGGCTGGGCAATGGCCCGGGCTGGCGCACCGGCGGCGGGGCGAGCTACCTGCATGTGATCGACGTGGGCGACTGGGACAAATCGGTGATGCTGAACCTGCCGGGGCAGTCGAACGACCCGCGCTCGCCGCATTACCGCGATCAATATGCGCCGTGGATCAAGGGCGAAATGCAGCCGATGCCGTTCAGCCGCGCCGCGGTGGACGCGGTGGCGGTCAGCCGTTCGACGCTGACGCCGCAGGGGAAGGGCAAGTGATGCGTGGAATGTTGCGCGCCGGCGTGGCGCTCGGATCGCTGTTGGTGCTTGGCGCGGCCGCCGCGCCGAAGGTGGATGTCGTGATCCGCGGTGGCACGATCTACACCGGTGCGGAGACCCCACCGATCACCGGCGACGTCGAGATCGCCGGCGACCGCATCGTCTATGTCGGGCCAAGCCGCGGCACGCGGGCCGGGCAGATCGTGGAGGCCAAGGGGCAGATCGTGGCGCCGGGCTTCATCGACGCGCATACCCATCCCGACAGCTACATCCGATCGGACGATCCGAAGGTGCGGCTCAACCTGCCGTGGCTGGCGCAGGGCGTCTCGACGATCGTGATCGGCGTCGACGGCTATGGCACGCCCGATGTGGGTGATGACGCGCGCAAGCTGGAGGCGAGCGGCGTCGGGACCAATGTGGTGCCGTTCGTTGGCTTTGGCGGGATCCGGCAGCGCGTGCTGGGCAAGGCCGACCGTGCGCCGACGCCGGCCGAACTGGCAGAGGAAAAGCGGCTGGCCGCCAAGGCGATGTGCGAGGGCGCTTATGGCCTGTCGGCCGGCCTGTTCTATCCGCCGCAGAGCTTTGCCAAGACCGATGAAGTGGCAGCGGTGGCCGCCGAGGTGGGCAAGCGCGGGGGCATGTATGACAGCCATCAGCGCGATGAATCCAACTATAACATCGGTTTGATCGCCTCCACCAAGGAAGCGATCGAGATCGGCCGCCGCGCCGGCACGCCGGTGCATTTCGCGCATCTGAAGGCGCTGGGCGTCGACCTGCATGGCAAGGCGCCCGAACTGATCCGCACGATCGAGGAAGCGCGCGCGGCAGGGCAGGATGTGACCGCCGATCAATATCCCTGGCTCGCCAGCGGTTCGAGCGTTGACGCCTCCCTGGTGCCCGCGTGGGCGGTCGATGGCGGCTATCAGGCGATGATCAAGCGGTTCGACACGCCCGCGACGATGGCGAAGATCAAGGCGGAAATGCGCGAGAACATGCGCCGTCGGGGCGGAGCGGAATCGCTGCTGCTGATCTCCCAGGGGCAGCCGTGGACCGGCAAGACGCTGGCGCAGATGGCGGCGACATGGAAGATCGATCCGATCGACGCCGCGGTCCGCATCCTGCGCGTGGCCAATGCCAAGGGGACCGATCCGGCAGGCGCCGGCGTTGCCAGCTTCAACATGGCCGAGCGCGACGTCGACCTGATCATGAAGCAGCCCTGGGTGGTGACATCGTCGGACGGGTCGAACGGTCATCCGCGGCAATATGCGACCTTCCCGAAGCTGTATCAGGATTATGTCGTGAAGCGGCCGGTGATCACGATCGGCCAGTTCATCCGGCGATCGACCGGCGCGACCGCCGACATGTATCGCATCAAGGATCGCGGGTATCTGAAACCCGGCGCGTTCGCCGACGTCGTGGTGTTCGATCCCGTCGGTTATACGCCGCGCGCCGATTACATCCGGCCGCGCGAGCCGAGTGCCGGCGTCAGCGCGCTGTTCGTGAACGGCAAGCTGGCGCTGAAGAACGGCGCGACCACCGGTGCGGCTGCGGGTCGGGCGCTGCTACGTCCGCGGCCGGCACATTGCGGGCAATAGCCTTGCGTTATAGGCAAAGCCGCGAGCACGATTGGCGGGCTCCTACAGGCGGCATCTATCGTCCAGCGCTATGACCATTCCGGCACCATATCTGCTGTACCTCGGCCATTCGGACGACGAGTTCGGCCTCAAGACCTCGCGCGGCCTGGCCACGTTCCGACGCGAGGATTGCGTCGGTGAGTGGCGGCACGACGATTGCCCCTTCAGCTTCGACCTGCCGCGGATGGACGCGGCGGCCGGCGCGGCGGCGGGCGCGCGCACGCTGGTGCTGGGCATCGCCAATGCGGGCGGACGCTTCCCCGAATGGATGATGGCCGACGCACTGGCGGCGATCGCCGCGGGGATGAACCTGGCCTGCGGGCTGCACCAGCGGCTGAAGGATGAACCCCGGCTGGTGGAAGCGGCCAAGGCTGCCGGCGTGCAATTGTTCGACATTCGCGATCCGCGCCCGGACCTGCCGGTCGGCAACGGCAAGAAGCGCGCGGGCAAGCGGCTGCTGACGGTCGGCACCGATTGTTCGGTGGGCAAGATGTACACGACGCTGTGCCTGCGCGATGCGCTGCGCAGCCGGGGCGTCACGGCAGATTTCCGCGCGACGGGCCAGACCGGCATCCTGATTGCCGGCGACGGCGTGCCGCTGGACGCGGTGGTGGCGGATTTCATCGCCGGCGCGATCGAGGACCTGTCGCCCGCGCGTGAGGACGATGGCTGGGATCTGATCGAAGGGCAGGGATCGCTGTTCCACCCCGCCTTTGCCGGCGTGTCGACCGGGCTGCTGCATGGCGCCCAGCCGCATGCCCTGGTCATGTGCCATGACCCGACGCGTCCGCACATGCGCGGCCTGCCGCATTACCCGCTGGTCGATCTGGCCGAGTGCATCGACGCGAACCTGCGCGTTGCGCGGCTGACCAGCCCCAGCGTGCAATTCGTCGGCATCGCGCTGAATACCGCGAAGCTGGGCGAGGCCGAGGCCCGCGACCTGCTGGCCGCGACGAGCGACGCGCATGGCCTGCCGTGCACCGACCCGTTCCGCTTCGGCGCCGACCCCATCATCGACCATCTGCTGGCGACCCATGCGCCGAACGCTTGACGCCCGCCACGACGGCTTCCCGCTGAGCACCCCGTTCCGCATCTCGCGCGGGGTAAAGACAGTCGCCGATGTGGTGACCGTCACGATCGCGCAGGGCGAGCATGTCGGGCGGGGCGAGGGCGTTCCCTATCCGCGTTATGGAGAGACGGTGGACGGCTCGCTGGTCGCGATCGCCGGGATGCGCGCGCTGGTCGAGGCAGGCGCCTCACGCGAGGAGCTCGCCGCCGCGATGCCGGCTGGCGCGGCGCGCAGCGCGATTGATTGCGCGCTCTGGGATCTCGAGGCGAAGCTGGCAGGCACAAGCGTTGCCGCGCTGGCCGGGTGCGGGGCACCGGAGCCGCTTGCCTCCGCGATCACGATCGGCATCGATACGCCCGAGGCGATGGCCGCCGTCGCGCGCCGCCACACCGCCGTTCCGTTGTTGAAGCTGAAGGTCAACCGCGAAGAGGCGGAAGCCCAACTGGCGGCGGTGCGCGCCGCTGCGCCTGCGCCGCGGCTCATCGTCGATCCGAACGAAAGCTGGCGCGTGGAGGATGTGGCACGCTGGCAGGACATGCTGCTGTCGTACCGGGTCGACCTGCTGGAACAGCCGGTACCGGCCGATGACGATGCCGGGCTGGACGGGCTGGGCAGCCAGATCCCGATCTGCGCCGACGAGGCGCTGCACACGCGCGCCGACCTGCCGCGGCTGCGTGGCCGGTATGATTACGTCAACATCAAGCTCGACAAGACCGGTGGTCTGACCGAAGCCCTGGCGCTCGCTGATGCGGCGCTGGGGATGGGGTTTGGCTTGATGGTGGGGTGCATGGTTTCGTCGTCGCTGGGCATTGCGCCGGCGATGCTGGTCGCGGAGCGCGCGTCGTTCGTCGATCTGGACGGGCCATTGTGGCTGGCCAATGACCGCGAGGGCGGGGTGCGCGACGAGGCCGGCTGGATGCAGCCGCCGGCGCCCGGTTTCTGGGGAACGCCCGCGTGACCATCCTGCGTGGATGGTTCGCGATAACTTTATGGAAGCGGGTGGTCGCCGGGCTGGTGCTCGGGGTGCTGCTCGGCTCGCTCTGGCCCGATGCGGCGCCGGCGGTGAAGATCGTCGGCGACCTGTTCGTGCGGCTGATCAAGATGCTGGTCGTGCCGGTCGTGCTGATCACGATCGCCGCCGGGATCGCCGGCTTGGGCGATCCGCGCCGGCTGGGGCCGATCGGCGGGCGCACGATCGGGCTGTTCGCGGCGACGACGCTGATCGCGGTATCGCTGGGCATGGCGGTGGGCCTGCTGGTGCGGCCGGGCGAGGGGATCGTGCTGGCAGGGGTCGCGCCGCACGTGCTGGGGACAGCGGTTTCCCCGAGCGACCAGTTGCTGTCGATCGTACCGGCCAACATCATCGAGGCGCTGGCCAGGGGCGACATGCTGGCGATCATCTTCACGGCGATCCTGCTCGGCATCGGCAGCGTGCTGGCCGGCAATGCGGGCAAGCCGGTCGTGGCGCTGCTGCAGGGCCTTGCCGCCGTGCTGATGCACATCGTGCGGATCGTGATGGAAGTGACGCCCTTTGGTGTCTTTGCCCTGATCGCCAACGCCGTCGCGGCGAACGGCGCGGCGGTATTCGTCAATGTCGGATGGCTGGCGCTGTGCGTGATCGTCGCCTCTTTGGCGCAGATGCTGGTGGTGCACGCCGGCCTGATCGCGCTGGTCGCGCGGCTGCCGGTGATCCGCTTTTTCCGGGGCATCGTGGATGCACTGGCGATCGCCTTCTCCACCGCATCCTCCTCTGCGACATTGCCGGTCGCGCTGCGCGTGGCGCATGACAATCTGGGCGTGGCAAAGCCCGTTGCGTCCACCGTGCTGCCGCTGGGCGCGGCGATCGGCAAGGACGGGACGGCGATGTACGTCGGCCTGCTGGGACAGTTCGCGCTTCAGGCGCTGGGCATCATCCCCGATGCGCAGATGCTGGTGGTGATGCTGGCGACCGGCGCGCTGGCGGCATTCGGCACCGCGCCGGTGCCGTCGGCATCGCTTTTCATGCTGGCCGCGATGCTATCCGCCGTGGGCGTGTCGCCGGAGCAGACCGCGCTGGTAGTGGGGCTGGTGCTGCCGTTCGACCGCTTGCTCGACATGACGCGCACCGTGCCGTCCGCTTCTGCCAATCTCACCGTGGCGACGCTGGTCGCCAAGGCCGAGGGCGCGCTGGACGAGGCGCGGTATCGCGGGCGGGTGGTAGAGTGATGGCATCGGCGGTAGGACCTTGCCGGTGAACCTGCGCCATATCGAAATATTCCACGCCGTGTACGTCAACGGCTCCGTTTCCGCCGCCGCCCGTGCACTCAACGTCTCCCAGCCGTCCGTCTCCAAGACGCTGCGGCATGCCGAGACGCTGCTTGGCTTCGACCTGTTCCAGCGTACCGGTGGCCGGCTGGTCCCGACGGAGGACGCGCGCAACCTGTTTGCCGATGTCGCCGAGATCCAGGAACGGGTCCGCGCGCTGCGCGAGGCGGGGCGCAACATGCGCAGCGGCGGCGGCGGACGGTTGCGCATATCGGCGTTGCCGAGCCTGGCGCTCGGCGTGTTGCCGATGGCGGTATCGCGTTTTCTGCAGAAGCATCCGAAGGTGCATTTCGACCTGCAGACGGTTCATCACGACGACCTGCTGCGCAAGCTGTACGAGCGCGAAGCGGATATTGCGATCGCCAGCGAGCCGCCGCGCGGCGCGGCGCTGAACACGACGTGGCTGGGCGAGGGCGAACTGGTCGTCCTGTATCGTGAAGCCGACATGCCGGACGCGCCAGCGCGGGTCGAGCTGTCCGATCTGGTGGACCGGCCGTTCATCTCGCTCGCGGGAAGTGGGCCGATCGGCACGCTGCTGACCGATGAGCTCGATCGCCTTGGGCTGGAGCTGAACGAGGTTGTCGCGGCCCGGACATTCTACATCGCCGCAGGGCTGGTACGCGCCGGCGTCGGCGTGACCGTGGTCGACAGCTTTACCGCCGAAGCATGGCTGTGCCCGGGGCTGGCGATGCGGCCGCTGCGTCCGTCGCTGACATTCGACCTCCACGCGATCCATCTGCTCGACCGGCCACCATCGGCGCTGGCGAGCGAGTTCCTGGCGGTGCTGAAAGAGGAGATTGACGCCGAATGATGCTGGTCCTGCTGCCCCTGCTGGCGATCGCCCAAAGTGCCGCGGCCGCTCCGCCTGCGACGGAGGCGCCGGTTGCCAGCGCCATTGCGCAAGCGGCACAAGGCACCCGATTGGGGTTGCTGGTGGTGGACGAGGACGGGCGCGAAATCGTCGCGGTGCGCCCCGATGAGCGGTTCGTGCCGGCATCCAATACCAAGCTGTACACGACCGCTGCGGCCTTCGCGCTGCTCGACACGAACGGGACAGACGAAGCGGCGGGCGCCAGTGTTCGCCTGGAGGATGGCGACGTGATCCTGGCGGGCGGGGGCGACGCGCGACTGTCCAGCGCGGCGGATTGCACACGCAACTGCCTGAAGGATCTTGCCGCCGCCGTGGCACGCCAGACCCGGCAGGTCCGCAACGTCATTGGTGACGATACTGCCTTCCCTGACGAACGCTGGCCGGCGGGGATGAGCTGGAACAACATGGTGGGGAAATATGGCACCGCCATTTCCGCGCTGACGATCGACGACAATGAAGTGGCGCTGTCAGTCGCGCCGGGCGCGGTCGGCGCGTCGGCAGTGGTGGCCGGCGACGGGTATTTCACGATCGACAATCGGGTGATCACGGTACCGGCGGGCGGAAAGCGCGCGATCAGCGCCACCCGTGAGCCCGGCACCGATCTGTTGCGGCTGACCGGGACCATCCCGGCCGGCATCGCGCCGTACGAGATGCGGGTCGGCCTAGACGATCCCGCGCATCGTGCGGCGTGGCTGCTGTCGGGCCTGCTGCGTGAGCAGGGTGTCAAGGTGACGGGGACGGTGGCCGCGCGTCACCGGCCGCTGATGCCGGGTGATGATCCCGAGGTACGCGGCACGGCGCCGGCGGCGCGTGCGCCCCAGCCACAGGTGCTGGCGCGGCTGGCACCGGGGCCGCTGA
This sequence comes from Sphingomonas sp., assembly GCF_029239295.1. Taxonomy (GTDB): domain Bacteria; phylum Pseudomonadota; class Alphaproteobacteria; order Sphingomonadales; family Sphingomonadaceae; genus Sphingomonas. The sequence goes on from NZ_JAQZBC010000004.1 coordinate 158,896, forward strand.
GCGAAGATCTGATCCACACCAACAAGGTGAGCCAGAATCTCCACACCGAGTTGCTGCTGCGCCGGGTTGGCGCGGTGGACGGCAGCGGATCGGTCGCGGACGGGCAGCGGGCGGTGAGGCGCGTACTCGATCAAGCGGGCCTCTCGCCGTGGCAATATGACTTTGCCGATGGCTCGGGCATGTCGAACTACAACCGCGTGACGCCGCGCGGGACGGTGGCCCTGCTTCGCTGGGGCGCCACCCAGACATGGGGACCGGCATGGCGCGAAACGTTCCCGGTGGCGGGTGTCGACGGGACCTTGTCCAACCGCTTCAAGGGCACGCGGCTAGCCGGGCGGTTGTATGCCAAGACGGGGACGCTGAACGCCTCCAACGCGCTGGCCGGTTACATGACCACCGCGAGCGGGCGCACGTTCACCTTTGCCGCTTATGCCAACGACATGCCGGGCGACGTCAGCGCGACGGCGGCGATCGACGCTGCGCTGGTGGCGGTGGCGGAGGCGAACTGATCGGGAAGAATCAGGCGGGCGGTTAGGCTGACTGCGCGGCGTCGAAGGCGTCGATCAGCGCCTCGCCCGTTTCCGGACGCAGCGTGAAGATGCCGCTGTCGAAGTGACGCGTCGGATGAACGCGATTGGTGAGCAGCGTCCAAGCCAGTCCGCGATCGAAGTCCACCCACAGGCCAGTGCCGGTGAAGCCGGTATGCCCGATGGTGCCCGGCGAACATGATTGCCCGCCGGACCAGCCGGGGAAGCGAATTTCCCAGCCGGCCGTGCGGTGCCCCTCCACCGGGGTCTTCGTGGCGTCGAGCATCGCCGGGCTGGCCCCGGTGCCGTCGAGCAGCCCCTGTGCGAAATCGAGCACACCATCGACCGTGCCGAAGAGGCCGGCGTGGCCGATCTTCCCGCCCATGGCCGAGCAGTTTTCGTCGTGCACCTCGCCAACGAGAACGCGTCCGCGCCACTGGCAATATTCGGTCGCGACCGCAGGGCCGGGAGGCGGCCCCCAGCAGAGGCCGTTGCCGAGCGGCAGCGCGTCGATCCCCCCGCCGGTCAGTCGCTCGAGCGCAATGCCTAGCAGGATGAAGTTGATGTCGGAATAGACCGGCGGGCCGTGACGCCACTCGCGCTGCAGAACGAAGGCGCGCAGCCGCGCGGGGTTGTCGCCATAGGTGTAGATCGGCTCGACCGCGGGCAGGAAGGTGCGGTGGACGAGGCAATCGCGAAAGGTGAGGCGCCGTTCGGGCGCGTTGGCGACGTCATATTGCCGCAGGTCGGGGATCGCATCGGTGAGCGGGCGATCAAGGTCGATCCGCCCCTCGTCGGCGAGGCGCAGGACAAAGGTGGTGGTGGCGATGACCTTTGTCAGTGAGGCGAGATCAAACCAGTGCTCGCGGGTCAGCGCGTGGTCGACCGGTATCTTTTGTGCAGCGCCAGTCAGGCGGACCGCACGATCACCGCGCGCCGTGACGATGCCGAGCGTCGCGCCGGGGATGCGGCCGGATGCTATCGCCTGAGCAGCGGGCCCAAAAGCCTGGTCAATCACGGTATCGCTCATGCGTCGTCATCCGGGCGAGAATGAATCCGGGCCAGCGCTGGAAGGAACACGATGGTGACCACGCTGAGCGCGCCGGAGAGGAGAAAGAAATTGTCGTAGCCGATCGCGCCGACGATCGTCCCTCCCGCGCCGGCCAGCAGCCGCGGCAACATGAAGGCGAAGCCGGTGAGGAAGGCATATTGCGCGCCGGCGAAGCGTGGATTGACCAGCAGCGACAGGTACACGACGAACACGGTGCCCGCGAAACCGTTGCCGAACTGATCAGCGCCGGTCGCGATGTACAGCAGCGTTTCGTTGACCGGCTGCTGCGCGAGCCAGACAAAGGCAAAGTTGCCGATCCCGGCGAGCAGCGCACCGGCGGTCAATGCCCATGTCATGCTCCAGCGTGTCACCAGCCAGCCGGCGAGCCCCACGCCGACGATGCTGGAGACGAGCGCCACCAGACTGTCGGCCCGGCCGATCTGCGACAGCGAATAGCCCAGATCCTTGATCATCGGCTTCGACAGGTTGAGCGCGAGGACGTCGCCCATGCGGTAGAGCGACACGAACGCCATCAGCACCAGCGCGCCGAAGCCGAACCGCCAAAAGAAGTTGACGAACGGCCCGAGCGCGACCGACCGCCGAAGCTTCGATGTCGGCGGCGAACAACGGATGCGGGGCAAGGCGGCGGCCATGGCGAGGAACGGCAACATGCACAGGCCGAGCACCCAGGGCGTGACGTTGGAGCCGGCATCGATTCCGGCCCCTTCCGCGGCGCGCAGGATCAGCCAGCCGATCGCCATCGTCGCGACGGTGGTCGCTGCCAGGATGATGACGCTGGCGAGGATGCCGGTGGTGAGCGAGGTGAACCGCTCCACGTCGCGATCATCCGCGCCGTTCATGGCGGCGAGGACCGGGAAGGGCAGGAACGCAGCCAACGCGATGGCGAGATAGGCGAGCGTCCAGCCGCTCCAGTCGGCGAGCAGCAACGCGCCGCTGCCGGCCGCGACCATTGCGCTGCGATAGCCCCACAGGTTCGCCGCGACGATCGGGCCCTGTTCGTCCTGGGAGGGGAACAGCTCGATACGCCAGGCGTCGGCGGCGATCTCCAGCGTCGTTGTCCAGAACGCCAGCAGCACCGCGAACAATGCCGTGATCGCCAGACTGTCATCGCCGGCGGTGAGCGCCATCCCCAGCATCGAGACGAAGATGCCCAGCTGCGCCAGCATCAGCCAGCCGCGCCGCTTGCCATAAAAGCGCGAGAAACCCGGGACGGCATAGCGATCCAACAGCGGCGCCCACACGAACTTCAGCGTGGGAAGAAGCTGAACCCAGGCGAAGAAGCCGATCACCGCCAGTGCCACGCCATGCGCCTGCAAGCGGAGCGCGAGCACGGTGGAGAACATGTAGAAGGGCAGGCCAGCGGCAAAGCCAAGCAGCCCGTACAACGCCATGCCGCGCCGGTTGACGGGCGCGCGGGGGATGCTGTCCTGGTCGGGCGCCGCAGCGGCGGCGATGTGCGTCATGGCCCGATCGTTCTACGCGGCGGCGCGCGCGTCAATCCCGCTATAGGCGCGATAGGCGATCCGCATCACTGGGGGTTATACCGGCGGGGTCAAAGGGAATGGGCCGATGGCGGCCAGGACGGACACATTGCCCAGCATGGTGGAATGGTACCTTGGCATCGATGCGGGCGGCAGCCATTGCCGCGGCCGGCTGGTGGATGCCGCCGGAACGATCGTCGGCACCGGGCATAGCGGCCCTGCCAGCACACGCCTTGGCATGGAAGCAGTGCGATCGGCGATCGACGAAGTGATCGATCAGGCGGTGGGGAGCGCCGGCCTGACCCGCGAGGATCGCGGGCGCGTGGCGGCGGGGATCGGCATTGCCGGGATTTCGCGTCCGGGCAGCGCCGCGGCGCTGGAGGCGATGGAGCTTGGGCTCGCCAGCACGGCGTGGGCGTCGGACGCAGTGATCGCCAATATCGGCGCGCATGACGGACAGGACGGCGCGACGTTGATCCTGGGCACGGGAAGCATCGCGCAATTGCGCATCGATGGCGTGGATTGTTCGATCGGCGGCTACGGCTTTCCCATTTCGGACGAGGGAAGTGGTGCGGCGCTGGGTCTATCGGCGATGCGCCATGCGCTACGCGCGCTGGACGGTCGGACCAAGCGGACGCCGCTGACCTGTGCGATCACCGCGCGGTTCGAGGAGATGATCCCGCGCGCCATCGCGTGGATGGATCGCGCAGGGCCGGCCGATTACGCGGCGCTGGCACCGATCGTGATCGACCATGCGGAGCAGGACGATGACATTGCGCGTGCGATCGTGACGGAGGCCGCCGGGCACGTCGAATGTTTCATCGACACGATCTTTGCGCGGGGCGCGCCGGCGTGCGCGATGCTGGGGGGGCTGGCGCCCCATCTTCGCCCGTGGCTGCGCGACCGGACCGCAGCAAAGCTCAGCGAGCCAAAGGGGGATGCGCTGCATGGGGCGTTGCGGCTGGCCGGGTTTACCGGCGCCTTCGCTGTCGACGACGCGCCCGTCGATGAAGGCCAGCGACCGTCAGTGAAGGAGCGTCGTGCGTGAGCACTGAAACCGTTGATCCGCGCTACGCCAGCATCGATCGTTGGCCCGCGTCGAGCGCCGTCGAAGCCATGCTGGAAGGGCAGCTGGCGGCGGTCGCCGCGCTGAAGAGCCAAGTGACGGCGATCGCGGGCGCCGCAGAGGCGGCCGCGCGGCGGCTCGGCGAGACGGGGCGGCTTGTGTATGCCGGGGCCGGCACGTCGGGCCGTGTCGCGGTTCAGGACGGGGTCGAACTGTACCCGACCTATAACTGGCCCCGCGAGCGGCTGCTGTTCCTGATGGCGGGCGGCACCCGCGCGCTGATCGAGAGCGCAGAGGGGGCGGAGGATGACCCGGTTGAAGCGCGTGAGACGGTGGCTGCCTCGTCCCTGACGCCGCAGGATGTGGTGATCGGCGTCGCGGCCAGTGGTCGCACGCCCTATACGGTAGCTGTGATCGACGCGGCGCGTGCCGCTGGCGCGCTGACGATCGGGATCGCCAACAATCCGGAGACGCCGCTGCTGACCGCCGCGGAGCATACCATCCTGGCCGACACCGGAAGCGAGATTGTCGCCGGGTCGACGCGGATGAAGGCGGGTACCGCGCAAAAGGCCGCGCTCAACATGCTGTCGACCACGATCATGGTGCGGCTGGGGCTGGTTCACGCGGGGTTGATGGTCAACATGCGCGTTTCGAACGCCAAGCTGCGGGCGCGTGCCGAGCGCATGATCGTGACGATCGCGGGCGTCGACCAAGGCTTGGCGCGCGAGGCGCTCGCGCGGGGCGGTGATGATGTGCGGCGCGCGGTGCTGATCGCGCGCGGGGCGAGCCCGGCGGCGGCGGCGGCAGCGCTGGCGAGCCACAACGGTAATCTGGCCAGCGCGATGGAAGCGCTGGGCAACTGAGGCGCTAGGGCCGGTCGCTGCCGCTGGCGAAGGCAACCGGATAGGGGGTGAGCGTGCTGCGGTTCTCGTCAGCCGCGACCGCCCGGCCGATCATCGGGAACGCCCGCTGCGGGCAGGCCGTGCGTTCGCACACTTTGCACCCGACACCGATCGGCGTGGCCGCCGACGGATCGCTGAGGTCGAAGCCGCGCGAATAGACGAGCCGGTGCGCGTGGCGAATGTCGCAGCCGAGCGCAATGGCAAAGGTCTTGCCCGGTTCGCCAAAGGCGCCGGCGGTGCGCCGCACCGTCCGCGCGACCCAAAGATACGTTCGGCCGTCGGGCATTTGCGCGACCTGACGCAGGACGCGGCCGGGCTGGGCGAACGCCTCATAGACTTTCCACAAGGGACAGCTGCCGCCCACGCGCGAGAAGTGGAAGTCGGTCGCGGATTGCCGCTTCGAGATGTTGCCGGCGCGGTCGACGCGTATGAAGAAGAAGGGAACGCCGCGCGCTTCGGGCCGCTGGAGCGTCGAGAGGCGGTGGCATATCGTTTCGAACCCGACGCCGAAATGGCGACCCAGTCGTTCGATGTCATAGGCCTGCGCCTCCGCCGTGGCGAGGAAATCGCCATAGGGCAGGAGGAGCGCGCCGGCAAAGTAATTGGCCAGCCCGATGCGCGCGAGGCGCCGTGCCTCGCTGCCGGTGAGGACAGGGCTGCTCGCCAGATCGTCGATCAGGTCGCCGACCTCGAGGAAGGCAAGCTGGGTCGCCATCTGGAACGCCTGCTGCCCCGGGCGAAGGTCCGGCGAGACGTGCAGCACGCGCGTATCGGGATCGTAGCGGCGCTGCACCGAGCCGGGTTGGGCATGGACGACGCGGATGTCATGCAGCCGCGCCAGACGCTCGATCAGCCCCGAATGGACCATCCGCGGGGCGAAACCGGCCTCCTGGTAGAGCCGCTCGGCCGCCTGATCGAGCGGTTCGATGTGGTTGTAATGCGCGTGGAAGAATTCGCGCACCTGTTCGAACGGCATCCGTGCTGAACCGCCGGCGAGCCATTCGTTGCCGAGTTGATCGGCCATCGCCTCGGTCCGCTCGATCATCTCGCGGTGGCGCCGCTGGAGCCCGATCAGGGTGCGGGCGACGGCGGGCATGTTGGTGGCGAGTTCGCGGATCTCGGCGAGCGAGATCGGTTCGGGCGCCTCGGCGAGACTGTCGCGAAGGTCGGTGATGAGGCGGGCCTCTTCATCCTCCGAGAAGAGTTGCACATCGATGCCGAAGACGGCGTTGATCTTCAGCAGCACCGGCACGGTCAGCGGGCGCTGATTCTGTTCGATCTGGTTGAGGTAGCTGGTCGAGATGCCGAGCGCCTGGGCAAGCTCGACCTGTTTCAGCCGCCGTTCCTCGCGCAGCCGCCGCAGCCGCACGCCCATGAAAGTTTTCCGCATGTGCGCCTTTGCACCTTTCGCATCCAGGGGTCGGCGGGGAGCCAGCGTTACCGGATCGTGAGCTTAGCGTTTTGCGGATGTTGCGAAAAGAGAGGAGCCTGCCCGGCCGGCTCGATCCCAGCCGGGCAGACGGGGGGGATCAGCCCTCCTGCGGCATCACGGGAACAACCGTCTTGATGATGCTGGCGTCGAGTTCCTCGAAATCGTGCAAGCCGATCGTGTCGTACAGCTCCTGACGGGTCTGCATCCGGTCGACGTACTTGTGGGTGCCGCCGTTTTCCTTGATCGAGGCGTAGAGCTCTGCCTGCGCCTTGTTGGCGACGCGCAAGGACGAGACCGGCCAGATCACCATCTTATAGCCCATCTCCTCGAACTCGGCCGCGGTGTAGAAGGGGGTCTTGCCGAATTCGGTCATATTGGCGAGCAGCGGCACGTTCGGCATCGCCTTGGCGAACTTCTCGAACATCTCGCGGGTGTTGAGCGCCTCGGGGAAGATCGCGTCGGCGCCGGCCTCGACGTAGAGCTTGGCGCGGTCGACCGCGGCGTCGAAGCCCTCCACGCCGGCGGCGTCGGTACGGGCGACGATGACGATGTCACGCGCGGCCTTCTTCGCGGCGGCAACCTTGGTCGCCATGTCCATCGCTGAGACGAGGTTCTTGCCGTTCAGATGGCCACACTTCTTCGGCAGGATCTGGTCCTCAAGGTGGACCGCGCCGGCGCCCGCGTCCTCGAAGGTGCGGACCATGTGCATGACGTTCAGCGCCTCGCCATAGCCGGTGTCGCCATCGACGAGCAGCGGGAGGCCGGACGAACGGACGATCTGGCGGATGAAGAAGGCAACTTCATCGACGGTGATGATACCGAGATCGGGCAGGCCCATCGAGGCGGTCATCGCCGCGCCCGAGAGGTACAGGCCGTCGAAGCCGGCGTTGCGCGCCTGGATTGCGGCCTGGCCGTTGTGCGCGCCGGGCAACTGGAAGATGCCGGGACGCTCAAGGCCGGCGCGGAAGCGCTTGCCGGCGGATTCGGTGGGGAGGTCGGAGGCGAGGAGGTAAGGCATTGTCGGTCCTTGTTTATTCGACGTCAGATTTGGGTATGCGTCAGCATTTTTTGTAGCTTGGCGCGGCCCTCGACGACGGCCGCGCCTCCGATCCTCTCACTACGTCAGCGGGCGCTTACTTGCGCTCGGCCAGCGGCACCCACTGGAGATCCTCGGGGCCGGTGTAATTGGCCGAGGGGCGGATGATCTTATTGTCTTCGCGCTGTTCGATCACGTGCGCCGCCCAGCCCGAGGTGCGCGCGATCACGAAGAGCGGCGTGAACATCGCGGTGGGGATGCCCATCATGTGGTAGGAGACGGCCGAGAACCAATCGAGGTTCGGGAACATCTTCTTCACGTCCATCATCACCGTCTCGAGGCGGTCGGCGATGTCGTACATCTTGGTCGAGCCTGCCTCGTCCGACAGCTTCTTGGCGACGCGCTTGATCACGACGTTGCGCGGATCGCTGATCGTATAGACCGGGTGACCGAAGCCGATGATGACTTCCTTGGCTTCCATCCGCTTGCGGATATCGGCCTCTGCCTCGTCCGGGTTCTGGTAGCGCTTCTGGATTTCAAAGGCGACTTCATTGGCGCCGCCATGCTTGGGCCCGCGCAGTGCGCCGATTGCACCGGTGATGCACGAGTGCATGTCCGAGCCGGTGCCGGCAATGACGCGCGAGGTGAAGGTCGACGCGTTGAACTCATGCTCGGCATAGAGGATCAGCGAGGTGTGCATCGCCTGCACCCAGCTCTCGCTCGGCGCTTCGCCGTGGAGCAGGTGGAGGAAGTGGCCGCCGATCGATTCGTCGTCGGTCTCGACATCGATCTCCACGCCGTTGTTCGACAGATGGTACCAATAGAGCAGCATCGAGCCGAGGCTGGCCATCAGCCGGTCGGCGATGTCGCGGGCGCCCGGTGCGTTATGATCGTCCTTTTCGGGGAGCGCGCAGCCGAGTGCCGACACGCCGGTGCGCATCACGTCCATCGGGTGAGCGGCGGCGGGGAGCGCGGCGAGCGCCTCCTTCACGGCGAGCGGCAGGCCACGGAGCGCCTTCAGCTTCGTCTTATAAGCCTTGAGCTCAGCCGCATTGGGGAGCCAGCCGTGGACGAGCAGGTGGGCGATTTCCTCGAACTCGGCCGTCTCGGCGAAATCGAGAATGTCATAGCCGCGATAGTGCAGGTCGTTGCCGGTGCGGCCGACGGTGCACAGTGCGGTGTTGCCGGCGGTGACGCCGGAGAGGGCGACGGACTTCTTCGGCTTGAAGGTGGGAGCGGTGGCGGTGTCGGTCATGCTCTTTCAGTCCTCTTTCTGATTTTACGTGTCGCCCGGCGAGGGGCGTGTAACTGGTGCTGCCGTGGCGCAGCCCGCGAGGGTGCGGGCTGGTCGGCTGTTCAGAAGCTTCCCTCGGGAACGCGCACATGGCCTTCCATCAGGATGCGCGCGCTGCGGCTCATGATCGCCTTGGTGACGGTCCACTGGCCATCAACCTGGCGAACCTCCGCGCCGACGCGCAGCGTGCCGGACGGGTGGCCGAAGCGGACCGCCTGACGCTCACCGCCGCCAGCCGCCTGGTTGACGAGCGTGCCAGGGACCGCCGCCGCCGTAGCGATGGCGACCGAGGCGGTACCCATCATTGCGTGATGGAGCTTGCCCATCGACAGCGCGCGGACGAGCAGGTCGATGTCCGCGGCCTTCACGATCTTGCCGCTGGACGAAGAATAGTCGGTCGGTGGCGCGACAAAGGCGATCTTTGGCGTGTGCTGCCGCTTGGCGGCTTCCTCGGGCGACTTGATAAGGCCCATCTTCATCGCGCCGATCGTGCGCAGCGCCTCGAACCGGCGCAGCGTATCCGGATTGGAATTGATCGCCTCCCGCAGTTCGGTGCCGGTGAAGCCGATGTCGGCGGCATTGACGAAGATCGTCGGGATGCCGGCGGTGATCATCGTTGCCTTGAGCTTGCCGCCCGGCACGATTTCCTCCGGCACGTCGAGCTCGTCGATGAGATTGCCGGTCGGGAACATCGAGCCGCCCTCTTCGCCGTCGTCGGCGGGGTCGACGAATTCGAGGACGATCTCGGCCGATGGGAAGGTGACGCCATCGAGTTCAAAGTCGCCGGTTTCCTGCACTTCCCCATTTGAGACGGGGACGTGGGCGATGATCGTCTTGTTGATGTTCGCCTGCCAGATGCGGACGGTGCACATGCCGTTTTCGGCGCGGTTCGCATCGACATAGCCGGCGTGGATCGCGAAGGCGCCCGCGCCGGTGGAGAGGTTGCCGCAATTGCCCGACCAGTCGACGAAATCGGTGTCGATCGACACCTGACCGTAGAGGTAGTCGACATCGTGACCCGGCTGGCTGCTGGGGGAGATGATGACGCACTTGCTGGTGCTGGACGTCGCGCCGCCCATGCCGTCGATCTGCGCGGCATAGGGATCGGGGCTGCCGATGACGCGCTGGAACAGCTTGTCGCGCGCGGGCCCCGGAACCCGGGCGGCTTCGGGCAGATCCTCCAGCCGGAAGAACACGCCCTTGCTGGTGCCGCCGCGCATATAGGTGGCGGGGATGCGGACCTGTCCGGCCATCAAGCGGCCTCCGCTTCCGAGGCCAGGAAGTCCTGCGCGAACCGCTGCAGCACGCCGCCGGCCTCGTAGATCGAGACTTCCTCTGCGGTGTCGAGTCGGCAGGTGACGGGCACTTCGACCGTCTCTCCATTCTTGCGGTGGATGAGGAGCGTCAATTCCGCACCCGGGCGACGCTCACCGACAACGTCATAGGTTTCGGTGCCGTCGAGACCGAGCGTCAGACGCGTCGTGCCCGGTTTGAACTCGCACGGCAGCACGCCCATGCCGATGAGGTTGGTGCGGTGGATACGCTCGAACCCTTCGGCGACGATCGCCTCCACACCGGCGAGGCGAACGCCCTTTGCCGCCCAGTCGCGCGACGAACCCTGGCCGTAATCGGCGCCGGCGATGATGATGAGCGGCTGCCGGCGCTCATGGTAGGTTTCCATCGCCTCCCACATGCGCATGACGACGCCATCGGGCTCGACGCGGGCGAGGCTGCCGCGCTTCACCTGGCCGTCGACCACCGCCATCTCGTTGACGAGCTGCGGGTTGGCGAAGGTCGCGCGCATTGCGGTGAGGTGATCGCCACGGTGGGTGGCGTAGGAGTTAAAGTCCTCCTCCGGCACGCCCATCTTCGCCAGATATTCGCCTGCTGCGGACGAGCGCAGGATCGCGTTCGATGGCGAGAGGTGGTCGGTGGTGATGTTGTCCGGCAGGATCGCCAGCGGACGCATGCCCTTCAGCGTACGCGGATGCGCCGCGAGCGCACCGACGCCCTCGGTATCCCAATAGGGCGGGCGGCGGATGTAGGTGGAGGTCGGGCGCCAATCGTACAGCGGGCTGATCTTCTCCGCCGAGCGGGCGCGGGCGCCGAACATCGGCTCATAGACCGAGCGGAACTGCTCCGGCTTTACATGCGCGGAAACGATTGCGTCGATCTCTTCATCGGTCGGCCACAGATCCTTGAGGCGGATCTCCTTGCCGTCGACGACGCCGAGCACGTCCTGTTCGATGTCGAAGCGGATCGTGCCGGCAATCGCATAGGCCACCACCAGCGGCGGCGAGGCGAGGAACGCCTGCTTGGCATAGGGATGGATGCGCCCGTCGAAGTTGCGGTTTCCGGAGAGGACGGCAGTCGCATAGAGATCGCGATCGATGATCTCCTTTTGGATCGTCGGATCGAGCGCGCCAGACATACCGTTGCAGGTCGTGCAGGCGAAGCCGACGATACCGAAGCCGAGCTTCTCCAGCTCCGGCAGCAGGCCCGATTCCTCCAGATACAGACGCGCGACGATCGAGCCGGGCGCGAAGCTGGTCTTCACCCAGGGCTTGCGGACTAGGCCAAGATCGTTGGCCTTCTTCGCGACGAGGCCAGCGGCAACGACGTTGCGCGGGTTCGAAGTGTTGGTGCAGCTGGTGATCGCGGCGATGATGACCGCGCCGTCGGGCAGCAATCCCTGGCGCTCTTCTGCCTGGGCGGCGGCCAGCCCCACGGCGATGCCGCTTTCCTCGAGCGCCGACGTGGGAAGGCGACGGTGCGGGTTGGACGGACCGGCGAGGTTGCGGACTACTGTCGAGAGGTCGAATTCGAGCACGCGTTCGTACTGCGCGGCCGTCAGCGCGTCGGCCCACAGGCCGGTGTGCTTGGCATAGGTTTCGACCAGCTTGACCTGCGCGGGCTCGCGACCGGTGAGCAGGAGATAATCGATCGTCTGCTGATCGATGTAGAACATCGAGGCGGTGGCGCCATATTCCGGGCACATGTTGGAAATGGTCGCGCGGTCACCGATCGTGAGGCTTTCCGCACCATCGCCGAAGAATTCGAGCCACGCTCCGACCACTCGCTCCTTGCGGAGGAATTCGGTGATCGCGAGCACGATGTCGGTCGCAGTGATGCCCGGCTGGCGCTTGCCGGTGAGCTTCACGCCGACGATGTCGGGCAGGCGCATCATCGACGCGCGGCCAAGCATGACCGTTTCCGCCTCAAGCCCGCCGACGCCGATGGCGATGACGCCCAGCGCATCGACGTGCGGGGTGTGGCTGTCCGTGCCGACGCACGTGTCAGGGAAGGCGACGCCGTCGCGCAGCTGAATGACGGGCGACATCTTCTCCAGATTGATCTGGTGCATGATGCCATTGCCGGCCGGGATCACGTCGACGTTCTGGAACGCCTCCTTGGTCCATTCGATGAAGTGGAAGCGATCCTCGTTGCGGCGATCCTCGATCGCGCGGTTCTTTTCGAACGCCTGCGGATCGAAGCCGCCATGCTCCACCGCAAGGCTGTGATCGACGATCAGCTGGGTCGGGACGACCGGGTTCACCTTCGCCGGATCGCCGCCCTTGTCAGCAATGGCGTCGCGCAGGCCGGCGAGGTCCACCAGCGCTGTCTGGCCCAGGATGTCGTGGCAGACCACGCGGGCGGGATACCAGGGGAAATCGAGATCGCGCTTGCGCTCGACGATCTGGGTCAGCGCATCGGTGAGCAAGGCGGGATCGCAGCGGCGCACGAGCTGCTCGGCCAGGACGCGCGAGACATAGGGCAGGCCGTCATAGGCGCCGGGGCGGATCGCCTCGATCGCCTCACGCGTGTCGAAGAAGTCGACGTCGCTGCCGGGAAGCTGTTTGCGGAAAGCTTTGTTCATGGGCGAATCTCTACCTGGCGTTGCTCGGCGCACAGGAACGAGGCTCTAGACCCGGGCGTGCGCGTCGCGTCGTACGATCACGGTCCCTTCATTTGTGCATTATCCGCAAGGACGCAACCCATGGCGTCCGGCGAAAGGGCGAAGATCGGCGGATACGTGCTGCTGGCGCTGCGAACTTTGCGAAGATCGTGCTTTTGCCCTCCGCCGCGACTTCCCGTATATCGCCGCCTTATGACCGAGATCGAACGCCCCCTGCTGACGCCGCCCGATGGCCACAAGAAAGTGCTGCTGCACAGCTGTTGTGCGCCGTGTTCGGGCGAGGTGATGGAAGCCATGACGGCGAGCGGGATCGATTACACGATCTTCTTCTACAATCCGAACATTCACCCCAAGGAAGAGTATCTGCTGCGCAAGGAGGAGAATATCCGCTTTGCCGAGAAACACGACGTGCCGTTCGTCGATGCCGATTATGACACGGTAAACTGGTTCAAGCGCGCCAAGGGGATGGAGCAGGAGCCGGAGCGGGGTGTCCGCTGCACCATGTGTTTCGATATGCGGTTCGAGCGTACGGCGCTTTATGCCTATGAGAATGGCTTTCCGGTCATCACCTCGTCGCTCGGCATCTCACGCTGGAAGAACATGGCGCAGATCAACGACAGCGGCGAGCGCGCGGCGTCACACTATCCCGACCTGAGCTATTGGACGTTCAACTGGCGCAAGGGCGGCGGTGCGGCGCGGATGATCGAGATTTCCAAGCGCGAGCATTTCTACCAGCAGGAATATTGCGGCTGCGTCTATTCGCTGCGCGATACTAACGCCCATCGCGTGTCGCAGGGGCGGCCGGAGATCGAGATCGGGAAGCTGTTCTACGGCGCCGATGAAGCGCCTTGAGCACGTGAGGAACTGAGCAGCGGGTACCCGCGCGAGCGGTTCAAGATGACCGGGCGCGCGTACCGTATGGGTCGGAATGCGCGGTTGTCGCGAAGCTGACGCTATCGCTGGCTATTGGCGGGCGTCGTGTCGCTTCTGCTCGCACAGGGGGGCGTTGTGCCCTGCTAGCAAATCCATTCGCATCGTGTCGCGCCTTCGCGCGTTCTGTCCTGATCCTTGCGTTGCCACGATTGGAATTTCGTCCCGATGACCATTTCCGCCGCCTGCCTCGGCTTTCCGCGGGTCGGCGCGCGTCATGAACTGAACGGTGCGACCGAAGGCTATCTGGCCGGCAGGCTCAGCGCGGACCAGCTGCAGGACGCGGCGAAGGGACTGCGCGCGGCAGGGTGGGAGCGGCAACGGCAAGCGGGGGTTGATGTGATCCCCTGCAATGACTTCTCACTCCATGATCAGGTGCTGGATACCAGCGTGATGGTGGGTGCCATCCCCGACCGATACCGGCCGGTCGGCCCGCCCGGTTCGCTCGACCTTGCTTTTGCGATGGCGCAGGGGGGCGGCGTAGTGCCCAGCGAGGTTCAGGCATCGCAAACCGCGCAATGGTTTGAAACCAGCGACCAGTACATCGTGCCCGAGGTGTCGCCCGACCAGCAGTTCGCGCTGTCGACGCGCAAGGTGCTAAACGAATTCAACGAGGCGAAGGCGCTGGGATATCATTGCCGGCCGGTGATCCTGGGGCCGGTCACCTTCCTGCATCTCGCGAAATCCACCGATCCTAGCGTCGATCCGCTGTCTCTGCTGAACCGCTTGCTGCCGGTGTATGCCGAGCTGTTGCTGCAGCTGAAGCTGGCGGGCGCAGACTGGGTGCAGATCGACGAGCCGGTGATGGTGCGGGACATGTCGGCGGCGGTACGCGCCGCGCTGCGGACGACCTACTGGTCGCTGGCGGGACGGGGCGCCCCGAAGATCATGCTGGCGACCTATTTCGGGGCGATCGGGGACAATCTGGATGCCGCACTTGGCTTGCCGGTGGCGGGGCTTCATCTCGACCTGGTGTGTGCGCCGGAGCAACTGGCGCTGGTGCTGGGGGCGGGGCGACAGGATCTCGTACTGTCGCTGGGAGTGGTGGACGGACGCGAAGCCGCTCGCTCGGACCTTGTCGCCATCCTTGATCGGCTGGAGCCGCTGGTTGGAAAGATCGTGATCCAGATCGCGCCCTCCTGCTCGCTGGGGCGTTCACCGGTCCATGGGGGCTCGGACACGCCTCCAGATCGGACAAGCGCGGATTGGCTGGCGCTTGCCACGCGGAAGCTGGAGGAAGTGGCGACGTTGAGCGTGGCGCTGCGTCGCGGGCGCGGGCAAGTGGCTGACGCGCTGGCTGACAATGCGGCGGCCATGGGTGTCCTGGCGCAAGCAAGCGAGCGGCGGCGCGCAGACCGGATGTGAATGGCCGACAGCAGCATGCGCTGCTCGCCGTTGCCGCCCTTCAAATCGCTTGGTCGAGGAACGGCGGCCTCAGGCGAGTTCGAACCACACGGGTGTTTTATCGAATAGCGAGGCTGCTTGCCGCACGACGCCAGAGGGGAAGCGGATCACGCTGCCCGGCTGATCCTCGCCGAGTGATATCGCACAGCGGAAGATTGCGTCGCCATGACGTCGCTCGAACGCGAGCAGGCGAGCGTCGCCGTCAACCACTGCCGCCTCATAGCTGCCCTGGGTGAACAGCGTTGGATGAGTGCGACGGAGGTTCAACAGGGTGGCGATCAGCCGCATCTTGGCAGGCGGATCGTCCAGCGCGGCGATACGCGCCCGGTAATCGACCGGGCGGCGGTTGTCGGGATCAACGAGGCTCAGGTCGGCGAATTCGGTGCCTTGGTAGAGATCCGGCACGCCAGGCATGGTGCAGCGGAGCGCGACCTGAACCAAGCTGTTGCGGTGGGCCGCTTCGCCGATCTCGCCTAGGAAACTGCTGATTGATGCCACGAACGCCGGGCTGTCGATCAATGCCAGCGCCAGATCGTTGCAGCACGCCTCATACCGTTCGTCAGGCGCCTCCCATGAGGAGCGCAGCTTCGCCTCGCGCAGTGCCTTGGTCTGCCAGGCGCTGATACGCTCGCCAAGGGTGCCGTCCTCAAGCTCGCGAGCGTCCGATGGCCATGCTCCGAGCAGCGCCTGGAACAACATGTAGCGATCGCCGCAATCTACGCCGTGCGATAGCGGATCGGCCATCGCTTCCCAATCGCTGACCACCTCGCGCCACCGATCGGGGATGGCGCTGAGCACGGCCAGCCGCGCGCGCGTGTCCTCGCCTCGCTTGTGATCGTGCGTGGCGGTGGTGAGCATAGCGGTGGGCCATTGCTGCGCGCGCGCCTGCATGCGCAGGTGAAAGGCGGCGGGATCGAGCGCCATCAGCCCTGCGTCGAACCCGACATCGTTGCGCGAGAGCAGCCGGCCGTAGCGGTAGAAGGCGGTATCCTCGAGCGCCTTTGCCGCAATCGGCGCGGAGAGTTGCTGGAAGCGGCGAACGGCTTCTGAATGGCTGCCTTCGCCCGACAGCCAGCGCAGCACCAGATCGACCACTGGCGTCTCGCCCGGCGGAATATGCCGTGCGACCCGGACGCGCACCGCGGCGCGCACGCTTTCGTCACTGGCCGGCGGGGTGGGGCCGTAGGTGCGGTACACCGGGAACACCCACAGCAGGCGTTCGATTGCGCGGCGCAGCATCGCGCGGGTGATCCCGTCCGGCGCGATCGCGGCGAAGGCGTCGACGCAGAATTCCAGCTGTCCGCTGAATTGCCACGCGAGAAGCTGCTGACCGGCGAGCAGCTCCTCCGGCGCGAGTTCGGCGGGGCGGCCGCTGATCTCGTGCCACAAGCGGCCGAGCGGCTCGGCGCCTGATGGATGATGGAGCAGCGCGGCGGATTCTTCCATGAAATCATAGCCGCTGGTGCCATTTACCGCCCACTCCGGCGACAATTCCTCACCAGGGCCGAGGATCTTTTCGATGACGATCCATGCGTCATCGCCCAGCCGTGCCCGCAAGGCGCGGCAATAGCCCAACGGATCGGTGAGGCCGTCGACATGGTCGATCCGCACCCCATCGATCAGGCCTTCGTCATGGAGGCGGAAGTAGAGTTCATGGGTGCGGTCCAAGACGGCAGGATCCTCAACCCGAACCCCGGCCAGTTCGTTGATCGCGAAGAAGCGGCGCCAGTTGAGTTCGTCATTGGCCGTGCGCCATGAGGCGAGCCGGTAATGCTGACTATCGAGCAGTGCGGCGATCGGCTGCTGATCGGCGGCTGCCTGATCCTCGTCCCGCAAGGGAAGGCGCCGATTGCCATAGGCAGTCAGCCACCAACGGTCCTGATGATGCTCCAGCGTCAGTGCGCCCTCCGCCAAGGCGTCGGTCAGCGAGCTGCCGAGTATCGGCAGGAGGATCGGGCGCGACCAATCAATGTCGAAGACGTCGGCGTAGGAGCTGTTGCGACCATGGCGAAGGACATCGTTCCACCAGCCGTTGGTATCGCCAGCCACGCCCATATGGTTGGGTACGATGTCGATGATGATCCCCATGCCATGGGCGCGAAGACTGGCAACGAGGCGCCGAAAGCCGGCCTCGCCGCCCAGTTCCGGGTTGATGCGCGTAGGGTCGACTACGTCATAACCGTGCGTTGAGCCCGGCGCGGCGGTGGTGACGGGGGAAGCGTAGATGTGGCTGATGCCCAGCCGGTCCAGATAAGGAACGATCGCCTCCGCATCGGCGAAGGTGAAATCCCGGTGGAATTGCAGGCGGTACGTGGCGCGCGGGATCATCCAGGCCTCTTTTGGGTCAACATGGCAGCGCGCCGGTGAACATCAGGGCGGGCGAGAAGAGCGCCGGTGGTGGCGAGCATGCGCCGGCGCCAATTCGGATGCTGGTCAACGGTGCCGGGCAGGTTCGGTTGCTCCTCCAGGCCGAGGAGATCCTCCAGCGGAAAGATGGCGAGCGCGGCGGGCGCATCAGCGACCGCTTCCATAACCTCATCGATCGGCGGCTCGGCTAAAACCGGCGACAAGCCAATCGCTTGTGCCAAGGACTTCCGTTCGGCTGTACGTTCCTCAAAGGCCGTGGGATTGGCGATGCCGCTGATGTGCTCACGCCATTCAATGTCGCGGCCTTTCCACCAGCCAGCTACTGTCGGAGTGTCGTGGGTGCCGGTCATCGCCACAGCATCGGCATCCCAGCGGGCCGGCGAGACGAAGGCGCCGGTGACATCGCGCTCGAAGGGGAGCACGCGCATGCCGAGCATGCCGCGGCGCGACAGATCGGCGCGCAGACCTGCGGGGACGGTGCCGAGATCCTCGGCAATGACGATGGCCTCGGCGCGATGGGCTTCGATCGCCACAATGGTCTTTAGCGTATCGCCGGGCATGGTGAGGTACGCGCCGTCGGCCGCGCTGCCGCCATCAGGGACGATCCAAAGGTGATCGAGCCCGATCGCATGATCGATGCGCAGGCCGCCGGCGTGCTGAAGAGCAGTCCGTATCGTCTTGATAAACGGTGCAAATCCACTGCGCTGAAGCGCGTAGGGATCGAGCGCGGAGATGCCCCAATTCTGACCGTCCGGGCCGAGCGGATCAGGGGGCGCGCCGATCGAGACGCCGCTGAGCAGATCGGACCGCCGGCTCCACCCATGGCTGCCCGCCCGATCGGTGCCCACCGCCAAGTCAGCGATCAGCCCGATCGACATGCGGGAACGGGCACTTTCCTGTGCATACGCAAGCCCTTGGTCTGCCAACCATTGAAGAAAGACGAAGAAGGAAACCTCCGCCGCATGCTCCGTTGCGAAGCGTCTGACGGGGGGGCTGGCGGGATCCTGATAGGCGATTGGCCAGTCGGTCCATCCGGCGCCGCCGAGGTGGCCGTGCAGGGCATCGAAGAGGGCATGGGCGGCGAGGTCCGGCCCCTTTTCGGCCGCGAACGCGGCGGTCGCGGCCTGGTACCGGGAGAAATTGGCCAGATAGACGCGGCCCAGATGCGCCAGCCGTTCGGTGAGCGCGCCAGGCCAGTCGATCAACTCGGCGCAAGGTTCGGGCGGGAACGGCGCGCCGATCAGCGCCGGGTCCGCGAGCATGACATTGTGGAACAGCCGGGAGGAGGGGGCGTAGGGGCTGAAGCGATGCGGATCGGCGGGGAAGAGCGCATGCGTCGGGCTGATCGCCACAGCGGCAGCACCGGCATTCCCGAACTCGGTTGCCGAGTGGGCGAGGGTGCCGAAATCGCCATAGGCCGCGGGGCGATCATCGCGGAGTGCGGGGATCTGGACCGATACGCCCCAGCTTCGCCCGACCGGCTGCGGGCAACGGGGCGGGCCGACGGCAAGGGTGTAGCGGCGCCCCCCGATCGACAGCCGATGGTAGCCGATGACGTGGATGGGGGCCGCCATGCCGCCGCCGGCGATCGCCAGTGGCAGCGTGGTTCCGTCCTCCAGCATGAGATCGGCCGTGCCGGCGGGGGCCCCGGGCAAGGCGATGGGTGCGCCCAGCGTGCCGGGTACGAACGGTTCATCTGCCGGTGTCAGATCGAGGCGGGCGAGCAGCGCCTCCAATATGGCGTCGTCGACCTGCTGCGGCCGGCCGCTCGCGTCGGTCCAGTGCCGTTTGAGCCCGGCGGCGACCGCGGCGGCGTGAAGATCGGTCATCCGATCCATGCGGCGAAACGATCGTCAGTGGCGAAGATCGGCGCCGGTCGTCCGGCATCGGGCAGCGCGGCGGGGGCGTCCGCAAGGTCAATCGCGATGGTCAGTCGGGAGCCATCGCCGAGCTGCCAGCGCGCGATGACTGCGGCATCGCCGATCGCCTCCGCCCCCAGTGCGACGGCGCCGGGGAGATGCGGGATGATGTGTTCACGGCGCCGGCGCAGCAGGGCCTGGTAAAAGGCGCGCCAGACCAGCGCGTCGGGACCGGGCTGTGGCAGCGACGCCTGGAAGGTCTCGGGTGCGTTGGGATCGGGGATCCGCTCGCGCGCCGCAGGATCGGCGAAGGCGGGAAATTTGGCGAACTCACGGCGGCGGCCCTCGCGCACCGCGTCGGCCAGATCATCGTGGAAATCGGTGAAGAAGAGGAACGGGCTTTCGCTCCCCTCTTCCTCGCCCATGAAGAGCAAGGGGATTTGCGGCGCGAGCAGCATGAGCGCCGTAGCAGCGCGCAGCTTTGCAGGATCGGTGAGAAGGGTGAGCCGATCGCCCAGCGCCCGGTTGCCGACCTGATCGTGGTTCTGGAGGAAGCTGACGAAGCGGGTTGGCGAGAGGTGCCCGCTGGGGGTGCCGCGCGGGCGGCCGTCCTGATTGGGCGAGGGATCGCCCTGGTAGATGAAGCCCTCCGACAAGGCGCGGGCGAGCCGCTCTGCCGGACGATCAGCGAAGTCCGCATAATAGGCGCTGGTCTCGCCGGTCAGCAGGACATGCATGACATTGTGGAAATCGTCGTTCCACTGCGCGTCATAGCCGTCGGCGTGGAGGCGGGCGGCGTCGTTATGTTCGTTCTCGAGCACGAGATGGACGTGGCGGTCCGGCAGCGCCTCGCGGATTTCGGCGGCCATGGCGTCGAGGAAGGCGGGGTTGTCGATCGCGTGGACGGCATCGAAGCGAAGCCCATCGAAGCGATAATCGCGCAGCCACATCAGTGCATTGTCGATGAAGAAGCGGGCGACGGGTTTTTCGTCCACCGCCACTGCCCCGCCCCACGGCGTCGCCACGTCGCGGTGGAAGAAGCGGTCGGCATAGAGGCCGAGGTAGTTACCGTCGGGCCCGAAGTGATTGTAGACCACGTCGAGGAAGACGCTGAGCCCGAGTTCGTGCGCCGCGTCGATCAGCGTGCGCAGCTCTGCCGGGGAGCCATAAGCCTCGTGCACGGCATAGGGCAGGACACCGTCATAGCCCCAGCCGCGATCGCCGGCGAAGGCGTTGATCGGCATGAGCTGAATCGCCGTGACGCCAAGCGCGGCGATCGCCGGCAGCCGCTGAGTGACGCCGCTGAAGCCGCCGAGCACGCCGGCATGAAGCTCCATGATCACCATTTCGTGCCACGCACGCCCGCGCCACTCCGGCACGCGCCAGTCGTGGCTGTGATCGGGAACGATGCTCCAGCCGTGGACGCCGCCGTGCTGGCGGCGCGAGGCCGGGTCGGGAACGGGTGTGTCGCCGACGTGGAAGCGGTAGCGGGCACCGGCGCCGACCGCGTGATCGGCGACATGCCAGCCATCATCCTGCGGCGTCATCGGTAGCTGGGTGCCGTCAAAGTCCAGCGTGACCTGCGGCGCGCCCGGCGCCCAGAGGCGGAAGCGCGTGGTGCCGTCATCCAGCGGCTGCGGCCCCCAGGCGTTTAATCCTCCCATGCGCTGGTCCAGCTCAACAGCACCGCGCCCTGCGGTGCGACTTCATATTCGCTGCCGATGTCGATCTCCCCCTGATCGGGTTTCGCGCTGTCGATCAGCACGGTGCGCCGGGTGTCGGGTTTCGGCAGGTGGAAGGTGACGGGATCGCTACTGGCATTGAGGAGCAGCGAGACGGCCTCCACCTCGCCAGCGTCGTTCATCGCGGCGCGGCGCATCATGAGCGCGCGGCCCTCTGGATTCTGCCAATCCTCATCGCTGAGCCGCTCGCCACGCTCGTCCCACCATTCGACATCGTTGACGCCGTGGCCGGGCGAATCCTGGCCGTAGAGGAAGGTCGGTGCGCGAAGCACGGGGTAGCGGCGGCGAAGCTCCGTCAGGCGGGCAGTGAAATCGATCTGCTGCTGACCCTCGGGCGTGGCGGCGGCGTTCCAGTCGAGCCAGCTGATCTCATTATCCTGGCAATAGGCGTTGTTGTTGCCTTGCTGCGTGCGACCGAATTCGTCGCCGGCGACCAGCATCGGCGTGCCGAGCGAGGCGAGCAGTGTGGTCAGCATCGAGCGCATGACCCGGCCGCGCGCATCGTTGATCGCGGGATCGTCGGTCGGCCCCTCCGCGCCCCAGTTGCGCGAATGGTTGTTGTCGTGGCCGTCGCGATTGTCCTCGCCGTTCGCCTCATTGTGGCGCTCCTCGTACATCACCGTGTCGGCGAGCGTGAAGCCATCATGCGCGACGAGGAAATTGACGCTGGCCCAGGGGCGGCGGGCGCGGCGATCGAACAGGTCGCCCGAGCCGGAGAGCCGCGCGGCAAGATCGCCGCGGGTGCCGGCATCGCCCTTCCAATAGCTGCGCACCGTGTCGCGGTATTTGTCGTTCCACTCGGCAAAGCCCGGCGGGAAGCGGCCAAGCTGGTAGCCGCCGGGGCCGACATCCCATGGCTCCGCGATCAGCTTCAACCGGCTGAGGACCGGGTCCTGTCGCACGACATCGAAGAAGGCCGAGCCCGGATCGAAGCCGGTCGCCTCGCGGCCGAGGGTGAGGCCGAGATCGAAGCGGAAGCCGTCGATGCCGAAGCTGGTCGCCCAATAGCGCAAGCTGTCCGCCACCATCTGGATCACGCGCGCCTTGCTCATGTTGAGCGTGTTGCCGGTGCCGGTGTCGTTGATCGTGTAGCGGGGGTTATCGGCGACGAGGCGATAGTAACTGGCATTGTCGAGCCCGCGCCAGGAGAGCGTCGGACCCTTTTCGGAGCCTTCGCAGGTGTGGTTGTACACCACGTCCATGATGACTTCGATGCCGGCCTGGTGGAGCCGGAAGACGGCGCGGCGAAGCTCGTCCTGCTGCTCGCGCGCCATATAGGCCTGTTCGGGGGCGAAGAAGCCGAGCGTGTTGTAGCCCCAGTAATTCCTGAGGCCCTTCTCCTGCAGGAAGCGATCCTGCGTGAAGGCCTGGATCGGGAGCAGCTCGATCGCGGTGACGCCGAGCCGCTGGAGGTTGCGGATAACGGCGGGGTGGCCGAGCGCGGCATAGGTGCCGCGATCGCGCGCGGGCACTTCCTCCATCAGCTTCGTCAGGCCCTTGACGTGCGCCTCGTAGATGACCGTTTCCGACCAGGGCGTGTTGGGGCGGCGATCGCGTGACCAGTCCCAATGATCGTCGACGACCACCGCCTTGGGCATGGCGGCGGCGCTGTCACGCTTATCGAAGCTCAGATCCTCGCGCCGCGAGCCGATGCGATAGCCGTGGAGTGCATCGGTCCAGCGGATCTGGCCGTGGAGCTTTCGCGCATAGGGATCGAGCAGCAGCTTGTTGGGATTGAAGCGGTGGCCCGCCTCCGGCTCATAGCGGCCGTGCGCGCGATAGCCGTAGAGGAGGCCGGGCTCCACGTCGGGCAGATAGCCGTGGAACACCTCATCGGTGCATTCGGGCAGCCAGAACCGCTTGATCTCGCGCTTGCCGGCGGGATCGAACAGGCACAGCTCGATCGCATCGGCGTTCGCCGAGAACACCGCGAAATTGATGCCGAGGCCGTCGAAGGTGGCGCCGAGCGGGTAGGGAGTGCCGGGCTGGAGCCGGTCAATCGAAGGGAGCAATGCGCGAGCCTCGCTGCAGGATGAGTAGGGGTGGGGGATGATCGAACGTCGGACGGCTCCTCTCTCCCGAAGGTGAGGGAGGGCGTGACGCGGCTAGCGCCCGGACAGAGGAGGTAAGAGCGGCGCGCCGCGGGCGATCAGGTGACCGCCCTGATGCTTCCCTTGCCGCGGCGTGGCTTCTTGGCGCCGGTTGAATCGGCGGCGGGGGGGGATGATTGCGTGCTGTCGCTCGGCTCAGCAGCGATGGTTTGCGGGTGGCTATTGCTCACGGCGCTATCCTGGCTGCCGGTGTCGGCGGGTTCGCCAAAGGGCAGATCGTCGGCGGCGCCGGGCAGCAACGCATCCTTATCGGACGGCTCCGCGCCATGTTCCTGCTCCGCGCGGGTCCAATGGTCGTGGTCGCGGCCCTCAGGCTCGCCTTCTTCCTGCCAGATCCGGTACGCGCGCTGCCGGATCAGTTCGTCGCGGTCCTCCGTCATGATCGATCTCCCCGTTTGATCTCTTGCAAACGCGCATCGTCGAAAATCGACGCTCGGCTCGACACAAAATCTTGGAATGGCGGGAGAAAGCCCGAGCAGGCGGGAAGTTAGCGGGAGGTTAGCGGCCGTAGGGGTTCTTGAGCGCGGGGATCCAGCCGACGGATGGGGCCCCCGGCGCTGAGGATCCGGCGCCCTGCTGCGCCGGGCGCGGGGCGACGGCGGCGCGCGCGCGGGCGGCGTCGGGATCGATCGCCTCGGCGAATTTGATGCCGGCCTGACCGTCCTTGACCCACACGATGGTGGCCGCGACCGCCTCCAGCGCGCCGACCGAGACCAGCACCGTGGCGCCGGTCTGGAGCATGGTCGCCTGATCGAGGCGAACGCCGCCGGTGGACAGATCGCGGACGCGATGGCGCGTCGGGGCACCGCCGCCAAACCGCTCCACCGTGGCACTCAGGAAAACGCTGTTGCGCGGCGCGCGGGCGAGCTGCTCCCGCTCAGGCTCGGCATCGGCGGGAAGCGCTTGATCGTCAGGCGGCTCCGGGTCGGTCATTCGGCGTAATTGGTAATTTTCGCGCTGCAGCGCAACCCGAGGATCAACGCAGTAAATCATGCCTTGTGATGTTATCACGTCGCGGTTAGGGAGCAGGTGACTCAGGGAGGGACCACGTTGAAGATCTTTGCCGTTCTGCTGGCCGGTACTGCGTTTACCGCCGCCCCCGCATTTGCCCAATCGACCGACGTACCGGCCGCGCCGTCGACCGAAGTGCCGGCCGACGAGCCGACCAGCAGCAACGACAGTGCACCGACCCGGACGGGCCATGTCGAGGCCAATCGCGAGATCGTCGTCACGGCCCCTTTCGTACGTGATCTTAACCTGTTGGCGGGCAAGTCTGTCGTCACGGGTGATGAGTTGATCCGTGACCTTCGCCCGCAGATCGGTGACACGCTGACCAGCCTGCCGGGCGTGTCGGCGACGTCGTTCAGCCCCGGTGCGTCGCGCCCTGTGCTGCGCGGGTTCCAGGGGGAGCGGGTGCGGGTGCTGACCGACGGACTGGGGTCGCTGGACGTATCCAACACCTCCACCGACCATGGCGTCACGATCGACCCGCTGACGGCGGAACGGATCGAGGTGTTGCGCGGGCCGGCGGTGATGCTGTTCGGCAGCCAGGCGATCGGCGGTGCGGTAAACGTGATCGACCGACGCATTCCGCGCGGCGTGCCCGAGCATGGCTATCACGTCGACGCGATCGGCACCTATGGTTCGGCCGCGAACGAGCGTAGCGGCGGCGCCGGTGTCGACGTCGCGCTTTCCTCACAGATCGTCGCGCATGTCGACGGCAGCTATCGCAAGTCGGACGACCTGCGGATCGGCGGGTATCAATTGTCGCCAACGCTGCGGAACGAGCAACTCGGCATTGCCGCCGAGGAAGCGGCGGAGGGGCATGTTGAGGAGGCCGCCGAGGCACGCGCGCTGGCCAATCGCCGTGGGCGGCTGCCCAACAGCGGGACCGAGACCTACACGCTGGGCGCCGGCGTGGCGTTGATCAACGAAGGGGGCAGCCTAGGTTTCTCCGTCGGCTATTATGACAGCAAATATGGCGTGCCGGAGCGGCCGGGTGCCGGGCATGCGCATGGTGAGGGCGGCCATGACCATGACCATGACCATGACCATGACCATGACCACGACCACGACCACGACCACGACCACGACCACGACCACGACCATGATCATGAGGAAGAAGGTCATGATCATGGCGACGTGACGATCGCGATGAAGCAGTTCCGCGCGGACATGCGCGGCGAAGTGATCGCCGGGGGGGACTTCCTCGATCGTATCCGCTTCCGCGCCGGATTTGCCGATTACGAACATACCGAATTCGAAGGCGCTGAGGTCGGCACCGTGTTCAACTCGCAAGCGTTCGAGGGCCGCGTAGAAGTGGTTCAGGCGGATCGCGGTGGCTGGCGCGGCGTGACCGGTTTTCAGGGATTTACCCGCGACTTTTCAGCCGTGGGCGCAGAAGCGTTCGTGCCGCCCAACGTGACCGATCAATATGGCCTGTTCACGCTGCAGGAGATCAACCGCGGCAATTGGGAGGTCGAGTTCGCCGGCCGTTATGAACATGCCGCGGTGCGATCCAATGCGGTGCGAGTAGGGCCGCCCGAGGATGAGGCGACCGTCGGCGTCAGCCGCAGCTTCAACGCGTTCTCTGGCGCACTGGGCCTGTCCTATGCCGTCGGACCGGAAGTGCGCATCGGAATCAACGGGTCGCGCGCAGAACGAGCGCCGTCCGCCGAAGAACTGTTCTCCAACGGCCCGCACGTCGCCACCCAGGCGTTCGAGATCGGAAACCCCAACTTCAAGACCGAGAAGAGCTGGGGGCTGGAGCTGTACGCGCGTGGCCGTACCGGGCCGGTGCGTTTCCAGGTCAGCGGCTATGCCACCTGGTTCGACGATTACATCTATGAAAATGCGGTCGGCGGGGAGCGCGACGGACTGCCGGTCTTCCAGTATTTCCAGGCTGGTGCGCGCTATTATGGCGTCGAGGGCGAGCTGACGGCGGACCTGATCCGCACCAACGGGTTCGAGCTGGATGGCAATATCGTCGCCGATTATGTCAATGCGACGCTGACCAACGATCGCGGGCCGGTGCCGCGTATCCCGCCGCTGCGCGTGCTGGGCGGATTGAGCGCACGGGCCGGTGACTTCGGTGGCCGGGTTGAGGTGGAGCATGTCACCGCGCAGAACCGCGTCGCATCGTTCGAGACGCCGACCGAGGATTTCACGCTGGTCAACGCGTCGTTGTCGTTCAAGCCGTTCGGACGGGAAAGCGAGACGACCTTCATCGTGTCGGCGAACAACATCTTCGATGTCGACGCGCGTCGCCACGCGTCGTTCACCAAGGATTTCGTCCCGCTGGCCGGCCGCGACATCCGGGTGGCCGCACGGCTGAGCTTCTGACCCATGAAAAAGGACAGCCGCTAGCCTGATAAGGCCGGCGGCTGCCCCTTTCATTATTAGATCGGGTCAGCCGCGGCTGATCAGAGACACGCCTCGAGAAACGCCTGATCGAAGCCGAACTGCTTGGCCTTGTCGATCGTGTAGGGGCGAAGGCCCATCGCGCGATATTCGCCGATGATCTTTCCGTCGGCGCTCTCGTCCAGATATTCGAACTTGAAGAGCTCCTGCGTGACGATCACGGGGCCTTCCATGCCAATCACCTCGGTGACGTTCGTCACGCGACGTGAGCCGTCGCGCAGGCGCTTCACCTGAATGATCATGTCGACGGAATCGGCGATCTGGCGGCTGATCGCCTCCTTCGGCACCTTGATGTCAGACATCATCACCATGTTCTCCATACGCGCCAGCGCCTCACGCGGGCTGTTGGAGTGGAGCGTACACATCGAGCCATCGTGGCCGGTGTTCATCGCCGAGAGCATGTCGAAACATTCGGCGCCACGGATTTCGCCCAGGATGATGCGATCCGGGCGCATACGCAGCGCGTTCTTGACGAGATCGCGGATGCTGATTTCGCCCTGACCCTCAAGGTTCGCGGGCCGCGTTTCAAGCGGCAGCCAGTGCGGCTGTTGCAGGCGAAGTTCGGCCGCGTCCTCGATCGTCAGCACGCGCTCACCCGGGTCGATCATCTTCGACAGGGCGTTCAGCATCGTCGTCTTGCCCGAGCCGGTGCCGCCCGAAATGACGATGTTGAAACGGCAGGCGCCGGCGATCTTCAGCGCGGTCGCCATCTTGGGCGACATGGATCCGAAGCCGGCCATCATGTCGAGCGTGATCGGCTTGGCCGAGAACTTACGGATCGAGATAGCAGTGCCGCGCAGCGAGAGCGGGGGCACGATCACGTTGACGCGGCTGCCGTCCTTCAGGCGGGCGTCGGCGAGCGGCGTGGTCTGGTCGACGCGGCGGCCGACCGAGTTGCAGATGCGCTGCGCGATCTGGAACAGATGCTCCTCGTCGCGGAACTGGATCTGGGCGAGCTGCAGCTTGCCCTTCTTCTCGATGAAGGTCTGGTCGGGGCCGTTGACCATGATGTCCGAGATCTCGGGGTCGGCCAGCAGTTCCTCGAGCGGCCCCAGACCGAGCAGTTCGTCGACCAGCACCTTTTCCAGCGCGAACTGTTCGCGGCGGTTGAGGGTGAGCTTCAGTTCGGCGAGCACTTCGCCGATGATCGGGCGAAATTCCTCGGCCAGCTCGTCCTTGCCGAGCGTCGCGGCGGCTTCCGGATCGACGCGCTCGAGCAGGCGCGGGAGCACCTGTTCCTTGATCTTGTGGATCGACGCCTCAAACCCCTCGACGCGGCTGCTGCCGGCGTCGCCCGAGGTGGCTTGACGATCGGCCAGGCGCTGCATCGCGTCTGTATGAAGCCCCGGCATCGTCCCCATGATGTCGGGAGCGGCGAGCTCACCGGGGAAGGGCAGGGATTCGAGCGGCGGGAACTGTTCACCAGCGTCCGGGCGAGCCGCCGGGCCCCCCCCCTGCATCGGGCGCGCCACACCGAAACCGGGGCGTGCCGCCGTACCTGCGTTGTTACGACGCCCAAAAGCGTTCATGCCGTCCGTCCTGCTACCACAAGCGGATTTGGTAAGCGGCAAGGCTTTATATTTGCCTAACCAAAGCGCTGGCTGGTCAGTCGACGGGGCGCGCAGGGGCGTCCGAGCCGTCGGCCTGTTCGCGGGTGAGCAGCACGCGCTTTCGCTCCGGACCGAAGGCGTAGCCACCGATCGCGCCATCGCTGCGGGTGACGCGGTGGCAGGGGATCAGCACGGGGACATGGTTGGCGCCACATGCGCTGCCCGCCGCGCGAACGGCGCCCCGCCGGCCGGCGAGCGCGGCCAACTCAGCATAGCTGCGCGTCTCACCCGCCGGGATGGTGCGCAGCGCCTGCCAGATCGCCTCCTGAAAGGCGGTGCCGAGCACGTCGAGCGGAAGATCGTGATGGCGCGCCGGTGATTCGACGAGCGCGACGACCTGGCGGGCGAGGGTGGCAAGTGAGGCGTCGCCGGGCCTGATCTGGGCATTGGGGAAAAGCCGGCCGAGATCGTCGGGCGCGGCATCGAAAGCGATGCGGCAGATGCCGCGATCGGTGGCGGCGACCAGCATCGGGCCAAGGCTGGTGTCAGTGACGATCCACCGGATCGTGACTCCCGCGCCGCCCCGGCTCCACGCGCTGGGCGCCATGCCGAGCCGTTGAGCGCCGTGCGCGTAGAAGCGGCTGGGGGCCGAATAGCCACTGTCATAGATGGCGGCCGAGATCGAGGCGCCGGCGGCAAGCGCCTCGGCCGCGCGGCGTGCCTTCAGCCCGCGGGCATAAGCGGCGGGTGTCACGCCGGTGGCGCGTTTGAACAGGCGATGGAAATGGTGCGGCGCATAGCCGACGGCGGCGGCGAGCTGATCGAGCGATGGGGCGGGATCGGCCGCGTCGAGCAGGGTGATCGCGCGGGCGACGGCGGTACGGTCCCGGCCGATGTCATCCGGGCGGCAGCGCAGGCAGGCGCGGTATCCGGCAGCGCGCGCGTGATCGGGCGCCGGATAGAAGGACACGTTCTCGCGCCGCGGGTGGCGCGCGGGGCAGCTTGGCTTGCAGTAGATGCCGGTCGTGCGCACCGCGACGACGAAGCGGCCGTCGGCAGCACGATCGCGCGCGGCGAAGGCAGCCCAGGCCGATTCGGTGTCGATGGCGTCGCTCATGGTGCTGATGTACGACAGCGCGCAGACGCGAGCATCCCACGGCTTGCGATCAAAACAGAACAATGAAACGGGAGAGGGTGAATGGACGATCTGGTGTTGCTGGAGATCGACGGCGGCGTGGCGACGGTGACGTTGAACCGGCCGGGCGCGATGAACGCATTGTCCACGGCGCTGCGATCACGCCTGTACCAGGTGATGAAGCAGGTGGACGAGGACGACGCCGTGCGCGCCGTGGTGCTGACGGGGGCGGGCGAGCGGGCCTTCACCGCCGGGCTGGACCTGAAGGAACTGGGATCGCAGACCGGCGCGCTCGGTTCAGCCAATGCCCGCGGCGCGGACGAGAACCCGGTCAAGGCGATCGAGCTGTGTCGCAAGCCGGTGATTGGCGCGATCAACGGCGTTGCAATCACCGGCGGATTTGAGGTGGCGCTGGCCTGCGACATCCTGATCGCCAGCGAGAATGCGCGCTTTGCTGATACGCATGCGCGGGTCGGGGTGATGCCGGGCTGGGGACTGAGCCAGAAGCTGTCGCGGCTGATCGGTATTTCGCGGGCAAAGGAATTGTCGCTGAGTGGCAATTTCATCGATGCGGCGACCGCGGAGCGCTGGGGACTGGTGAACCGGGTGGTGCCGGCCGGGGAACTGCTGGCGGCCGCACGTGCGCTGGCCGCCGACATCGCATCCGCGGACGGAAATTTCATTGCCGCTTACAAGAAGCTGATCGACGACGGCTTTGCGCGCCCGTTCGGCGAAGCGATGGCGCTGGAGCATGAACGATCGTCCGCCGCGAACCGCGCAGTGACGCCGGAAGCGGTCGAGGCGCGCAGGGCCGCGGTGCAGGCGCGGGGGCGGTCGCAATAGCGCTTTTCTTCCCCACAATCCCCGCTAAGCTCATGGAACGGGGATAAAAATGGGGGATGGATGACCTGGGGGAAACTGGTCGCGCTGTGCGGTGCGATCCTGGCGGCGACGCCTGCTGCGGCCGAATGGCTGGAGGCGTCGTCGCGACACTTCGTGCTATATTCCAACACCAGCGAGAAAACGCTCCGGCGTCAGTCCGAGGCGCTGGAACGGCTCGACTGGGGACTTCGTCGGTTCAGTCAGCTGGGAGACGAGCCCGAGATTGCCTCGCGCAAGGTCACCGTCTTTCTGGTCGATGATTCGCAGGTGCGGTCGCTGTGCGGATGCCAGAACGTCGGGGGTTTTTACCTGTCGCGGGTGAGTGGATCGATCGCGTTCAGTGGCAAGGCGGCATCCTTTGGCGATAATGGCATCGGGCAGTTGGTGCTGTTCCACGAATATGCGCACCATTTCATGCTCGGGTCGTACGATCTGGCCTTTCCGGCGTGGTATTCGGAAGGGTTCGCCGAGTTCGCGTCGACGATGCGGATCAGCGACGATTCGGTGCAGATCGGCGTTCCGGCGCAGCATCGCGCGCGGGGGCTATTCCTGGGGCAGCGGTTTCGCGTGTCGGAGATGTTTGATCCGACGTTGCGATCGCGATTGGGCAGCGCCGAGCGGTATGATGCATTCTATGGGCGCGGCTGGCTGCTGACCCATTTCCTGACATTCCGGCCTGACCGGTTCCGCCAGTTCCAGGGGTATCTGCGCACGCTCAACTCCGGCACGCCGAGTGTTGCCGCTGCCGAGCAGGCGTTCGGCGACCTGAAGGCGATGTCGGTCGAGGTGGACGGATATCTGGCGAAGGCGCGCATGCCGGCGATGACCATGAAGTATGACGACCAGGCCTTGCCGACAGTGAACGTGCGGCGGCTGTCCCCGGGCGAGGCGGAGCTGATCGACCTGCGGATGCAATCGGTGCGGGGCGTGGACGAGGCGAAGGCCGCCAAGGTCCATGCCCAGGCAGGGCCGATCGCGGCGCGCCATGGTGATAATCCGATCGTGCAGGGCTGGCTCGCCGAAATGGCCTTTGACACGCAGGATTATGCGGGCGCGATCGCTGCGGCTGACCGGGCGATCGCCCGTGACCCGAAATCTGTACAGGCGCACCTGTACCGCGGGGCCGCGATGCTTCGCCAATTGCGCGACGCGCGCGTTCGCGACCCGGCGCAATGGACCGCCGCTCGGCGGAGCATCATCACCGCCAATCGCAGTGATCCCGACGATGCCGAGCCGTTGTGGTGGTTCTGGCTGAGCTTCCAGATGGAGGGAGCCAAGCCGACCGCGTCGGCGATCAAGGGGCTGTACCGCGCGCAGGAACTCGCGCGGCAGGATCGTTCGGTCAGGATGGCCGCAGCGCTGACTCGCATCGGCGCATCGGAATATGCCGAGGCGAAAAGGCTGCTGCGACCTGTCGCCTATGATCCGCACGGCGCGGCGAACAATCCGGCACTCGCAATGCTGACGGCGATGGAGGCGGGGGACGACGTCGGCGCCGTGCTGGCGGCTGGCGAAGCGACGCCGGGCGAGCCGGGCGCGCAGCCCTGAACCGGTGCCGGTGGCGGGCGGTGTTTGCGCGCCGGGCCGTCGCTGGAAGCCTGGCGGCGGCCTTTCAGCCGCCGGTTTCGCGGAACAGCGTCAGCGTGCGATCGCGTGCGAGCTCTGCGGACGGCGCGTGATAATCCTTGCGCCGATCCGAGTTGAAGCCGTGGCCCGCCTCGTAGACGAAAATGTCGGCGAGCGGGTGATTGCTGGCGATCGCCGCCTCCACGCCCTCCATCGGAATGCCACGATCGTAGCGGCCGAAATGCGCGATCACCGGAACGCGCGGCGGCGCCTCGGCCGCAAAGGCGGGGATCATGCTGCCATAATAGGCCGATGCCGCCGCCACACCGTCCAGCTTCGTCGCGGCTGCCCAGGCGACCGAACCGCCGTAGCAATAGCCAATGACGAACACCGGGCCCTCGTCGCGCAGCCGATCGATGCAGCTTTGCGTGTCCTTCAGGGACAGATCGAAGGGGTGAAGCGTACGGGCCAATTCGACCGCGCGTTCGAAGCCCGGCCCGCTATAGTCGGCCTCAAACCCCGGATGCTCCCGGTCAAATAGCGCGGGGGCGAGCACTTCATAGCCTTCGTCGGCGAAATCGTCGGCCATGTCGCGGATGTGATCGGTGACCCCGAATATTTCCTGTACCAGGACGACGCCGCCGCGCCGCTCCCCGGCGGGATCGACGTGATAGACCGCGATGTCCGCCCCATCGCTCATCGGGAGGCGGATCATCTCGCCCTTCGCGCCGTCTGCCATCGTCATCCCTCCGTTTCCGATTGTTGCATCCACGCTACCCCTTTGCTACGCGGCGGCCAACCCAAGCGTCGGCGCCATTCGCGCGTCGTGTTTTCGCATGGGGGTTTAACCTTAGTGCGAACGGGGATTCGACTCGCGTGGATGGTTCCAGCGGTAATCTAGGTGGCAGCATCCAGGCGAGCCTGGGCGGTCGGTATGCGACTGCGCTGTTTGACCTCGCCGAACAGGCAAGGACGATCGATACAGTGGAGGCGAGCCTGTCAAAGGTTCGAGCCGCGCTGGATCAGTCCGACGATTTCAAGGCGTTGACGACCTCTCCGGTCGTCCCGCGGGAAGCGGCAGGGAGGGCCGTGCTGGCGACCGCCGACGAGCTCGGCGTTGATCCCACCACGCGCAGCTTCCTGGGCGTGCTGGCGCAGAATCGCCGGCTTGCGCAGCTGCCCGCGATCATTCGCGCCTTTCGCATGCTTGCCGCGCATCATCGCGGCGAAGTCACCGCTGACGTCACCAGCGCGCACCCGCTGACCGACGATCAGATCGCCGAACTGAAGCAGCAGCTGCGCCAGCGCGTCGGCCGCGAGGTATCGGTCGACCTGTCGGTTGATCCTGCGCTGCTTGGCGGACTTGTTGTCCGCGTCGGCTCCCAGATGATCGATTCGTCGATCCGTACCCGCTTGAATGCGCTCGCCAGCGCGATGAAGGGCTAAGAACAATGGATATTCGCGCCGCAGAAATTTCCAAGGTCATCAAGGACCAGATCGCCAACTTTGGCACCGAGGCACAGGTCAGCGAGACCGGCCAGGTGCTCAGCGTCGGTGACGGCATTGCGCGCATCTATGGCCTCGACAACGTCCAGGCGGGCGAAATGGTCGAGTTCGCCAATGGCGTGCAGGGCATGGCCCTGAACCTGGAAGCCGACAATGTCGGCGTCGTGATCTTCGGCTCGGACGCCGAGATCAAGGAAGGCGACACCGTTCGTCGTACCGGCACCATCGTGGACGTGCCGGTCGGCCGTGGCCTGCTGGGCCGCGTGGTCGATGGCCTGGGCAACCCGATCGACGGCAAGGGCCCGATCGTGTCGACCGAGCGTCGCCGCGTCGAAGTGAAGGCGCCGGGCATCATTCCGCGCAAGTCGGTGCATGAGCCGGTGCAGACCGGCCTGAAGGCGATCGACGCACTGGTGCCGGTCGGCCGTGGCCAGCGCGAGCTGATCATCGGTGACCGTCAGACCGGCAAGTCGGCGATCGCGATCGACACGTTCATCAACCAGCGCGAGGTGAACAAGGGCGACGACGAAACGAAGAAGCTTTACTGCGTCTACGTTGCCGTCGGCCAGAAGCGTTCGACCGTCGCACAGCTGGTGCGCACGCTCGAGGAAAACGGCGCGATGGAATATTCCATCATCATCGCCGCGACCGCTTCGGACCCCGCACCGCTGCAGTTCCTGGCGCCGTACACCGGCACCGCGATGGGTGAATTCTTCCGCGACAACGGCATGCACGCCGTGATCGTGTTCGACGATCTGTCGAAGCAGGCCGTTGCCTATCGTCAGATGTCGCTGCTGCTGCGCCGTCCGCCGGGCCGTGAAGCGTATCCGGGCGACGTGTTCTATCTCCACTCGCGCCTGCTGGAGCGTGCGGCGAAGATGAACGATGCCAATGGCGGTGGTTCGCTGACCGCGCTGCCGATCATCGAGACGCAGGCAGGCGACGTGTCGGCCTACATCCCGACCAACGTAATCTCGATTACCGACGGCCAGATCTTCCTCGAAACCGACCTGTTCTTCGCGGGCATCCGTCCGGCGATCAACGTGGGTCTGTCGGTGAGCCGCGTGGGTTCGGCGGCACAGACGAAGGCGATGAAGAAGGTCTCGGGCTCGATCAAGCTGGAGCTGGCGCAGTATCGCGAGATGGCAGCGTTCGCTCAGTTCGGTTCCGACCTCGACGCGTCGACCCAGAAGCTGCTGAACCGCGGTGCGCGCCTGACCGAGCTGCTGAAGCAGCCGCAGTTCTCGCCGCTGCCGTTCGAGGAGCAGACGGTGTCGATCTTCGCCGGCACGAACGGTTACCTCGACAATGTCGCGGTGCAGGACGTGGTTCGCTACGAAGCGGCAATGCTGGCCTTCATGCGCGACCAGCATGGCGACACGCTGGCAAAGATCCGCGACACGCGCGACCTGGGCGACGAAGCCAAGGCGGGCGTGAAGAGCGCGCTTGACGCCTTTGCGAAGACGTTTGCGTAACGGATAGGGCAACACACCTCGTCACCCCGGCGGCTGGCCGGGGTCCCGCTTCTGCCATGCAGGAAAGTGGGAGGCCGCGTAGGCGCGGCATGACGGGTGAGGGGACGGTGAAGAACTAGAATGGCAAGCCTCAAGGCCCTCAAGATCCGCATCGGCTCGGTGAAGTCGACGCAGAAGATCACCAAGGCGATGAAGATGGTCGCCGCCGCGAAGCTGCGCCGTGCGCAGGAAGCGGCGATCGCCGGTCGCCCCTATGCGGAGCGGCTGGAAGCGGTGATGGCCAGCCTCGCGTCCAAGGTGACCGTCAGCGAGAACAGCCCCAAGCTGCTCGCGGGCACCGGCAAGGATCAGGTCCACCTGCTCGTCGTCGCGACGTCGGAGCGTGGCCTGGCCGGCGCGTTCAACACCAACATCGTTCGCGCGGCGCGCAAGAAGGCCGAAGAGCTGGAGCGCCAGGGCAAGACCGTGCGTTTCTACCTGGCGGGCAAGAAGGGCCGCGTGCTGCGTCGCTTCTATCCGGACGCGATCGTTGCCGATCATGAGCTTGGCCAGCACAAGATGCTGGGTTTCCAGCAGGCGCGTGAAGTGGCCGACGACCTGATCGCGCGCTTCGAGGCGGGCGAGTTCGACGTGGCGCACCTGTTCTACGCCAAGTTCCAGTCTGCGCTGGTGCAGATCCCCACGGGGCAGCAGATCATTCCGGTGTCGGTGCCGACTTCGACCGTCGCTGCCGCGAACGACGGCGACGCTGCCGTGGAATATGAGCCCGACGAGGAAGCGATCCTTGCCGAGCTGCTGCCGCGCAACGTTGCGATCCAGGTATTCCGCGCGATGCAGGAAAACGCCGCGTCCGAGCAGGGCAGCCGCATGACCGCGATGGACAATGCGACCCGCAACGCCGGCGACATGATCAAGCGCCTGTCGATCCAGTACAATCGCGCACGTCAGGCGGCGATCACGACCGAGCTGGTCGAGATCATCTCGGGCGCCGAAGCACTGTGATGAAGGCGGGCATCCTGCTGGCGGCGGCGACGCTTGCCCTGGCGGGTTGCTCCGGCACGCCTGTCGGCAACGAAACTGCGTCGGTGGACGCGGTGGGCAACGGCAGCTTCGTGTCGCCCAACCTTGCCGGGGGAACCTGGCAGGGGGTGTTCGACGATCCGGCCACGTCGATCGACCATTTCGCGCGCATCGGGCTTCGGCCCGGCGCGTATGAAAAGGTCGGAAGCGAGTGGCAGTCGAAGGCCGTGCCGACGGCGATGACCGATCCGTCCGCACCCGATCCGGTGATGGCCACGTTCGTTGCCGCCGGTGACGAGAAGAAGCTGTCGCGGATCACCTTCACGCTGGTCGAGCCGCTTCAGTCGAGCGATCAGCAGGCGCGCGACCAGTTCGACAAGTGGATGGGCCAGGCGCTCACCCAGCTTGGCGTGGCTGGCGGTGATGAAGCGGTGAAGGCGATCCATGGGGTGGCGCGGCCGGAGGGCAAGGTGCCCGGCGGTGCGCGCTACGCCGTCAATCGCAAGACGACCGATAAGGATCGGTTGCTGGCCGTGACCTTTACGCCCGGCAACCCTATATTAAACGGGACCGACCCGACGGCCAGCTGAGCCGCCGACACGCCCCGCACGACGTCCAACGACACAATCCTGCACCCGCAGGCACGACGAAGAAGGTAGAAGCAAGATGGCCACCGTCCTCGAGGATCGCCCGACCATTTCGGGCAGCAACAAAGTGGGCCGCATCAGCCAGGTGATCGGCGCCGTGGTCGACGTGACGTTCGAGCAGGATCACCTGCCGGCGATCCTGTCGGCGCTGGAGACGAGCAACAACGGCCAGCGGCTGGTGCTCGAAGTGGCGCAGCACCTGGGCGAGAACACCGTCCGCACGATCGCGATGGATTCGACCGAGGGTCTGACCCGCGGCCAGCACGTGACCGATACCGGCGCGCAGATCACCGTGCCGGTCGGCCCGGCGACGCTCGGCCGCATCCTGAACGTGGTCGGCGAGCCGATCGACGAGCGCGGCCCGGTGAATTCGGAACACCATGCGCCGATCCACGCCTCCGCCCCGCTGTTCGTCGACCAGTCGACCGAAAGCTCGATCCTGGTCACCGGCATCAAGGTGATCGACCTGCTCGCGCCTTATGCGAAGGGCGGCAAGATCGGCCTGTTCGGCGGCGCTGGCGTCGGCAAGACCGTGCTGATCCAGGAGCTGATCAACAACATCGCGAAGGGCCATGGCGGCACTTCGGTGTTCGCAGGCGTGGGCGAGCGTACCCGTGAGGGCAACGATCTGTACCACGAGTTCCTCGACGCCGGCGTTATCGCCAAGGACGCCGACGGCAACCCGATCAGCGAAGGTTCGAAGGTCGCGCTGGTGTTCGGCCAGATGAACGAGCCGCCGGGCGCTCGCGCACGCGTCGCGCTGTCGGGCCTGACGATCGCCGAATATTTCCGCGATGTCGAAGGCCAGGACGTGCTGTTCTTCGTCGACAACATCTTCCGCTTCACCCAGGCGGGTGCAGAGGTGTCGGCGCTGCTCGGCCGTATTCCGTCGGCCGTGGGCTATCAGCCGACGCTGTCGACCGACATGGGCGCGCTGCAGGAGCGCATCACCTCG
The DNA here is from genome assembly GCF_029239295.1 of Sphingomonas sp. Taxonomy (GTDB): domain Bacteria; phylum Pseudomonadota; class Alphaproteobacteria; order Sphingomonadales; family Sphingomonadaceae; genus Sphingomonas. The sequence continues at coordinate 196,191 of NZ_JAQZBC010000004.1, forward strand.
ACCAACAAGGGTTCGATCACCTCGGTTCAGGCCGTGTACGTTCCCGCGGACGATCTGACCGACCCGGCACCGGCAACGTCGTTCGCCCACTTGGACGCAACGACCGTGCTTAACCGCGCGATCTCCGAGCTCGGCATCTACCCGGCGGTGGATCCGCTGGACTCGACCAGCCGCGTTCTCGAGCCGCGTGTCGTCGGCCAGGAGCATTATGAGACGGCGCGCGCCGTGCAGACGATCCTGCAGAAGTACAAGTCGCTGCAGGACATCATCGCCATCCTCGGCATGGACGAGCTGTCCGAAGAGGATAAGCTGACCGTCAGCCGCGCCCGCAAGATCCAGCGCTTCCTCAGCCAGCCGTTCCACGTCGCCGAGGTGTTCACCAACATCCCGGGCAAGTTCGTGCAGATCGAGGACACGGTGCGCAGCTTCAAGGCGGTGGTGAATGGTGAGTACGATCACCTGCCGGAAGCAGCTTTCTACATGGTCGGCGGCATCGACGAAGTCGTCGCCAAGGCCGAGAAGCTGGCGCAGGAAGCGTAAGCACACCTCCCTCCTGTCCAACAGGAGGGTCGAGGGCGGGGATTGGCGAAGCCGCTGCCCCTCCCGCAGGCCCTCCCAGCCCCTTCCGGTGTGGAAGGGAGTGAGAAGAAGAAATGCTGCACTTCGAACTCGTCACGCCTGAACGCCTCGTCCGCAGCGAGAGCGTCTACATGGTCACCGTACCCGGCACCGAAGGTGACTTCGGCGTGCTGGAGGGTCATGCGCCATTGATGTCGACCATCCGCGACGGCAATCTGCTGGTCCAGAAGACCGCGGGCGGCGCACCGGAGACGATCGCCATCCGGGGCGGATTCGCGGAAGTGAACGCGAATGGCCTGACCGTTCTGGCGGAGCACGCTGCCTGACGGGCGGCTGACTCACCCGCTTCGACGATCTTTTGCAAAGGCTCTCCCGGACCCGGTCCGGGGGAGCCTTTGTCATACCCGGCCAGCCCCGCCAGGCGCAGTGTTGCCCTTGTCAGCCGAAGCTGCGGCGGAGGAAATCGGCGTAGATCGCCGTCAGGGCGCGGAGATCAGATACAGCGACCGCTTCATCAAGCTTGTGCATGGTGGCGTTGACCAGGCCGAACTCAATGACCGGGCAGACCGCGGCGAGGAAGCGCGCGTCCGATGTGCCACCCGTCGTGGAGAGTTCGGGCGTGATCCCGGTACATGCCTCGATTGAAGCTGCCAGCGTGGCGGAAAGCGCGCCGGGTTCAGTCAAAAACGCTTCGCCCGACACCTTCGGCGTGACGATCGCTTCGGGCGCGTGGCGATGGACGATCGCGGCAATGCGAGCACCGAGTTCTTCACCGCGATGCAGATCGTTGAAGCGGATCGATAGGCGGGCGCTGGCGCTGGCTGGAATGACATTCGTCGAGGGGTTGCCGACGGTGATGTCGGTCACCTCGATATTGGACGGCTGGAACCAGTCGGTACCCTCGTCGAGGACGATGGCATCGATCTCCGCAAGCGCAGCAACGAGGCGGGGGATCGGATTGTCCGCGAGGTGGGGGTAGGCGACATGGCCCTGCCGGCCTGGAACGTCGATCCAGATGTTGACCGAGCCTCGCCGGCCGATCTTCATCATGTCCCCTAGGCGGGCAGCGGAGGTCGGCTCACCCACCAAACACGCATCGGGACGAATGCCCCGCCCGGCCATGCGGTCGATCAGCGCGCGGGTGCCGTAAAGCGCGGGACCTTCCTCGTCACCGGTAATCAGCAGGCTGATGGTGCCGGGCCCCTCCACCTGCGCCGTCGCCGCGACGAAGGCCGCGATGGCGCCTTTCATGTCGACGGCGCCGCGGCCGTAGAGGAGGTCGCCGCGAACCTCCGGCTCAAACGCGCCGCTCGTCCAGCCCGGACCGGGGGGGACCACGTCGAGGTGGCCGGCAAAGGCGATATGCGGCCCGCCGCTGCCGCGCAGAGCGAGCAGGTTCTCTACCGGCCCATCAGGTGCCTCGCCGACGACGAAGCGATCGACCTGGAAGCCGAGCGGGCGTAATGCCGCCTCCAGCACATCGAACACAGGCCCGCGGGCGGGCGTGACGCTTTCACAAGCGAGCAGCGCCTGCGTCAGCGCGAGAACGTCGCTCATTGCTGTGCCGGCTGCTCAAACTGTTCGATCACCCAATCCTCTTCCTGCGCGCCCGCGATCCAATCCTGCATGAAGGGGTGGGCAAGCACAGCGGCGATATAGGATTGCGCGAAGCGGGCGACCGGCAGCGAATAGGTGACGATCCGGGTGCACACCGGCGCGAACATGATGTCCACGGCGCTGAACTGGCCGAACAGGAAATCGCCGTCGCCGCCCCATCGCGCGCGGGCCTGCGCCCACAATTCCATCATCCGCGAAAGGTCTGCAACCACGCCCTCGGACGGTGTGATCGGCGGATAGATCTGGCGGATGTTCATGCTGTGCTCGCGCCGGAGCGAGACAAAGCTGGAGTGCATTTCCGCCGCCATCGACCGTGCCATTGCCCGTGCCGCATCGTCGGCAGGCCAGAAGACATCGCGCCCGACCTTGTCGGCAAGATATTCGATGATGGCCAGGCTGTCCCACACCACCGCCTCACCATCCCACAGGATCGGCACCTTGCCCGAGGAGGGGGCGAACTCGGCGCCCTCGCGACGCCGGTCCCAATCCTGATCGTAGAGCGGCACCACGACTTCCTCGAACGGAACGCCTGACTGTTTGCAGGCGAGCCAGCCGCGCAGCGACCAGGAGGAATAGGCCTTGTTGCCGATGATCAATTTCATGGCTGCAAGGGGTAGAGCCGCGCGCGACCCCGTGCAACATTCGCCCGGAGAAACGCAAAAGACGGGGGGCTATTATGGAGACGGATCGACGCGGGCTGCTGGGTGGCGCGGTGGCAGGGGCGGCGTTGCTGGCGCCCGGAGCGGCGACGGCGCAGGCTGGAAACATGGACAAGATCCGGCGCGCGGTCGCCGCCGGCCATGACGAGGCGATTGCGCGGCTGCGGCAGTGGATCGCGCTACCCTCCATCGCGGCGGAGAACCGCGACATGGACAAGGGCGCGGCGATGATGGCGCATATGGCGCGCGACGCGGGCTTTCAGCACGCCACCATCGTCCCCACCGATGGCGCGCCGGGCGTGTTCGCGACGATGGATAATGGCGCGGCAAAGACGCTGGGCCTGTATTTCATGTACGACGTCAAGCAGTTCGACCCGGCGGAATGGACATCGCCGCCGCTGGAAGGACGGATGGTCGACAAGCCGGGGCTGGGCAAGGTGCTGGTCGGGCGCGGAGCGGTGAACCAGAAGGGGCCCGAAAGCGCGATGCTGGCCGCGCTTCACGCGTTCAAGCGCGCGGGCGTGAAGCCGCCGGTCAATCTGGTACTGGTGGCGGAGGGCGAGGAGGAGATCGGCTCTCCGCATTTCAAACAGATCGTCGAGCGGCCTGAGGTGCTGGCGGCGCTGAAGAAGTGCAGCGGCGTGATCATCCCGGCGATGTGGCAGGACCCGACGACGGGCGATTTCACGATCAACCTGGGCGCCAAGGGCATCGTCGAGCTGGAGCTGATCGCCTCGGCCGAGAATTGGGATCGCGGGCCGACGCGCGACATCCATTCGAGCCAGAAGGCGATCATCGATGCGCCGGCGTGGCGGCTGGTCAAGGCGCTCGACACGTTGGTGTCCGAGGACGGAAACACACCGACGATCGACGGTTGGTTCGACAAGGTCCGCCCGCTGACCGCCCGCGAGAAGGCGCTGATCGCGGAGAGCGCGCGGGCACGCGATTCGGCCGACGCGCTGCGGCAGGCCGGGGTGAAGAAGTGGATCGGCGAGGAAAGCTGGCAGGCGACGCTGGAGCGGCTGGCGGCGATGCCGACGGTCAATATCGAGGGGCTTGTTGCGGGCTATACCGGGCCGGGCGGCAAGACGATCCTGCCCGCGAAGGCGACGGCGAAGCTCGATTTCCGGCTGGTACCCAACCAGACCTACGCCGATTGCGTCGCCAAGGTCCGTGCGCATCTCGACAAGCGCGGGTTCAAGGACATCGCCGTCAAGGTGGGTGGCGGCTATGACCCGACCGAGACGGCGGAGGATTCAGCGCTGATCAAGGCCGAACGCGCGACGTGCGAGCGGGCGGGGGTGAAGACGACGGTCTATCCGCGGCTCGCGGGCAGCTGGCCGGGCTATATCTTCACCGGCGCGCCGGTGTCGCTACCCGCGGGACAGTTTGGGCTGGGTCATGGCAATGGCGCGCATGCGCCCGACGAATATCTGTTGATCGAAAGCACCAATCCGAAGGTGCTCGGTTATGACGGAGCGACCGCGGTGTTCGCCGATTTCCTGTACCAGATCGCAGCGACCGGCTGAGCCGGGCGGCGAGGCGATCGGTCAGCCGATCGCCTCGATCACCGCGGCGCGCAGTTCCGGGATGCCCATGCCCTTTTCAGCGGAGGTGGCGATGATCTCCGGATGCGCGGCGGGGCGCTTGCGTGCCTCGGCGACCGTGCGTTCGGTGACCTCGACCAGTTCGGACGCCTTGATCTTGTCCGCCTTGGTCAAGACCATGCGGTAGCTGACCGCCGCCTTGTCGAGCATTTCGAGGATCTCGCGGTCGACATCCTTCACGCCGTGGCGCGCGTCGATCAGTACGAGGGCGCGCTTCAGCACCTGACGTCCGCGCAGGAAATCGTTCACCAGGAAGCGCCATTTCTTGACGACGTCCTTCGGCGCCTTGGCGAAGCCGTAGCCGGGCATGTCGACGAGGCGGAACAGCAGCGGATCGCCCACGTCGAAGAAGTTCAGTTCCTGCGTGCGGCCCGGTGTGACGGAGGTACGCGCGAGCGTCTTGCGGCCCGTCAGCGCGTTGATCAGCGACGACTTGCCGACGTTCGAGCGGCCGGCAAACGCCACCTCCGGCACCAGCGGATCGGGCAGGAACTGCAGCGCGGGCGCCGACTTCAGAAACTCGATGCGGCCGGCAAAGACCTTGCGCGCAAACTCGATCTCGTCGGCGGAGCGATCCGCCGTCTCGTTGATGTCTGGCGCAACGTGACTCGCAGCCTCCGGCACCGGCGCTGCGCCGGGCGTATCACCGGTGTCGGAGGACGAGACGGTCATTTCGATGGTGCTTCCTTCAGGCCCGGATGGCGGGCGTAGAGCAGCTTCTGCTGCAGAATCGTGAGAACGTTGGAGGTGATCCAGTACACCTGGAGACCGACCGCGAACGGCGCCATCACGAACATCAACACCCACGGCATCAGCGCAAAGATCTGCTTCTGCGCGTCATCCATCGGCGCCGGGTTCAGCTTGAACTGGAAGTACATGCTGATGCCGAGGAGGATCGGGATCACACCGATGGCGAGGAACGAGGGCGGCGTGAAGGCGAGCAGGCCGAACAGGTTGACCGGGGTCAACGGATCCGGCGCGGACAGATCCTTGATCCAGCCAACGAACGGCTGGTGCCGCATTTCGATGGTCAGCATCAGCATCTTGTACAGCGCGTAGAACACCGGGATCTGGAGCAGGGTGGGGGCGCAACCCGCGAGCGGGTTGACCTTCTCCGCCTTGTACAGCGCCATGATCTCCTGCTGCATGCGCGGCTTGTCGTCCTTGAAGCGCTCCTGGATCGCTTTCATCTTCGGCTGCACGGCGCGCATGTTCGCCATCGACGCGAACTGGCGCTGCGCGATCGGGAACATCAGCAGACGGATCGTCAGCGTCAGCAGGATGATGGCGACGCCGAAGTTGCCGACATGGCGGAACAGCCAGTCGAGATAATAGAAGATCGGCTTTTCAACGACGCGGAACCAGCCCCAATCGAGGGCATAGTCGAACCGGGTGACGCCTTCCTTATCGGTGTAGTGATCCAGCAGGCGCACCTCCTTCGCACCGGCGAAGAAGCGGCTGGTCTGGGTCAGCTGGCGACCGGGCGGCAGCAGCTGGGCGTTACTGGTGTAATCGCCCTGGTACGCCTTGTTGGCGCCGGCGCGGAACTGCCCGTCGAACGGACGCGCCTGATCCGGGATCAGCGCCGTCAGCCAATATTTGTCGGCGAACCCGAGCCAGCCACCGGTGGTGGAGAAGCGCTGCGGGGTTTCGTCCAGATCCTTGAAGTCGACGTCATAGTCGGCCTTGTCATTGTGGACCGACATCGGGCCGACGTGGATCGTCCAGCTATCGGGATCCTTTGACACGCCAGCGCGATTGACGAGGCCGTAAGCAGCGACCGGAACAGCGCCGGTGCCGGCATTGGCGACCGTCTGCTTGACGCCGAACATGTAGCCGTCGTCGACGGTGAGTTCGATCGAGAAGCGCTGGCCCTTGTCGTTGGTGGCTGTCAGCGTCACCGGCTTACCCGGCGCGAGCAGGTTCGACGAAGCCTTCCAGACCGTATCGGACGAGGGCGGCGAGAGGCCGTCGTCGCGCCAGCCAAAAGCAGCGAAATACGCCTCCGGGGCGCCGGCCGGCGACAGCAGGCGCACCGGCGGCGAATCCTTCGCGACGGTGACCTTGTAATTCTTCAGCACCAGATCGTCGATCCGGGCGCCCTTCAGGTTGATCGAGCCGTGCATCGTCGGCGTGTCGATCTGCACCCGTGGCGTTTCGCGCAGCACCACCGCACGGTCGCGATTGGCGGCCGGCGTGTCAGCGGTGGGATCGGCATTCTTGTTCGGCAGGACCTCAGTCTTGCCGTCCTCGATTTTCGTCACCGGGGGATTGGCGGTCGGGAAGAAGCGGTTCTGCACCACTGGCCAGCCGAACAGGATCAGCGCCGCGATCACCGCGAACAGGACGAAATTCTTGTTCTCTTTGTTCACGAGCGCCTTATTCCCTCTGGGCCCAATCCATCATGGGACCGGATCATAGCCGTGCCCGCCCCACGGATGACATCGCGCGATGCGCTTTGCCGCGAGCCAGCTGCCTCGTGCTGCGCCATAGCGGCGCAAGGCCTCGATTGCATAGGCCGAACAGCTGGGCTGGTAACGACAGGTTGGCGGCAGGATCAGCGACGGGCCAAGTTGCCAGAGCCGTGCCACCAGGATCAGCAGGCGGGCGATCATCCCGGAACCTTGGCGTTGACGCGCGACGACGTCTTGCGCAACGCTTTGCCAAGTTCGGCCTGAAGGCTGGCGTAATCCCGCTCGATCCCGCCCATTCGCCCAATCAGCACATGATCCGCGCCGGGCACACCCGATGCCGGCAGCAGTTCCCGCGCGAGCGCACGCAGCCGGCGCTTCATCCGGTTACGTACCACGGCGTTGCCGATTTTCTTGGTGACGGTATAGCCGACGCGGATCGTCGCGTCGCCATCATTGCGGGGGCGCACCAGCAGCACGAAGCCAGGCATTGGTGCGCGCTCGCCCGCGTTCGCCGCCAGGAAATCCCGGCGGCGGGTAAGCGTCTGAATGATCGTATCGCCTGCGCGAGGCTGCCCGGCTGTTAGGCCGACAGCTTCTTGCGACCGCGGGCGCGACGTGCCCGGATCACCGCGCGGCCGCCGACCGTCGCCATCCGCGCACGGAAGCCGTGACGGCGTGCCCGCACCAGGTTGCTCGGCTGAAAGGTCCGCTTCATTGCTCATTCCCGAATCTGAAAAAGAAGGGCCGCCACGAGGGGCAGCCCGAACATGGCGCCGCATAGGTGAAGGCGACGGGTAAGTCAACGCGACCCCAGCACCCGATCACGCGCGCGGCGCCGAAGCGCGCTGCGACGGCGCATTGCACGATCGGCGATGTTGCCGACCCGCGGCCACCGCCGCTTCATCCGCGCCCAGCGAACCTGCGCCCGGCGCGAGTTGCGCAGGATCAGGATCATGCCGCCGGCAAACAGGAAGATGCCGCCCGGTCCCGGCAGCGGCCCGAGCGCGGCCGCGCCCACCAGCAGCACACCGCCGAGCGTGAGCTGGAAGATCCGCATGGCAGGGTGGCGATCGCGCATGGGGCGCATGTGGCTCCGGTGTATTGCAAAGACAAGACGGTGATGAATGGTTTGCAGCGCTGACAAAGCGGCTATGAACGACGGCATAACAGGGGCGGGGGATGCATGGCGGCAATCGTCGCGACGGTGGCGTATCTGGGGCTGGAGGCGCGCGCGGTCGAGGTGCAGGTGCAACTGATCGCGGGGCTGCCGGCGTTCAAGCATGTAGCTTACGCAAACGAAATCTGGGGCTGAAGCAAAACGGCGATTCCTGGGGTCCTTAGCTGATCAGCCCCGCAGGCGAGCGATCCTGCGCCGCCACGCGCCCTCATCTTTTGGCCAGCAGTTGGGAGCGGTGGGCTGGTTCGAGGCGGGCCGTATGCCGATCGGGCGAGAGCCGCAGACTGAGCAACGAAGCCTCTCCCGCGGCATGTGAACGCGGGTGTCGAACCGATTTATAAACAACCAGCGTGCGAAGTTCTCTCCATCTACGACTGACCTATGGCCGCATCCACACCTGACTTCCAGATTGCGGCCCAGCCGGGACATCTGGCTAAGCGTCTCTATCTTGTAATTGGCAGACACGTCACAGCGGCAGAGCCATTTGGCGAGCATCGTAGCAGGGTTGGGATGCCTGAAGCGCGCCGATGATCGTCTCGGCTAACTCGGTTGCCGCTGCTTCGCGGATGCTCTTACTCGGCGCGGTAAGCCCAACGCGCGCCCAAGCAGGCGCCGTGAGGAGGGTATGGGCGAGGCTAGAGGGATCGTGCTTCATAACGAGAACAGACCACGAACAATCGATTCGGTTCAAGCCCGTTAGCTGAGAAAAGCGGCCTGTCCGCTTTCGCCCAATTGCCGACAATGTTTGCTACCTTCATACAGCGGTCGATGGCCAACACCCTGGAACCAATCCGCTATCGCACCGCGCTCTGCGTGTCGTCAGCGCTTGCTTTGCTGGCAGTATCCGGCTTGGGAATGGGCGGCCCTCACGGCGCAATCGGCTGGGTCAATTTCCTGCTGCTGCTGTTTTTCCCAATGGCCATTTGGCTATCGCGACACGGTGCAGCCGCGCCTTACCTTCAAGTCTTATCCCTTGCGATTGCCGCGGTGGCGGTTGGTTACGTGACCTTCGTCGCCTTTGCAGAGTAACGTCCGGTTTCCACCCAATCTAGGCCGCTCTTGCACGGTGGGGCATTCCACGAGCGGACAGGCAGGAACCGCCCCAGTTCAAATCATTGGCGCGGCCCGCTGGACTAGCCGGAAGCGGTCAGATCTTCGGTTCGCCGCTGGAGGTCGAGTTAGCTTGCGACTGGAGGCGCCATAGCTTCCGGATACCCCTTCCGCATTGACATGTTTCACGCTGATATGGCTTTGCATGGAGAGGGTGATTGATGAGAATAGCTTGGGCGAGCAACATCGCGGCAGGGTCGCTAGCCATACTGGCCTGCTCCGGTACTGCCGCCGCTGACGCCGGAGACAAGCTGACGATCAATGTTGATCTGTCAGAATGGACGCCATCGCAGACGCTGGAGCTAGATCTGACCTCGGGTGACTACGTTGTGACTCCGCCTGTCGCCGGCTGGCCTAAGGGGTTTCCGATGACACCCCGTCATACCGGTAGGCTGCAAGGTGACGTGCTCGAGAACGTGCGCCAGCTTTCAGATCGCGCCTTCGCAAGCGGCGTTAACGACAACACTTGCGCTTCGAAGCAGCTCGAAGGGCCGCCGCCCCCGCCTAGTCATGCGGTTGGCCCAGACGAGTTCACGCTGGTGAAGAACGGCGTGCGGATTAAGTCGGATGCGATCTACTGTCTGACAAGCGAAGCAGAAGCTATGTACCGGATTGTTAAAGCGCTGTTTGATCACCGAAGGCCCTAAACGCGCTCTAGGCTGATGACCTGAACGCCGGCTTTCTTCCGCTTCCCATTAGTCTGGGTGCCGATTGTCCCTAATCGCCCCACTAGCGTACACCAGCGTTATTGTGTCACGAGATATCCATGCCGAATGACGACGCCGATTTCTCTTTAAACCGCGACACTCAATGGGACGTGTTGCCCGGCTGGGTGAAGGTCGTAGCCGTGACGATCGGACTTCCTGCTTGGTTCGTGTTCGTCGGAAGTCTCTTTCTAGGCGAGGTCGGTAGTCATTATTCGGTCGCGGCGTTCGTAATCTTTGCGGCGGTCGCAGCCCTTCAAGGGATATTCGTTTTTCGCGTATATTGGCGAATGGGCCTATGATCGCAGGTTTCCACCCAATCTCAGCCGTTCACGACGGCACCCGCGAAATTTGAAGCGGCCAGGCAGCTACCGCCCCAGTTGCGGACGTTGAGGGTGCCAGTATGCTTCGAGCGATGGCACCAAAGATCCTCACACCTGTTCTGTTGGGGCTGGTATCATTGACGTTAAGCAGTCGAGGCGAGGCCATTCCAAACGATTACGGCTCGTCGCTTAGGCTTGATGCTTCCGGGCCGATGTCGCCCCGTGAAGTGGCAGCGTGTTTGGGGAAGCGTTCCGGTGTCGGATTGGCAGTCGCCAACCCTGTCCGTGGGCGACGACGGTCATTTCTCAACTTGTTTGTTCGAGGAGGTCGCCTCGATCCAGGCAAGCCGTTGGTTAACGAGGTTCGGTTCCTGACAGTGATCCTGACTCCAAAAGCCGCTGGCACCCGCGCGCGCCTGTATCTTCGGTCGTCCTATCGACTACGATCAACAGACGGTTCGATCCTCTTCCGATGCCTGAGGCAGGCATGATTGCTCTTGTCAGCCAACGTCCGCTTTCCACCCAATGCTCGCCATTCAATCATGCTTTTCAATCGAGACGTTCAGGAGCGCCAAAGCAATATCGATGGCACGCTTGATGCGCTCATTCGGAGTGAGGTCTGGCTGATCGGCAATCTCGTTGAGCACGATCGCATCCAATGCGTCGCGGCTCATCGCATCCACCTCTTGATCTCGACATAGACCTGAGCATCAAAGGCGGCAGTGATGATCTTACGAGAGAACGGCACCCCGTCATGAAACGTGATTGAGCCGTTGTGTCGGAAGCGCCAGAAATAGGTGGAGAGGAATGAGTGCCTCTTGAGGCCAGAGGCTTCCAGCATCTCTGCGATGAGGCTCGCGGCGCGCGTTGTCTCGATGTGGTCGAGCGGTTCGGCTACCGGAAATGCGAACAGGACCGTCTTGCTGCGTCCGGTCTGGGTGTCGATCTCGTAACAGGCCAAACCTAGCTCTGGCAGCATATCGCGCACCTTCTGCGCGGCGACCTCTCGGTATTCGAGAGTGATGAGGCTTGTGCCTTCGTGGTGATCCTCATCGTGTCCACCGATCCAGCGTGAGAAGCTGAATAGGTCGCTTAAGCCACCTTCTGTTGATTTGCACTGAGAGTTGACCCGGAGTTTTCATCGAGAATGGACCCGTGTCGTGAAGTTTATGTCATACCCGCTGGGTTGCGGGTCAAGTTGCG
>NZ_JAQZBC010000035.1 GCF_029239295.1 Sphingomonas sp.
CGATGATCTGCTCCTCGCTGAACCTGGTCTTCTTCACGTCCGTCTCCTCACGAAGGCGGACTCTAGCTCAAACTGGCAGAGTTTCAGGGGAGCACGTCACAGTCGGCGTCGTACCCCCGGTCGCCCAGGAGCCAGCGCGCTTTTGGCAGATCGTCCAGTAGCGCTGCCGCGCCGGTGTAATCGCTGACCTGGCCAGCGGTCATGAAGAAGCTAAGAGGGCGGCCGTTTGCGTCGGTGACGGCGTGAAGTTTCGTGTTCATGCCGCCTTTGGTGCGGCCAATCAGCCGCCCGAGATCCCCTTTTTAACCCGCAGGCTCGATGCCGTGCGGTGCGCCTTCAGGTAAGTCGCGTCGATCATGACGGTCTTCGGCTCGGCCTCCGCTGACGCAGCCCCCCCCCCATCATGCGCAGGAAGACGCCCCTCTCGCCCCACCGTTTCCAGCGATTGTAGAGCGTCTTGTGCGGGCCATAGTCCTTCGGCGCATCACACCAGCGCAGCACGTTGCGATTGACGAAGACGATGCCACTCAGCACCCGCCGGTCATCGACGCGCGGCTTGCCATGGCTCTTGGGGAAGTACGGTTGCAGACGCGCCATCTGCTCGTCCGTCAGCCAGTACAGGTCGCTCATTCTCAGTCTCCCTTCGGAGCCTGAATCAGATCGCGCCTCTCACATCAATGGGTCATGACCCTAAGCGTTGATTTAAATTCATAACCGAATCTCTTTCTTTTCCTTGACTTAGCCAGTTTAAACCGTTCCGGTTATTCTATTACTTTTGCTTTGTCAGCGAGCTGCTACTTAAAACCGGACTGAATAGATTAGAATACCATAAGTTCTATTTAGGGGCGGGGGCTATGCCAGGATTCGTGAAGTTTTTTCGAGCTTTACTTGGCTGGATTTTATTTTGTTCGGTTACGATTAACGCTGCTCAAGCTCAAACATCGCCGGAAATTGCGGCGGCGGAGCAAGCCGTCGCGGATGCAAACGAGAAGCTTAAGGCCGCTCGTATTGCCCAAGCAGAGCGAGATATCGCGGCTGCGGATGAGCTCGCGCTAAAGGCTAAGGCCGCAAGAGAATATCTCGCGTCTGCGCAAGCGCCGGCAGCACCTTCCCAAGCAGTTAGCGCTGGGGCGACCTCCGATGCGAAGCTTACTGATGCTGGGGAGAAGTCTCCTGACACGAGCAAATCCGCAGCGAGCACAGGTTCCGACGATACGCAAGAGTTCGGCGGCATCAAGTTCGGCGTCGGAATGTCAGTGACGATCGATTTGGGTGAATCTCAGCGAGTGGTTGAGGCTGAAATTGTTGATGGTTTGGTGAGAGCGGTAAAAACCGACAATTCCAAAGCAAGAATTATGCTCGAGTCACATTACTTCTTCACACCGAGCTACAGCCTTTTTGGCTTGGATGAGGACGAGTGGGGCATTGGCCCTTTTCTGGCGGTGAGACCTGGTAGCGACGATGTTATCGACGCAATTGCCTTTGGGGGCATGATAGGGTTTCGTTACGCTAAAGACTCGAAGTCTAGCTTCAACATAGGTATGGGGTTGGTCATTGATCCAAGCGTACAGATATTAGGGAAGGGATTAGAGCTGGACAGGCCACTTCCAGGAAATGAGACAGAGATACGTTTCCGTCAGACGTCTCAAAAAGGAATGCTGCTGATGGTTTCTTTCAGTTTCTAGGGAACAACTCGGCACGAGGCGAGGAGCTGTTCTCTCTGTTCCTCTAGGCCACACCTTAAAAAGAGAAGCGGATGAGCGCCCAAACTCTGAAAGCCGTCCGCCAAGAGCATCATTCGGCAATTCGACCAGACCAGCTAGCAAGTCCACCTGCCGACCCCAGCGCCGTAGCCAGTCGGTCAACTCTAGCGTCAAAATTGCGATCGCCGGCGGCATTGGGACCGTCCAACATTGCAAGCGGAACTCGGGGAGCTTTGGGGCGAGGTCGCCTGACGCTTGAAAGCCGACCTTAGACGGGAAGCGCCGAGGTTACGTCGAATTCAGCAAAATGCCAGCGCACAGAATCCGTGCGGGAGGCTAGTCTTCGGCGAAAAGTCTTCATCGACTCGCTTTACGGAAATAGTGCGGCTGACCCGAACGCCCACATCGTGCTCGACCAGCAACTCCGCTAGCCGCTCGCCGCCAATCAAGATGACCCGCTGCGGCAGGTGCCTGACGTATTCGACCGCTGGCACGCTGAAAGTCGACGTGCTGACAAACACGCCCTTAGTCGCACCCAGCCCCACAAGGCTCCCTACGAAGCCCTGTATTTCCGGACGTCCGACTCCGATGTGAGGCGCGTACCGCTTCGCCTGGACGTAAATTCGATCGAGCCCAAGCCGGTCCTCGTCAATCACGCCGTCCACACCGCCGTCGCCGCTCTTGCCGAGCTGAAGGGCGGCGCGGTCATGCGTGCCACCGTACCCCCATTCATTATATCCATTGCTTCATAGTTTCCTGGGCCCTTGTCGTCTAGCAAGTTCTGAATGAGCTCCAGCTCGTCCTTTATTTCTGATGCGCCGTGAGCCTGTGTTCACAGCCTGCCACCTTATGGGAAGTTGACGAGGCACAAGAGGACCCTCTTTGAGCGCTTCGATGGAGCACATCCCATCCAATCGCTGCTAGTGCATCATAATAGGACAGAAATAGAATGAGGTCGCATGTTGCAATCAATGGCACAAGCGCTGCACATTGTATCAACGCCAACGTCAACTTCTCGCCCAGCGCGGCGTCAGCCATAGGATGCTTTTCGTTTTGAAGGACGATCTTACAGTGCGAAGTGACATTGAAGACCGTGGAGAGCATGCAATGACCGCCGAGTTTCTACAAGGGCCCGAGCTAGCTGCGCGAGTTCGACACATCTGCTCAGAAGAAACTGTCAACTGTGCCGTCGCCTTTCTGGGGCGGGGCATGAGGGCGGACCTTTTCCCGCGGTCGGATCAAGTCGTCCGGATCGTTTGCGACATTGCAATGGGCTGTACGTCGCAAAAAGCGCTGCAGGAGTTTGGGGCCCCTACCGGCCCAAAAATGGCGGGCAACCCCAACCTGCACGTACGCGACTGGATCCATACCAAGGTGTACCTGTCTGTTGCGGGCGCCGTCATCGGATCGCCGAATTTGTCGGCCAAAGCGCTAGGAGTGGGCGGCAGAGCGCCAGGCAACCTAGAAGCTGGCACGTTTCACCCGGCAGGAAGCGAAGCTTGGAAGGAGGCCAAAGCTTGGTTCGACGAGGTGTTCAACAACTCGCATGAGGTACTTTGGGACGACGTTAAGAGAGCTTCGAAGTATTCGAACGATCCCGGGCGTGAGCATGATGACGCCGATCTCGCGGGCCTTTCGTTTCTAGATAGGATACGTCATTATCCAGAGTCGTTTAAAGATTTATCCTTCATAGTGAGCACAGATGACCTTGATGAAGAGGTAGAAAGAGCGCTTCGTAATAGCGAGAATACCGAAGACTCCTCCGATCTTTCAGTCGTTGTGTGGGATGAAGAAGAAGGTTGGCATGACGTCGAAAAGTCCGTGATTGCTTTTCATCTTCGTGAAGATGGAGGGAGAAGCATAAATGGATACGTGCGCTGTAGAGCGTCAGCTCAGCAAACCCGCTTACTAATATTCGGCGTCGAAGATTGGAAATCTTTGCGTAGACTGCATCCCGGCCTAGGTTTGAAAAAATCTCTGAACGCCAATGATTGGCTGCTCATCAGGTCCCTCTGGGAGGGAGATCAAACGATTTTCACCGCCGCCGAACTTGCTGATGCCCTAGACTCGGCTGCGCTTCACGTGGCGCCAGCGTGATAGCGCCCGGAGCAAAAACGTAATTCGCTCTTCGCATCTAGATTACCTCCCCCTCTCAGCCGGTATACCGCAGGTCGAAATTTCAACTTTTCCCAAGCCAAAGTGCTTTCACTAGGAAACTCCGAGTTGATGGCGGCGGCCTAGTCTGGGAAGCGCTTGGGTCCGCGACACGAGCGGACTACGATCGCCACCTAGTGCGCTGATATATAACGCTTTATCTGTTTGCGTGATGGGCCTTCGTAATGCGGGGGTCACAGGTTCGAGTCCTGTAAGCGGCACCATTTCCCAAAAAGATCGGACCCGACGGAAGTGATGGAGCTTTGGCTTTGGCTCTGGCTTTGGCGTTGGAGCCTGCCTGGGCCTTCGCTGACACCCCATGATCGGCACTGCGGGCGGCTCGCGCGCCTACGTAGGCATCACATCGATGTTGTGAGTACTGCGGCCAGGGTCGTGGAGCGAAGTTGCCCCGTGCTGGAAATTCAGTCGGCCGCGGGCGCCGGGAAGAACCGGTCGACGATTTCGCGCGCAAGGCGCGCCGGGCGCAGCGTGCTTGCGTCAACGCAGCACCAGCTGGAGCGCACTTCGGCAACCACGTCCTCGCCGCGCCTGATGACCGTCTGATAAAAGGCGCGGGCGCCCTGGACCTTCTCCAGCAGGACGGTGGCAATCACGTCGTCACCGAGGAAGGTGGGGCGGCGATACGTGATCTCGTGCTTGAGGGCGACCCACAGGTGCCGCGCGACCGCCTCGGGTGGCGCGAGGGAGCGCCAATGATCGATCACGGCGTCCTGCACCCACTTCAGATAGCTTGCGTTGTTGACGTGCCCCATGAAGTCGATGTCCGAGGAGTCGATCGGGATGGGGTAATTGTGGGGCGTTGCGGTATTCACAAAAGCTCTCATAGCGCGCCAATCGGGTACTGGCGATGAACATCGGGTATGAACCGACGAAAAGGGCCCACGCGGTCGCACATCGGTGGGACGATCAGCGGGCGGGGCCACATCGGCGGCCGCGGCGACGAGCCACATAAGCCGCCGTACCAACGCCGCGGACCTCGATTCCGTTCAACTGTCGTAGCCAAGGAGCGGGCTGCTCCGGCCTGTCGTCGCTACGTAAGTGAAAACGCCTTCCGCAACATTCGCTGCCGTTCGGGTCCCGCGCCCATCATGGGGACAAACACGTAACGCCCGGCTGAGGCGAACTGGTCTACGGTCCGTCTTCAAACGCCCTCGAATTGCCTCGTTTCAGTTCGCCCTGCCGGGTTCGTCCATCGTTGCTGCGCTTCGGGACTGACGGTCCGGTCGAGGCGGTGACGGACGGGCCCGGCGCAGCGCAGAAGCCGCCACGGATGACCCGCTTTCAACGGCTCAAACTGCTGATCCTAGGCGCCGATCCGGCGCTGCTCGCGCTTCGCATGTCAGGCTGCATCGTGGTGGCGATGGCGCTGGTGTGCGGTGTCCTGACGCTGATCGGCAAATGGTACACGATCCCCCGCCCGGCCTATGTCCTGGCGCTGATCGCGACGATGCAGGGCGCGCTGCAGATCAACGATCGGACAGCCGCGGCGCGCGGCCTGACCCGCATCTATGCAGCGCTCGCGGCCTTTTGCGCGATTGCGGTCATATCTGCACTTCACGGCGCCTTGCATTACATCAACATCGCGCTCGTGATCATCGTCTTTGCGGCGACGTACGCGGCGCGGTTCGGCGCGCGCTGGCGCGCCGTCGGTGTCTTCACCTTCATGTGCGCCGTCGTCGCGGCGTATCTGAAGGAGGACGAGCGCGACTTGCGGACGGTGGCAGCAGCATTGGTCATTTCCGGCGGTGTGGTTCACGTGATCCGCAATGCGGTCATGCCGGACAATCCGGCGCTCGATTTCAGGCGCCTCGTCGATGCGGTGCTGTCAGTGGCGAAGCAATTGCGCGGCATCGCTCCTGCCGCCTTGGCCCATGCCACCAGTCCGCTCCCCGCAGCGCATCGACGCCGGGAGGATCTTCGTCTCGCAGGCAGTGCGCTCAGCACGGGGATCAGGGCGTGCGAAACGTCCCTCCCCCTCGAAACACCCGATCAGGACACCGGAGAGACGACGATCGCGCTGAAGCTGCTCGATCTTCAGGTCGCCGCCGAGACGCTGGTCGGCCAATCGGAGGCGGGGGCGCAGAACGCGAGGCCGCCGGCGCATGACGGCGTGGAGCGAGCGCTGCAGGAGATGCGCGAGGCTGAGATGGCGCTGAAATCGGCGGTAGCCGGGCTGCCCCCGACCTTCCCCTCCGCCGGCGCCGGCGGACCGCCCGAGCATAAGGCGGGCCTGTTTCCCAAGCGCGGCGAATGGCTGCGCGATCAGACGCTGCGCCGTTCGCTGCAAGTGACGCTCGCCTGCGCGATCGCCGCGATCCTCGGCGAAGCGATCTCGACGCAGCGGTGGTTCTGGGCGGTGATCAGCACGTTCATGATCTTCAACAACACCCAGTCCGGCGCCGCGGTGGCGGTGCGCGGGCTGGATCGTGCGTGGGGCACCGCGATCGGCATCGTCATCGGCATTGCGCTCGCCACGCTGACCCACGATCATCTCCTGTGGCTCAGCGCCGCGCTCGCCATTTCCGTCTTCGTCACGTTCTTCATCGCGCGTGTGTCCTATGTCGCGATGAGCCTGTTCCTCACCATCTCGCTGTCGCTAATCTACGGCCTGATCGGGATTTTCACCCCCGAGCTGCTCGTCCTGCGGCTGGAGGAAACCGCCATCGGCGTGGCGTCGGGCGTGCTGGTCGCGCTGCTGCTGTTTCCGATCAGCCTCCACCAGCAAGCAAGGAAAGCCATGGACGGGCTGCTCACCGCACTCGGCGATCTACTGCAGGCCATCGCGAAGGCCGGGCCAAACGGTCGCGAGCGATCAATGGCGCGCAAGGCCGCGGCGGTGGACCGCGCGCTGGGCACCGTCCTTGCCACCGTCGGCCCGCTGCGCAGCACATGGTCGCTCGGCAACATGATGACGGCTGGGCGCGACACCCTGCGCGAGGCCTATGTCATGGCCTATGCCGCGCATCGCCTGGAGCGCAGCTTCCGCGAGGTGCCGCCGCCGGAACAGGACGCCGCCCGGCTGCTTGCGCTGAGCGAGCGGCTGAAATCGGCGGCCGGTGGCAAGGACGCCGAGACCCACGGCGAGAAGACCGCCGCGCAGAGCGAACGCAGCGAGGTCGCCGCGCCGGACGACCGGACAGAATCCTCCCTGACGATCCTAGCGCGGATGCTGGACGGCATCGAACGGGCGCGCCAGCCGTCCTGAACCCTCAGGCGAACGGGACGGCGCGCCGCGATCAGATCAGGAGCCAGAGCCCGGCGATCAGCATCGTCGCCACGGTGACAAGCGCGCCGGCCTTGGAGAATTCGGCGCCCGAGATGATCACCCCTCGATCCTTCGCCTGCTCGACCATGATGATGCCCGCAAGGCTGCCGAACACGACAAGGTTGCTGGAGAAGTGCGTGCCGAGCGATAGCGCCGCGCCCAGATAGTTCGCGTCGCCATGGGCGTGGAGATACGGCACCAGCATCATCACCGCCGGGTTGTTGCCCACCAGGTCGCTGACGACGCTGCTGATTAGGAAGAGCATGGCGGGGCTGTTGAGGTCGATCCCCTCCGCGGCGAGGCCCGTCACCAATTTCTGCGGCAGGCCGGTCGCGGCGAGGCCGGCATTCACCACGAACAGCCCCATGATCAGCAGGATGAGATCACCATCCACCTCCTGCAGCAGCGACTTGGACGAGACGCGCCGGCTGAGCAGCAGGAAACCCGCAGCGGTCAGCGCAACGGTTTCGCGCGGCCAATCGCTGAACACGAAGGCGCCGACCACCACGATGGCCGTCACCGCCGCCTTCAGCGTTTCCCCTAGGGAAAAGGGTGGCGGTGGCGGGGCGGCCGCCTGCGGGTTCGGCGTGTCCTGCGGCTTCGCCAGCTTCCACCGGTTGCGATACAGCAGGGTAATCACGACCCAGATCACTCCCAGCGACAGTAGCGCCGGCACCACGGTGATCTCGGACACGCCGGCAAAGGAAAGGTTCAGCTTCTGCGCGGCGATGATGTTCTGCGGGCTGCCGATGATGGTGCCCGACGCGCCGGCGTTAGCCGCAAAGCAGAAACCCAGCAGAAACGGCACCGGGTTCAGCCCGCGCGCCATGGTGATCGACAGCAGCAGCGGGCACATCGACACCGCGACGACATCGTTGGTGAGGAATGCCGACATCACGCCGCCGACGATGATGAGCACCGCGAGCAAGGCCCGTTCGGAAATGTTCGAGCTGGCCGCCTTTTGCGCCAGCCAGCCATAGAAGCCCGAGACGACGAACGCGGCCGACACGACCATCAGGCCGAACAACATGCCCATGGTCGAATAGTCGATCGCATTCCACGCCTGTTGCGGGGTGATGCTGCCGACCGCCAGCATCGCCATGCCGCCGATCACTGCGGCGCCGGTGCGCCCCACCCTGAAGCCAGGCAGCGAGCCCAGCCCCATGGCCAGATAGACCAGGAAGAAGATGAGGAGCGTCAGGTCCATGGCAGAAGTGTTTTCACTCCCGGCGTCGGGGGGCGGGACGCAGCCGGGCGCCCGGCGCCCGGCTGGCAGCTATGCGGTGATCATTCCGGATTGCCCGACTTCATGCCCCACAGACTGTAGGCGCTCTGGCCGTAGAGCGTCTCATCCAGGCCTTCGCGCTGCACCTCTTCCGGCACCCGCAGCGTGCTGACCCGATCGAGCACAAAAAGGATGATGCTGGTGATGACGATGGCGTAGATCACCACGATGGCGACGGCGATCGCCTGCACCGACAGCTGCCGCCCACCCGCCGAGACGGCGTTGATCGTCGGGCTTGCCAAGACACCGATCAACAGCGAACCGGTGATGCCGCCGATGCCATGGGCGCGGAACACCTCCAGCGTATCCTCCGCCTTGAGCCAGGACTGGATGTACTTGGCGAAATAGCAGGCGGTGGCGCCGATCGCGCCGATCAGCAGGGCCGCCATCGGTTCCACATAGCCCGAAGCGGGAGTGATCGTGGCAAGCCCCGTCACCGCGCCCACGAGGACGCCGGAGAACGTCGGGTGACCGGCATCCCGCCACTCCCAGAACATCCACACCAGCATCGCAATGGATCCGGCCAGCATGGTGTTGGTGAAGGCGTAGGCGGCAAGGCCGTCGGCGGCGTAGGCACCGCCAGCATTGAAACCGAACCATCCGAACCACAACAGGCCCGCGCCC
>NZ_JAQZBC010000019.1 GCF_029239295.1 Sphingomonas sp.
CCGCGTCATACCCGGCTTGCGGCCCAGGCCGATCTTCTTGGCCATGGCTCGACGCGCTTCCGAGTAGCTTTCAGCAACCATCGGATAGTCTGATTTCAGACCATAACGATCCCGATATCCTTGTGGCGTGAGCCCGTAGCCGGCAAGATGGCGCCGGAGCGTCTTGTACGGCTTGCCGTCGATCATCGATATGATGTGGTCCTTGGAAGCGAGAGACTTCCTGGCCGACACGGCTGGCGTGTATTCATTCGCCACGTCAGCTGATTTCAGGTGTCGCTCAGCACCCGAAAGCTGGTCAACAGCTCCGTGCATATCCTTCAGAAAGGCGAGAACGTCGGTCTCAGATGCTCGAGTGTTCGGGTTCGCCAGCCAAGCGGTGGTCAGCTGTACCGCAAATTCAATCGTGTCGAAGTTTGGATCGTCCGGGGGGATATCAGCCATTATGTACATACTTTCCTTGGGGAGTGGCTGCGCTGCCATCTAGGCGTCTCCAATTCAAGATTTAACAGACATTAAAGCACTCTAGACGGCGGAGGCTCCTCTCCGATAGTCGGCGAGAAGCGCAGCAAAGCTGCACCATCCGGGTTTTCCTTTGGTAGACCCCGTTCAGCCGATGGAGAGCAGAGCGTCCAAGCCAACCTCGACGATGTGGGGTGGCGTTAGCTCGGCTTTCAACGGATGAAGCCGTTCTTCGTGGCTTCCTCATAATCCTACCAAGAAGATAGGAATTAGGAGGTGCCCAATGACGACTCAGTTCATCAACACACCCGGCCCTGCCAGCCCGCTGGTGATCACCCCGGTTGCAGGCCGCATCGGCGGCGAGGTGCACGGGATTGCGCTTTCCGCCGATCTTGCGCCCGAAATCTACGACGCGCTTCATGCGGCGCTCGCGCGGCACAAGGTGCTGTTCTTCCGCGATCAGCACCAGCTGGACGATGCCGGGCAAGAGGCATTTGCGGCGCGTTTTGGCGATCCTGTGTCGCACCCGACCGTGCCAGTGCGGCAGGGAACGCAGCATATCCTCGACCTCGATTCAACCGACGGACGGGCGGCGAACTCGTGGCATACCGACGTCACCTTCGTCCCGGCTTACCCGGCCGCTTCGATCCTGCGCGGGGTGACCATCCCGGAGGCGGGCGGCGACACGCAATGGGCGAATACGGCCGCTGCTTACGATGCCTTGCCGGAGCCGCTGCGCGTACTGGCGGACACGCTGTGGGCGGTTCACTCCAACGCTTATGATTATGCGGCGCTGCGTCCTGAAACCTCGGCGGAGCGGATCCGCTACCAGCGCGAGGTGTTCGCCCGCGTCGTGCACGAGACCGAGCATCCGGTGGTACGCGTCCATCCGGTAACAGGTGAACGGACGCTGCTGCTTGGCCATTTCGTGCAGCGCTTCGTCGGCCTGGAGCAGGCGGACAGTCTGGCGCTGTTCCAGATCCTTCAGAACCATATCCTCCAGCCGGAAAACATCGTCCGCTGGCGCTGGCGCGAAGGTGATGTGGCCATTTGGGATAATCGCGCTACCCAGCACCGCGCCACGGCCGATTTCGGCCTGCAGCGCCGCACGGTCCGCCGGGTCACCATTGCCGGTGACGTTCCGGTGTCGATCGACGGCCGCCGCAGCCGTGCCATCCGCCCGGAGGCGGACGAGGCGCTGCTGGAGGCTGCAGAATGACCGCCGCCGCCAGCCGCAGCCCGCTCGATTTCCTCTGGTTCCTGCCCTCAGCCGGGGACCAGAGGTATTTGGCGTCCACCGATGGCGCGCGCGCCGCGACGCCGGGCTATCTGAAACAGGTGGCAATCGCCGCGGACCAGCTCGGCTTCTCCGGCGCGCTGATGCCGACCGGATCGCATTGCGCCGATGCATGGATCACTGCTGCCAGCCTCGCCCCCGTGACCGAGCGGTTGCGGCTGCTGGTGGCGCTGCGGCCGGGGCTGACGCTGCCAGCGGAGTCGGTGCGGCAGGCGGTGGCGCTGGATCGCATCAGCGATGGGCGGCTGCTGCTCAACGTCGTTACCGGCGGCAGCAGCGAGCTGCTGGCGCGGGACGGGATCTTCCTCGATCACCGCGAGCGATACGAACAAACCGCCGAGTTCCTCGATATCTTTCGTGCCCTGGGCCGCGGCGAGACGGTGACGCGCGAGGGCAAATACCTGTCGATCCGCAAGGGCCGGCTGGAATTTCCCTTCGTGCAGAAACCGCATGCGCCGATCTGGTTCGGCGGTTCCTCAGACATCGCGCGGGAGATCGCAGCCGAGCATGTCGACGTCTATCTGGCGTGGGGCGAGCCGCCCGCCCAGTTGAAGGACGTGATCGACGACGTGCGCGCCCGTGCGGCGGCGCGCGGGCGCACCATCCGCTTCGGCATACGGCTGCACTTCATCGTGCGCGAGACGGAGGGTGAGGCATGGGATGCGGCGAATGACCTCATCCGCCATGTCACCGACGATGATATCGCCCGCTTTCAGGCCGCTCTGGCGCGCACTGAGTCCGTAGGCCAAGCGCGGATGCGGGACCTTCACAAGGGCAATCGGGCGGATCTGGAGGTCAGCCCGAACCTGTGGGCCGGCATTGGACTGGTGCGGACGGGTGCCGGTACCGCGCTGGTGGGCGACCCCGTAACGGTTGCCGAGCGGCTGGAGGAATATGCCGCGATCGGCATCGATACCGTGATCGGTTCGGGCTATCCGCATCTCGAGGAGGCCTATCGGGTGGCCGAGCTCCTGTTCCCGCATCTCAACCTGGTGAACGGCCCGAAGGCGCAGGAAGCGGCGCCGCAATTCCCCTTCACCACATTGCGGCAGGCCGCCGCGAGCTGAGTGATTGCTCCCCTCCGCCGCAGGGGAGGAGGGGAGCTTTGCCGCCTTATTTCTCCAGCAGTCGTTCCAGTATCTCACCCTCGATCATTGCCAGCCCTGTATCGCCATGGCGGCGCGGTCGGCCTGCCGGGACGGCGCGATCGAGCGTGATCCGCCCACCTTCCATGATCACCACGCGGTTGCCGAGCGTCACCGCCTCGGTCACATCATGCGTCACCAGCAGCGCGGTGAAGCCCTGGTTCAGCCAAACCCGTTCGATTAGCCGCTGCATTTCGATCCGCGTCAACGCGTCGAGCGCGCCGAGCGGCTCGTCTAGCAACAGCAGCCGTGGCCGGCTGACGAGCGCGCGGGCCAGCGCGACGCGCTGGCGTTGGCCGCCGGACAAGCGCGCGGGCCATTCGCCTGCCTTTTCAGTGAGGCCGACGAGCGCAAGCGCTTCGACCGCCTGCTCGCGCTTTTCGGCCGGTGTGCCTTCAGCGCCCACCACGACATTGTCGAGAACGCTGGCCCAGGGCAGCAGCCGCGGTTCCTGAAAGACGACGCGCGTGCGATCGCGATCGGTTTCGATCGTGCCGCCATCGGGCTGCTCCAGCCCGGTAATCGCGCGCAGCAGCGTGCTCTTGCCGCAGCCGGACCGGCCCACGATCGAGACGAAGTCGCCAGCGGCGACATCTAGGTCGAGCGCATCGATCACGCGGTTGCCGCCGAAAGCAATGCCGAGGCCGCGGATCGTGATCGTGGCGCCGCCCTGCACGGCAGGGCGGGCAAGGGTATGGACGGTGGCCATGTCAGCGTGCTCCATAGGCTGGGTTCCAGCGCAGGAAGCGCCGTTCCATCAGGCGAGTGAGGCTGTCGGCGAGCTTGCCGAGGCAGGCGTAGACCAGGATCGCGAGGACGATCACGTCGGTCTGGCTGAACTCGCGGGCCTGGTTCGCCATGTAGCCGATCCCCGAATTAGCCGCGATGGTCTCCGCGACGATCAGCGTCAGCCACATGATGCCCAGCGCGAAGCGCAGGCCGACCAGGATCGACGGCAGCGCCCCAGGCAGGATCACGCGGCGAAACAGCGTCATGCGCCGCATTCCGTACACCCGTCCCATTTCGATCAATCCCGGGTCGACGGAGGTCACACCGTGGTAGGTGTTGAGATAGATCGGGAAGAACACGCCCCACCCGACCAGCAGGATCTTCGCCCCTTCGTCGATCCCGAACCAGAGGATGACGAGTGGAATCAGCGCAAGATGCGGAATGGTCCGGACCGCCTGCAGCGTCGGATCAAGCAGGCGGCGAAGCCCCGGTGACAATGCGGTGGCAAGGCCGAGCGCAAGAGCGATCGTGCCGCCCGCCAGGAGGCCAACCAGCGCGCGTCCCGCGCTGACGCCCAGATTGGCGATCAGCGTGCCGTCGCGGATCAGCTCACCCCCGACATCGATCACAGCGGTGGGAGCGGGGAGGATAGTCGCTGGCAGCGCACCGGTCGTCGAGGCGAGCTGCCAGGTGGCGAGCAGCAGCACGGGCAGGATCGCGGGGGTCCAGCGCGTGCGGGCGAGCCATGAGCCCACTGGGACCCGCGAAGTGGTGCGTGATGGCCCGCGCGGGTTGGCAGGGGCATCGGCGCGCGTCAGGTTGGGCGCGAGACTGGCCATGATCGTCTCCTCAGCTTTTCGGGGTCCAGCCGGTCCAGGCGATCGCGCCGGCATCCAGCTTGCGGTTCAGCACGCCCGCCTCAGTCAAATAATCGGTGACACGCTGCTGGTTCGCGATGTCAGCCGGGGTGACCGGATCGACGACAAAGGCTGCCCCTTTGTAGCGCGCCAGCATCTTCTGCTGGACGGCGAGCGGGAGACGGGTCGCGGTGGCGGACAGCTTGCTCACCGCGTCCAGGTTCGCCCGCGCCCAGGCAGCTTCGTCTCGCAGCGCGTCGAGTGTGGCGGCGATCGCTTCCGGCCGTTCCTTCACTATCGCGCCCCGCGCGATGTAAAAGACGGTGGAGGCAAGGCCGGCCCGGTCGATCGGAATCTCGCGTGCGCCATGGCGCTCCTCGGCGAGCCCCCGGTAGGGATCCCAGGTGATCCAGGCATCGATCGACCCGTTGCTGAACGCGGTCATTGCGTCGCCCGGCGCCAGGTACACCGGCGTCACGTCCTTCAGCGTCAGCCCGTGTTTCTTCAGCGCGATGACTGCGCTGAGCTCGCTGGCCGAGCCCTTGGTGAAGGCGAGGCGCTTGCCCTTGAGGTCAGCGGCGGTGCGCACCGGCGACTGGCGTGGCACGATCAGTCCGCCGGTGATCGCGCTCGGAAAGCTGTGCGTCGCGACATAGACGATGTCCGATCCCGACGCCTGCGCATAGGCGACCGGCGTATCGCCGACTGCGCCGATATCGACTGAGCCTGCGCGCATCGCCTCGATCAAGGGCGGGCCGGAGGGGAATTCCACCCATCGTACCGGCGCAATGCCCTGTGCGGCGAGCGTCTTCTCTACCGCGCCACGCTCCTTCGCCACGAACAGCACGCCGCCCTTCTGGACACCGATCGTCAGGCCCTTGCCTGTGCCTGCGCTGTCGCCCTTGCCGCACGCGGCGAGCATCAGCGCCAGCGTGCCGGCCAGCAATGCACGGCGCCTCATTCCGCTGCCTCCGCCAGCGCGGTCGATTTACGGGCGGGGTGCTCCGGAAAGGGCAGGCCCAGGTTCTCCCGCAGCGTCGTTCCCTCATAGTCCGTGCGGAAGCGGCCGCGGCGGCGCAGCTCGGGCAGCACCTCGGCGATGAAGTCGTCCAAATGGTCCGGCAGGTACGGCGGCATTACGTTGAAGCCATCCGCACCATGGCCATCGAACCAGGATTCAAGCTGGTCGGCGATCTGGCCGGCATCGCCGAAGATCGTCCAATGGCCGCGCGCGCCGGTGACACGCAGGTGAAGCTCGCGGGCGGAAAGGTTTTCCCGCCGCGCCATGTCCAAAAGAAGCGCGGGGCGGCTCTTGCGCCCGTCGACCTGCACCCAATCCGGAAGCGGCTGGTTCTCGTCATGCTCCAGCAGGCGATCGTCCTCGAACAGCCGGGCGAGGAACCGTTTGCCGATCTCGGGATGAACGAGCGCCTGTAGCTCTTCGTACTTCTCGCGGGCGTGGCGCTCGCTGTCGCCTACAACGGCCATGACACCGGGCATGATCTTCAGCGTCTCGGGCCGCCGGCCGTGGCGTGCCATCCGGCGCTTCACATCGGCGTAGAAGTCTGAGGCGGAGGCGAGCGTCTGATGCGCGGTGAACACCACTTCGGCAGTCGCAGCCGCAAGCTCGCGCCCTGGTTCCGACGAACCCGCCTGGACCACGACGGGGTGCCCCTGCGGCGATCGCGGCACGTTGAGCGGTCCGGCAACCGAAAGATGCGGGCCCTTGTGCCCGAGGATGTGGAGCTTTGACGGATCGGCGAAGAGGCCGTTGTCGCGATTGCGTGGAAAGGCATCGTCCTCCCAGCTTTCCCACAATCCCTTTACCACCGCGGCGAATTCGGCGGCGCGGGCATAGCGCACCTCCGGCTCGGGATGCTGCTCCAGCCCGAAGTTCTGCGCTTCGCCCGCCGAGGCGGAAGTGACGAGGTTCCACGCGGCGCGCCCGCCGCTGACATTGTCCAGCGAGGCGAACAGGCGGGCGAGGAGGAACGGCGGATAGTAGGTCGTGGTCGCCGTCGCGACGAGGCCGATGCGCTGCGTACGAGAAGCGATCGCGCTCAGCAGGGTGATTGGTTCGAACCCGGCGACGCCCGCCATGCGTGCGATGCTCTCCGGATCGTCCCGATCGACGAAGCCGCCCTGGCTATCGGCCAGGAACATCATGTCGAACTTCGCCGCTTCGGCCTTCTGCGCGAGCGAGACGTAATGCTCGATGTCGACGCCTGCGTCCTTGGCAGCGCGCGGGTGCCTCCACGCGGCGACATGGTGGCCCGTCGCCATCAGGAAAGCGCCAAAGCGGATCGTGTCGGTGCGTTTAGTCATGGTTGTTCTCCCGGTCAGAGACGGTGACGCAAGGTGAGGCCAAAGGTGCGCGGATCGCCGGGCTGCCCGTAGAAGACGGCGCCGTTCTCGCTGATGCCCTTGGAGTAGAAATACAGCTTGTTCAGCAGGTTGCGGGACCACAGGGACGCTTCCCAGCGACCATCCTTGCCGCGTACGCCGAGCCGCGCGTTGAGGAGGCCAAAGCCATCCACCAGCGAGAAGCGGCTGAGATTGTACGTCGTGTAGAAGGACGAACGGTACGCATAGTCCGCGCCGATGAAGCCGGTGACGGTGTCGCTGAGCGGCGCGTCATAACTGGCGCCCGCCGACCAGGCCCATCGCGGGGCGGCGGGCAGGCGGCGCCCGGACAGGTCGCAGACCGTGGGCCGCCCTGGCGCGCGTATCTCAAACGGGCATTGCGCGTTGGAATAGCGGCGGTATTCGGCCGGGTTCCAGGTGCCGCTGGCGTAAAGCGACAGACCCGCGACGGGACGCGCCCGCAAATCGCCCTCGATGCCATAGGATCTGACATCGCCGACGTTGGCGATATATGCACGTGGCGGCACCACGCTCGCGTCGACGATCGTCGACTGATAATTCGAGACGTCGGTCAGGAATGCCGAGAAATTGGCTGTGAGGCGCCGGTCGAGCCATTCGCTTTTCAGGCCGACCTCGTAATTGTCGACCTTCTCCGGCGAGACCACTGCGAGATCCAGCAGCGGCGCACCGTCCGGAGATAGCGGCAGTGTGGCGAAATTCAGCCCGCCGGATTTCTGCCCACGCGCATAGGTGACATAGACCAGCGCGTCCTCGCCCAACTTGCCCGACAGGCTCGCCATGCCGGAAAGGTCGCCCCAGCTGCGATCGAGATCGTAACGCGCATAAATGGGCGTGTAGGCGTTGCGCAGCGCGATCTGCGCGGGGGTTAGCGTCGTAAGCCGCGACCCGCCGCCGCGGACCTGCTCGTAGAAGCCGTATTTGCGCTCATGCGTGTACCGCAGGCCAACCGTCAGATCCACCGCGTCGGTCAGGTGCCAGACTCCCTGGCCGAATGCCGCAACGCTTGTCGTCTTCGGCTCCGACGACGCGTAAGTATAAGTGCCTTCCAGCGTGGCGCGGCGTTGTGCCCGCGTCAGGCCGGACGTGCCCGGTGCGATAAGGAATTCGCCCGCGTCACGGCCATATTCGTTGATGAACCAGCCGGGAATTTTCTGGTGGAAGGCGTAGAGGCCCGCCACCCAGTCGATCGTCTGCCGCCCGTTGGAGGCCAAGCGGAATTCCTGGCTGAACTGTCGCTGGCGATCATACTGATTGCCCTCCAGCGATATGTTGAGGGCCGAATAATCTGGGTCGTTGCGTGGTGTCCAATTCCAGAACCGCGCCGCGGAGACGGAGGTCAGCGTAGCCCCGCCGAAATCATATTCCGCGTTTACCTGCACGCCGCCCTGTTCCATGCGGATCGGGCCCAGCCAGTCGCTGTCGGTGATGCGATCCTTGGGGTCGGCGAGCGGCGGGGTGTAGCCGAACTGCGCGATCCGCTGGGCATAGTTGAACGCGATCGGCGCGCCATTGTCATAAGCAGCGAGTGATCCGAGCAACACCGGAACGCAGCAATTCTGCTCCTGCCGGGCATAATCGCCGATGACGCGCACGGTCAGCGCTTCAGTCGGCGTGAACAACAGTTGCCCGCGCACGGTATAGTTCTGAAAATCGTGGACGCGGCGATCCTGGAAGATGTTGCGCAGGAAGCCGTCGCGCTTGGTCGCCTCGAACGAAAGGCGGCCGGCGACGTTCTTCGCCACTGGTCCGGAAAGCGTTCCGCGCGCCTGGAACAGCCCGTAATTGCCGACCGAAACGTCCCCCGATGCCTCCGGCGTGAAGCTGGGCCGCTTGGTGGTGACGACGATTGCACCGGCCGTAGTGTTGCGGCCGAACAGGGTGCCTTGCGGTCCACGCAGGATCTCGACCCGATCGAGATCTACCAGGTCAAAGCCGGATTGGCCGACCCGCGCGTAATAAACGTCGTCGACGTAGAAGCCGACGCCAAGGTCCAGCCCGTTGTTCGCCGTGGCGACGTTCGATCCCAGGCCGCGGATGTTTACCGTCACGTTGCGCGGGTTCGAGGTATAGACCGTCAGGCTCGGCACCTCCTGATAGATCTGCTGGAGGTGATAGGCACCTTTCTGCTCCAGCGCCTCGCCGCCCAGGACGCTGATAGCGAGCGGCACGTCCTGTATGCTCTCCGCGCGGCGCCGCGCGGTGACGAGAATGTCGGAACCACTGTCGGAGGGGACGGTGGATGGGGTTGTGGTTGCGGGGTCGTTGCTCGAGGCGGCCGCCTCCGACGCAGGTCGAAGAGTGACCGAGGCGTCGGCGGTATGAATGGATGGCGCAGAAATGCTGCCTGCGCTGGCCAGCAGCCAGGCAGTGAGGGGCAGGGGCATCGCGATATGGTCCCTTTTATCGATCTATAATCGGCGCGCACGCTCGTTGCCCGCCGGTCATGCTGGCGAGTGGGCGGGCGCTGACGATGAAGGCGTGAAGCGGCCTAGCGCGGCGGGTCGACCATGCTCGTTCTCCCGAGATGCGGGGACACGCGCCGTGCCGCCAGTCGACACGCCGGGTGCGCTTTAGCCGTTGGTAACGCGGAGCAAGCTGATCCCATCAAATTGCCGCGAGCCGCAGTCGGGCGACCTCCGTTCAATCCATACTGAACCAGTAGGAATTAACGGCAAGATAGCTTTGGTTCATCGGTCTAGAGATCTACTTCGCCAGATATCAGGTCGCCGGCAGCGGGGCGAAAGCCCTGTTTATTGGGACGGCCCCATGCCACCTGTCTTGTCCGCGTTGTAATCTGCGGCCCCCTTATGAGGGGTGACCCAGGCGTAGCTGAAGGGCCACCGAAGAGCAGTTACTGCCAGCCTGCTTCCGTAATGCGCGCCGGAGCAAGAGTGGCCGAAGTTGGATGGAAGCTGATCGTTCTAGAATGTCGCCGTGGCATTCAGGGACAGATAGCGCGTCCACCGTCCAGCGGGCGCGTTCGGTGCCTCCTTCAGGAACCTGCCTTTCGCCAACAGCACGGCGTCCACTTCCAAGCGCAGCCAAGGCGTGAGGAGGTGCCGGAGGCGACCATCCACCTGCGTGCCGGCAAAGCTACCGGCGCGACCCGTGGGGTCGCGCACGCCGGTAGATGCGAAGCTGTCCTCACGCGCTGCGAGCCACATCGGGTGAAGCGTTGCCATCAGGTCGGTGCGCTTGTCAGGCGCGGCCTCGACGCGAATACCGGCGCTGATGATATTGCTGCGCGCGATGGCATTATAGAGGCCGGCCGGCGCCAGATCGGCCCGCCGCATGCCAAACAGCGTGTCGAACCGATTGTACGCACCGCCCGGCCTGTCTCCGCTGGCGTGATCATACTCGACCGAGACCCGCGTCTTCCATGAATCGCCAAAGGTGTAACCAGTGTCGGCATGCACGAACCAGGCCCGCACGGGCTGGGTGCGAGCCATCGGAGCGACGCTGGCGGAGACATCGCCCCGTTGCACGATCAACTCCAGTTCGCCATCAAGCCGCGCCGGCGCGGAGTCCCGGACGAGCCGTAAGCTGACGGTGTAGAGGGAGCGGTCGCGGGTCGGACGGTCTGGCGTATCCCGCTCGCCCAGGTGGAAAAAGGAGCCCTCGAGCGTCACCGGGCCAATAGCGCGCGCGCGGCTGACCAGGCCGCCCCAGAGGACAAGATCGAAGCCTTCGTGATCGAGACCCACGGCGTTGCGGCGCAGGCGAGCAAGATCGTCAGGGCGGCGCTGTTGCGGAAGCGTGTACAGCAGCGTGAAATTCCAGCCGCCAGGCCAAACGAAATCGGCTTTCAGCCCGGTGTAACCGTTCGTCGTATTCCGGTAGTCGTCGGCCGCTACGAGGCGCCGGGAGCCGACGTTCATTACGAACCTGCCGCCCGCGACGGTCGCACTGCTGCCTGCGCCTAAGGGTTCGGGCACCTTGATTTCGGCGAAAGCTTGAACGAGTTCGAGAGCGTTCACCTCTGCGGTCGAGACCGGCGTCCCTCCATCGTCATCGTAAATTCGGCTGTCCCACAGCTCTCCAACAAGGCGGAAAGGGCCATCTCTGTACTGCGCGAGGAGCGTCGTCCGTAGGTTGACCAAGTCGTCGGCTTCATTGAAGCCGGCACGCGGCTGCCCATCGATTGCCTCGGCACGAAGCCGCACCGATCCTGCGATGGAGAGCCCCTCGGCGGGCTCGCTTTGTGCGGCACCAGGCCCAGCCCAAGGCAGCATGCTGACCGCTATTGCCCAGCAGCAAATTTGTATCAGCCGGTTTGCCGGGCACAGAAAAACAGGAAGTATAGTGTCAGGCATGGCGCGACCAAGAAGTGTTGGGTTGGATGCGATGCTTTGGCTGACGCCTCATGGGGTGACCGCAAGCCCCATGTAGTCAATCAGCCATTATCGTAAAATCTTGTCAATCATCTACGCAGTGGCAGCCTCGCCAGCTCAGGCGGCATTTAGATCGCGCGAGTAGCAGAAGCTCCTTCGTCGCACATGGCAATGTTGCGACTGCGGGCGGCTGCCTTGCCTCGCAGTACCTCGCCACGTGGATGATCGCCCGAGGCGCTTCGATGCAAGATGCCAAGGAAGCCATGCACTATGTCGCGCCAGTGGGTGAAAAGGCGCTCTACGTGAATCAGGCGGTGTCGGTAGTTTCACCCTTCATCACGCCAAAGGTTGCGGCTGCCGCTTGACCGCCCATACGACGGACGGCCGCTTTCCGCAGCTGTCTGGAGCCTTCAGAACGGTCACAACTGGGGCGCTTCCTGCCTGTCCGCTCTCGGAATCGCCCCATCGCGCAAGAACGGCCTAGATTGGGTGGAAATCGGACGTGGGCTAACCAAGGCCGATAGCTGTCAAAGCCCGCTCGCCACTGTCGAAAGTTTTCCACTCGTATTCGACAACAGCACCGGGTGGATAGGACCACACCTCGGTTTCCGGCACCTCGCCATCTATCCGGTAGGTGCCACCGGGCAGAGGTGAGGCTTCCAGCTTCTACGCTGAGCTGAAAGGCTGGCAGGGCACCATTGGATCGTTCCTCGGCTTTATTGCCGGCGCACTCGTCAACTTTCGTCTAAACCGCCGACGTGACGAGCGGCTGAGGGGCGAGGAGGTCGTCGCTATCGCCTATGCCCTCTGTGGTGAGATGGAGCTGATACGGCGCAGCGTTGCGCGCATGGCCAACGCGATTGGGGCTCGTCACTTCCAGTATGGGTTCGGCGGCAGGGAGGGCGAGCCCTACGCCGAGTACTTCGCCACCTCATCGCGCCCGCGCCGCAATGGAATGGTCCTGCGGCCGGCGCGTACGTTGGACAAGGTGGCGCTCCGGTCGTATCCGGAAGAGGGATGAGCAGAGTCGTGGAACCGGAGCTGAGGCGAAA
Organism: Sphingomonas sp.; assembly: GCF_029239295.1. Lineage (GTDB taxonomy): Bacteria > Pseudomonadota > Alphaproteobacteria > Sphingomonadales > Sphingomonadaceae > Sphingomonas. The sequence goes on from NZ_JAQZBC010000019.1 coordinate 12,256, forward strand.
GGATTGGTCCACAACCCGGTTCATTGACTGGTAACCGGGTCGGGCCTAGATAGGTTCTGGAGATGAGCATGCGACAGGTCTGCTACTACGACCCCGCCGAACGGCAGAGGGAGAAGGAGCGCTCCAGGGCATCCGATGCTGCTGCCCTGAGCAGCGGCTTCGTATCGCGTCGTGATCTTTCGGCCCGGAACGGCTTCTTCTCGTCGCTTCAGGTCATCGATTCGGCCGTGATCTGCCAAGAGGTCTTCGCCTGAACAAAGGCGTACTGCCGCCAGAGGTGGTGTATGATCTCGCCAGCATACTGCAGCTGAGCGACAAGGCGTTCATTGTCGGCGGACAGGCACTCAATCTCTGCATACCACGATCCGGCGCGTTTGGACGGCCTTTGGGTTACAACCGCACCGATCGGAGACATTCAAGCTGTTGAGCGATCCGCTGTTCGTCGGCAAGGTCCGCGACATCGTCGGGCTCTACTTGTCGCCGCCCAACCGCGCACTCGTGCTCAGCGTCGACGAGAAGTCGCAGATCCAGGCGCTCGACCGCGAGCAGCCGATCCTGCGGATGATGCCCGGCATGCCCGAGTGCCGCACCCACAGCTACGTTCGCCACGGCACAACGTAGCTGTTCGCGGCGCTCGACATCGCCTCGGGCTTCGTCACCGGCAAATGCTACAAGCGCCATCGTTCGTCCGAGTTTCTCGACTTCCTCAAGCAGATCGACGCGCGGGTTGCTCGGGACCTCGATATCCATATCGTCATAGATAATTACGCAACCCACAAGACCGTGCTGGCCCGGGCATGGCTCGCTCGTTGACCGCATTACCACGTCCACTTCACGCCAACGTCAGCATCGTGGATCAAACAGGTGGAGCGCTGGTTCGCCGAGCTTACCCGCAAGCATTTGCGCCGTTGCGATAGTTTAGTAACCCGGTTCGAAGACAAGTTCCCGGCGGTCATGTTGAACGGCTAAGGCGACAGGGAAGGGTGTCGTTGTAAAAACGCGGCACCCTCTCGGCAGCGTGTTCATTGCCACCTTAGAAACACAAGGGCGACGACCGCTACCGCCGGCTCCGCCGAAGTGGCGGTGGATAGCTGGACCCGTCTGGCCCACTGGATCAGGACCAACCAGCCGCAACTCGAGCATCTTCTTCCCTATTCGACGCGGTGGACACCCAAGGAAATGGCCGCCGCTCGCATCAGCAGCTAAAGGAGGAACTGGGCCTCGATCACTTCGAGGGCAGATCCTGGACCGGATTACACCGACATGCCTTGATGACGATGATCGCCTACGCCTTCCTCCAATCCCGCCGCCTTATGGCAGCGGGACGGAAAAAAAGAGTCGGGGGTCCCCCGCCACAGCCGAGCATGCCGGCCATCAGGCAAGCGATCCTCAACCTCTTCGCCCAGCCGCCGCCACTGCGCTGCCCTCACTGTGACAAGCGTCTCGCGGACGCCGTCAATCTGAGAGTGCCAAAGTAGTACTAGCAGGGCCGCGAATGGAATTCGACTGTTGCGCCGAAATCAGCATGAAAACGGAGATGGCTTTACGTTAAGGTCTGAGGGCTGTCCGCAAAGGCAGCCTTGCTCGCTGAACAAGCCTTCTACTTGGCAGTTCAACGGCGGTATCTACGAATCGATTTCGCGATGATCACAATCTATCTTGACCGTTAGAACGCGGAGGCCAAAAGCATTGCAGGCAGACTTCCCCGATGCGGATGCAGTGGCAGCGCTTGAAGCGGCTGAGGCTGTGCTTACCGCGGATCCCTTGCACCTCCAAGCCCTCCAGGTATCCGCCGCTGCCCTTCGATCGCTCGGGAGGCACGACGCTGCGGAACGCTCCGAGGCAGCACTGATCTCGCGGCTGCGGGAACTGCCCGGCGTCGCTGCTGCTACTGAAGCGCTGTCAGGCGGTCGATCGGCGGAAGCTCAGCAAGTTTTGTCGCTTCACTTGCGCGAGCATCTTAACAATCCGGTAGCCCTCGAGATGCTCGCTGGATTAGCGCTTCGGATGGGCCAGTTGGGCAATGCAGAGGCCCTGCTGCGCCGAGCGCTGACCTGCGCGCCCGGCTATGTCGCATCGCGTAAGACGCTCGTCCGCCTTTTGCGGCACCAGAACCGCTGGGACGAAGCAATCGCGTTGCTGGACGACGGTTTGACGTCTGCAACAAACGCGGCCGAGCTGCTGTATTTGAAGTCCGCGCTGCTTGGCCGCGTCGGCCGTGTCGAGGAGGCGTTAAGCGCAAGCTTTGCAAGTGTTGCGCTCGCACCGGACAACGCAGTCACGTGGCTCAGCCACACTCGCTTGCTGGCGCAGGTCGGGCGGCGAGCGGAAGCTGGCGAGGGCGCGCGCCGTGCAATAGCCGTCAATCCGGAGTTCGGACCTGCGTGGTGGACTCTGGCTGATCTAGATCCCGCCGCTGTGACAGACGCTGACATTTCTGCTATGACTACCGTCGTCAAACGTTCGGACGCGGAGGATCGTTTCGGTATTCCGATCCATTTCGCACTCGGTCGAGCGTGGGAGCACCGGGGCGACGGCGCGATGTCGTTCGCCTGCTATGCTGAAGGCCATCGGCTACGCCGGCTCCGGGTACCTCACGATGCGCAGGCCATTTCTCGCGCTATTCGAGACGATGCCCGGTCGTTCGATGCCTCGTTCTTCCGCAGCCGCGCGGGATATGGGACTTCGAGCGCTGCGCCGATCTTCATCGTTGGTATGCATCGGTCTGGCTCGAGCCTTGTCGAGCAAATCCTGGCTAGTCATCCGGACGTGGAAGGGCTCGCGGAACTTCCGCATTTGATGCAGATCGCCCAACGTTTCGGCGTACGAGAAAGGGAATACGGCGGGACTTACGAGCAGGTTGCGAGGCTCGACGCCAAACAAGCGTCGGCGCTCGGAGAATACTATCTCGCCGGAGTTAAGCCATACCGGCGCAGCAATCGTCCGCGCTTTACCGACAAAATGCCGGGCAACTGGCGCCATATCGCTCTGATCCAATCGATACTTCCTAATGCGAAGATCATAGAAGTACGGCGCGATCCGCTAGATTGCTGCATTTCAAACTTCTGCCGCTATTTTGCGAATGGCCAAGGTCATGCCGACGACCTGGACGATCTCGGTCGGTACTATCGTGACTATGTGACCTTCATGGACCAGCTTAATTCTGCGCTGCCGGGGAGAGTCCACAGAGTGACCTACGAGCGGCTGGTCGACGATCTTGAAACTGAGGTTCGGCACCTGCTCACGGCCTGTGACCTCGACTTTGACGCGCGCTGTCTCCGCTTCTTCGAGACGGAGCGGCCTGTGCGGACACCTAGTGCGCAACAGGTGCGCAAGCCGATCAACCGCGAAGGGATCGGCCGCGCAGAGTTGTTCGGGCCATGGCTTGCGCCACTTCGTGAGGCGCTCGCCCGCTAGCTACGCCGGCGCAAAACCGGCGAGCTTCGCGAGCAACAGTATCACGCGAGGATGAGATCGCCCACGCCAGCCGCTGATCCCTGGAGGCTGTAAACGTAATAGTCCGTGCCCGACCCGCTTACGAGTCCATCGAACTCGAGCCTGAGCCTACTGTTGAAGTCGACGGTTCCCCCATTTTCGCCGAGATCCAGCACGCCATCGGTCCCAAGCGCGATGATATTGTCACCGTTGTTGTCAGCAAGCTTAGTAGTCGTGACTAGAATATCGCGCTTGCCGAAGCTTGAGACAGTGTCATTACCAGTCGGCGCGGCTCCGGCCGTATCGAAGAACAGCACCGTCTTTGCGGTTCCGCTGCTTCCGCTGCCCTTCAGAACATCATCGGCCACGCTACCTTCTCTGACCGTATGTCCACTCTTCGCGATGGGACGGACCCCTGCATCTGCGTAGAAGTATTCGCCGCCCACAGTGCCTAGGTAACGAAGTCCGCTCGCCGTCGAGAGCCCATCAAAGAAGACCCGGTCGTTGTCGCTTGTGTCCAGCCGCAGACCGGAAGTTTTAGACCATGTTATCAACCCGTCGCCGTTGCTATCTTTGATGGCTTTCTCTGTGACGAGCACGTCTGTGCGGCCGAAATCGGTGATTCGATCAGCACCAGTCTGCCCTAGCGTCTTGAAAATGAACGTGTCCGCACCCGCATTGCCGGTGAGCACGTTGTTCACCTGATTGCCGATTAAGCGGTCATTATCTGCGCCTCCAATAGCATTCTCTATTAGGGCGCCATACGCGATTGAGATGTTGTCTTTGTACAGCGGACTCGTGATGCCATTGGCTGCCTTTATCTCCTCGTAGAGGTCGGCGACCGCCGCAGTTCGTGGTGCGAAACCAAGCGCCGCCCGATTGGCGTTAACCTGATCCAGCATCAGGAATTCCTCGATGCCGCCGCCGGAAGAGAAGGCGCCCTCATTGAGATCGATCGTTGACGGCGTGTTCCATCCGGAGAAGTCTAGCGTATCGTTGCCGCCCGCATCCCAGATCGTTACAATTGGCCGCGTGTTTTTCGAGAAATCGTAGGCCGCACGGTCGGCGGTGGAATTGAAGCCGTAGACCGTGTCGCCAGTACGCGTGGTACTGTCGACGCCGTAGATTTCCTGGATCGCTGCGATGTCATGCACAAGCGGCGTCGCTGCATAGGCGAAGTTCAAAAGTGACCAGTCGATATGCTGCGCGCCCGTCTCAGAGGCGTCAAAGTAGCTCATCACACTGTACTGAAGCGAGTCTTGCGCAAAGCTAGCATCGTTCTCGTAGGTGATCGGATCGGGCACGCCGTCGCCATCATCATCGTCGAGTGCATCATAGTCGCCGGGATGACTGAGGCCGAGCGCATGTCCCGTCTCGTGGATCATCGTCAGGACAGAGTAGTAGCTGTCAGCGAGAGGTGTGAAATTAGACGAGACGAAGCCGTCGATCCAGATGTCGCCACTGATGCGGCCGATCTCATCAAAATCAAGCTCCTCTTCATAGTAGCTATCGAAAATGTCGCCAAACGGCAGGTACGCATATGCTTGTGCGCCGCCGGTGTCGGTGTTGCCATAATTGATGTCGGCGTTGAACGATTTTGTTTCGCGGAAGGAGATATCGACAAGATCGTCCCACAGCGCAATCGCACCGCGTGCCACGTCCTTCTGCCCGGCAGTGAACGGAGAGAAGGTTTCGGGGTCGGCTTCAGCAAAGGCAGTGGTGCCAGTCGCATTGACGTAGTAGCTGTTGGCGATCTCCTCCTGGTTAAGCCAAAAACCGAAATTAAGTACGCCGTCGTCCAACTCGCCGTAATTGCTTGTGTACCAATCGTAGCCTGTCCGATTTAGATTCTCTGCGATCGCCTCGACAGTCCAGATTGACTTACCAGCGTAGCTTCCGCCTGCGAGTGGATCTAGCGACATCGCTTCCCACATCGAGTTGCCGGAATTCATAAGGGCTTCTTCAATTAAGGGCATGTCATTTCCCCAGGTTAAGAACTGCTTGATTTTTCCGCGGCAACAATCTTTGCGGTTGGTTCAAATGCATCGCGGCGCCAAGGTAGGGCGCGCGCAAGAGCACCAGAGACGACGGCGCGCAGGGTTTTACGCGACGCGGGCCCTCCGAGCGCTACGGGCGGCAATGTCCGTGTTCCCTCCGAATCGTCGATGCTGATGGCACGACGCACGCTTACCTGAAGGAACTGCAAGTCCTTTTGGCGGAAGAACCGAGCTTCGATGAGCAGACTTCGCGGGGAGCGGCCTGTCGCCGAGTCATCGCGGTATCGCTCGACCGGGTACGGAGACAGGTGACGCACCTCGTCCAGAATGACGGCGCATAACGTTGCCCGGGCAAACTCATTCTCTGAGGGTGCGGAACACCGGACTACGACGCGATCCAGATTACTCCAGAGCCGAGAAGGAATACCCTGCGCTGCGGCCGTCGCGACGGTCACGACTGTGACCAGAACCAAAGTGCGCGCCTTCTCGAATGCTTTGTCATGCACCACGTCTCTCGCATCACTTACCGCACAAACCTCTGGCAAGCGCTCTGCCAAGTCAATGCGACGTCGGTAACATATGATGGGATAATTCATTATCGTGCAAAACGGAAAACATCCGAATTGAATTATTTTTCAGAGTTTGCTGAGTTCCGAAGTGGGTGGCTTTGCAGGGGGTTCGCTCAACTAAGATTGCGGCCCTTGGCTACAAAGAGGACGGTCCGCGATAGGAGGGTAGTAATCTGACTACCCACAGCAGATGTTGGTCCATTCTCGGCTGTTCCCAAGATGTCTAAAATACAAGATGGTTTCGGATAGAGCGGCATCTATCCTGCCGACCCGTCGGTGAATCTCGTCGGAGGGGTCAGGGCGACCACGGTCACTGATGACTTACGTATATTCCCTTAGGTGCGCGAATCTGAACAATCGGTGATTTAGAATCTCGAACTCCCCCACCTCCCCCCGAGGGGGGCTGCCCGGCGAGTGCCCTAGCCTGCTCTCGCCGGGCGCTCTTTATCAAAGTGTTGGTATTAGCTGACTTAAAGTCTGTACGATTAGCGCCGACGATACTCGGCCAGTATAAACTAAGCGAGGCAGTACCGAGGCGCACAGCATAAAGGACCATGGGGGCCAAAACACTTAGACGATGCTAGCTGTTCGTAAGAAGCGGTGGCTCTCACCACTATTCGGTTCCATATTTCTGTGCTTTAGACGCCGGCCCAAGACTGTGTGAGGAGCAGTCCAGGCTGGAAGTGTACCAGAAGCGAGTTCTTGCTGATATAGTTTTTGCGGCACTGCTTCGTAGTTGCGTATCTCGTATGGCCGTCCGCCTTTCGGGATACATCAATCACGTTCCGGTCAATTAATGCGGCTTATACGAGACGCAGAAGTGTCTAGGCGTCGTGCAGCGACGACTAAATGGCTATGCTAACTGACTGCTTCACCCAATATTCAACTGCTTCTCTGTTGAACAGTATAGCAAAACATCATAAGTATATCATAAACAAAAACTAGTACACTCCATGTAGGCAAGGGGGAACTATTGAAAGGAAATTCCCAAAAAGAAATAGACTATGCAGCTTTGAGGTGGGCCTAGAAGAATAGGGGATCTATCTTAGAAGCGCCAAAGACTGATACAGGTTTCGCAAGTTGACGAGTGTAAAGTCTCAAAGGTCAACGAACTTCGATTAGCCAGCATGGGACATGCCTATCGCCATCTCTATTGATCAGTGTGCTGGTTAATAGACTTTTATTAAGTCTGCCTGTTGTGCCTCTAATGTAGCCACAACCACTGCTTTGAGATGGGTAAATAGACTCATTAAGCAGGGCTTTCTCTGTCGCGAAGACGATCCGCTCGATAGGCGTCGGTCATTCCTGATCCTCACCGAAGAGGCCTCGCGGCGCATGGTCGCTGTACTAGCCTGCTAAGCCTTTGACCTATAATCATGCTGCGACCACATTCGCGGAGGTGATGGTTGCAGGTTGGTCAGAGCTGCGCGATCCCTCATTCTGTTGGGCCTAGGCAGCATAATTGATGCTCTTCAATGCTAAATCTAGCGTCGTTTATCACTCATATATCGGGCTGGGGCAGGCATTGCGCCCAAGATGCTGACAAGCCAATAGCTCAAGGCATGTGGAGTGGTCGCGGAAGGATGTTGTAACAGAGGCCGGTTCGCCTGAGCGGGGCGTCCGTGAAGAACGGGGGAGGGTGCGGCGCGAAAAGAGGCTGGAACGATCAGCGATGAAGAAAGTCAAAGGCGCTTACCAGTGAACTACGGCTCTGCCGACAACTGGGCATAATGAACTGCAGTGAGCGCGGTTTATATCACCGCCCGCCTACCGCTGGTGCCAGCCTCAGTGGCTCTGCACCGAAAACGTTCATGGCTGAAAGTTTCGCCGATTGGATTTGCAGACTCGACGCTCCCAACACCATCAAGTGTAACTAAGGCTATTGAGCGGAATGCTTGTGTCAACAAGGATAAGGTGATCCGACGTTTCGAGAGCTTCTCTCACAATCTGCTCCAACTCCTGCAGCTTTTTTGCTCGTTCGGTGTTTATGGCATCTACTTATGGTTAATGCGCCGGACAGACCAGGAAACGACCCGGCCGGAGGGGAAGGGAACTCGTGACGAGTTGTTTTGATGACGTCTGGAGACGAAATGAACAAGCGCGCAGTGACGAGTCGGTGCCCGCAAGCGTCGGCTTGAGCGCTGCGCACATCGAAGCGGCTCGGGTAATCTATAAAGCGCGTCGCGTAAGGGACCGGGCGTTCGGGAGGTCCGACTTATTCGCGGAGCCCGCATGGGACATCATGCTCACGCTCTTGATCAATTGGTCTAAGGGAAGACCTACTTCAGTAGGTGAGGCCTGCGTGGCCGCTTGTGTGCCACACAGCACCGCGTTGAGGTGGATCCAAAAGCTAGAAATTGACGACTTGGTGGTTCGTACGGGCGATCCATTTGATGAGTGTCGCAGCTATCTGAGGCTTAGTACAGAAGCCTGCGGGACTTTGGCTAGAGCACTAGCTATCAGCTAGACTAGTCCGAAGACGCACGTCAATCCTCTTGGCGTTGTACGATAGGCGCTGTGCTCCAGTTCAGGGGCCATCCGTACATGTCCGCTCGACGGAAGCGAGCTCTAACTGGTTTATCGCGAGCGGTACCGCGATGCCCAACCAACCGTCTGCTAAGCAGGCCCTCGTTCGGTGTGCCCTCTTGAGAGGAGACCAAAGTTCGACTTGCAGACCTGCAACTTGGTCGTCTGTCGGTCTGAACCTGCCGGTGGACGCGCATTTCGAGGCGAGTTGCAGTTCTGCAACTGCATAGGTCAGGTGGCACTTCTCCGGCTTTGGGGAACCAAGACCGGGATGAGTTACGGATCACCCGAGCAGTTCTGAGTGTTTACAGGCGGCTCTTCTAGACTTGGCTGCTTCGTGGCGGAGGGCGCTTCGGGCTGCGGCAGGTCGATCTCGATGTCGACGCGGCGGTTCTTCCGCCGGCCCTCGACGTCGTCACTGCCGTCGAGCTTCACGTTCGGCGCGGCAGGGCGACCGTCACCGAGCGCCACGACGGTGATCAGCGTCTCATCGACGCCTTGCTCGACGAGATAGTCACGGACCGCCTCGGCGCGCAGGCGTGACACCCGAAGGTTCGCCGCGCTGCTCCCGTCGTTGTCGCTGCTCCCGCGCAAAATCCAGCGGGCGTCTGACGGCAACGAGGGGGTAGCCAGCAACGTGTCCAGCGCTTCGCGCCCGGCATCGTCGAGGCTGGCGCCCCGCTCGAACAGGATAGTCCCGCCGGTCGGGAGAGGCGCGACGGGGGTCGCCGCCGGAGCAGGCTGGGTTTCCGCGATCACCTTGGGCTGCATGATCGACTGAGCGGCCACGCTGCTGTTGGCCACCGACGTAGGTGTAGGGGAGGGGGTCGGCGCCGGGGTCGGCGACCGGGCATCGCAGGCGCTGAGCGAAACGGCTGCCAAGATGACGGATGCGGTCTTCTTCATGCGACTATCTCCCTCGAAAGCGCGTCCGGATCTTTCGTCCCGATCACTTGCCAGTGCGTGTCCTCAATGCGTTCCGGTGGAACGTACAGCAGAACAGTGTCCCCAATCGACGGCGTGGGGGCGGACGCGTGCGAGAACATGCGCAGCGAGCCATCCTTTCTCAGCAGTAGCAGGGGGCCGCCATCCTCTCGCAAAGCTTCCGCCGCGGCCGAGAAGCTGCCGACATCGTCAACCTTTGCGGCGGCGAACTGCCAGCCCCTGCGTTCACGCATCGCGACATCTTCGACACCAAGGCCCGAACGGAACATCGCACGACCGCGCAGCGCGTCAGGGAGCCGGCGCGGATCGTCGCCCGCAGCATCGCCAAGCTGATAAACATTGTCGCGTCCCAGCTCGGGCGCAAATTCGCTGCACACCAGAGCATTATACGCCTCGTTTTCAGTGGTGGCTGCGAGCAGGCCGAACTGCAGCAGATCGAGCCGTTCCTCCGTCGCCTCCGCCAGTATTTCGCCGTGGTAGATCGGCACCCCTTCGGCGCGCGGCGCGCTTAGCCGCTGCCAGCTGGTATCGCTGATCGTCACCCCGACCCCGAGCGCGCGCAGCGCCCGTGCAAGCGACAGGCTCCATTGAGTGGAACCGACAATCAGCACGCCGCGTCCGCTCGGCGCAGTCAAATTCAACGCCTTGGCGAAAAAGCCGATCGTGAAGCCGTGTGCCACGATCGTCGCGACGACGACCGCGAACGATAGCGCGACTAGCGTGCTACCATCGCCATATCCCAGTTCGTCCAGCCGCAACGCGAACAGGCCGGTAATCGCAATTGCAACGACGCCGCGCGGCGCAATCCATCCGATGAACAGCCGCTCGCGCCATGGGATCCGGCTGAAGGAAAGGCTGAGCAGCACGGTGGCGGGGCGAACGATGAAGAGGAGCGCGAAGAGGAACAAGCCGAAGCGCCACTCAAACTGCCGCAATACGCTAAGGTCGAGCGAGGCCGACAGAAGCACGAACACTCCCGAAACGAGGATGATCGTCATGTTCTCCTTGAAAGTCAGGAAATCGCGCAGCGATGCAAGGCGCATATTCGCCAGCGCAATGCCCATGACGGTCACTGCGAGGAGACCGGTCTCCTGCTGGATCGCGTTCGACGCAACGAAGGTCCCGATCACCGCCACGAGGATGACCGGCGCCTTGAGATACTCCGGCACATAGCCGCGCGGCAGCGCCCAGCCGAGCAGCCGCGCCACGCCGTAGCCCAGCAATCCCGCGACGGCGGCGGCGAGAAGCAGGCTGACCAGGCTCTCCAGGATGGTTGCGCCGCTGCCCGCCTGTCGCAGGATCTCGTAGGTGACCACGGCGCACAACGCGCCGATCGGATCGTTGACGATCGCTTCCCACTTCAAAATGGCGCGAGGCCGCGCCGCAACGCTCGATTGACGCAGCAGAGGAAGCACCACCGTCGGACCGGTGACGACGAGAATGCCGGCAAAAAGGATCGCCACCGGCCACACTAAGCCTGCGACATAATAGCAAGCGAGTGCCCCCAGCACCCAGCCGACGGGCACGCCGACCAGCACCAGCCGGTGCACCGCACCCTCGGCATGCCGGAGTTCGCGCAGGTTCAGGCTCAGACCGCCTTCGAACAAGATCACTGCCACCGCCAGTGACACGGCAGGCTCGAGCAGGGGGCCAAAGTCCTCCTCAGGCTGGATCAATCCGGTGGCGGGGCCAGCGATCAACCCTGCGATCAGCATCAACGCGATGGCAGGTAGGCCGGTTCGCCACGCGATCCACTGTGCCCCGATGCCGAGTAATCCAACGAGCGTGAGCACGATGGCTAGATGGTTCATTACGTCTCCCTGCCGCCGCCGTTCAGCGGTTATTTGCCAAGGGCCGGGCCAGTGACTTTGTTCCGGCACAACAACCTTCGCCGCTGTATATCGCGGTTCGGCGCCGAGCGGTGCACGAAGCTAGCTGGGCACGACCTGGGCGATCGCGAGGCCAGCAAGACGGGCGGTTGCCAGGAGCTGCTCCAATCCGTGCCCGCTTCGCGCCTTGGCGGAAAGCCCCGACATCGTCGTGCTGACGAAGTCCGCCAAGATATCGGCTTGCTCTGGGCAGCGCGCCGCGACGAAATCGCGGATCACGCCTTCGGCGGCGACATTATACGCGCGGGCAGCCCCGCGCGCCTCGGGGTCGTTGCAACGAACGCCTTCCAGAACAAGGCAGCCTGGTGCCTCCTGATTGGCGGCATAAAAGCGCGCGGATTCCTCCAGAACGGCGGCAAGACATTCGGACACCGGGCGGTCCTCGCGCAGCAGGGTGGCCAGCGGAACGGCGTTGTCGCTGTTATAACGCGCCAGAACGCGCGTGTAGAGGCCGGCCTTGCTGCCAAAGGCGGCGTAGAAGCTAGGCGGGTTAATGCCGAGCGCGGCGGTAAGGTCCGCCACGCTGACGGCGTCGTAGCCGCGGGCGTGGAAGAGCTGTTGGGCGGTAGCGACGGCCTCGTCCGGATCGAAGCGCCGTGGACGGCCGCGACCGCGAGGTTTATCTGTAGTCACTATTACAATATCCTTGACGGGCTTGTCAGGTGATTTATGTAGCGCACCATACACTATTCCTCAAGGAGAAGCCGAATGTCTGCGTTTCAGGAAAAATCCGTTCTGGTCCTGGGCGGAAGTCGCGGGATAGGAGCGGCGATCGTACGGCGCTTTGCCACCGATGGCGCGGCGGTAACGTTCACCTATGCGGGCTCGCAAGAAGCGGCCGAGCAGCTGGCACGCGAGACGGGCAGCACGGCGGTGCAGACCGATAGCGGTGATCGCGACGCCGTTATCGCCCGCGTGCGCGACAGCGGCCCCCTCGACGTACTGGTGGTGAACTCCGGTTTCGCGATCTTCGGTGACGCGCTGGATCAGGATCCTGACGAGATCGACCGGCTCTTCAGGGTCAACGTCCATGCGCCCTACCATGCCTCGGTCGAAGCTGCTCGGCAGATGCCCGAAGGCGGCCGGATCATCATAATCGGGTCGGTGAACGGCGATCGTATGCCGCTGCCTGGCATGGCGTCCTATGCGCTGAGCAAATCGGCGCTGCAGGGGCTGGCGCGTGGGCTGGCCCGTGATTTCGGCCCACGCGGCATCACGATCAATATTGTGCAGCCCGGCCCGATCGACACCGACGCGAACCCGGAAGACGGACCGATGAAGGACCTGATGCACAGCTTCATGGCGATCAAACGCCACGGCCGCCCAGAGGAAGTTGCCGGAATGGTGGCTTGGCTCGCCGGCCCGGAGGCAAGCTTTGTCACTGGCGCCATGCACACCATCGACGGCGGGTTCGGCGCGTAAGCAAGCTGACGAAAGTTGGCGGGACGGGCGCGGGCGGGGTGGCAAGCCACATCGCCTGCGCTGCGATTGGAAGTGGCTGGCGGCAGGTAATCGTCAGCCCGCGAGCACCCTTAATGAGGGTCGGGTTGGTGATCTGGCGAGATCCTCAATCGCGCGGCGAGGCCGACATTTCCTTGTCAGCGCGGCCCGGATGTGACCAGCGTTTGCCAGCGCTTCAAGACAGTGGCCAGCCCGGCCTATGGCGCTCCCCGATCGACAGGAAATCATGGGTCAGCTTCGGACTGCCAACTTGCGAACCACCGGCGCGCTGCGCCCCATCGTCACAGCCGAGGAATTCGGAGCCTGTGAGCTCGGAGCGGGCACGACCTTCATGGGGATTGTGAATTGATGTTGGCTGAGAGCGCTGCGATCGAGATCGTCGATATCGCCGACATACCCAATGGGGGCGAACTGCGCCTGTTACGGTGCGGTTCGGCGTATTCCATTCACTTCGGTGATGAGGAGTTGATGGGAAGTGAGGCGTTCCAGTCGGAACAGGCGCTGGCCAGCCTAGCGCTCGGTCGGCTCGGCAGGCAATGTGATCGCATCCTGATCGGCGGGTTGGGAATGGGGTTCACCTTGCGTGCGGCGCTCGAGCTTTTACCCGCCTCCTCCACCGTCGTCGTGGCGGAGCTCGTACCCAAGGTGGTGACCTGGGCGACAGGCTTGCTCGCCCATTTATTTGATGGTGCGCTCGCTGATCCGCGCGTCAGCGTTGAGATCCGTGATGTGCACGACATCATCGACGGCGTTCCCGAGGCGTTCGACAGCATCCTGCTCGACGTCGACAATGGACCAGATGGCTTCATCCAGCTGGCGAACGAGCGCCTTTACAGCAATTGGGGGCTACGCGCCGCCTATGCAGCGCTTCGGCCGGGCGGGGTGCTGGCCGTGTGGTCGTCCTATGAGGACGCGTTTTTCACCCGACGTCTGGAAGCGGCCGGCTTTGCGGTCGAGGAGGCGAAGGTCCCTGATACTGGAGGGCGCGAGCGGGCGCCCTATACCATCTGGCTTGCAGTCCGACCGCGAGACAATCCCTGATATAGCCGGGCGCGATCGGATCGCGCCCGGCCTTACGTCGACTTATTTGATCGCGATCTGACCGGTCTCGGCCCCGTAATTTTCCTTTACGAAGAGCTTCGCTGCCTTCTGCGTCGCAAACTTCTCCTCGAGCAGATCGGCCGAGACGAGCGGGTAGCCCTGCGAATTATACCGCGTCGTGCGAATGGTAACTCGATAATCGCCGTCTTCGTTCTTCACGACGAGAAATGGGCGGACGGCTTCACGCGACATGCTGGATACCTTCTAATGGGTGGGTGGCACACAAGAGAGGATCTCAAGCAGCTGCGCCGAAATGGAGCAGAAACGGATGGCGCCTGTCCCCCGTTCAGGGTTCCATGCGCCGCCCCGCCCGGGAGAGTCAAATCGGCTGTTCCATCCCACGGCCGGAAAACGCGGTCCGGTTAGGTGGCGATGGCCTGGAGCAGCGCGGGCGCTGCGCCGGGAGAAAGCTGTCGCTCGGCCCTGTTCCCCGCACTAAAATCTATCGCTCAGCCGACCAGACCAAAGAGGTGCAGCGCAACTCCGGCTGCTGACGTCGCAAACAGGGTGGTGATAACGCCAGCGCGCAGGAGGAAGATCGCGATTACGGCGCCGGCAGACAGCGCCAGCGCCCACGGATCCAGGCTGCCGAGGACGGGCGCGTCGAAGCGCAGCGGCCCCGCGGCGAGCCCCGCAGTGGCGCGGAAGATGGTGTGCAGAGCGAACCAGATCGCCAGGTTGAGCACGACCCCGACGACCGCAGCGGTGACGGCGGAAAGCGCGCTGGTAACCGCCGCATTGCCGCGTAACCGTTCGATGAAGGGCGCGCCCAGAAAGATCCACAGGAAACACGGCGTGAACGTCACCCAAGTGGCGAGCAGGCCGCCCAAGGTTGCTGCGAGCAACGGATCAAGCCCGCCTGCGTGGCGGTATGCGCCCAGGAACCCGACAAACTGAAGCACCATGATCAGCGGCCCCGGCGTCGTCTCCGCCATGCCGAGGCCATCCAGCATCTCGCGCGGCTGCAGCCAGCCATAATTCTCTACCGCTTGCTGGGCGACATAGGCGAGTACCGCATACGCGCCCCCAAAAGTGACGACTGCCATGGTCGAGAAGAAAGTGGCGATCCGGCTGAAGACATTCTCCGGTCCCAGCACGATCACCAATGCCGCAACGGGCACGAGCCATAGCGCCAGCCACACCGTCGCCGTACCCAGCATCTCTCGCCATCTGGGACGGGCATGCGCCGGAAGCTCTTCGCCGAGCAGCGTGTCCGCATCCGCGACGATGCCACTGCCGGCGCCGCCGTGACCGCCACCGCCGGCAAAGGCGGCTGAACCGAGGCGGCTTGCCGCCCAGCCGATCAGTCCCGCACCAAGCACGATCAGCGGGAAGGGCACAGCGAGGAAGAAGATCAGCACGAAGGCGGCGACCGCTAACGCACGCGCTGCGCCGGTCTTCAGCGCCCGCGAGCCGATCCGCACAACAGCCTGCAGAACGACTGCGAGCACGGCGGCCTTGAGCCCGAAGAACAGCGCCGAGACGATCCCGACACGTCCGTACAAGACGTAGACCCAGCTCAGCGCCATGATCGATATGACGCCCGGAAGGATGAAGAGGACGCCGGCAACGATGCCTCCACGCCTGCGGTGCATCAGCCAACCAATGTAGGTGGCCAGTTGCTGCGCCTCGGGGCCGGGGAGCAGCATGCAATAGTTGAGTGCGTGCAGGAAGCGCTGCTCACCGATCCATCGCTTCTCGTCGACCAGGATGCGATGCATCACGGCGATCTGGCCCGCCGGGCCGCCGAAGGACAGCATCGCGATGCGCAGCCACACCCAGAAGGCTTGACCCAGACTGACCTGCTCGGGCCGAGGCGACGCCGCCGCGTCCAGCGCCGCGGCGGTCATGCCAGTGCTGTCGCGCGGGACGGTTGATGCGACGCCCAATTGTGCCGTTCCCCCCGGGCATCCCGAGCCCAGCGATAAAGCGCGTCGTAGATCGCCATTCCCGCGTCCAGTTGCTCATGATCGTCGGCATGGTTGCGCGACAGCCCGAGTGAGATGGCGAGCAGACCAGCCGCCTCGGGGGCAAGGTCGAGCCGATCCGTGTCCGCACCACGGATGATCGTGGCGAGGCGAACCAGCGGCTCATGCTCCACCAGGCCGAATGCTTTGACCATGAGATCGAACGTGCACCGCTCCTCGCGATGGCTCCAGAAGACTCCGTCGTCGGTGACTTCGAACGGCTCGGTGTGTTCGCGGGCGGCGACCGCCAGTACTTCGGCAGGCGCCACAAAGAGGAATCGCGCATCCGGGTCAACAAAGCGCCGGATCAGCCATGGGAAAGCAATGCGGTCCACCTTGGGTCGCGCGCGCGTCACCCACCAGGTGCGCCCGTCACCATGTCGCGGCGGCAGGTGAGTGAGTAAAACCGTCGGCAAGCCTGCCGCCAACCAGGCCTTGAAGCCGCCATCCAGCACTTCGGCGACGTACCCGTCGCTCCGAAGGACAGCTGCTGTCGACACTGCGGCGCCGGTACCATCGGTGTCGACCACCACGACCGGAGTCCGCCTGTCGAAACCCCAGGATAGCGGGTCGGGTTGGGCGGGGAACCGAGAGCCTGGGATGGCGTCCGTCAATTGGAGGGGTTCGCGCACATCCATGATCGCTCCCGACCCCGGAAGCGCAATGAGCCTGGAGAGTTTCTCAGGTGAGATGGCGTTGTGAACAGGCATGGAGCGTCCCTGGCGTGCGAGGCTGGACGCGACTCTTCAGCTGACGCCTCGTGGGGAGATCGCAATCCCCATCACAGCAGACAGCCACGCAGCGCGTGGGAAGTCAATACATTGGTGGACCCTCCCAGTTCATCCCGCCTAGATCATGACTAGAGGCGCAGAGCAGCGTCAGGCGAGTACAGGCGACGACGCCTTCTGAACTGCAGGGAGAGGGAATGAACTCGTCAGCTATGGTTAGATGCTCGCTCCGAGAGGTTGGGCCGGCGAGCTTGATCCAGCATTGAATCGGCGAATCATCATCGTTTGGTGTAGGCCGGCGGCGATGCGCTAACCGTGCCGAGCCAGAAGATCCCGTCATAGCCTGGATCGATGTCGCTTCCCGGTAACGCTCCAATCGCGATAAATGGTGCGAGACGCAGATCGGCGTCGCGATGCAGAGGGTAGCTACCACAGGCGATATCGTTTGGCTTGCCTGACTTCCGACGCCGTCGTCCCGGTCTTCCCAACCGCTCTGTTTCAATGCTTGTGGGAATTGATCCGTCGGAAGGCGCCATGCACGCTGAAAGGCTTGATCCTGAGTCGATGAATGTTCGACCGCGACTAGTATCCGCTCACCTTGCTCTACGAGGGCGCAGGCCAAGTTCCCGAGGAAGGCGGGTGCCTCATCTGTTCCATGTATTTCACCAAACACAACGAACCTTGGCTTCAGAGCAGTTACAACCTCCCAGCCAATCGGAGCGCGACAGTCCTGTATGGCCTCCGTTCGGGAGGAGCGCACATCTGCGGCTCGATCCACCGCGGGAGCCGATCCGCCTAATAACAGCGCGGCTAGGGGGAGAAAGGAGGCGCGCCAGACGCTCAGCTGATTGCTGTGCCCGATCGGTGATAGACTACCACGGTCGCCCCCCTTTGAGAATGGCAGCCGCTGCCATGGCTGTGCTGCAGTCTCGCAGGAAGACGCCAGTTGCGCCCCGCATCAGCCATTGTTTGTTCGATGCGATGGCTTGGCGCCCGCTAGGGCCAATGTTCGTTCAAGCAGTTGCTCGTAGATTGGCTTGCCGCCTAGCAAGTGCGCAGCGAGGCTTGCGGATAGACATGTTGCTAGCAGCGGCAGTGTCACCTCGTAGGCGCCGGTCAGCTCCAACGTCAGCACGACCCCTACCATGGGGGACCGCACCGAGGCGGTGAACAGACCGCCCATCGCGGCGATGGCAAAGGCGCCGGAACCGCCGGCTGCGTCCGGCACGATCAGGCTAACGAGGCCGGCGAAGGCCAGCCCCACACACGCTGCCAGGGACAGGATGGGGGCGAAGATTCCGCCCGGCACGCCGGTCGAGTAGCTCGCCACACTGGTGCAGAAACGAACCGCCGATAAGACCAGCAGCGCTGCGATGCCGGGTCTTTCGCGCACCCATCCGGGGATCAATCCCTCGCCACCCGTGGCCGATGAGGGAAGCAGCACCAGCAACGCCCCCACCACCAATCCCACCATTGCCGGGTAGAGATACGGCACCTTCTTTTCCGCTGCGCCGGCAAAGGCCAGTGCCTTGAGGATGGCGGCATTGAGCAACACGCCGACCCCACCCAACAGGCACCCAAGCAGCACGAACAATGGCAGCATCGCCAGCCGCATTTCGGGCGCGACCATCGACAGATCGGCGCCTGTTCCGCCGATCAACTGGGTCATCACCGTAGCGAGCAGCGCGGCGATGATGACCGCCATGTAAGTGCTGAACCGATCCGGAAACTGGCGCCGCGTTTCCTCGATCACGAATAACACGCCGGCGACGGGGGCATTGAAGGCGCACGCTAGTCCCGCAGCTGCCCCAGCCGCCAGCAGGCCACTGCGTTCGGTCGCGTTCAGCCGAAAGCGCGCCGCCAGCATCGCCGCGACCGACGCGCCGATATGGATGGTTGGCCCTTCGCGCCCCAGCACCAGCCCGGCGCCGATCGAGGCGATCCCGCCAAAGAACTTGACCGGCAATACCCTCGCCCCGTGCACCTCGCGAAGGCCCCCCATCGCGCCTTCCACCTCCTGAACGCCGCTCCCGCCGGCCTCCGGTGCCAAATGGCGCACCAGCGCCACCGCGGCGATCGTCGCGGTCATGGTGATGATTGCTGCGACCAGCACCAGCAATGGGCCACCCACCAGCGAGCGAAGCAGCGTGGGCCAGTGCAGAAGCGTGTTGAGCGTGAGGTGGAACAGCGACCCGATGGTGCCCGCCCCCCCGCCGACGACCACCGCGAGGGCAAGATAGCGATATTCCGACCGGCGATCTTCGGATGGCGGGGATTGTCCTGGAACAGGATAGTCCATGCAGCCGTCCCTTTAGGTTCACACTTTTGCGGCAGCGAACACTCAACGTTCGCGTCGCCTACAGGTTCACCGTTCCGGGCAGCTGTGTGATCAGGTCAGACGGGCGCTTCTTCAGCGTTGCTTCTTGGCGACAGTTGCGGTGAAATCCGGATCCTTGTTCGCCACCCAGTCAACGAATTTGCGGACGTTTGGATGGTTCAGCAGGCCGGTCACGTCGGTGCCGTGTCGCTGCAGTTCGGAGTTCGTGAAGTTTGCGGTCAGCGTCTGCTGGCAGATCGAGTGCATCGGCACGACATCACGCCCGCCGCGGCTTTTAGGCACGGGATGGTGCCAGACGATGGTCTTGCCGGTCGGTCGGCCGCAAAGCCAGCAAAGCGTCGGCGGGGCGGGCGCTTCATCTTCCTGAGGCAGATGGTCGTAGGGATCGTGTTTTGAATGTTTGCGAGCCATAAGGCGATCTAAAATGCCTAAAATAATGTCGTTCTCAGCTATGTGGCCGACTGCGGCACATGGCAACTATCACCCCGACAGCTTGGAAGAGTCATGACAGATCCGTCGAAACCGTGGGACGGCAATCAAGTCCGCAGGTGGCTTGAGCGCCGATGGGAGGTCTCGCGGCTGGACCAGGCCGCCGCCGATCGACGCGGCTACGAGGCCAATGACGATTACGACAAGGCCGCCGCTGAGGAATGGGTTTGCCGTGCGCTGAAGGGTGAAGCGTGCACCGATGATCAAGCCGCCTTCGCAAAGCGCCTGAAGGAGCTGATTGCCCAAGACGTCTACCCGGCGACCAGCATCCACGACGATGTCCGGTTCGAACGACATGTCCGGACGTATCTTCGCAAGCTGGCCAAGATGACCAAGGCAAATGAGGGATTTGAAAAGATGCTCCGCCACCAGTGAGCTTCCAAGCTTCACGTGAACACGGAGCAGCAGCTTTCGGCCTTTTCCAGTACCACCTCGGCCGCTTTGGTGACGTTGACGTTCCGCGTCACGGACAAGGCAGGTCATTATCATGTCCCGGTAGTGGTCAGCCCGTACGGCTATTCCACTTATCGCGGCAACTGAGCAGCACCCGGCTGAGCCGGTCGCTGACGTCAGCGGCGGCCGTCACCCAGGCCGCAGCGAAGCCGATCTCCCGCCCGGCATGCAGCGACGTCCGCCGCCCAACGTTCGCGGTCGGCGCGGGCAGCGGCCAGCTGGGCCTCATATTCCGAGAGGGCGGCCGCGTGAGCCGCAGCCTCTTCACGATATTTGGCGAGGCGTTCCTGCTGCGCGTTCTGGTCCGCGTTGATCCGGTCGAGTTGCGCCTTCGCCGCCGCCAGTTGCGACGTGTTGGCGCTGCGCAGCTTGGCCGCCTCCGCCGCCGCGATCGCCTCCAGCGCGAGCTGCTCGGCGCTCGGTTCCGGGGCAGCCGCCGGCGCGAGGGGTGCTTCGTTCGCTACCGCATCGTCGGCGTCGTCCAGCGCTCCAAGGTCGAGCGTCAGCCCTTCCTGCGGAGGTGTCGGCCCTTCCTGCGGCTCGATGCGCGACGGTGGGATGTCGATGGTGCGCATCGGCGTCGGGTAGGATTGGGCGGTTGCGGGCAGCGCCCCGACGAACAGGGTTGCGGCCAGACAGAGCGAGATCGGCGAGCGACAAATTGGCATAAGCAAGCGTACCCTGGGCGGGATGTCGCGTGGCTGAACAAGTGCAGCCAGGCCCGACGCTCGCCGGCACTCGCGCCCCAGCAAAGGGGATGCCTTCCATCACCATCGCCGCGGCCGTGCGCCCTGATGCGAAGGCATGGAAGCCACAGCGGCGGAGTTCCCCAACCTTGAAGATGCCTCTCCGCTGGAAGTGCCTGCGCTGGGCGGGCGGGAGGGGAGTGACGGCGTACGAGTGCTCGGTCGACCTAATCGAGCGCTTGCTCACCGCGTTCGCTCATAGTTCATAGGCAGGCTGTACTGCCTGCCTGAGAGGCCTTCCCGGCAAGGAGGATCGGTTTCGCGAGGAGAAGCTCAAGCGACTTCACCATCTTCTCGGTGCCGGTCTTGTACTTGAGGAAATGCGGCGTTTTGAGGTGTGACTGGTACGCCTCGCGATTGGCGTAGACCTCCAGAAGGCGCACCTGCGCTGGATCGTCCGCGTACTGGAACGAGTGCAGCATCAGGACCCCAGGTTCCAGCCGTACCGAAGCCTCCTGTTCTTCGGTCAGTAATGATTTGCACGCGTCGAGCTGTGCGGGATCGACCGCAATGACCGCAATGCGGACCATCAAACCTGGAGCGTCCCCAGGTGCGATCGTTCCTCCTTTTGCACAAAGAAGGATCGGATCGATTGGAACCGGCCGCTGCGATGTCACCATCGTCGCGCTGTCCATCTTGTACCGTTGAAAGTGAGGCGAGCGGATGTGCGCGTCATAGGCGCTCTGGTTGGCGTAAACTTCCAGGACGCGAACATCCGTGGGGGCGTCAGCAAGCTGGACGGCGTGCATCATCAGCACGCCGGGCTCGCGCCGAACCGACGCCTCGAGATTTTCAGCTCCGATCGCTTTGAAGGCTTCAAGTTGGGAAGGCTCGACGTCCAATTCCCAGAAACGAGCCATCACCGGCCCCGAGGCGGACGCCACCTTACGTTCCTCGCCGTTTGCCAGCGAAGGGCCGCTCCAGGACGGCAGCATTGCGGCACCGCTTGCTAACA
This sequence comes from Sphingomonas sp., assembly GCF_029239295.1. Classification (GTDB taxonomy): domain Bacteria; phylum Pseudomonadota; class Alphaproteobacteria; order Sphingomonadales; family Sphingomonadaceae; genus Sphingomonas. The sequence goes on from NZ_JAQZBC010000019.1 coordinate 33,855, forward strand.
GGATCCTCGTCACCGCTTTCCGCATAGATACTCCTGCTCGGCCGCCCGATGGTGGAGCCCGCCGGTACTTGTCTGCCAAGCACACGCATTCCCGCGCCGCTCGACACGGGCACATCGTGATCAAAACGAAGCCAGGATTAATTTCGGTCATCCATGCAGGTTTGAGAATGGACCTTGGGAACACCTTCACTTTGCCGGCCGCCGATTTCATCCCGCTGAAGCGCAGTACTGCCTCCGCGATCCTAGTGCGCCGTGACGGGCCGGCTACGGTGCCGGCCAACGCCGCCTATCCGGATCCGCGCAAGTTCGGCATTGCCCGAGAAACGCCGCCGATCGACCATCCATACGGCAGCGCTCGCGTTGCGCGCTCGCAGTTCTGGCCGGCGCTGAAGCATCTCGCGATGTACTCGATCCTGATCCCCGAAAACGGTATGCGCGAGCCGCATTGGCATCCCGACACCGCTGAGATGGGCTATGTCCACAAGGGTCGTGCTCGAATGTCCGTTCTGGATCCGGGCGGAAGCGTGGATACCTATGAACTCGAACCAGGTGACACCTATTTCATACCGCGTTCTTACCCGCACCAGATCGAGGTCATTGGCGAGGAGGATATCCATTTTCTGGTGTTCTTCGACCAGCCCATGCCCGCTGACATTGGCTATCGGGCATCAACCTCAGCAGTGTCCCGCGAGGTGCTTGCCGCGGCGTTCGGCGTCTCGCTTGGCGCGCTGCCGCCATTGCCACTGACAACGGAGGACCCGCTAATTGTGCCGCGGGTCAACGCGCTAGATCCCGAAGCATGAGTGCAGCCAGTCCGATACCGCGCCCGGCTCGACCAAAGCTCTCGTGTCAGAGCCGAGCGCGGCTTTGTGGTGACCGATGGGCCGGCCGCAACCTCGAGTGAGGGCAGGGCGCGCGCGTGGAGATCAGCCATTCTTGTGATGTTCATCTGGTACGGGCTAAGCGCGTCGCAACGGATTATCTGGGTTGGACTATGATATTGCGCGCGAACCTTGGCTGGGGCCTGCTGGGCGGATTGGCTCTCGCCACATCCGGTTGCGTCACGCCGCCCGCTCCCGTGCAGCCGCCTCAGGTTGTCGCGACGCTTACGCCGCCGCCCCCGACGATGCCGGCCGGTGGCTATATTGGCATGAAGATCCCGCCCAAACGGGCCGACGGCAGGTATTTCACGCCTAATCTCGACAATACCGATCAGGCTGCCGTTTGGCATCTGCGCAATGCATTAAACGTCGCCGCGCTCGGCTGCGACCAGGCGGGTGGCGGGGTGGCCGAGCCATATAGTGCGTGGATCAAGACGCATGCCGCCGTGATCGATCGCTACTATCAGGCCTATATTCGGGAATGGCAGGCGCCCGGGTGGTGGGACTGGCAGCGTGTCTATGACGATAATCAGACGCGCATCTACAATTTCTACGCGCAGCCAGCGATACGGGCAGCCTTTTGCGCGGTGGCACGTGAGGAGGTCGCGCAGGTCGGCCAGGTTGCCGACGACGAGTTGCCGGCCTTCGCCCGGGCTTCTCTGAAACGGCTCGACCGCCCATTCGTCGAGTTTTATGCCGCATACGACGCATGGCGCGACTATTATGAGCCGGCACCACCACCGGTGGTTCCGCCACAGGTGGTTCCCACCATCGACCCTCCGGTCATTGTGATTCCGCCGGCCGGGACCGACGCGCTCGGCGTCAATGAAACGACTGCGGAGAGCACCGAAACACCGCTGGCTCCTGCGCCCGTTGACCCTCCAACCGAGGAACCCACTTCACCTCGGTAAGGCGGCGCGATCTCCTGCACCTCAGTGGCGAGGCGAGTAACCCTCGATCATGGAGGGCTTCCGGAACAGGGTTACGCCCGTCTCGCAACGGCTTTCCCCGCCGTCCGGTGGCTTTGTGGCAGCTTCGACGCGTTCATGCGACGTGAGACGAGCGTCCGCCGTCGCGTTGGACGCGGTTCCTAGCTTGAAGCGCGATGGTGCGGCAACGCCTCCCCACTTCAGTGGTTCGGGCGTCCTCGACGGTTTGATCTAAAACCTGCGATTCTCCACGTTTGCTTGGCCGCTTGGTCTACCACCGGGAGGTGACCGAACCGCTGGAGATCGAGGTCGGGGGGTGCGCCGCGACGACGGACGCGTTATGTTCCGGTCGATGGATTTAGCCAAGCGAACCACTCCCAACGGCGCGCCCGCGCCTGCGGACGGTGACGTGCCCGACTTCGTTGTCGTCGACGTCGAGACCGCTTGCTCGAGCGTCAGCAGCATCTGCCAGATCGGGATCGTCGGCTTTCGCAATGGCCGCGAGATTTTCGAGTACGAGACGCTCGTCGATCCACTCGACCGGTTCTCGTCCTTCAACATCCGCATCCATGGCATCACCAGCGATCACGTCCTCGGCGCCCCCACCTTCGGGGCGATCCACGGTATAGTCGACTCCCATCTCTCGGGCCGTGTCACGGTCGCACACTCCTTTTTCGACAAGGGAGCGCTCAGTGCGGCCTGCCGCGTGCATGGCCGTCCGGGCATTGAGACGACATGGTTGGACAGCGTGAGGGTCGCGGAGCGGGCTTGGCCGGAGCTGCCGAGTCACCGTCTGAACGTGCTGACCAAGTTCCTTGGCATCAAGCACAGGCATCACGATGCGCTCAGCGACGCCCGCGCCGCCGGCATGGTCATCGTCCGCGCTAGTGAGCACACCGGGATCGACCTCGCCGGCTGGTTTGCCCCTTCGCGGGTGCGGGGTAGTCCCGCTCCGAAGGCGGCGCCTGCCGGCGCGCTCAAGGGGGAGCGGGTCGCGATCCTGGGAGCGCCACGCGATGGCGCGCTTGCCCGTCGCCTCGCGGCGGCCGGTGCGCGGATCGTCGCGTCGGTCGGCGCGACGACGACGAAGCTGGTCATCAGCAACGACCAGCCGTTTGGGCGGTTTGTGACGGCGCATGCCGATCACAGGCGGGCAGCCGAGCTGCAGAGCGCGGGGCGGGCGGTCGAGATCTTGTACGAGGACGATATTCTGTCCCGACTGACCCTGGCGATCGACTGCTCGGCGGGTTCTCTGGCGGAACGGGATGATGCCGATGCGCTTTCTGCATCTCGGCTCGCAAGCGGGAGGGGATAGTCTTCGCCACCTTGCTGGACCGTTGGCCCCGGCGTAGCCGCCCGACCAGAGCTATTATGACAGGAGCCCAGTTTGCATCAGCTGGGTGGACAGTGGACGAGCCGCCTTCAAGCGTAGGAAAGCGGAGCCCGCCTTCTTTCGTTCGCCTAGCCGCGGGATGGAAGGCGCCCGGCTGATTATGGGGCGCATGGCTGATGTCAATCGGTTAGAAGACGGTCGCCTTGAATACAGCTACGGCGAGGATGTGTTCGAACCACGTCCCATCCACGTTGCAGAAATATGGACCGACCAGGACGCGCTCGACCGTCATTTCGCGGCATCTCACCTAGCGGGATAGCGGGCTGCTTGGCCAAGCCTCGGCATCGGTGATCGCAAGCTGCCCATCGTGCCGATCAGGTGCGCTCGACCCTCTCACCAATTCGAAATGCTTCCAAGCCCAGCCAAGACGCCATCCTACTCAGCTCGTCTGTGAGACGTGCTACGGTTTCGTGCGGAGCACCGGGTTCAAGAGTTACGCGGTGTGCGAGGAGTACGCCGGCTTGGCGGTCTGACTTGAGATCGACGCGCGCCACCAACGCCTCGTCCATCAGGAAGGGCAGGACGTAATAACCATGCCTGCGTTTTTCCTGCGGCACGTAGATCTCGATCCGGTAGCGAAATCGGAAGAGGCGTTCTGCGCGACTACGTTCCCATATGAGGGGATCGAACGGGGCAAGCAGCGCCGTACTGCGAACCCGGCGAGGCAAGCGCGCGTCGCGATGCATCCACGCCTTCTGGCTCCAGCCCTCGACACGGACCGGAACGAGGGTGCCAGCCTCTGCCAGCGCTGCGATCGCATGATCCCCTTCATCCGGCTTCAAGCGAAAATAGTCGCGCAGGTCAGCGGCGGTGGCGACGCCAAGCGCTCGCGCACTCCGCTCGATCAAGGCGCGTTGCGCGCTTTCGATGTCAGGCGTGGGGAGATCGAGAACGGAACTCGGTAGCACCCTCTCAGGCAAGTCGTAGACGCGCGCGAAGCTGCCGCGGCGGGTCGCCGTCGTGATCTTGCCTGCCCAAAATAGCCATTCGAGCGCATGCTTTGTTTGGCTCCATTCCCACCAGCCACTTTTGCTCGAGCCATTCTCAAACTCTGCAGCGGTCAACGGTCCCTCGGCCTTGATCCGGTCGAGCACTTTCTCCGCCTGGGGTCGAAGCTCGCCAGCGAAGCGCTTCAGCCCCTGGTAACCGATCTCGCCGCGCTCGGCGCGAGCCATACGCCAACGTAGGAGTGGATGTAGATCGAGCGGAAGGAGCGAGGCCTCGTGCGCCCAATATTCGAAGAGGGTGCCGTTGGCGCTTGGGACCCCAGGCATCTCGCTCGAGCAAGGTGCGCTCGAACATGCCGATCCGCGAAAAGGCCGGGAGATAGTGCGCCCGAGTCAGCACGTTCACGCTGTCGATCTGCAGAAGCCCGAGCTGGTCGATCGTCTTACGCAAGTGGGCGGCGGTTGGTCGCTCCGGCCGACGGCTCGTGAAGCCCTGAGCGGCGAGCACGATGCGCCGTGCGTGTTCGAGGGACAAGCTGGTCACCGCCCAACCGTGGCGGTAACAGCTTTCCAGCGTCAACCATTCCCGCGGATCAGGGCGGCTGTGCGCGCTAGCTGCAACCGTTTGACCCGACCTTATCCGTTCCCGAGAGCTGCCGGCGCTTAGCTACGCTCCTCACAGCTGTACCTCGGTGGTCGGGTCGCCTCTCAGGTGCGCATGGGCGCCGCCCATTGGGTTTTCGGCTGCAATGTCGGCGATGATGAGCCGATCCTGTCGTAATAGCTGGCCATTACGCTGGGAAACGCCGCTGGCTTCTGTTCCGAAGTCGATGATCATAGCTTCACGGCGTTCAGCCGAAGCGCATTGAGCACAACGGTAAAGGAGGAGAGCGCCATCGCCGCGCCCGCCAGCATGGGCGAGAGTAATATCCCGGCGACCGGGTAAAGCACGCCTGCTGCGACCGGAACTCCAATCCCGTTGAACAGGAACGAGAAGAACAGGTTCTGGCGTATGTTGCGCATCGTGGCGTGCGCCAGCTTTCGCGCTCGGACGATGGCGGACAGGTCGCCGCGGGTCAGCGTCATGCCCGCGCTTTCGATCGCCACATCGGTTCCTGTGCCCATCGCCAGACCGACGTCGGCCGCGGCGAGCGCTGGTGCGTCGTTGATCCCATCGCCGGCCATCGCCACGCGGTGGCCATCCGCCTTCAGCTCGTCGACGATGCGGGCCTTGTCCTCAGGCTTCAGATCGGCGCGAATATCATCGAGCCCGCCCACCGCCCGGGCCACGGCCTCGGCGGTAACCCGATCGTCGCCGGTGAGCATGACGACGCGCAAGCCCGCGTGGCGAAGCGCTGCAATTGCTTGCCGCGCCGTTCCGCGCACCGGATCGGCTACCGCGAGCAGACCGGCAAGTCGTCCTTCCACCGCAACCAGCATGACGCCCGCGCCCTCGCGACGGTGGCGATTGCCAGCATCGCCAAGTGGCGCGGCGTCAGCCCCGACCCGGTTCATCTGTGCCGTGTTGCCGATCACCACCTCACGTCCGTCGACCCTGGCGCTGACCCCCAGTCCGGTTTGCGACGCGAAATCCTCGACCTTGCCCATTGCCAGGCCGCGGTCTGTCGCAGCCGTCACGATCGCATGGGCTAACGGGTGTTCCGACCGGGTCTCGACTGCACCGACAAGCGCCAGCAGCTCGGCTTCGCTGAACGGGGCAATGGACTCAGTCGCCACCAGCGTCGGCTTCCCCTCGGTCAGTGTGCCGGTTTTGTCGATGACCAGCGTATCGACCTTTTCGAACGCCTGCAGGGCTTCGGCATTCTTCACCAGCACGCCGGCCGTAGCGCCGCGGCCGGTGCCCACCATGATCGACATGGGCGTGGCGAGCCCGAGCGCGCAAGGACAGGCGATAACCAGTACGGCGATGGCGTTCAGGAGCGCGTGGCCCATGCGCGGCTCCGGGCCGACCATCGACCACGCGACAAACGTCGCGATCGAGATGAGTACGACGAGCGGCACGAACCAGCCGGAGACGCGATCCGCGACGGCTTGGATGGGCGCGCGGCTGCGCTGCGCTTCGGCGACCATCCCGACGATACGGGCGAGCATCGTATCGGAGCCCACCGCGCGGGCCTCTATGACCAAGCTGCCGGTACCGTTAACTGTGCCCCCCGTGACCGGCGCATTGGCTTCCTTCAGGACCGGTGCCGGTTCGCCGGTAAGCATGGACTCGTTGACCGAGGAGCGTCCCTCAAGGACGACACCGTCAACCGGTATGGCTTCGCCGGGACGGACCCGCAGCCGATCGCCGGCTTCCACCTCGCTAAGGCTGACTTCCGTCTCCGATCCGTCGGCACCAATGCGATGCGCGGTCTTGGGTGCGAGATCCATCAGCGCACGGATCGCGCGGCCGGTCGAGGCGCGGGCGCGCAGCTCGAGCACCTGGCCGAGCAGCACCAGCGTCACAACAACGCCCGCCGCTTCGTAATAGACGGGCACCATGCCGTCTTGCGTTCGGAAGGTATCGGGGAAGATGCCCGGAGCCACGGTTGCTACCAGGCTGTAGGAAAATGCCGCACCCACACCGATCGAGATGAGGGTGAACATGTTGAGATGACGCGTGCGGATCGACTGCCAGCCGCGCTCGAAGAAAGGCGCGCCCGCCCACAAGACGATCGGCGCGGTGAGCGCAAGCTGGACCCAGGGCGACGCGGCCGGACTGAGGATGCGCAAGCCCAGCATTTCCGCAACCATCGAGACGACGAGCAGCGGCCCGGTCAAAGCGCCCGCGACCCAGAGCCGTCGCGTGAAATCCACCAGCTCCGGATTGGGGCCGTCGTCGAGCGAGGGCTCCTCAGGTTCGAGCGCCATGCCGCAGATGGGGCAGGTCCCGGATCCCTGCTGGCGAACCTCCGGGTGCATCGGGCACGTCCACATTGTGCCGGGCGCCGCCTTCGGCGCAGGACTCGCCTTGTTGCCGAGGTAGGCGTTCGGATCGGCGACGAACTTGGTCTGGCAGCCGGCGCTGCAGAAGTAATAGGCTCGGCCTTCATGTTCGGCGTGGTGCGTGGTTTTCGCAGGGTCGACCGTCATGCCGCATACAGGATCCCTAACAGTGGCCGACCGATCCAGGCTCTCGCTGTCGCCCCCGCGAGCGCCTTCCGCCGTGTGACCGTCGCCGTGATGCTCGATCGCCGTGGCAGCCTGACGTTCGACGCAGCAGGAGCCGGATTGTTCGCAGGGAGAGGGTCCTTGCTCGGGCTTTCCCGAACCACCTCTTCCGGCCTGATGAGCTTGGGAGTGAGGGTCGTTCATCGCGCAACTCCTTCAACCCGACAGGATCTAAGGTCTGAGAAGCCCCATCCTATCGCCGTGCTTCATGGTCAGCGCGTGCGATTTACCCCTATCAACAACATGGGTGGGCGGCCCATCAACCTTTCTTCGAGCTGGTGACCGGTCTACCGTCTCGACTATCTGGCCCGCGCGACAACCGCGTTCGGCCCGATCGGCTACACGCTGGCGGGCACCAGCACCGTCTATAATCCGTCAGCCTCTGGTCTCGTCATGCAGGGCCAGTATCGTGATATCGCGTCCGATTTCTATTCGGCGCAGGGCAATCTGTCGGTGTCGCGGCGGTTCGAGACTGGGCTCGGCAGCCATTATCTGATGCACAGGAAACGAACGGTCGAGACGCCGCGTGCCACGCCGCTGGCTGTTCCCGCATCGGGCGTCATGTCCTTCAATCAAAGATGTCGAAGATTGAGCTCCGCTTTCTGCGATAGTTGCCCCGTTCTCCGTATTCACCTTGTTCGCCACGTTCACCATAGCCCGAGCTCCAGGGCTGCTGCTGTGGAGGAGCACGGTAAGGGTCTGGTTGGGTCGGGGGCGAAGCGTTGCCCGTGCCGGAGGCCATCAGCTTCTCGAGTTCGCCGCGATCAAGCCACACCCCGCGGCAAGTGGGGCACATGTCGAACTGAACGCCGGCACGGTCCACCGTCTTCATCGAACTATTATCGTTCGGACAAAGGAGCAGGGGCATAGAAGGCTTCCTCTTGTTAAGGGCGCGGGTCGGCCGTGTCTAACAGAGCAGGCGTGGCCTTCCCGCGCGCTACGCGCCCCGACATGTGTCGCCAAATCAGGGGCGGCCCTTCTAAGATGGGGACCTCGGCCATTCGCGCAAGGCTGCGGAACCTATGGCCTTGGGCCTTCGTGGAGTATGCGCCGGCCTGCCGGCGGGCGACCTGCAGCTGGCGAACAGGAGGCACCCGATGATTGTCCAAGCGGATATTCTGAGCCGTGATGAGGTACTTGCGATCCGTAAGGGTTTGGACACGGCGCCATTCCACGACGGGCGGGTCACGGCCGGGAAGCTTGCCGGAACGGTTAAAGACAATGAGCAGGCGCGGGGTGACGATCCTAACGTCATTGCTCTCGCCCGCCGTATACGCCTCGCTATGGAGACCCATCCTACTGTCCGCACGTGGGCTAGGCCCCTGCGGTGGTCGAACCTGATGTTCTCCCGTTATCGAACAGGTCAACAGTATGGCCTGCACACCGACAACGCGGTTATCGCCGACGAGCACGGGTGGCCGTTGAGGACGGACATCAGCTTTACGGTGTTTCTCTCGGACCTTGGCTCCTACGATGGAGGCCAACTCCTGGTCCGGGAGTGCGGGGGGGATCGCTCCTTCAGGCTTCAGGCGGGTTCAGTTATCTTCTACCCGGCCGACCAAATTCACGCGGTGCAGCCGATCACGCGGGGCACACGTCTGGCTTGTGTCGGCTGGATTCAGAGCGTTGTCCGACATTCCGATCAGCGTAAGCTCATCTGCGATCTGGATCAGGTCCGGTCTGGTACGAGCTCAGACGATGCCAGCCTCATTTTGGACAAGGCGATAGCAAACCTACTCCGCATGTGGGGGGAACACT
>NZ_JAQZBC010000005.1 GCF_029239295.1 Sphingomonas sp.
GATGATCTGCTCCTCGCTGAACCTGGTCTTCTTCACGTCCGTCTCCTCACGAAGGCGGACTCTAGCTCAAACTGGCAGAGTTTCAGGGGAGCACGTCAGGGAATATTGTCCGGCTAGTGGCGCGAAGAGGCAATAACCCCCTCGAACAACTTGCTAAAGTTTTTCGGGATCGAAGAGCCAAGAGCCCGACATAGCGAATTCACTATGCGAAATCGCTATGCGAAATCGCTATGCTTAGTAGCGGTTTCGCTTGGAAGGCGGCGAGCTGGCGGCGTCATAATGTAGAAACGTCAGCTCGCCACCACGCGAGGCGCCTCACAATCTTCAACTGTTCGCGTCATCCTGCGACGGATCATTCCGAGCGAGCCGAACTCCCGCACCTGCCAAACCTCGACCAGCTTTGATCGTGGATCCTGGCGCGATGAACTCAACTCCGCCACGCTCCAGTGCACTGCGCATGGTCTCGATACTGTCCGACTGGACCACAGAGCCAGCCTCAAATCGAGCAACAGTTGCGTACCCAATGCCGGCTTCTCGGGCGAGGTCTGCTGCCGACCACTTTAGGGCGGCGCGAGCCATGCGGCATTGCTCTGCTGTCATTGATAGACTTTATCTCAGCGAGGCTATTGCAACAAGCGAAGAGAGATGATAGAGACTCTATCACTTCGAAGCCGAAGCGACCGAACGAGAGGCGTAGGACCCTCCCGCCCGGTCTGACCTTAACCACCTGATTGAGAGGTGATTGGCTATGCATACCGTAGCGGCCGACGCACGTCCGGCCAAGTCCGCCCCCGCACATACCGCGGCCCTGCTGAAGGCCGCCGCAGAGCACAACTCCAACCCCGCTTACATGGCTGCCGGGTATCCGAAGGTAGCATCCTTTCGCGCCTTCATCCCCGCGGCATGCGGCGAGATCGTGGTCGAATTCACCGCGACCCCCGGCGAGGAGCTGGAGCGCCTGGTTGCGATCGATGCCCGCGCTCGCCACGCAGCGCGTGACCCCGGCACCATCCGGATCGAGCGCATCGCGCCGGAGCCCCGCCCCATCCCTACGATCGTCCTCGACCTGACCACGATTCTGATTGCAGATGTTCGCCGTCTGTATGCGGAGGGCCGGGCATGACGCACATGACCGAGACCAGCCGCCGAGCCCTTCTCGCCCGCGCGGGATTGGCGAGCGTAGCACTGATCGCGCCAGCAGCAGCCGCAAACACCGGCGCCGTCAGCGCCGAATGGACACAGGCCGTCGCCGATTGGCACGCTGCCCACGCTACCGTGATGCAATACAACGCAGTGCCCGGCGGTGTGGACGATGACCTGATGGATCAGGCGACCAGCAGGGAGGGCGATGCCGCCTATCGGCTCGCCGCACTGCCGGCTCCCGACCGGGCCGGCGTCGGTATCAAGCTCAACGCGCTGCTCGACTTCCTGGAAGGCTGCACCATCGACATCGCGACGCTGCGCATGATCGCCGCTGACGCCATTCGTTCAGGGGAGGCATGAACATGGCCACGACCCCAATTCGCAACTTGGCCCTGATGCTGGACACAGTACGCGAGCGGCAGGAAGCGCTCGACGCCGCGGAAAAGCGCAACGATCTTTCGCACGTCGAATGGGCGCCCGCGTCGCGTGTGTGGAGCCGGCAGCAGCAGGCGCTGTCGTGTGCGATCATCGCCGAACCCCCGCAGACCTTTGACGACGTGCTTGCCGTGCTGACCGAACTCGCCGGCTGGCATGACCTGATCATGGGGCAAGGTGAGGACGCCACTGATCGCGAGCTCCGCGACCTTCACGAGATGACCGGGGTCGCTGTTGCCAACTGCACCCAGCGCTTGGCCGGCCTGTTCCGTCCGGACGAGGAGCCAACCGAGGCGCAACATAGCTCCCTCTCCTGCGTGTCCAAGCAGGTGGAGCAATGGCTTCCCAAGCAGGAGGGCCGCTGACATGTCACCGGCAAGTCCCCGCTTCCTCACGCGAGCCGACATCAACGGCCAGCCGGTCTCGTTTTTCTCCCCGCCGCCCACCGCGCCTGACTTTCCGTGGGTCGATGTCGAGGAGCTGTCTGCGGCCTTCCTTGATGCCAACGCCGCGAAAAGGATGGTGCAGCACGCCCACAACTTCGACCGCGACAGTCGGCCGGTGGCGACCGCGCGCAATGGTGGCAAGATCAGCACCATCATCCCTCATGCGTTAGCGCAGGGGCTGTGTGGTGCGATTGATCAATGGACCGGCTTCGTCGCGCAGGACGAGGACGACACTGGCCCCGCATATGATGCATATTGCCGGGCTGCCGGGCACGCTATGGCCGATCATTGGCCGCTTGAGCTCGACCAGCTCATCCACGCGCTCCATAATCCCGGTGGCCCCTTCATGAAGGGAGACCGCTGACATGGCGACGCGTTGCCTCGCACAGCAAGCAGATGCCTTCGACCCGACCGTTTGGCTGATGGCTCTCACTTCAATCGGCGGAGGCTATGCGCTTATCGCAGACCGGCGGCTCGCGTTGCTGGTGGACGGCTGCGACGACGACGAGCTTGCCTTTGTCATGTCGCAGGTGATCGGCCAGCCCGAGCGGCAAGAAGCGATCAAGTGGGCGATCGAGCAGCGCCAGTTCGGGGAGGCTGCGTGATGGGCCACCTCCCTCATTGGTCGCCTAAGCACCGTCGCCCGACCGGACCGTGGGTGCGCCGCCGCACCAGGTGTTGGGTTCGGACCAACCAAGTTGGGCATGCTGGCATGCTGTTCGCCAAGATCCCTTCCCTCCCCCGCGCCGAGCTGTCCCGGCTAACCGAGCGGATGATCGATCGCATGGACGAGATCGACGGCGAGGCAGACTTAGAGGCGGATGGCGACGAGCTGGACGGCTCGATGGCCGAGGACGAGTTTTGCCGCCAGAGCGCCAATTGGCTTGGCTACCCGGGCGGCCTGGATGACGCAGAGGACGGTCACGATCAGGAGATGGAGGACGCTTACGATTAGTCCAGCACCATGGGAGCCGTCGTCGCCGCCGGCCTTGGCCCACACTGCCCCTGCTCGACGTGATCGGGTGGGGGCGTTCACGCGTGTGCATCGCTTCGCTGACAGCCATGCGGTGTCCGCACAATACGGCGCCGACTGGTGGATCCCGATTTACCGCCAGCTCTTCCCCACGCTCATGTCTGCGGTTGCCATCGAGCACGACGGCTGGGCACAGCGAGCGGGCATTGATCGTCTGCTAACCCTAGCGTGCGGTCGCACGTTCACGGTCGACGAGAAGATCCGCACCGAGGACTGGCCCGACGTGCTGCTCGAGCGCTGGTCGGACGAGCGGCGCAAGTCGCCTGGTTGGGTGCAGAAGCCGCTAGCCTGCGACTTCATCGCCTATGCACATGCGCCGGCGGCCACTTGCGTCCTGCTACCCGTGCCAGCGCTTCAGCGAGCTTGGCGCCAGCATGGGCGGCAGTGGATCGGGCTGTATGGTCAGCGTCGTGCAAAGAACGCAGGGTACACGTCAGTTAGCGTCCCCGTACCACGCGGCGTGCTGATGCAGGCTATCGTTGAGGCGATGTTTGTTAGCTAGCCACAAACGTCGCAGAACTAGCGACGCAATTTCCGATGCTCTTCTGCATTATCAAGGATGTCATTAAGTAACGGACGCATGTCGTCGAGGCGATGAAGGCGGACATGGGAGGCATCGAACTGCTCCTTGACCGCGTGATAGAATGCGTTCGGCTGCTGCGAGAAATCGCCAACTACGACGAGGCGCTTGCATTGACCTTGCTCGAAATGTCGCCAGATCAAACCACCTTCCATGGAGCGCTTGCCCGCCTCACGAAGTCCGTCACTGACATTGGATGGCACTCGCATCCCATCGATCAGGTTGTAGCAGCCGTTTTGATACCCGTACGGCACGCTCACCTTCAAGCCGTATTCCGGGAGATCAACCTCTTCAGGGCTCTCAAGGAACTGTTCGACCTTATGCTTCCTGAATGCGTCCCGTAACTTCCGGCGAACCCGAGGCTCGCGAACGACGGGGTCCTCCTCACCTACGAGTTCATCAAAAAGCCGATCAAAGTCGGCTTCAGCATCGCTCACTTGGACGGGCAACAGCCTAGAGACACGGATGTCGTTCGCGCGCTTCTGAACAAACTCTTCAAAGCCAGCGCCCGTCGGTGAACGCCACAACTCACTCCGCAGCCGACTCTCAAATGAGTGCTTAATGGCGTTCAGATATGACTTCGGCTGTCGTCCGAACACTCGATCAATGCGCGAATGTCCGCGAGCAAACCGCACCCCCACAAAGTGAAGGCCCGGGACGATCAGGACAAGCCCGATGTTCAGAAATTCCAGGCGCTCGGGCACTGGGCAGAACTGAACAAGGGCATATTTCCCTTGATGATGCTCCATTCCCATGTTCCTAAACGCTCATCTGCAACTGCGGCACCAGCCGGGCAAAAAGATACTCTTCAACCCGTTTGCCGCGCTCAATCAACAACTCTGCCCATCGTGCACGCGTCCCTGTGCCGGGACCCCATGCCAACGGGACGGACCCGATTATCGCCATGATTGCCCCCGCGTCAACGCGGGTGATCTGGAGGCAGGCACGCCGAAGGGCTCGCTCATTCAACATAGGAATGAATTCGGGAAATGCCCCATATATTCGCTCATCCTCCACGAATCCCGGCCCGGCCAACCCAGCCTCAAGATCCTCCTCGACGAAACAGTGCGTGTGATCGAACACTACCATCTCGAACCGTCGCTTAGATGGGGTGAAGAATAGGTTATCCCATTTAGGGGTGGGGTCGAGGTAGTCGGGCGGCGGGCATCGATCGACGTTCCTCACCCAAGTGTCGAACGCGACGAGCAAGGCAACGTCTTGGGGATTCGCGAGACGTTGCAGGAATGTGCCACCTGGATCGCTGGGAGCGCCGACCAACGCCTTAGACGCGAACGCCGGACCGCGATGCATAGGGTGCCCGTTGATCATATCGATCGAAAGATCGAGAACCTGGACGATAGCAAAAGGCGGGATTGTAAGTCCGATCAGCGCTGCCAACTCGGTTCCAACGAGCTCCAGTGCAAGGCTTTCGTTACCTTGTGGATTGCCCATCCCCTTTATGAAGGCGGCGCCGGCGTCGGTAACAACTCGAACGACACAGGTACTACTCAGAATCGGTTCGATCACACGCGTAATAACGGTCGGCTGCCACTCCCCTCCGCAACTTAGCATCAGCGCCCCCTCAATGGACCGCATGTTGGGCAGAAGTCAGCTTTTGTCCAGCAGCGCGCGTGAGGCGTGACCAAGACAAAGATATTCGCCAGGTGCTCGGGCCGGGCGCTTACTTGGGACGTCCGGCAGCAGCCCAATGCGAACCTCTACGCATGGCGCCAAAGCGGGCCGAACTGAACGTCCGCCATACCGTTTCTACAAGCCGTATGCGGTAGCGGCGTTCCGCATCATCTGGCTTACCCCTACTTTTATTTGCTCGTCGATGTCGTCAGGTCTGCTGAGGACGAAGTCATGCTCCGCGCGATCTTCGAGCGCCCCGGGCCCTCGACCGTATCCGCCGACGCCGCGTGGCCATCGACTGCCTTCGAGACCGACAAGACCGAGCCTGACATGGATGGAACCCGATCCGCCTAGCGAGCGACACAGTTGATAGTGGTGGGCTATCCAAGTGATCCAGCGCTCAACCGCATACTCGGTCGCAAAAATATCGCCTTCAGAGCTCGATCCCACGAACCGACCGTCGATACCCCAGAACTCGCCTGTGTCTCTGAACCAGCGGGTGCCGGTACTGCTCACGTGCTCTCGTTCAATCTTTTCGCTCCAGCGGGTGACCAGAAAGCCGCCGGCGGCAGCTCCCCAACTCATGCCGCCTACGCGACCGAGCGGTATCGGACGGCTGTTATCACGGTCGAAGCGGGCGAGCGCGCTTGGCGAACTGGACCACTTTGTCGGGAGCAAGCGTGCGTAGCCGGCAGGATTACTCTCGAAGGCAAGGTGGATGGTTTCCTCGTCCATATTAACTTGGACCACGCCGCCGCGCCATATCGCGGGAAATGTTGGATCAGGTGTCTGCCAAGGCAAAGGCGTTGGCGGCTCAGCGGGCAGACTTGCGAGCGCAAGCCGAAGCGCATGCTCCAGATCCTTCTGCAGCCCGTCACGCACAGCGCGCAACTCTTCTCGGTCTGCACCGACCGCAAGCGCGAACTCGATAGGTTTCCGACGCTGACGCATATCAAACGGTAGATCCTCGACCGTCGCGCCTGTAAGAGCGGTATTCCAAACTTGAATGACGCGGCTAAGCCTAAGCGCCCGTTTGGCGTAGCCAAGCTCGATCAGTACGTTGGGGTTGGCAACATGCTTGCCCGAGCCACTGACGGCGATTGGCGTCACGTCCGCCACGAACACGGCGGCTGCATCAATTTTCTCAAGGATCGCAGCAACAATGTCCGGAGACCCGGGAACATCCTTCGTGTCGTGGTCAATGTCCGGGCGCTCAGCCTCTTCAAACTCAGCCTGAAGGTTGCTCAACGCTCGTTGGAGCGCCGCCTTGATCACGTCTCGAGTTTCGCGTGCAGGCTGGTCGCTTTGCCAAGACCAGAACACCTTTCGCGCCACGGGCTTGCTCCTCAAGCTGTTGAAAATGTCCCTTGATGCTCGCTCGCACTTCCCGCGGGATTTCATCCAGGAATGAGAGAGGGGTAGCATGTAGCTCTCCTGCTCCCAACTCGAAGGATCTAGTGGCCTGGTATCGCGGCCAGCCAAATTTCCCGCGCTGGGCGAACGGCACGTGCCTTCTGCCCGGCGCAGTGTGGCATTCGTGTGTAACCATGCCTGGAATTACACGGAACGTTCCGGTATGTTCTCAGCCTAGAACGACCGAGGAACACGTTGCGTTCTCAGCATCTTACGGTGCTTTCGGAACCGTCCGGGACGTTACGCTTAGGGACTGCAAATCCTTGCACCCGGGTTCGATTCCCGGTCGGGCCTCCAGCGTGGAAATCCCAGATTACATGATCCTGGTCGCTCCAGTTTGGCGCACTCTGAGCGTCGCTGGCTGCCGCGAAATGCGATAAATGCGGAAGCGACGGGCTTGGCAACCGGTCCGCTGCACCATCCCATGATCCGGAGGCCTCATGCGCATCATCGAAGGCGATTCTGACTGGCTGGTGCGGTCGCACCACTGGCACGCTGATGATGCTCTGACCCCCTAAGACCGTGCGATACCAAAACGGTTAAAACGAACGATCAGTGCGAGACAGTCGCCGCAGAGCCATCAGCGCGGCGACAAGCGGTTCATCGGCGGGTGGCATGGGCAATTCAGCCAGCTCATCGACGGTCACCCAACGAATGGCAGGTGCTTCGAGGGCCTCCGGTGTGCCCTGCCAACGGTCCGCACGGTAAAGCAGCAGGATCATCGGCCGGTCGCCGGCGATGCCGCGCGAAAAGGTGATGGGAAGGCAATCAGCCGGATCGACAGCGATCCCCAGCTCTTCCGCCAGTTCGCGCGCGAGAGCTACCTCCGGTGTTTCACCAACTTCAACCTTGCCGCCCGGAAACTCCCACAACCCACCATGATGCTTTGCCGCGGGGCGCTGCTGCACCAGAATACGGCCATTTGGCGTCATCAGCGCCGCCGCCACCACCAACATGGGCCAGCTGTGCACGCTGCGCGAACTTGGCATGTCGACCTTTCGTTAACGCTGCTGTGCGATCAGCATCGCCATGCACCGAGGGTTCCAAGCGATCAAACGCGCAGTCGCCGCATTCTTGCGGCTGGCGAGCGATCAGCGCGGCGCCACGGCGGTCGAATACGGACTGATCGTCGCGTTGATCGTGATCGTTATGATCGTGACCTTCGTCGGCGTGGCGGATGTGACGACCGGCATGTGGAACGACGTCAGCGATCGCGTCAGCACCGCCCGTTGATCCGAACCGATCCGGCAGCACGGCCCTTAAATGTTTTTCAACCTGGTGTCCCTATTTGCTGGGGACACCGGAACGGGGGGCACCTTCATCCGGTCGGGTGACTGAAGCTTTAGACAACCACTGGAGATCGAACATGCAGAAGATGCGCACCTTCCTGAAGAATTCCAAGGGCGCCACCGCGATCGAGTACGGCCTGATCGCCGCGCTGATCGCCGTTGCCGCCATCGCCGCGATGGGCACGCTGGGCAATCAGCTGAAGTCGACCTTCAAGAATGTCGAAACGAAGATGACGACTACGGATAATCCGAAGGCATCGTAAACGAGCCTTTGCCGTTGAAGAGAGAGGGCGGCGAGCTTCGGCTCGCCGCCCTCTCTGTGTCTCACGTCAGCTGAGGATGCGGCCCATGGCGAGGAACTTCTCGCGCCGGTCTCGCCGCAGGGCGTCTGCGTCGAGCCCTTGCAACTCGCCCAGCGAAGCCTCGATGGCATCGCCCAACGCGCCGATTGCGGCCGAGGGGCCGCGGTGCGCGCCGCCCAGCGGCTCCGGCACGATCGTGTCGATCACACCCAGCTCCTTCAAGTCCTGCGCCGTGACCTTCATCGCCTCTGCGGCATCGGGCGCCTTGTCTGCCGTCCGCCACAGGATTGACGCGCAGCCTTCGGGCGAGATCACCGAATAGACCGCGTGTTCGAACATCAACACCCGGTTGCCGCTGGCCAAGGCGACCGCGCCACCTGAGCCACCCTCCCCCACCACTGCGGAGACGAAGGGCACACCGGCGGCAAGGCACGCCTCGGTTGACCGGGCGATCGCCTCCGCCTGACCACGTTCCTCGGCCTGAAGTCCGGGGAACGCACCCGACGTATCGACGAGGGTAACGATCGGCAGATTGAAGCGATCGGCCAGCGAGATCAGGCGCACTGCCTTGCGGTACCCCTCAGGCTTACCCATGCCGAAATTGTGGCGAAGGCGGGACGTGGTGTCGTCGCCCTTCTCATGCCCCATCACCAGCACGCGTCGACCACGAAAGTTGGCGAAACCGCCGAGGATCGCCTGATCATCACCAAAGGCGCGATCGCCAGCGAGCGGGATGAATTCGTCGAACAGGCCGGCGACATAATGTTTGAAATGCGGACGCTCGGGATGACGAGCAACCTGAGTCTTCTGCCACGGCGTCAGCTTGGAAAATGTTTCCTTCAGCAGCCGATCTGATTTCGCCTGCAGCTTCGCCACCTCGGCGGCGATGTCGACGCCGCCCTCAGCACCGGTATCGCGCAATTCGTCGATCCGGGCCTGCAGTTCAGCAATGGGTTTTTCGAAGTCGAGGAAAGTCGGCATCGCGCCGAGCTAGGCGCGCGGTTTCGCCACGTCAACGAGCGGGTGACGTTCGTTGACCAATGCGACGAGTCGAGCCCGATCGACATGGGTGTAAATCTCGGTGGTGGCAATGTCGGCATGCCCGAGCATTGCCTGTAATGCGCGAAGGTCTGCCCCACCCTCCAGCAAATGGGTGGCGAACGCATGGCGAAGGACGTGGGGACTGATCCGATCGGGCGGAATACCCGCCTCAGCACCGAGCGCGCGAATGATCTGGAACAGCCGCACGCGCGAAATGTGCGCGACGCCCGAGGGAAACAGGAACTTGTCGTCAGGCGCGACATGATCGCGCCACGCCGCCACCGCCGCGCGGGCGCGATCGGAGATAGGCACCAGACGTTCCTTCCCGCCCTTCCCCTTCAAGATGATGAATGGCCGATCGGGATGGATGGCGTTGCGCGGCAATGAAACGAGCTCGGTCGCGCGCAGTCCAGAACCGTATAGCAGTTCAAGCAAGGCGGCGTTGCGCAGGTCAGCCGGCAGCGGTGGATCGCGCGCGAGTCGGGCGGCGACCGCCCCGAACAGGCGATCTACATCATCGTGGCTTAGCGTACGCGGAAGCGACCGGCGGCTTCCGGGCTGCGGAAGCGCGGCGCCTGGATCATCTGCGCGCAGCCCTTCCTCGGCGAGAAAGGCGAAGAAGCGTCGAAGCGCCGACGCCTTGCGAGACACGGTCGCACGCGCGAGGCCCGACCAGCCTGCGCCAAGCTGAGCGATCGCTTCGGCATCTGCCTCGGCCAAGCGGCCACCAAGCGCCTCCGACGCGAGCGACAAATCGCTGCGATAGGCAGAGATGGTGTTGCGCGCGGCACCCGATTGCGCCGCCATCATCTCCAGAAAGCGATCGATCAGGGCAGCGTCGCCCATCTGATCAGACCCGCGTGAGCGCCTCTACGGCGATCATCCGAGCCTCGCCGTCCAGCCCTACCGCGCGCAGCGCGGCGACGATGCGATACAATGCCGCCGGTGGCACGGCCTGCCAGGAACCCGCCTGCATGCCGATACCCGCCAGCAGCAGCACGGTAGCAGGCTGGCGATCGCGAACCGCGCGATCGAGCGCGCGAGTCCAGCTGTTTTCCAGGCCGATCGGCACGCTTAGCGATTCTGCGCCGCCTTCGATCTCCTGCGCAGAGAGGCGACCGAGGCCGGCGAGGCCAGCGAAGAACAACTGCCGCTTCAGCGTTGCATTGCCGCTTCCGGTGTAATTGGTGACCGCGCCATAGCCCAAGCGGCTGCGGGCATCTGGATCGGACAGTTCCAGCAACGCCCAGGCATCACCACCGTCGTCCACCTGCCCGCGCCAGCGCTGCGCCGTCCGGTCGAGACCTGCCGATAGCATCGAGGCCACGATCCGGTTTGCTTCCTCGCGACCATCAACCGGTCGGATCCGCGCGGCGGCGCGCGCCGTCAGGATCAGCCGCGCATAGCGGCCCCGCGGGGTTTCCGCGCCGTCCCATAGCTGCCGCAGCGCGCCGAGGCGCGTGGCGACGTCAGCGCCGACATAGGCCGATCGCAAATCGGAGGCGATTGCTCCCAGTGGAGCCGGGGTGTCCTCGCCAGCGTCGAGCGCGGCGTAGAGATCAACCAGTGCTGCGTTGGACAAAACACCCATCGCCGCTGCGGTCTCAGCCGCTGCCGCACGATCAGCGATCGGAATCGCCGGCGACAGCGCGCGCCAGCCAGTCACCTGCGGCCCTACCGTTTCATACAGCTGGTTCGGCACGGCGACACCGGTTGCCGTGGCGAGGCCGAAGCGCCACGCCGTGAGCTGCACAACCGGATCCCACTCGATGGTCACCGCCTGCCGGCTACCGAGGCCCGCACCGACCACTTTCCGGGCAAGCGCCAGATCGATCCCGCTGGCCACGCGCTGACGCCGGGCAGCATCGATCAATGAACGTCCACCGCCCTCCTCGTTCGCGAGCGACGCGCACATCGCGCGGGCCAGGATCCAGCCGCGCGCCCGATCGCTCGGATCCGCCGCGAGCGTGCACAGCCCGCCCGGATCACCATTGGCAAGCATCGCCTGCATCGCGACCTGTTCGTATTTTGGCGTCGCGTTCATCGCGTCGACGCTTTCGATCACGCTGCGGGCCGCGACCGAGTCGCCCATCCGCAGCAGCAGCCAGGCGCGCTCGGCGGCAAAATCGGCACCGTTCAGGCCTGCCGGGGTATCCACTTTCGACACGAGCGCACGGCGCAGCGCGATCGAGAGCCAGCGCGACGGCAACGGCGCGGACAGCCGCCGCATCAATCCCTGAAGAAAGCCGCCGTCCGCCGACCCGAACGCATCCGGCGCGACACCGCCCTCGGCACGGCCGATCGGGCCAACGACCGAGAGGGAGCGGCGGGCGAAGAGCGGCATTTCGTAACGGGCGAGTTCTGCCTCGCTCGGCGGGGTGGGCGTAGGTGTTGGAGAGGGGCTGACCTCCGGCACGGGCAGGTCAAGCGGCGCCTGAGGCAGGGGCTGAACCGTCTGGTTACTGGGGGCCTGCGCAGGAGGCGGCGCAACCGGCTCGCCAAAGCCGGGCGGCAAGAGTGATTCGGGCGCCTGAGCGTTCTGCGCTACCGCCGCTGCTGCCAATGATCCTGCTGCGGCCAACGCCGCAAGCAGTCTAACCCGCGAGGTTGCCAAGCTCGACCGCCTTCTCGACACGCGTGGTGGGCTGCTCCGTCGCGCTGCCCGCGAGGAAGAACAACCCGCCGACCACGACGACCAGAAGTACTACCAGCGAGACGATCAACCGCGACATGTTCCACACCCTGTACGACGCCAGCAAAACTCGCCAGCGTCGAGCCTAACCTTCCGCGAGCCTTGTGCCCGGGGCGCCGACGCGCTGTATAGCCCGCAGACCCATGTTGCAAAGCCCCGCCCCACCGAACCGCGATCGCAAGAGCCGCTGGCAACGTGAACCGATCGTGCTGGTCGGGCTGATGGGCGTGGGCAAGTCGACCGTTGGCAAGCGGCTGGCGCAGCGGCTTGGCCTGCCGTTCGTCGATGCCGACAACGCGATCGAGGAAGCGGCGGGCATGTCGGTCGCCGAAATTTTCGCGCAGTTCGGTGAGCCGTATTTTAGGGACGGAGAGCGGCGCGTGATCCAGCGTCTGATCGATGGACGGCCGAAGGTGATCGCGACGGGCGGCGGCGCCTTCATCAATGAGGCGACACGCGCCTTGATCCTGTCCGACGCCTTGTCCGTATGGCTGGATGCCGACATCGATGTGCTGGTCGACCGCGTGCGCCGGCGTGACACCCGGCCGCTGTTGCGCGGCAAGGATCCCGCCAAGGTGCTGAGGGAGCTCGCTGCGGTGCGCAACCCGCTCTATGCGCAGGCAAACATCCATGTGACGAGCAACAATGCGCCGCACGAGGCAACGGTGCGCGCGATCCTGAAAGCGATTGGACACGGGACGGCATGACGATTGTGCAGGTGGCGCTGGGGACGCGCAGCTACGACGTAGTGATCGAGGCAGGATTGCTGGCGCGGGCGGGCGACCACCTCGCGCCACTGGTTGGTGGCCGCCGCGTGCCGATCGTCGCGGACGCGAACGTCGCGCCGCATCTCGCCACGCTGCGATCCTCGCTGAACGCAGCGGGAATCGAAAGCGAGGCGATCATCATCCCGGCAGGCGAGAAGTCCAAGAGCTGGGCCACGCTGGAATCGCTGACCGACCAGTTGCTGGCGATGGGCGTCGAGCGCGGCGATCATGTCGTGGCGCTGGGCGGCGGTGTGATCGGTGACCTGGTCGGCTTCGCCACCGCAATCCTGAAACGTGGGTGCGGCTTCGTGCAGATTCCGACGACGCTGCTGGCGCAGGTCGATTCGTCGGTTGGCGGCAAGACGGGGATCAACACGCGGGCGGGCAAGAATCTGGTCGGCGCGTTTCACCAGCCGAAGGTCGTGCTGATCGACCCGTCAGTGCTCGACACGCTTCCCCCTCGGGAATTGCGCGCTGGCTATGCCGAAGTCGTCAAATACGGGCTGATTGACGATGCCGACTTCTTCGCCTGGTGCGAGGCCAATGGCGAGAAGCTTCTCGCCGGCGATGCTGCTGCACGCGAATATGCCATCGCGCACTCGGTGGCAGCCAAGGCGCGGATCGTGGGCGAGGACGAGCTCGAGACGCTGGGTCGCCGGGCGCTGCTGAACCTGGGCCACACCTTTGGTCATGCCTTGGAGGCGGAGGCGCGGTTTTCCGATCGGTTGCTGCATGGTGAGGCGGTGGCGGCGGGGTGTGCGCTGGCATTCGGCTATTCTGCGGCGCACGGCCTGTGCCCGATCGAGGACGCGGTGCGGGTGGTGGCGCATTGGCAGGCGGCGGGGCTGCCGAGCGGGCTGGCGGCGGCGGGGATCGATGCGCCGGCCGAGCGGCTGATCGAGCATATGCGCCACGACAAGAAGGCAAGTGGCGGAAATATCCCGTTTCTTTTGGCCCGCGGGATCGGCCAGACCTACCTCGACAAGCAGGTGTCGCTGGACGATGTGCGCGAATTCCTGGCGATCCAGCCGCGCTGATGCCCAACGGCGTCGACAAGCGCGACCTGCCGACCAAGACCTGTCCGGTGTGCCAGCGGCCGTTCAGCTGGCGCAAGAAATGGGCGCGTGACTGGGAAAGCGTGGTCTATTGTTCGGCCGCGTGCCGGCAGAAGAAGTGATGCCGCCGGCCTGTCTTCGGAGACATTTGGCCACGCCCGCGCGGCCGCTGGCCATCAGCCGCGAAGGCCAGCCCAGGCGAGCCACAGCCAGCCAGCAATCAGCAAGGTGCCGCCAATCGGCGTGATCGCCCCGAGCCAACGCGGCGCGCCCATCGCCATCAGGTAGAGCGTGCCGGCGAAGATCGCGGCGCCGACGACGAACAGCCAGCCGGGACCGCGCAGGTCGAGCCGAAGCGCCACCAAGGCGGCGACCGCGTGGATCAGCTGATACTGGCCGCCGGTGCGCAGCCATTCGGCTGCCTGACCGCTGGCGCCATGCGCGCCAAAGGCCCCCGCACCCACCGCGAGCGCGCCCGACAGACCCGCCAGAACCATCAGCCAGTTCATGTGTCGTTCCCCCTGCCCCATGGCTGCTGCGCGGCGACCATCGCGCGCGCGGCGTAGATGTCGCCCGCCTCCAGCTGGATCCTGAGCCGCTCGCGATCGCTGGCGCGGTACATCGCCTCCGACCGATCGATCTCGCTGCGATCGATGCCCAGATCCGCCATCGCGCCGCGCGCCATCTTCACCGCGGATTCGAGCACTTCGCGCACCACCAGCTTGGCCGGGCTGCCCTTCAGCTTGATCAGCATGCGGCGATCATAGGCACGCACGTAGATCGCCGCATTCGGAAATGCCTCATGCACGGATTCCACCACTTCGGGCGTGACCTGTTCGTCGTCGATGCAGAACAGGATCAGCTCCGCCTCCGCCGCGCCTGCCTGACGCAAGAGATCGAGGCGCGTGCCATCGCCGTAATAGACCTTCGCACCAAATTGCCCGGCGATGTCGATCATCTCGATATCGGTGTCGATCAACGTGACCGGTATGTCCTGCGTCAGCAGCATCTGGCCGACCGTCTGGCCGAAGCGGCCATAGCCGACGATCACCGCATTGGCCCCCTCCGCCTTTGGCCCTTCGCGTTCCTGCGCGACGATCGGCGTTTCGCGCAGCCGCCGCGTCGCGCCCATCAGGAACGGGGTGGTGGCCATCGAGAGCGTCACGATCGCGCCGAAGAGCGATGCCGCCTCGGGCGCGATCAGATACGCCTTGGTCGCCTGCGCGAACAGCACGAAACCGAATTCGCCGCCCTGGCTGAGCAGCACGCCGAGCCCCAGCGCGGACCGCCAGTTCATCTTGAACAGCATGCCGATGCCGAAGATCACCAGCGT
Organism: Sphingomonas sp.; assembly: GCF_029239295.1. Lineage (GTDB taxonomy): Bacteria > Pseudomonadota > Alphaproteobacteria > Sphingomonadales > Sphingomonadaceae > Sphingomonas. The sequence goes on from NZ_JAQZBC010000005.1 coordinate 15,162, forward strand.
CTTGGTGGCGATCAGCGCAAGCGCCATGAACACGACGAAGAACGGCCGTTCCGCGATCGCGGTCAGGTTCAGCATCATGCCGATGGTGAGGAAGAACAGGCCGAGCAGGATCGAGCGGAAGGGATCGACGTCCGCCTCCAGTTCGTGCCGATAGGGGCTGTCCGCCAGCATCACGCCAGCGACGAACGCACCGAGCGCGGTCGAAAGGCCAAGCGCCTCCATCAAGGCGGCGCTGGCGATGACGGTGAACAGTGCGGCAAAGACGAACATCTCGCGTTCGCCCATGTTGCCAATCCCGCGGAACAATGGACGCAGGAGGAAGCGCCCGGCGGCGATCAGCCCGGCGACGGCGGCAAAGGTATATACGATCAGCAGCCAGCCCGGCGGCCCACCCGCATCGGCGGGATTGCGGCTCAAGGCAGCGATGATCGTGATCAGCGGGATGATCGAGAGATCCTGGAACAGCAGGATCGAAAAGGCACGCTCGCCAAAAGGAGTGCGCAGCCGGCCGGAGGATTGCAGCAGCGGCAGCACCTGCGCCGTCGACGACAGCGCCAGCGGCAGGCCGAGCGCCAGCGCGGCGGGAAGCGAGAAATGGGCGAATACCGCGATGATGGCGCTGATCGCGATGCCGCAGATCACCACCTGCAACAGGCCGAGGCCGAAGATATCCTGCTTCAGCTTCCACAGGCGCGACGGTTTGAGTTCAAGCCCGACGACGAACAGGAGCAATGTGATGCCGAGTTCGGCGACGCCCAGCTTCTCGTCAGCGCCGCCGACCAGCCCCAGGACGTGCGGGCCGACAACGGCGCCCGCAACGAGATAACCCAGCGTGGCACCCAGGCCGAGCCGCCGGAACAGCAGAACGAAACCAAGCCCGGCCCCCAGCAGGATCACCCCGTCGCGAAGCAGTGATCCGGTGGCGCCGTGTTCCATCAGTTCCTCGCGGCTGCGTCTTGTGACTTGATCTTGGCTTGCGCCTCAGCCGCCGCCTCAGCCGCCGCTTCGAACGCTAGGCGGATCGAGGCGTGGCGGGCGTGATAATCGAGTGCGGGTGTCAGCACGTCCAGCCCCGGCCATTCGGGCACGTTTCCCGAGCCGCCGAGCCAGCCGGTGAGCGAATCGCGCGCGGCCGCCAGTTCCTCCGGCGAACGGCCGACGATCTGCGCTGCGAGCAACGAGGACGATGCCTGGCCGAGCGCGCAGGCGCGCACCAGCATCCCGGCCTCACTCACTCGCCCGTCAGGACCGAGATTGACGTCGACAGTGACCCGGCTGCCGCAAATCGGCGAGCGTTTCTCGCTGCTGCCCATCGGATCGGACAACCGCTCGTCAATCGGATTGTCAGTCGCGAGGCGAAGGATGGCATCATTGTAGAGCGTATCGCTCATGCCGGCGTCCTGCTGCTGGAGGGGGCGGGGGTCCCACCGCCGAAGGGGCCATCGGGGCCGAAAACCGGCTCTCCCCGGCGACGGCGATCAACGAAATCGGCGATCGCGGCGCTGGTGGCGTTGAGCAGCGGATAGGTGCGCGCTTCCTTCATCCACAACGGGCGGCTGCGCGGCCCGCCGCCGATCGTGTCGAGCACAAGCAGGGCGAGAAGAAAGGCGAGGCTGGCGAGGATCAGCCCCTTGAGCGCGCCAAAGCCGAAGCCGATCGCGCGATCGACCGGGCCGATCACCGATTTGCGCACCCGATCGCCCAACGCGCGCGCGACGACGCGCCCGAGAAAATAGGTGATGCCGCCCAGAATGACGAAGGCCAGCGCCGCGGCGCCCGACGGGGTGCCGATCGGGCCGGTCAGCGCCTTTGCCACCGGCAGATGGAAGATCTTGATCGCGAAGACGACCGCTACCCAGGCGAACAGCGCCAGCACCTCGGTCACGAACCCGCGCTTCAGCCCCAGCAGCGCGCTGCCGCCAACAGCGGTCAGCACCGCGATATCGAGTCCGTTCAGGTTCATTGCCGCTTATCTAGGGTCCGCCGGTTGCAACGTCACCCAGCCAAGTCGGCGGGGCGATGGCGCCCCTTAGCCCCGGCCGAGAAGATGATCCACCAGCCGCGCGAGCGTCGGAAACCCGGACAGCCGCATCGGCGCCTTTTCCTTGGCCAGCGCCGCGGGCACGAGCGCCTGGCCGAAGCCGAGCTTCGCCCCTTCCTTCAGCCGCAGCGCGGCGTGGGCGACGCTGCGCACCTCGCCCGACAGCGCCACTTCGCCAAAGGCGATCGCGTCGGTCGGCACCGGCCGTTCCGACAAGGCGGACACGAGCGCGGCGGCGACCGCCATGTCGGCGGCGGGATCCTGCACGCGGTAGCCGCCGGCGACATTCAGATAGACCTCAGCCGAGGAGAAACTGAGCCCGCAGCGCGCCTCCAGCACGGCGAGGATCATCGCCAGCCGGCCGCTGTCCCAGCCCACAACCGCACGGCGGGGCGTGGCGCCGCTGGCAAGCCGGACGACGAGCGCCTGGATTTCGACCAGCACCGGGCGGGTCCCCTCCAGCGCGGGGAAGACGACCGTGCCGGTCACGCCCTCGTCACGCTGCGTCAGGAACAGCGAGGACGGGTTCGACACCTCGGTCAGCCCCTCCGCCTGCATCGCAAAGACGCCGATTTCATCGGTGCCACCGAAGCGGTTCTTGATCGCGCGCAGGATGCGATATTGATGGCTTCGCTCGCCCTCAAAGCTGAGCACGGTATCGACCATATGTTCGAGCACGCGCGGGCCGGCGATGGTGCCGTCCTTCGTCACATGGCCGACCAGCACCAGCGCGGTGCCGCGTTCCTTGGCGAAACGGATCAGTTCCTGCGCGGAGGCGCGCACCTGGCTGACGGTGCCGGGCGCGCCCTCGATCAGATCGGAATGCATCGTCTGGATCGAGTCGATCACCAGCAATTCGGGCGGGCGGCCGCTGCCGAGCGTGGTGAGAATGTCACGGACCGAGGTGGCCGAGGCGAGCCGCACCGGCGCATCCCCCAGGCCCAGGCGACGCGCGCGGAGCCGGACCTGATCGGCCGCCTCCTCCCCCGAGACATAGGCGACATCAGCGCCGGCGAGCGCCATTAGCGCGGCGGCCTGCAGCAGCAGGGTGGATTTGCCGATGCCGGGATCACCACCGATCAGCGTCGCGCTGCCCTCCACAAAGCCGCCGCCCAATGCGCGGTCGAGCTCCGCAATGCCGCTGGCGCGGCGTGCCGGCAGCGGCACTTCGGCATCGAGCGCGACCATCGTGACGGCACGGCCGCCGCCCTGCAGATTGTGCTTCGCCTGAAACGGCGTGACGATTGCCGGCGTCTCCTCGACCAGCGTGTTCCATTCGGAACAGTCGACGCATTGCCCCTGCCAGCGGGAGGCGACCGACCCGCAGGCCTGACAGACAAAGCGCTTCTGGATCTTAGCCATCTGTTTTCCGGGATCGCGGGAGCATCGCGCACGTCCTATCGCGAGAACAACTAGAGAACAATCCCGCACTTCGGTATCATGGGGGTGCCATGATGCCGGCTGAGTCGCCCCTTCCCCCGATCGAACCGCCGGGCGACCTGCTGGCGCTGCCGCCGCGGCCGCTGCGGTGGCTGTTCCTCGACCTCAATTCCTATTTCGCCAGCGTCGAGCAGCAATTGCAGCCTTCGCTGCGGGGGCGACCGGTGATCGTCGCGCCGGTGGGGAGCGACACGACGGTGGCGATCGCCGCATCGATCGAGGCGAAGCGGTTCGGCATCACCACGGGCACGCCGGTGTGGGAGGCAAAGCAGCGGTGCCCTGACGTAGTCGTCACCCCGGCGCGGCACCGCCGCTATGTCGAGTTTCACGACGCGATCGTGGCCGAGATCTGGCGGCACATTCCGGTGACTCGGGTGTGCTCGATCGACGAGGTGGCGTGCCGATTGCTCGACAATGAGAATAGTCGCGACGCGGCGATGGCGCTGGCGCGGCGGATCAAGGCGGGGATCCGGGCGCGGGTGGGCGATTGCCTGACCTCATCGGTGGGGATCGCGCCCAACCGGCTGCTGGCGAAGCTCGCCTCCGACCTGCAGAAACCGGACGGGCTGGTGGTGTTCGAGGACAGGGATCTGCCGCACGCGCTGTACCGGCTGAAGCTGACCGATATTGCGGGGATCGGCGCGAAGATGGAGCGGCGGCTGGCGCGCGACGGGGTGAACGATATCGCCCAGTTATGCGCGCGGCGGCCGCGCGATGCCGGCCACGCCTGGGGCGGCACCGACGGCGACCGGCTTTGGTACCTGCTGCATGGCGTCGACTTGCCGGAAAAGCCGACGCAGAGCCGGACAATCGGGCACAGCCATGTGCTGTCGCCGGGCAAGCGTGGCTATGAACCGGCACGGCTGACCGCGCGCAGGCTGGCGCTGAAGGCGGCGAGCCGGCTGCGGCGCAAGGGCTATCGCGCGCGGCTGCTGGTGCTTCACGTCCGGTTCGAGGATGACAAGAGCGCGTGGCGCACGTCGATCCGACTGCCCGAGACGCAGGACAGCTTCGTCGTGCTCGACCGGCTCGATGCGCTGTTCCCACGGTTGCGCGAGGCGGGCCGGGAGCGGCCGGGCGGGTTCCGGCTGCGCATGATCGGCGTGACGCTGGCCGAAATCGCGCCGGTGGCGGGCGAGCAGGCAAGCCTGTTCGCGCACCTCGACCCCACCGACCCGCTGGCGCGCGAGACGCGCGGGCTGGCGCTGAGCCGCGCGATGGACCGGATCAACCAGCGGTTCGGCCGCCATGCGGTATCGCTGGGGCCGCTCGGCGGCGGTCGGGCAGACCGCGTGGGCAGCAAGATCGCCTTTGGCCGAATCCCCGAACTGGACGAATTCCATGAGTGAAAGCGCGCCCGAGGCGATGATCCTTCCGTTGCGGCCGCTTTTCTCGAAATAAAGTATCACGGCTTATCGCCTTTGCCTTGACGCTATGTGCTGCATGCGCGAAGTCGCTGGCCGCTATGAAGAGCCCCTTCCTTTTCGCCACCGCGGCGCTCCTCGCGCTCGCTGCCTGCAATTCCGAACCGTCCGCGCCGGAAGTGCTCGATTCCAACCCCGATCCCATGGCGCGTGAACTCGCCAACGCCGGCGCGATCGAGCTGCCGCCGTCGATCAAGGCCGAAAAGTCGATGCGCTGCGACGACAACAGCCTGGCCTATGTGACCTTCTTCGAAGGCGACAAGCAGGTCCTGCTGCGGACCGCAAAGGATGGCCCGGCGACGACGCTGACCGCCGCCAATGGCGGCGAGCCGCTGACCGCAGAGGGCGGCTGGAAGCTGACCGGCGACACGAAGAACGTGACGATCGAGCAGCCGGGCAAGAAGCCGCTGAGCTGCCACGAATAACAACCGCATGATCGGCCGCCGCCCCTTTGCAGGAGCGGCGGCGACTTTCTATCTACCGCGTCGACCATGACGCGCCACCGCCCCTTCGAAATCCTCGACCCCGCGACCGTACTCGGCGCTTATGCGGTCGGCGTATTCCCGATGGCCGACGCGCGCGACGCCCCGGGCGTCTATTGGGTGGAGCCGCGGCACCGCGCGATCCTGCCGCTGGAGCAATTCCACCTGTCACGATCGCTGCGCCGGACGCTCCGATCCGAACGCTTCCGGCTGACCAGCGACACCGCCTTTGCCCGCATCATCGCGCTGTGCGCGGAAGCGGCGACCGATCGCCCGGAAACCTGGATCAACCCGTCGATCGAGCGGGTCTTTCTGGAGCTGCACGAGGCCGGTTTCGCGCACTCGATCGAATGCTGGGAGGGCGACGAGCTGGTCGGCGGGCTGTACGGCTTGGCGCTGGGGCGTGCATTCTTCGGCGAAAGCATGGTGAGCCGGGCAACCGACGCATCGAAGGCGGCGCTAGCTGCGCTGGTGGCGCGGCTACGCTATGGCGGGTTCACCCTGCTCGACTGCCAGTTCATGACCGACCACCTCGCCTCGCTGGGCGCGGTGGAGATCGATCGCGACGATTATATCGGGTTGCTGGGGGTCGCGCTGGCCGATGTGCTGGGCGCGGCGGGCGCAGATGGTGCGGGCGTGGCGGCGGGGGCGGCAGGTGTCGCCGCCGGCGAACTGCCCTCAGTCGACGCGCCGGCGGACTTCCGCGCGGTCGATGGCGCCGCGAGGACATCGGTATCCGGCCCCTTGTCAGGGAAGGACATCGTGCAGCTCTTGGGCCAGACGTCATAGATCGGATGCTGGACGACGTTCAGCGCCGGCCGTTCCTTGTACAGCCAGCCCGAGAAGGCACGCCGCCATTTTTCATCGCTGCCGCGCACGGCGAGCTGGATAAAGGCGCCGGTAAGCTGCTCCTGCTCCCATGGCGCAGTGCGTTCGCACGCGCGCAGGCGGATCACCGTATCGCCGACGCGAAGCGCCTGCCCCGGCTTCATCGTCAAATCGCGGCTGACGCCATTACGTTTGTTGAGGAGGCCGATCACGGCGACGCGCTGAGCCATCGGCGTGCTGCCCGCGTCGACAGGGGCGACATCCCCCTCCACCGTCACGACATCGGACGGGGTGTTTTCGGCCGCATCAGGAACCTGCTGGCTGGCGACCGGCGCACGGGTGGTCCCGGCGTCATCGCCCTGCGCCACATACCAGACGCCGACCCCGAGCAGGGCGGCGCCGCCGATCGCGGCAGCCGCGATCGCAGGCTTCACGCGTCGGGGCTCCACGCCTCATAATCACCGGTGGCGGCCTGGCGGCGCCCGCCCATTTCCAGCGCGCCCGACGGACGATACGCCTCCGCCGTGCCGGTCATGTTCGGCTTGGCCGGCTTCTGCCAGGGGCGAGGCGGCGGGAGCGCCTGGGCCGGCGCATCCTCGACATGGCGGTGCAGCCAGCTGAACCATTCCGGCGGCACGCGGCTGGCATCGTTCGATCCGTTGTAGATCACCCAGCGACGCGGATTGCCGGCCGTGTCCTTACCGCCTTGGTAATAGACGTTGCCAAGCGAGTCCTCGCCGACGCGCGTCATCCCGCGAAGGCCGAACCAGGTGCCGATGGTGGCGCCATTCCACCAAGTGAAAGGATTGAGGTTGATGCCCATGTCGCCCCAGCGCTTAGCCGCTGGCGCGCGGGGCTTCAATGGCGTGAGTCATCAAGAACGCCGCCCGCCCCCGCACGCGGGGGCGCAAGGAGCGCCGGCGCCCCTGCCCATCCCGCAAATCCGCTACGAGGTGGCGAGACCAGTGCCGCCGAGCGGCTGCGTTTCGGCGATCCGTTCCATCCCGGCGATCAGCGGGCGCCCGCGCGTGATCGCGTCCCGCACCGAGGGCAGCTGGAGCGAGGCGGCATGCGATTCCTTGTCGCGCCACACCTCGGTAATCCAGATGACGTCCGCGTCGGCAGGATCGTCGGCGACGACATAGCTGAGGCAGCCCGGCATGTCGGCGAGGCCATCAAGCAGGATCGCGGTCAGCGCCGCACGCTTGCCCGGTTGCGCCATCATCTTGCCGATCAGTCCGTACATCCCCGTTCCCTTTGCGATTGCCATGCCGGGCCCGATCGCCGCCAGTGCAGCCGTGCCGGCCAGAAAGCTGCGTCGTTCCCACGTCATTGCGGCACCATAGCATGGCGCAACGGCGCCCGCGCGCGCTACGGATCAGCCGGCGCGGCGAATACGGTGGGCGAGCCCACGAAGCGCAGGACTGGCGGACAGCCGCTTTGCCACGCGCATCGTCGCATCGAACCCGCCGACCAGCGCGACCGCGCCGCGATTGGCCAGCGACGGGCGGAGCATGAACATGTCGCGGCATTCGATCCCGCCGGTTGCCATGCTGCGTTTGTGCTGCCCCTCCCCCTCGGTGAAGTCGAAGCGCTGGAATCGATCGGCAAACAAGTCGACGAGCGCCGCCTCCATCAGGACGCTGCCGGGCGACAGCGACGCCCAGGCCGGATCGTGGCCGACATAATCATAGCGCAGCGTCGCCCCGTCCTTGGTTCCGTCCGCCCCGCACCAAAGGTACGCCGCGGGGCAATCGCCGAGATAGAGGAGCCAGGCGCGCACCTGATCCTCACCGGCCGATGCCAGCATGTGAGCGACCCAGGCGGGATCGTTCGGAATGCCGGCACCCATCAGCCGTTCCTGATAGGTCTTTTCCGCCAGGCGGCGAGCGATCGGGTGAAAAACGGCGAGATCATCGGCGCTGCGAAAGCAGCGCACGTCGAGCGTGCCGCCCGATTCCGCGGCCAGTTTCTTCGCCTTGCGCTTCAGCGTGGATCGGGTCTGCCGCGACAGCGCTTCGCGCCATGCCGCCTCCCCCGCGGCCAGATCGACATAATAACGGGTATAGCGCTGGCGTTCGAACAGCACGCCGCGCCAGTCAGGATCGATCCCGGCGGGCAGCGAGGTGACGAGATAGCCGTCCTGCGCCGGATCGAGCGGCGGCAAGGGCGGCATGACGCCGGCCAGCGCCTGATCGAGCGAAAGGGCGACGCGGGTCAGCCGGCGGGGAATGGTGGCGATGGTGCGGGCGCCGATCTGAAGGCGCAGCGCGGCGCTGGTCACGCCGCGCGCTCGGCAACCATGTTGGACCACAATTGCTCGACCTGGCGGCGGCCGCGCCGCCAGCGGTTGGCGGGCAACGGGCGATCGTCACGGTCAAGCCGCAGCCGTGGGTGATCGGCGAAATGCGCCGTCGGCGCCTTGCCGCGCCGCGCGGCGAGCAGCCGGCACAATGCCTCGAACCGGCGAACGTGAACACGATTGGGCGACAAGCCCGCGCGATTGGCGAGTTCGAAGCTATGCCCGACAATGGTCATCGCGGCATGATCGGCAGCGATGGCGTGATCGAGTGCGGCGCGGGTCTCGGCCGCCGACAGCGCGCAGATCTGGACGTTGCGGAAGATGCCGGGGCGATCCTCGATCACCGTTACGGGTACCTCGACCACACCCTGCCGGCTGACCGGCGCGATGTGCGCGCGCGGCAGGCCGATCGCGCTGGGCCAGGGATGGTGCGCGCCATTGTGGCTGCTGTCGTAGAGGATGCCGATCGCCGCCAGCGCGGCAAGCGTATCGTCATTGGCCGAATAGCTGCCGCTGCGAAACGCCACCGGCGGCGGTGCCCCGGCCTCGACCAGCAGCGCCGCGGCGTCGGCCAGCAGCCGCTGCTGATCGGCGGCCGTACAATCGATCAGTTCGAACGGGCCGTGCGCGCCGCGGTCAGCCAGACTGGCGCCGATCCAATTGGGATGGAGGTGAAGCTGAACCTCCTGCCCTGCGTCACGCACCGCGCCGACGATGCGCCGGAAGGGTTCGATCCCGTATACCAGCGCCGGCATCGGATCGACGAAGAAGGTCGCTTTCAGGCCGTGGCGCTTCAGAATGGCCAGCTGCCAGCCGAGCCCCACGCCGCCCGGCTCGATCGAGAGCGCTTCGACAACATCAGGCGCTAGCCCCGCAGCATGGTGGCGCCACGCGATCTCGGTATCGATGGTCAGGAAAACCGGGGTCATGCGGCGGCTGTACCATCACGCCGTAAAGATTCCGCCAATGTTCCCGCCGAACGGCAAACGGACGACCACCGATCGTCTGGCGGCCGCCCGTATGCGGGATTTCGTGATGACGTCCGGGCGGTGATGGCGCCCGGACGTGTGCGCCGGCTTACTGGCTGCCGGCGGTGGCGGGGCTACCGAGGAAGCCGCTCAGTTCATCCTTGGTGACCGAGGCAGACTTGTCCTTGTCGGCCTGGGCGAAGGCGGCGTCATTCCACTTCGGATCGGCCGGTTTCGCGCTGGCGTTCGGCGCCTTGGCCTTCAGCGCGTCCATCCAGGCCGCAAACTCGGTCTTGTCGAGCGTGCCGTTGCTATCTTTGTCATAGCTGGCGAACTCGGCATTCACGATCGAGGCGACCTGATCACCGCCTGCCGCAGCGCCCTGCGTGGTGGCGCCACCGGCCTGGGCGGGCGCGCTCGGTTGTGCAGCGGCGCTCGGCTGTGCGGCGGCGCTCGTCTGGGCGGGGGCGCCTGCCTGCGGCGTTGTGGCCGGGCCCGGCGAAGCGGTTGAGGCCGTAGCTTTAGTCCCGGCCGCGCCCTGCGCAAGCACGGGGGCAGCAACGAGCATTGAACTTGCCAGAATGAAGCTCTTAAGCATCATCTCTCTCCTTTGTAATATTCAATGTCGTGACGCACGCCCTGTCTTTCAACCTTGACTGCGGAACGACAACTTGGCGCAATTAATCGATAACTTGGACATACGGTTCCCCATCCTCCATTTGAAGCGGCTGCGCGAGCCTGCTACCGGCACGCAGCCCTGTTTTTGCAACGACTCAACCATGAGCCGTTGCCCCAGCACGACCGAGGAAATTCACATGGTTCCGCGCTACTCCCGGCCTGAGATGACGGCGATCTGGACGCCCGAAGCCCGTTTTCGCATCTGGTTCGAGATCGAAGCGCATGCGACCGAGGCGCTTGCCGATCTGGGCGTCGTGCCCCGCGAAGCGGCAGACGCGCTGTGGGCGTGGTGGCAGACCAACCCGGCGATCGACGTCGAGGCGATCGATGCGATCGAAGCGGTGACCAAGCACGACGTCATCGCGTTCCTCACCTGGGTGGCGGAGCAGGTCGGCGATCAGGCGCGCTTCATGCACCAGGGGATGACCAGCTCCGACGTGCTCGACACCTGCCTTGCGGTACAGCTGGCGCGGGCGAGCGACATCCTGATCGCCGATCTCGACGCGCTGCTGGCGGTGATCCGGCGCCGCGCCGAGGAGCACAAGTTCACGCCGACGATCGGGCGCAGCCACGGCATCCATGCCGAGCCGGTGACGTTCGGCCTGAAGCTGGCGCAGGCCTATGCCGAATTCGATCGCTGCCGCGCGCGGCTGGTCGCCGCCAAGGCCGAGATCGCAACCTGCGCCATTTCCGGCGCGGTCGGCACCTTTGCCAACATCGACCCGCGCGTCGAGGAACATGTCGCCGCCAAGCTGGGGCTGACGGTGGAGCCGGTGTCGACGCAGGTCATCCCGCGTGATCGCCACGCGATGTTCTTCGCCACGCTGGGGGTCGTCGCGAGCTCAATCGAGCGGCTGGCGACCGAGGTTCGCCATTTGCAGCGCACCGAAGTGTTGGAAGCGGAGGAATATTTCTCGCCCGGGCAGAAGGGCTCGTCGGCGATGCCGCACAAGCGCAACCCTGTGCTGACCGAAAACCTGACCGGCCTTGCCCGGATGGTGCGCGGCTATGTCACCCCGGCGCTGGAGAATGTCGCGCTGTGGCATGAGCGCGACATCAGCCATTCGTCGGTGGAGCGCTACATCGGCCCCGATGCGACGATCACGCTCGACTTCGCGCTCGCCCGCCTGACCGGCGTGATCGACAAGCTGCTGGTCTATCCCGAGCGGATGCAGCGCAACATGGACCGGATGGGCGGTCTGATCCATTCGCAGCGCGTGCTGCTGGCGCTGACGCAGGCGGGGGTCAGCCGCGAGGATGCGTACCGGCTGGTCCAGCGCAACGCGATGAAGGTGTGGGAATCGGACGGCGCGCTGTCGCTGAACGAGCTGCTGAAGGCCGATCCGGAAGTGACCGCGGTGCTGTCACCCGAGGCGATCGATGCCGAATTCGACTTGGGATACCACCACAAGCACGTCGACACGATCTTCTCGCGCGTGTTCGGCAACTGATCGACGGCCCCCTCCCCGACTGGCGGGGAGGGGGCCGCCAGAGGTTCAGGCCGGGATCTGCTGCGAGATGCAGTGGAAGCTGCCGCCCCCGGTAAGGATCGCGTCGGCGCGCAGGCCGACGACACGGCGATCGGGGAAGATCGCCTGGATCGCAGCCACCGCCGCATCGTCATTGGCAGCACCATAGAGCGGGACCACGACGGCGGCGTTGCCGATGTAGAAGTTCATGTAGCTCGCCGGCACGACCTCATCATCGCGCAGCACGCGGCCGGGCGACGGGATGGGAACGACCTCCACACCGAAGGCGCGGGCGCGATCGGCGGCCTGCTGGTACACCTGCCAATTGGGATCGTTCTCGACCGCAACCGGCAGTGCGAGCCGCCCCTCGCCTACGAAGCGCGCAAGATTGTCGACATGGCCGTCGGTATGGTCGTTGAGCAGCCCGTCGCCGAGCCACAGCACACGATCATAGCCAAGGTCGTCGCGGAGCCGCTGTTCGATCTGCGCGCGGCTGAGGTCGGGGTTGCGGTTGGGGTTCAGCAGGCATTGTTCGGTGCTGACGACGAGACCGGTGCCATCGCCGTCGATCGCCCCGCCCTCAAGCACCCAGTCATGCCGCGCCGCCGTCTGGCCGCGCTCGGCGGCGAGGCGAAGGCCCACGTTGTCGTCGCCCGGCAGGTCGTACTTGCCGCCCCAGCCGTTGAAGCGGAAGCTGTGCGCGACGCCGTCGGTGCCCAGAATCGGCCCCGTGTCGCGCAGCCAGATATCGCCGAACAGCTCGACGATCACCGTGGCGAAGGGCGCCATTGCACGCGCCGCCTCGGCCGATTCCTCATCAGCGGCGACAAGCAGCACCTGCTCACCCTTGCCATCGGCGTGGACCGCCGCGGCAAAGGCGACCACTTCGTCGCGCGCCTGATCGAGATCCTCCTGCCACAATTCGGGATGGCTCGGAAAACCGATCCATACCGCCTTGTGAGGTGCCCATTCGGGACGGGGTGCGCGGGTCATTTCGCCTCCTGCCGCGACGCATCGCGGATCGCCTTGAACTCGGCGGTGGGATACCAGTTCGGCCATGCCGTGCCATCGGCGAGCTGCCGGCCGAGCTGATAATAAATGGTCATGTCCTGAAGCGCGCCGTCCCAGTTCCAGTTGGGATCATATTCGTCCTTCGGACCGTGATAGCGTTTCACATTATAGTCCTTGGCCGCGGCCTTGCCGGCCAGCACGCCGCCGCTCACCAGATCCTCGCCGCTGCCGGCCGACAGCATCGGCACGCCGAGCTTGGCGAAGCTGAAATGGTCCGAGCGGTAATAGCCACCCGCCTGGGGGGCGGATTCGGGCGAGACGCGGCGACCCTGCGCGGCGAGCAGCGGCTTCACCATATCCTCCAGCTCCGACTTGCCGGCGCCGGTGATCTCGAAATCCTTGGTGGCGCCGAGCACGTTCAGCACGTCCATGTTGACGCCGCCGACCGTCTTGCCGAGCGGGAAGATCGGGTTTTCGGCATAATATTTGGAGCCCAGCAGCCCGCTTTCCTCCGCCGTGACCGCCACGAAGGCGACCGAGCGGCGCGCCGGGCCCGCCTTGGCGAACGCCTCCGCCATGGCGACGAGGCCGGCGGTGCCGGTCGCGTTGTCGGCCGCGCCGTTGCAGATATCGTCGCCATCGACCGCATCACAGCGGCCCAAATGATCCCAATGCGCCGAATAAAGCACGACCTCGTCCGGGGCCTGGGTGCCGGGCAGCACGGCGACGACGTTCTTCGACATGCTGCGCTTGATCTGGTTGGAGAAGCTGCCCGACAGCTTCAGCCCGAGCGGCACCGCGCGAAAGCCCTTCTGCTTGGCGGCGGCGGACAACTGGTCGAAATCCTTGCCCGCGGCGGCGAACAGCTCCTTCGCCTTGGGCAGCTGGATCCAGCCGATCACCTGGCTCTGGTCCATGTGGTTGCCGGGTTCGTCCAGCCCGTATTGCGGGCCGGTCCAGGACGATTGGACGACCGACCAGCCATAAGCAGCAGGGGCGGTGTCATGGACGATGATCGCGCCGGCCGCGCCCTGCCGCGCCGCCTCCTCGAACTTGTACGTCCAGCGGCCGTAATAGGTCATCGCGCGGCCTTCGAACGGCCCGGCATTGGCGCCTGCTTCCTTCACCTGCCAATCGGGATCGTTGACGAGGATGACGACCGTCTTCCCCTTCACGTCGAGCCCGGCATAATCGTTCCAGCCCTTTTCGGGGGCGTTGATGCCATAGCCGACAAAGACCAGTTCGCTGTCCTTCAGGCTGACCTGCGGCACGACGCGGTAGGTGCCGACGACCATGTCGGTGCGGTAGTTGAAGGTGACGGGCGCCTTGCCGCCGGTCGCGGTGAAGGGCGTCACGTCCTGAGCGGTGAGCTCCACCATCGGCACGTCCTGCGTCCACTGGCCCTTGTTGCCCGGCTTCAGCCCGGCGGCCGAGAACCGCTTCACCAGATAGTCGATCGTCTTCTCCTCGCCCGCGGTGGTCGGCGCGCGACCCTCGAACTCGTCCGACGACAGGACCTGAGTGACCGTCTTCAGCGTATCGAGCGAGAAGGCCGGGGCCGGCGGCGCGGCGGCCGGCGCAGTCTGCGCCAGCGCGGGGGTGGCAACGGTCAGCGCCAGGAAGGAGACAAGCAACGAACGCATCAAGGCGACCTCATCAGCAACATTTATCCCTCCTCCCTTACAACTTCACCGCCGCCCCGCAACGCGCCGCCGTGGTGGCTTGCCAGCGTAACGATCGGGCGGCAGGAAGCTGAAAGGGGGAAACAAAAACATGACGAGAGGATGGACGCGCCGCGTGTTCGCGACGGCGCTGCTGACGACGATGCTGCCATTGTCGGCGCAGGCACAGGATGCCGCCGCGATGGCCCGCGCCTTTGGCGCGCGATACTCGATGGAGGATATCAGCCTGTCGCCCGATGGCACCAGGGTCGCCATGGTGGTGCCGGGCAAGAACCGCGAAACGGCGTTGCTGATCGCCGAGCCGCTGAAGGGCGGCGACCCGGCGTCGATCATGCGATCGAGCGGCGAAGGCGACCACTTGAGAACGTGCAACTGGGCGACGGACACGCGGCTGATCTGCCGGGTAGAGGTCGAGTTGCGCCACGCCGGCGCGGTCGAGGCCTTTTCGCGGCTGGTTTCCGTCGACGTCGACGGCAAGAACTTCAAGATCGTGACCGCGCGCGCAAACGACCGGTCGCTGTTCGGCAGCCGCTACGGCGGCGACGTCGTCGATCTGACGGGCGACAGCAAGGGCAACATCCTGCTGCTGCGTACCTATGTGCCGGAAACGTCAATCGGGCGGCTGGTGCAGAAGGATGCGTACGGCCTGGGCGTCGAACGCGTGAACCTGTCAACGCTGGAGCGGCGACCGACCGTGCGGCCACGCCGCGATGCGGTGGAATATATCACCGACGGCGTCGGCACGATCCGCATCATGGGGGTGCGCCCGATCGCCGGCACGGGTTACTCCAGCAACGTCATCAACTATTTCTACCGGCGGGCGGAGGCGACCGAATGGGAACCGCTCAGCAAGCGGGAGTTGGTGGGCGCGACGTGGAAGGGGTTCAATCCCTATGCGGTCGATCCCAAGCTGAACGTCGCCTACGGATTTGAGGATGCCGGGGGCCGGAGGGGCCTGTGGCGGATCGCGCTGGACGGGTCGATGAAGCGCGAACTGGTGCTGTCGCACCCCCAGGTCGATGTCGACGGCCTGATGCGCATCGGTCGGCAGCAGCGCGTCGTCGGCGGCAGCTTCGCCACCGACAAGCGCACCGCCGTCTTCTTCGACAAGGAGCTGCACGCGCTGTCCGAGGCGCTGAGCAAGGCGCTGCCGAACCAGCCGGCGGTATCGTTCATCGACGCGAGCACGGACGAGAACACGCTGCTGCTCTATACCCACAGCGATATCGATCCGGGTCGATACTATGTGTTCCAGAAGGCAAGCAAACGACTGACCGAGATCGCGCCCGCACGGCCCGAACTGGCGACGATGAAGCTGGCGCCGATGAAGGCGGTGTCCTTCCCGGCGGCCGACGGCACGATGATCCCGGGCTATCTCACGCTGCCGGTCGGCCGTGATGGCAAGAACCTGCCCGCGATCGTGATGCCGCATGGCGGGCCGAGCGCGCGCGACGAATGGGGGTTCGACTGGTTCGTCCAGTTCTTCGCGGCTCGGGGCTATGCGGTACTCCAGCCCAATTTCCGCGGATCGGCCGGCTATGGCAGCGAGTGGTTCCGAAACAATGGCTTCCAATCGTGGCGCACCGCGATCGGGGACGTCAACGACGCCGGGCGGTGGTTGGTGAAGCAGGGCATTGCCGACGCATCACGCCTGGGAATCGTCGGCTGGTCCTACGGCGGCTATGCGGCGCTGCAATCGCAAGTGCTCGATCCGGACCTGTACCGCGCGGTGGTGGCGATCGCGCCGGTCACCGATATGGTGTCATTGAAGGACCAATGGCTCGACAATCGATATTATCCGCAAATCGCGGCGATGATCGGATCGGGCCCGCACCTGCGCGAGGGATCGCCGGCGCAGAATGCCGCCGCGATCAAGGCGCCAGTGCTGCTGTTCCACGGCGACCTCGACCTCAACGTCGGGATCGAGGCATCGCGCCTGATGCAGTCGCGGCTGCGCAACGCGGGCAAGCCGGTGCAGTTGATCGAATATCCGGGGGTCGCCCGTTCGCTTAGTGACGGATCGGTCCGCGCCGACATGCTGGAGAAGGCCGATGCCTTCCTGCGCACGTCCATGAAGATGTGAGCATGAAGATGTGAGCAGAACGAAAAAGGGCGGCCCCGACCGGGACCGCCCTTTTTCTTGGCCATCGTGGCTCCGGCAAGTGCCGGAGCGACAGATCAGCGGCTGTAGAACTCGACCACGAGGTTCGGTTCCATCTTCACCGGGTACGGCACTTCGTCCAGCGTCGGTACGCGGATGAAGGTGACCTTGGTGGTGCCGTCCTGAACGACATAGTCAGGCACATCGCGCTCGGCGAGGCTCTGTGCCTCGAGCACCAGCGCCATTTCCTGCGCCTTCTTGCCGATGGTGATCTCGTCGTTCACCGCGCAACGACGCGACGCGATGTTGCACTTCACGCCGTTCACATAGACGTGGCCGTGGCTGACGAGCTGGCGCGCAGCGAAGATCGTCGGCGCGAACTTCGCACGGTACACGATCATGTCGAGGCGGCGCTCAAGCAGGCCGATCAGGTTCTGCGAGGTATCGCCCTTCATCCGGGCAGCCTCGTCGTAGCAGTGACGGAACTGCTTCTCGGTCACATCGCCGTAATAGCCCTTCAGCTTCTGCTTCGCGCGCAGCTGGATGCCGTAGTCCGACACCTTGCCCTTGCGGCGCTGACCGTGCTGGCCGGGGCCATATTCACGCTTGTTGACCGGGCTCTTGGGACGACCCCAGATGTTTTCGCCCAAACGGCGATCGAGCTTGTGCTTGGCGCTATGGCGCTTCGACATCGTCTTTCCTTCGATTTGCTAACAACGTTGGCCCCGGTATCGCACCGACCGTCACGAAAACGGGCAGGCCACCTGCTTCACCGGGATGCAGGGGCGGTCGCGAAGCGGCGCGCCTAGCCGCAGGGCCCCTGCAAGTCAAGCTGGACAGGCCCGCGTCGCGCGGCCAAGGCGCCGCCATGACGACCCTTCCCGGACAAGAATGCACGACCATGGCCGAGGTACGCGCCGGCGTGGACCAGCTGGACCGCGAGCTTATCGCGATGCTGCGCCGCCGGTTCGACTACATGGATGCCGCCGCCCGCATCAAGCCCGAACGCTCGCACGTGCGCGACGAGCGGCGCAAGGCCGAAGTCATTGCCAATGCCAGCGCTCATGCGGCGGAACTTGGCCTGCCGGAACAAGCAATTGCGCAATTGTGGGATGCGCTGGTCGAGGCATCGATCGCGTATGAACTTGCCGAATATGACCGCCGGGTAACCAAGTCTTAGGCCGCATCAGGCAAGACGGCGGACGGGAGGAAAAACCGTCCAATGAAACGCTTGCCGTTGATTACGCCGCACCCGCCGCGGCTGAGCGCCCTTGCCGAGGGCCTCGCGCGGATCGAGGAATCGGGGATCTACAGCAACAACGGCCCGGTGCTCCGCGCGTTCGAGGCGGAGGCGACCGAGCGGCTGTTCGGCGGCCAGGGCGCGTGCCTGGCGGTGGCGAATGCGACGCTGGGCCTGATGATCTCGCTGCGCGACGCGGTGAGCGACGGGCCGGCGGGACGATTTGCGCTGATGCCGGCGCTGACCTTTGCCGCGACCGCGCAGGCGGCGTGGTGGGCCGGGCTGACCCCGCTGGTGTGCGATATCGACGCCGATAATTGGGCAGCCGCGGCCGAGGAGGAAGAGGAACTGCTGGAACGATATGGCGCGCAGATCGCGGCCATCGTTCCCTACGCGACCTTTGGCTATGGCATCGACCTGGACCGCTATCGCTGGTTGTCCAACCGCTTTGGCGTCGCGGTGGTTGTCGACGCGGCGGCATCGCTGGGCACCACCGATGCCGCGGGCACCGGCTTTGGCGCAGGGGCGCCCTTCCCGGTCGTATTCTCGATGCACGCGACCAAGCCGTTCGCGACGCAGGAGGGCGGCCTGATCCATTGCGCCGATTCCGACCGGATCGAGCGGCTGCGCGCGATGGCCAATTTCGGCTTCACCGCTCCGCGCACCGCCACCCTGCCCGGCCTGAACGCCAAGCTGCCCGAGGCGATGGCGTTGGTCGCGCAGGCGCGGCTGCAGGATTTTGCGGCGGTGTCGCGCCACCGCGAGACACTGGCCAGCGCGTACCGTACCAGGGTTGCTGGCCGGTACGTCACGCAGGCGCGGCGGCCCGGACAACAGGCGCTGGGCTTCTTCCCGCTCCTGCTGCCGTCCGAGCGCACGCACGAGCGCGACGCGATCATCGCGCGGCTGGCCGAGGAAGGGATTGGCGCAGGCAAATATTTCAGCCCGCACCTGGGCGAGCAGCCGTGGATCCGCAGCATCGCGCATGTCGAACAGACGCCGGTCGCCGACATGGTCGGCGGGCGTCTGCTGTCGCTGCCGCTGTCGGATGCGATGACCACCGACGATGTCGCGCATGTCGTCGCCACGCTCGACCGGGTGGTGGCGCGGCGCAGCCGGCCGATGGCGGTTTCGACGCCGCCGGTGGCGGAAACAATGATCATCGGCGGCGGCCCGGCCGGCACGGCGATGCTGACCGCCGCCAGCCGCCACGGCCTGCTGCCCGAGCTGTCACGCGGGCTGGTGATCGTGGAGCGAGATTCGGCGATCGGCGGCGGGCAACTTGGCCGCTACGCCATCACGTCGGATTCGACCGCGCAGACGTTCCTGTCGGCGATCGAGAACAACCCCGACCGCGCGATCGCCACGCTGACCGACCATCCGGCGGCGCTGGCCGTCGCGCGGCACCGCGCCTCGCTGGGCGTGCCGCTGGCCGAAGTCGGCCCGCTGCTCCGTGCGATCGGCGATCGGCTGCACGCCAGCGTCACCGCGCAGGGCGGGACCGTGCTGACCAACACCGAGGCGCTGTCCGCGCGGCGCAAGGACGGGCTGTGGCACGTCCGCCTGCGCGATGGCGCCACCCACAACGACAGCGAACGCGTGGCGCGCAATCTGGTGATCGCGACGGGTGGCCATCAGCCGCTCGATCGGCTCGTGACGCAGACCGTGGCGGGGGTGCCATTGATGGAAATCGCGGGCAACCGGCTGCTTCAGTCCGATTCCGTGCTGGCGCGCGGCGGGTTCGAGATGGTCGCCGACCTTCTGTCGCAAAAGCGCAGCCCGCGCGTGGCGGTGATCGGCGGCTCGACCAGCGCGCTGACCACCGTCGCCCTGCTCTTGCGCGAACGGCCGGCGCTGCCGTTTGGCGCGGGTGGCATCACGCTGCTCCACCGCCGGCCGCTGCGCCCATTCTACCATTCGGTCGAGGCGGCCCATGCCGACGGTTTTACCGATTTCGGCCCCGGCGACATCTGTCCGGTATCGGGCTTCGTCTACCGCCTGGCGGGCTTCCGACTGGAGGCGCGCGAGCTGGTGCTGAGGATGCTGGGCATCGATGGTCGCTCGCCCGAGCCGCGCGTCGCGCTTCACCGCGTCGCGGGTGACGAGGATCAGGTGGCGCGCGACATTCTGGCGGAGGCCGATCTGGTGATTGCCGCGCTTGGATACCGCCCGCGCGCGCTGCCGCTGGAGGAGAGCGACGGCCGGGCCGTGCCGCTGGCGGCGCATACCGGCGCGCCGATGGTCGACGACGCCTGCCGCATCCGTAATGCGACGGGCGCGCCGATCCCCGGCCTTTATGGCATCGGCCTTGCCGCCGGCTTCGTCCCGCATGGCCGGCTGGGCGGCGAGGCGAGCTTCGTCGGTCAGGCGAACGGACTATGGCTGTGGCAGAACGACGTCGGCATGATGATCGTCGATCAGCTCCTGGCCGGACGGACGCGAGCCGCGGCGTGACCGGCGCGCCCGTCGTCAGCGTCATCATGGCGGCGTATAATGGCGCGGCGCTGCTGCCCGCGACGCTCGCCACGCTGCAAAAGCAGACCATGGGCGATTTCGAGGTGATCGTGGTCGACGATTGCTCGACCGACACGACGCGCGAATTGCTGCGTCACTGGCCCGACCCGCGCGTGCGGATGATCGCCTTGCCGAAGAACGGCGGACCGGTGCGGGCGCGCAACCGCGCGGTGGCCGAGGCGCGCGGCCGCTACATCGCCGGGCTGGATCAGGATGACCTGTGCCTGCCGGCGCGCTTTGAAGAGCAAGTCGCCTATCTCGACGCGCATCCGGACACAGTGATGGTGGCCAGTGCGACCGAGGTGCTGGACGGCGCGCGCCTTCTGCCCTCGCCGCATGTCGCGCACAGCACGCCGGCGCTGCTGCGCTGGCTGATCCGGATCGAGAATCCGTTTGTCTGGTCGTCGGTGATGGTGCGGGCCGATGCCGCGCGGCGGCTGGAGCCGTTCACCCGGCCCGACATTCTGTATGCAGAGGATTTCGACCTTTACCATCGCCTCTCCGCGCTGGGGCCGATCGCGCGGATCGACACGCCGCTGCTCGCCTATCGGCGCCATGCCGGCGGCGCGTCGCAGCGGTATGAGGATATTATGCTGGCGAGCGCCCGGCGGGTGCTGGAGATGGCCTATTCGCCGGTGCTGGGCGCCCAGGCCGAGGACGCAGCAGCATTGGTGGTGGAGCATCTGATGCATCGCCAGCCGGTACCCGACCGCGCAACGCTGACCCGGCTGGGCGATATATTGGTGCGATTGCAGCAGGCGTTCTTCAGCGAGCAACCGTGCGAGGCGTCGGATATCCGGCTGATACGCTGGGCAACGGCGCGGCGCTGGGCCGATGTGGCGCGCGCCTCGCTTCGGTCGGGCACGCTGAGCCTTAGCGGGGCGCTCAGCGTGCGGCCGCCCCATCTGGGGCTGGGCCATGCGGGACTGGAGGAACTGCTATGGGCCCGGCTGATCGGCCGAGCCCGAAGCGCAACGCGACGTCAGACCTTCGCGGCGTAGATCATCCGGCCCTGGCCGAGACGATCGAACGTTTCCGCCAGTTCGCGCTCACCGACGGCGAAGCAACCCTGGCTGCGGCCGAGGCGGCCGTGCGTCCGGATCATGTCCGGGTTCGAATACCAGGCGCCATGCACCACGATCGCCCGTTCCAGCGCATTGTTGTTGGTCGGATCGAGCCCGATCAGCCGCTGCGACCGGCCATGCTTCCCGACATAATAATTGTCGGCCAGGAAGGCGCCCTCGCACGAGGCGTTCGAGCCGTTCCTGTTCGAGAAGCGCTGCAGGAAACCGGTGTGCCCCGGATCCGAGCCGCTGCCATGGGCAACCAGCTTCGACACGCTCTTGCCGCTGACCAGATCGATGAAGTGGAAGCGCGGCTGCGATGAGGGCGCCGAGAAGTCAGCGATGACGATCCGGTCGCGCAGCTTGATCGTGTTGCCGTGACGCTCCAGCGCAGCCAGCGCCTCCCGCATCAATTCCGGACGCACAACGCGCGGCGAGCTTGGCACCGCGCGCGGTGCGGGACGGACGGGCGCAAGGCCGGACGACGTGAGCGGCACCTGCCGCGGCTCGGCCGCCCGCATCGCGGCAGACACCGCGTCCGGAATAACCATCGCCCCCGCCAGCGCACCCGCCGTCTTCAACAATCCGCGGCGCGTGGACGCCGTTTCACTCATCTTCGCCATCAATCTTGCAGTCCCTTCCCGCTAAGCAACTGTATAGCAGGGAAAAGGTGAAAAATCTGCCCGCACGGGAACCAATAGGCCGCAATCGCGTGCATCCGTCCCGCAAATCGCGCGGCTCATCGTATGGCACAAATGTCAATAGCGCGCGTTAATGATCCGACGGCCCGATGATCGGGCCACCACAATAAAATGGGGTCGCTCCATGCGCATGATTCGCGCCTTGCTGCCGGCTGCCTTCGGACTGGCAGCCATCACGTCTATGCCCGCCATGGCGGATACGTCAACGTCAACGGCGTCGTCCGCGACGATCGGCGGCGCCAATGTCACCTCCTCCGCCGTTGCGCTGGTGGAAGCCGCGGCGACGCTCGCGCCGGGCAAATATCTGTGGGAAAATGATGTCGATGCCGGTCCGGTGAGCATCCTGATCAGCATCCCCGACCAGAAGGCCTATGTCTATCGCGGCGATGCGCTGGTCGCGGTGTCGACCGTGTCGACCGGCAAGGAAGGCAAGGAAACCCCGGTCGGGGTGTTCACGATCCTTCAGAAGAAGGAGATGCACCGCTCCAACCTCTACGACAATGCGCCGATGCCGTTCATGCAGCGGCTGACGTGGGACGGGATCGCGATCCATGCCGGCAAGAACCCGGGCTTCCCGGCGTCGCATGGCTGCATCCGGGTGCCGGCGAGCTTTGCCAAGAAGCTGTTCGCCGCGACCGAGATGGGTGCCACTGTCGAGGTGACCGACATTTCCTATTCGGGTGACATGCCGGCGCCGCGTAGCGATGCGCAGATGACGATCGCTGCCAATGAAGCCGCCATCGGCGGCGGCGCGAAGGAAATCGCCAGCCGCTAAGTCCGATCGGCCCGTCCGCAGGTGCCGCCGCGCTGGCGGCACCCGCGGGCCGGCGCTTCCGCTTACTTCTTGATGAGGCCGATTTCGACCAGCCGTTGGCGCAGATAGCCGTTGGCGGTGATCGGCGTCGGATAGCGGTTCGGGTTTTCGGGCGTGATCGTCTGCGGCAGCGTCTCGATCATGAAGTCGGGCGCGGGGTGCAGAAAGAACGGCATCGAATAACGCGAATGGCCGCGACGCTCGGGCGGCGGATTGACAACGCGGTGCGTGGTCGACGGCAGGACGTGGTTGGTCAGCCGCTGCAGCATGTCGCCGACGTTGACGACCATAGCGCCCTGCGGCGGCTTGATCGCCAGCCAGCGGCCCGAGTCGCGGTCGAGCAGTTCGAGCCCGGCTTCTTCGGCACCGAGCAGAAGCGTGATGAGGTTGATATCCTCATGTGCGCCGGCGCGGACGCCCTCAGCGTCCGCCGGGATCGGCGGATAGTGGAGCAGGCGGAGCACTGAATTGCCGTCCTTCACCGCCGGATCGAACCAGTCAGGCGCCAAGCCAAGGTCGCGGGCGATCGCGGAAAGCAGCTTGTCGCCAGCGGTGTCGAACGCCCGGAACAGCTCGATGAACGTGTCGCGGAACCCCTCGGGACGGGCCGGCCACACATTGGCGGGCATTTCGTCGGCATAGTGGTGACCGGCAGGCAGCTCGCGCCCGACGTGCCAGAATTCCTTCAGGTCGACGTGCTTGGCGTCCTTCGCGATCTCGGTCTTGAACGGCGTGTAGCCGCGCGCACCGCCGGCGCCTTCGACGAAATAGCCGCGCTTTTCGGCCTCGGGCAGCGCGAACAGCTCCTGAGTCTCCTGCCACGCACGGTCGATCAGCTCCTGCGGGACGCCATGGTCGGCCACGATCGCAAAGCCGAAACGACGGAACGACCCGCCAAGATCGGCCGCGAATCGATCGGGGTCGCGCGCCTGATCGGCAAGGCTCAAGGTCGGCACCTTCGCCAGCGGAGTATCAAGCATCACACACGCCTCAATCACTAAGAGATGAAAGGCGCCACATAGTCATCTGCCGGTTCCGCCGCCAGTCTTGAGGCCACCCGGCAGGCGCCGCCGGACCAGCCGGCGCGTGCGATCGCGCCCGGCGTTCGCCCTAGCCGCCGATGGTGACGGTGCCCTGCGCGCGGTTGCCCGCGGGCTGGAGATCGATGCGGAAAGGCTCGCCGTCCGTGTCGCCGCTGAGCGTGTTGCCGGACACCTTCACGGTCGTGCCGGCCTTGGCAAATTCATCGCGCAACCAGTCGCGCACCGTGGCGACGGCGGCGGGGCTTTCGAAGCTCATCCGGACAACGCCGTCGCCTTCCTGGCCGCCGGCGTTGACGTTCATCGATCCGATCTTGGTGCCCGGGTACAGATGGACACCATTGATATCGAAATTGTCGCCCGTGAACTGCATACGCGGCAGCTTGATCGATCCCTTGAGCAGCGGCGTATCCAGCTTCACCTCGCCGGTCGCGCCATTGACCGATGCGGCGCCATTGCCAGCGTCGATCGACACCGTCGTGCCCTGGTCATTGCCGCGATCGCAGGCAGTCAGGGAAAGAGCCAGCAGGGCGACCGGGACAACGAGCGAGCGCATAACAAACCTTTCGTGTACTGCGAACATAACACACTAACCCGCCCGAGCAGGGCCGGCAAGCTGGGCAGCGCTGCCCAGCTTGCCGGCTGACAGAGCATCTGTTCGCGCCTAGGGCCGCGCCATGTCAGCGCCCCTTCCCGTCGCCAACGTCGATCGCGGCGCCCCGATCCATATCGGCGAGTTTATCGCGATCACCGCGTCGTTGATGGCGATGGCGGCGCTCGGCATCGACACGATGCTGCCCGCGCTGCCCGACATCGGCAGCGCGCTGGGCGTCACCGACATCAACGACCGCCAATATGTCATCACGATCTTCGGCGTCGGCTTCGGCGTGGCGCAATTGCTCCATGGCCCGCTGACCGACCGGTTCGGGCGGCGCCGGCTGCTGCTGGTCGTGCTGGCGCTCTATGCGGCGACCAACATTCTGGCGGCGCTGGCGCAAAGCTTCCCCTTGCTGCTGGTCGCGCGCTTCCTCGGCGGATCGTGCGTCGCGGGATGCCGCGTCGCGACGGTAGCGATGGTGCGCGACTGCTTCTCGGGCCGGTCGATGGCGCGGATCATGTCGCTCGCCTTCATGGTGTTCATGGCGGTGCCTGTCGCCGCCCCGGCGCTGGGCGCGGGCATTTTGCTGTTCGGCGACTGGCGAACGATCTTCTGGATCATCGCCGGCGCGGCGCTTCTGCTCGCCGGATGGATCGCCATCCGCCTGCCCGAAACGCAGCACCCCGAGGACCGCCGCCCGATCCAGCCCGGCCCGATCATGGCGGGATGGCGGATCGCGCTGACCGACCGGCTGTCGCTGGGCTATTCGCTTGCTGCCGCGGCGCTGACGGGTGCGCTCTACGGCTATCTCGGCACGATCGAGCCGATCATGGCGGAGACGTTCGGCAGCCCGCAGCTGCTGATCGTGGTGTTCGCTACGACCGCGGCCACGATGGCGCTGGCCAACCTCGCCAATTCGCGGCTGGTGATGCGCCTTGGCATGCGCCGGCTGGGGCATGGCGCGGTGGTCGCACTGTCGCTGATCAGCCTCGCGCACCTCGGGCTGGTGCTCGCGGGCTGGGAGAATGTGTGGACGTTCGGCGTGGCGCAGGCGCTGACGCTCGCATGTTTCGCACTGTCGACATCGAACTTCTCGTCGCTGGCAATGGAGCGGATGGGGCACATCGCCGGCACAGCCTCCAGCGTCCAGGGATTCCTGTCGATCACGATCGGATCGGCGCTGGGCATGGTGGTGGGTCAGTCATTCGACGGGACCACCGCGCCACTCACCATCGCCTTCCTGCTCGCCGGACTCGCTGCGCTGCTGGCGGCGGGTGTCACCGAGCGCGGCCGATTGTTTCATCCCGCCTGAAAGCGAGCGCCCGACCGGAACCGGGCGCGCGTCGCGGCCGTTCCACCAGCCTCATCAGGAGGATTATCATGGGCGGCCATCAGGTGACGAGCCAAGGCACGGGCGACGACGGTTTCGACGAAGACGGCTATGACGAAAGCCAGCGCGCCGAAATCCTGGAAGCGACGCGGGACGGGCCGGGTGACGGCACGATCATCACCGATCTGGACCCCGACATCGACGTGGATGACGAGGATGACGGCCCTGAGGAAGACGAACTGCTGATGCGCGACGATCAGGTCGCCGAGCAGGACGACGAGGCCGATCAGGACGAGGAAGATATCGAGGAAGATGTCGTCCAGGACGAATTCGACGATGGGTCGATCAGCGAAGACGAAGATCTCGACGACCCAGACGATGTCGCCCTCAATCCCTGACCGGTGCGGCAGGACGGCGTGCCTCGGTACGGCGGCCCTGCTGCTGGTCACCGCCTGCTCGTCCAAGCAGCCCGGCGAGCAGGTCGATATCGGTAATGCAGCGCGGGCTGCTCATGAGTCGGTTGGGGCCTATGCGTCCCAGTCACTGAAAGGCAGCGGCGCCGCCATCACTGCGCGCCCTGCCACTAACCCGACCACCTCCGCGGCGATCACGCCCTCCCCGACCGCGGCAGCGACGCCGGACGCGGAGGCAGAGACGAATGCGCCATCCGCGGCCGACGAGGCTGTCGAGCCGGGTGCCGATCGCGCGGCTGCCGTGGTGGAGCGATATCTGGCGCTGATCGCCGCGCACGACTTCGCAGCCGCCAGATCATTATGGGATCAAGGCGGCGCGGCGTCGGGCATGAGCGCCGAAGAATTCGGGGCCAGTTTCACCAAATACCGGACCTTCAAGGCTGAGGTGGGCGAGCCCGGCCCGATCGAGGCGGGTGCCGGGCAGCGCTATGTTACCGTGCCGGTGCGGGTCACGGGAACGCTGCGCACAGGGGCGCCGTTCGTCCTTGCTGGCCCGATCACGCTTCACCGGTCGGGCAATATCGACGGCGCCACGGCGGAACAGCGCCGCTGGCATATCTCCGCCTCGGGCCTGAAGCCGCAGCCGGGCCAAGCGGGATCCGCCGCTGGCAATCAGGTGACGGCGCGCTTCCGCTGCGCCGACGGCTTCACCTTCACTGCGCTGTTCGACAATGCGGCTGATGTGGCGACGCTCACTTTGCCGAGCGGGAAGGTGCGCCTGCCCTCGCAACGGCCGGCCTCTGGCATCTGGTACGCGGGCCAGGGTTATGAGCTGCGCGGCAAGGGGCGCGACGCGACTCTTGCGCAGCCATCCGGCCCTCGACGCACCTGCCGTGCCGACGGATAACCGCGCGCTTTCACCGATGCGGGACGGTGCTAGGTAGGCAAGATGCCGACGATCGCGCTACTGCTCATCTCCAACGTCTTCATGACGATTGCCTGGTACTGGCATCTGAAGGGCGGGATGGCGAAGCCGCTTCCCACCGTCATCCTGCTGAGCTGGGGCATCGCGCTGGTCGAATATTGCTTCGCCGTGCCGGCCAATCGGCTCGGCTTCGCCAGCGGCTGGAGCGGCGGGCAGCTGAAGATCGCGCAGGAAGTGATCACGCTGCTGGTGTTCGGCGTCTTTGCCGTCGTGGTGCTGGGCGAACAGCTGAGCTGGCGGCACGCCGGCGCCTTCGCCTGCCTGGTCGGCGCCGCCGCGTTCATGTTCGCCGGGAAAAGCTGACGCGTCAGGCGCGCCAGTGCGTGACCGTGGTGGCGAGGTCAGGCCGCGGGCGCTCCTCCAGCGGGCGCGACGGCGTGCCGATGAAGATGAAGCCGGCGATCCGCTCCGGCGCCGTACCAAAGGCGTCGCGCACGCGATCGTCGAATGCCGCCCACGTCGTCAGCCATCCGCCGGCAAAGCCCATCGCATGCGCCGCATGAAGCAGGTTCATGCACGCGGCTCCCGCCGACAGCTCCTGCTCCCATAGGGGGATCTGGCTAGCCGGCCGCGGCGATGACAGCGCGACGACCAGTGCCGGGGCCTGATGCGCGAATTGTTCGATCGATTCGAGTTCGAGCCGCTTCGCGTCCGGCCGCTGCGCGCGGTAGGCGTCCAGCAACAGCTCGGCGAAGGCGGCGCGCTGATCGGCGCTGACGATGACGAAGCGCCATGGCGCGAGCTTGCCATGATCGGGGGTGCGGCAGGCGATCGCACACATTTCCTCGAGCTGCGCGTCGCTCGGTCCCGGCTCAGCCAGATCGCGCGGCTTGCCCGAACGGCGGGTACGAAGGAGCGACAGCGGCGAGGAAAGGTCGTTGAACATGACCCTGTTTATCGCGAAGCGTTCGCAAGTCGAGCGCCAGGGGCGAAACGTTTCGTTCGCAACAATGCTTGGGCATCGCGAAATTGCGCGCTAGGCTCGGTCAATTCGGGATTTCGATGATCCCGGCCTGACTTCCAGGGAGCGTAACTTGCCCATCATCCCCTCGATCGCGCTGGGATTCCTCGCGATCCTGCTCGCCGGCGGCGCCGCTGGCGCGGCCAAGAAGGGCCCCGAGTTCATGGGGCATCCCAAAGGCCTGTACGTGCTGTTCTTCGCCGAGATGTGGGAGCGGTTCTCCTACTATGGCATGCGCGCACTGCTGATCTTCTATCTCACCAAGCACTGGCTGTTCGACGACAGCAAATCGAACCTGATCTACGGCGCCTATACCAGCCTAGTGTACATCACCCCGGTGCTGGGCGGCTACCTGGCTGACCGCTATCTCGGCCAGCGCAAGGCGGTGACGTTCGGCGCGGTCATGCTGACGCTGGGCCACCTCCTGATGGCGGTGGAAGGCGACGGCGGCCAGGGATCGGCCGCGATCAACGTGTTCTGGCTGGCCCTCGCCTTCATCATCGTGGGCACCGGCTTCCTGAAGGCCAATATCTCGGTCATCGTGGGGCAGCTCTATCCGCTGACCGACACCCGCCGCGATGGCGCGTACACCATCTTCTACATCGGCATTAACACCGGCGCCGCGATCGGCACGATCATGGCCGGCTGGCTGGGCGAGACCTATGGCTGGGCCTATGGCTTCGGCGCGGCGGGGGTCGGCATGCTGCTGGGCCTGATCGTCTTCATCCTCGGCAAGCCGCTGCTGCTCGGCAAGGGTGAAGCGCCGCGTCCGTTGAAGGCGCGGACCGAATGGTCGCTGTACGGGATCGGCCTCGCCTCGGTCGTCGTGATCTGGGCGCTGGTCCAGTATCAAGACGTCATCCAGACGCTGCTGATCATCTCGGGCATCGGCATGCTCGGCTATGTGCTGTTCGAAAGCCTGAAGCTGGAGAAGCATGCGCGCGACCGGATGTTCGTGGTGCTGTTCCTGATCGCGCTGAACCCGGTGTTCTGGGGCCTGTTCGAACAGGCGGGCGGCAGCCTTAACCTCTACACCGATCGCTTCGTCGATCGTGGCGGGGTACCGGCATCGCTGTTCCAGTCGATCAACCCGATCTACATCGTGCTGCTCGGCCCGATCTTCGCTGGCCTGTGGGTCTTCCTGGGCAAGCGCGGGCTGGAGCCGTCGGCGCCGGCGAAGTTCGGCCTCGCGCTGGCGCAGGTCGGCCTGTCGTTCCTCGTCTTCGTCTGGGGGGCGAACACTGTCGGCGTCGAAGTCGCGACGCCGGTGTTCTTCGTGTTCGCCATCTACTTCCTGCAGACGACCGGCGAACTCTGCCTGTCGCCAGTGGGCCTCAGCGCGATGAACCGGCTCGCCCCGAAGCATCTTGCCAGCCTGATCATGGGCGCATGGTTCTACATGACCGCGGTCGGCAATTTCGTCGCCGGCAAGATCGGTGAAGCGACCGGTGGCGAAGGCGGCGAGATGACCAAGGAAGCGACGCTGTCGGTCTATTCCACCATCGGCTGGTGGACGATCGGCATCGCGATGGTCGTCCTGGTGCTGAGCCCGCTGGTCAAGCGAATGATGCACCTCGACACGCTGCACGACAGCCCGGACCACGCCATGGCGGGTGAGCCCGAACTGGCGCAGCCCGAGGCAGCAGGGTTGAACACGGCGGGGGAAACGCGCCGCTGAGACGACGGCCGCCTGTCATCGCGCCCACCAGCGCGGCGACAGGCGGTCCACACCGACACGGGGGAGAATCATGATGGGCAATGTCGTTGCGGCCGCCATCGCGTTCGTGGGAACGCACTTTCTCCTCTCCCATCCCCTTCGCGCACCACTGGCGCGGCGGATTGGCGACAAGGGGTTCCTGGGTCTTTACAGCCTGGTCGCGCTGATCACGCTCATCTGGCTGGCGCTGGCGTATCGCGCCGCCCCCGAAAGTACACCGCTCTGGCCGGTCGGCGACATCCTGTGGGCGATCGGCACCATCCTGATGCTGCTGGCGGCGATCCTGTTCATGGGCTCGCTGGTGCGCAATCCGGCGTTGCCGGAAGCGAAGACCGATACCGTGCCCGAGGCACGGGGCGTGTTCGCGATCACGCGGCACCCGATGATGTGGAGCTTCGCGATCTGGGGAATGGTGCACATCCTGGTCTTCCCCGACCCGGCCAATATCGTTCTCGCGCTGTCGATCATCATCCTCGCGCTCCTGGGCGCGCGGCTGCAGGACCGAAAGAAAGAAGCGCTTCAGCCAGATTTCTGGCGCGAATGGGAACGGCGGACGAGCTTCTGGCCGTTCGCCGCGGTCGCCTCCGGCCGGGCGAAGATCGGCAAGATCGGCGGTCACGCGCTGGGCGGCGGGACAGTCGTGTGGCTGGCCGCAACCTGGGCGCATATTCCGCTGTCTGGCTGGCCGGCGGGCATTTGGCGCTGGATCGGCTGACGTATCCGGCGGCGAGGAAGTTTCGCCAGGGCGATCAGCGGCGAAGCGCGTCGAGATCGGCGCGGGTATTCACATTGGCGGGTAGCTGATCGAGCGGTACGGCCCGCGCGTCGACCGCCGCCGCCCAGCGCCATACCGCGCGCGGCTGATCTGCCGCCAGCCATTGGTTGAGATGATCAGCAAGGGTGCTGGGCCACCAGCCGACCACGGGCAACCCATCGACAAAGGCCGGCCCCTCCCCCGCGAGCCGCTGGACCAGATCGTGCGGCAGCAGCGGCACGTCACATGGTGCGCTCAGCACTGCTTTGAAGCCATTGGAATGAGCCCAGCCCAGCGCCCCGGCGAGTGCACCAAGCGGCCCCAGGCCGGGCGCGGGGCGGTCGGCGACACTGGTCAGCCCGGCGTGGGCGCGGCCGACCACGATCAACTCCTCAACCTGGCCCGCAAGGTTTTGCGCGACATGGTCGATCAGCCTTCGCCCCTCGAACAGCGCCACCGCCTTGTCGGAGCCGAAGCGACGCGCCTCGCCACCGGCCAGAATCGCGCCGACGATGCGATGGTGGTGGGTCATGCGATGACTCTACCCCCTGCCCCGATTACACACAAAGAGGCCCGGCGATCTGATCGCCGGGCCCTCCGTTACGCGCCGATACTTCCAGCGAAAGGTGTTAGCGGCAGTTCACATTGCCACGATCGACCTGCGACCCGAGCAGTGCACCCGCACCGGCACCGATCAAGGCGCCCAGCGTGTTGGAGCTGCCGTTGGCCAGCAGGCTGCCGAGCACACCGCCACCCAAGCCGCCGATGATCAGGCCGGTCGTGCCGTCATTGCGGCGGCAGTAATAGCGCCCGTTGCTGCCGCGATAGACGCGGTCGTTCCGGCTGAGACGACGGGTCTGATAGTAACGGCCGTCGCGGTAGAAGTTGTCAGCATAGTAACCGCGCTGGCCCGGCGGCGCGCGATTATAGTCGTAGCGACCCCATTGGTTGCGATCATTGCGCCAGTCGTTGCGAGCGTCGCGGCGATAATCCTGACGGGCATCGCGTACGTCGCGGCGATATTCGCGCTGCGCCTGGCGTACGTCGCCCCGCGAGTCTGCGCGGCGCAGGTCACGTTGATAGTCGCGGCGCGCCTCCTGGACTTCCTGGCGATACTCGCGCCCCGACTGCGCCTGTGCGGGCATGGCGGTGACCGTTGTTGCTGTGGCCAGCATGGCGGCGATGATGAAACGCATCGGTAGTTCCTCACTGATGATAGGGGAAGAACTACCGCGCTTCAGCTAAGTTGCGTGAACGGGAAACTACGTTCCGTTCATCTTACCGCCATTTAGCTTTCGAGTGCGTGAGTCAGCGTTATCTCTGCATTCAACACTTTGGAAACCGGGCAGTTTGCCTTCGCATCCAAGGCAATACGCTCAAACTCTTCAGCATCGATACCCGATACCTTCGCCTTCAGGTCAAGCGCAGACTTGGTGATGGTGAACCCATCGCCGTCCTTGTCCACGGTTACCTTTGCCGTTGTTTCCAGCACGCCGTCCGAATAGCCGGCGCCGGCAAGTGCAAAGCTGAGCGCCATGGTGAAGCAGCTGGCATGCGCTGCGGCGATCAACTCTTCCGGATTGGTCCCCGGTTCATCGCCGAAGCGCGTGCCGAAGCCATAACGCTGATCCTTCAGGACACCCGATTGGGTGGAGACGGAACCCTGGCCATCCTTGCCCAGGCCCTCGTAGCGGGCAGAACCATTGCGTGTCGGCATGTCAGCATCTCCTCAAGCAAAACGGGGCGCGGTCCGCCGGACCACGCCCCTTTCGTGTTCGACAATCCGACTAACGGATCAGCGGCAGCGACGGTTGCTCGTGCTGCGCTCGATCTCGCGGCCGGCCAGCGCGCCGACGGCGGCACCGCCCAGCGTGCCCAGCGTACGATCGCCGCGCGTGTCGATGGTGCGGCCAAGCAGGGCGCCAGCAACGCCGCCGACGACGAGGCCGGTGGTGCCATCAGGCTTGCGGCAGCGCCAGCGGCCGTCATTGCCCTTCCACTCGCGATACTTGGCGCGGCGCTGGGCGTCCGCATCGGTGGTGGTGACCATCACGCTGGGCACAACCAACGCGGTGGCGCCGAGCGCCAGCATCATCTTACGCATAATTACTATCTCCCTCGAAGTTCGGCACGATGGTATGATTGATATGCCATCGTAACGTGTGCTTCTGGCGCGGGTTGCATGAACCTGAAACAACCGCGCGTTCATGTCGCGAGACAGGGAGCGTCCGTGCCCGAGCATCGGCGGTTTTCCAGCGCTGCGGGATCAGCGATCCCGCAGCGGAGAAAGGCTCAGTCGCGCAGCAATTCGTTGATGCTGGTCTTCGACCGGGTGCGCTCGTCCACGCGCTTCACGATCACCGCGCAATACAGGCCAAGGTTGCCGCCGCCGGTGGAGCCGGGAACGACCACAGCATAAGGCGGCACTTCGCCGATGAAGGTTTCACCGGTCGCCCGGTCGATGATCTTGGTCGACGCGCCGAGATAGACGCCCATCGACAGCACCGCGCCCTCGCCCACGCGAACGCCCTCGGCCACCTCTGAGCGCGCGCCGATGAAGGCGCCGTCACCGATGATGACCGGATCGGCCTGCAGCGGCTCCAGCACGCCGCCGATCCCGGCACCGCCCGAAAGGTGAACGTTCTTGCCGATCTGCGCGCACGATCCGACGGTCGCCCAGGTATCGACCATCGTCCCCTCACCGACATAGGCGCCGATGTTGACGAAGCTGGGCATCAGGATCGCGCCCTTGCCGACAAAGGCGCCGCGGCGGACCACGCTGCCCGGCACCGCGCGGAAGCCTGCCTCACGGAACTCCGCCTCGCTCCAGCCGGAGAATTTCGACGGCACCTTGTCGAACCAGTGGCCAGCGCCCGGGCCGTTATCGATCAGCGCATTGTCGTTCAGGCGGAAGGATAGCAGCACTGCCTTCTTCAGCCATTGGTTGACGCGCCAGCCGCCATTGCCGTCCGGCTCGGCGACGCGCGCCTTGCCCGAATCGAGCAGCGCGAGCGCGCGGTCGACGGCGACGCGCACCTCGCCCGCGGTGGACACTCCGATGTCCGCCCGGTTTTCCCACGCGGCGTCGATCGTGGCTTCGATGTCGTTCATTTGCCTTCCAATATGCTGGTCAGCCACGCGGTCAGATCCGGCGTGGTAAAATCAATAAAGCTGCGGTCGCTGTCATGCGCCTGCTCGGACCCGTTATCGACCCAGACGGTGGTCATGCCGATCGCCTTGGCCGGTGCAAGGTTGCGCGCCATGTCGTCGGCGAACAGCGCCGTCGTCGGATCGATCGACAGACGTTCGCACAGACCGGCATAGGCCGACGGCGCCGGCTTTGGCGCCAGATCCATGGCGTGGATGTCGTGCACCGCCTCGAAGCTTTCGCCGAGACCCAGCCGGTCGAGCACGCGCGCGGCATAAGGCGCGTCGCCATTGGTGAAGACCACCTTGCGCCCCGGCAGCTTCGCCACCGCGGCGGCGAGTGGCACGTTTTCCTCCAGCACGTCCATTTCGACATCGTGGACGAAATCGAGGAAGTCGTGCGGATCGACGTGATGCTCCGCCATCAGGCCGGCGAGCGTGGTGCCATGCCCCAGAAAATAGGCCTTCTGGATGCGCCGCGCCTCCCCACGATCAGTGCCGAGAAGCCGGGCGATATACTCGGTCATCTTGGCGTCGATCTGCGCGAAGAGATCGGCGCTCGACGGATAGAGGGTGTTGTCCAGATCGAAGATCCAGGCGCGGATATGGTCTAGGCCCGGTGGCATGCCGATGCGTTACGGGTGCCTGCCGCGGCGGGCAAGCCAATCCGGGCATAGCCTTGCTTGGGCATGGCGAAGCTGCGGATGGTTGCGATCGGTAACCCTTCCGCCCACATCGGTTGTATGACCAAATATTCGCTGCTCGATCTCGTCCCGGTCGTCGAAGGCGGTACTGTCGCCGACGCGCTTGCCAACGCCGCCGACCTCGCGCGCCATGCCGAGGCGCACGGCTTCAACCGCTATTGGGTGGCGGAGCATCACGGGATGGAGGGCATCGCCTCCGCCGCGACTGCGGTGGTGATCGCCCATGTCGGCGCGGCGACCAGCACGATCCGGGTCGGCGCGGGCGGGATCATGCTGCCCAACCATGCGCCGCTGCAGATCGCCGAGCAGTTCGGTACGCTCGACGCGCTGTTCCCCGGGAGGATCGATCTTGGGCTGGGCCGCGCGCCGGGCAGCGACCAGCGGGTTGCGCGGGCGATCCGCCGCACGCTGGACAGCGATCCCAATGCCTTCCCCAACGATGTCGTCGAGCTGCAAAGCTATCTCGCCGACGACGGCCGCACCGGCATCACCGCGACGCCGGGCGCGGGCGCGAAGCCGCAGCTGTGGATCCTGGGGTCCTCGCTGTTCGGGGCGCAGCTCGCCGCGATGCTGGGTCTGCCCTATGCCTTCGCCTCGCATTTTGCGCCCGATGCGCTCGACCAGGCGATGGAAATCTATCGCCGCGACTTTCGCGCGTCGGCGCAGCTGGACCGGCCCTATGCGATGGCCGGGTTCAACGTCTTTGCAGCGGATACGCACGATGAGGCGGAATTCCTGGCGACGTCGCAGCAGCAGCAGTTCGTCGCGCTGCGCACCGGCAACCCCGGCAAGATGAAGCCGCCGGTGCGGGGCTATCGCGAAAGCCTGCCGCCGACGCATGCGCGTATTCTCGATTCGGTGCTGTCGTGCAGTGCCGTTGGCGACCGCGACGATGTGGCGGCGGGGATCGCCGCCTTCGTCAAGCGCACGGGGATCGACGAGGTCATGCTGACCAGCAGCATCTACGACCATGAGGCGCGCAAGCGCAGCATCGCGATTGCCGCCGAGGCGATGCGGGTGCCCGAACTCGCCTGATTGCCAGCCCTGATTACGAGCGAAGCCCCGGCCGGGAGGCCGGGGTCGCTCGGTCAGGCGGCGGCGCGTGCCGCTTCGGGCCGGGCGCGAAGGCCCAGCAGGTGGCAGATCGCGAAGCTCAGCTCGGCGCGGTTCAGCGTGTAGAAGTGGAATTGCTTCACGCCGCCGGCATATAGCTTGCGGCACAGCTCGGCCGCCAGCGTCGCGGACACCAGCTGCCGTGCATCGGGAAGGTCATCCAGCCCGGCGAACAGATGCTCCATCCATGCCGGCACGTCGGTACCGCACATCTTCGACATGCGCTGAACCGCGGCAAAGTTGCTCACCGGCATGATGCCGGGCACGATCTCCGCGTCGATTCCCGCTGCCGCCACGGCGTCGCGATAACGGAAGAAGACGTCGGGCGAGAAGAAGAACTGGCTGATCGCGCGGGTCGCCCCGGCGTCCATCTTGCGCTTAAGGTTGTCGAGGTCGATCGCAGCATCGCCCGAATCCGGATGGCATTCGGGATAGCAGGCGACCGAAACCTCGAATGGGCGCAGGCGGCGCAGCCCAGCGACCAGGGCAGCAGCATTTTCATAGCCGCCGGGATGCGCGGCATAGCGCTCCCCCGCCCGCGGCGGATCGCCGCGCAACGCGACGATATGACGGACGCCGGCGGCCCAATATTGCTCTGCGACCGCATCGATCTCCTCGCGCGTCGCCTCGACACAGGTGAGATGCGCGGCGGCGGGAATGTTCGTCTCCCGCGCGATCCGTGCCACCGTGTTGTGCGTGCGCTCCCGGGTCGATCCGCCCGCGCCATAGGTAACCGACACGAAGCGCGGCGCGAGCGGCGCCAGCGTCGCCATCGACTTCCACAAGGTCGCTTCCATCGTCGGCGTCTTGGGCGGGAAGAATTCGAAGCTGACATCCGCATCGCCCGCGACATTGGCGAACAACGGCGCCTCCAGCGCGCGGCGGGCCTCCTCCAGCTGATTGATCGATAGGGTCATGCCGCCTTCACCTCGTGGAATGTCGTGCCCGCCTTGTTGCCGGGGGCCGCGGCGGGCTTTCGCCCTAGCCAGATCTTCACCGTCAGTTCGCCGCCTTCCAGCGTCTCGATCCGCTCCGAGGCGAGGCCCGCGGCGTCGAACCAGCCGCTGATCTGCGCATCGGAAAAGCCGAGCCGGGTATGCGCGTCGCGCGTCCGCAACTCCTCGCGATCGTGCGGCGCGAAATCGGCGATCAGCAGCCGCCCGCCGGGCGCCAGCACGCGCGCCGCCTCGACGATCGCCGCGCCAGGCTGTTGCGCATAATGAAGCACGTGATGGACGATCGCCACATCTGCCGCGGCATCGCCGAGCGGCAGCGAATAAAGGTCCGCCTGGCGCAATTCGGTATTGGCCAGCCCGCGCTCGCCGATTTTCGCCCGTGCGATGCGCAGCATCTCGGAGCTGCGATCGATCCCCAGCGCGGTGTCCGCGCGCGGTGCAAACAGCTCGATCATCCGCCCCGTGCCCGTGCCAATATCGATCAGCCTGCCGATCGGCGCATCGCCCAGCATTCGCTGCATCGCCTTTTCGACATCGGTCTCGGCGATGTGGAGCGAGCGGATCGCATCCCATTCGGTGGCATGCGCCTCGAACCATTGTGACGCCGAGGCGGCGCGGTCGGCACGGACCGCCGCCAGCCGTGCGGCATCGGTTGCGCCCTCGCGATCGGGCGTCTCACCTTCCCAGAAATCGATCGCAGCGACCACCGGATCGACCAGTGCGGGGGCGCCCAGCGCGACGAACACCCAGCTGCCTTCCTTACGCCGTTCGGTCAGGCCGGCGTCGCACAGGATCTTCACATGGCGGCTGACGCGCGGCTGGCTTTGCCCCAGCACCAGGGCAAGTTCACCAACCGACAGTTCCATCGTGCGCAGCAGACGCAGGATGCGCAAGCGCGAGGAATCGGCCAATGCACGGAATATCTCAAGCGCTTGTGTCACGCGAAAAAGATATAAAGATATCTTTATATCTCGTCAAACATTCGATCACAAAGCCTCAGCTTTGCTCCTGATGCAGATCGTTGCGGAGCCAAAACGCATAAAGGACGTTTGTGCCGCTAACGCCGTGCGTCGGCTAGGGTCCACGACAGGGAGAGTGTTCATGAAGTTCATTGCCATTACCGCAGGTATCGCCACCGCCGCCGCCCTCGCCGCATGCAGCCCCAAGGCGCAGAACGAAAGCGCCGAAGCCGCCAATGCGATCGGCTCCGACGTCAGCGCTACCACCGAGAATGCGGTGAACGACGTTGATCGGGCTACCGAGGACGCGCTTGGCTCGGCCGAGCGGGCGATCGAGAACGCTGGTGACGATATCGAGCGTGGCGCCGACCGTGCTGGCGCGAAGGCGGAGCGTGATGCCGATCGCGCGGGTCGTGCGATCGACAATGCTGCCGACGACGCTCGCGAGGCGACTGGTGACGCGCTGACCGACACGGGCAATGCGATCAAGCGTTGATGCGAAATGACATTCGGGGAGCGCTCATCGCGCTCCCCTTTTTGTTGCTGACCGCCGCCTGTTCGAGCGACCCGGCACCGCCGGGTGCAGTGACCGCGGACGAGGAACAGCAATTGAACGAGGCGGCAGCGATGCTGGAGGCGAACAGCATCCGGCTTGACGAAGTCGCCACGACCGACGGGAATGTTCAGTGAAGACACGCCTCGGCTCTTCCGATCTCGAGATCGCGCCGCTCGTCCTGGGGGGCAATGTGTTCGGGTGGACGGCCGATCGCGATGCGAGCTTCACCGTGCTCGACGCCTTTGTCGCCGGCGGCGGGACGATGATCGACACCGCCGACGTCTATTCCGCCTGGGTGCCGGGCCACCGCGGTGGCGAATCCGAAGCGATGATCGGCGAATGGCTGAAGGCCTCAGGCAAGCGCGACCAGGTGCTGATCGCGACCAAGGTCGGTATGCTCCCCGGCGAGGGCGGCGAGAAGCTGGCCCCCGCACGGATCGCGGCGGCGTGCGAGGCGTCGCTGAAGCGGCTCGGCACCGATCGCATCGACCTGTATTTCGCGCACCAGGATGACGAGGATACGCCGCAGGAAGCCGTGCTGGAGGCGTTCGCGTCGCTGGTGAAGGCCGGCAAGGTGCGCGTCGTGGGCGCGTCGAACTTCAGCGCCATTCGCCTGAAATCCGCCAACGAGGCCGCGCGTGCCGCTGGCCTTCCCCGCTACGACGTGCTGCAGCCAGAATATAATCTGGTCAGCCGGACGAAGTTCGAAGGCGAGCTTCAGGATTATTGCGTCGAGCAGAATGTCGGCGTGGTGCCCTATTATGGGCTCGCCTCGGGCTTCCTCACGGGCAAGTACCGCACGCGGGACGACCTGTCGAAAAGCGTGCGGGGCGGCCGGATGGGAGATCTTCTGGAGGGCAAGGGACGCGCCGTGCTCGACGCCCTCGACAGTGTGGCCGCTGAGACCGGCGCGACGCTGGCGCAGATCTCGCTCGCGTGGCTGATCGCGCAGGATGGCGTCACCGCCCCGATCGCCAGCGCGACCAGTGTTGTTCAGGTGGAGGATCTGCTCCCCGCCATGACGCTCACGCTGTCTGGCGACCAGCTTGATCGATTGAACAACGCCGGCATCTGATCGGTCGCAAGGCCTCCGGCGCATTGGTGCGTTAACCAGATCGCGTCAGTGCGCCGCAACGCCTTGGTGCTATGTGATGTCCATGCTTTCGCCACTCCGACTCGTGCTGCTCGCCCTGGCGGTCGCGGTGGGTTCGGTGGCCTTTGCCGCCACCCGTCCGCCGCCGCCGCGCATCCTGGCCAGCCAGATCATCCCGCCTGTCAGCCCTGCGCAGGCAGCAGCGCCAGTCTCCACGCCGGCGGCAACGCAGCAGGACGCGGCCTATACGATCAAGTCGATCCTGCCGATCAGCGGGCCGTTGAAGATGGGCGATCATCATTGGGATGAGAGCGCGGCTCCAGCGACCGGCACGATCGTCATTACCGTCGATCTTGCCGCGCAGGTGCTCAGCGTCTTCCGCGACGGGCATGAGATCGGCGCCGCCGCGGTCCTGTTCGGCGCGGATGCGAAACCGACGCCGCTCGGCGTCTATCCGATCACGCAGAAGAGCAAGGACCATGTGTCCAACATCTATCATGCGCCGATGCCCTATATGCTGCGGATGACCAACGACGGCATCTCCATCCACGCGAGCGAGGTGGCGGAAGGCTATATGACTCACGGGTGCATCGGCGTGCCCAAGCCATTTGCGCAAAAGCTGTTCGACACGGTGAAGCTGGGTGACAAGGTGATCGTCACCCGCGGCGAAGCGCTGGAGGTTGGGCAGGCGGTAAAGGCGGCCTGAACGCCGCCGCCCTGCCCCGCCCCGCCGATCAATCCCCGGCGAAGGTGAGCGCGGTGATCCGCCGCTCCCGCTCATTGATCGTGAGCGCACGGCCCGCCGGCGCGGCGGCGCGTTGCGGGCAATCCTGACGGAAGCACTGGCGACATCCCAGTCCGATCGGCATCGCCGCGCCGGCCAGATCGAAGCCGCGCGCCACCGCCAGTGTTCCGGCATGCTCCGCCGCGACACCAATCCCGACCGCGAATTCCGCCGACACCAGTCCGTATCGTTGCCCCTGCGGCGTCACGGTGCGCGCCATCGTCAACCACCGCTCGCCATCCTCCAACTCGACGAGCTGGACCATCAGATGCGCGGGCCGATCGAATGCGCGGTGGAGGTGCCACAAGGGGCATCGTCCCTCCGCTTCCACCAACGCCGCACCGCTTGCCCCGGCGTAGCGCTTTGATGACTGGCCCGCCCGGTCGACGCGGATCATGAAGAAGGGCAGGCCGCGCGCGCCGACGCGCTGCAGGGTGGTCAGCCGGTGGGCGACATGCTCGAACCCCGCGCCGAAGCGGCGCTGCAACAGCTCGATATCATATCCGGTCGCCTCGCATGCGCGGAGGAAGCGCGCATAAGGCATCATCACCGCCGCGGCGAAATAGCTGGCGAGATGCCGCCGAAACAGGCGGTCCGCGGCGATCTGACCGAAGCCCGCGCCTGTAACCAGCGCGTCAATCTCCCCGCGCGCCTCGATCAGCGCCAGCTGGAACGCAGCGGCAAAGGTGCGGCTGGCGGGATCGAGCAGTTCCGATAGCTGAAGCTGGCGGGCGTGCAGGTCCAGCCGCCGCAGCACGTCAGGCATCACGTCGACCGGCAGGATGCGGATCGCGAGGCTGTGCTTCACCCGCAGCCGTTCGGAGATCGCGCCATACAGGTCGCCGGCCCCCAGCCGCAGCTCATCGGCCAGAGCCTCCGCCGCCGCGTCCAGATCGGGGAAGTGATTGCGCCATCGGCTGATCTCGCGACGGACCATCGCTACCGGATCATCGGCCGGCGCGGCGGTGGCGTTCCCCTGCCCCATGCTGTCAAAGGCGCGCGCGAACGCCTCTGCCCCGCCCGGCGCGGCGGCAAGCCAGTCCTCCAGCTCGTTGCGGTCGATCTCCAGGTCGGCGAACATCGGGTCGGCCAGCCGCCGCCGCATCGCGTCGCGCCCGCCGCCCGGCTCGGCAGCCATCAGCGCGCGCGGATCGAAGTCGAACGTCTCGGCCAGCTTCACCAGCAAGGTCGCCGATACCGGGCGCTGATTGCGCTCGACGAGATTGAGGTAGCTGGGACTGATCGCCAGCATCTCTGCCATCGCCGCCTGGCTCAGCGCCTGCTGCCGCCGCAGCCGCCGCACCACATGCCCCGCCATCAACTTGCGCTCTGCCATGCCCCAAGCTGATCGCCCGAGAACCGCTTGTCAATTCTTTACAGCAACACAGATGCTCTCGCGGCCTCGCCCGACCCGATGACACCGAATCACCAGTACATCGCGTTGTGAATAGCCGGCTGATGCTGTTTCTATGATCGCAGTTGTAAGCATTCACACAGGAGGAACGACCATGGACGCTACCCCGCAGCGCAGCCGCGCCGTTTTCTCGACCGAGGACTTCGGCCTCATGAAGGAAGCCATCGGCGAGTATATCAAGAAGATCGCCGATGAGCCCCGCTCGGCCAAATTCTCGAACCTGTACCACCGCCTCGGCCGCCTTGGCTGACCGATCACTCGCCTGATCGACCTTCCGTGCGGGATCGATCCCGCGTGCCACCATCCGCGACAGGAACACCCATGACCTACCAGGAACAGACCAGTCAGATCGGCCAGCTCGTCGCGAGCTACAATGGCACGTGGGACGGGATTGACGCTGAGTCCGTCGCGCGGATGCGGCTGCAGAACCGGTTCCGCACCGGGCTCGACATCGCGCGTTACACCGCCGGCATCATGCGCCGCGACATGGCCGCCTATGACGCCGATCCCGCGAACTACACCCAGTCGCTGGGCTGCTGGCACGGCTTCATCGGCCAGCAGAAGCTCATCTCGATCAAGAAACATTTCGGTACCACCAAGGGACGGTATCTGTACCTCTCCGGGTGGATGGTCGCCGCGCTGCGTAGCGAGTTCGGCCCGCTGCCCGACCAGTCGATGCACGAGAAGACCAGCGTTCCGGCGCTGATCGAGGAGCTTTACACCTTCCTGAAGCAGGCCGACGCCCGCGAACTGGGCATGATGTTCCGCGATCTCGATCATGCGCGTGAGGCCGGGAACGAGATCGAGGCGCAGCGGCTGACGCAG
Organism: Sphingomonas sp.; assembly: GCF_029239295.1. Taxonomy (GTDB): domain Bacteria; phylum Pseudomonadota; class Alphaproteobacteria; order Sphingomonadales; family Sphingomonadaceae; genus Sphingomonas. Next base: position 57,270 of record NZ_JAQZBC010000005.1, read on the forward strand.
GCGATCGACAATTACGAGACGCACGTCGTGCCGATCATTGCCGACATCGACGCCGGCTTCGGCAATGCCGAGGCGACGTATCTGCTGGCCAAGAAGATGATCGAGGCGGGCGCCTGCGCGCTGCAGATCGAGAATCAGGTGTCGGACGAGAAGCAGTGCGGCCACCAGGACGGCAAGGTCACCGTGCCGCACGAGGACTTTCTCGCGAAGGTCCGCGCCTGCCGCTACGCCTTCCTCGAGCTGGGCGTCGACGACGGCATCATCGTCACCCGCACCGACTCGCTCGGCGCCGGCCTGACCAAGCAGATCGCCTTCTCCAAGGAAAAGGGCGACATTGGCGACCAGTACAACGCCTTCCTCGATTGCGAGGAAGTGACCGACCTGTCGACGCTGCGCGGTGATGTGGTGATCGAGCGGGACGGCAAGCTGATGCGTCCGAAGCGCCTGCCGTCGAACCTGTTCCAGTTCCGCGAAGGCACCGGCGCGGACCGCTGCGTGCTCGATTGCATCACGTCGCTGCAGAACGGCGCCGACCTGCTGTGGATCGAGACGGAGAAGCCGCACATCGAACAGATCGCCTCGATGGTCGACCGCATCCGCGAGGTCGTGCCCAATGCCAAGCTGGTGTACAACAACAGCCCCAGCTTCAACTGGACGCTGAACTTCCGCCAGCAGGTGTTCGATGCCTGGGTCGAAGCGGGCAAGGACGTCTCCGCCTATGACCGGGCGAAGCTGATGAGCGTCGATTATGACGACAGCGCGCTGGCGGCAGAGGCCGACGAGCGGATCCGCACCTTCCAGAAGGATGCGGCGGCGCGCGCCGGCATCTTCCACCACCTCATCACGCTGCCGACCTATCACACCGCCGCGCTGTCGACCGACAATCTCGCCAAGGAATATTTCGGCGAGGCGGGCATGCTCGGCTACGTCAAGGGCGTGCAGCGCAAGGAGATCCGCGAAGGGATCGCCTGCGTGAAGCACCAGAACATGTCGGGCAGCGATATCGGCGATGATCACAAGGAATATTTCGCCGGTGAGGCCGCGCTGAAGGCCGGCGGCGCCCATAACACGATGAACCAGTTCGCGGCCTGACAAGCCCGGCCGGCGCCGCGCATTTATCGCAGCGAACCGGCCACCAAGTTCCTGGGGAGGAAGGATGCCCGTCGGTGCTCGTCACCGGCGGGCATTTCCCATGGGTGATTTGCGGCAGATCATGGTGATCGCGGCATGAGCGGTGTTCTTCCGGCTTGAGGGCGACCCTGCGGAATGACACTATTGTTCCATGACGCGACTTGCTGCCGCCGCCTTCGCACTGTTGCTGTCGCTCACAGCGCTGCCTGCTCACGCCCAGGTGGTGATTACTTTCTGGAGCCATGAATTCGGCAACCACTTCCCGCACGCCTTCTTCACGCTGCGCGGCACGCCCGAGGCGGGGGGAGAGGCGGTGGACCTGAATTACGGCTTCACCCCCAAGGCGGTGACGCCCGCAATCCTGTTCGGCCCGGTCGCAGGCCGTATCGACATCGCCAAGCGCAGCTACATGGAAGGGAGCGATGCGCAATTCTTGCTCGTCCTGACCGATGCGCAATATGCCTCGATCCTGAAGCTGGTCGATGAATGGGACGACAAGAAGGGCGACGGCACCTACCGTATGAATACCCGCAACTGCGTCCACTTCACGCAAGAGGCGGCGCGCCGCGCGGGCCTCGTCTCGCTCGATTTCCCCGATCTGATGAAGAAGCCGCGTTCTTTCCTGAAGGCGGTGGCGAAGGCCAATGCGGCGCAGGTCACCCTGATCGATCGGCATGGGAAGGAATATCTCGCCGCGCTGGACGCCCAGTCGCCAGCAGCGCCCGCCACTGCGCTTCCCACGGTTGCTGCCCCGGCCGCGGCCACGGCAGTCACCACGCCGCCGCCGGCACCAGCCCCGGTCAGCTAAGGCGAGCCGCCGGTCAGGTCAGCGCGCCGGTACCAGCTCGATGATCTCCAGCGTCGAATCAAACGCCGGCTGCGGCAGCACCAGCCGCCAGCGATTCTCGCCAACGCGATCGACTATGCCGGCGAGGTCGCGCGCGCTGTCGCGTCCATACGCCAGCCAGCGGGCCTCATCCCCGATCGCCAGCGTGCCCAGAAAGATCGCGCGCGACGGGCGGTGGGGGAAGATCCGGCCCGCCGGACGCTGCGATCCCGCCGTCTTCTCGAACTGCCTCACCTCTCCGTCGCCGCTGACCCGGCAGGAATAGGCGGGGTAAGCGACATAGTCCCGCCCGCCCGTCACCTTCGCGCCCAGCTTGAACACGCGGCAGCGATAGTCGCCCGCCGGCGGCATCGGATCGCGCAGGCCGAAGTCGGGATTGAACAGCGCGCCTTGCGCATCGATTTCACGCGCCGCGCCGCTCGCCCGCGCGCGGCCCAGCGAATCGAGCCAGACGGTGCGCCAGGTGCGCAAGCGATCGCGGTCGGACATCGTCGCCACGCGGCGCCAATCGTTCGCCACGCTGCTCGCGGTTGCCGCCGACACCGGCTCGCGCTTTCCTCCGCAACCTGCCAGCGTCGCCGCCGTCATCACTGCGACCACCGCCCGCTTCATTGCCGCAACCCTTCCCTGTTTGATCAAGGGGCTAGCCATTGATCACGCCGCGGTCCAGCCACCGTCCATCGACAGGTTCGCGCCGGTGATCGATGCGGCCTCCTCGCGGCACAGGAAAAGCGCGAAGGCGGCGACCTGTTCGGGGGTGACGAAGGCCTTGGTCGGTTGCGCGGCGAGCAGCACGTCATTGATGACCTCCTCACGCGTCATCCCGCGCGCGGCCATCGTGTCGGGGATCTGGTTTTCGACCAGTGGGGTCCAGACATAGCCCGGAGAGATGCAGTTCACGGTAATGGCGTCGGTCGCGGTTTCCAGCGCCACCGTCTTGGTCAACCCGACCAGGCCATGTTTGGCTGCGACATAAGCGGCCTTGTTGGGGCTCGCGACGAGACTGTGCGCGGAGGCGGTGGAGATGATGCGCCCCCAGCCGGCCTGTCGCATCAGCGGAACGGCGGCCCGCATCACGTGAAAGGCGCTCGACAGGTTGATCGCCAGGATCGCGTCCCATTTGTCGACCGGGAAGTCAGCGATCGGTGCGACATGCTGGATCCCGGCATTGTTGACGACGATATCGGGGCCACCCAGCTCGGCGTGGCAGCGCGCCACCATCGCGGCGATCGCATCAGGATCGGTCATTTCGGCGGGATCGTGGATCGCGGGCGCTCCGCTCGCGGCGGTCAGCGCGCGGCAACTCTCCGCGATCGCCGCAGCATCGCCGAACCCGTTGAGCATGACGGCGGCCCCTGCCCGCGCGAACGCCTGCGCATAGGCAAGGCCAATGCCGGAGGTTGATCCGGTAACCAGCGCTGTCTTTCCCTTGAGGAACATGGGACATCTCCTGTGCGGTACGGCCGCGCGAACGGCCGATGCGCCATGCGCCGGCGAGCCCAGGGCATCAAGCGCGCCGCGTGCAACCGCGACAGCCCTTCGCGCATTCATGCCGCACCGGTAACGATACGACCAACACGGGGGCACACCGCGATGCGGCTCGACGATTTCGATAAGGACATCAACGTCGAGGATCAGCGCGGTCAGAGCTTCGGCGGCGGCGGCGGTGGCGGCCTGCTGCTGGGCCTCCTGCCACTGGTCGGCAGCCGCTTCGGCTGTGGCGGCATCGTTGTGCTGTTGATCGTCTTTGCGGTGTTTGGCGGCCTCGGCAATCTTGGCGGGTTGCTGGGCGGCGGCGGCACCACCAGTGCTCCGCACACCCAGGTCTCACGCAATGCGCCATCGGGCGCGGAGGGCGGCGCGGCGGCGGCTTGCTCGGTCGATGAGGTTACCCGTTCGACGTGCAACGCCTTCTCCTCCGCCGAAAACACCTGGGAACAGCTGTTCGCGCGATCGGGCGAGCCTTTCCAGGCGCCCAAGCTCGTCTTCTACAGCGGCCGTGGCCAGTCGGGATGCGGCGCCGCCCAGTCGGCGATGGGCCCGTTCTACTGCCCGTCCGACCGCGGCATCTATATCGACACGGGCTTCTTCAACGAATTGGAGCAGCGCTTCCGCGCTGCGGGCGACTTCGCCCAATATTACGTGATGGCGCATGAGTTCGGCCATCACATCCAGACGCTGACCGGCACGTCCGAACAGGTCCGTCGCCTCCAGGCCCGCGCGAGCGAGGCCGAAGGAAACGCGCTGTCGGTGCGGCTGGAGCTTCAGGCGGATTGCTATGCCGGCGTCTGGGCCGCGCAGAACCGCAACCGGATGGAGCCGGGCGACGTGCAGGAGGGTATGCGCGCGGCCGAAGCGATCGGTGACGATACGCTGCAGCGCGAGGCGACCGGCCGCGTCGCGCCCGAGAGCTTCACCCATGGCACGTCGGCACAGCGCCAGGCCTGGCTACAGCGCGGCCTGCAGAGCGGCGACCCGGCAGTCTGCGACACTTTCAGCGGCGCGATCTGACCGCCACGCAACAAGGCCGGCGAGCGCCGCTTCGCGCTCACCGGCCTTTGATTTTGTACTGATCGCCACCCGCTTCAAACAACGGATAGCGCGGTCCTATCGGATCAGAGCTTCACCAGCATCTTGCCGGTATTGCCGCCAGTGAACAGGCCGAGGAACGCGTCCGGCGTTGCGTCCAGCCCGTTGAACACCGTTTCCTCGCGGCGCAACCGGCCTTCCGCCGCCCAGCGCCCCATGTCGGCATAGAAATCCGCCACACGCGCCAGATGGTCACCGACCAGGAAGCCCTTGATGGTGATCCGCGCGCCGATCACCTTCGCCAGATACTTCAGCGCCTGCGGCTTGCCGTCATTGTAGATGTCGATCATCCCGCAGATGGCGAAGCGGGAATGAAGCCGCGCCGCGAGCAGCGCGGCATCAAGATGGTCGCCGCCGACATTGTCGAAATAGACGTCGATCCCCTGCGGCGCGGCATCAGCAAGCGCCTGAACCACGTTGCCCGCCTTGTAATCGATCACCTTGTCGGCACCGAGGGACTTGACCCATTCGGCCTTGGATGCACCGCCGGCCGAGCCGATGACGGTCATGCCCTTGGCCTTGGCGATCTGCACCACGGTCGATCCGACCGCGCCGGCGGCGGCGGAGACGAACACGACCTCGCCCTCTTTCGCCTGCGCCACATCGAGCAGCCCGAAATACGCGGTCATCCCCGGCATGCCGAGCTGGCCGAGGAATGCCTCTTCCGGCGCATCGATCGGCGGCAGCTTCTGCACCTGGCTGGCCGGCAGCACGGCTTCTTCGCGCCAGCCCATCATGTGCTGCACCTTGGTGCCGACCGGCACGTCGGCGGCCCGGCTCTCGATCACTTCTCCGATCGCACCACCCTGCATCGGTTCGCCGAGCGCAAACGGGGGAACGTAGCTTTTCACGTCGTTCATCCGGCCGCGCATGTACGGGTCGACCGAAAGCCAGCGGTTGGCAATCCTCACTTCATTTTCGCCCAGCGGGGCGGACGGCTGGTCGATCAGTTCAAAGTCGCTTTGCTGCGGCATGCCCGACGGGCGCGCTCGCAAGGTCCAGGCGCGTGGCATCATCATCTCCCAGTTTCTATTGTGCGCCAGGGTTATGCATGAGCGACACCCCAGACGCAAAGAGCCCGGGCACAATGCCCGGGCTCTCTAGTGCCGGCTGCAGAGGGGAAACAGCCGGCAGCTAGCTCCAATCAGTAGGTGCCCGAAAAGCTCCGATCGAGCGACGTGCGTCCCTCGTCCTTGCCGTCAGCCCCGCCGGTACCCTGGGTGCCGTCGGTGCGTGCCTGGGTGCGGCCCTGATCGCTGGTGCGATCGCCATAGCCATGCAGCGCCGAGCTGTTTTCCTCGTCCCGCCAGTGCTTCTTGGCTTCCTCGGCGGTCTTGGTCAGCGTCACCTTGGTGTCGACGGTCGACAGCCAGCTCGACGGGATCGAGTGATGGTGGCCTTCGGCGTCGGCATCGTTCTTGGTCAGCAGGATGCGGTCACCGCGCACCTTGTCCACCGTGCCGACATGGCTGCCGTCCAATAGTCGCGATCGAGCGCGGCGATCTGCGAACGGCGCCAGGATCCATAGTCGGAATCGCGGTGATGCGCATGGCGCTCACCATAGTCGCGCTCGTCCAGCTGCATGTCGGCCTCGCGGCGGCGCTCCGCCTCCTCGTCGCCGAACCAGGAGCGAAGCTCGTCCCCGGCCCGCGCCAGGAAGCCGCGGTCCTCATAGTCATAGCCTTGCGGCATGCCGCTGTAGCCGCCGCGCCCCGCATGACGCCCGCGATGCTCGTGCCAATCGAAATGGTCGTGCCGCCGGTGATCGTCGTGATCGCGGCCGTAGGCGCCATATCCGCCGCGGCCCTGGCCTGCGCCGCGATAATCGTCACGGCCCTGCCATGCGCTGGCGCCATAGCCCTGCTGGCCACGATCCCAACGGCTGTCGCGCGACTGGCCATAGGTGGAGCGGCCATAGCGGTCGCCGCCATAATCGCCGTCGCGGCTCATCCGCCGGCCGTAGCCGCCGCTCCAGTCGCGCGTGTCATTGTCGTCATCCCGGCTGCGGTAGTCGCGATCGCGCCGCGAATAGGCGTCGTGGCCGTAATCGCGCTCGCCGTAGGGGACGAAATCGCTGACATAGTCGCGATCGTCGTCGCGGCCCGGGCGACCACCGCCCCCGCCGCTACCGCTGCCACGCCCAAGCCGGCCGGCAGCCGCATAGTCACGCGCGCTGGAATAAGTGTAGTCGCGGCCCAATCCATAGTCGCGGCCATAGTCCTGCTCTCGGCCGGCTTGATCACCTCGGCCGTTACGATCGTAAACCATGTCCTGAAACTCCTTGCGTGTCGGACGGCGCCGGGTGTCTGCGACCCGATCGCTCTGCCAAACCAAGCAACGACGCACGCTAATGTTCCTGTCGTTTCGGATGCGCATCGAGGTGCGGGTCGCATCGCGCGCCCGGATCGGCGTGGCAGCAATGATCGGACAAGAAGCCGGGCGCGGAAATGGCGACGATGCACGCCGCTGATGGCCGGCGAGAAGCCGTTGCATCGTAATCGGGAGCGAGCTAATGGCGTCGCTCCGGCTACGCCGGAACCGGGCGGGGCCGTAGCTCAGATGGGAGAGCGCTGCAATCGCACTGCAGAGGTCAGGGGTTCGATTCCCCTCGGCTCCACCACCCACCTATGTGCGGCCATGAACGCCGATCGCGCCATACCGACGGCTCTCTCCAGTATCGCTTTCACGGATCATCGCGGCACCGGCGTGTCAATTCGTGCACCCTCGTGCGTGACTTTCTGGCGCAAGCATCGTTAAGTCGGTCGTATGAGTGACGATCTGCCAGAAGCGATTCCCGCCGCCACCCTGATCATCTTCCGCGAGGCCGCCGAAGGGCCGCCCGAATTGCTGATGGTCGAACGGGCCAAGGCGATGGTCTTCGCCGGCGGCGCCATGGTGTTCCCCGGCGGCCGGATCGATCCCGGCGATCACGCCATGGCGGCGCTTCATGGCGGCGGCGACGAAACCGCAGCACGCATCGCTGCGATCCGTGAAACGATCGAGGAAGCGGGCTTGCCGATCGGCCTGTCGTCGATCCCCAGTGCCGAAGCGTTGGTGCGGATGCGCACCGCACTGCATGCGGGCGATTCCTTTGCCGAAGCGCTTGCGGCGGTGGGTGCGACGCTCGATCTGTCGCAATTGGTGCCCTGGGCGCGCTGGCGCCCGGCCCATCGCAACATGCGCATCTTCGACACGCGATTCTACCTGGCGCAGCTGCCTGCCAATGCGCCCGTGGCCACTGTCGACAAGACGGAGAATGTCCGCCTGGTCTGGTCGACGGCGCAGCAGGTGCTGGACGATGCCGATGCAGGCAAGCTGGAGGTGATCTTCCCCACGAGGCGCAATCTGGAGCGACTGGCGCAGTTCACCAGCTTCGCCGATGCCGTGGCCCACGCCAACGACACGCCGATCCGCACCGTAACCCCTTGGTCGGAAACGCGCGCGGGTGAGGAGCATCTTTGCATCCCCGATGACGCTGGCTACCCCATCACCTCCGAGGTGATCGCGAGCGCGATGCGGGGTTGATGCGCAAGCGGGATCGCGCCGCCCGGCGGGTGCGGCGCATCGTTCGCCTGCTCGTCGCGCTGGCGCTGCTCTTCATTCTGGCACTCGTTGTTTATGGCTGGGCGCAGCGGCATCCGCAGGACACGCCCTGGGCGCCGCTCGACTTGGCGCATCCACCGGGGCTGTTCACCGGGCGAAAGCTGGTCGCGTTGAGCGAAGATTTCCCCCGCTGCCAGGCGCTGCTCGACCGCGCCGGCGTCGACTATACCGTTCTGCCGGAGCGGCGCGAGGGCGAGAATTGCGGCTATGACAATGGCCTGCGCTTCGCCAGCGACGAACCGCGCATCACGCCCTTCGCGCCCGCCAGCCTTGGCATTTCCTGCCCCGTCGCCGCCGCGCTGGCGCTGTGGCAGTGGGAGGTGGTGCAGCCCGCCGCCGAACGCCATTTGCGCATGCGAGTGACCCGGATCGAGCATCTCGGCAGCTACAATTGCCGGCGCCTTTATGGCCGAAGCAGTGGTGACTACAGCCAGCATGCGACCGCCAATGCCGTTGATATTGCTGGCTTCCGCCTCGCCGATGGCAGCCGGATCAGCGTGCTGGGTGATTGGAAAGATTCCGGCGCCAAGGCGGCATTCCTGCGCGACGTGCGTGATGGCGCGTGCAAGCTGTTCTCGACCGTCCTGTCACCGGATTATAACGCGGCCCACCGCGATCACTTCCACCTCGATCAGGCGAACCGTGGCGCGATGGGCTGGCGTTCATGCCGCTGACGCGCGGCGGCGCGGCTCAATATGGGAGCGCGGGGCTCTCCACCTTTTCGACCCAATATGGAAAAAACGCCGGCGGGCGCGCGGACCAGCCCGATGCCGTTGCGGCCGCTTCGCTGATCGATTGCAGCAGGTCGCGGCGCAATTCTGGGTTCAAATGGGGCAGCGCGGCCGCCGAACAGAAGGCACCGGGCAGCCACGGCCGTGCCGATGCGCCGATCAGCCGTTCGTAGAGGAACCGATACGCAGAAAAGCTGGTGATGCGCCCCTGCCCCAGATCAAAAGCGCTGAGCCCGATCAATGGCGCGAGGAACTGTTCGACCGCATCGATTCCGCTGTCCTGCGGGATCATCGATCGGATGTCGGGAAGGCGACGGTAATAGCGCGCCTGCGCCCGGATGCTCGCGGCCTCGACGATATCGCGCGACCAGCGGAACAGCGCGTCCTCACGGTCGAGACCGATGTCCAGGCTGCGACGAATGTAGCGCTGGGTGGCCGCCGGGAAGCCGGCGAACTCCTTCATTTCCGCCAGGGTCATTGCGCCTTCTGCCGGCCTCATCATCGCGCCCATCGCTCGCCACCCCGCCCGTGTGTTGGCGATCGGCGGGGCGGTCCCTTGCGGGTCCGCCACGCCGATCATGGAGCCGATACGACCATGCCCGATGTCGCACTGCAACAAGGGATGCGACGAACCGACATCGCCTTGTTACAGAATGACGGCAGGTGAGGCTTTGGCGCAACAATCAGGCGTCGCGCTGGCGTTCGGCTTCCTCATCATAACCCGACGACTTGGGCGCATCGCCGCTGCTGCCCGGCTGCGTGTTGGAAGGCGGGTCGGAGGCGTCCATCGATTCATCCAGGCCAGCGTCCAGCTGCGCGTCCTTGTTCTCCGGGTCCTTGTTCAAGCGCTCGGCAATTGATTCGTCGCGACCGGCATCCTGTGACGGTGGCTGCTGCGTGGGCATCGAACTCTCCTTCGTTACCCATCTTCAACGAACGATTTGTCTACCCTGTTCCTTGGTCCCCGCCGCCAGCATCATCGATCCGGCGCACACACACCGTTTGCCGCTGCAGCGTCGCCACGCCGAAGATCGTCATGAAGGCAATTTCGGTCGCGTCCAGCCCGACGCCGACCCGTACCAGATCGTCGCCGCTGGCCATTCCGGTCGCGTCGACCAGTCGCCATCCCCCGTCCAGCCACAGTTCGGCGACCGCGTGGAAATCGGGCGGATCGACGCCCGGCGCATAGGCGCCGACGCATCGAGCCGGGATCTCGCATGCGCGGGCCAGCGCCACCAGCAGATGGGCATAGTCGCGGCATACGCCACGCCGTTCGGCAAAGGTGGTCAGCGCGCTGCTGCGCCCGTTGCTGACGGCGTTGCTGTAGGTCATGTGGCCGCGCACCCAATCGACCAGCGCGGCTGCGAGCGCGCCGCCGCTCAGGCCGGCGAAGGTGTCGCGCACGAAATTCTCGAACCGATCGGATTCGATATAGCGGCTGGGAAGCAGGTATCGCACCGCCTCCGCCGGCAGCGCGCGCACCGGCGTTTCCGGCAGCGCCGCCAGATCGATCCGTGGCCGATAAATCGCGACGATCGCCTGATAGTCGACCACCAGCCGCTGGTCGCCGCGCGCCCAGCAACGCTGGCCGATCCCCTCTTCGCCGGGCAGCGCACGGATCGGGTGATCGGAATGGATGACAAGCGATTCGCGCTCGATCCACTGGTCGGCGGTGGCCGCAGCCTCGACCTGGAACAGGACGTCGGCGGGCTCGGGAAAGCCGTAATCCAGATGAACGTCGATCGACAGACGCATGGGGCCTTTCCCCCTCATCGGCCGGAGGGGTCGGAGCTGAAGGCAAAAGAAAAGGCCCGGCAGGTTTCCCCGCCGAGCCTCGGTCAGTCCGGATGGTGCTCGCTTATTCGCGGTTGCCCAGGAACGAGAGCAGGAACTGGAACATGTTGATGAAGTCGAGATAGAGCGACAGCGCGCCCATGATCACGGCCTTGCCCATCATGTCGGTGCCGGCAACGTGAGCGTACATCTCCTTGATGCGCTGCGTGTCATAGGCGGTCAGGCCAGCGAACAGCAGCACGCCGATCGCGCTGATGCCCATCTGCAGCGCAGAGCTCTGCATCCACAGGTTGAGCAGCGAGGCGACGATCAGGCCGACGACGCCCATGATCAGGAACGTGCCGAATGCCTGCAGGTTACGCTTCGTCGTGTAGCCGTAGATGCTAAGCGACAGGAACGCGACGGCCGTTGCGAAGAACGTCGTGGCGATCGAGGAGCCGGTGTAGACGAGGAAGATCGTCGACATCGACAGGCCCATGATGCCCGCGAACGCCCAGAACAGCAGCTGCGCGGCGCCGGTCGACAGGCGATTGATGCCAAAGCTCAGCACCATCACGAACGCCAGCGGCGAGAACATGATGATATATTTCAGCGGCCCGGGGGTCAGGAACACCGCCGCCGCAAGGCTTTCGCGCCCGCCGCTGGCGAACAGCAGCGCGACGATGCCGGTGAGCAGTACGCCCGAAGCCATGTAATTGTAGACCGACAGCATGTATTTGCGGAGACCCGCATCATATGTCGTTCCACGGGTGCCCGGTACGCTCGCGCCGAACGCGCTCGCGGTCGGACGGGGGTCGGACCAGTTGGCCATTTCGTATATGCTCCTTCGTCCGGCAAAAGGGCCGGATACCCACGGAATATTGCGCGCGGGGACGCAAAGTTCAAGTTTGGCGCGCTCCAGCAACAGTTCGTCACATGATTTATCGCCCAAGGGAGCCCGTTGATGCACCGCCTGTTCGTGGCGCTTCGCCCGCCGCCCGCCATTCGCGATGCGCTGATCGACACGATGGACGGGGTGTTGCCGGCGCGCTGGCAGGATGACGAGCAACTCCACCTTACGCTCCGCTTCATCGGCTCCGTTGATCGCCCGGTCGCGGAGGATGTGGCGCTCGCCTTGTCGACGCTCAGCGCCCCTGCCCCCACCGTGACGTTGTCGGGTGTCGGCCGCTTCGAGCAGCGCGGGCGCACGGGGGCGCTGTGGGCCGGGGTGGCGCCGCACGATGCGCTGGCGGCGATCCACCGCAAGGTCGACCAGGCGATGATCCGCGTCGGTCTGGAGCCGGAGCATCGCGCCTTCCTGCCGCATATCACGCTCGCGCGGCTCAGCCGCGGCGCGCAGGCGGAAATGGAAGTGGCTGCCTGGCTCGCGCGGCACGCCGCGTTGACCAGCGAGCGGTTCGCGTTCAGCCACCTGATCCTGTACGAAAGCCACCTCGGCCAAGCCGGCGCCAGCTATGAGCCAATCGCACGCTGGCCCCTCGCCTGATCGTCTGTTAGGCCCGGCGGCAACGATCGAAAAAACACCATGATACGGGGGCAGGATGCAGACCGACACGGACGGTGAATATCGCGCCAGTGGTTACGCCTGGTACGTCCTGGCCATCCTGTTCTTCGTGTACATCCTGAACTTTATCGACCGGCAGGTGATCTCGATCCTGGCGGAGGACATCAAGCGCGACCTGAACCTGCGCGACGAGGATCTCGGCTTCCTCTACGGCACCGCGTTCGGCGTGTTCTATGCGCTGTTCGGCATTCCGCTCGGCCGGCTGGCGGACAGCTGGCACCGTGTCCGGCTGATCAGCGTGGGCCTGGCATTGTGGTCGACGATGACCGCGCTCTCGGGCCTGTCGAAAAGCGGCACGCAGCTTGCCGTCGCACGGATCGGGGTGGGCATCGGCGAGGCGACGGCCAGCCCCTCGGCCTATTCGCTGATATCCGACTATTTTCCCAAGAAGCTGCGCGGCACCGCACTGTCGATCTATTCCGCGGGCATTTACGTCGGCGCCGGCATCTCGCTCTTCATCGGCGGGCTGATCGTGCAGAACTGGAATGCGGCCTATCCGAACGGCGGTCCGTTCGGGCTCGCCGGCTGGCAGGCCGCCTTCCTCGCGGTCGGCTTGCCCGGCCTCGTCTTCGCGGTGTGGATCGCGACCCTGCGTGAGCCGGTGCGCGGCCTTTCCGAAGGGTTGGCGCAGCCGCCGCATCCGGCACCCTTCCGCGAATTCTTCAACGAACTGATGTCGATCCTGCCGCCGTTCACCCTGATCGGCGCGGCCCGGCTGGGCACCCGCGCGCTCGTCACGAACCTGATCGGGCTGGCGGTGGTGGCAGCGGCGGTCATTGCGCTGATCAGCATCGGGGAGCCGCTGCCGCAATGGCTGGCGGTCGGCATCGGCTGCTATGCGGTCTTCTCCTGGGCGCTGGCGCTGCGCCACCGTGATCCGCCGACCTTTGCGCTGATCGTCGGCACGCCGGCATTCCTGTGCACGGTGGTTGCGTATGGCCTGAACGCCTTCCTCAGCTACGCCGCCGGTTTCTGGGCAGCGCCCTATGCGATGCGCGATCTGGGCATCACGCCGGCAGAGGCCGGGCTGATTCTGGGCGGGCTGGGCGCCGTGTCCGGTTTCCTCGGCGTGACCGCGGGAGGCATTCTGGGCGACCGGATGCGCGCCAAGCACCCGGGCGGGCGGCTGATCATGGTTGCGCTGGGCGCGGTGGTGCCGGCACCGTTCCTGGCGATCGCCTTCACCACCGATACGCCGATGGTGCTCTACGTCTGCCTGTTCCTGGGTCAGTTCACCGCCAGCTGGGGGCTGGGCAATTCAGCCGCCACCACGCAGGATCTGGTGCTGCCGCGGATGCGCGGGGCGGCGACTGCGACCTATTTCATCGGCACCACGCTACTCGGTCTGGCGCTCGGCCCGTATCTCGCAGGGCGTATCTCCTCGCTGACCGACAGCCTGTCGACCGGCATGCTCTCGCTCCTCGTCACCGTGCCGATCACGCTCGCCGCCGCGATCGCCGCCTTCCGTCTGGTGCCGGAGGCCGAACGCACGCGTGAGGCCCGCGCACGCGCCGCTGGTGAGCCCGACCTCGCTTGATCCACCTGACGGCAAGGCTGGCGGCGATCCTCGTCGCCTTGCTGGTGGCGCTGCCGATCCATCTGCTGTGGCGGCTGCTGCGCCTCCCTTCCCCCTGGCCGCGCTGGTTCCTGGGCGCGATGGGGTGGATCATCGGCGCGCGGCGGCAAACGACCGGCGTTCCGCTGAAACGCAACGTCGTCTTTGTCTCCAACCACTTGAGCTGGATGGACATCCCGATCCTCGCCGGGCGGACCGGAAGCGCTTTTGTCGCCAAGGCGGAGCTGCGCGCCGTCCCGCTGGTCGGCTGGCTGTGCACGCTCAACCGGACGATCTTCGTGCGGCGCGAGGATCGCATGGCCGTGACCGAGCAGATCGCGACGCTCCGCGCGGCGCTGTCCGAGGCGTGGGCGGTCACCGTTTTCCCGGAGGGAACGACCGGTGACGGGACGGAGCTGCTCCCGTTCAAGGCGCCGCTGCTCGCGGTGCTCGATCCGCCGCCGCCGGGCGTCCTCGTTCAGCCGGTGCGGATCGACTATGGCGACGCGACACGCGAACTGGCCTGGGTCGGCGATGAGCCCGGCACCGCGCATGCCGCACGGGTGCTGCGACGGCGCGGCAGCTTCACCGCTCGGCTGACCTTCTGCACGCCATTCGACCCGCGTGACTATCCGGGGCGCAAGGCAATCGCGGCGGAGGCGCGGGCGCGGATCGCGGCGGCCGGTGGCGTGGGGGCCGCAGCTTCGCTATAGGGCCGGCACCATGAAGCCCGCTCCCAAGACCTTCGCCGTCAAGTCCTTCGGCTGCCAGATGAACGTCTACGACGGCGAGCGCATGGCCGAACTGATGGCTGGCCAGGGCATGACCGCGGTCGATGCCACGGACGCCGATCTGGTCGTGCTCAACACCTGCCACATTCGCGAAAAAGCGACCGAACGGGTGTTTTCGGACATTGGCCACATCCGCAAGAATCGTCGCGTTAGGGGGGCCGAGGCGCCGATGATCGCGGTCGCCGGCTGCGTCGCCCAGGCCGAGGGCGCGGAGATCGTGCGCCGCGCAAAGGTGGATGTGGTGGTCGGCCCGCAGGCCTATCATAATTTGCCAAAGCTGGTGGCCGATGCCGCCGCTGGCCTGCCAACTGTCGATACCGACATGCCGGTGGAATCGAAGTTCGGCGTCCTTCCCGCGCGCCGCAAGGTCGGCCCAACGGCGTTCCTGACGGTGCAGGAGGGGTGCGACAAATTCTGCACCTATTGCGTCGTTCCCTACACCCGCGGGGCGGAGGTCAGCCGGCCGTTCGCCGCGATCGTTGATGAGGCGAAGGCGCTGGTCGATGCCGGCGCGCGCGAAATCACGCTGCTGGGGCAGAACGTCAACGCCTGGACCGACGCCGACGGGCGCGGGCTGCATGACCTGATCCGCACGATGGACCGGATCCCCGGCCTGTCGCGGATCCGCTATACCACCAGCCACCCCAACGACATGGCGCAGGGCCTGATCGACGCGCATCGCGACGTCGAAAGCCTGATGCCGTTCCTCCACCTGCCGGTGCAGGCGGGCAATGATCGCGTGCTGAAGGCGATGAACCGCAGCCACACGCGCGATTCCTACCTTCGCCTGCTCGACCGGGTCCGCGCCGTACGTCCGGACATCGCGCTGTCGGGCGACTTCATCGTCGGGTTCCCGGGGGAAACCGACGCCGAGTTCGCCGACACGCTGAGCCTGGTCGACGCGGTCGGCTATGCCCAGGCGTTCAGCTTCAAATACAGCCCGCGCCCCGGCACCCCGGCGGCCGATCTGTCGGGGCAAGTGCCCGAAGCGGTGATGGTCGATCGCCTTCAGCAGCTGCAGGCCTCGCTCAATCGCGATCAGCACGCCTTCAACGCCGCCAGCGTTGGCCGGCATTGCGACGTGCTGATTGAACGGCGTGGCAAGCTGCCCGGCCAGATGCTCGGGAAGTCGCCGTGGCTGCAATCCGTGCTGCTCACCGGCGATTATGCGATTGGCGATCTCGTCACCGTCACGCTGACGCAGGCCGGCCCCAATTCGCTGATCGCCGTTCCCCGGCTCGACCGCGCCGCCTGAGCGATCCTGCCGCGCGCGCCGGCCAAGCGGCTGGGCGATTGCGCGAAATCAGCACAAGGGGGGCTTACACTCGCCGGTCACCGCTGCCACATTGTGGTGACATGATCCGCTTCCAAGGAGCCCGATGAGCCGCAAGCCCGTAGCCGCCCAGCCGGGCGAGCGTAGCCGCGTCGAACTGACGTTCGATCGCCCCCAGCTGCTCAGCGCCCTGTTCGGTCAATATGATCGAAACCTGGTGATGCTGGAAAACCGGCTTGGCGTGTACATCACGGCGCGCGGCAACCGCGTCGGCCTGGAGGGTTCGGCCGAGCAGGTGGCGCTGGCGCGCGACGTGCTGAACGATCTTTATCATCGCATTCAGCGCGGCGAGGATGTCGATGGCGGCCTTGTCGACGCTGCCATTGCGATGGCGGCGGAGCCGACGCTGGATGGCATCTTCGCCGCCGACCGGGGCAGCGGCACCGGTGGCACCGGCGGCGGTGCGCCTCCCATCATGATCCGCACGCGCAAGAAGACCATCGTGCCGCGCACCTCCGCACAGGCGCACTACATGCGCGAGCTGGTGCACAATGACATGATCTTCGCACTCGGGCCGGCGGGCACGGGCAAGACCTACCTCGCCGTGGCGCAGGCGGTGGCGCAGCTCATCACCGGCAGCGTGCAGCGGCTGATCCTGTCACGCCCGGCGGTGGAGGCGGGCGAGCGGCTCGGCTTCCTCCCCGGCGACATGAAGGAGAAGGTCGATCCGTATCTCCGCCCGCTCTATGACGCGCTCTACGACTGCCTGCCCGCCGAGCAGGTGGAGCGGCGCATCGCCAGTGGCGAGATCGAGATCGCGCCGATCGCCTTCATGCGCGGCCGGACGCTCGCCGATGCCTTTGTCATCCTGGACGAGGCGCAGAACACCACGCCGGCGCAGATGAAGATGTTCCTCACCCGCTTCGGCCAGAACAGCCGCATGGTGGTGTGCGGCGATCCCAATCAGACCGACCTTCCCGGCGGTGTCGCCGCCAGCGGACTGGCCGACGCGACGATGCGGCTGGAGGGGGTGGAGGGCATCTCGCTCGTCCGCTTCAGCGCAGCGGACGTGGTGCGTCACCCTATCGTCGGCCGCATCGTCGAGGCATATGAAGGACGCGATGCCTGACGCATTGCGGATTTTGGGCCTGATCAAACGCGCCACTTTGCTCTACGGACGGCTTCGATGATCGAGATCGCCCTTTCGCACGAAGTCCCCTGGACGCAGGACCAGTGGGAGGCGCTCGCCCTCGCCGCGGTTCGCGCCGCGATCGGGGCGACCCCCTTTGGCACCATTCTGGATGCCCCGGCGACGGTGGAGGTCAGCATTCGCCTCACCACCAACGACGAGGTGCAGGAGCTTAATCATCAATATCGTGGCAAGGACAAGCCGACCAACGTCCTGTCCTTCCCGATGGTGCAGTCCGACCTCATCGACACCGTCAGCCAGAATTCGGACGACGGCGAGGTGTTGCTCGGCGACATCGTGCTCGCGCACGGCGTCTGCACCGCCGAAGCCGCCGAGCGGGGGATCAGCGTCGCGGACCATGCGACTCATCTGATCGTGCATGGCACCTTGCATCTGCTCGGCTATGATCACATCAACGACGATGAAGGGGACGCGATGGAAGCGATCGAGCGTGATGCGCTCGCCTCGCTCGGCATCGCCGATCCCTACATTATACGAGAGGACTAAGTGTCCGAGGACCGAAGTAGCGCCGGAAACGGCGAGCCTGGCGAAGGCAGTATCTGGCGCGGCCTGCGCACATTGATCTTTGGCGATTCCGAAGAGGCCACGCTCCGCGAAGTGCTCGAGGCGGCGATCAACCGCCACGAGGAAGAGCAGCGCCCGGAAACCAAGGGCGATCTGACCGCGCTGGAGCGGCAGATGGTGCGCAACCTGCTGCATTTCAGTGAGCGTGATGCGGGCGACGTCGGCGTCCCCCGCGCTGACATCATCGCCGTCGAAGAACGCACGCCGTTCGATGAGCTGATCCACGTCTTCGCCGACGCTGGCGTCAGCCGCCTGCCCGTCTATCGCGAGCGGCTGGATACCATCATCGGCATGGTCCACCTGAAGGACGTGTTCGCCATTCTGGCCGGTGACGGCCCGCGCCCGACGGAGATTACGGCACTGATCCGTCAGCCGCTGTATGTGCCGATGAGCCGTGGCGCGCTCGATCTGCTCGCCGACATGCGCCAGACGCGCGTCCACCTGGCCGTCGTGCTCGACGAATATTCCGGCACTGAGGGGCTGGTGACGATCGAGGATCTGATCGAGGAGATCGTCGGCGAGATCGAGGACGAGCATGACGAGGCGCCAGCCGCGCTGCTGGTGCCGACCGACGACGGCGCCTGGGATGCGGATGCCCGCGCCGAGCTGGAGGACATCGCCGCGCTGATCGACGACCGGTTCGACAAGGCCGATTTCGACGTCGACACGATCGGCGGCCTGACCGCGGCCCTCGCCGGGCGGGTGCCCGAACCGGGTGACTGCATCGATCACCCGAGCGGGTGGCGGATCGAGGTGCTCGACGCGGATGAGCGGCGCGTCAATCGCGTGCGGCTGCATCCGCCGCGCCCCCAGCCCGAGGAAGAGTGACCCGACGGCGCCCCGCCGGTCGCCTGCATCAGGCCGATCGGCGGGGTTGCCGTGCGTCCTTACCCGCTAGACGACGCCCTGGGGCGCCGCGTCGCGGGCGCTAATCAGCGGAAATTGTCGGCGTAGCTCTGCAGCTTCAGCGTCTTCTGCGGCGCCGGGATGACCGTATAGGCAAGCCCTTCGCGCTCGGCATATTCGACGGCCGCTTCCAGCGTCGGGAAGGACAGGTTCACCTGCTCGCGGGTGTCCGCGCCGCCGGCCCAGCCGGTCAACGGATCGGGGCGCTTGGGATCGTCGGACGGGATCTCGAGCTGCCACAGATTGGTGCGGTGCCTGCCCGATTGCATGGCGTTCTTCGGGCGCTGAAAGATACGGGCGGTCGACATGGCCCTGCCCTTACCGCGAACCGCGCGCTCTTGCATCGGCATTTTTCGTCCGCAGCGTCGCGGCCGCCGCGGCGGGATCGTCGGGCCACGGATGGCGCGGGTACCGGCCGCGCATTTCCTTGGCCACCGCGGCCCAGCTTCCCGCCCAGAAACCCGGCAGGTCGCGCGTCGTCTGGATCGGGCGGCCAGCGGGCGAGGTGAGCGACAGCACCAGCGGGACGCGCGCGGTCCCCACCGTCGGATGCTCGGCCAGCCCGAACAATGCCTGCACGCGCAGCTCGACGCGGGGGCCACCTTCCGCGCCATAGTCGATCGCATGGCTGCTGCCGGCGGGACTCGTGAAATGGGACGGCGCCATGCGATCGATGCGCTGCTGCTCGTCCCAGCTCAGCAGGCCGCACAGGCCATCGATCAACGCGCTCGGTGGGATCGCATCCAGCCGCCGCCGCCCGGCGACCAGCGGCGGCAGCCAGTCGTTCAGCCGGGCCAGCAGCGATTCGTCGTCGAACGGCAGCCCGGCATAGAGCGCGCGCTGGCGATACGCCGCCGCCCCTGCATGCCACGGCAGCAGCGCCAGCCCATGCGTCCGCACGCCTTCCACCAGCGCCGCCTCGATCTGGGCCGGATCGGCGCTGCTGTCGGGTCCGCTGCTCAGCCGAATCGCGCCCAGCCGCCGTTCGCGCAGCGGCCGGACACCGCCCGTCGCAGGGTCGAACTCGGCGAGGCGTCGCGTTTCGATGCGCTCACCAAACAGCGCCGCCACGGTCTCCTCGTCGATCGCCGCCGCCGACAGGATGCGCGCGCCAGCCGCCATGCCCTGCGTTTCCGCCACCGCCAGCCATGGCTCGCGCGCCAGCGACGATGTCGGGTCCAGCTTGAACCCGCGTCCGCCGACGGAGGCCCAGCGTTCGCCGCTGGCGTCGCGCCGCCGCGCCACGCGGTCGGGAAAGGCGAGCGCGATCGCCACCGCCACGCCGTTGCCCGACGCCGGCGGCGCGCTGGTGGCCGCCGGCATCGATCGCGCCCAACGCTCGGCCAGCTTGCGCGCCGCCTGCGCCTTGGGCGATCGATCGCCCCGCCAACGCCGCAGCCGAAGCTCCAGATCGGGGTCATTGCCCCCCAGCCCGCGCTCGCCCAGCAGCACCGCGACCTCCGCCGCTACGCCGCCCAGCCCCATCTCACCCGCGCGCACCAGCATGTGCGCCAGTCGCGGCGGCATCGGCAGCGCGGCGATCGCGCGGCCATGCGCGGTCGGCCGGCCGTCGTCATCGATTGCGTCCAGCGCACGCAGCCGCGCGCGCGCCTCGCTGACCGCCGCATCGGGGGGCGGGTCGATCCACGACAGGTCGCGCGGATCGGCGACGCCCCAGATCGCGCTGGCCAGCACCAGCGCCGACAGGTCCGCCTCCATGATCTCGGGCGGGTCGAAACGCGGCAGCCCGGCGGTCGCGGCTTCCTCCCACAGGCGATAGGCGACGCCCGGCCCCTGCCGCGCTGCGCGACCGGCGCGCTGATTCGCCGAAGCCTGGCTCGCGCGTTCGGTCACCAGCCGGGTCATCCCCGCCGCGCGGTCGTAACGCGGCCGCCGCGCCAGCCCGGAATCCACCACGATGCGAATGCCGTCGAGCGTCAGGCTGGTTTCCGCGATCGACGTCGCCAGCACCAGCTTGCGCCGCCCGTCGGGCTCGGCGCGGATCGCGGCGCGCTGCGCGGCGGGATCGAGGCTGCCGTGCAGCCGATGCAGCGCGACGCCGGGCAGACCTTCCAGCCGCTCCGCCGTCCGCTCGATCTCCGCCACCCCCGGCAGGAAGGCGAGCACCCCGCCTTCCGCCTCGCTCAGCGCGTGCCGCACTGCCGATGCCACCGCATCCTCGATCCGGTCGTGCGTCCGCCCGATGTGCCGCAATGTCAGCGGCCAGCTTCGCCCTTCGCTCTCGATCACCGGCGCGCCGCCCATCAACGCGGCGAAGCGCGCCCCGTCGAGCGTCGCCGACATCGCCACCAGCCGCAGGTCCTCGCGCAGCCCGGCTTGCGCATCGAGCGCCAGCGCCAGCCCGAAATCGCCATCCAGACTGCGCTCATGCACTTCGTCGAACAGCACGGCGGACACGCCGGCCAGCTCAGGATCGCGCTGGATTCGGGCGGTGAAAATACCCTCGGTCACCACCGTGACGCGGGTCTTCGCCGATCTTTTGGTGTCGAGCCGCGTCGAATAGCCGAACGTCTGCCCCACCGGCTCGCCCGCGAGCGCCGCCATCCGCTCCGCCGCCGCGCGCGCCGCCAGCCGCCGTGGCGACAGCAACAGCACCTCGCCGGTGCACCAATCCTCCGCCAGCAGCGCCGGCGCGACCGCCGTCGTCTTCCCCGCCCCTGGCGGCGCGACGAGCACCGCGCCGGATCGGTCGCGCAGCACGTCCAGAAGGTCGGGCAGGACGGCGTGGATCGGCAGGTCGTCGGCCATCAGGGCAGCGCCGTCACCTCGGGCGATCGCAGCGCCGCATCGATCAGCGCCTCGTCCGGCCGGCGCGTCGGCGGCGTGTAGGCCGGTACCTCGACCGGCGCGCCCACCGTCACCGCGGCAAAGCGCGCCGGATCGCCACCGGTCTGCCGCAGGATTGCGTCCAGCATCCGGGGCGGCGTCTCGCGCCCCTCATAGCTCAAACGAAACGTGCCCCAGTGGATCGGAATCGCATACGCCGCGCCCAGCCGGTCGAACACGCGCACGGCATCGGCCGGGCCGATATGGCTGCCGGTCCCCATCTGCCCCGGTACGAAGCGGAACGCGCCGATCGGGATCAGCGCCAGCCGCACCGGGCCATGCACCGCTGCCTCGCGCGGCCATTGGCCGTCACCAAAGCCGGTGTCACCGGCGAAAAACAGATTGCCGCCCGGCAGCTTGACGACGAACGAGGACCAGAGCGCCCGGTTGCGATCGCTGAACCATCGGCTACCCCAATGGTGATTGCGCGAAACAGCCACTGCGACGCCCGGCTTCACCGTGATCGACTGCCCCCAGTCGAGCGCGGCGGCCGGCACGCCCGCCTGGCCGATCACGCTGTCATTGCCGAGGCTGGTGACGATCCGCGGCCGGTCACGCTGCCACAGCCGCGCCAGCGTCGCCTTGTCGAGATGGTCGTAGTGATTGTGGCTAACCAGCACGAGGTCGATCTTCGGCAGATCCTCGAACCGCACGCCGGGCGCAGTCACCCGGGTGGGGCCGAAGCCGAACGGCCCGGCGCGATCCGACCAGATCGGGTCGGTGAGGATGTTCAGCCCCTGCGTCTGCACCAGCACGCTGGCGTGCCCGATCCAGGTGACCCGCATCCGATCGCCCTCGACGCGCGGCAGCGGCTTGTCCTGCGTCACCGGCACCTGCGTCGGCCAGGCGGGTCGCCCGTCGCCGCCGGTCAGGTATCGCCAGAAGAATCCACCGCGGCTGCCACCGGTCGGCGGCCGAACGGTATCGGCATCTCCGTCGGGATTGAAGAACCGCGCGCCATCGAAATGGCCGCTTGCCGGCCCCTCATAATAGATCCGGTCCAGGAACCGCGGCACGATGGTGATCGCCAGCAGTCCGCCGATCACCAGGAACAGAACGCCCGTCCCCACCGCCTTCAAAATCGTCCTCAACGCGTCAGCTCCTCAGCGCAGCAATTCGTCTGGCACCCGTATCGCGCGAACGGACATGTGAACTTCGACCATGAACAGAACCAGGCTGGCGATCAGCAGAACCATCGCCAGAATGAAACACACCGCCAGATACTGGCCGATGTGCAGTCCGGCCAGCACCGCGACGAACAACAGCGCGACGACCAGGCAGGTCATCACTGCGGATGATACGGCCAGGAACAGCGCGTGGTTGATGTTGTTCATCCGCCGCGCCAGCAGCCGCAATTCCATCACATGGCGGTCATGCTCCGGGCCGCTGCTGCGCGGGTGAAGCACCTGCAGGCTGCGCGACCGGTCGACCACGCGTGACAATCGCCCGGCCAGCACGTTCAGCAAGGCGCCGATCCCGGCCAGCATGAACACGGGGCTCACGGACAATTGGATGGTCTGTGCGATGGTGAGAACTTCGGGCGAATAGGGCATCGCTGTTGATCTGGCCTGTTCGCGCCAGCGCAACAAGCAGCAATGGCTTGGTAACTTCGATCAGGATAGGGCGCGGCAATGACCAGCCATGTCTCGCGTGCTCGAATCGACCGTGCGCCGGAGCCGTGGCATGTCCGCGTGGCGGAGGGGCTGCCCTCCGCGATCGACCATGTTGCCGCCGCGGCTCCCGCCAGCCACGCCTTTCTGCGACGCGCGTGGTTCGCCGCCGCGGTGGACACCTACGGCGGCCCGGTGCGGACGATCGTGGTGGAGGCGGGCGGGATGCCCGTCATTGCGTTGCCACTGCGCACGGTGGGGCCGCGCGTGGCCCGGCTCGCCGCGGTGCCGGGCAGCTTCTGGCCCTTCCGCAGCTTCCCGGCGGCGGCCGATCTCGCGCCCTCTGCGCTCGACGCACTGCTCGACGCACTGGCACGCGAGGTACGCGTGCTGCGCATCGGCCCCGTCTACGATGGCGACCCGGCGGCATCGCCGCTGATCGACGCGGCGCGCGCACGCGGCTGGAAAGTGATCGATCGCACCATCGCCACCAGCTTCCTGCTCGACATGGCCGCCGCCCAGGCGGAGGGGATCTGGCCGCGCAATTCGACGCTGCGCAAGAACCGCTTCCACGAAAAGCATCTGGCGGAACATGGCGCGCTCAACTGGTCGTTCCTGACCGGTGCAGATTGGCCCGCCTCGTTCGATGATCTGGCGGCGATCGAATGGACCAGCTGGATCAACAGCCGCACCGACGGGCGCGACGCCAAATTCACCCGGTCGGGTCATGGCGCCTTCTGGCGCGCCGCCGCGGCCGATCCGGTGCTGGCGGGCATGTTTCGCGCCGCGCTGCTGACGGTGAACGGCCGCCCGGCGGCCTTCTCCTTCGATCTCGATGCCGACGAGCTGAAATATGCCATCGCCAACAGCTATGATCCCGCCTTCGGCAAGCATTCGCCGGGCAAGCTGCTCTATTATCGCAACCTCGTGGACGCGTTGGCTCGCGGCATCGCGCGGGTGGATTGGGGCGCGGGGGACAGCGGGTACAAGCGGACGATCGGCGCCGCCGCCGGCCCGCTCATCCGCGATTTCCTGTTGATCCGCCCCGGCGCATCCGCCGCACTGGCGCCGCTGGTCAGGCTGGCGTGGCAGCGACGCTAGCGCTGGCGGCAACGGCGGGATCGTCGGTCCGCGCCGGCCCGATCAGGATCGCCTCCACCGCATCGATCATCCCGTCCAGCGCCACCGGCTCACCCCAATAGGGGTGGTCCGGCCCGGCGCCCGCATCGCGCGCCGCCTCGCGCCCGGCCAGCAACGTGCGCAGCGACAGGCCGGCGAACAGCAGCCGCTGGTTGACCAGGGCATGCGGCAGGTGCGCCAGCAGCCGATGGAAATGCGCCAGGCAGCGCACATAGCCCTCGGAATGTTCGCCGCCTGCCCATTCGTCGAACATCTGCCGCCGCTCGGTCTGCATGCTGGTCATGAAACGGAAGTAGGTTTCGCCCTCCCCCGTCTCGCCATGCAATTCGGCATTGGGCACGACCAGCGCGCGCACCACGTCGCGCAGGCTCAACTCACCCTTCGCCTCCGCCTCGTCCAGCATGGTCATGCGCAGGTGATCGATCAGGTCGGCACCCTCGACCACCAGTTCGCGCAGCAGATCGTCCTTGCTGCCGAAATAATAATGGACGGCAGCGGCGTTGCGCTGGCCGGCCGCCTCCACGATCTCGCGCATGCCCACCGCGGCAATGCCGCGCTCGGCGAACAGGCGGCGTGCCGCGCGCTTCAGTTCGTTACGGGTGGAGCCGCCGCGGCCGGCGGATGGGGGACGCACCAGGTTCATGCGGCAGGACCATCGGCCAAGCGCGCCCGCGGTTCAAGTCACATGGCTTAGATTGACGCGCCCGGGCACCCCGGCCATGGTAATGCGACCGACTTAACAATGGCGGAGCGGGAGAGAATGGCGGCACTGGCGCATGACCGTGAGGCGTGGGCGGAACTCATCGATCTCGACGTGCTTGCGCGCTGGATGGACCGCCAGGGGCTCGGCGACGGCCCGATCACCGGCGCCCAGACGCTGGGCGGCGGCACCCAGAATATCCTGCTGCGCTTCGATCGCGCCGGCCGCACCTATGTCCTGCGCCGCCCGCCGCGCCGCCCACGCCCTGAAAGCGACGAGGTGATGCGTCGCGAGATGAAGGTGCTCGCCGCGCTGGCCGGGTCGGACGTGCCGCACCCCGGCTTCATCGCCGGTGAGGGCGATCCCGCCGTGCTGGGCACCGCCTTCTACCTCATGGAGCCGATCGACGGCTTCAACGCCACCGTCGGCCTGCCCGCCTTCCATGCCGAAAGCGCCGACGTGCGCCGCCAGATGGGCGAGGCGATCGTCGACGGCGCGGTGGCACTGTCGCGGATCGACCCGCATGAGGCGGGGCTGGACGATCTGGGCAAGCTCGACGGCTGGCTCGAACGGCAGGTGCCGCGCTGGCGCGCGCAGCTGGAGGGTTATGCCAAGTTCGACGGCTGGACCGGGCTGGAGGCGCTGCCCGATGTCGATGCGATCTGCGCCTGGCTGGAGGCAAACCGCCCGACGACGATGCAGCCGGGGCTGATCCACGGCGATTATCACCTGTCGAACG
Organism: Sphingomonas sp.; assembly: GCF_029239295.1. Lineage (GTDB taxonomy): Bacteria > Pseudomonadota > Alphaproteobacteria > Sphingomonadales > Sphingomonadaceae > Sphingomonas. The sequence goes on from NZ_JAQZBC010000005.1 coordinate 82,864, forward strand.
TCATGTACCGGCCGGATTCGCCCGCGCTCGCCGCGATCGTCGACTGGGAACTCGCCAGCCGCGGCGATCCCTTGCTCGACCTCGGGTGGTTGACCGCCACCTGGCGCGACCCTGACGAAAACAGCCCGCGGCTGTCGGTCACGCCGTGGGACGGCTTTCCCTCGCTCGCCGAGATCGCCGACCGTTATCTCGCCGCCACCGGCCGCACCGCCGCCGAGGCGCGCTGGTACACCGTGCTCGCCCCCTTCAAGCTTGGCGCGATCCTCGAGGGAAGCCATGCCCGCGCCTGCGCCGGTCTGACGCCCAAGCCGATCGGCGACGCGCTCCATGGGCACACCATCTCGCTGTTCGACCGCGCGCTGCGGCGGATCGACAAGCCGCTGCTGTAGCGCACGCTATTCGCTCCGCGCCAGCTTCTCCTCGGTGCGGGTCAGCGCCGATCGCACGCCGGGCTCGGGCGACACATTGGTGGCGAAATAGGCGACGCCCGTGCCGGCTGCCCGATCGACCCACAGGCCCGATCGCAGGCCATAGGCCTCCCCCGCGTGGCCGATCCGTGCCCGCGCATCGCCCACCGGATCATCGCGGCAGGCCGGCAGCGGCGTCGCGGTAAAGCTCACCGCCAAGCCATAGCGGCAGTTGAACCCACCCGCCCGCACGCCGCTTTCGGCCTCCTCATTCTGCACGCCATTGCTGCCGTCAAAGGTCCATTCGGGCGTCGTCAGCACGCGCATCGATGCCGGCGACAATAGCCGCACGCCGTCCACCGCCCCGTCGCTCAGCAGCAGCCGGCCGATCGTCGCCAGACCCCGCATCGAAATACGCAGCCCGCCCTGCGGCGAGAACAAGGCGCCGTTACGCCCCGCCTGCCAGGTGGTTAGGTCGCAGCTCCCGTCCTTCGCCGGCGTCACCGGGCAGCCGGCGATGAACGCCTGCTCGTCGAGCACCGGCTTTCCCGCCTCATACAGCACCACCGCCCGCGCCTTCGCGTCGGTGCTGCACGTCGCCCAGTTGAAACACGCATCCAGCTTCAGCGGCGCCAGCACCAGCCGCTGCATCAGCCGGTCGAACCGCTCGCCGGTGGCACGCTCCATCACGCTCGCCACCACCGGAAAGTTGAGGTTGGTGTAGCGGAAGAACTGCCCCGGCGCATGCTGGCCGTCCCACGCCTTCGGATCGGCGACCGCCCCCTCGACCCCCTCGTCCAGCGCGATCAGATAACCGGCATTGTCGGTCAGGCTGGAACGGTGCGACAGCAGCAGGCGTAGCGTGATCGGCACGTCGGGAAAGCGCGGGTTGCGCAGCCGCCACCCCAGCAGGTGCGATACGTCGGCATCTAGGTTCAGCACCCCCTGCTCCACCAGCCGCATCACCCCGATTGCGGTCACCAGCTTGGAGATGGAGGCGATCCGCACCGGATCGTCCGCCGTGACCGCCCGGCCGGTCGTGGCATCGGCAACCCCGCGCTGGTCGATCGCGCTCACCTGCGCGGTGTCGAACGCCACCCGCACGCTCGCCATCGGTTCACTCGCAGCAGCCAGCATCATCAGCAGCATCGGCCCTTCTCCCCCCTCTACCTTCGCGCCCGCTTCCGCGACAGAAAACGATCGACTTAATTGTGCACAACGGTAATCCTGCCGCTCATGCTGCCACACACGAGCAGCAACCGGAGAGGACCGCCATGACCATCCTGCTGCATCAGTATGACAGCTCGCCCTTTTCCGAAAAGGTGCGTGTGTGCCTGGGGATCAAGCAACTCGCCTGGACCGCGGTTGATCAGCCGGTGATCATGCCGAAACCCGATCTGCTCGCGCTCACCGGCGCTTATCGCCGCATTCCGGTGATGCAGATCGGCGCGGACATTTACTGCGACAGCGTGCTGATCGTGCCCGAGCTGGAACGCCGCTATCCAACGCCGTCGCTGTTCCCGGCCGGCAATCCCGGGCTGGATCAGGCGCTGGCGCAATGGACCGACCGCTCGTTCTTCCAGGCCGCGGTGGGCGTTATCTTCGGTGGTCTTGGCGACAAGGTCGATCCGGCCTTTCGCGCCGACCGCGAGAAATTGAGCGGCGCGCCGTTCAACCCCGAGGCGATGGCCGCCGCCGTCCCCTATATGGCTGCGCAGCTGCGCAGTCATGCCGCCTTGATCAGCGAGCAGCTCGCCGACGGTCGCGCCTTCGTGGCAGGCGACCGACCGGGGCTCGCCGACGCCAATGCCTTCTACAATCTGTGGTTCGTGCGCTCCTTTCATGCGCCCGCGGCAGAGGCGTTCCTCGACCTGCCGTTCCTGTCTCCTTGGTACGATCGAGTCGTGGCGATCGGGCACGGCGATCGACGCATCGGCAGCCGGGAGGACGCGCTTGAGACCGCCCGCACCTCGACGCCGGCACCAGTCAGCGTCGATCCGGCGGACCGGGCGATGGCGGGCAAGGACGTGACGGTCTCCGCCACGGACTACGGGCGCGATCCGGTTGCCGGGCGACTCGTCGGCTCGTCCCCGCATCACTGGTCGATCGCGCGGGAGGACGATCGTGTCGGGTCGGTCGTCGTCCACCTGCCGCGTCTCGGCTTTGCACTGACCACCACCAGCTGAATCTTGCGCCGCAGCGCCAGTGAATGGCGGAAAGATGCGGAACGGCCGCGTCGGCAACGATAAATAAACCCTGACGGCGTAACCGGGGTGCCGTGAAGATCCCGCTCACCCCCGGTTATCCCTCCGTGTCGCTATGGCAGCTGCTGGGGATTCGGGAGGGGCAGGACCCTGCCTTGTGGAGCCGCCTGCGCGCTACCCAGCTGTTCGTGGGGCGGCGACTCGCGCTGTTTCTGCTCGCCGCGAATCTGTCGGGCGCCGTCGCGGTCACCATCCTGTTCGATCATGGCGTGCCGCATTGGTGGATCGCGACCTGGTTCGTCGGGCTGGTCGTCGTCGCCACGCTGGTGACGCTTCGCCGCCTAAACACCGGGCATCTGGCGGAGGGCAACGCCTCCTTGCAGGAGCTGCGCGACACCGCGCTCGAGGGGCTGGGGCTGGCCGCGATCTGGAGCTTCCCGCCGCTCGTCTTTGCCGCAACTGCGCCCGCCGCGACGTTCGATTTGTGGATGATCCTGTCAGTGCTGATGACGGCCGCCGCGTTCGCGACGGCACCGCTCGTCCTCGCTGCGCTCACCTTCATCGGCGGGGTGGCGGCCGCCGCCATGCTGTTGTTGCTGCTCCAGCAGGCAGTCATGCCGGCGCTCGCCACGATGATCTTCGCCGTGCTGCTGATCGCCGCCTGTATTACCCGTGCCCGGTTCCACGTGATGCTGCGCGCGATCGAACTGAACCTGTCCGAAAGCAATGAGACCGTCAGCCTGCTGCTCGGCGAGTTCGAGGACGCCCGCGCCGACTGGCTGTGGGAAACCGATGCGCAGCGCCGGCTCTGCCGGGTCAGCGCCCGCGTTGCCCAGGCGCTCGGCCATACCCCCGACCAGCTGGAAGGCGTGTCGCTGCTCAAGGCGCTCGCCAGGCCCAGCTGGGAAACCGGCGATTTCGCGCCCGGCCTCCGGCTGCTCGCCGACAAGCTGAAGCGGCGCGAGCCATTCCGCGATCTCGTGCTGCCGGTGGTGGTCGGCGACACGCAGCATTGGTGGGAAATCACCGCCAGCCCGCGCTTCGATGAAACGGGCCGCTTCGTCGGCTTTCGCGGCGTCGGCTCGGACGTGACCGAGCAGCGCGCCTCGGCCGACAAGATCAATCGTCTTGCGCGCTTCGACGCACTGACCGGCCTACCCAACCGTCTGTACGTCAACGAGGCGCTGGGTCGCGCGCTGGCCGACGCCGAACGCTGGGGCGGCCGCGCGGCATTCATGATGATCGATCTCGATCGGTTCAAGGCGGTCAATGACACGCTCGGCCACCCGATCGGCGACCGCTTGCTCGGCCGCGTCGCCGAACGGCTGGGCCAACTGATCAACGACAATGAACTGATCGGCCGGCTCGGCGGGGACGAGTTCGCGGTGGTGGTCAATGACGCCAGCGATCCCAAGCGGGTCGAATCGCTTGCGCGCACGATCATCGACACCCTGTCGCAACCCTATGAGGTTGATCAGCACACGCTCTACATCGGCGCGTCAGTCGGCGTCGCCACCTCGCCGCGCGACGGGCGCACCGCCGAAACGCTGATTCGCTCGGCCGATCTGGCGCTGTACCGGTCGAAGGACGCCGGCGGCGGCGTCTTCCACGCCTATGAGCCGCAGCTGCACGTCGATGCGGAGGAGCGCCGCGTACTCGAGATCGCGCTGCGCAAGGCGCTCGATCGCGGCGAGTTGCAGCTCGATTACCAGCCCGTCGTCGACGCCACGACCGAGCGGCTGGCGGGGTTCGAAGCGCTGCTGCGCTGGCACAATCCCGAATTCGGCACGATCTCGCCCGCCAAGTTCATCCCTATCGCGGAGGAAACGCAGCTCATCGGCCCGATCGGCGAATGGGTCGTGCGCACCGCCTGCGAGGAGGCTGCCAAATGGCCCGAGGACGTGCGCATCGCGATCAACGTGTCGCCCGAACAGCTGCACAATCCCAATTTCGTCGCCGTCGTCGCCCGCGCGCTCGCCAGCACGAAGCTGGCGCCTCACCGGCTTGAGCTTGAGGTCACCGAAAGCGTCTTCATGCGCGAGGGTACCGGCGCGGTGAAGGTATTGGACCGGATTCTGGAGCTGGGGGTCCGGCTCAGCCTGGACGATTTCGGCACCGGCTATTCCTCGCTCGGCTATCTGTCGCGCACCCGCTTTTCGTCGATCAAGATCGACCGCAGCTTCGTCACCGCGGCGGCGAAGGGCGTGCCGGAGGCGCTGGCGATCATCCGCGCGGTGGTGGCACTCGCCGGCAGCCTGGGCATGGCGACCACGGCCGAGGGCGTCGAAACGTCCGACGAACTGACGCTGATCCGTGCGCTCGGCTGCTCGAAGATCCAGGGCTTCTACTTCGGGCGGCCGCTGCCGGTGGTCGAGGCACGCGCGCTCGCGGACCGCACGAAGCCCGCCTTTCGTGCCGCTTGAACAGTCGCGCGCGGGTCGCTAAGGGCCGTGTCGCTGCAGGGGTGTAGCTCAGCTGGTTAGAGCGTCGGTCTCCAAAACCGAAGGCCCTCGGTTCGAATCCGAGCTCCCCTGCCAAGCATCCCGTCCGGCCCCATGACCGGCGCGTTGCTTTCCCGCGCGCCCCGCTGGACATCGCTTTCCCCTACTATGCCCTGCGCCCTTGCTCTTGCCGGCGCGCATCGCTATTTCGCTGGACGCATCCGACAGCGCGGACGGCTTTTTCACCGTTTCCCTCCAGGGAAGCGGTAGAAGGCTTATGCCCCGTTTTCGGTATCGAACGATTTTAAAGGCTAAGGCACGTGGCGAAGACGTCCCCGATCGAATTCATCAACCAGGTTCGCGCCGAGACCAAGAAGGTCGTCTGGCCGAGCCGGCGCGAAACGATCATGACCGGCGTCATGGTGATGATCATGACGACGATCCTGGCGCTCTTCTTCCTTGGCGTCGACACGGTCTTCAACGCGATCGTCAACGCCCTGCTCAGCCTGGCCAAGTAAGAAAAAAGGACGCGCCCGCAACATGCCACGCTGGTACATCATCCACGCTTATTCGGGCTTCGAGGGCAAGGTTCGCGACTCGATCATGGCCGAGGCGACCCGTATGGGCCTCGAGCAGCTCGTTGAGCGCATCGAAGTGCCGACCGAGACGGTGCAGGAAGCGCGTCGCGGCAAGAAGGTTCAGGTCGAACGCAAGTTCATGCCGGGCTATGTGCTCGCCAAGCTCGAGATGACCGATCAGGTCTATCACCTCGTCAAGAACACCCCGAAGGTCACCGGCTTCCTGGGCTCGTCGGGCAAGCCGCAGGCAGTGAGCGAGGCGGAAGCCGCCCGCATGCTGAACAGCAAGGAAGAGGCCGCCGCCGCGCCGAAGACCAAGATCAAGGTCGATTTCGAGATCGGCGATTCGGTCAAGGTGCTCGACGGTCCGTTCGCCAGCTTCAACGGCACGGTCGAGGAGCTCGATTTCGACAAGGCCAAGGTCAAGGTGTCGGTGTCGATCTTCGGTCGCGCCACCCCGGTCGAACTCGACTTCGAACAGGTCGAGCGCAGCAAGTAATCGCAAGGTCCGCCTTCCCCCTGCCCATGCGGCAGGCGGGAAGGCGCCTTTCGCAGCGCCGGTCACTACCGCGCTGCCCGCGCTTCCTTCATCGTTCGCTTGCCCGCCCGAAGCGGCGCTCCAGCCATGGCCGAACGATCAGCGCATTCACGTCGACCACCGCGTGCAGCAGCATCGCTGCCCATAACAGCCCGGTCGACAGGTACAGCCATCCCAGGCCCGCACCGACCAGGCTGACCGCGATCATCCCGCCGCGCCCCTGATACAGATGCGCCAGCGTGAACAGCATCCAGCCTGTGACGCAGCCCAGCGCCGCACTGCCGGTGACGATGGCGGCCAGCAGCGGCACGGTCAGGCGAAAGAACAATTCCTCGGCGATCCCGGCGGTCGCCGCCAGCACGAAGGCAGCGCCGGTCTCGCGGCGCGTCCGGGCGATCGCTGGCGAGCGGTAGGTGGGGCCGATCACACGCCACCGGCGCCATAGCGATACCGCCAGCAACCCCGCACCCAGCATGAAGCCGCCGCCGATCGCCAGCGCTGTCTCGCGCAATGCCGCGCCGCCAAGGGGAAGAATGCCAAAGGCGCCGTGAAGCTCGGGCGGCAGCACGGCCACCGCATCGATCCGGCCGATCAGCGCCAGCGCGACCAGCGAGGTCGCGCCATACATGCCGCCGATGCCCGCGGCCCAGCCGATCGACGCGCGGGGCCGCGACAGGGAGTCGCCGCGCACCGCACGCGCAATTCGCGCGGCGATGCTGCGCCGGCTCCGTACGCCATGGACGATCAGCGCGATCGCCGCCGCCAGCAGTACCGCTGCCAGCATCAGCGCGCCCGGTTCACCGTAGCCCGGTCACGCGCGCCGCATCAGCGGTCGAGCCGGTGCTCACCCTTCACCCAGCGCACCGTGCCGGACGAGGCGCGCATCACCACGCTCTCGGTGGTCATGATCTTGCCCTTGCGCTTCACGCCTTCCAGCAGCGATCCGTCGGTCACCCCGGTCGCCGCGAAGATGCAGTCGCCCTTGGCCAGTTCCTTCAGGTCGTATTGCTTGTCGAGGTCGGTGATGCCCCATTTGCGGGCACGCGCGCGCTCGTCCTCGTTGCGGAACAGCAGCCGGCCCTTGAACTGGCCACCGACGCAGCGCAGCGCGGCGCAGGCCAGCACGCCTTCCGGCGCCCCGCCCGATCCCATGTACATGTCGATCGTCGTGTCGGGATCGGTCGTGGCGATCACGCCGGCAACGTCACCGTCGCCGATCAGCACCACGCCGCAGCCGATCGAGCGCAGCTCGGCGATCATCTTCTCGTGGCGCGGGCGATCCAGCACGCACACGATGATCTCGTTGGGCTGCAATCCCTTGGCCGCGGCGACTGCCTTCACATTCTCGGTCGGCGACTTGTCCAGGTCGATCACGCCCTCGGGCAGACCCGGGCCGACCGCCAGCTTTTCCATGTACACGTCGGGCGCGTTGAGCAGGCAGCCTTCCTCGCCGATCGCCAGCACCGCCAGGCTGTTGGGGCCACCCTTGGCGCAGATCGTGGTTCCTTCCAGCGGATCGAGCGCAATGTCGATCCGCGGGCCGGTGCCCTGCGCCGCGCCGACCTTCTCACCGATGTACAGCATCGGCGCCTCGTCGCGCTCGCCCTCACCGATCACCACCGTGCCGTCGATGTCGAGCGTGTTCAGCGCCTCGCGCATCTTCTCGACGGCGGCCGCGTCGGCCGCCTTTTCGTCGCCGCGCCCGATCAGGGTAGAGGCACCAATTGCCGCTGCCTCCGTCACGCGCACCATTTCAAGCACTAGAACGCGGTCGAGCACCTTGCTGGCTGTCGGCATTCAATCCCCCAAAAAATCGTTGTTTCGCCGACGCGATAGGCATGTACCGCCACCGTGTCGAGACGCCGCTTGCCGGCTGACCGTGGGCGCGCGACAAGTGAACGCATGGCGAAGCTGAAGGTTTATCGCACCCCGGCGGGATTCCACGATGCCTATGTCGCCGCGCCCAGCCAGAAGGCGGCGCTCGCGGCGTGGGGCAGCAGCGCCAATCTGTTTGCGCGCGGGCTGGCCGAACAAGTCACTGACCCGGCGCTGATCGCCGCCCCGCTCGACCGCCCGGGAGAGGTGATCCGGGTCGCACGCACCATGGCCGACGCGACCGATCTGCCACCCGTCAAACGTCGCGCAAGCAAGGACGAAGGCAGGGATGGGGGCAGGGACGAGAGCAGCGATCAGGCCTCCGGAACGCGAAAAGCGGCCCCATCCGCGAAAGCGAAGCCCAAGGCCAAGAACAAGCCCAAGGCTAAGCCTGCGCCAAAGCCAAAGCCGAAACCGAGCCGCGCCGCGCTGGACAAGGCAGAGGCTGCGATCGAGGCGGCCGAGGCACGGCACAAGGCGCAGCGCGACGCCCTCCGGCGCGAGGAGCAGGCGCTCGCCGCCCGCCGCCGCGCGCTGGAAAAGGAGCAGGCGGAGGAACGCACCAGGCTCGACCGCGCCCGGCTCGCCGCGCGCGGTGACTATGAGGACGCGCTCGACGCCTGGCGCGGCGATTGAGCCCCGCATCGGCGCGTCCAGAACGCGCGTCCAGAACGCGGTCGCGAGCGCCACATGCCCTCCCCCGCCCCGCGCCGATCTGCTAGCCCGATCGGGACATGGAGCCCGACACCATCCTTCCCGCCTTTGCCCCCTGGTTCGATCTAGCGGGTCTTGCGGTCTTTGCCGCATCAGGCGCGCTCGCGGCAACGCGGCGCGGGCAGACGATGGTGACGCTGCTCTTCTTCGCGCTGATCACCGGCGTCGGCGGCGGAACGCTGCGCGACCTGCTGATCGGCGCGCCGGTGTTCTGGATCGTCGATAGCCGTGCGGCCACGGTATGCCTGGCGGTGGGCCTGCTGATCTGGGTCACCCCCGAACGCTGGTGGCGCGGGCAGGCGCTCGACTGGTTCGATGCCGCCGGGCTCGCCGCTTATGCGGTATATGGCGCGGCAAAGGCGATCGGCTATGGCGTGCCGCCCGTCCCCGCCTTCGTCATGGGGGTGGTCACGGCGTGCGTTGGCGGCATCATCCGCGACGTGCTCGCCAATGAACCCTCGATCCTGATGCGCCCCGAACTCTACGTCACCGCCGCCGCGCTCGCCGCCGCGCTGTACGTCGGGCTGACCTATCTGGCGCTGCCGGGCTGGATCGCGGCAATTATCGGCGCCTCGGCCGGCTTTGCGTTGCGCGCCGCGGCGATCCATTGGCAGATCCATCTGCCCGCCTATCGCGGGCGGCGATGATCGCGCCCCTCCGGCTTACCAGGTGAGCGGCTCGCCCGGCGGCGGCTGAGGGCCGACGTCGGCAAAGCGCCGGAGCTCCTGTGGCGGCGCGTCCTGCTCGCTCAGCGCGCATTGCCACAGGCCAACGTCGATCCACTGATCCAGCTTGTAGCCGATCGCCCCCAGTGTGCCGATGTAGCGAAAGCCCACGGCCTCGTGCAGCCGGACGGATCGCGCATTGGGCAGCGTGATGACGCCCATCGCCTGGGTGAAGTTCTGCACCCGCAACGTCTGCAACAATGCATCGTACAACCGGCGCCCGATCCCGCGCCCTTCCGCTGCCGGCGCCAGATAGATCGACGTTTCCACCGCATGGCGATACGCCGCCCGTTCGCGAAAGCGGCCGGCATAGGCATAGCCCATCAGCTCCTCGCCTTCCCCGACCTCGCTGGTTCCCGCGGCCCCCCGCTGCGTCGCCACCAGCCAGGGATACAGGCCATCAGTGCCGGTCATGCGCGCCGCCATCTGCGCCGCATCCGGGGCCTCGGTTTCGAACGACACGACGCCGGTCCTCACGAACGGGGCATAGATGCCGGCAATCGCCGCCGCATCATCAGGACGCGCTGCCCGGATCGTCAGCGTCACCGCTGAACCGCCACCGTCAGCGCGCTGATGCGCCCGCCTTCCAGGATGCCGCGCAACCGCGCCCGGCGCGATGGCCCGCCGGCCGACGCTTGGGTCCCATAAATGCTGATCTCGCCCGTCCCGTCGCTGCGGCAGCGCACGTCGAGCGATTGCGCGTCGGACAATCGCGCCGCCATGCGTCGTACCTCCGCCAGCACGCCGGCATCGACCGGCCTGCCGCCGATCGTCAGCCGATCGATCATCACGCTGGTGCCGGCGAGCGGCGCCGCGGTCAGCTGCACCTCATACAGGATCGTATCGCAGGTGAACCGCCCCGACAGGGTGCGCGGCGACGCCGGCTGCACCGACACGGGCGGTGCCGCCGGGCTCGCCGTCGGCGCGGCGGGCGCGGCCGCCTGCAGCAGCAGCGCGCCCAGCACGATCACAGGCCGAACCGCGCCAGCAGCAGGTCGAGCAGCCGGGCATCACCGGCGGTGGCCTGCTGCGGCCCCAGCCCGCCGCACTCCAGGCAACGTGCCTGTACGCCGCCGCTGATCGCCAGCCGGCGCACATCGCCCGCCGCCTGCGCCAGCATCTGGCGCTGTTCCCAGCCCATGCGCGCCAGCGCATCGGCCGGTGCCGCGCCGCTGTCATCGTCGCGGCTGCCGATCTGCTGCACCAGCTGGCTGGCCCAGGTCGGCTTCTTCTCCAGATACTCCGGCTTGGCCGTATTGGGGTCCAGCTTGGCGCGGCGCGCCGCTTCCTTGATCGCGTCGTTCAACGTGCCGAAGCGATCGACCAGGCCGATCTGCCGCGCGGTGCCGCCGTCCCACACACGCCCCTGCGCAATCTCGTCAACGCGTGCCACCGGCAGCTTGCGCGATTGCGACACCAGGCTGACGAACTCGCGATAGCCATGTTCGATGGTGGATTGCAGCACCACGTCGGTCTGCTCGTTCAGCCCGCCCAGCAGGTCCGGCTGCCCCGCCAGCGGCGTCAGCTTCACGCCGTCGGTGGTGATGCCGATCTTGGCCAGCGTCTTTTCAAACGTGGGAAGGACGCCGAAAATGCCGATCGATCCGGTGATCGTCGACGGCTCGGCAAAGATGACATCGGCCGGCGTGGACACCCAATAGCCGCCCGACGCGGCCAGCCCACCCATCGACACGACGACCGGCAGCCCCTGTCGCTTCGCCTGCAGCACCGCGGTACGGATCTGCTCGGACGCCATTACCGATCCGCCCGGCGAATCGACCCGGACGACCAATGCCTTCAGCTTCTTCTGTGCCAGCCCGTCGAGGATGTATTTGGCGATGGTCTCGCCGCCCGCGGTGCCGGGCGATGCCTTGCCGTCGACGATCTCGCCCGCGACGGTCACCACGCCGATGTCGCCGCCCGTGGGCAGCGGGTTGGCGCTGACATAGGCGTCATATTTGATCTGGTTGAACCAGCCAGCGGGCTTGCCGCTCTCGGTGCCCGCCAGCTCGGCCACGCGGCGCCCGAACGCCAGCCGATCGCCGATCTTGTCGACCATGCCGGTCGCCAGCGCGACCTTGCTCACGTCACCCCGCGCGGATTGCACCAGCTGCGCCGGCTGCTCCAGCCAGCGGACGATCTGCGCCTTCGGCCGGGCGCTTGCCACTCCCTGCTTCCACTGCTCCAGCAGCGATCCGTACAGCGCCTCGGACGCGGCGCGCGCCTCCGGGCTCTCGTCGGTGCGGGTGTACGGCTCGACCGCCGACTTGAACTTGCCGACGCGGAAAACGTGAACGTCGACGCCCAGCTTGTCGATCAGCCCCTTATAGTACAGCCGGCTGCCACCCGGTCCGGACAGCGCCACCCCGCCCAGCGGCGCGGTCCAGATCTCGCTCGCCGCCGCCGCCAGGCGATAGCCGCCGTCGGTATAGGCAGTGGCATAGGCCAGCACCGGCTTGCCCGCCTGCCGCGCGCGGACCAGCGCATCGGCCACTTCGCCCAGGATCGCCGGATAGCCGCCACCGAAGCGGTCAAGGTCGAGGACGATCGCCTTGACGCGCGAATCATCCTTCGCCGCGTCGATCGCGCGCACCACGTCGCGCAGACGATATTGCTGGCCGATCTGCTGGCCCGAAACCACCGCCAGCGGCGGCACGTCCTCGGGCTGCTCGACGATCGGGCCGTTCAGCGCCAGCACCAGCGCGCCGTTCTTGATCGTCGGCGCGCTGGGCCGCGAATTGAGCGCGGCGAACAGCAGCGCAAAGAACAGCAGCATCGCGACGAGCACGAGCGCGTCCTTGATGCCGACCAGCAATTTCCACGCGCCGCGAACCAGCTTCATCATGTTTTCCCGGGATAATCGTCGATCGATCTAGCCGATGGTGTATGGCATCAGCAATACGCGTCCGCACGAAGGCGGCGCCAGCGGCTGTCCCGCCCCGAAACGCCGCGCTTCACAGCGCCTGCGCCGCCGCCCAGCCGCTCGCCCACGCCCATTGGAAATTGTATCCGCCCAACCAGCCAGTCACGTCGACCGCCTCGCCGATCACATACAGCCCCGGCACCTTGCGCGATTCCAGCGTCTGCGACGACAGGTCGGCGGTCGATACGCCCCCCACCGTCACTTCGGCCTTGGCGAACCCCTCGCTGCCATTGGGCACGAAACGCCACCCCGCCAGCGCCTGCTCGGCCGCCGCCAGCTTCGCATCGGCAAGGTTCGCCAGCTCGCCGCGCAGCCCCAGATTGTCGGCCAGCGCATCGGCCAGCCGCTGCGGCAGCGCACCCGCCAGCAGCTTGCCCGCGCCCATCCGCGGGGTCGCGCGCTTTGCGTCGCGCAGCCACCCCTCGCCCCGATCGGGCACCAGGTCGACGATGATCGGGTCGCCATGCCGCCAATAGGACGACACCTGCAGGATCGCCGGTCCGGAGAGCCCCCGATGGGTGAACAGCATCGCCTCACGGAATGCCGCCTTGCCCGCGCGCGCGACCACCTCGGTCGCCACTCCCGCCAGCGCGCGGAACGGATCGTCCCCGCCCAGCGTCAGCGGGACCAGGGCGGGGCGCGGCTCCACCACCTTCATCCCGAACTGGCGCGCCAGATCATAGGCAAAGCCGGTGGCCCCCATCTTGGGGATCGAAGGGCCGCCGGTCGCCACCACCAGCGCGGGCGCCGTGACCGGACCGTCGCGTCCCGCGCCGATCGCGACGCGAAAGCCGTCCGGGCCATGCTCCACCGCCCCCACCGGGCGACCGAGCACGAAATCCACCTGCCCCTTCGCGCATTCGTCGAGCAGCATCGCCACGATCTGCCGCGCGGAGCCGTCGCAGAACAATTGCCCCAGCGTCTTCTCGTGCCACGCGATCCCGTACCGTTCGACCAGCGCCAGGAAATCGGCCGGGGTGTAACGCGCCAGCGCAGAGCGCGCGAAATGCGGGTTGGCCGACAGGAAGCGATCGGGCGCGGTACCGACGTTGGTGAAATTGCACCGCCCGCCGCCGGAAATCAGGATCTTCTTCCCCGCCTTCTCGGCATGGTCGATCACCAGCACGCGCCGGCCGCGCTGCCCGGCGACCGCGGCGCACATCAGCCCCGCCGCGCCGGCACCCAGCACGATCGCGTCGTAATCAGTGGCGGTCACGTTCGATCAGTGCAGCTTGGCGATCGACAATCCGTCGCGCTTCGCCTGCTCCTTCACCGATTCCTCGCTGCGGGTCAGCGCCTTGGCAATCGCCTTCAGCGCCATGCCCTTCTTGGCCAGCGTGTGCAGCTTCTGGATCTCGTCCTGCCGCCACGGCTGGCGATGTCGTTCAAAGCGTTCGGCCATGGCGTCTTTCCTACTCTATCCAGCCTTCACCGTCATCCCGCTCGCGGGATGCCGGCGTGTGTCACCGCTCGCGCGTCGCCGCGAACGTCACCTTGGAATAGCGATCGGCGATATAGCCGACTTCCCAAACACTTTTCGCCAGGAACACCGGGTTGCCGTCGCGATCCTTGGCCAGCGCGCCGCGGTTGAGATCGGTGAATTCCTTCAGCGCCGCGGGGTCGCTCGACGAAATCCACCGAGCGGTATCATAGGGCGACGGCTCCAGATTGGCACCGACCTTATATTCCGCCTCCAGCCGCGACAGCAGCACTTCCAGCTGGAGCTGTCCGACCACGCCGATGATCCAGTTCGATCCGATCTCGGGATAGAACACCTGGATCACGCCCTCTTCGGACAGATCGTCCAGCGCCTTGCGCAACTGCTTGGTCTTCGTCGGGTCCTTCAGCGCGACGCGGCGCAGGATTTCCGGCGCGAAGTTCGGCAGCCCGGTGATCCGCACCCCCGGCTTCTCGCTCAGCGTGTCGCCGACGCGCAGCGTACCGTGGTTGGGAATGCCGATGATATCGCCCGGAAAGGCCTCGTCGGCGATTTCGCGATCCTGCGCGAAGAACAGGATCGGCGAATGGACGGCGATCGGCTTGCCATGCCCCGTCGGCGTCAGCTTCATGCCGCGCTTGAACGTGCCCGAGCACAGCCGCATGAACGCGATCCGGTCGCGGTGCTGCGGGTCCATGTTCGCCTGCACCTTGAAGACGAAGCCGGTCACGTCCTTCTCGTCCGGCTGCACCGGCGCCGGCTCCGCCGGCTGCGCGCGCGGCGGCGGCGCATAGTCCGCCAGCGCGGCGATCAGCTCGGCCGGGCCGAAATCCTTCAGCGCCGACCCGAAATAGACCGGCGTCAGGTCGCCGGCGCGATACGCCTCGGCATCGAACGCGGCATAGCCCGCCTGCGCCAGCTCGATTTCCTCGGCGATCGCCGGCGGCAGCTCGGGCGCATCCTCGACCCGGCCCTGGAACGTGCGGCTGTCGCCGTCGGGGCGGCTGATGCGGTTGGTCTTCAGGTCCAGCACGCCTTCGAACGTGCCGCCCATGCCGACCGGCCAGCTCATCGGGCAGACATCCAGCGCCAGCATGTCGGCGATTTCGTCGAGCAGCTCGAACACCGGCCGCCCCTCGCGGTCAACCTTGTTGACGAAGGTGATGATCGGCACGTTGCGCAGCCGGCACACCTCGAACAGCTTGCGCGTCTGCGCCTCGATGCCGCGCGCGGCGTCGATCACCATGACCGCCGAATCGACCGCGGTCAGCGTGCGGTACGTGTCCTCGCTGAAATCCTCGTGGCCCGGCGTGTCGAGCAGGTTGAAGAACACGCCGTCCTTCTCGAACGTCATGACGGAGGACGTGACGGAGATGCCGCGCTGCTGCTCGATCTTCATCCAGTCCGATCGTGCGCGCCGGTTTGCCCCGCGCGCCTTCACCTCGCCTGCCAGATGGATCGCGCCGCCGACATACAGCAGCTTTTCGGTCAGCGTGGTCTTGCCGGCGTCAGGGTGCGAGATGATCGCAAAGGTACGGCGGGGGGATGGCATCAATGAATCCTGCGAACGTAAGGGCGCGCAGCGACTTCGCGGTTCGGGCAGACCCCGCGCGGCACGCAGCCGATCGGAGCGTGTCTGGCACGCCCCTTCAACATGCGAACGGCAGAAGGGTCAGGAACGCGGAGTCGCGCGCTCGGCTATATAGGCACTCACCGCGTCAAAGGTAGCGTCCAGCGTCACGAACGATTCCTCGCGCTCGAACAGATCGCCGACGCGCGTCGGCAGCGCCGGGCTGCGGCCGGTGGCGCGCTCCACCGCCTCGGGGAATTTCGCCGGATGCGCGGTCGCCAGCGTGACCATCGGGCAACCGAACGATGACGCGCGCGCGGCGGACAGCGCGATTGCGGTGTGCGGGTCGATCAGGTCGCCGCCATGTTCGTTGGCCCAGCGCATCGCCAGGGCCATGCCGTCGGCATCGACGCTGGCGCTCACCAGATGCGTCGCCGCGCCGCCATGCTGTGCATTGGTCAGCCGCATCGCGCGCGACGTTTCGAAGCCTTGCATCTGGCTCGCCAATGCCACGCCGTCACGACCGCCCAGGTCGAATAGCAGCCGCTCGAAATTGGACGATACCTGGATATCCATCGACGGGGTCGCCGTCGGCACCACCGTGGCGGAGGAATAATCCCCCTGCGACAGCGCGCGGTGAAGGATGTCGTTGACGTTGGTCGCCACGATCAGCCGCTCGATCGGCAGGCCCATCCGCGCGGCGACATAGCCGGCGAAGACATCGCCGAAATTGCCCGTCGGTACGCTGAACGCGATCGGGCGCCCCGGCGCGCCCAGCCGGACCGCGGCGTAGAAATAATACACCACCTGCGCCGTCAGCCGGGCCCAGTTGATCGAATTGACCGCGCTCAGCCGGAACCGCCCGGAAAAGGCGGGGTCGTTGAACATCGCCTTCACCAGCGCCTGCGCGGTGTCGAAATCGCCGCGGATCGCGATGTTGTGGACGTTGGGCGCGCGCACCGTCGTCATCTGCCGGCGCTGCACATCGCTGACGCGGCCGGCGGGGTGGAGCATGAAGATGTCGATCTTCTCGCGCCCGGCGACGGCATCGATCGCGGCGGAGCCGGTGTCGCCACTCGTCGCCCCGACGATCGTCAGCGGCGCGCCGTCGTCATCCTTCAGGAACCGCTCGAACAACAGCCCCAGCAGTTGAAGCGCCACATCCTTGAACGCCAGCGTCGGGCCGTGGAACAGCTCCAGCACCCATTGGTCGTGGTCCAGCTGGCGCAGCGGCGTGACGGCGGCGTGCGAGAAGCGGCCATAGGCCTGTGTGCACAATGCGCGCAGCTCTTCCTGGCTCAGCGAATCGCCAATGAACGGCGCCATCACCGCGACTGCCGTATCGACATAGGACAGGCCCGCCATGCCGGCGATCTGCTCGGGCGTCAGCGTTGGCCAGTGATCGGGCACGTACAGCCCGCCATCGGAGGCAAGCCCCGCGAGCGTGGCGCCGCGAAAATCGAGCGTCGGTGCCGCCCCGCGAGTGCTGATGTACCGCATGAGCAAGCGCGTTAGCCGCGCGCCGGTGGGGCCGCAACTCTCGCCTCCTTGCGCGCCGGGTATATCAGCTTTGCCGTGGCCGCTTCAGCGACACGCGCAAGTTGCTGTCGCCCCGCTCCGCCGCCGCCCTGCGTCCGGCTCAGGGTCGCGTGGCGAGCCGGCGGCGCAGCGCGATCAGGTAAATGAGCGCCGCGATCCCGGCGAAGAAGAACCATTGCCCGGCATAGGCCAGATGGTTGTTGGGGACGAGGCCGACGTCGGGCCGGCTGTTCGCGGCCAGCCCTTCGGCCGGTGCAGCGGCGACCAGCAGCATCTCCTGCGACCGGCGGCGGAACAGCGTGGCGATCAGCGGCGTCTGGTCGGGCGCATGGCTGATCCAGCCGCGCACCGTGCCGCCGCGCCAGTCGACCATCCGGGTGGGATCGCGCGTGGTGCCCAATTGCACCTTGATCGGCGCGCCGCCGCCGCGGGTGATGCAGGTGGCGATCAGGCGATAGCCCGCGTTGCCGGCACCCGCGCGGGTGATCCCGGTCACCTTGTCGCATTGCGCCACGCTGGGGCGGAACAGCAGGGAATCGTCCGGTTCGGTCGGGAACGGCACGGCCGCGCGCGACGGGTTCGCCGCCAGCTGCGCCAGTTGCGCCTCCTTTTGCGGCAGGCGCACGCGCAGCTGCCACAGGCCAAGGCCGATCATCGTGGCAACCGCCAGCGCGACGATGATGGTGGGAATGATCGGCAGCCGCCTCATGCCGCCCGCCCTGCCTTGTCACTGCCCCCGCTGGCAAGGACGCATCGCATGGTGGGGCTGGCGGCACCCCGAAACGCGAACGGGCGCGGCTCCGGTGGAGCCACGCCCGCTTGCTTGTCGATCACGCGGATCGGTTGGGTGGTCAGCCGTGGACCGGTGCGCCCCAGCCGCCCCAGATGTAGATCGAGACGAACAGGAACAGCCACACCACGTCGACGAAGTGCCAGTACCAGGCTGCCGCTTCGAAGCCGAAGTGCGCCTTGGGCGTGAAGTCACCCTTATAGGCGCGGATCAGGCAGACGATCAGGAAGATCGTGCCGACCACCACGTGGAAGCCGTGGAAACCGGTCGCCATGAAGAATGCGGCGCCATAGTTCAGTCCCTTGAACGGGAACGGCGCGTGCATGTATTCATATGCCTGCACCGCGCTGAAGATCAGGCCCAGCACGACCGTCAGCCACAGGCCCTTCAGCACGCCGTCGCGGTCGCCCACGCCGATCATGCCCCACAGGCCACGCTTCTCGCCGCCGCGCTGGTTGTGGATCAGCGCATGGTGCGCCCAGGTCACCGTGGTGCCCGACAGAAGCAGGATCAGCGTGTTGAGCAGCGGCAGTTCAAAGGCGTTGATCACCTCCATGCCCTTGGGCGGCCACTGCGCGGCCAGCGCCGCACCCTCGGTCACGCGTTCCACCGCGCCGTCGACGAAGACGATCGCATCGGGGAACAGCGCGAAATCGAAATAGGCCCAGAACCAGCCGACGAAGAACATCACCTCGGAGGCGATGAACAGGATCATGCCATAGCGGAAATGCAGCTGCACCACCGGCGTATGATCGCCAGCGCGGCCTTCGCGGATGACGTTGCGCCACCAGCAGAACATCGAGAACAGCACGGCCGACAGGCCGGCCAGGAACAGCCAGCCGCCGCCGTTCGGCTTGTCGACATGGCCTCCGTGCATCCACATGATGCCGCCAGCCGCCATTGCCAGCGCCGAGAAGGAGCTGATGATCGGCCAGGGATCGGGTGGGAGAATGTGGTAATCGTGGTTCTTGGCGCCGGCCATCGGGCTCTTCCCCTGTTGGTACCCTGTGTTTTGCGTTCGCTTAGCTGGACGGCTTGCCCGAATCTACCGGGTAAAACGTATAGCTGAGCGTGATCGTCTCGATATCCCGCGTATCGGGATCCTCAAGGATTTTCGGATCGACGAAATAGATGACGGGCATCCGCATCGTCTCACCGGGCTTCAGCGTCTGCTCGGTGAAGCAGAAACACTCAATCTTGGTGAAATACTGCCCGGCCTGGCCGGGCGTGACGTTGAACGTGGCGGTGCCGGTGGTCGGCACGGCGGCGCGGTTCGTCGCGGTGAAGAACGCCATGTTGCGCGCGCCGATCACCACCCGCTGGTTCGGCTGCTCGGGCGTGAAGCGCCACGGCAGCTTGCCGTTGGTGTTGGCGTCGAAGTCGATCTTCATCTCGCCATTGACGGCGCCGGGCGCGGTCAGCCCGCGCTGCGTGGTGCCGTTGAACCCGGTCACCTGGCAGAACAGGCGGTACAGCGGGACACTGGCGAAGGCGAGGCCGGTCATGAACAGGAGGCCGAGCACGGCAAAGGCGGCGGTCCGCCCCTTGCCCGAAATACGTGCCAACATCAGTGCGCGAGACCCTCTCTGATCTTCACGATGGAGATGGCGAACACCAGCACCACGAACGCGCCCAGCAGGACCGCCATTACGATCGCGCGGCTTTTCTGCCGGCGCTGGATCAGGTCCCGATCATCAATCATGCTACCCACCGATCGGCGACAAGCGCGCCAAACACTACAAAGAGATACACTATGGAAAATTTGAACAGCGCCTTTTCAGGCAGCATCTTGTCGTCGTTCGGGGCCGTCGTGCGCCGGGCAACGCGCCATGCCAGCACGCCGAACCACGCCGTCATCGCGCTCGATACCACGCCATAGATCGCGCCGGTCAGGCCCAGCGGCCACGGCGCCACCGCCACGATCGCCATCGGGATGGTGTACAGGCCGATCTGGTGCCGCGTCACCTTCTCGCCGGCGACGACCGGCAGCATCGGCACGCCCGCATTGGCGTAATCGGTCTTCACGAACAGCGCGAGCGCCCAGAAGTGCGGCGGCGTCCACAGGAACACGAACATGAACAGCAGCAGCGGCAGCAGCGCGACATCGCTCGTCGCCGCGGCCCAGCCGATCAGCGGCGGAAACGCGCCTGCGGCCCCGCCGATCACGATGTTCTGCGGCGTCCGGCGCTTCAGCCAGACGGTATAGATGAGGACATAGAACAGGATCGAGATGGCCAGGATCGCCGCCGCCGCGACGTTCAGCGCCAGGCCCATCAGGATGACCGAGAACGCCCCCAGGCCGACCCCGAAATGAAGCGCCGACTGGCGCTCCATCCGTCCCGCCGGCAGTGGGCGGCCCATCGTCCGCTTCATCACCGCGTCGATATCCGCCTCATACCATTGGTTCAGCGCGCCCGCCGCCCCCGCCCCCAGCGCAATGCACAGGATCGCGGTGAAGCCGAGCACGGGATGGATCGTCACTGGCGCGGCCAGCATGCCGCACAGCCCGGTGAAAACCACCAGGGTCAGCACGCGCGGCTTGGTCAGCGCGAGGAAGTCCCGCCAGTCGGCAGGCGGCAAAAGGGGGCTAGCTGGAGTCATGGAACTGGGGGCGGACATAGTCTCTTGTCGCGCGGGGGGAAAGTGCGGATGCACGCGATGCTCGGCGATCAGCCGTGCAGCACGTGATCCTTGTCGCGAACGGTGCGTGCGCTGTTTGCCGGATGCGCCGGATCCTCATAGCCAAAGGCGATGCCGAACAGCAGCTTGTGGTCGTCGCCGACGCCCAGCTCGCGGTGCACGATCTCGGCATGGTGGCTCAGCGCTCCTTGCGCGCACGATGCAAGCCCGTTCGCGGTCAGCGCCAGCATGAACGATTGCGCATACATCCCGCAATCGGCCGCCTCGCGCATCCCCGCCCAGGCCGGGATGAACAGGAACATGGCGTGCGGCGCATCGAAAAAACGGAAATTGCGCAGGAATGATTCGGTCCGCGCTGCGACATCCTCGCGCGCCACGTTGGTCGCCGCGAACAGCGATTTGGCGGCATCGATCTGGCGCCCGCGATAATGGCCCGGATAGGCGCCGGTCAGCGGGAAATCGGGGGTCATCTTGGTGCCCGACTTGGCAGCATCGTGAAGCACATTGCGCATCCGCTCCGCGGCGTCGCCCGACACGACATGCGCGGTCCACGGCTGGACGTTGCAGTTGGACGGCGCCAGCTGCGCCATCTCCATCACCCGCTCCAGCAGCTCGGCGGGCACCGGATCCTTCTTGAACCCGCGCACCGAGCGCCGCTCGCGCAGCAGCCGCTCCAGCGTGTCGCTGTCGCTGTCGCTGGACCCTGCATTTGCCTGCCCGTTTGTCGCCGCCATTGCCGTCGTCGCCATCACCCGCTCCTAAGTCACTTGTTCGAATCTCCTTGCCTCACCGGCGCCGCGAAGTCACCATCACCGGCAAAAGACCAGATGATGGAGAGGCACGATGTACGACCTGATCATTCGGGGCGGCACGATCGTAGATGGATCGGGCGCGGCCCCTTACCGCGGCGATGTGGCGATTTCCGGCGATCGCATCGCCGCGATCGGGACCGTCAGCGGCCCGGCTCGCCGCGAAATCGACGCCGCCGGAAAGCTCGTCACCCCCGGCTGGGTCGATATCCACACCCATTATGACGGCCAGATCACCTGGGCCTCGCGCATGGACCCGTCCTCGACGCTCGGCGCCACGACCGTCGTCGTGGGCAATTGCGGCGTCGGCTTCGCGCCGGTCCGCCCGCAGGATCACGACACGCTGATTCGCTTGATGGAGGGGGTGGAGGACATCCCCGGTGCCGCGCTTCACGAAGGGCTGTCGTGGGAGTGGGAAAGCTTCGGCGAATATATGGATGCGGTCGACAAGCTGCCGCACGACATCGACGTCGCCGTGCAGGTGCCGCACGGCGCGCTGCGCGTCTATGTGATGGGCGAGCGCGGCGCGAACCGCGATCCGGCGACGCCGGAAGAGAATGAGGAAATGCGCCGCCTGACCGCGCAGGCATTGCGCGACGGTGCGCTCGGCTTCTCCACCACCCGCACGATGGTCCACCGCACCGCCGATGGCGATCTCACCCCCACCGTCCGCGCCGCGCGCGAGGAGATGGAGGCGATCGCCCGCGGCATTGCCGATGCGGGCTCGGGCGTCCTTCAATGGGTGTCCGATTTCCAGGAAATGGATGAGGAGTTCAGCCTGGTACGCGATCTGACGCAGATCGCCGGTCAGCCGTTGAGCTTCTCGATGGTCCAGGCCGATGTCGTTCCCAACCAGTGGCGCGAACTGACTCAACGCCTCGATGCCGCAGTCGCGGAAGGTTACCCCTTGAAGGCGCAGATCGCCGGCCGCCCGGTCGGGCTGATGCTCGGGCTGCAGGGCTCGGTTCACCCGTTCATCAGCCGCCCCAGCTATCGCGAGATCGCGGACCTGCCGCTGGCAGAGAAGGTCGCCCGGATGCGCGATCCCGACTTCCGCGCCCGCCTGATCGCCGAAATGCCAGAGAAGGATCACCCCTTCGTCAATTCGGTCGCCGGCGCGCAGCACAAGATGTTCCGCATCACCGACCGCGTGGACTATGAACCCGATCCCTCGACCAGCCTCGCCGCCGAGGCCGAGCGGCTTGGCGTCCACCCCGACGAACTGGTCTATGACGCGCTGCTCGAGGACGAGGGCCGCGCCTTCCTGTTCTTCCCGATGCACAATTACGTCGAAGGCAACCTCAACAACGTCCACGCGATGATCACCAATCCGAACACGCTGTCGGGCCTGTCGGATGGCGGCGCGCATGTCGGCGCGATCTGCGACGTCAGCCTGCCCACCTTCATGCTGACGCACTGGTGCCGCGATCGCACCCGCGGGCCGCTGCTCGACCTCGCCGACACGGTGAAGCAGCAGACCCGCGACACCGCGCTTGCCGTCGGGCTGGCGGATCGCGGCCTGCTCGCGCCCGGCTATCTCGCC
The DNA here is from genome assembly GCF_029239295.1 of Sphingomonas sp. Taxonomy (GTDB): domain Bacteria; phylum Pseudomonadota; class Alphaproteobacteria; order Sphingomonadales; family Sphingomonadaceae; genus Sphingomonas. The sequence continues at coordinate 105,598 of NZ_JAQZBC010000005.1, forward strand.
GACGTCAACGTCATCGATTTCGACCAGCTCGAACTCGGCAAGCCGTACATGGTCTATGACCTGCCGACCGGCGCCCGCCGCCTGATGCAGAAGGCGACCGGCTATATCGCCACGATCAAGTCGGGCCAGGTGATCTATCAGCACGGCGAGGCCACCGACGCCCTCCCCGGCAAGCTCATCCGCGGTCGTCAGCCGGCACCCGCCCCTGCCGCCGGCGCGGGGCGACAGGCGGTCGCTGCCTGATGCTCGCCACCTTCCCGGCGATGGCGGCGTCACGCTCGTCTAACGGCGCATGGCATACCGATCGGACGGGGCCTGATGGCGGGCGGATCTGACATGCCGCCGCTCATCATCGAGGCCGCGCTGAACGGCGCGACGCCCAAGGCGCGCAATCCCAACGTCCCGGTCAGCCCGCAGGAACTCGCCAGCGGGGCGCTGGCCGCGATGGAGGCCGGCGCCGCGATCGTTCACACGCATATCGAGCGGATGGACATGACCGGCGACGCCGCGGTCGACCGCTATATGGAGGCCTACGCCCCCGTGCTCGCGGCTCGGCCCGACGCGATCCTGTGGGGCACCGTTGCCACCGGCCCCGACGTGGAGGCGCGCTTCGGCCATTATCGTGGCCTTGCCCGAGCCGGCGTGCGGATGGGCGCGTTCGATCCCGGCTCGGTCAACCTCGGCACGCACGGCCCCGACGGCCTCCCCGGCGCCTCGGTGCTCTACGCCACCACCTACCGCGACATCGCCTGGCTCGCCGATCTCCACGAACAGGAACGCCTCGGCCCGGCAATAGCGATCTACGAACCGGGCTGGCTGCGCACCACTTTGGCCTATGAACAGGCCGGCCGGCTCCCCGCCGGCACCTTCGTGAAGCTCTATTTCGGCGGCCGCTACAATTTCCTCGATGGAAAACGCAGCAACGTCACCTTTGGGCTTCCGCCCACCGAGAAAGCGCTCGATGCCTATCTCGAAATGCTTGAGGGCTCGTCGCTCCCCTGGGCAGTCGCCGCAATCGGCGATTGCGTCGTCGAAACCGGCTTGGCGAAGCTGGCGATCGAACGCGGCGGCCACGTCCGTGTCGGGCTGGAGGATTTCGGCGGCGAGCGTCGCCCAAGCAATCTGGAGCTGATCGCCGAGCTCGTTTCGTTCGCGCAACAGGCCGGCCGCCCTATCGCGACGCCCGAACAGGCGAGCCAAATTCTCGGCCTGCCACGATGAGGCCGGCCCCGTATCAGACGTGGCCAATCGTCTCCGCAGACAGGCCAATGTTCTCCGGCAACAGGCCGGACTGACCCCATCACGATTCCAGGAGAGGCCACATGTACGATCTGTTGGTGAAGAACGGCACCATCGTCGATGGCACCGGCGCCCCCCGCTACCGCGGCGATGTCGCGGTGCGGGGTGACACGATCGTCGCTGTGGGCCAAGTGTCTGGAACAGCACGTGAAACCATCGACGCCGATGGCTGCATCGTCACCCCCGGCTTTGTCGATATTCACACCCACTACGACGGCCAGGTCTCCTGGGACAGTGTGTTGGCCCCCTCCTCGATCAACGGCGTCACCTCCGCCGCGATGGGAAATTGCGGCGTAGGATTCGCCCCCGCCCGCGCCGACAAACACGACTGGCTGATCCAGCTTTTGGAAGGGGTCGAGGACATTCCCGGCACCGCGCTGGCGGAGGGGCTGACGTGGAATTGGGAGAGTTTTCCCGATTATCTCAATGCCTTGAGCGAGCGTGAATATACCATCGATCTCGGCGCCCACATGCCCCACGCAGCACTTCGCGCCTACGTCATGGGCGATCGCGGCGGTGACCATCTGGCCCGCCCGACGCAGGGCGAAATAGATCGCATGGCCAGCCTGACCGCCGAGGCGATGGAGGCCGGCGCGCTCGGCTTCTCCACCTCGCGCACCCACGCCCACCGCAGCCGCGACGGGCTCAACATCGGCACGCTGACGGCCGAGGATCCCGAACTGCTCGGCATCGCCGCCGCGCTGCGCACCACGGGCAAGGGCGTCATCCAGTTGATTTCTGACGCTTATCTCACTGCCGACGATGATTTTGCGGCGGCCGAGCTCCAGCTGATTCGCCGCCTCGCCACCACCAGCGGCCGCCGCGTTTCCTTCACCGTGCAGCAGACCGACGACGCGCCCGATCGCTGGAAAAGCATTTACCGCGAGATTGATCAGATGGTTGCCGACGGCCTTCCGGTCAGCGCGCAGGTCGCGCCGCGGCCGATCGGCGCGATCCTCTCCTTCGCCTCCACCACCAACCCGTTCGTCGTATCCGGAACCTACCGCCGCATCGCCTCGCAAAGCGCCACCGTCGATGCGCGGCTCGAGGCGCTGGCCGATCCCGACGTGCGCTCTGCGATCCTCGCCGAACATGCCGGCTTCCACGCCAGCGAAGGCTTTATCGCGCTGATCACACGCGGTTTTTCGCGCATGTTCCGGATGACCGACCCGGTCGACTACGAACCGCACGAAAGCCAGTCGATCGCCGCAGAGGCCGCGCGCGCCAATGTTGATCCCGCTGCCTATGTCTACGACGCCCTGATGGAAGAAGGCGGACGGCGCCTGCTGTACATGCCGCTGATCAACTACGCCCGCGGCAATCTGGACGATGTACACGGCATGATGACCGGCAATCATGTGCTCTACGGCTTGTCTGACGGCGGCGCGCATTGCGGCACCATTTGCGACGGCAGCTTCCCCACCACGACGCTTGCGCTCTGGTCGCGCGGCAACAAGGCGGGCCTCAGCACCCCGATCGAATCGCTGGTCCACGGCTACAGCCAGAAGAACGCCGCGCATGTCGGCTGGCACGATCGCGGCGTGCTGGCGCCCGGCTATCTCGCCGATCTCAACGTGATCGCGCTCGACGACCTTGCGCTTGCCCCGCCCGAAATCGTGCAGGATCTGCCCGCCGGCGGCACCCGCCTCCTCCAGCAACCGCGCGGCTACGAATGGACCGTGAAGTCCGGCGTCCCGACCTTCGCGCGCGGGGAATGGACCGGGCGCACCCCGGGCCGCTTGGTACGCGGCGCTCGCACTTTGAGCTGAGTCGAAGCGCTTCCGGTGCATCGGCAGGCAAGGCGCGCCCGGCTATAGCGGCCCTTGCCTTCCGGTCGGCCGGCGGCATAGGCGAGCGGCGAGGCTGCTGCCGGCGACGATCGCGCCGGCGCGCCGCCGTCCGGCGACCATGATCGCCGCCCCGCCATGTTGGACAGCGCCGCCAGATATGAACGTCGACCTTTTTGATTTTGATCTTCCCGCAGAGCGTATCGCGCTGCGCCCCGCCGCGCCGCGCGATTCCGCTCGGCTGCTGGTGCTCGACGGCGCGACGACGCGTGACCGGATCGTGTCCGACCTGCCCAGCGAATTGCGCGCGAACGACATCCTGGTCTTCAACGACACGCGCGTCATTCCGGCGCAGCTTGAAGGAACGCGCGGCGAGGCACGGATCGGCGCCACGCTGCACAAGCGAGAGGGGCCGCGCCGCTGGCGTGCCTTTATCCGCAATGCCAAGCGGCTGCGCCCCGGCGACACGATCGATTTCGGCGCCGGGGTAACCGCAGTCGCCAGCGACCGCGCGCAGGACGGCAGCTTTGCGCTGGACTTCGCCGGCGACGAACCCGTCGAGTTGCTGCTGGAGCGTGCCGGTCGCATGCCGCTGCCGCCCTATATCGCGGCGAAGCGCCCGACCGATGCACGCGACGCAGACGATTATCAGACGATGTTCGCGCGCGAGGCCGGCGCCGTCGCCGCGCCGACCGCCGCGTTGCATTTCACGCCTGATCTGATGGCCTCACTCGATGCCGCGGAAATTGCCCACACCACCCTCACCCTTCACGTCGGTGCGGGCACCTTCCTGCCCGTGAAGGCGCAGGATACCGCCGACCACCAGATGCATGCCGAATGGGGCAGGATCGACGCGCCGACCGCTGATCGCCTGAACGCCGTGCGCGCGGCCGGCGGCCGGGTGATTGCGGTCGGCACCACCTCGCTTCGCCTGATCGAAAGCGCCACCGATCAGAATGGCGCGATCAGGCCGTTCGAGGGCGATACCTCGATCTTCATCACGCCCGGCTATCGCTTCCGCGGGGTCGACGGTCTCTTGACCAACTTCCACCTCCCCCGCTCGACGCTGTTCATGCTGGTTTCGGCGCTGATGGGGCTGGAGCGGATGCAGGGGGCCTATGCGCATGCGATCGCGCATGGCTACCGCTTCTACTCCTATGGCGACGCCTCGCTGCTGCTCCCCTGACAGCTGACCGGGTCAGCTTGCGGCGATCAGGGCGGTCGACTCGGCGTCGGCCCAATCCTTCGCGCCGCTCACCCGCCAAAGCTCGCGCCCATTGGCGTCCAGCATGATCGTCATTGGCAGGTTCGCCTTATAGGCCAGGCTCAGGCCAAGGTCCGGATCGACATAGGGCACCAGCCGCGTCAGGCGCTGCTCGGCAAAGAACGGCGCGACCTTTTCGCGCTGCATGTCCTGGCTGACCGCCAGAACATGCACCTTGTCGCCCGCAATCGCCGCCGCAGCGTTGAGGCTGGGCATTTCCTTGATGCAGGGCGCGCACCAGGTCGCCCACAGGTTCAGCAGCACGGGCTTCCCGCGAAAGTCCGCCAGGCTGATCTTCTTGCCCGCCGGATCGAAGAAGGTGACGGTCGGCGCCGCTTCGCCCTGATGCGACCGGTCGATCTTCCCTGCGACACTGCCTGCGGGCTTGTTTCCGACGACCTCGTCCGACGTCACCTCGTCCGGGCTCATGCCGTTGGTGGCAGCGACGTTCGCTTGCTCACCGGCGGGCGTTTGCTTATCGCAGGCCGAGGCTGCGAGCGCGGCCGCAAGGAGAAAGACAGTTCCCGAGCGCGAAGACATGAGCGGTTCCAACCAGATGTGGGGCGGACGATTTGCCGAAGGGCCGGCCGCGGTCATGCGCGAGATAAATGCCTCCATACCCTTCGACAAGCGAATGTGGCGGCAGGACATCCGCGGGAGCCAAGCGCATGTCGCGATGCTCGCCAAGCAGAACATCATCGGCGCCGATGATGCGGCGGCGATCGCACGCGGGCTTGAGGCTGTTCAGGCGCATTATGAAGAGGTTGGTGTCGCCGAAGACCTCGTGCTTGAAGACATCCACATGCAGACCGAAGCACGGCTGGCCGAGGCGATCGGGCCCACTGCCGGCCGCCTGCATACCGCGCGCAGCCGCAACGATCAGGTCGCGACCGATTTCCGCCTCTGGGTGCGCGACGCGATCGATCAGACACTTGCCGCGCTTGCCGCTTTCCAGCGCGCGTTGCTGGATCGCGCCGATGAACATGCCGCAAGCGTCATGCCTGGCTTCACGCATCTCCAGTCTGCGCAGCCGGTGACGCTCGGTCATCACCTCATGGCCTATGTCGAAATGGCGCGCCGCGACGTCAGCCGCTTTACCGACGCGCGCGTCCGCATGAATCAGTCGCCGCTCGGCTCCGCCGCCCTCGCCGGCACGGGTTTCCCGGTCGATCGTCACGCGACGGCCGCAGCGCTGGGGTTTGACGGTCCAACCCGCAACTCGCTTGATGCCGTGTCCGACCGCGACTTCGCGATCGAGTATCTCACCTGCGCCGCGCAATGCGCGCTTCACCTGTCGCGGCTGGCCGAGGAGTTCGTGCTCTGGGCGTCGCAGCCGTTCGGCTTCGTATCGCTCAGCGACCAATGGTCGACCGGCAGCTCCATCATGCCGCAAAAGCGCAATCCCGACGCGGCGGAGCTGGTTCGGGGCCACGCAGGGCGCATCACCGGGTGCCTAGTCAGCCTCATGGTGACGATGAAGGGGCTCCCGCTGGCCTATTCAAAGGACATGCAGGACGACAAGCCGCCGGTTTTCGAATGCCACGACCTGCTTGGCCTCTGCCTTGCCGCGATGACGGGCATGGTGGAAAGCGCGACCTTCCGCACCGATCGGATGCGGGCGCTGGCAGAAAGCGGCTTTGCCACGGCGACCGACCTCGCCGACTGGCTGGTCCGCGAGGCCGGCATCCCGTTCCGCGAAGCGCATCACATCACCGGCCGCGCCGTGGCGCGCGCCGAAGCGGCAGGCGTCCGGCTCGATCAATTGCCGATCGAGGATCTCGTCGCGATTGACGCGCGGATCGACCGTCGCGTTTACGACGTCCTTTCCGTCGACGCATCAGTCGCCAGCCGGACGAGCTTTGGCGGCACTGCTCCGGACAATGTGCGCGCGGCCGTTCGCGAAGCGCGGGAGGCACTGGCATGAGAGCCGCTATCCTTCTTGCCGCCGCCCTGCTGAGCGCCTGCGGCTCTTCGCGCGGCTTGCGCCCCGCGGAGGGGGAACGCCTGCCCGTCGCCCCTTATGGTGCGACGGCAACGCCAACTCCGGCAGAGCTCCTGACCCCCTCGCCCCAGGCCCGCCCGGGCCGCAGCGACGAAGTGCTGCGCAATTCAGAACAGCGTCGCAGCGACGAATTCGATCTCCCGCCAAGGTAACCAATGGACCATTTCGCTCTAGTCAACGGCGAGCTTCACTGTGAAGCCGTCCCGCTCTCGCGCATCGCGGCAGAGGTGGGAACGCCGGTTTATGTCTATTCCGCCAGCACCTTGCGCAATCAGGCCCGCCGTTTCCGTGACGGGCTGAAAGGCGTGGCGAAGGTCCACGTCGCCTATGCCGTGAAAGCGAACCCGAACATCGCGGTGCTCAACGTCCTGGCGCGTGAGGGTTATGGCGCCGACGTGGTGTCGGGTGGCGAGATGGCACGCGCACTGGCTGCGGGAATGCCGGCCAAGGACATCGTCTTTTCGGGCGTGGGCAAGACTCGCGCGGAGCTGATCGGCGGGATCGAGGCCGGGATCGGGCAGTTCAACATCGAGCTGGAAGAGGAAGGCGTTGTGCTGGCGCAGTTGGCCGCGGAACGCGGCAAGACCGCCAGTGCCGTGCTGCGGGTCAATCCGGATGTCGATGCCGGCACGCACGCCAAAATTTCGACCGGCAAGCGCGAGAACAAGTTCGGCGTGGCGATTGACGAGGCGGCCGGCATCTTCGGTCGGCTGTCTCAGCTGGATGGGCTGAACCTGCGCGGCGTGGCGATCCATATTGGCTCGCAGTTGCTGAACCTGGCACCGCTAGAGGCAGCATTCGAGCGGATCGGCGCCTTTGTCGCCGAATTGCGCGCCGCTGGGCACACGATCACCCACGTCGATCTCGGCGGCGGTCTGGGCGTCACCTACAAGGACGGCGATGTCCCCCCCGACCCCGCCGATTTCGGCGCCATGGTCGCGCGGGTGACACGCGACTGGAACGTAACGCTGATGTTCGAGCCAGGCCGGGTGATCGCCGGTAATGCCGGCGTGCTGCTGACCGAGGTGATCTGGGTAAAGCCGGGGGTCACTAGTCCCTATGTCATCGTGGACGCGGCGATGAACGACCTAGCGCGCCCGGCGCTGTATGATGCGTGGCATGACTTTGCCGCCGTACGCCCGACCGGTGAGCGGATGGTCGCCAATATCGCAGGCCCCGTGTGCGAAACGGGCGACACCTTCGCGCGCGATCGCGACATTGACGCCGTACGGTCCGGGGATCTGGCGATCTTCCGCACTGCCGGGGCATATGGCGCGACCATGGCGTCGACGTACAACTCACGCCCACTGGTGCCCGAAGTGCTGGTCGACGGCGATCGCTACGCGGTGGTCGCAGACCGGATTTCGGCCGAGACGATCCTCGCTGCCGAGCGCGTACCGGACTGGTTGTGACCCTCCACAGCCTGCCGATCTTTGTGCGGCTAAACGGCCGTGCGGTGATTCTGGTAGGCGACGGGGAGGCAGCAGCGGCCAAAAGGCGCCTGCTGGAGCGCGCCGGCGCGGTCATTTTGGCCGAACACGAGCGTGCACCGGCGCAGGACAGCCTCGACCCGCGACTGGCAATCGTCGTCGATGATGAAGCCGCGGTTGCACGGCTGAAGGCACGCGGCATTCTGGTCAATGCGGTCGATCGGCCCGAGCTGTGCGACTTCACCCTGCCGGCGATCGTCGACCGCAATCCCGTGTTGGTTGCAATCGGCACTGGCGGCGCCTCGGCCGGCCTGGCGGCGGCGCTGCGCCAGAGGCTCGAGGGACTGCTGCCGGTGAACCTGGGGCGGCTGGCGGATGCGCTTTACGCGGCCCGCAGTGCGTGGCGCGCGCGCTACCCCGATGCGACCCCGCGGCGGCGAGCGATTGCGAGCGCCTTGGCGCCGGGCGGAGCGCTGGACCTATTGGCGGACTTTGCTGCCGGCGAAGCATTGCCCCCGGGGCGGGAACTTTCCGACGCCAGAGAACGTCGTGTCGAGCGAATGATCCTGGCCTCCCCCGATCCCGACGATCTGACGCTGCGCCAGGCGCGGCTGCTGGCGAACGCAGATCGGGTGACGCATGGCGATGACGTACCCGCGGCGATCCTCGATCGCGCGCGCGCCGATGCGGACCGCCTTGCCTGCGCGGTCCCTACTGCCGCCCTGCCTGGGCTCACAGTCGACGTGAGAATGGCGTGAGCGGCTTTGGCTACCGCCTCGAGAATGACGAGGCGAGCAAGGTCCCCGTTCGCGATGCGCTGGCCAGCGAAGCACCGCTCGTGTGGGTCCACCTGACCGATACCGCCGAACATGCGCAGGCATGGCTGCGCGATGAGGCCAAGCTGCCCGACTATATCGTCGATCCACTGACCGCACAGGAAACTCGCCCGCGCTGCGACGCTATCGACAATGGCGCCTTTCTGAATCTGCGCGGCCGCACCGACGAGGAGATGGATTCGTCCGACATGCTCGCGTCGGTACGTATCTGGATCACGAAGGGGCGGGTGATCTCGGTCACGCGTAAGCATTTGCTGGCGCTCGACGTGGTGGAACAGGATGTATCGGGGGGCCGGGTGCGCGATCCCGGTGATCTGATCGCTGCCTTCGCGACCGCGATCACCGCCGATCTCGACCCCGTGGTGGCTGACCTGGGCGACGATCTCGATGATTGCGAGCAGCAGCTAGATGCCAAGAAGGTGTTCGCGCTGCGCCGGAACGTCACCCGGGTGCGGGTGGAAGCGATCAGTTACCGACGCTTCCTCAACCCGCAGCGCGCGGCGCTGGAACAGATGGCAAAGCTGGATGGCGACTGGCTTCAGCCGGATGACCGCGCGCACTTGCTGGCAGCGGCAGATCGCGCCGCACGCATGGCGGAGGAAGTGGAGGCCATCCGCGAACGAGCAAGCCTGATGCACGAGGCGCTGACCGATCTTCGCGCCGAACAGCTCGATCAGCGAAGCCTGATGATCTCGATCGTGGCGATGGTGTTCCTGCCGCTCACCTTCATCACCGGCCTATACGGCATGAACGTCGAAGGATTGTGGTTCGCGCAGCAGCCATGGGCATTCGACGCCATTATCGGCCTGTGCGTTGCCATTTCCCTGGCCGTCGTCGCGTGGTTCATGGCGCGCCACTGGCTACGCTAGAAGGCGGCACCTGCCGACGAGCTCCCTCGGTCACGCGGCGCGAGCGGCGCGCCATGCCTCTGCGATTTCGGACAGCGTGTCGGCGACGTCGCGAAACGGCTTGCCGTCATGCCCCAGGCTTGCCTCGATCACTTGCTTGCGCGCGCCAGCGTAGAGCCGGCCGAGGGTGACGGAGACCTCACCGCCGCGTTCAAAATCAAGGTTTGCTTCCAGCGCGAACAGGATTGCGGTCGCACGCGTGACCCGCTCGCTCTTGACCGCAAACTTGCGGTTTTCCGCCGCCCAGGCGGCGACGCGCAGCGCCTGGCAAAGCTCCTCGTAGAGAAGCTGAACCAGCGCCGGACCGTCCGCATTGGCGGTGCGGCCGGCGAGGTCGATACGACGATAGGTCTGCGCGGGATCGCGCAGTAGGGCGGACGCGTACGCCATCAATTATCGCCCTTGGTCCACGCCTTGATCTGATTTTCCATGAAGGTCTGCGTCGACTTGTACGCCGCAACGCGCGCGTTCATCGACGCGAACTGCTGCGTCAGCCGCGTCGTCATCTTTTCCTGCTGCAGTTCCAGCTTGTCCTGCTGATCGACCAGATCGCTCTTCGCTTGGTTGTAGCGGGTGGTCGATGCGCCGAGGCCGTAGAGCGTGCTGGTCGCGTTCAACTTGATGGAATTCATCGCGGCCAGCACACCCGTGCCGTCGGAGGAATTGGAGAACATCGCCTCCAGCGAACCAGGAAACTGGTTGATCGCGCGGGTCAGCTTCTCGCTGTTGACCGACAAGGTACCGTCACGATTGGTGCCCACGCCGATCTCGGCCAGCGTTCGCGGGCTACCCGGTGCGGCACCGGGCAGGATCTCACGCAAGGACAGCGACTTCAGGCTAGCGAGCATGTTCTTGGCGCCGCTGTCGTTGCGCAGTTCGCCCGAGATCGGATCGGTCTGCTTCTTCAGTTCGGCAAGCACCTGATTGTAGGTGAAGACGAAATCCTCGACCGCGTTGGTAAGGGCGGTCGTCGGCGTGCTCGACGTCAGCGAAACCGGAACCGTGGATGTCGTCAACAGATCCAGCTTCACGCCGTCGATCAGGTCGGTAACGCTGTTGGAGGGGCGCTCCACCCTGACGCCATCAACTGTCAGCACTGCATTACCGGCCGTGCTGGTGATCGTCATGCCGCTACCCGTGGGGCCGACCGCAAACTGCGCCAGCTTCGTCGACGGATCGATCGAGGTCTCCAGCGTGAATGCCTTGGCGCTGCCGGTATCCCCCTTCAGCGACAGATAGGCGCGGCCGTCTGCGTCGGTGACTACCGAAGCCGTCACCCCCGCCTTGCGCGCGTTGATCGCTGCAGCGATCGAAGTGATCGATGCGTCCTTTACCTCGATCTCGATCGGGTCGCCCGTGGTGGACACCCCTGTCATCTCGCCCGTTTGGGGATCGAGCACCGCTGTGCCGACCTTCAGCACGAACGTGCCGGAACCCAACACTTCGGTCTTGCTCGCCACACTCGCCTTGGAAACCGCCGCCTGACCCGTGGCGAGCCGATCGACGCCAATGCTGGCGTTGAACCCCGTCAGCTTCGCGCCCGAGATGGGCGTCGCCGACAATATGCTGCTGTTGGAGCTGACCGGCTGAGACTGCAGCGTTCCGCCCTTCACCAGCGTCTCCAGCGCGGCGGTGAAATCGGTGATCATGTTCTTGAGCGTCGACACGCCCGATAATTGCGCCGTGAGCTTCTCGGAACGCGCGGTGATCGCCGCGTTCTTGGCGGCGAATTGCGCCTGCACCAGGCTGGTTACCAACGTATCGGTATCCACCCCGGAGCCGGTGTTGAGCGAGGTCAGCAGCGCGCTGGCCGCCGACTTCGTGACGCTCGTCGTGCTCGGCGTCGGGGACGGGGTGGGCGTGGCGCCGGTGCTGGAGACGGTGGTCATGTTGCCTTCTTAAACGACCGCCCTGAGCGAAGTTTTAGCGCATCCTGAGCGGTGCGGCTTGATAGGCGCCTCAGTGTAGCGCCGCGCCGTTTTCGTCGAAGCGCGCACCCGCCGGGACATCGATCGGGGGCAGCGGCGCCTGCCCGCCAGCGGCGGCATTCAGGTTGAAGACGAACGCCAATACGGTCGCGATTGCCATGTAGAGATCATCGCGGACCTCCTGGTTCTCGCGGCTGGTGTAATAGACCGCACGCGCGAGCATCGGATACTCAAGGATCGGCACCGCCATCTCACCGGCAAGTTCGCGGATCGCGAGCGCGGTTGCGCCGCGGCCCTTGGCCACGACCACTGGCACCGAATCGCGCCCGCGATCGTAGCGTAGCGCGACCGCGAAATGCGTCGGGTTGGTCAGCACCACATGCGCTTCCGCTACCGCCCCGCGGGTGGAGCGCGACAGCATCGCATGCTGGCGGGCGCGGATCTGCGCCTTGATCTCGGGATTGCCCTCGCTCTCCTTATGCTCGTCCTTCTGCTCCTGCTTGGACATGCGCAGCTTCTTCATGCGCTGGAAAATCTGCAGCGGCACGTCGAGGAACGCGATCGCGACCAGACCCATCGACATCACGATCATCAGCGTCGTCAGGGTCCCGCCGAGAGCGTCCACCGCGGCGCCCAGATCCGCGCGCGCAAGCCCCAGCGTCGTTCGCGCACTGCTCATCAGCAACCATGCGCCGATCGACCCCAGCAACGCCACCTTCAGCAACGATTTGCCCAGTTCGATCCAGCCGTTCATGCCGAATATGCGCTTCAGCCCGGAAGCTGGATTGATGCGATTGCCCTTCGGCGCCAGCAGGCCGGCATTGAACTGGAGCGAGCCAAGCGCAGCCTGACTGGCCACTCCGGCCGCTACCACGATCGCGAACAGGGTGCCGAATGCCGGCAACAGCTTCCATCCGGCGGCGGCAAGCGGGCGGAACGGCTGGAAATCCTCCACGTCGCCGCGCGTAAACTGAAAGCTTTCGGCCATCACACCCTTGCAGGCGGCGACCAGCGACGGGCCGAAGAAGACGAGCCAAGCCACACCGGCGAGCGCGACGGCTGCGGTCGCGAACTCTCGGGATTTGAGAACGTCACCCTTTTTCCGCGCGTCCTTCAGACGCTTGGGTGTCGGGGCTTCTGTCTTTTCGCCGAACTCATCAGCCAAGTACCAGGCTCCGTGCCGCTTCCAGGCCCTCGCGCACGATGACCAGCATGTAATCGCCCATCGCCGGGAACGCCGCTGCCATCGCGATCACGCCGACAGCCAGGCTGGCCGGCAGACCGATCGAGAACAGGTTCAGCGCCGGCGCCGACCGCGAGATCATACCGACGACCAGATTAAGGCAGAGTAAAAGAAAACCCACCGGCAGCGCGAGCAGCAGCCCGGCGAAGAAAGCGTAGCCGCCAAACAGCGCAATATCGCGCAACTGGCCGGGCGCGAGCCAAGCGGCGCCCGGCGGCAGCGCGGTGTAGCTGCGCGCAACGGTATCGACGAGGACGAGGTGACCGTCGATCGACAGGAACAGCAACGTCAGCAGGATCGACAGGAACTGGCCGATTGCTGGCGAAGAGCGCCCGGAATTGGGATCGATCATATTGGCAAAGCCGATCCCCATCGATCCGCCGATCACCTCGCCCGCGATCAGCGGCGCGGCAAAGGCGATCTGGAGGATGAAGCCGAGCGCGAGCCCGACCAGCGCCTCGGCCGCGATGGCCAGGAACGTCGCAACCGCGAACACCTGCGGCGGGGGCGTCACGTCGTGCATCCCAAGCACCAGCACACCAACCGCGCCGGCGAGCACTACGCGTACCTGAAGCGGAACCGACACGTTGCCGAACACTGGCGCTGCGACAAAGGCCGCGCCGACGCGCACCATGACGAAGATCAGCGCCCATAGCTGCGGCTCGATCGAGAGGCCGAACCCTAGCATGATTCAGCCGCCCTGCCCGGCGCGCCGCCCGCGGCGACGACAAACAGGATCACGGCGCGGCTCACCGGCTCAGCGCACCAGGTCCGGAATACGTTCGAATATCGAGACAGTGAAATCGCTGAGCAGCCCGAGGATCATCGCACCGAAGATCACCAGCGACAGGCCGACCACGATCAACTTGGGCACGAAGCTCAGGGTCTGCTCCTGGATCGAGGTTGCCGCCTGGATCATGCCCAGGATCAGGCCCGACACGAGCGCGGGGATCAGGATCGGAGCCGCGGCGAGCGCCAGCACCCAGAGCGTCTGGTTCGCCACGGTCAGGAAGTAATCTGCGTCTACCATGCTGAATTCCGACTTCTCACCTGTGCCGTGGGGGCGCTGTACGCGAGCAACGCACTATTTTGCCGCGGGCTAGGTGGCGAAACTGTTGGCGAGGCTACCCATCGTCAACGCCCAGCCATCGACCAGCACGAACAGCAGCAGCTTGAACGGCAGCGAGATGATCGTCGGGCTCAGCATCGCCATGCCAAGCGCCATCAACACCGTCGCCACGACCAGATCGATCACCAGAAACGGCAGGAAGATCAGGAAGCCGATCTGGAATGCCGTCTTGAGCTCGCTGGTCACAAAGGCGGGCAGCAGCACCGAATAAGGAATGTCGTTGGGGCTGGCATAGGGGCCGGACTTTGCCATTTCGGCAAACATCGTCACGTCCTTAACCCGCGTCTGCTTCGCCATGAAGGCGTGGAGCGGCGCGCCGGCGGTCTTGATCAGATCAGTCCCGCCCATCTGTCCCGCCGCATAAGGCTGGATCGCGGTCGTATTGATCTGGTTGATGACCGGCGCCATCACGAAGAACGACAGAAACAGGCTGAGGCCGATCAGCACCTGGTTGGGCGGCGTCTGCTGCAGGCCCAGCGCCTGGCGCAGGATCGAAAGCACGATGATGATCCGGGTGAAGCTGGTCATCATCAGCAGGATGCCCGGCAGGATGCTGAGCAGGCCCATGATGATGAGCACCTGCAGCGACAGCGACATCGATCCCGAACCGTTCGCGCCGCCACCCAGCTGCCCCAGCGCGCGATCGATCGCGTCGCCCGCGCCCGGTGCGGCGGACGCCGGCGGCGCAGGCGCAACCGGCGCGCCCTGTGCCAGTGCGGGCATGGCGACCATGGCGGCTACTAGGAATGCAAAGGCGATCAGCAGCACCTTGCCCCAGGGAAATTCGGCTGGACGCGGGCGCCGTGCGTCGCGAAACAGGGCCGGCCCGTTGCCGATGCGCGTGACGCTCACGACAGGGTCCGGGGCGCATCCGCGCGATCAACCAGCGTCACTCCGCCACGACCGACCGATACCAGCAGCCGCTTGCCCTCGAACTCCACCACAGCAAGCCGCAGCCCGGGCGAGATCATCATCGTTTCCTTGACGTTGATGAGGCGCGTGTCGGTACGGCCCGGCATCCGGCTTTCGAGCCGGCGCCAGAGATACAGGCACCCGATCATCAGACCGCACACCAGCGGCAGCAGGACGATCAGCTTCAGGATGTAGGACCACATCATCGCGGTGGATCAGCCGCGCTTGTCGGGATTGACGAGCTCGGTCATGCGCACGCCGAAGCGGTCGCCCACGGTCACGACTTCGCCGCGGCCGATCAGTGTGCCGTTGACGAAGACGTCCAGCAGCTCATTGGCCTGACGATCGAGTTCGATCACGCTCGATTCGCCGAGCGCCAGCAATTCGCGCAGCGTCAGCTGGGTGGAGCCGATCTCCACCGTCAGCTTTACGTCGACGTCCTGCAACAGGCGGAAGTTCGCCGCCAGGGCGCCGTCGCCCATGTCCTTTGGCGGGAAACCGCCGCTCATGTCGTTCACTGGGTCAATCCTTCGAGAGAAGCGAGCGAGGTCAGTTTGATTGCGGCATGGCCATTCGACGTGCCCACGGTGCCGGTGCCAAGGCGATCGTTGCCGACCATCACCGGCACATCCTGGCCAAAGCTGATCGGGATCACGTCACCGGGCTGAAGCGACATCAACTTCGACAGGCGGATCGTCGGCTCCGCGAGGACCGAGCGCACCGGGAAGCGGATGTTCATTGCCGCGCGGGTGAGCGCGGTCTGCCACAGCGCATCCTCCGCCGCAGCCTTGGCGACGACCTTGCCGGTCAGCGCGGTGCCGTGCGGCTTCAGCGCCGTGACCGGATAGACGACATCGACAAAGGCTGGCTTGCCCTGCCCCGGCGCGATGCCGAAGCGGGTCACGATCATCGCGTCCTCACCGTCGAAATCGGACAACATCGAGGCATTCGCCTCGCACCGCCCAATCGAGAAGCTGACACGCGCCAGCGGTTCCCAGGCGGCCGTCAGCGGACGGGCGATCATCTGGCCCAGCCGCCCGACCATCGCTTCGGCGGCGGGGGAGAATTCGCGCGGCAACTCGGCCGGCGCGGCGCCGGTGCCCCCGAAGAACAGATCGAGCAGTTCGAGCACGAACTTGCCGTCCAGCACCAGCAGCGCGGTGCGATCATCCATGCCCATCGGCAGCCACGCGGTCAGCTTGTCGGGCCGCTCCGCGCGATAGTCGGCGAACCGTTGTACCGACAGCGGCTCCGCCCAGGCCCGCACCTCGTCGCGCAACAGCGGCTCGAACACGCCGCGCATGCCCCGGGCGAGACGCGCCGAGAGATGCTGCAGCGTGTGCAGATCGCCGAACGGATTGAGCTTCGCCTGTCCGAGCACGCCGAGTTGAACCGGCATTGCGCGGGATCGCTCGCGCCGTTCGCGCGGGGAGGAGGACGTGCCGTTAACCATGCACGTTCACTGAACAACGAAATTGGTAAAGTAGACGTTACCAACGCCGCCAAAGCCTTCCTTTTGCTTCAGCGTCGTGTTGATTGATGCGACCAGCCGCTTGGCCAGCGCCATCTTGCCCTGCGAGGTGAAGACCTGGTCCTCGGTCGTGTCGCCCAGCGTCATCAGGATCGCCGAGCGAATCGCGATGTCGTTGGCCTTGATGTTCTGGATGACCTTCTCGTCGTAGGGCGTGGAGATGGCGATGCCGACCTGGATGAAGTGCACCGACTCCTGGAGGTTGGCGGTGAACTCCTTTTCCAGCGCATAGTAATTGGACGCATAAGGCTCCCCGCCCATGCCGTCCGGCGTCGGCTGCCCGTCATGGCTCGCCTCTTCGCCGCCGCCATGACCGCTGCCTTCGCTACCAGCACCCTCCGGCGCCTTTTGCTCGCTCTTGGGCACGAGCTTCGGCTTGTTCGGATCCGCCACATGCGCGGCGCCCCCGACCATGCCGGATCCGGCCGCGTAAAGGCCTGCGCCAACGCCGCCGCCGACAAGCACGAGGCCGCCGACCGCCAGCACGATGATCTTGCCGAGCTTGCCCTTCTTCTTGGGCTCAGCCTGTTCCTTGTCACTCATTGATCAAACGCCCCTGGTGTTCACGCGATACGTTCGTCGGATGCCGCCGCGTCGCCGCTGGTGGCGGCACTGGCCGATCCCTTGATGGTGGAAGGCGCCCCGGGGGACGCGCGCTGTTGCTGGTGTTGGTGCTGCCCTGTGCCGCTCCCCTCGCCCAGTTGCGCCGAAAGCTTCAGTCCGCGGGCTTCCGCAAGCTCGACCAGCTTTGGCTGTGCCTCAGCCAGCAGCTGCCGTGTTTCGGGCGCCTGTGCGGTCATCTGAACGGTCACGGCGTCGCCATCCCGCCGAAGCGACACATCGATCGCGCCCAGCTTGTCGGGAATAAGACGGATGCTGGTATCGGCCGCATCGAGCGCGTCGCGCAGCATTTCGATCCTGCCGATCATCTTCATGGCCCAGTCGTTGTTCGTCATGACGACCGCGCCGGCTCCGGCGGCAGAACCTGTCGAAAGATCAGCGGGCATGGCGCCAAGCGGCGCGAGCGCGGGCCCATTGGGTTCGATCCGCAACTCGTCGCGGACCGCCTGATGGATGGCGGCCGCGAAAACCTGCGCAGCAGGCGCAATCGCCGGAACGGTGGGTGCGAGTGGTTGCGGCTGAGGCGTCGCGACGACAGGCGCTTGCCCGACAGGCGCTACGCCGGCCGACACGGGCACCGGTGCCGCCGCTTGTGCCGCAGGCGAGGCGAGCGGCGTGACAGCAGGCACTTGCGCGACAGGTGCTGCGGCGGCCGACACGGGTACCGGTGCCGTCGCTTGTGCCGCAGGCGAGGCGAGCGGCGTGACAGCAGGCGCCTGCGCGTCCGGCGCTGCGCCGGCCGATACGGGTACCGGTGCCGTCGCTTGTGCCGCAGGCGAGACCAGCGGTGGGACAGCGATCGATGCAGCCACAGCAAGCGGCTGCGGTGGCACGCTGTTCATTGCGGACAAGGGCTGCGACGGCGCCACCCCGCGCATGCCTGATACGGGTATATCGATGGTGACGCTCGCCTGCTGCGGCAGGCGTACTGGCACCACTGCAAGCGGCGAGACGATCGGGTCGAACTGGCGACTGCGAGACAATTGCGGGCGGGTTACCGCCGGAGCCACCGTATCCGCGCCAGGCTCGACTTGTTGAACCGTGAGCGACGCTGCCTGCGGCTGCTGGGCGGGCGCCAGCATCACAGCGGGACGCGCGAGTGGCTCAGCGTCAACCTGCGCCTGCGCCGGCATCGTCACCGCCGCCATCGGTGGCAGCGATGCAGTGTCGCTGATCGGCACCGGAGGGTCTGCGGCATGTACCGCAACACTCGAGATTTGGCGCTGGGCTTCCGGCGCGGCTGGAGGCACGCTCGCTTCTGGCGCGGGCGTAGTGTCAAGCGACGGCCGTACTGCGGTGGTGACCACCGTCTGGCCAGTGACCGCGTTATCAACTGGTGATGTCGGCAGCTCTGGCGGCATCGATACCGACGAAGCGTCGACCGAGCGCATAATCGGCAACTCCGCCGCCCGGACGCCAACCGATTCGAGCGGCTCTACTAATGCCGTCGACACGTCAGGTCGCGCGGGAGTGGCAGCAGCGTCAGGCGAGCGCATGGCTGTCACCTCCCCGGCGGGGAGGGCTACGGATGCGAGCAATGAGGCCTTCCCAGTCGCCAATGCCGTCGGAACTGCCAACGCGCGCGTCGCGGCCGGCTGCTGAACGGTGTCGGCAACGGGCAATGGCGTCACGATCGCTGGCGCGGTCGCCACTGCACCGATGTCCACCTCATCGGCCACCGCTGGCGACGGCAATGCTGGCGCGGCGGCCACCGGCGCACCGGCGCCGCGCGTCGCGTAAACGTCAGATGTCAGCCGCTCGCCGACCGCAAGGTCGGTACTCGCACCACCGTTCGTCGCGCCGGGCGCAGGCGCGGCCGCAAGCGGCACCGTCTGCCAGAACGACGTCATCATCCATGGCGCCAACAAGCCATCTGACGTCGGGTCATCGTTGCCGGAGCTTGCCGGCAAGGTCTTGCCGCCCCCCGCATCCTCTTGCCGGGACATGCCGGGGGAGGCGCCGAGCACCGCCGGGATCGGCAACAGCGATGCGAATAGCGCCGCGTCGCCCGTGCCTGCCCCGACATTGGCGACCGAACCTGCCCCCGGCCACACCGGCACGGCACCCGGGAGCGGCGCCACGCCGGTAAGCGCAGCGCCTGATGGTGCGTGGGAGTGGAAGGAGATCAACGTCATTGTGGTTGTCGGTCGCTCGTCAGGGAATAACCGACGGAACAATCAGCAAGGATCGTGCCGAACCTTGCGCGTCGGTGGCGCATCCTGCAGCGCGCGAATGGCGCGCAATGCCGCCTCCGCCTCGCCCTGCGCGATCAGCTTCTCGACCGCGGTCTGGTCGCGCTTGGCCGAACGGGTCGCTTCGGCGGCACGATCCGCCTCGGTCGCTGCGTTACGCACGCGATTCTCGACGACCTCGGCATTGCGGTGCAGCTTCTCGCGATAATGCGCCATCGCGGCGAAGGAGACGCCTGCCCCTGCCCCCGGCCCGGGCGCAACCGCCGAAGCGAGCTGGGCAATGCGCTGCGACAGCGCGGTCTCGCTCGCGACCTGTTCCTGCGCGCGCGATTCGGCGGCGCGCGCCATGCCGAGCTGGAGAGTGCGGACGCGGTGAAGGCGCTGTAGCTTCTTGTTATCCATCGCCGAACACACCGGTCAGCTCGGTCACGGCGTCGTCGAGCGACACGCTGGCATCGGCATCCTGGCGGATGAATTCCATCACCGCGGGGTGGTAGGCAATGGCCGCGTCAATCGCCGGATCGGCACCCGCGCGATAGGCACCCATCAGCACCAGATCACGATTTTCTTCATAGGTCGCCAGATGCCGTCGCAGAACACGGGCGGCCTGAACGTGCGGCTTGCCCGCTATGTCGGTCATCACGCGGCTGACCGATTTCGACACGTCGATCGCCGGATACACGGCGTGTTCGGCGAGTGCGCGGCTCAGCACGATATGGCCGTCGAGGATCGAGCGCGCGGAATCGACGACCGGATCGTTTCCGTCATCGCCATCGGCCAGCACGGTGTAGATCGCGGTGATCGCGCCGCCGGTGTTCACGTCCGTGCCGGCACGCTCGATCAGATTGGGCAGCATCGCAATGGCAGATGGCGGATAGCCACGCGCCGACGCCGGCTCGCCCAGCGCAAGGCCGATCTCACGGCCAGCATGCGCCACGCGGGTCAGGGAATCCATGATGAGGAGGACGTTCTTGCCCTCGTCACGAAATGCCTCAGCAATCGCCGTGGCGCGCAGCGCGCCGCGGATGCGCAGCACCGGCGAATGATTGGCCGGCACCGCGACGACGACCGAACGCTGGCGCGCCTCGCCCGCCACCTTGGTTTCAAGAAAGTCGGCGACTTCGCGGCTACGTTCACCGATCAGGCCGATCACGATTACATCGGCCTTGGCGGCACGCACCATCATGCCGAGCAGAACCGATTTGCCGACGCCCGAACCGGCCATGATGCCAACACGCTGGCCCTTGCCGATCGTCAGCAGGCCGTTGATCGCGCGCACGCCCACGTCCAGGGGCTCAAGCACACGGCCCCGATCAAGCGGCGACTGAAGCTTCCCCGCGAGCGGCCAGCGACCAGCGCCGCGAATGGGGCCAAGGCCGTCGATCGGCTTGCCGGCACCGTCGACCACGCGGCCGAGCAGCGCTTCGCCGACCTCCGCCTCGCCTGGTGCCCCGGTCGGGCGAACCGGCATTTGCGGCAGCAAAGCCGCGGGTCCACCGAGGTTCATCAGCAAGGTGCGACCGTTGCGGAAACCGATCACCTCCGCCTCCACGCCAACCCCCGCGTCACCGATCCGGCAGACGGTGCCTACCGGCAGGGTCAGGCCGACGGCCTCCATCAGCAAACCGTCATAGGAAGCCAGGCGACCGGCAACCTTGGCCGCCGGCCGGAAATCGGCGTTGCCCAGCGCATCCAGATAGTCGGCGGTGAAGCGGTTGAGCATCTACGATCCTGGAAAGCGGGCGCCGGCCGGCACGATCGCCGGCGGCAATGCGAGGGGTCAAAGCGCGGGGACGGCGACCTTGTCGAGCGCGCTGGTGAGCTGCTCCAGCCACAGTTCGGGACCATCCTCGACAATGGTGGAAGCGGCCTCGAGAACGAACGTCCCGCGCGTCAGGCTGGCGTCCCCCACGGCGAAGATCGTGTCCGGCAAACGCCCGTCGAGCAGCGCGACATCGTCGGGGTTCACGCGCAGGATGGCGCTTTCCGACTGGTCCGCCAAAAGCTCCGCGGCCGCTTCGACCCGCCCGGCGAGCAGATCGCCCGAGATGCCGGTCTGTCCGATCAGCCCGCTGACCAGGCGAAGCACCGTCTGCCGCAGCTGCCGCGCGATCCGCTCACGATCGATCCGGTCGTCGGATTTTAGCGCGGCGACGATCCCTTCGATCATCGCCACGTCGCGCGCCGCCGAGGCGACATGTTCCGCGTGGGCCGCAGCATAGCCAGCGTCAAAGCCTGACTGGTGCGCCTCCACCACTGGATCGACCGGCGGCACCTCGGCGATCGCCGCAGCGGCAGGATCAATGTCGGACGATTCCGGGGCAACCTCGGGCTGCTGCGGCGGCGTGCCGTGCGGCTGCGACGAAGCAGAGAACGCCTCCTCGATCCGCGCGATCAGGTCGCCAGGCGCAAACCCGGGTTGCCGGTCGGCGAACACCCGCTGCAGGCGGACCGCCGCATCGTCCTGGCGCGGTGCGAAACCGGCGACGAATACATTGGCTGCTGGCTCAGACATAATCGTCTTCGCCCCCACCCATCATGATCGTGCCGTCCTTGGCCAAGTTGCGGGCGATGGCGATGATCGCCTTTTGCGCGTCGAGCACCTCGGACAGGCGCATCGGGCCGCGGGCTTCCATTTCGTCGCGGATGCCGTCGGCTGCACGCGCCGACATGCAGCCGAGGAAGCGATTGCGCGCAGCCTCATCCACGCCCTTCAGCGCGCGGGTGAGGATGTCGCTGTCGATGTTGCGGATCAACGTACCCAGGTTCTTGTCGTCCATGTCGAGCAGGTTGTCGAAGACGAACATCGCCTCCTCGATCGCCCGCGCGGTTTCCTTGTCCAGCTTGAACAGCTTGGGCATGACGCGCTGCTCGGTCGCCTTGCGGGCGCCCTGAAGGATCTTCGCCGCCTCGCGCGTGCCGCCCAGCTTCACCTGCGTGCCCTGCGCGGCGCTGACCGCGCGGCTGCCGATCATCGTCCGCAGCGTCTCGACCGCCTCGGGCGTGATCGGGCCGAGCTTTGCGATGCGATGCAGGATCTCGGGCTGCGCCGCATCCGGCAGCAATTCCAGCACCTGCGCGCCGACCGCGGGATCGAGGTTGGCGATCAGCAGCGCGCAGACCTGCGGATGCTCCTTCTCGATCATCGCCGCGATGTCGGTCGCGTCGAGCCAGTCGAGCAATTCGATCTCGCACGCGGCCTCCGGCGGGGTGATCCGTGCGAGGACGCTTTCCGCCTTCTCCTGCCCCAGCGCGCGGTGCATCACCGCCTCGATCTTGGGCTTGGGATCAAAGGTGATCCCGGTCCGCTCCCGCGCACGGCCGACGAAATCGTCGAGCACGCCCTCAACGTCGGCTTCGCTGACATCGGCGACGGTGTACATCGCACGGCCAAGCTCGCGCACCTCGTCCGGCTCCAGCTTCTGGAGGATGGCCGCCGCCTCCTCCTCGCCGACCAGCATCATCAGCACCGCGGCACGCTCCGTCCCGGAAAAGGTGCGAAGGGCGATTTCGCTCACTGCGCAGTCGCCTTCATCATGTCGCGCACGGCGAGCGCAGCGCGAGCAGGATTGTCGCGCGTGAAGCCGCGCACCTTGCCGATCCGCTCGTCATAATTCCGGCTCGCCTCGATCTCGTCCAGCGTGACCGGGGGAGCGACGGCGATTTCGCCGCCCACGACGCCCTCACCATTGTCGCCCTCAGCACCGAGGCCGAGCTGCGCAAGCGGCGCTGCCTCAACCTCTTCCTTCTTCTTCATCAGCGCCTTGGCGAGCGGGCGCACGCCGAGCAGCAACACCAGCAGCGCGATCACCACGGCGGTCAGGTTGCGGGCGATCACCGGCATCCAGCTGTTATCGTACCAGGCGGGGCCGTCATTCGCCGCATCCGCCTCGCCAGCGAACTTGCGGCTGATCACCGTCACCTGATCGTTGCGTGCCTGATCATAGCCAACCGCGGAGCGAACCAGCTCGGTGATCTGGTTGATCTCCATCGCGGTACGCTTGCCCTTCTCGGGTTCACGCAGCAGCACGGCAACCGACAGGCGCTTCACCGCACCAGGTGCAGCGCGCGTGACCGACACTTCGCGACCCAGGTCATAGGAGCGGGCGAACTGGTCGGACTGCTTGTTCGGGTTCGGCGCTGCGCCGCCGGCGACCGGCTGACCCGGCGCCGCCGGCTGGCCGTTCGCGCCCGTCGCGGCCTGCGGCTGCTGGAGCGAGGCGGCAGGTGGCGGCGTATTGCTGAGCGCGCCCGGAATTCCGCCGGGAGCCTGCCCATCGCCCGCCTGATTGCCGGTCCAATTGCCGGTTTCGGCGCGCAATGCGCCTTCCTTGTCATAGCTTTCACGCGTCGCGGACGTTTCGTCCATGTTGACGTCGGCCTGCACCTCGGCGGTGAAATTGCCCGCGCCGATCAGCGGCGTCAGCAGCTGGACCAGCTGCGTACGGTACTTTTCCTCCACCTGGCGCTGCAACGCGATGCGCTGTTCGGTGCCGCTCTGGCCCGCGCCACCCGCCTTGGACAAAAGACCGCCCATCTGGTCGACGATGGTCACCGCTTCCGGCTTCATGCCGGGCACCGATGATGCGACGAGATTGATGATCGACTGTACCTGCGCCTCGCTGAGCGCACGGCCGCCTTGCAGCTTCACGACCACGGAGGCGCTGGGCTGGGCGTTGTCGCGCACGAATACGCTGGATTCCGGCATCGCAAGATGCACGCGCGCCTCGGTGACGACGTCGAGCTCCTGGATTGACCGGGCAAGCTCGGTCTCGCGCGCCTGGCGCAGGCGCTCGCCCTCGACGGCGCGGCTGACGCCCATCGGCAGCTGATCGAGAATGGCGTAGCCACCCGGCGCTGCCTTGGGCAGGCCCTGGCCGGCGAGCAGCAGCCGCGCGCGGGAGTAATCCTCCTCGTTGACGGTCACCGCATCGGTCGCGTCATCGACCTTGCTGTCGATGCTGGCGGCGGACAGCGCCTGGGTTACGGCAGCCTTGTCGGCGTCCGGCAGGCCGGAATAGAGCATCTTCTGCGGCGGCGCGGACAGGGCCGACCACGCGAGTGCCGACGCGCCGATCAGGCTGACCATCAACGCCATCGGGCCGGCGCGGCGGACCGCGGGCTGCGCGAACACACCCTGGATCTGCTTCAACGGGTTGGCGAAGCGTTCCGGGATGATCGGGTTCGAAGGGGCGAGTGCGTTAGCCATGTCAGACCGGCATGCTCATGATGTCCTTGTACGCGGACAGGATCTTGTTGCGCACCTGAAGCGTCGCTTCGAAGCCGACCGACGCTTCCTGACGGGCGAGCATCACCTTCGCGATGTCCACCGTTTCGCCGCGCTCATAGGCTTCGGAGAGCGCCGACGATTTCTGCGCCGTGGCGTTCACCGACTGGAGCGCGTTCTCCATTGTCGCGGCAAAGCTGCCCTGTGCGGGCTGCGATCCTGCCACCGGGGCGGATGTCGCCACCGCCGCCGTCGCGTTCGCCCGGCTCAGCGCGGCGTTGCGCTCCAGGATCTGGGCACGAAGCGCCATCACCCTGTCGACGCCGCCTACACCACCAACACCGCTCATGCCGTCAGTCTCCGATCATGCGGCGCGGCGATCTCTTCACCTTGCTCGCGCGCCTTCGCGAGACGGTAACGCAAGGTTCGTTCCGAAATGCCGAGGCGGCGGGCCGTTTCGATACGATTTCCGCCGCAGGCCTTCAAAGTCTCGCGGATCGCGGCAAATTCGGACAGCTGGACCACCGATCCCAGCGTCGTCGCGCCCGGTGCTGCGGGCTCGTCGGCAAAGACGAACGGGCGCGGCGCGCTGGCGCGATCGAACATGATGTGATCGGCCTCGATCGTGTCGCCACCACAGAACAGCAGGGCGCGCTGGATGACATTCTCCAGCTCGCGGACGTTGCCCGGCCAGTCATGCGCGACCAGCTTCGCAATCGCCTCGTGGGAGGGCCAGGGCACGATCGGGCGGACGCCAGCATGGCGCAGGATCATCGTCGCGGCGAGCGCCGGTACGTCCTGCGCACGATCGGCCAGTGCGCGGGTGGTGAGCGGAAAAACCGACAGGCGGTAGTAAAGGTCGGCGCGGAAGCGGCCGGCGGCCACCTCCTCCTGCAGATCGCGGTTGGCGCACGCGACGACGCGAACGTCGATCGGCACCGGATGCGTCGCGCCGATCGGCACCACCTCACGCTCCTGCAGCACGCGCAGCAGCTTCGCCTGGAGCGGCAGCGGCATTTCGGCGATCTCGTCCAGCACGATGGTGCCGCCGTTCGCCGCACGGAAGAAGCCCTCGCCCCCCGACGAAGCGCCGGTGTAGCTGCCCTTCACATGGCCGAACAGCATCGCCTCCAGCATGGTCTCGGGCAGCGCTGCGCAGTTGATCGCGATGAACGGACCATCTGCACGCCCCGAATTGCGGTGGATCGCGCGCGCCAGCACTTCCTTGCCGGTGCCGGTCGGCCCGTTGATCAGGACGGTGATGTCCGCTGCGGCAACACGCTCCGCCAGCG
The DNA here is from genome assembly GCF_029239295.1 of Sphingomonas sp. Taxonomy (GTDB): domain Bacteria; phylum Pseudomonadota; class Alphaproteobacteria; order Sphingomonadales; family Sphingomonadaceae; genus Sphingomonas. The sequence goes on from NZ_JAQZBC010000005.1 coordinate 131,199, forward strand.
CGAACAGCGCAAGCGTCTCGGGATCGGCCGCCGTGGGAAGCTCCGGCCCGCCAGCGAGCGCGCGGGCGAAGGCGTTGCCGACGACGGCGTCGGCATGATCGAAGCTCAACCGCGCCGGAGCGCCGTCGCGAAACGGGGTAACCTGGGCGGCGCCGCGTGACAGAATGACGGTGCGGGCCGGCACCGGCGACGCCTCACCCTCCGCAATCAGCCACGCCGTGTTGGGCTGCGGACGCCCCGATGACGCGCCGACGACAAAGCCCTGCGCGCGAAGCGAGGAAACCAGAGTGACATGCGAATCAGCAACGGCAGCGGACGGAACGATCGAGCGCAAAAGTTTTCCCCCACGGAATGACCATGCCTCTACGGGTTATTTGGTTAACGACCTGTTGAACCGGCAGCCGGCCGGCAAAATTGTTCCGGGTGCGTGCCGCGCGCGCCTGAACGCGCCCGAATGCACCCGCGCGGCGCGGATGAGCGCGCGCGCAGGCCGGCGCGTGCGCGAACCTGCACGTGAGGGACCCTCCCGGGCAGGTGCTTGCCGCCTTGCCGGAAGAGCGGCCAGATCTTGCCGGCCGGCGGCAACCGGCAGCTGCTGGCGCCGAGTGTTTGGGGCAGTGCAGAACCGATCCGGGGAGCAGCGCAAAAAAGTTCTAAAGGCTTCCGCACCTTGGCCGTTTCGTATGGCGACGGCTCGGCCCTCCGCTCTGGGGGCGGCGGGGCGGTCGTAGACACAAAGGAACGAACCCATGACCGTTATCGGTACCAACATCGCGTCGCACCGCGCCGCCAATGCTTCCAAGGCAGCCAACAACGCCCTGTCGAGCGCCATGGAGCGCCTGTCGACCGGCAAGCGCATCAACTCGGCCAAGGACGACGCCGCCGGCCTCGCCATCAGCCAGTCGATGACCTCGCAGATCCGCGGCATGAACCAGGCGATCCGCAACGCCAATGACGGTTCGGCAATGGCACAGACCGCTGAGGGCGCGCTCGACGAAGTCAGCAACATGCTGCAGCGCATCCGCGAACTGGCCGTTCAGTCTGCCTCGGGCACCTACAGCTCCGACGACCGCAACAACATGCAGGTTGAGGTTTCGGCCCTGACCGCACAGATCGACGACGTGCTGAAGAACACCAAGTTCAACGGCAACGCGCTGTTCAGCTCTCAGGCGAAGACGGTCGACGTTCAGGTCGGTTCGGAGAACGGCAACACCGTTTCGATGAACTTCTCGGCGCTGAACCTGTCGGCGGTGACGGGAACGACTTCGTACAATCTGCCGGCTGCGACCACCCCGGCTGATCCGGCTGATCCGGTCGATCCTGCTGATCCGGTTGATCCCGCAGATCCGGTCGATCCTGCAGATCCGGTCGATCCTGCAGATCCGGCTGACCCCGCAGATCCGGCTGACCCTGTGGATCCGCCCGCTGGCGGCGGCGCCACCATCGTCGGCCTCAACATCTCGGGCGCCACCGCGGCGAACGCGAAGGCCGCGCTCGACACGCTCGACGAGGCACTCAAGTCCGTGGCGACCACTCGCGCCAACCTCGGCGCCAGCCAGAGCCGCCTGAGCTCGGTGGTCAGCAACCTGACCACCAACGCGACCAACCTGACGGCCGCTCGCAGCCAGATCGAGGACGCGGACTTCTCCACCGAATCGACCAACCTCGCCAAGGCGCAGATCCTGAGCCAGGCGTCGACCGCGATGCTGGCGCAGGCCAACCAGTCGCAGCAGGGCGTGATGAAGCTTCTCGGCTGATCCGTGAGCGGCACCGGCACCGCCCCCACATGGGTGCGGGTGCCGCTCCGCTCGGCGCAGCAGAGAAGACGAGGAACCCGGTGGCCCAAGCGGCCGCCGGGTTTTTCCTTATGCGGCGAAGCGGCGTTCGCCCTAGCCCACGATCCGGTAATCGATCGGCTTGAAGCTGCCGCCGTTGGACGAATAGGCGGAACAGGCGGTCAGGCCGATGACGAGGTCCATCGCCGCGCGGAACACGATCTTGTCGCCCGCCTTGCTGATCGGCGGCAACACCTCCAGCTTCCCCGTCTCGCCGTTCACCGGCACGTTCATGAAACAGTTAAACGCGCACGGGATCATGTCCTCGCTCACGCCATAAGGCGCCAGCGCCTCCGCCAGGTTGCCGAAGCAGCCGCGGTGCAGCGGCTTGTCCGGGTAGAAATGCCGGAACGTGTCATAGCTGCACGGGGTCAGCAGGAAATCGTGCCGCCCGACATCGTCGGCGATGATCTCCAGCATCGGGCGCGATCGGTTGGAATACAGCACATGGCCGGTCGTCAGGTAGATCGTCTCGGCATAGTCGAACGTCCGCCCCGAGGAGATCGCCTCCCCCACGTCATCGGCGTTGAAGGCGAGCAGGTCGGACACCTGCACTCCCATCGGGTCGATCACTTCGAGAATGGCGCCCTTGTCGAGGCGAAAGGCCGTGCCGCTTCGTTCGGGAATCCGTGTCGCTTCAGTCATCCGTACCGCGATAATGGAAGGGGCAGGCCCAGGCGTCATCAACGACGCGGCCGCTATATTGCCGTGCCTCGCTCGCGGTGCCGTGGCGCGCGAGCATCGGATTGCGCGATCCGGCCAGCGCCTCGTCGCGCACCAAGATCTTCTCACGCATCCCCTCGTACCGGCCCTCCGCGCGCAGGATCTCGAACTGGTCGTGCAGGTTGAACACCAGCGCCGGCTTGGCAAAGCGCCGCGCCGGCCGGCTCGAATGAGGGTGAAGCCCCACAACGAAGAACGCCTCCCCGCCGAAGCTCAGCGAGAAATGCGGGTCCTCCGGGTCGTGGCTGACGCGCTGGTCATATTCCTGGCCGCGCCAGACGTCCTTGTCGGACAGTGACTGGATGCGATCCCACAGCGCCTGCTCGAACGTCGGCTCATCCAGATCCTCGGGACCGTTGAAGACCACGGCGAAGCTGCGGAACAGCGTCGGTTCCTCACGATAGGCGGCGGCAAAGCGCAGCAGACCATCGTGGATGCGCAGATCATCCCAGCCGCTGTCGATGCGGTTACAGGCAAGGACGTTCAGCGTCCCTTTCGCCAGCGCCGCCTTGGCGCCGACGCACGGGAACAGACGATCCTCGACATGGACCTGGAGCAGGCGCTCGAATCGATCCTGATCCTCATGGCGCCAGGGGAATAACGGTGTAGCGGGTTGAGGCATCGGTCGGAGATACGCGCCAGCGGGCGCGCGCGTTCCCGGATAACCATTTGATCTCGATCAAGAGCCTTGCTTCGCCCGGCCGCTTAACAGCGGCGGATCACCTGTTGCCGAGGGTCCGCCCGGCCACCCGCGGCGGCGTTCAGCCGCGCAGCAGCGCCTTCTTCAGCTTTGCATGGGCAGCGCTCTTGATCTGGCACACGCGCGCCGCGCCGACCCCAAGCACCTCGCCGATCTCGTCCAGGTTCAGTTCCTCGACGTGATACAGCTGGATCACCATCTGCTCGCGCTCCGGCAGGGCGGCGATCGCAGCGATCAGCCGATCACGCTGCTGCCCCTCGGCCAGCAGGTCGAACGCGCTTGGCTCCTCACTGGCAAACCACGGCTGGTCATCGGCATAGACTTCGTCGATCGAATCGAACTTCACCGCCTGGGCCGCGGCATAATCCAGGCGCAGCTTCTCCACCGTAACCCCCAGCCGCCGTGCGGTTTCGTCGTCCTTGGGCGCGCGGCCAAGCTCGCCGGTCAGCGTCTGCACGGTGCGGGCATAATCACGCCGCCGCTTGATCGCGCCGCGCGTCATCGCGGCATGGCGGCGAAGCTCGTCGATCATCGCGCCGCGCAGTCGGGTGGTGAGATATTGCTTGAATGTCACCTGCCCGCGATCCTCGAACGATCCGGCGGCCTCGACCAGCGCGACCAGCCCGGTCTGCACCAGATCCTCCACCTCGATCGCGGTCGAAACACTGCCATGGACGTGCCACGCCAGCCGGCGGACCAGCGGCAGATGCTCGCGCACCAGCGCGCCTTCATCGCGCGCACGCTGGCGCGGCGAATAGGTCAGCGGCGTCGCGTCCGCGAAGGCCGAAGCCATCGGCATCGCGCTCATGCCGCCACCGCCATCTGCGGCTGGCCCGCACCGATGGCCGGGTGCGTATCGTTGGCGCCGATCACGGCGACGACCTCGACGGCCTTGTCTTCGGGGACTTCAAAGAAGCTCATGACAGGGGTGTCCGGCAGACAGGTTTTGACCAATTTGCGGATCGCGACGCGGATCGCGGGCTGCACGACGAGCGCGAAAGGCTTGGCCTCGGCAATCATCGGCTGGGCGGCGCGCTGCAGCGCATCGACGATGCGGCGGCCGAGTTCGGGTTCGACAACATGGCGGCGCGACGGATCAGAGCGTATCGCCTGGCCAAGCAGGCCTTCCAGCCCCCCCTCCAGCGTCATCACGCGCAGCGGCTCCCGCACGCCACACAGTTTCTGAATGATCAGCGGGCCGAGTTCGGGGCGGATCAGCTCGACGATTTCCTCGGCGTCCTGCGTCCGCTGCGCGACGACCGCGACGGCCGACGCGATGCGGCGGAATTCCTTCAGCGTGATGCCTTCGTTCAGCAGCGCCTTCAGCACGCTGGTGAGCGTGGTGAGCGACAGCGGCTGCGGCACCATCGAGGCGACGAGCTGCGGATTGCGCTCCTTCAGCCCGTCGAGCAGCGCCTGGACCTCGTCCGCCCCCAGCAGGTCGGCCGCATTCTGGCCCAGCGCGTGGTTGAGATGCGTGGCGATAACGGTTCCGCTGTCGACCACCAGATAGCCCGCGCCCGTCGCGGCATCGGCATCACCCGGTGCGATCCACGTCGCGTCGAGGCCGAAGGTCGGATCCTTCGCCTTCTTGCCGTGGAGCTCGCCAAAGCCGGTACCGGTGTCGAGCGCCAGCATCTCTTCGGGCGACACCTGATCCTCGCCGACGACCACGCCGCCAACGAGAAGGCGATAGGTGTAGGGCGCCAGGTTGATATCGTCGCGCACCTTCACCTGCGGCACGACGAAGCCCAGTTCCTTGGACAGCTGCCGCCGGACGCCGGTAATCCGGCCCATCAGTGGCGCGCCCTTCCGCTCATCGACCAGCGGCACGAGGCCGTAGCCGATGTCGAGGTTGACCATCATGCCATCGGTTACTTCTTCCCAACCGATGCGCGACTGGTCGACCGGCTCGGGCGCAGCGACTTCCTCGATCGGCGCGGGGCGCTGTGCGATCTTGTGGAGCTTCCACGCGGTGAAGCCGGCCAGCGCAGCAGCAGGCAGCAGCACGAGGTGCGGCATGCCCGGCATGATGCCCAGCAGGCCAAGGATGCCGGCCACCGGCGTCCAGGTGCGCGGGGATCCGAACTGGCTGCCGATCTGCCCGGCCAGGTCCTTCTCGGAGGACACGCGGGTGACGATCGCGGCGGCGGCGATCGACAGCATCAGCGACGGCAGCTGCGCGACCAATGCGTCACCGATCGCGAGCAGCGTGTAGGTCTTGGCCGCTTCCGCGATCGACAGGCCGTGGCTGACCGGCCCCAGGATCAGGCCGCCGATGATGTTTGCCGCCAGGATCAGGATCGCGGCGACCGCGTCGCCCTTCACGAACTTGGACGAACCATCCATCGAACCGTAGAAATCGGCCTCGGTCGCCACTTCGACGCGGCGCTTCTTCGCCTCGTCGGGCGTCATCAGGCCAGCGTTCAGATCGGCGTCGATCGCCATCTGCTTGCCGGGGAGCGCGTCGAGCGTGAAGCGCGCCGACACTTCGGAGACGCGGCCTGCGCCCTTCGTCACCACGATCAGATTGATGATCATCAGGATCGCGAAGACGAAGATGCCGACGATGTAATCGCCACCGATCAGGAAGCTGCCGAACGCCTCGATCACATGGCCGGCGGCGGCCTCGCCCTCATGCCCGTGCACCAGCACGACGCGGGTCGAGGCCACGTTCAGGCCCAGGCGGAACAGCGTGGTGAAGAGGAGGACGGTCGGGAAGGACGAGAAATCGAGCGGCTTCTGCGCGTTCAACGCGACCATCAGCACCGCAAGGCTGATCGCGATATTGGCCACGAAGAAGATGTCGAGCAGGAAGGCCGGGATCGGCACGACCATGACGAGCACGAGCAGCAGGATCGCGGCCGGCAGTGCCGCCTGGCGCGAACTGGCGAGAAGCTTCATCGGGATCAGCCCCCCATCCGCGCGAGCATCATGTACGCCAGCCGCGCATTATCCGGCGACGGGCGCAGCAGATTGGCCGCCTGCGCCGACGCCTGATTCGCGGTGCGGCCCATGGCGGCGGTGGCCCAGCTCATCGCGTCGGACGCGGACTGGTTGGCGCCGGTGATCACCGTCGCGCCCTCCATATCGAGCATCTGGGCGGCGAATTGCAGCCGCGGCAACGAATTGCCGGTATTGCCGGTGCTGCCGGCAGGGCCGGCACCATCGCCCAGCTTCGCGCCAAAACGCTCGTACACTTCGGACAACGAGCGGGCGGAGCCGTCACGATTGAAGAAGACGTTGCGGTTGGCGCCGGCAGCGGCGGGGAACATGCCTGCGGCGGCGCGATCGGGCGACACCTGCATCGCCTTCAGGAATTGCTTGGCCCCGCCCAGCCCCAGGAAATGCGCCATGTACAGGTCAGTGCCGGTCGCTGCACGGCCCAGGCTCGCCTCCAACGCGTCCTTGTTGTCGGAGGCATGTTCGGCCGCCATCAGCGAGGCGGCTTCGGGGTTGTTGCGCAGGTCGAGGATCGCACGGCGAAGGCCGGGATCGCTCACCGTCAACCGGCCAGCGGAATTGCGCTGAATGCCGTCTGCGGCCCAGCCCATGCCATGCTCGGTACCGTGGTTCTTGACCACCGCGAGCCAGCTCTGCTCGATGAACTGGTAGAGGCCAGTCGCCGATGAGGTGCGCGCACGCGCCGTCGCGTTGAAGCCGCTTTCGACCTTCGCCTGGCCAAGCAGGTAATCGAAATCGATCCCGGTCTTGGCAGCGGCCCGCTGGATCGCGGTCTGCACCCGCCCAGCGGCGGCATTGAGAGCGTTGACGGTCATCGGTGCTGAGACATTTCCCTGTTCGCAGGGATGATCAGCAAGGAGTGTGCCAGATACCGAGTGCGCCTATTGGGGGATCAAGGGCACGAAGAGGTAATAGCATGGTGCCGCCGTCACGAGGCGGCAGACCACCACCGCGACGAGCTAAGGTTCAGGCGTAGGCAGGCGCCCGGCGATAGGCGCTATTGTCCTCGCCGGTCAGCAGCTGCAGGCGGCGACGCACGTTGGCGGCCATCAGGTTCACATAGATGCGGCATGTGTCGTTGAGGCGGTTCGCCTCATCGGCAAGGTCGCGCAGCTCGGGGCCGGCCGGGCCTTCGCCTAGGCCACGCAGCGTCTCGATCGCGACCAGCTTTGCCGAGGTCGCCTTTTCCAGCTCGGCCACATTGTTCGCCTTCAGCGCGGCGATCTCGCCGTGCAGCGTGTCGATCACGCGGATAAGGGCATCACGCCTTGTCATTCGACATCCATTCGTAGCGGGCGGCGATCAGCGCGTCGGCGATGGTGGAGGGAGAAAGCGGAAAGGTGCCCTTTGCAATGGCTTCCTTGATCCGCGCCACGCGCTCCACGTCGACCGGCGCAGACGCTGCCAACTGCGCGGCAACGGTCGGCGTCGGTGCCGCCTGCGGCTGCTTCGTCACGCTGGCGGCAGCTGCCGGCGTCGCTACACGCGACACTCCAGCGACCCGATCGCGTGGTCTTGTCCCAATCGGCTCGACCATAAAAATCCCCGTTGCGCCTCGATCCCACCGACATAAACGGCAAGAACGCAGGCGCCTTTAGGATTTTTTTCATTCCGCCCAGCCCGGCAGGGTGGCACGGCCGGGCGCGACGGCAACGGCCTGTACCGGCATCTTGCCACCTTCGACCCGCACCATCAGGCGCTGTCCCTCCCCGGCATCTGCCATCGCCACGCCTTCACGCGTGATCGAAAAGCCGCCGGAGCCAGCCTCGATCACCAGCGGATCGCCGCGCTTGATGATCTTTTCCGCTGTCGCTGTGGGTACCGCCGCCGCAGTGCCGGGACGCGTCACGACAGTCGCCCCGGCAGGCATGCGGATCGGCACGAACAATCGCCATTCCGGCGCGGCGCAGGATATGACCACCGCATCATGCGCGTCGGTGCGCCACGACAGCGCCACCGTGGAACATTGCTTCAGCCGCAGGCGGGAGTCGATCGCGGCGCGCGGGCCGCCGTCTTCGCCGATCGATCGCCCGGCAAAGGCGGCCACCGCCTTGTCGAGCGCGGTTGTGTCCTGATGTGCGGTAGCGGTGGCAGGCGCGGCGAGCGCCAGGGCGAGCGCGATCACATGGTTTCTCCGGTAAAGGATAGGGTGACGACCACTTGCCGGCGCGAGGGCCGGTCAGCGGTCAGGATAACAAGGCGGCCGTCCGCCACCGGGGCGAGCACGGCGGCAACCGCACGGGCGCGATCGGCAGCCAGCACTGCCGCGCTGCCCGTCGATGGATCCACATCCGCCGCGGATCCATCGACGGCAGCGGTGACGCGCAACGTCACGCGCGGATCACGCGTGGCCTCGCGCGCCCAGGCGAGCAGGCTGCGCGGAGAAGATGGCAGCTGCGCCGATCCCGGTGCGAAACCGAACATGCCAGCTGCGGCAAGCGGGAGCGGATCGGGTCGCACAGGCTGGCTGGCAACGCCGAAGCCGGCACGAATGCCCTGCACCAGCGCCTCGCGATCGAGCTTCTGGTTGGCCTGAAGAAGCACAAAGAAGCCGACCAGCAGCAGCGCCAGGTCGGCGAGCGTGACCAGCCACAGCGGCCGGACGGCTACCGCCGCGGGAAATTCGTCGGCGTGTGTCATGCCGCCTCGGTCCTGCGCAGGGGTGAAAAGCTGATCGATTGCGGTTGCTCGCGCTCCGCCAGGGCAATGAGCGGCGCCTCCAGTCGCTGACGCTCGAACGCCTCGACGCGTGCGGCAGTGCGCAGCCGTGTGGCGATCGGCATGGCGACCAGATTGCCCAGCAGCGCGCCATACAGCGTCGCCAGCAGTGCCACCGCCATGGCGCCGCCGATTGCCTGCGGATCGGTCATCTGGACAAACATCGCGACCAGGCCGATCAACGTGCCGACCATGCCCATCGCGGGCGCGGCCTCGGCCATCCCGGCCCACATATCCGCTACCGTCACGTGCCGCTCGATCCGCGCGCGGCGAAGATGCTGCAGGCGTCCGGCAACCTGCGCTGGCGAATGACCGTCAACGATGTCCGCAATCGCCGCGGCGACATCCGGATCGGCAATCACCGACCGGTCGAGCGCCATGGCGCCGTGACGCTTGGCGATCCGGCCAAGCGCCGCAATCTGCTCCACCAGCGGATCGGCGCTGAACGGGCCGCGCAGCAAGGTCCGCAGCGAGCCGACGGCGCGCGCCAGATCGCGTGCCGGGCTGCGCAGGATCGCCGAAGCAATCGTGCCGCCGCCGACGATCGCCAGCGCCGCAGGATCGAGGAAGGTGCCGAAGTCCATGGTCGCGCCTACGCAAGCGCCGGGCCAGTTCAGTTCTGGCTACGCGCTCGCGTAGCCAGAAGGCGATCGTGCGCAACCGGCCGGCACCGATTGCCGGCAGCCCCGGGTCATCCGGCAAGCCTTGCCGGCCGCCCGGCAACATCTTGCCGCCCCTCTCCTGCGGCCCGGCTGCCGCTGACCGGCAGGACGAAGTGGCACACACCTTGCTGGATACTGCGCGCACAGGCTCGTGCAGGAGATTTCAGGCCAATGGCCAACGGCAGTCTTTTCGGGGTTCACGGCGCAGCGCTCGAGGTTCGGGCGCAGCGGATGAACCTGCTCGCGTCCAACATCGCCAATGCCTCCACGCCCAATTTCAAGGCAAAGGACATCGATTTCAACCAGGCGCTTGCCTCGGTGGAACGGCAGGGCGGGATCGAGCAGGCGACGCTGTACCGCACGCCCGATTCCCCCTCGATGGACGGCAACACGGTCGAGCTCAGCAAGGAGCAGACCGCCTTCGCCGAGAACGCGGTCCAGTATCAGAGCACGCTGTCGTTCCTGAACGGCCGCATCAATCAGCTCACCCGTGCGCTGAAGGGAGAATAACCCATGGCGAACCAGCCACTTTCGATCTTCCAGGTCGCCGGCCGCGCGATGTCCGCGCAGCTGGTGCGGATGAACACCACCGCGTCGAACCTCGCCAATGCGGGCGCCGTCAGCGGATCTTCGGAAACCGCCTATCGCACGATGAAGCCGGTGTTCCGCACGCAATTCGATCAGGCGAGCGGCATGGCCACCGTCAATGTCGAGCGCGTCGTGACCGCGGGTGAGGAGCCGGTGAAGATCAGCGATCCGAACAACCCGATGGCTGACGCCGACGGTTATGTTTACCAGTCCGCCGTCGACGAGACGCGGGAACTGGTCGACATGATGGAGACCGCGCGCAGCTACCAGAACAACGTGGAGGTGATGAACACCGCCAAGTCGTTGATCGTCGACACGCTGAAGCTGGGGCGCTGATAGATGGCGACCTCCTTTGACAGAACGCTGGGCAATCTGGGCATCAGCACCGCCAACACCGCAGCGAAGAACGCGGCCACCAAGTCACCAACGATGGGGCAGGCCGATTTCCTGAAGCTGATGACGGCGCAGATGAAGAACCAGGATCCGTTCGATCCGGTCGACAACACCCAGATGGTTGCGCAGATGGCGCAATTCTCCTCGCTCGCCGGCATCACCGAGATGGGCTCCACGCTGAAGGCGATCGCCGACAAGCTGGGGGCGACCAGCATGCAGGATGCCGTCAGCTATGTCGGCCGCACCGTGCTGACGCCGGGCAATGTCGCTTACGGCCGCGCGTCGGGCGGGATTGCCGGCGCGATCGAGCTTGGCGCCGATGCCAGCAACGTCACCGTCGCGATCTCCGATGCCAACGGCCAGCTGCTGCATAGCGCCGATCTGGGCGCGCAGAAGGCGGGCTCGGTCAGCTACGACTGGGACGGCAAGACCGCCGCCGGCGCGGATGCCGGCGCTGGTCCCTTCACCGTCAGCATCAGCGCCAATGACGGCAGCCGCTCGGTTGCCGCCACCAGCCTCGTCTGGGCGCCGGTTACCTCCGTTTCCACCACCAGCGGCGCTGCCGCCCTGACCTTGCCGGGGATCGGTGAGGTTCCCGCCACCGCCGTTCGCCAGATCGGCTGACCTCTCCCCTCACCTTATCCCACGTTCCAGGAGTTACCTCGATGTCCTTCTACACTTCGCTTTCCGGTCTCCAGGCTGCGCAGACCGACATGTCGACCATCTCGCACAACCTCGCCAACGTCTCGACCAACGGCTTCAAGAAGAGCCGCAGCGAATTTACCGACATCATGGCGTCGAACTTCACCAACGACCCGCGCCGCCTGACCGGGTCCGGCGCCGCACTGGCGCAGAACAAGCAGATGTTCAGCGCGGGCAGCTTGGTGACGACCGGCTCGTCGCTCGACCTCGCCATTGCCGGGGACGGCTTCTTCCCGGTTAAGACCACCGCACCGGGCGGCACCACCATCGCCTATACCCGCAACGGCAGCTTCGGCGTCGATCCGAACCGCTTCATCACCGACGCGCAGGGCAGCCGGCTGCAGGCCTATGCGGTCGAAACCGACGGCACCGTGCCGGGCGCTGGCACCCTCATCGACGTGCGCGTGCCCGACACCAGCGGGGCGGCCACTGCGACCAGCAAGCTGGCGCTCAAGGCCAACCTGAACGCCGGCGCCGCCGCCTCCGACGTCGAATTCGCCCGTACCAACCCCGCCAGCTACGGCAGCGCGACGACCACCACCATCTATGACGCGGCCGGCAACCCTCAGACGCTGACCAACTACTTCGTCCGCAAGGCGCCGGCCGATGCGACCAGCACCGCCAGCGAATGGACCGTCCACAGCTTCGTCGGCGACGTGGAAATGAACGAGGGCGGCACCGACATCGCGTTCGACTCCAGCGGCAATCTGCTGGGCGGCGGCACCTTCACGCTCGCCTTCCCCGAGGCTGGCGAGGCGACCCGCGCGCCCATCAGCTTTGACATGACCGGCACGACCGCGGCCAAGCAGCCGTTCAGCGTCGCATCGCGGTCACAGAATGGCGCCGCGCCGGGCGAGTTCGCCGGCATCACCGTCGACAACAGCGGGATCATCACCGCCAGCTATTCAAACGGCGACGCGGTGAAGCTGGGCAAGGTTGCGCTGGCCAACTTCGTCAACCCGACCGGTCTGCGCCAGAACGGCGGGCAATATTGGAGCGCCAGCGGCCTGTCCGGCACGGCCACCATGGGTGCCGCGAACGAGAACGGCTTCGGCAAGCTGATGTCGGGCACGATCGAGGGATCAAACGTCGACATCACCGAGGAGCTGGTCGAGCTGATCGCCGCGCAGCGCAACTTCCAGGCGAACGCCAAGGCGCTCGATACCTCCAGCCAGATCTCGCAGACGATCTTCAACATCCGCGCGTAATTCTGGCCTGACTCTTGCTGTGTTCCGTCTGCGCCTCGGCGTGAACGGAACACCTTTGGATCGATCGAACCATGGACAAGCTGGTCTACACGGCGGCGACGGGCCTCAAGGCGCACATGGCGGCGCAGGCCGCCATCGCCAACAACATGGCAAACGCCTCCACGACGGGCTTTCGCGCCGACCGCGTGGTGTTCGACCGGATCGAGCTGAAGGGCGGCGGCGCGCGTTTCGATGCGCGTGCGCCCGCCGCGCAGGAAGTCACCGATGCCGACCGCAGCGTCGGCGCGATGATCCAGACCGGTCGCAATCTCGACGTGGCGCTGACCGATGCCGACACCTGGCTGACGGTACAGGCGCCCGACGGCACCGAAGCCTATACGCGCCGCGGCGACCTGACTGTCACCGCATCGGGCACGTTGCAGACGGGCGACGGCTATCTGGTGATGGGGTCGGGGGGCCCCATCACCATCCCGCCTTACAATTCGCTGTCGATCGGGTCCGACGGCTCGATCTCGATCGTCCCGCAGGGCGGCGCCGCCACCGACGTCACCGTGATCGACAAGCTGAAGCTGGTGTCGGATCGCGGCTCGTCCACGGTGAAGGGCCTCGACAATCTGATGCACGTGCGCGGCGGCGGCGTGCTGCCGGAAAACATGGACGCCAAGATCGCGTCCGGCACGCTCGAACAGAGCAACGTCAACATGACCCAGGTGCTCGTCGACATGATCGAGAACCAGCGCAGCTACGAGGTCCAGGCGAACCTGCTGAAGGAAGCCAAGACCATGGACGAAGGCGCCGCCTCCGTCATGCGGATGCCCGGCTAAGCCCCGCGCGCGATTAGAAGGAATTAGACCATGACCACCGCCGCCATGCACATCGCGCGCACCGGGCTCGACGCCCAGGATACGCGCATGCGGGTGATCTCGAACAACCTCGCGAACGTGAATACCACCGGGTACAAGCGTGATCGCGCGGCGTTCGAGACGCTGAGCTACCAGGTGATCACCGCGCCCGGCGCACAGTCGACGCAGGAAACGAAGTACGCGACCGGCCTGAACCTGGGCACCGGTGTCCGCGTGCAGAGCACGGCGCGGATCGACACGCAGGGCTCGCTCGCCACCACCGGCAACAGCCTCGACATGGCGCTCGACGGCGACGGCTATTTTCAGGTGCAGCTGCCCGGCGGGCAGCTCGGCTACACCCGCGCAGGCAATTTCTCGCGCTCGCCGGAGGGCCTGCTGGTCACGTCGGAGGGGTATCAGGTGATGCCCGGCATCAACGTGCCCGAGAATGCCACCGCGATCACCATCGGCATGGACGGCACCGTCTCGGCGACGATCCCGGGCCAGGCGGAATCGTCCAACCTCGGGCAGATCCAGGTCGCCAGCTTCCCCAACACCGCCGGGCTCCAGTCGATAGGCGACAATTACCTGGTCGAGACCGGCGCATCGGGCACCGCCAACATGGGCGTGCCCGGCGAGGACGGCCGCGGCAAGATCCGCCAGGGAATGCTGGAGGCGTCGAACGTCAACGTCGTCGAGGAACTCGTCGACATGATCGAGACCCAGCGCGCCTACGAGGTCAATTCGAAGATGATCTCGGCGACCGACGAGATGCTCAAATACGTCAATCAGAACATCTGATGGCCCGCCGCATCATGACGATCCGCACGCTCCCGCTCGTCGCCGCCTTTTCCGGTGCGGCGCTGCTGGTCACGCCCGCCCACGCCGGCCTGTTCGGCAAGAAGGCACCGGCGGAGGATTTCAGCGCGGTCCATCCCGCGCCGGTGGCTCCTGCGCCTGCACCCGCGACCGGCGCGATCTTCCAGGTGGCGGATGGCTATGCCGCGCTGCACGAGGGCTGGCGCGCCCGGCGCGTCGGCGATCCGCTGACGATCGTGCTGGTCGAGCGGACCGCCGCGTCCAAGTCGTCAACCTCGAAGCTCGATTCGGGCGGCGGCTTCGGCATCACCCCGCCCACGACAGGCCCGCTCAACCTGTTCAACACCACCGACGCCACCGTCAGCGGCAATCGCAACTTCAACGGCACCGGCACCGCCGGCCAGGCCAATTCGCTGTCGGGCGAGATCTCGGTCACCGTGGCACAGGTCTATCCCAACGGGACGATGCTGGTTCAGGGCCAGAAGCGCGTGACGCTGAACCGCGGCGACGAATTCGTCCAGATCAAGGGGCTGGTGCGCACCGCCGACGTGGATCGCGACAATCGCGTGCTCTCGACGCGCGTTGCCGATGCCCAGATCGCCTATACGGGCAAGGGCGACGTCGCGCGCGCCGGCCGTCAGGGCTGGCTCAGCCGCTTCTTCCAGGTGGTAAGCCCATTCTGATCGCGGCCACTTAGCGCCGAATTAACCACGTTTGCCCCAGAAGCGAGCATCATGACCATGTTCCGCACCCTCCTCGCCCTCCCTGCCCTGCTTCTTGCAGCGCTGATCGTCGCGGCGCCCGCCTCGGCTGACCGGATCAAGGATCTCGGCGGCTTCCAGGGCATCCGGTCGAAC
The DNA here is from genome assembly GCF_029239295.1 of Sphingomonas sp. Lineage (GTDB taxonomy): Bacteria > Pseudomonadota > Alphaproteobacteria > Sphingomonadales > Sphingomonadaceae > Sphingomonas. Next base: position 146,210 of record NZ_JAQZBC010000005.1, read on the forward strand.
CAGCTGACCGGCTATGGCGTGGTGGTCGGCCTGCCCGGCACGGGCGACGACAACCTCGAATATACCGTTCAGTCGATGAAGGCGGTCGCCTCGCGCTTCGGCCTTCAGCTGCCGCCCAACGCGAACCAGGGGCTGAAGAACGCGGCGGTCGTGCTGATCACGGCCGAGCTCCCTGCCTTTGCGAAGCCGGGCCAGCGGATCGACATCACCGTGTCATCGATGGGCAAGGCCAAGTCGCTTCGTGGCGGCAGCCTGATCATGGCCCCGCTGCTGGGTGCCGATGGCCAGATCTACGCCATGGCGCAGGGCAACCTGGCGGTCGGCGGCCTCGGCGCAGAGGGCAAGGACGGGTCGCAGATCGTCGTCAACACGCCCTCCACCGGCCGTATCCCCGAAGGCGCCACGGTGGAACGCGCGGTCGCCACCGGCTTTGCCGATGCCCCGAACCTCACCTTCAATCTCCAGCGCGCGGATTTCACTACGGCACAGAATGTGGCGGCGGCGATCAACCAGCGCCTCGGCTTCGGCGTGGCGCAGGCGGTCGATGCCGTCTCCGTCGCGGTGCGCGCCCCTGTCGGCGCTGACGTGCGCGCGACCTTGATGTCGACCATCGAGAACCTCGACGTCGTTTCGGCAGAGCCGCCCGCCAAGGTCATCGTCAACGCCCGCTCTGGCACCGTCGTTATCAATTCGGCGGTGCGCGTCGGCCCGGCGGCCGTGACTCACGGCAAACTGACGGTGCGGATCGACGAGAATCAGCGCGTCAGCCAGCCCGCGCCCTTCAGCCAGGGTCAGACCGCGCTTGAGCGCCAGTCTGGCGTCGCGGTGGATGAGGAGAAGCGGCCGATGTTCCTGCTCGCCCCCGGCCCCAAGCTTGCCGACATCGTCAAGGCGGTGAACGCGATCGGCGCCTCCCCGGCGGATCTCGTCGCCATCCTCGAGGCGCTGAAGGAAGCCGGCGCCCTCAAGGCTGAGTTGATCGTCCTGTGAGCGGCCCCAGCCAGATCGGGCGGATTTCCGGCACCACCGGGATCGATTCGGGCCTGAAGCGCCAGGCAACCGCCGACAACCTGAAGGCCGCCGGCCAGCAATTCGAGGCGGTGTTCACCGGCATGATGCTGAAGTCGATGCGCGCGGCAAAGTTGGCGGAGCCACTGTTTGACAGCCAGGCGATCGACACCTTCCGCGACATGCAGGACCAGAAAATGGTGCAGCAGATGGCGAAGCACACCCCGCTGGGCATCGGCGAGGCCATGACCGAATTCCTCTCACGTGGCCTTTCGGCAACAGCGGCGGAAAATCAGAACGACGGCGAAAAAGTCGTGGAACCACCCGCGGATCTTCAACCCCGCCTTAACCACGACTGATCCAAAAGGGCGTCGTGAGCGACCTTCTTTCCATCGGCGCATCTGGCGTCCGCGCGAATCAGACCGCCCTTGGCGTGGTGTCGGAGAACATCGCGAACGCCGGGGTGACGGGCTATTCGCGCCGTACGATCACGACGACGGAGATCAGCAGCGCATCCGGGACAACCGGCCGCGCGACCGGCCACGGCGTCTTCGTCACGGGCGTGACGCGCGCAGCCGACCAGTTCAAGGCCGCCGCCGTTCGCACGGCAGGTGCCGATCTGGCACGGACCGAGGCGGGCGGCGTGTGGATGGACCGGATCCAGTCGTCGCTCACCGGCGCCGGCCTAGAGGGCCGCCTCACCGCCTTCTTCAACGCCGCAAAGGGCGTCGCCGCCGATCCTACTGCGACCGCGCCGCGCGCAGTGATGCTGGAACAGGCCAACGCGCTCGCCGCCTCCTTCACCGCCACCGGCGTTGCACTCTCCAACGCGACCGCCGAACTGGACGCGACCGCCGATGGCGGCGTCGCCGATCTCAACAGCCTGTCGCAGGCGCTGGCGAAGGTGAATGACGGCCTCAGCCGCGCTGTGCCCGGCACCAACGCCGCCGTGAACCTGGCCGATCAGCGCGACGCCATTCTCGAAAAGATGAGCAGCCTCGTCGATGTTTCGGCCACTTATGATCCGGCCGGTCGCGCGACGGTGCGTGCTGGCGCTGGCGCCGGAACGATGCTCGTCAGCGGCAGTCAGGTCGCCACAGTCAGCTACGCCCGCAATGCCGAGGGTACGGTTGCCTTTGCCGTCACCAACGGAGACGATGTGTCGGTGCTGACGCCGCAGGGCGGCGCACTCGGCGGGGTGGTCGACGGTGCGCAGCGGCTCGCCGGCGCGCGCATTGAGCTGAACGCACTGGCCACGAGCTTCGTCGCCGGCGTCAACGCAGTGCAGGGTAACGGCCGCACGCTGGACAATGCCGCTGGCACGCCGATGTTCACTGTCGGCGGCTCCCCAACTGACATCACCATGACGATGACTGATCCGCGCGGGATCGCAGCGGCGGCGCCGGACGAGGGAACGCGCGGCAACGGCAATCTGGCGGCGCTCGAATCGCTCCGCACGGGCGCCGAGTTCGAAGGCACGATCGGCCGCATGGTTTCCACCAACGCCGCAGCCATTCAGGCGCGCGGCATCGTCGCTGACGCGCAGGGAGCGATCCACGACGGCGCGATCGCGGCGCGGGACACGATTTCGGGCGTCGATCTGGATCGCGAGGCAGTCGACCTGCTGCGCTTCCAGCAGGCGTATCAGGCGTCCAGCCGGATCATCTCGGTCGCCCGCGACACCTTCCAGACCTTGCTGGATATCCGCTGATGAGCGTCAATCTTTCCACCAACCAGTTCTACAATCGCTCCAGCGCGTCGATGCAGAAGCTGCAGGCGCAGTTCGATCGGCTGAACGAACAGGTCTCGACCGGCAAGAAACTGCTGGCGCCGTCGGACGACAGCGTCGGATACCAGCGGCTGCAGGGGATCAACCGCGCCAATGCCGATGGCGCGCAGGATCTTGCGAACGTCAAACTGGCGCAGGCCACCCTGCAACAGGCCGGCAGCAGCGTGACCAGCATGTCGGAGCGTCTGCAGCGCGCCTCCGAACTGGTGATCCAGGGACGCAACGGCACCAACTCGCCGGCCGCCAAGCAGGCGATTGCGACCGAGCTGGCGAGCATCATGGAATCGATCGTCACACTGGCGAACGGCAAGGATGCGCGCGGCCTGCCGCTGTTTGGCGGCAAGGACGATGGCCCCGCCGTCACGGCCGGCGCCACCGGCGCGCTCGGCTTTGCCGAGGGCAAGGCCGCAGCGATGCCGATCGGCGATGGCCAGACGGTCGAGGCGACGGTCAACGCACGCGAATTTCTCGCGGTGAAGGATGGCGACGATCTCGGCACCGCGATGGCGGCCATCATCGCCGCGCTGCGCGCCGACGAACCGATCCCCGACGGCGCCGTCGATACGCTCAACACCGTCGCCGATCAGGTGACGGCGACCCAGGCATCGCTCGGCGCGCGCGAAGTGCGCGTCGACTTGCAGGCCGCTCAGCTGAAGACCGCTGCCGATGATCGGGAGATGGTCCGCGCCGATATCGAGGACGCCGATCCGACCGAGACGATCGTCCAGCTTCAGAAAACCATGACGATCCTGCAGGCGACGCAGGCGAGCTTCTCGAAGCTCTCCAGCCTGTCGCTGTTCAGCTATCTGCGCTGACGTCCAGGCGCCCGCTACGGGCGCCATTTTTCCAGTAAAGAAATCCGCCGGCCGGTCGTTTCAAAGATAGCACCTTATGTAGCGTCCGGGGATAAAGATGTTCGCCGCCATCGGCCTTGTTGTTCTTATAGCCATGGTCTTCGGCGGCTTTGCCTTCACGGGCGGTTCGCTGGGTCCTGTGCTCCACGCCCTGCCACACGAAATGCTGATCATCGGCGGCGCCGCTGCCGGCGCGCTGATCATCGGCAACTCGGGCAAGGAGCTGAAGGCGGTCGGCGGCGGCCTCGCCAAGGTGTTCAAGGGCCCCAAGTACAAGAAGCAGGATTACCTCGACGTCATCTTCCTCGTCAGCAAGCTGATGAAAATGCTGCGCATGGAAGGCCCGATCGCGCTGGAGCCGCATGTCGAGGATCCGCAATCCTCCGCGATCTTCGCCGAATATCCGCGCCTGCTGGCCGATCACACCCTGGTCAATCTGGTCGCCGACACGCTGCGGCTGGTGGTCGTCTCCTCCGGCACGCTCGACGTCCATGCCGTCGAAGAGGTGATGGATAACGCCATCAAGACCCACCATCATGAGGTTGAGGGCCCGCACACCACGCTGACCTCGCTCGCCGACGCCCTGCCCGCGCTGGGCATCGTCGCTGCCGTGCTCGGCGTCGTGAAGACGATGGGCTCGATCGATCAGCCGCCCACGGTGCTCGGCGGGATGATCGGCTCTGCGCTCGTGGGCACGTTCCTGGGCGTGCTGCTCGCTTATGGCATCGTCAGCCCGCTCGCCTCACGGCTGAAGCAGGTGATCGATGCCGATGCCGCCATTTATCATGTGGTGAAGCAGATCATCATCGCCTCGCTCCACGGCCACCCGCAGCCGCTGGTGATCGAGGCCGCCCGTTCGGGCATCGCGCACACCAACCAGCCCGGCTTTGCCGAGGTGTTCGACGGCCTTCGGGGCAAGTAAGCGATGGCCGCGCGCGCTCCCCATGGCAGCAATCAGCCGCCCAAGATCATCGTCAAGAAGATCTATATCGAGGGCCACGGCGGCCATCACGGCGGCGCCTGGAAGGTCGCCTATGCCGATTTCGTCACCGCGATGATGGCGTTCTTTCTCCTGATGTGGCTGCTCGGCGCGACCACGGAGAAACAGCGCAAGGGCATCGCCGACTATTTTGCGCCGACCATCCTCAACACCAAGTCGCTGGGCATCGGCGGCAGCGGCCTGCTGGGCGGCGATTCGGTCACCACCCAGGAAAAGAGCGGCCCGCACGACGGCAATTCACGCCTGCCGATGATCGTCGCGCACAGCGATTCGGGCGGCGGCCAAAAGGTCGGCACCGGCACCAAGGGTTCGCTGCGCAGCCGTCAGGCGATCGCGGCGGAGGACCGGAAGAACTTCGCCAAGCTGAAGCAGCAGGTCGAAAAGCAACTGCGCGAGCGGCAGGGCCTGGCAAAGCTCGCCAAGCACATCCGCTTCACGATGACGCCAAGCGGCATGCGCATCGATCTGGTCGATGACGCCAATTATTCGATGTTCGCGCTCGGCACGACGGCGCTGGAAAGCGACGCGTCGGCGCTGATCGGCATGGTGGCTGAAGGGATCCGCGAAACGCAGAACCCGATCATGATCCGCGGCCATACCGACAGCCTGCCCTTTGGCGATCCGCGCGCGATGAACAACTGGATCCTGGGAACGGGCCGCGCCGAGGCGACACGCCGCCGGCTGGCGCGCGGCGGCATTCCTGAAAGCCGCTTCCACCGGATCGAGGGCGTGGCCGATCGCGAGCCGATGATCACCAGCAATCCGATGGACCCGCGCAATCGCCGCGTCGCCATCACCCTGCTCTATCGCGCCGGCTCGTTCGGCCAGTAAGCGGCAACGGGTGCCCGGCCGGCACCCGTCACGCTTCGATCAGGGCTCGTCGCGATAGATCGCCACGGTCGGCGCACCGCCGGCGCTCACCCGCCCGCGATACATGCCCGGCGTGTTATAGCTCCAGGCCGTGGCGCCCGACGGCGTGTTGACGATGACGCCGCCGTCACCGCCCAGCCCCTGCACTTCGGCCATCACCGCATCGGCCGCGACTTGCGGGCTCTCGCCCTTGAAGCGGATGCGCGCGCAGATCTCATGCGCCACGCCCTCGCGGATGAAATATTCGCCGGCGCCTGTCGCCGAAACCGCACAGGCCCGATCGTCGGCATAGGTGCCCGCGCCGATCACCGGTGCGTCGCCGATCCGGCCCCAGCGCTTGCCGGTGACGCCGCCGGTCGATGTTGCCGCCGCGACATGGCCGCTCGCGTCGCGCGCCACCGCGCCGACGGTGCCATATTTGCGATCGACGTCGATCGCTGACAGCTTCTTTGCCTTCAGCGTCTCCAGCTGCCGCCGCCGCTCAGGCGTCGCGAACCAGCTCTGATCGGCCTGCTCCAGCTTCTGCGCGCGGGAAAAGGCGTCTGCGCCGGTGCCCGCCAGGAAGACATGATCGCTCTTTTCCATCACCGCGCGCGCCAGGCTGACGGGATGGCGCGTGCCGGTAACCCCCGCAACCGCGCCGGCCGCCCGCGTGCGCCCATCCATGATCGCCGCGTCCAGTTCGTTGCGGCCGTCCCAGGTGAATACCGCGCCGCGCCCGGCGTTGAAATGCGGGTCATCCTCCAGCACGTGGATCGCGGCCTCGACCGCATCCAGCGCGCTGCCGCCCTTGTCGAGCACCGCCGATCCTGCCGCCAGCGCCTGGCTCAGCGCCGCGCGGATTGCCTTGTCCTGCTCGGGTGTCAGCTTGTCGCGCTCGATCACCCCGGCACCGCCATGGATCGCAAGCGACCAGCGCGGCGCCTCCTGCGCCATGGCGGGGGTTGCAAGCAGGGCGGCAAGAACGGGCAGGAACAGGCGCATGAGAATCCTTTTTTCGTCAGACAATGGCAGGGCGAGGATCAGGAATGCCGGCCCGCGGGCGGTGCAGCCGCAGGCCGATCAGCGGGCGCAGCCACGGCACGCGGCGGCCGCCGAGGTAAAAGGCCCAGCAGCCCGCCACCGTCGCCGCCACCAGGATCACGAAATCCAGCGCGAGCGGCAAGCCGGCGAGCAGCAGCCAATAAGCGACGACCACGATGATCGTCTGGTGGATGATGTAGAAAGGGAACACCGCCTCGGTCAGCATCGGGCGCCAGCGATGGTCGCGGTTCCAGAATGTCTCCGCGATGCCGATCAGCGCCGCGATGGTCATCCAGCCCTGCACCCCGCGCGCCAGGCTGAAGATCGTGCCGAACGGGCGCGGCGTCACGCGATAGCCGGCAAAGACGATCTGGATCGCAGCCACGGTCAGGAACGCGAGCAGCGCCGCCAGCGCCGTCACCTTCCACCACCGGGCGAAGGTGGCGATCATCCGTTCGCTGCCCGCCATCGCGTAGCCAAGCGCAAACATTGGGAAATAGGTGGCATGGGCAACCCAGTCGCCCACCATTTCGTGCGTTTCGCGCGCGCCGGGGAACAGCACGCCGCTGACCAGCATCAGCCACGCCATCGGCAGGATCAGCGCGCCGACACCGCCGAACAGCCGCTCGAACACGCGCTGCGCCGCGGCGCTTGCGCTGCGCGGCGTGACCGTCAGCAGCGCGGTAAAGGCGAGCGTATAGACCCACAGATAAGCAACGAACCACAGGTGGTTCCAGGTTGGCAGGAAGATGCCGTCGACCCGGCGAAACGCGAAATAGTCGCTGCTCCAGAACGCCAGGAAACCGCCCGTCCAGCCATGCTGCGTCACCAGCTCGACCCATGGCTGCGGCGGCACGATCACCGCCATGCCGAAGATCAGCGGGATCAGCAGCCGCGCGGTGCGGTTGCGCACGAACGGCCACGGCCCGGTATGGCGCACGAACAGCGCCCGGCTGGCATAGCCCGACACCAGGAACAACAGCGACAATCGCCACGGGTTCGACAGCATCATCGGCACCGTCACCCATTGTTCCGCGGCGAGCTTCGCGTGAAAGCCCCACGGCACGAAAACCATGCCGATATGATACAGGATCAGGATCGCAAACGCCCCGATCCGAAGCCAGTCGAGGCCGTAGTGCCGCTGCATCGCCGGGCAACTAGCAGGGCGGCTACCGCTAGGCCAGCCGCCGCGCCGGGCCGGGTTTCGCCGGCGCAAGGCCGATCAGCGGGCGTAGCCAGGGAATGTCGCGACCGATCACGTAACCGGCGGCGCAGGCGGCAGCGGTGGCGCTCAGCAGGAAGACAAAGCCTTCGCGTGCGCTCATGCCCCAGGACGGGATCGCCCAGGCCAGCACGACCAGCACGGGGTGATGGATCAGATAGGCCGGGAACACGGCCTCCGCGAGTGGTTGGCGCAGCGGATGATCGCGATTGAGCACACCATCGGCTAGCCGCAGCAGCGCGATGATCACGCCCCACGCCATGGCAAGCCGTGCCGCGCGATCCGCCGCCATCAGCGCATGGCTCGGCGCGGCCGCCCCCTGGTAACGCAGCTCGACCCAGATCACGAACAGTGAACAAAGCGCGGCGATGACGAGCGCGCCGGTCCAGTGCCTACTGATCGCGCGCCACAGCGTCGTCGACCCGCCCAGTGCGAAGCCGAACAGGAACAGCGGCAGGTAACTCGCATGGCCCGCCCAGTCGGTGGTCAGTCCCTGCGTCTCCGGTACCACGAACATCAACGCGACCTTGGCGCTCGCCAGCGCCAGCATCGGCACCCAGATGATCCGCCGTCCTACCGCCAGCCGCTCGAACCACGCCTGGATGCGCCCGGCACCGACCCGCGTCAGCAGCAGCGCGAGCGCCATGGTGTAGGCCCACAAATATACCACGAACCACATATGCTCCCATTGCGGGAAGCCGCGGCCGTTTTGCGTCAACGGGCGCCAGTAATCGCCCAGCCAGAAGGCGGCGAGACCTTCGGGATCACCCGACAGGCGGATCCGCACCCATAGTTCGGGCGGCAACAGCACCAGCATGGCGAACGCCAGCGGCACCAGCAGGCGCAGGCTGCGCTGCTGCGCGAACGCGCCGAGGCTGGGCATGCGCGCGATCAGCCGCCGTGTCGCAAAGCCTGCCACGACGAACAGCAACGGGATCCGCCACGGCGTCAGCAGTACCATCGGCACGATCAACGACGGGAACGTCTCGGGCCATTTCACCACCCACGGCCATGGCGCGAACACCATCGCCACATGGTAGATGATCAGCAGCCCGAACGCGCCGATGCGCAGCCAGTCGATTCCATAATGGCGCACAGCGGGCGCGACGTGGTCCATGGCGCTCCGCTATAGCGCAACCGAGATATTACGAAACGTTGCTGATGCCGATACCGTGCCCGCGCGGTACGCTTCACCGCTTCATGCGCAGCGCCCCCAGGAAGTCGCGCTTGCCGATCTTCATCCCCTGCGCGCGCAGGATCCCGTAGGCCGTCGTCGCGTGGAAATAGAAGTTGGGCTGCGAGAAGGAGAGCAGGAACTGCGCGCCGGTGAAGGGCATGCGCAGCTCGCCCATCGAAAACTGCGTGTCCTTGTCGACCAGCGCATCGAATTCTGCCCGGTCGACTGCTTCCAGCGCGGTGATCGCGCCGCGGATGCGCTCGTGCAGCCCCGCAAAATCGGTTGGCCACGGTGCCATGCTGGGCGAAAAATTGCCGCCGCGCACACCTTCGACCCCGCCGATCGAATGCTCCGCGACCGATTTCACCTGATAGCCGAACGGCAACATGTCGGGTGCCAGGCGCGCGTCGATAAGCTCGGCCGCGCTCATCCCCTTCTCGGCGGCGAACACTTCCGCCTTGTCCAGCAGGCGGTCGATCGCGCCCAGGATCTGGATGTTCGACGGGATGACCGCGTCGTACAGCGAAAGTGTCATCGTCCTGCCCCACGTTTTGTTTATGTGTGCGACCCGCTATATCGAGGCCAAAGCCGATAGGAAGCCCCCCGATGTCCCTACGCCCCTGGCGTGATATTCACCGCCGCGTCAGCCGCCAGATCATGGTCGGCGACGTGCCCGTCGGCGGCGATGCGCCCGTCACCGTGCAGACGATGACCAACACGCCGACGGATGATGCACGCGCGACGATCGATCAGATCCGCCGCTGCGAGGAAGCGGGCGTGGACATCATCCGCGTCAGCTGCCCGGACGTCGAATCCACCGCCGCGCTGAAGCAGATCGTCCGCGCCGCGCGCGTGCCGATCGTCGCCGACATCCATTTCCACTATAAGCGCGCGCTTGAGGCGGCGGATGCGGGCGCGGCGTGCCTGCGGATCAATCCGGGCAACATCGGCTCGGCCGATCGCGTCAACGAAGTCGTCAACGCCGCGAAGGCGAATGGCTGCGCAATCCGCATCGGCGTCAACGCCGGCAGCCTGGAAAAGGACTTGCTCGAAAAATACGGCGAACCCTGCCCCGAGGCGCTGGTCGAAAGCGCGCTTGATCACATCAAGCTGCTGCAGGACCGCGACTTCCACGAATTCAAGGTGGCGGTGAAGGCATCGGACGTGTTCCTCGCCGTCGCTGCCTATCAGCAGCTGGCGGAAGCGGTGGATTGCCCGCTGCACCTGGGCATCACCGAGGCGGGCGGCTTCGTCGGCGGCACAGTGAAGAGCGCGATCGGGATCGGATCGCTGCTCTGGTACGGCATCGGCGACACGATCCGCGTTTCGCTGTCGGCCGAGCCCGAGGAAGAAGTCCGCGTCGGGTTCGAAATCCTGAAATCGCTCGGCATCCGCAATCGCGGCGTGCGCGTCGTCAGCTGCCCCAGCTGCGCGCGACAGGGCTTTGACGTGATCCGCACCGTCCAGACCCTCGAGGAACGGCTCCAGCACATCCGCACCCCCATGTCGCTCTCCGTCCTCGGCTGCGTCGTCAACGGCCCGGGCGAGGCACGCGAAACCGACATCGGCCTCACCGGCGGCGGCAATGGCAAGCACATGGTCTATCTCTCGGGCGTCACCGATCACGTCGTGCAGGACGAAGGAATGATCGACCATATCGTCCGCCTGGTCGAGGCGAAGGCCGCGGAGATCGAGGCAGCGGGCGAGGCAGCAAAGGTCGCTGCGGAATAGAATGGCGGCGGCGTGCGGCGACCAGCCGGGCGCCGTCCTCAATGTGTGTCATCCGGCCACCTCTACTTTTCAGCCCAGTGAAAACAGATCCGTGCGGTTGAAACCGCCGGTCGCATCCGATACTCGCTCGCCCTGATAAGGAGAGCATGATGAAGGGCGGCTATTCCCGCGCCATCGTTCGGGCAGATACCGCCGTGAATGCGGCGCGTGCCGCCATGCTCCCCTGCCCCCAGCAGGAGATGAAGCCATGACCCAAAGCACCGGCCTGCGCCGCGCCGCCATCGTCGCCCCGATCCGCACCGCCGTCGGCAAGTTCGGCGGCAGCCTCTCCTCGCTCACCGCCGGCCAGCTTGGCGCGACGATCCTGAAGGCGCTGATGGAGCGCACCAAGATCGATCCGAGCCGCGTCGACGACGTTGTCTTCGCGCAAGGCTATGGCAATGGCGAGGCGCCGGCGATCGGTCACTGGGCGTGGCTCGCCGCGGGCCTCCCGATCGAGGTGCCGGGCTATCAGCTCGACCGTCGCTGCGGCTCGGGGCTTCAGGCGGTGATCGACGCCGCGATGATGGTGCAGACCGGCGTTAGCGACGTGGTCGTCGCCGGCGGCTGCGAAAGCATGTCCAACGTCGAACATTACACCACCGACATCCGCAAGGGCGTGCGCGCCGGTAACCTCACCATCCACGATCGCCTCACCCGCGGCCGCCTGATGAGCCAGCCAGTCGAGCGCTTCGGCGTCATCAGCGGCATGATCGAGACGGCCGAGAATCTCGCCAAGGATTACGGCATCAGCCGCGAGGAGGCCGACGCCTATGCCGTCCGCTCGCATCAGCGCGCCACCGCCGCCTGGGAAAAGGGCCTGTTCGCCGACGAGCTCGTCCCCGTCTCGGTACCGCAGAAGAAGGGTGAGTCCGTAGTCTTCGACCGCGACGAAGGCTTCCGCCCCGATGCGACGCTCGACTCGCTCGGCAAGCTGCGCCCGCTCGAAGGCGGCGTCGTCACCGCCGGCAACGCCAGCCAGCAGAATGACGCCGCGGCCGCCTGCCTCGTCGTTGCCGAGGACAAATTGGAAGAGCTCGGGCTCGAGCCGATCGCCTGGTTCCACAGCTGGGCCGCCGCCGGCTGCGACCCCTCGCGCATGGGCATCGGCCCGGTGCCTGCGGTCGAGCGCCTGTTCGCCCGCAACGGCCTCTCATGGTCCGACATCGACCTCGTCGAGCTGAACGAGGCGTTCGCGCCGCAGGTGCTCGCCGTCCTCAAGGGTTGGGGCTGGAGCCGGGACGACAGCCGCAACGAGATCCTCAACGTCAACGGCTCGGGCATCTCCTTGGGCCACCCGATCGGCGCCACCGGTGGCCGCATCCTCGCCAACCTGACCCGCGAGCTCGTCCGCCGCGACGGCCGCTATGGCCTTGAGACGATGTGCATCGGCGGCGGCCAGGGCATCGCCGCGATCTTCGAGCGCGCATGATGCTGGGGCAGGCACTGGCGGCGGCGCAACGCTATCGCGACGACGCCCGTGCCGCCCTCGCGGCCCGGCTCGACGCCGCGCCGATCGACACCGAACAGCGCGCCGCGCACGGCTTCGCCTGGGTCGCCACCACCGTCGCCGCGCTCGAGGCGGTGGCCGATTGGGCGGATCGCAACACGGGTGAGGCGAACACCCTCGTCGCCCGTCTCGCCTTTCAGGAAAGCATCGCCCAGCTCGTCGGTGGCTTGCCGATGGGCCAGAACGAGCTGTTCCGCCCCGCCGACCTCGGCCTCGCCGCCGCCGCGCGCACCCTCGCCGACGCCTGCGCCGACCTGCTCGACCATGACGCCGCCGCCGACCGCCGCGCGCTGGTCGATCGGCTCGCCGCCGGCGAATGGCCCAGCGAAACGCTCCATGATGCCGAGCTGGACGCGATCCGCGACCAGTTCCGCCGCTTCACCGATGCAGAGATCCTGCCCCACGCCCACGGCTGGCACCTCGCCAACGATCTGATCCCCGACGCCACCGTAGCGCGCATGGCGCAGCTCGGCACCTTCGGCGTCTGCATCCCCGAGAGTTACGGCGGCCTCGGCCTCTCGAAACTCGTCATGTGCATCGTCACCGAGGAGCTGTCGCGCGGCTGGATCGGCGCCGGCTCGCTCGGCACCCGCTCCGAAATCGCCGGCGAGCTGATCGCCGGCTCCGGCACCGAAGCGCAAAAGGCCGAATGGCTGCCGCGCATCGCCAGCGGTGAAGTGCTCCCCACCGCCGTCTTCACCGAACCCAATGTCGGCAGCGACCTAGGCTCGCTCCAGACCCGCGCCCGCCGCGCCGCCCCTGATGGGGATGGCGACATGTGGCGGATCGACGGCGCCAAGACGTGGATCACCCACGCCAGCCGCTCCGACCTCATGACCCTGCTCGCCCGCACGCTGCCGGATGCGAAGGGCTATGCCGGCCTCTCGATGCTGCTCGTCCCCAAGCCGCGCGGCACCGAAAGCGATCCCTTCCCCGCCCCCGGCATGTCGGGCAGCGAGATCGAGGTGCTCGGCTATCGCGGGATGCGCGAATATGCGCTCTCGTTCGACGGCATGGCCGCCCCCGCCGATGCCCTGCTCGGCGGCGAGGAGGGTCAGGGCTTCAAGCAATTGATGCGCACCTTCGAGGGCGCGCGGATCCAAACCGCCGCGCGCGCCGTCGGCGTTGCCCGCCGCGCGCTCGAGCTTGGCCTCAGCTACGCGCTCGACCGCCAGCAGTTCGGCCGCGCGATCATCCACTTCCCGCGCGTCGCCGATAAGCTCGCGATGAGCCTCGTCGATCTCATCGCCGCGCGCGAGCTCACCTATGCCGCCGCCCGCGCCAAGGATTCGGGCAAGCGCTGCGATATCGAGGCCGGCATGGCGAAGCTGCTCGCCGCCCGCGCGGCGTGGAGCAATGCCGATGCCTCGCTCCAGATCCACGGCGGCAACGGCTATGCGCTGGAATTTGAGATCAGCCGCATCCTGTGCGACGCGCGCATCCTTAACATCTTCGAGGGCGCGGCGGAGATCCAGGCGCAGGTGATTGCACGCGGCCTCATCTCGCAGCGGAACTGACGCCCCCTTGCGCAACCGCCGCTGATCGCGCCAAGACGGCGCGACTGTGCAGATCAAGCGGCTGCGCCTTTCCGGCTTCAAAAGCTTTGTCGACCCGGCCGATCTCAGGATCGAGCCGGGGCTGACCGGCGTCGTCGGCCCCAACGGCTGCGGCAAGTCCAACCTGCTCGAAGCGCTACGCTGGACGATGGGCGAGAACAGCGCGAAATCGATGCGCGGCGCGGGCATGGAAGACGTGATCTTCGCCGGCACCGCGACCCGGCCGCCGCGTGACTTCGCCGAAGTGTCGCTGCTCGCCGAGGTGAACGGCGCGGAAACCGAGGTCGTCCGCCGCATCGAACGCGGCGCCGGCAGCGCCTATCGCATCGATGGCAAGGACGTGCGCGCCAAGGACGTGTCGCTGCTCTTCGCCGATGCCGCCACCGGCGCGCATTCGCCCGCGCTCGTCAGCCAGGGCCGGATCAGCGCGGTGATCGCCGCGACGCCGACCGACCGGCGCGCCATGCTGGAGGAAGCCGCCGGCATCGCTGGCCTTCACGTCCGTCGCCGCGACGCCGAGCAGAAACTGCGCGCGACCGAAGCCAATCTTGAGCGCCTCGACGAAGTCATCGCCGATCAGGAAGCGCGCGCCGCCGCGCTTCGCCGCCAGGCGCGTCAGGCGGAAAAATACCGTCTCCTGTCCATCCAGATCCGCGTCGCCGAGGCGCGGATGATCTTCGCCCGCTGGCGTGAAGCAGCCACCGCGGCCGATCTGGCCAAGGCTGAGGCGGCGGCGGCCGAGGCGCGCGTGAAAGAGGCCAACCTTCTCCAGCAACAGGCCGCCGGCGCGCAGGTGCAGGCCACCGAAACGCTCGCCGCCGCGCGCACCGCCGCGCTCGACGCGCGCGACCGCAGCGGCGAGATCGCCCACCAACTCGCCGCCCTCCATGCCGAGCAACAGGCCACCAACCGCCGCCTAACCGAACTGGCCCAGGCCGCCGCTCGCATTGCCGATGATCGCACGCGCGAGGGCGCTCTCGCCAATGACGCCGCCGAGGCGCTCGCCCGGCTCGATGCCGAGCGCAAGGCGCTGGAAGCCGCCATCGCCAGTGCCGCGGCCGACCTGCCCGCCCGCGAGGCCGCGCTCGCCGATGTCGAACGGCTCGCCCGCGACGCCGAGGTCGCGCTCGCCCAAGCGCTCGCCCGCCAGGCCGCCGAAGCTGCCGACACCCGCGTCGCCCATGCTGCCGCCGCCGCCGCGCGCACGCGGCTCGATCGCGCCCAGCGGGAGGTGGCGCAGGTCGCGCAGCAACTCGCCGCGCTCGGGGACGCCGCGCCGCTCGAGCATGATCGCCACACTGCCGGCGCCACGCTAGCCACCGCCCTGCAACAAGCAGAAGGCGCCCGCGCCGCCCAGGCCGAAGCCGAATCGGCCGAACGCACCGCCATCACCGCACGAGACGCAGCGCAGGCCACCCGTGCCGCCGCCCGCGCCGATCTCGCCGCGCTCGAAAGCGAAGGCGCAGCGCTCCGCCGTGCCACCGAACGCAAGGGCCGCGACCGCCTGCTCGATCACGTTCGCGCCGCCCCCGGCTACGAACGCGCGCTCGCCGCCGCACTAGGGGACGACCTCGAAGTCGGGCTCGATCATCAAGCGAACGCTTATTGGTCGGATGACGTCGCCACCGCTGATGGAGGTGCGAGCGCCCCGCCCGGCCGCCTCATCCACCACGTCACCGCTCCGCCGCTGCTTGGGCCCCGACTCGCGCACATCATCGTCCTCGACACCGACGATCAGCGCACCCTCGCGCCCGGCGAACGCCTCGTCACCCGCGCCGGGCAGCTCCGCCGCTGGGACGGCTATGTGGCAAGACAAAGCGGCGCTGCGGCCGCCGAGCGACTCGAACGCCTCAACCGCCTTGCCGCAATCGACGAAGCGCTCCCCGCCGCCCGCGACCGCGTGGCAGTGGCCGAAGCCGATCTTGCCCGCGAGGAAGCGACGATCGCCTCTGCCCGCGCCGCGGCGCGCACCGCGCGCGAACAGCTCGCCCGCGCCGACGCGCGCGCGCGGGACGCCCGCGCGCGGCAGGACCGCGCCGCCGCGCAGATCGAGCGGCTGGCCGGCCTTCGTGCCGACCTCGACGCCCGCGCTGCGCGGACCGCAGCCGAACGCGACGAAGCCGCGCGCGACCACGAAACCGCCGCCGCGGCTCTCACGGCGCTGCCCGATACCACCGCCACCGTCGCCACGGTCACCACGCTCCAGCGCGAGGCCGAGCACCGCCGCGCCGCTGTCGCCGAGGCGCGCGCCGCCCGCGTCGCGACCGAACGCGCCGGGGAGGACGCCCGCACCCGCCTCGCCGCCGCACAGGCCGATGTAAAAAGCTGGCGCGCCCGCGCCGGCGACGCGGCCCGGCGGATTGCCGACATGGGCAAGCGCGAGGCGGAGATCGCCGCCGAAACCGGCGCCATCGCTGCGCGCCCCGACGAACTCGCCGCCGCCATCGCCGATGCCGACGCCGAGCATGACGCTGCCCGCAAGACCGCTGACGAAGCCGCCGCAGCCGAACGCGCTGCCGAGGCCGCGTTAAGGCAGAGCGAGGAGACCGCCCGCCGCGCCGGCGAGGCTCTGGCCGAGGCGCGCGAGGCGCGTGCCGGTGCCGCTGCCCGCGCCGAAAGCCAGGAGCTTCGCCGCGTCGAGTTCGGCCGCGTCTCGGGTGAGCGGTTCGAATGCCCCGCCCCCGTCCTTCCCGAGAAGGTCGATTTTGCCGTCTCCGACGTCCGCACTCCGCAGGAGGAAGCCGCCGCGCACGACAAGCTGACCCGCAATCGGGAGCGGATCGGCCCGGTCAATCTCGTCGCCGAACAGGAATTGGCGGAGCTTGAGGCTGGGGCCAGCGGCAATGCCGCCGAACGCGAGGAACTTGGCCAGGCGGTGAACCGCCTGCGCGGCTCGATCGGCACGCTGAACCGTGAGGGGCGCCAGCGCCTGCTCGCCGCGTTCGAGGCAGTGAACGGCCATTTCCGCCGTCTCTTCACCACGCTCTTCAATGGCGGGCAGGCGCATCTCGAACTGGTCGATTCGGACGATCCGCTCGAGGCGGGGCTGGAGATCATGGCCCAACCGCCCGGCAAGCGGCTCCAGTCGCTAACGCTACTGTCCGGCGGCGAACAGGCGCTCACCGCCGTCGCGCTCATCTTCGGCCTGTTCCTCACCAACCCCGCGCCAATCTGCGTCCTGGACGAAGTCGACGCCCCGCTCGACGACGCCAATATCGAACGCTTCTGCGACCTGCTCGACCGAATGAGCCGAGAGACGGATACGCGATACCTCATCGTCACCCACAATGCCGTCACGATGAGCCGCATGCACCGCCTGTTCGGCGTCACCATGATCGAGCGCGGCGTCAGCCGATTGGTCTCGGTCGACCTTCAGGCTGCGGAGACGTTGCTGGCGGCGGAGTAAGTGCCCGCGCCGTCAGCCACTCTGGCGCCGGGCTGCGCACCGCATCCACGATGATCCACAGCATCGCTGCTGCCCGGAACGCCGCCGCGATCGCGATGTGCGCCTGCGTCACCCCCATGCCGCCGCCACCGGGCGACGCGAAGAACCAGAACTCCGCCCAATAGGCCGCCAGATCGCCGGCCACGAACCATGCGACGGGCCATAGCCGCCGCGATGTCAGCAACAGGAAGGGATACAGCCACAGGTCGAACTGCGGCGAATAGACCTTGTTGGTCAGCAGGAACCAGGCCAGCACCGGGGTGAACAGCACCCAGGCTTGTCCGCCGTGCCGCCGCCATCCGAGCAGCACGATCGCCGCCGCGCCGCCGGTAAAGGCGACGAACGACCACAGGTTGCGGGCGGCGATGTCGCTCGCCCACCAGCCTTGCGCCGCCATGATCTCCCAGACCGCGGCGGCCGTCCCGCCGCGTTCGCGGCTGAACGTGTAGAATTCGCTCCAATGGTCAAACGACCGCACCGCGACAGGTACGTTGAGCATCGCCCAAAAGCTGATGGCCACCACGGTCATGATACAGGCCGATCTTATCCGCTCCCGCCAGCTTTCGCCCCCGCGCAGCAACGTTTGGAGGCCGAGCAACGGCAGCAGCAAAATGGGAAACAGCTTCGCCGCGGTGCCGATCGCCGCCAGCGCAGCAGCGCTCAGCGCCTCGCCCCGGCGCGCGGCCAGCACCGCCGCCACCGCCAGCGCCACCGCCAGCATGTCCCAATTATGTCCCAGATACAGCACCATCGGCGGCGCGCCCGCCCACCACCAACGCCGGCTGGCCGGCACGCCTGCCCGCTCCATCATGCGCAGCACGGCAAACGCCAGCACCGTGTTGACCAAAGCGACCACGAACAGGAAATCCGCCGCATCCGCCCCCGCGCCGCCGATCGCGCGGGCGATCAATCCTTCCACCCAGATCAGCGCGCCAGTCAGCACCGGATATTCAATCCGCGCCTCTACATAGGGGATCTGCCCCGCAGCCACGCCGCGCAGCCCCCAAAAGGGCACCGCATCCGAATAACAGCCGGTGATATATTGCTCGTCGCCGATCCACGATGCGCCACAATGCGCCTTGAACCACCAGCCGGCGACGCAGGTCGCGAGCAGCAGCAGATACGGGCCAAAGATCTCAAGACGACGTGAGTGCATGGTCATGCGGTAGCCCTGGATTGTGACAGCGTCGATCACCGGTCGACAAGCGGCAAAGCGGAACTTATACAGAACAGATGGCGCAGCTCGATGTCCGACAGAAGCTGGAAATCCTTGCGGATGCAGCGAAATATGATGCTTCCTGCGCCTCATCGGGAACCACGAAACGCAATTCGCGCGATGGCAAGGGTTTGGGATCAACCGAGGGGATGGGCATTTGCCACGCCTATGCGCCCGATGGCCGTTGCATCAGCCTTCTGAAGATCCTCCTGACGAACAGCTGCATCTTCGACTGCCATTATTGCATCAACCGCAAGAGCTCGAACGTGCGGCGCGCGCGCTTTACGGCGCAGGAGGTCGTGAACCTCACCCTCTCCTTCTACCGACGCAACTATATCGAGGGACTGTTCCTTTCCTCGGGCATCATCGCCTCCTCCAATTACACAATGGAGCAACTGGTCGAGGTCGCGCGGTCACTACGCGAGGATCACCATTTCCGCGGCTATATTCACCTCAAAACGATCCCGGATGCCGATCCCGAGCTGATCCATCAGGCCGGCCTCTATGCCGACCGCATGTCGATCAATGTCGAGCTGCCAACGGTGAGCGGCTTGAAGCGGCTGGCGCCAGAAAAGGACAACGGCCGGATCGAAGGCGCCATGAACGGGCTAAAATCATCGATTCTCGACACGCGCGACGCCAAGCAGCGGTATAAGTCCGCCCCCACTTTCGCGCCGGCCGGTCAGTCGACCCAGATGATCGTTGGCGCGGATGCCGCCACTGATGGCGACATCGTCACCAAGGCTGCAACGCTCTACGATCGCTTTGATCTGCGCCGCGTTTATTATTCCGCCTTCAGCCCTATTCCGGACGCTTCGGCCGTGCTCCCACTGCAGCGCCCGCCGTTGATGCGTGAGCATCGGCTTTATCAGTCAGACTGGCTGATGCGCTTCTATGGTTTTAAGCCGATGGAAGTGGTCGCCGCAGCCGATGACAAGACCGGCATGCTCCCGCTCGACATCGATCCAAAGCTCGCCTGGGCGCTCAAGTTTCGCGATGTCTTCCCGATTGACGTGAACCGCGCGCCTCGCGAAATGCTGCTGCGCGTTCCCGGCCTGGGGACGAAGGCAGTCGCTAACATCCTCACCAGCCGCAGATGGCGACGGCTGCGGCTGGATGACGTGGCTCGGCTGACGGTGTCGATCGCGAAAATTCGTCCCTTCATCATCGCCGAGGATTGGCGCCCCGTCGCGCTGACCGACAAGGCGGAGTTGAAGCCGCTTGTCGCCCCCAAGAAGCAACAGCTGGAACTGTTCGCCGCCTGATCCGCCCTGCCGCTACACCGCGGAAAGGAGCAGCGATCAGTCTCGCGTGCCCTGCATCACCGAGGCGGTCCGCGCCGAGTGGCGATCGCTCAGCAACTTCGCGCAGGTACGTTCAACGGTTGAGCGCACCCGTTCCAGCTGTTCGGCGGCATATTCGGCCTTCATTCCCGGGACGACGGAGTCGATCCGGATATGTTCGGCCTGCTGCATGCCCAGCCCCTGCCACAGATAGGCATCGAAGATCTCGCGCAGCGATCCGACCTGACCCTTCTGGTGGAGCCAGGCGAGCGAGGTGCCGGACGTGCTGAACGACAGCAGCGGCTTGCCCTTCAGCGCGGGGTGCCCCGATTGCTGCTGCACGTCGCGGAAGCTGTAGTTGGAACCCAGGACGCGATCGACATAGCCCTTCAGGATCGCGGGGGGCAGCGCGAACCAGATCGGGTAAACCAGGACCAGGATGTCCGCGGTGCCCAGATATTCGAGTTCGGTCGCAACATCGGGCGCCACTTGCCCATCGCCCTCGATCGGACGCTCCTCGTTACGCAGCACAGGGTCGAAGCCCATGGCGTAGAGGTCACGAACCACGACGTCCTGGCCCAGACGCTGCGCCGTTTCGACATAGGTGTCGACAATCTGGCCGTCGAAGCTGGTGCGGTTCGGATTGGCGAAGACCAGATGGTGGCGGATCGTTGTCGAATCCGGGCTGTTCATGTCCGTACCTTCATTGTGCTTGCCTGAAGCACGCCGTTAGCACGGGAGCCCCCGCGAGCGAACCTGTGCCTGTCCGCGATCGCTCAGGAAGAGGCGGCGGCGATCCGGTCGCGGGCCTCGCGCCGCGCGGTGCGACTCGCCCGGACGCTATCCCAGGCGAAGATCGCGCATCCGATCCAGATCAGGCCGAACACGAACAGGTGCAGCGGGCGCAGCGGCTCGCCAAAGATCGCCACCGCAACGATGAACTGCAGCGTCGGAGCAACATATTGCAGCAGCGCCAGCACCGAATAAGGCAGCCGGCGCGCGGCAGCGGCGAACATCAGCAGCGGCAGCGCCGTTACGACACCGAGGACGACGAGCAGTGCGTCGATCGACACGCTGCGCCCCATGGCGCCGGTGCCATTGGCGGCGGCGATCAGCACATAGGCGATGGACGGTGGTGCCAGCAGCAGCGTCTCGATCAGCAGACCGCCCAGCGAATCGATCGCCACCACCTTTCGCACTAGGCCATAGACGCCGAACGACGCCGCGAGCGTCAGCGAGATCCATAGCGTGTTCAGCGCGAACACCGCCATGATGATGACGCCGAGCGCAGCTACCGCAATCGCGACTCCCTGCCACTTGCGCAGCCGCTCACCAAGGACGGCGACGCCCAGTGCCACATTGACCAGCGGGTTAATGAAATAGCCGAGGCTTCCCGCCAGCGTCTGTCCGTTGTTGACCGCCCAGATATAGATCAGCCAGTTGATCCCGATCAGCACCGCACTGGCAACGAGCATCGCAACCGTGCGCGCATTGACCGCGGTTCGGATCGCCCGCCAGCGACGCATCACGCTGACAACCAGCACCAACAGGACCAGCGACCATATCACTCGCTGCGCCAGCACTTCGAGCGCGGGCACCGACGCGAGCAGGCGGAAGTAGAGCGGTAGCACGCCCCATAGCGTGTAGGCGCCCAGCCCGAGCAGCAGGCCGCCGCGCGCACCATTGTCAGTCATGCGAGGCGGCCTTCTGTCTTGGGGGCGGTAGAGGTCAGCGTTCGTTGAGGTAGTAGCGATCGAGCGCGCGCAGATCATCGTCCAGGTCATAGACAATCGGCTGGCCGGTCGGGATTTCCAGACTGGTGATCTCGTCGTCCGGAATATTCGACAGATGCTTGACGAGCGCACGCAGCGAATTGCCATGCGCGGAGATCAGCACGCGCTGCCCATCCTTCAGCGCGGGCGCGATCCGCTCTTCCCAATAGGGGAGGACGCGGGCGATCGTATCCTTCAGGCTCTCGGTCGCGGGAATGTCGATCCCGGCGTAGCGGCGATCATTGCTGAGATCATACGGGCTGCCTGCCTCAGCCGCGGGCGGCGGAATATCGAAGCTGCGGCGCCAGATGTGCACCTGCTCCTCCCCGTGCTTGGCGGCGGTCTCCGCCTTGTTGAGGCCGGTCAGCCCGCCATAATGCCGCTCGTTCAGCCGCCAATGCTTCTCGGTCGGCAGCCACAAACGCCCCATCGCCTCCAGCGCCAGGTTCAGCGTCTTGATCGCGCGCGTCTGAAGCGAGGTGAAGGTGAGATCGAAGTCGAGGCCCTTCGCGGCCATCAGCTCGCCCGCAGCAGTCGCCTCTGCGGCGCCCTTCTCCGTGACGTCGACGTCCCACCAGCCGGTGAAGCGGTTTTCGAGGTTCCAGGCCGACTGGCCGTGGCGGATCAGGACGAGCTTGGGCATCGATATCTCCCGTTGGCAATGACGCCTGTGCGTTTGGCGCGCTGTTAGAGAGTGGAAGCGCCCTTCGACAAGCGCGCGCGGAAAGGTTTAAGTTCGCCGCGAAGGAGATTCTCGATGGCGATCGTGCGGCAGACCCTGGTGTATGATGGTCCCGGTGGCCCGTTCGAAGGCGTGATCGCCTGGGAGGATGAGGTCGAAACGCCGCGGCCGGGCGTCCTCGTCTGCCCGAATATCCTGGGGCAGAAGGAAGCTGACAACCAAAAGGCAGAGGATCTCGCAAAGCTCGGCTATGTCGCGCTCGCCTGTGACGTGTTCGGCCAAGGTCGGCGCAAGACACGCGAGAGCAGCAACGTCTCGGAGTTCATGGATGAGTTGGACGCCGACCGTGGCCTGTTGCGCGACCGGCTGACCGCCTCGCTCACGGCGCTTAGCGGCTTTGCGGCGGTCGATCCGGCGCGGCTGGCGGCGATCGGTTTCTGCTTTGGCGGCAAATGCGTGCTCGACATGGCGCGCGCCGGGCTACCGATACTGGGCGGCGTCAGCTTCCACGGCGTTTATGACCGGCCCGATTATGCCAATGCCGATCCGATCACGGCAAAGCTGTTGGTCTGTCATGGCTGGGAAGACCCGCTCTGCCCGCCCGACACGATGGTCGCACTTGGCCGGGAGCTTACCGACAACCACGCCGATTGGCAGATCCACGCCTATGGCCATGCCGGTCACGCCTTTACGGATGCATCCGTGCCGGCGGGCCGCACCCCGGGCTTCGGCTATGACGAGAATGCCGACCGGCGCAGTTGGAAGGCGATGAGCGACTTCCTGGCCGAACTGTTTATCTAATCCGCGTTCTCGGCGCCGCCGGCATCATCCGGCGGCGGTACGCTCCGGCGCTTCCAGGTCGCCGGGCAGCGCCCAGTGCATGTCGCCCTTCCCGAGCGCGCGGCCGTCGTGGCTGAGCACGGCCACCTGCTGGATCGGCCGATTGTCCCGCGCATCCACCAGGATCGGGAACGCCGGACAGCCGGTTTCCCACTTCTCCCCCCATTGCCGCAGCGCGACCATCGTCGGCAGCAACGCATAGCCCTTGTCGGTCAAATGGTAGGCGATCTTTCGCCGATCCTCGATCAAGGAACGACGCTCCATAATGCCGTGATCGACGAAGCGCGCGAGGCGATTGGCAAGGATGTTGCGGGCAATACCGAGTTCGGACTGAAACTCCTCGAAATGCTTCAATCCGTTGAAGGCCGCACGGAGGATCAGGAACGCCCAGCGCTCTCCCATCGATTCCAGCGCGGCGGGAAGACTGCACTCCGCTAGCGGCTCGCGCAACTCAGCCATTGATACTCCTTCTCACACAACAAGGTAGCGCATCGCGCCCCATCAGCCGAGTACCAAATAAAAGTTGCCGATCGCAACTCGCACATGCGAGTTGTCTATTGAAACTCGCTTTCGCAGCATTTAGATGGAACGCATTAGGTTTATGGGAGAGCCCATCATGATTCGCATCCTTGCCAAGTCCGTTCTCGCCTCCGCAGCATTGCTGGCGGCGTTCGGCGCCCAGGCGCAGCCCAACGGCGCTTACATCGCCACCCCGGCCGAGACCCCAACCAAGACCGTGCTGATGACCCGTGACACCGCGTGGCAGCTTCGTGACGGCGCCTATGTCGCCACCAATGCGCCGATGCGTGAAATGGCGGCGTGCCAGCTCGTCGCCCGCAGCACCGGCGCGCTGAGCGGCTTCAGCGCCAACGGTCAGTCGTTTGATGCCGCCGCGCTCGACACCTGCAACGCCAAGGCGAAGGGCGGCAAGGCTGTCGCTGCCAAGGCGAGCGCGAACGCTGCTCCTGCTAACTGATCGGCGCTCCCGCCGATAAACGGAGAAGGGCCTGCCTCCCCTGAGGTGGGCCCTTTTCGTTTATCCTGTGTTTTCTGTTGCAAAGCGCGGGGCGGCTGCTCAAGTCGATGCCGTGTTGCGGCAATATGAACTTGTAGACCGGGTCCTTGAATACGACCCAGAGGCAGACGAGGCGCTGCTTAATCGCGCCTATGTGTTTTCGGTCAACGCCCATGGCACGCAAAAAAGGGCCAGCGGCGACCCCTATTTCAGCCATCCGATCGAAGTCGCCGGCATCCTGACCGAACTTCATCTGGATGATGAGACGATCGCCACCGCGATCCTTCACGATACCGTCGAGGACACGGTCGCCACCAGCGAGCAGATCCGCCAGATCTTCGGCGACAATGTCGCGCGGCTGGTGGACGGCGTGACGAAGCTGTCCAAGATCGAGGCGCAGACCGAAAGCGAGCGCGCAGCGGAAAACCTGCGCAAGTTCCTTCTCGCCATGTCCGGCGACATTCGCGTGCTGCTGGTCAAGCTGGCCGACCGGCTGCACAACATGCGCACGCTCCACCACATCAAGAATCCGGACAAGCGCAAGCGCATCGCGCGCGAGACGATGGATATCTACGCCCCGCTCGCCGAGCGGATCGGCATGTACGAGTTCATGAAGGAGATGCAGACGCTCGCCTTCCAGCAGCTCGAGCCGGAAGCCTATGAATCGATAACGCGCCGCCTGCAGCAGCTCCAGGCCGGGGGCGGCGACCGGATCGAGAAGATCAAGCGGGGCCTGAAGGACCTGCTGGCGCGCCACGGCATCGAAGCCGAGGTCTCCGGCCGCGAAAAGCATCCCTACAGCATCTGGCGCAAGATGCAGGAACGCCACATCAACTTCGAGCAATTGTCCGACATCATGGCCTTCCGGGCCATCGTGAAGGACGAGGACCAATGCTACGTCTCGCTTGGCCATATCCACCGCCGCTGGCCGATGGTCCCGGGGCGGTTCAAGGATTACATCTCGACGCCCAAGCGCAACGGCTACCGTTCGCTGCACACCACCGTCATCCACGACGAAAACCAGCGCGTGGAAATCCAGATTCGCAGCGAGCAGATGCATGCGGAGGCGGAATTCGGTCTCGCCGCGCACTGGGCATATAAGCAGGGCGAGACGATCAGCCGGCAGACGCAGCAGGGCTGGATCGCTGACCTGGTCGAGATCCTCGATACGGCGGGCAGCCCAGAGGAGTTGCTCGAACATACCCGCATGGCGATGTACCAGGATCGCATCTTCGCCTTCACGCCGAAAGGTGAGCTGATCCAGCTGCCCAAGGGCGCGACGCCGATCGATTTCGCTTATGCTGTCCACACCGATCTGGGCGACCAGGCGGTCGGCGCGAAGATCAACGGACGCGTCGTGCCGCTGCGCACGGTGATCGAAAATGGCGACCAGGTGCAGGTGCTGCGCTCCAAAGCGCAAACCCCCCAACCCAATTGGCTGAACTTTGCGATCACGGGCAAGGCGCTGGCCGCGATCCGCCGTCACTTGCGTCAGGTGGAGCGCGAACAGACAATCGCGCTCGGCCGCAAGCTGTACGACGATATCGTCGCCCGCCTGCCCGCGCCGCTGGGTGCCGACGCGTTAAGCCACGCCTTGCCGCGCCTGAAGCTGGCTGATGAGGCGACGCTGATGCAGGCAATCGCCAGGCGAACGCTGACCGATGCGCAGGTAATGGAAGCGTTGATGCCGGGCTCCGCGGGTGCCGACCTCGCGCACTCGCCGCCGCAATCGTCCGCGATCTCGATCGAGGGGCTGGCGCCGGGCGTCGCCTATGAACTGGGCGAGTGCTGCCACCCGGTGCCGGGTGATCGCATCGTCGGCCTGCGCCGCCCCGACGCCTCGATTGAGGTGCACCGCATCGATTGCCCGACGCTGGCCGAACTGGCCGAGCGGTCCGACGAGGAGACCGACTGGATCGACGTCAAATGGGGCAACAAGACCGAAGGCGCGACCGCGCGCGTGTCGGTCGAGGTGAAGAACGAGCCCGGCGCGCTGGGCGTGCTTGCAACGATCATCGGCCAGCACAAGGCGAATATCATCAACCTGCGCCTCGATACACGCGACACCCAGTTCCACACCAATGTCATCGATGTGGAGGTGCATGACGCACACCAGCTGATGCGCCTGATCGCTGCGCTGCGCGCCGCCGACGCCGTGAACGCGGCCGAGCGGGTCTGACCTCACCAATGGCGGCCGCGCGCCTCTCGGTGCGCAGCCGCCACTTGCGGCATCATCACTGCCTTGCTTAAGGTTGGCCGGCCCTCCTCTCGAAAGGCCCAAGCACTTGGATCGTCGTTCCTTCCTTGCCTCGGCAAGCGCTGCCTCCGTCTTCGCCCTCGTGCCAGAAGCACTCCGCGCGCAAACCGTTGCCGCCGGCGGCGCCACCAACCCGGCTGATGCGCAGCTCAACAGCCTGTTTGACAAGGTGTTCGCCCAGACGCTCCAGCGCTCGCCCGAACTCGCGACCTCACTCGGCATGGACAAGGGCGCGAACGCTGCGCTCAAGCACCGGCTGACCGATCAGTCCGCGGCCGGCAAGGCTACCGCGCGCACCGAATTGAAGCAGGCGATTGCCGCGATCCGCGCCGTTGATCCCGCCTCGCTGTCGACCCGCTCGAAGCTGGACCGCGAAGTGATCCTGTACTCGCTCGAAAGCCGGGCGGTCCCTTATGATCGCTTCAAGCTGGACGGGGTACAGCGCCCCTTCACCATCTTCCAGCAGGGTGGCAGCTACTTCTCGACGCCCGACTTCCTGAACTCGTCGCATACGATCAACAACGCGGCGGACTGCGAGGCTTATCTCGACCGGCTCGGCGCCTTTGCCAAGCGGCTCGATCAGGATACGGCGAACCAGAAGGAAGAGGCGTCGCGCGGCTATCTCGCTCCCGACTTCTCGCTCGACCTGACGCTCGGCCAGATGGCGAAGCTGCGCGGCCAGGCAGCGGCCGAGAGCGGCCTCGCGCAATCGGTGGCGAAGCGGGCGGCGGCCAAGAACATCAACGGTGACTGGCAGGCGCGTGCCTCCAAGATCGTTGAAGCCGACATCTATCCTGCGCTCGATCGCCAGATCGCGCTGATCAAGGCGCTGCGTCCGAAGGCACGCAGCACTGCCGGCATTTGGGACGTGCCGCAGGGCGACGCCATCTACGCCGCGGCGTTGGAGCAGGCGACCACCACCAAATATACGCCCGCGGAAGTGCACCAGATGGGCCTCGACCAGGTGGCCGAGATCACCGCTCAGCTCGACACGATCCTGCGGAAGCAGGGCCTCACCCGCGGCAATGTCGGCGCACGGCTGAACGAGCTGAATGTGCGGCCGGAACAGGTCTATCCTGACACCGCGGAAGGCCGGGCGGCGCTGATCAAGGGCTTGAACGAGGGCAATGCCGCGATGACGGCGAAGCTGGGTCAGGCGATCCTCAACCCGCCGAGCGAGCCGCTCGACATTCGCGCAGTGCCGGTCGACATCCAAGACGGCGCCTCGAACGGCTATTACAGCCGCGCC
This sequence comes from Sphingomonas sp., assembly GCF_029239295.1. Lineage (GTDB taxonomy): Bacteria > Pseudomonadota > Alphaproteobacteria > Sphingomonadales > Sphingomonadaceae > Sphingomonas. Next base: position 173,748 of record NZ_JAQZBC010000005.1, read on the forward strand.
GCGCTCGATGGGTCGCGCCCGGCGATCTACTGGATCAACCTCAAGAACGTCGGCGACTGGCCGAAATATTCGCTGCCCAGCCTCACCTATCACGAAGGCGTGCCGGGCCATCACCTGCAGATCTCGATCGCGCAAAAGGCGCCGCAGCCGCTGCTACGCAACCTCAGCTTCTTCAGCGGCTATAGCGAAGGCTGGGCGCTGTATGCCGAAAGCCTGGCCGACGAACTGGGCGGCTATGCCGACGATCTGGAGCGTGCCGGCTTCCTGCAGAGCTATCTGTTTCGCGCCGCGCGCCTCGTCATCGACACAGGCATCCACACCAAGCGTTGGACCCGAGATCAGGCGACCGATTACATGGTCGAAACCGTCGGCTTCGCGCGTCCACGGTCGCAGCGTGAGATCGAGCGTTACTGCACCCAGCCGGGCCAGGCGTGCAGTTACAAGGTGGGTCACGCCGCCTGGGTGCGCGCCCGTGAGACGGCGCAGAAGCTGCGTGGGGACAAGTTCGACCTGCGGCAGTTCCATGAGGTGCTGCAATATGGCGCGGTCCCGCTGACTATCCTGCAGCGGCTGGTGGAGGAGCAGGCGCGCGCCGCCTGAGCCACGCCCGCCCGGGGGAGGGCGGCGTGCGATGGAACCGTTCAGGGATCATGGCGTAGGACAGGACCGAAAGGAACCTGCCCCGCATGTCTCGCCTGCTTTCCGTTTCCCTCGCCCTTCCCGCCGCCACGGTAGCCGTCACCGTGCCTGTCGCTGCCCACGCGCAGGCACGGTCAATCTCCGCCAGCGACAAGGCGCAGGGAGCCGAGGCGAACCCGCAATTGCTGGCGGAGTTCGGCGGCAAATATGATGGCCCACAGGCCGCCTATGTCGAACAGGTGGGCAAGCGGGTCGCGGTACAATCGGGCCTGTCCAACGCACAGGGCGATTTCACCGTCGCCCTGCTCAACTCGCCGGTCGAGAACGCCTTCGCCATCCCCGGCGGCTATGTGTACGTGACGCGCCAGCTTCTCGCGCTGATGAACAGCGAGGCGGAGCTCGCCAGCGTGATGGGGCATGAGGTCGGCCATGTCGCCGCCCGCCACTCCACGGGGCGTCAGCGCACGGCCGGCATCGGATCAATCTTGGCTGGCGTGGTCGGCGCAGTCGCCGGCAACAGCGCGATCGGACAACTTGCTGGCGCCGGTGCGCGCAGCGCCGCGCAACTTTACACGCTGAAATACGGCCGCGATCAGGAATACGCTGCCGATGCGCTCGGCGTTCGCTACATCGCGGCAGCGGGCTACAACCCTTATGCCGCTGCCGACATGCTCGAGCAGCTCGGCGCTTCCACCAGCCTCACGGCGCGCCTGTCGGGCCAACAGACCGGCGCCCCAACCTGGGCATCGACACACCCCAACAGCCGGGAACGCGTCATGCGGGCGCGGCAACTGGCGCAGCAGACCGGCAAAGCGGCTGGCCAGATGACACAGGACACCGCCTTTCTGCGCCGGCTCGATGGCCTCCTCTATGACGATGATCCGCGCCAGGGCGTGGTGACTGGCCAGACGTTCGTGCACCCGGTCATGCGCCTGCGCTTCACCGCGCCTGTCGGCTATCGCATCGCTAACGGCAGTGATGCCGTCACGGTAGCAGGAACCGGCGGACAAGCGCAGTTCAAGGCGGCGGCTGCGACCAGCGATCTTCCCGGATTCGTCGCGCAGCAATTCCGGAGCCTCGGGGCGAACGCCGCGCCAACGGCGCAGGCGGGCCGCGCCAATGGCCTTGATTATGCCTATTCGACGGTACGCGCGAGTGCGAACGGCCAGGCTGTCGACGCCACCGTCCTTGCTTATCGCTTCCCCTCTGCAACCTACTTCTGGACCATCGTCACGCCAGCTGGGCGCGGCATCGGGCCGTTCACGCCGTTGATCGAAAGTGTAGCGCCGATCACCGCACAGGAGGCGGCGCGCGTGCGCGGCAAGAAGCTGCGGATCATGACGGTGAAGGCTGGCGATACGATCGACAGCCTGTCGCGCCAGATGGCCTATACCGATGCCCAGCGCGACAGGTTCGTCACGCTGAACGGACTGGATGATGACGCTACGCTGCGCCCCGGTATGCTCGTGAAGGTCGTGACGGAGGCCTGAGCATCCTGTAACGGGGCGCGCATGCACCGCCCTGCCCTTTCGATCGTCATCCCCTGTTACAACGAAGCCGACACGCTGCCGCTGCTGCATCAACGCGTGTCGGCTGCCGCCCACGCCGCCGTAGGCGACGATCACGAGATCGTGCTCGTGAACGATGGCTCGCGCGACGACAGCTGGGCGATCATGCAATATCTGGCGACCACCGATCCGCGGCTCGTCGCGATCAACCTGTCGCGCAATCATGGCCATCAACTGGCGCTGACCGCGGGCCTCGACTTGTGTTCGGGTGAGCAGATCCTGATCATCGACGCCGATCTGCAGGATCCACCCGAGCTGCTGGGGGAACTGCGCGCCACGATGGCGCGCGAAAACGCCGATGTCGTATATGCCGTTCGCCGCAAGCGCGCCGGCGAGACGTTGTTCAAGAAGGCCACCGCCGCGGCCTTTTATCGTCTGCTTGATCGGCTGACCGATACGCCGATCCCGCTCGACACGGGCGATTTCCGCCTGATGAGCCGCCGCGCCCTCGACGCGCTTCTGTCGTTGCCAGAGCAGGCGCGCTTCATCCGCGGCATGGTCGCATGGATCGGCTTTCGACAGGTTCCCTTCCCGTATGACCGAGCGGAGCGGCTGGCGGGTGAGACCAACTATCCGCTGTCGAAGATGCTGCGGCTCGCATTCGATGCGGTCACCGGCTTCTCCACCGCGCCGCTGCGTTTCGCGAGCCATGCCTCCGTCGCACTGGCGGGGTTGGCGCTGCTGCTGCTGTTCTACATTGCCTGGGGCTATTTCGAGGGCAATCCGGTGCAGGGCTGGACATCGACCATGCTGGTGGTGACAGTGCTGAGCGCGGTACAGATGTTCGTGCTGGGCATGATCGGCGAATATCTTGGCCGCCTGTACATCGAATCGAAGCGCCGCCCGCTCTATCTGGTCGCCGATATTGCCGGCACGGTGCACCGCCGCGCCACGCTGGGTTTCCAGGCTGAACGTACCCGCATTCCAGCGCACGAAATCGCCGGCGAGAAAACTGACTGAGCGACCGGCCGCCAGCTCGATCGCCACGATCCGCCGTTACCCGATTGAAGATATGACAACGGTATCCTATCGGTCGGGCTGGTAAGAGGGGAACTGGCCTGTGACGACGACAACCGCTGATCGGCGCCGCTGGATCGTGCTTGGGCTGGTGTTCGTCGCCATCGTGCTCAACTATGTCGACCGCCAAATCCTGGCGCTGCTGAAGCCGACGCTTCAGGCGGAATTCGACTGGTCGGATCGCGATTACAGCCACATGGCCTCCGCCTTCCAGTTCGCGGCGGCGCTCGCGTTCCTCGGCACTGGCTGGTTCATCGATAAAATCGGCCTGCGCTGGGGCTTCGCCATCGGCGTTGGCGTGTGGAGCCTTGCTGGCATGGCCCACGCCTTTGCCACGACGGTATCGGGCTTTGTCACGTCGCGCGCAGTCCTGGGCGCAGCGGAGTCGATCGGCACCCCGGCCGCGGTGAAGACCGCGGCGACCTATTTCGGGGCGAAGGATCGCTCCGTTGCCTTGGGCCTGGTCGGCATCGCGCCCAACGTCGGCGCGATCCTGACACCGCTGTTGATCCCGGTCATGGCGCTGATGTGGGGCTGGCAGGCGACGTTCCTGATCGCCGGCGGCCTCGGCCTCATCTGGGTCGTCGCCTGGCTGATGATGCGCATTCCGGAGCAGCCCAACGCCGCGCGCGATGCTGCGGCGCCCAAGATCGCCTGGAGCAGCCTACTGAAGGATCGCCGTCAATGGGCTGTGATCCTTGGCAAGGCGCTGACGGATCAGGTCTGGTGGTTCCTCCTGTTCTTCATGCCCGACATGTTCCACCGCACGTTCGGCCTGTCGCAGGGCACGTTGGGGCTGCCGGTCGCGTTTGTTTACTTCATGGCAGCACTAGGCGGGCTCAGCGGCGGCTTCCTTCCCTCACGGCTGATGCGCCGCGGGTGGAGCGTCAATGCCGCACGCAAGACGTCGATGCTCGTTTATGCGCTGCTGATCGTCCCGATCCCGCTGCTGGTGGGTGTCGACAGCGCTTGGGTCGCAGCGGGAATCCTGGGCCTCGGCCTCTTTGCGCACCAGGGGTTCTCGACCAATCTGTTCGGCCTGACGACGGACATCTTCCCGGCCCGCATCGTCGGCTCGGCGATCGGCATTGGCGCCTTTGCGGGCAATCTGTCGGGCATGGCGATGATCGAGTTCGCCGGCTGGTCCCTCGACACCGGTCGTGGCTATCTGCCGATGTTCCTCGTCTGCTCGCTGACCTATCTGGTCGCGCTCGCCGCGATCCAGCTGATCCTGCCGCGCGTCGTGGCGATCGATGAGGACAAGGCAGACGATGGCACCGCGCCGCCGGTGCTCGCCCACTGATGGCAGGGCGGCCGGCTGGTCCACGCGATCAGCTGGCCCACACCTCCGCAAAAAGCTCCGCCATTGCATCGGCATCGGGCACGCGCGGATTGTTGGCTGGCGATCCTGATGCTGCCGCCTGCGCGCACATCGTCGGCACCAACACATGCCAGCGGTCGGCATCAATGCCCCAGGCCGCCGGCCCCGGCACCGCCAGATCACGGTTGAGCGCGGCAAGCTCCTCCAGCAGCCGAGCGACCGCCAACTGGTCGCCCTCACCATCGTCGGCGACGCCCATCGTCCGGGCACAGGCGGCATAGCGGCCCAGCGCCGCTGGCGCCGACCATCGGGTGACCGCCGGCAGCAGCATCGCGTTCGACAAGCCATGCGGCACTTGGAAATGCGCTCCGATCGGCCGGCTCATGCCATGCACCAGCGCGACCGAACTGTTGGAAAACGCGATCCCCGCCTGCGTCGCGCCGAGCATCATCGCCTCGCGCGCTGGTCCATCGCCGGGATCGGCATAGACACGGCGCAGGTTGGGCGAGATCGCGCGCATCGCAAGCAGCGCGATGCCGTCGCTGAACGGATTCGCCCGGCGCGAGACAAAGGCCTCGATCGCATGGGTCAGTGAATCGATCCCGGTGTCGGCGGTTAATCGCGCCGGCATGCTGAACGTCAGCTCGTAATCGACAAGCGCAGCAATGGGCAGGTACGCCAGCCCTGCGCACAGCATCTTCTCGTCGGTGCTTTCGTCGGTGATGATGGTGAAGCGGGTGGCTTCCGACCCCGTGCCCGCCGTTGTCGGAATGGCGATGATCGGCAGGCCGGGCGCGTCCTGCACATGCGGCGCCTTGTAATCCGCCATGGCCCCGCCGTGTCTCGCCAGCAGCGCGATCGCCTTGGCCGTGTCGATCGGGCTGCCGCCGCCAAACCCGACCACGCAGTCGTGATCACCGGCATTAAGACAGCCGAGCCCCGCCTGCACCGATGCCACTGTCGGGTCCGGGACGGTGTCCGCGAACAGGCGGTGTGCGATGCCGGCGCTGTCCAGACCCGAGACCAATCTGCCAACCGCGCCCGATTCCAGCAGCCAGGGATCAGTGACGATCAGCGGCCGGGAGAGCCCAAGCGTCGCCAGCACCTCCGGCAGTCGACCCGAAGCACCACCCCCGACATGCAGCAGGCGGGGTAATGCTATGGCGGCGATCGTCATCTTGCCTCTCCTTGCCCGGCACAGCAATGTTCCCGCGAATAGGACATGCAGCCGCAGGAACGCAGCGCGCTCTGCGCTACCTACAGCCTGATCCAACGGCATAACTACAAATGGATCAAGACGATTTACCTTTGCTCCACAGGAACGTCATCGACCTCCCTCCCGTTGAAGCGTGATCTATAAGGAGAGGCACAATGCGTTACTTGGGAATGCTTGGCGCAGCAGCGCTGTTGCTGCCCACCACGGCGACGGCACAATCATCCACCGCGCAGGGCGGATTCGCTGGCGGCACCGCCGGCCAGACGACGTCACCGGGCGGTACGATGACGGGCCAGACGGGAACGCCTAGCACCAGCGCGGGCGGGACGACCGGCGGCAGCATGGATCAGCATGGGCAGCATGGCGGCATGATGGGGCCGCAGGGCAGCGCGCCGGGTCGCGTCCCCGGCAGCACGACCGATCGTCAGTCGATGCCGGACGCGACCAGCGACACGCCAGCGGTGCAGACCGGCACCAGCCGTCGCACGCCGACGACGATGTCGCCACAGTCACGGCCGCGCGCCGGCGGCACCACGACGGCAAGCCCGCAGGGAACGACCACCACGTCCGATCCGCAGGATGCAACACCGCCGCGGTGAGGTGAGATGGCCATCATCACCCCGGCGCAGTACCCGGGGTGATGATGCCGCCAGGCCGGCTCTCAGGCCGGTTCCGCCAAGGTAATGATCGAGACGCCCGGCGGCATCGGCACCCGGCCGACCATGTGCCGCTCCAACCGGAAGATTTTCTCGAACAGCGCGTTCAGCGGCGCGGCAGGCGGCGTATCGTCGCTGTCCTCGCGCCCCGTCAGCCGGCCCATGATCCGCGCGCCGGCGGCGAGCGGGAACAGCAGCGAGTTAAAATAGCCCAGCGTGCGTGGCCGAAGCCCCGCGTCCTCAATCGCCTTGGCCAGCGTCGTCTTGGAATAGCGGCGGTGGTGGTGGTTCACCACGTCATGCGCGCTCCACATCCATTGATGGGCCGGGACGGTGATCAGGATCTTGCCGCCCGGCGCCAGCCGCGCCCGCATCGCGCGCAAGGCGGCGACGTCGTCCTCGATATGCTCGACGACGTCCAGCACGGCGATCAGGTCGTAATGCGCGTCCGGCACGCCAGGGAGCGCCGGCAAGGGCGACTCGCCAACGGGCTTGCCCAGCCGCTGGCTCGCCACGTCGCGCGCCGCCGGATCGATCTCGATCGCGTCGACGCGGCCGAACTGCGCCAGCATTGGCAAATTGTGCCCCGTGCCGCACCCGATCTCCAGGATCCGAGCGTCCTTTGGCAGCCGCCCCTCGCGCGTCAGATAATCGGCCAGGATGTCGCGGCGCGCGCGATACCACCAGTGGGTGGAATCATGTTCGGCCATGCGGTCGTAGACGCGGCGATCCATATCAGGAAAATACCCACAGACGGTTGAGTGAGAAGGTGACCAGCGGGGTCACCAGCACGATAGGGATCAACGGCCACCACCACGGCCCAGCCAGGATCGCATCGTCAGTCAGCAACCACACCCAGAAGGTGTTGACCGCAAAGCTGACCAGCGAGACCGCGAAAAACTTGGGCGCTGATGCCTTCGCCGAGGCACCATGCCCGCGAAAGCTCCATTTGCTGTGCAGCACATATCCCGACAGCATTGCCACCATGTAACCGGCGATGTTGGCGACCTGTTCGGACGTGATCTTGAACGCAGCGAGCGGCGAATAGACGACGGCATATAGCGCCGTCGCCAATCCGCCAGCGATGCCGAACCGCACCAGCTGCCAGAAGGTTTCGCGCATTCCTGCCGAGCCGAACTTGTTGCGAACAGCGTCCACGCCTTGCCCTTTGTGCCGCCTCGGGTAGAGGCGGGCGCCACCGATCGCCCGCCCGGGCCGAACCGGAAGAATGTCGCGGGCGTCTAATGGCCTGCGGTCGGCGAGGAAAGCCCCGTGAACAGATTGCCCCCCTCCCTGTCCGCCGAATTGGACCGGCACTGGATCAAGCTGACCACGATCGCCTGGATCGTGATCGCGGTGTTCTATGTGTGGAAGCGCTGGGCGGCGATCCACTGGCTGTCGCTGGGCGATACCGACGACAATATGCGGCTGATGCAGGTCCGCGCGCTGATTGATGGCCAGGGCTGGTACGATCTGCGCAACTACCGCCTCAACCCGCCGGTCGGCTTCGACATTCACTGGTCGCGGATCGTCGACCTGCCGATCGCGGGTCTGATCCTGCTGCTGCGTCCCTTCGTCGGCGTGGCCGAGGCGGAAAAGCTGGCGTGTGGCATCGCCCCGCTGCTGCCTTTGGGCATCACGCTGATCGGTCTAGGCGCGACGGTGCGGCGCCTCGTCTCCCCCGTTGCTTGGCCACTGGCGATCGTGTTCCTGATGGGATCGACGGTCGCGCTGATGATGTTCATGCCCGACCGCATCGATCATCACGGCTGGCAGCTGGCGATGTTGAGCCTGACGGTCGCCGGCCTGTGCGACCCCGACGGCCCGCGCGGCGGCATCACCGTCGGTCTGGCAAGCGCGCTGTCGCTCACCATCGGACTGGAAATGCTGCCCTATTGCGCGATGGCAGGCGCGATCATCACCTTGCGCTGGGTGTGGGACGCCGATGAGCGGCGTCGCCTGCTGGGGTACGCCATTGCGCTCGGCGGCGGATGCGGTGCTGGTTATCTTCTTTTCGCATCCGAGGCGAACCGGGTGATGCGCTGCGACGCGCTCACCCCAATCTGGCTCAGCGTCTTTGTTGCCGCTGGCGCGCTGCTGACATTGCTCGCTATCGTCTCACCCGAAAAACGCGCGATCCGCTTCACCATGGCAGCGGTCGCCGGTGCGGTGATCGCTGGCGGCTTCGCGGGTCTGTTCCCCCAATGCCTGCAACGTCCCGAACAGGTCTCGGACGAACTTTACGCCAGCTGGCTCAGCAACGTGCGGGAGGCGAAGCCGATTTACCGGCATTCCTTCCGCACCGGCTTCCCGCTTGCTGCCTTGCCTACGATGGGTCTGATCGGTGCCGGAATCGCCATCTGGCGCGCTCGACGCAGCCCGACGTTGATCGGCTGGGCCTGCGTTGGCCTGTTTGCACTATTCTCCGTCATGATGCTGCTGTGGCAGGTGCGCAGCGGCCCGGCTGCCCAGCTGATGGCGATCCCGGGCGTCACCGCGCTTGCCTGGATCGTGCTGCCCTGGTTGCTGGGGCAGCGTTCGATGTTCGTCCGGCTGTTTGCCACGGGCGCGGTCTTTGTCGTCATCTCGGGCATGTTCGCCTCCTTGCTACTGCGCACGCTGCCGATCGACGTGCCGAAGCCTTATGTGAAGCGTGTTAATCGCGCGACCGGCCTGTGCCTCACCATGCCGGCAATGAACCCGCTCAATCGTCTTCCGCCGACGACGATCTTCACCTTTGTCGATCTAGGGCCGCGGCTGATCACGCTGACGCACCACAATGCAATCGCCGGGCCCTATCATCGCAATGGGGACGCGATCCTCGACGTCCACCACGCCTTCAAACGCTCCCCTGAGGAAGCGCGCGCGATCATGAAGCGGCATGGCGCGACGTTGATGCTCGTCTGCCCGAACATGGCGGAATCGACGGTCTATCGCGATCGTGCGCCCGGCGGCTTCTACGACCGACTGGCACATGGCGAGACATTCGACTGGTTGACCCCCGTGCCGATGCCCAAGGGCTCCCCGCTGCGGCTGTTCCGCATCAGCTAAGCTGTCTCATGCCGCGTCCGGCGCGCGCCTCGTTAGACCGCCGGAAGGCTCAGTACGAAGCGGGCGCCCTCGCAGGGTGCGCTGTCTACGGTCAGGTCGCCCCCCATCACGCGGGCTAAGCGGCGGGCGATGTAGAGGCCAAGCCCGCTGCCGCCCGGCTCGCTCGTGTCAACCCGTTCGAATTTGGCGAAGACCCGCTCGTGGTCCTCGACGGCGATGCCCTTCCCCTGATCCGCAACGATCGCGAATACATGATCGCCATCGCGCTGCAGGCGAAGCCAGATGGTGGCATCACGCGGTGAATAGCGAACCGCGTTGCCGATCAGGTTGACCATGATCTGCAAGATGCGCCGGAACTCGCCACGCACATGTTGCGGCTGATCCAGGCCTGCCCGATCGATCGTAACGCCGGCGTCAGCGGCGCGAACCGCCAGCAGCCCGGCGGCGCGGCGCACCACATCGGCCAGGTCGACGGTGCCGGCCTCGGCCGTAAAGTCCGCTCGTTCGATCGCCTCGATATCGGCAAGATCGTCGATCAGTCCCATCAAATGCCGCCCCGCGCTCGCGATATCGGCGGCGTAATCGGCATATTGCGGGTCGATAGGACCCTCGATGCCGGCGTTGATGCTGTCCGCATTGGCGACGATCCGGCCAAGCGGCGCGCGCAGGATACGATCGAGCCGGTGGTTGAACGCGCCATCCATGCCCGCGTTGGCTGCTCCGCTGGCACTCGGCTTGGCACCGCACAGGAACGTCGCGCCTGCGAACCCGGCAAAGGCGCCGCCACGATCCCGCCGTACATGTCCGGCAAGGATGACCCGGTCGCCACTCGTCGTCAGCACTGCCGGCTGGTCCGCAAAGTCATCGACAGAGGCTACCGCCTCCAGCAGGGGCAGGGCCCCGTGCGGATCGCTTTCCAGCGTGAATAGCCGGGTCAGCGGCTGGCCCAGCGCCATGGCCATATCGATGCCGTGCCGCTGCGCTGCCTCGCTGGCCAATCGCTGAAGCCGAAGGCCGGCATCGACATCCCACGTCCAATCCGCTCCGGCGGGCGGCGGAACCGCCATCACCGGCTGCACCGGGCGCCACGCCGCCCGTTCGCGCATCGGCGAAATGGTCAGCCTCGTCTCGCCTTCGCCCGGCGCGACGCGAACCCAGCAATCGAGATCGACGTCCATGTCGGCAATGGTCACGGCGCGGGCGAGCGGGATCTGCAGCCGCCGTGACAATCGCACCATCGCGGCAATCTGCGGATTGGCAGGCGGACGCCCCAGCGCGCCACCTGCGCGCTCGTTCAGCGTCGCGAACTCGGGATCGGCGTCGATCAACCGATCGGCCGCATCAACCCGGGCGGACATGGTGATGCCTTCGATCACGGCAGCTCCCTGCCATCGATCAGGCGAAGCGCAGCCTGATAGTCCGCCGGGAGCGCGAGATGCGCGATCGCTGCGTGAGCAACCGAAGCAGGAACGGCCACGATCGTGTCGAGCGCGCTGGCAAACGTCTCCAGGTCGCGGCGCGGATCCGCCTCCCCGAGCGCATAACCGATGCGCGCAAGTCCGGGACGGTCGATGTCGAGCGATCGAAGCGCGAGCCACAATCGCTCGCCCGCCCGGTCCAGCGTAAGCGCGCGGATGTCACGCTGGCTGATCCCCGTCCGGTTCGCGAGCAACGCGACGAATAGCGCCACGGCCCCATCCTCGATCGCTGCCGCCAGCAAAACCGCCGTTGCGTCCGGGTCGTGATCGATCAACCGCCCCAGGTCCGCGGCTCTCGCGTCCAGGCCCACTGCCGTCTCGCAGGAGCGCAGATGGTGCTCCGCAGCGTCGGCGACCGATCGATCGGTGGCGCTCGCCTCCCCACTCAGATCCGGGCGCAAAGCGGCGGCGACATACCACGTAACGCGCCGGTTCAGCGCTGGCGGCAGCATCTCGCCCGGCGACGTCTCGCATTGGCGGGATCGATGTTCGGCCAGCCGATAGGCCTGGGCCGCCGCGGCGGTCGCCTGATCGTCACTCTCCGCGAGCTGGCTCAACAGCGCGGCCTGCGCGCCCGGCGGCCGATTGGCGCGCAACGCCTCCCCCAGCAGATCCTGGCGCGCACGTCCGAGCAGTTCATCGATCAGTTCGGGATCTCGCAGAACGCCCGATACAACCAGGCGCTCCAGCACCTTCGCAGGATCGAACACCACATCGCGCGGCACGCCCCGTTCGGAGCACCATCGCGTGTGAATTGCAGCGCCGGTCGCCTCGATCGTGGAGCGCAGCAGCGCGCCTAGTCGAGCGCGGCTGCGGTCATCCAGCCGTTGCTCGTCAGGCAGAAACAGGTCGTCGATCGTTGCGGCGAGATGCCCGCCAGCGGCACGGTCGGCCATCGCGGCGCGCGCGAGCAGGGCAGCGGCATCCGACGTCAGGCCCGGCGCGCCTTCAAGAGAATCGACCGACATGCGTCTCCCCTAGCGCGGGCGACGTTAAGGCGCTGCTAAGCGCGCGCGTAATGTTTCGATTGCCATCGCCAGCGTCGCCGTGGCGTATATCGCCGCCAGGACAAGCCCGATCATCGGCCATCCCGGTACGGTGCAAATCGCCAGCACCAGAAGATAGGCCGACGGATCACCCCAGAACAGCGGGCGATGCTCCGAAATCGCCCGGGCGCCCAATGCACCCGCGGTGACCAGCGCCAGGGCGACGATCAGCGCCGTCATCTCCCCCGTTTCGGCATCGATCGCTCGCCCCAGCACCAGCGCCGCTATTGCAGGCACACCCAGCGCCAGCGCATTGGCGACGCGCGCCAGCATCTCTTCATCCCGTAACCAGGCAAAACTCGAGGCGATCGTGGCCGCGATCACGCCCAGCAACGACAGCAGCAGGCCCACGCTCGCGTGCCCCGCGCCGAGCGCCCCGAGCCCACCCCCCGACACAAGCGCCGCGCCCGCTACCATCGCGGCGCTCGGCACATGGCGGCGCATCAGGGCGGGCAAGCAGGCGCGGGCAACCGGCCGCACGATCCACCGCTGGAACCAGCCGGAGCGCGCGGCGATCGCCGCACTCACCACCGACCGGCTCCGCGTTTCCAGCGTGTCACGGCGACGCTCGATGCCATGACCGTTGCCGCGCTCATCATCGGGCATCTGCAGGCGAAGGGCGCCTGACTGTGCTACCACACGCAGCAGCGCAGATTGCACGTCATAGTCGCGCGGCATCGCCGCTACGTCGCCCAAGTGCCGGCTATCTAATCGGGCGATCCCGGCCCAGGCGTCCCCGCCGCCGATCAGCTCATAAGCAGGGTCGGCCTCGTCTTCCGCCGCCACCAGCAGAACATCGCCGGCCTCGCGCGCGATTGGATGAAGAATCGCTTCGGTCGTGACCAACCCATCGGCCAGCACCAGCAGGTGAGACAGCGGATGGAGGCGAGCGGCAGCTTCGGCTGCGCTGCGCACCGTATCCACCGTGACGCCCCGACGGCCGATCCGCGCCACTGCGCCGAGCAACTCCGGGGTAACACGCGCAACGACCACCACGATCTGCGCCGCGCCGGCGGCGATCAGCAGGCGCGCCTGATATTCCACAACGGTCATGCCGGCGAAGGGCAAGGTTGCGGCAAGCGTGCCGGGCCGGTCGTCGGCTTCCTGTACGGCGAAGATCAGCCCTGTGAGCATCGGGCGCTGTTACGGTCAGTACCGGATCGGGGCAATCGCCAACCGCGCGGGTTACGCTGCGCGGCTCACAATCGCGCAATCAGCTGGCGCAGTTGCTTGACCATCTGCCCATCACCAGCGGGCTTGCCCGCAGCCTCAGTCGCCAGCGCCGCCAGGCGGATCGCACCGAAACTCGCCGCCAGCCCCTTCAGCCGCCATGCCGCTGCACGCCACGTCCCGTCATCCTCTGCCGCCTCTATGGCGGTCAGCCCGGCTCGCGCGCTATCAACGAAGGCAGCGCGCAGTTCGGCGATCAGCACCGGATCGTCGCCGACCGCTGCGGCAAGCGCGGCATCGATAGCTCCGGGATCAACGGCCATGCACAGGCCGCTAGCATGCAACGCTTAATCGCAGGTTGCCGCTATTTGCTTTGAGCGACATGAATTCGTGATACACCTGCGGGAATGACCGGGGGCCCGACGATCATCGACATGCGCACGCGTAAACCCAGCGATGCAGCAATGCACAACATGGAGGAAGCTCCAGCCGTGATCGCCGAGCAGGTCGCCGTGGAAGATCAACAAGAAACGTATCTGCCCGATGGGGTGGAGCCTGTATCGCCCTGGCGGACGATCGGGCCGGCCGCGCTGGTCGGCGGATCGCTGGTCTGGGTCGCGCTGGTGCTGTGGCTGGCCCGCAATGACTTGGCGGGCATGTCTGCGCTCGACCTGGCGCAATTCGGCGCGGCGCTTGTCTCGGTCCCGGCACTCGCAGGGATCGTCTGGCTGTTGGCGCTACGCACGAGCCGCGCCGAGGCCGACCGGTTCGGTGCAACCGCTGCTGCGATGCGCGAAGAGGCCGCTGCGCTGGAACGCACCGTCGCCTCGCTGTCGGCGGCGCTTGATGCCAATCGTGACAAGCTGGCCGAACAGGCGCGTCAGTTGAGCGCCCTGGGCGACAGCGCCACCGCGCGTCTTTCCTCGATCGGGCGCGGTCTTTCCGAAGAGATCGACCAGGCCGACGTCCACGCCCGCTCGCTGGCGGAGGCGGCGACGACTGCTCAGAACAGCCTCTCGGTGCTGCTCGCCACCATGCCCAAGGCGCAGAGTGAGGCCGAAGGGCTGACCACACGGATCGAGAATGCCGGGCTTGCCGCCGGGCAGCAGGCCGCAGCACTCGACGCACAGATCGTGGCGCTGACCGAACGTGGGCGTGAGGCGGAGGCGGTCGCCGGCGGAGCGGCGCAGAAGCTCGCGGCGCATATCGGCCGGATGGAGGCGACCAGCGAAACCGCCGGTGCGCGATTGGAAGCTGTCACCGGTGAGATGTCGTCCGCCGTGGACGCCCTTCTCGACCGCACGGCGCAGGCAATCGACGAATCGCGCAAGGGGATTGCGGCGCAGGCCGACGCCATGCTGGCGATGGTCGGCACCAACCAGGCCGCGCTGGACACCGCAGCGCGCGAAAGCGCTGAATCGCTGGCTGAGCGGATCGGGGTGATCGAAGTCGTGATCGACCGCATCACCGAACGGCTGGACAAGCAGCGGCACGCCAGCGACGGGTTGATCGGCGATCTTCAGGCGGCGCTTGGCGGCATCGAGGATCGGCTCGCGCGCCTGCATCAGCAGGGTGTTGAACGCTCGCAGATGCTGGCCGCGTCGATCTCCGCACTCGGCGGCTCTGCCGATGCCATGACACAGGCGCTGGCGGCGGGCGACGCGATGGCGGGCCGCGCTATCGAGACGACCGAGACCTTGCTGCTTGCACTCGATTCAGCCGCGCGCGAGATCGACGAGACGCTGCCCGCAGCGGTCGACCGCCTCGACGACCGCGTCGTTGCCGCGAAAGCGGTGGTGGTCGCGGCCAAGCCCGAGCTGCTCGCGCTCGTCACTGCGGCCGAAAGCACGCACGAGGCGATTGAGGCGATTGCCCAGGTGATCGCCGAACAGCGTAGCAACGTTGATTCGATCACTGGAACGTTGCTCGATACGCTGAATACCGGCCGCGCGAAGGCCGATGCCATGGGGCAGATGGTCGACGAAGCCGCCGATCGTGCGAACCGCTTCGCCGAAGAGGCAGCGCCGCGCCTGATCGAAATGCTGCTGCGCGTCCGCGACACGGCGACGCAGGCGGCCGAGCATGCGCGCGAAGTGCTCGCCCGCGTCGTTCCCGAGGCCGCTGACGCGCTCGAAAAGTCTGGCGCCGCAGCGCTGCGTCGTGCCGTCGACGCTGGCCTGGACAAGCAGATCGCACAGATCGCAACGACCGCGGACGCCGCCGTCGGTGCCGCGACGCAGGCCGCGGCCCGTCTCGACCAGCAGTTGCAGGCGATCCATGCGCTGACCGTCGCGGTGGACGAGCGGATCGATACCGCGCGTACCGAGCGTGAGCAGCAGGAACAGGAAAGCTTCGCGCGGCGTGCCGCGGTGCTGATTGACGCGCTCAACTCGGCAGCGATCGACATCACGCGCAACTTCGCCACGGACGTCGCCGACAGCGCATGGGCCGCTTATCTGAAGGGCGACCGGGGCGTCTTCACCCGTCGTGCTGTCCGCCTGCTGGGCGACGTCGAACACCGTGAAATCGCTGCCCTGTATGACGAGGACGCCGAGTTCCGCGATCAGGTGAACCGTTACATCCACGATTTCGAGGCCATGCTGCGCATCATCCTGGCGCAGCGCGACGGCTCGCCGCTGGGTGTGACGTTGCTCTCGTCCGACATGGGCAAGCTCTACGTCGCGCTCGCGCAGGCGATCGAACGACTTCGCTGAGACCGGCGCCTGCCCGACTAGGCAGACAGGCTAACCGGCAGGGATCATGAAAAAGCCCAGGAGCGGCGATCCGCTCCTGGGCTTTTCTATGTCAATCGACGGTCGAGGTGCCGATGCCGTATTTGGTCATGTCGACCATGTCGGGCGTGATCCACCCAAACAGATAGTTGGCGTAGAACAACACGAACAGCACCGTCGCCACGATCGTCACGCGGATCGCCGTGCGGGCGGCGGCGAACTCATGTGGTGCACTCTCCGCCTGCCCGGGCACATGATCCTGCCCGGCCTCCTCACTGGTGCGAACACCAAAGGGAAGCACGAGAAAGACGGAAAAGGCCCAGAACAGGATGTAGATCGCCAGGGCCGACGTCCAGTTCATCGCTCGTCAGACCTCCAGCACCATGACATCTACGACGGGCTTCTTGCCGGTCCAGCGCGTGGCGCAGCGGCGCACCGCCAGACGGACGTCTTCCCGCAGGCGATCCAGGTCGCGCGCATTGCCCGATACTGCCTCCGCGGCAGCATCTTCGGCGTCGGCGATGAACGCCGCGCGCTCCTCTTCGACCGGAATGCCCTGCAGGCTGACCCTCGGCGCGCCGGCGAGGCGGCGGTTCTTGCCCACGGCTACCGCAACCGAGATTTGGCCGTGAAGGCTGATCCGGCGGCGCTCGTTGATCGTGCCCCCATCGGCGGGAAGGATGACATCACCGTCCAACACCAGGCGGCCGACCGGCGCATTGCCGATCTTCGTGGGCTTGCCCGGCGCCAGCCGGACGATGTCGCCATCGGTCTGCACGACTGCCTCTGGAATCCCCTTCGACAAGCCGAAGCGCGCCTGCTCCATCAGGTGGCGCATCTCGCCATGCACCGGCACCAGAATCCGCGGGCGGAGCCAGCCATATAGCGCCTCCAGCTCGGGCTGACCCGGATGGCCGGAAACATGGACGTGCGCCTGCTTCTCCGTGACCATCTTCACGCCGCGCCCTGCCAGCGCGTTCTGGATCCGGCCGATCGCCACTTCGTTGCCGGGGATCTGCTTGGACGAAAAGACGACCGTATCGCCGGAATCGAGCCGGATCGGATGGTTGCCGGTCGCGATACGCGCCAGCGCGGCGCGATCCTCGCCCTGCCCGCCGGTCGCCACGATCAGCACCTTATCGCGCGGCAGGCGCATCGCCACATCCGGGGTAACCGTGTCCGGAAACTGCTTCAGATAGCCGCAGGCGCGCGCCACCTTGATGATCCGGTCGAGCGAGCGGCCGGCGACACAAAGCGCACGTCCGGTTTCCACGGCCACCTGGCCCAGCGTGTGCAGGCGCGCCGCGTTGGAGGCGAAGGTGGTCACGACCACCCGGCCACGCGCACTGGAGATCGCCTCCATCAGGCCGGTCTGGACGGTACTTTCCGACCCCGACGCCTCGGCATTGAGGACATTGGTGGAATCGCACACCAGTACGTCGATGCCGCGATCACCGATCGCCTTCAGCTCTTCGGGTGAGGCAGGCGTGCCGATGACGGGGGCTGCATCCAGCTTCCAATCGCCGGTGTGGAACACCCGGCCTGCCGGCGTATCGATCACCAGCGCATTGGCTTCGGGGATCGAATGCGACATCGGGACGAATTCGAACCCGAACGGTCCGACGCGAAAGGCGTTGCCCGGCTGAATCACACGCAGCTTCACGCGATCCGCGATCCGCTCCTCCTCCAGCTTGTGCCGGATCAGGCCCGCGGTGAACGGCGTGGCATAGATCGGCACGCCCAGATCATCGGCGAGGTACGGCAGCGCCCCGATGTGATCTTCATGCCCATGGGTGATCACGATGCCGTCGAGGGTATCGAGCTGATCCTCGATGAAGCCCAGGTCCGGGAGGACCAGGTCGATCCCCGGATATTGATGGTCGGCAAAGGTAACGCCGCAATCCACCATCACCCACCGGCCATCATGGCCGTACAGGTTCACGTTCATTCCGATTTCGCCTGAGCCGCCGAGGGCGCAGAACAGCAGTTCGTTCTTCTTGGAAATGGTCTCAATCCTTCACTGCCCCTCGGGCCTTCGCCCGACGGGTAGGCGCGCCATGCACGCCTGTTTCAAATGGCCTTCAAATCTGGGGGAGGCCTTCCCCAATCTCGTGGCGCTCCGACCGGTGTCGAAAGCGCCGTAACCGTGCAGCCCAGAAGGGATCATCGTCTCACCACCGGCGTCTCGCCAGGCGGGCAACGATCCCCTCAGCCGCCAAAAAGCTCAGGCAGCGATATGGGCGCGCTCCCACATGATCGCCAGCCCCTGGATCGTCAGATCGGGCTCGATCGCGTCGAACACATCAGTGTGCTGCTCGAACAAGGTGGCTAGGCCGCCGGTCGCGATCACCTTTGCCGGCCGGCCGATCTCCGCCTTCATCCGATCGACCAGCCCCTCGATCATCGCGATATAGCCCCAATAGATGCCGATATTCATCTGATCGACGGTGTTGCGGCCGATCACCCCGACGTTGCCCTTCGGCGCCTCGATCGCGATCCGCGGCAGCTTCGCGGCAGCGTTGACCAGCGCGTCGAGCGACAGGTTGATCCCGGGTGCGATGATGCCACCCTTATACGCCCCGTTGAAATCGGACACGTCCAGCGTCGTCGCGGTGCCGAAGTCGATCACGATCAGGTCACCAGGATGCAGCGCATGGGCGGCGATCGTGTTGACCGCTCGGTCGGCGCCCAGGCTCTGCGGTTCGTCCACGTCCAGCGCGACGCCCCATTCAACCGGCGCCCGGCCAGCGATCAACGCGTCGGTGCCGAAATATTTGGTCGACAGCACTTCCAGGTTGTGGAGCGCGCGCGGCACGACGGTGGAAATGATCACCCCGTCGACGTCGCTACGCTGATACCCTTCGAGCGCCAGCAGCTGGCTCAGCCAGACCGCATATTCATCTGCGGTGCGGCGCGGATCGGTCGCGATGCGCCACCGGGCACGGATTTCACGCCCGCCTTGCGGCCGCGACGCGATCAGCGCGAACACCACGTTGGTATTTCCCGCATCCACCGCGAGCAGCATTATTCCCTCTCCTACACCAGGAACACGTCGGCCGCGTGAATGACACGCGCGGTACCGTCCGCCAAGCGCAGCCGTAACGCGCCGTCACTCGCCAGACCATCATATTTGCCGGGTACGGAGGAGCCGTCCGACAGATTGGCGATCAGCGGCGTACCGCTCGGATGCGCCTGCCGCTCCCAGCGGGAGATGACGGGCGCCAGTCCTTCGCGGCGCCAGATATCCAGCCAGGTCGCGAAGTCAGCAACGAGATGCTCGTAAAGCTCGGCCGCGGAATGGACCCACAGGCGCCCGGCAAGGCTCGCGGTCGCCCGCCCCTCGATCGACGGATGGCTGGCGAGGTTCACGCCAAAGCCGGCGACGATAGCATCGCCATGCCGCTCCAGCAGGATGCCCGCCAGCTTGGCGTTATCCAACAGCAGGTCGTTGGGCCATTTGATCGTGACCGCTGGGCACCCCAGCGACGTGATCGTCTCCGCCAGCGCCACCGCACATACCAGCGCAAGCGAAGCGGCGGGCGGATCACCCGGTCGCGCCCGAACCAGCGTACTCGCGTAGAGATTGCCGATCGGGGAGCTCCATGGCTTCCCCTGTCGGCCGCGCCCGGCGGTCTGCCGCTCAGCCCGCAGCCAGCTCCCTTCCGGGGCGCCGGCCGCGGCGAGGGCGAGTACGTCGGCGTTGGTGGAACCCGTCTCGGCGATCGTCCGAACGAGTCCCTTGTCCGCGGCGCTCACCACCCCGCCCTCACGGTCTGTGACCGTCAGAACAGTGCCTGCGCCGCGTTCATCGTCCACGCGCTCAGCAGCGGGATCGCCAGATAGCCTAGCGGCGACACCGCCACAGCGGCGAAGGCGATCATGCCACCTTCCAGCTTATCACCCTCGCCAAACGGCACGGTGGGCTCGTCGAAGTACATCGTCTTGACGACGCGCAGGTAGTAATAGGCGCCAATCGTGCTCGCCGCGATGCCGATGACGGCCAGCGGGAACAGGCCGGCGCGAACCGCCGCATCGAACACCGCAAACTTCGCCCAGAAGCCGAACAGCGGCGGAATACCCGCCAGGCTGAACATGAAGATCGCTAGGCCAGCCGCAAGCCACGGCCGCGTGCGCGACAGACCCGCCAGCGACTCGAGCGTCTCTACCGGTTGCCCCTCAGGCGTGCGCATTTGAAGCACGACAAGGAACGAGCCCAGCGTCATGATGACGTAGATCGTCATATAGGTCAGGACCGCAGCGACACCTTCAGGCGTGGCCGCAGCCAGACCGATCAGTGCGAAGCCCACGTTGTTGATCGACGAGTAGGCCAACAGCCGCTTGATGTTGCTCTGACCGATAGCAGCAACCGCACCGAAGATGATCGAGGCCAGCGCGGCGAAGATCACGATCTGGCGCCACTGGTCCTCCGCCGGGCCCATCGCTTCGATCGCGACACGGACCGCGAGGCCCATGGCGGCAACCTTCGGCGCGGATGCGAAGAATGCGGTGACCGGCGTCGGGGCGCCTTCATAGACATCCGGCGTCCACATGTGGAACGGCACGGCGCTGATCTTGAAGGCGATGCCCGCAAAGACGAACACCAGGCCGAACATCAGACCGATCGATCGGCCATCGCCGCTCAACGGCGCCGACGCATAGGCGCCTGCAATCTCGTCGAACATGGTCGAACCGGTGAAGCCGTACACCAGGCTGATGCCATAGAGCAGGATCCCGCTCGCCAGTGCGCCCAGGACGAAATACTTGAGGCCTGCTTCTGCCGACCGCTGGTCCTGCCGCATGAAGCTGGCGAGAACATAGGCCGCCAGGCTCTGCAGCTCGAGGCCGATGTACAGCGTCAGCAGGTCGCCCGCCGACACCATCACGCCCATGCCGATCGCCGACAGCAGGATCAGGACCGGATATTCCGGACGCAAGTCATCACCGGCCGTGCGCTCGAAGAAACGCGGGGCCAGCAGGATGGCAACCGCTGCCGTCAGATAGATCAGCACCTTGGAGAAACCGGCAAAGGCGTCGGCGCGATACATGCCGTCGAATGCGGAGCCGCCGTTGGTGGCCGGCCCGATCAGCGCCAGGCATGCGCCGCCCAAGATTGCCACGGCCGTCCACGACACCGCGCGCGTCGACGCCGGGCCGCCCCACGCAGCCACCAGCATCAATGCCAACGCACCCAGCGCCAGCACGATCTCGGGAAGGGTCATCGCGACCTGCGATGCGTAGTCCATCAATGCGCCTCCCCATGGGCGTCAGATACAGCAGCAGAAGAACCAGTGGCCGCATGGCCGGCACCATGCGCGGCAGGCGCCACACCGGTGCCCGGCGTCGGCAGTGAATCACCGGCCGGCTTCGCACGCTCGATGCGCGCCATCAGCCGCTCGGTGTCGGCGCGCATCGGGGCGATGAAGCTTTCCGGATATACGCCCATCCACAGGACGACGGCAGCGATCGGGGCCAGCAACCACAGTTCGCGCGTCGACAGGTCCGGCATCGCGCGAACCTCCTCCGACTTGATCTCACCCCACACCACCCGGCGGTACAGGTACAGCATGTACGCTGCACCCAGGATGATGCCGGTGGTGCACAGCAGGGCGATCGTGGTCGACACCTGGTACGTGCCCATCAGCGCCAGCAGTTCGCCCGGGAAGTTGCTGGTGCCCGGCAGACCGATCGAGGCCATGGTGAACAGCAGGAACAGGACCGCGTAACGCGGCATGTTGTTGGCGAGGCCGCCGTAGCGCGAAATCTCACGGGTATGCAGGCGGTCATAGATGACCCCAACACACAGGAACAATGCGGCCGATACAAGGCCGTGGCCCAGCATCACCAGCATTGCGCCCTCGATGCCCTGCGCGTTGAACGCGAACAGGCCGATCGTCACGATCGCCATGTGCGCGACCGACGAATAAGCGATCAGCTTCTTCATGTCGGACTGCACCAGCGCGACGAGGCTGGTGTAGATCACCGCCACGGCGCTGAGGCCGAACACCAGCCACACCAGCGATTCGGACGCCTCCGGGAACATCGGCAGGCTGAAGCGCAGGAAGCCATAGCCGCCCAGCTTCAGCAGCACGCCCGCCAGGATCACGGAGCCGGCGGTCGGCGCCTGAACGTGTGCGTCGGGAAGCCAGGTGTGAACTGGCCACATCGGCATCTTCACCGCGAAGGAGGCGAAGAACGCCAGCCACAGCCACGTCTGAACATCCGGTGGGAAGTCATAGTTCATCAGCGCCGGGATCGACGTCGTGTCGGCGGTGATGCTCATGTAAAGCATCGCGATGAACATCAGCAGCGAGCCGAGCAGCGTGTACAGGAAGAACTTGTACGACGCGTAGATGCGGTTCGCGCCACCCCAGATGCCGATGATCAGGAACATCGGGATCAGGCCGGCTTCGAAGAAGATGTAGAACAGGAAAATATCTTGCGCCGCGAAGGTGCCGATCATCAGCACCTCGGTCAGCAGGAACATCGCCATATATTCCGGCACGCGCTTCTCGATCGCCTGCCACGACGCCCCGATGCAGATCGGCATCAGGAACACGCTCAGCATGATGAGCAGCAGGGCATACCCGTCGATGCCCAGCGCCCAGGCGAACCGCCCGAACACCGGCGCATATTCGACGAACTGCCACTGTGCTCCGCCGATGTCGAAGCTCAGCCACAGGATCACGCCCAAGGCGAGATCGGCGAGCGTCGCCGCCAGGGCGAGCCAGCGCGCACTCTGAGCGGACAGGAAGAAGCAGGCGATCGCTGCAAGGGCCGGGATCGCAAGCATCATGGAAAGGATCGGGAAACCGGTCACTTCGCCCCCAACAGACCGTTCGGGCGAGACGCTACGACGCCCAGCCCTGCCCCTTCGAACGGGGTGAAGAAGTACAGCGCTTCGCCAGGCTCAGCGCGAACGAAAGAAGCGTGCTGGGTCATCCTGCGATCACCCAGGTTGCAGCGGCGGTAAGGCCGATCAGCATCACGAACGCATAGGTATAGACGTATCCCGTCTGGATCCGGCCCGCGACGCGGCTCGACTGAGCCACGATCCACGCCGATCCGTTCGGACCGAACCGGTCGATCGTCCCTTCATCACCCTTGTGCCACAGGAAGCGGCCGATGGCGAAGGACGGGCGCACGAACAACAGGTCGTACAGTTCGTCGAAATACCATTTGTGAGCGATGAAGTTGTACAGCACGTCGAACGTCGTGGTGAAGCGCTTCGGGATGTCCGTCCGCCAGATGTAGGCGGTCCACGCGAGGGCCAAACCGATGATCATGACGATGGTCGCCGCCAACTTCACCAGCAACGGAACCTGGTGCATTTCATGCGCCAGATGCTCGTTGAACGCGATCGAGCCACGCCAGAACGCTTCGCCCGCCTCCGGTTCGATGAACCAGTAATGGAACACGAAGCCGGCGAACACCGCGCCGATCGATAGGACAATCAGCGGGATCAGCATGAACAGCGGGCTTTCATGCGGATGATAGCCAGCGGTACCGGTGGGCACTTCTTCAGCGTCCGCGCCGTGGGCATGCGGCGAATGGCCGGCATCCTCGTGCGCAACGCCGCCGCCATGCGCCTCGGCACCGTGATCGTCCGCGTCATGGACCGGATGATCGTGGTGATGGTCGTGCACGGCGTGCTGGATATGCTCCGACCCGGCCCAGCGCGGCTTGCCCCAGAAGGTCAGGAACATCAGCCGCCACGAGTAGAAGCTCGTCAGCAGCGCAGCGAACGTGCCCACCCAGAAGGCGCCCTGCCCGCGGCCCGATGCCCAGGCCACTTCAAGGATCGCATCCTTCGAGTGGAAGCCGGCGAAGCCGCCGATCCCGTAGATGCCCACGCCGGTGATGGCGAGCGTGCCCAGCATCATCGCCCAGAAGGTGATCGGGATATGCTTCCGCAGCCCACCGTAGAACCGCATGTCCTGCTCATGGTGCATCGCATGGATGACCGAGCCGGCGCCGAGGAACAGCAGCGCTTTGAAGAAGGCATGCGTGAACAGGTGGAACATCGCCGCGCCATAGGCGCCGACGCCCGCGGCGAAGAACATGTAGCCCAGCTGCGAACAGGTCGAATAAGCGATCACGCGCTTGATGTCGGTCTGCGTGGTGCCGACCGTTGCAGCGAACAGGCAGGTCGCCGCGCCAACACCGGTGACCACCAACAGCGCTGTCGGCGATGCTTCGAACATCGGCGACAGGCGGCAGACCATGAAGACACCAGCGGTGACCATCGTCGCCGCGTGGATCAGCGCCGACACCGGGGTCGGGCCTTCCATCGCGTCCGGCAGCCAGGTGTGGAGGCCGAGCTGTGCCGACTTGCCCATCGCGCCGACGAACAGCAGCAAACAGATCACCGTCATGGTGTCGAAACGATAGCCAAGGAAGCCGATCGTCGATCCGGCCATGCCCGGCGCCATCTCCAGAATGGCGGGGATCGAAACCGTGTCGAACACCAGATAGGTTGCGAAGATACCCAGCATAAAGCCAAGGTCACCGACGCGGTTGACGACGAACGCCTTGATCGCAGCGGCCTGCGCGCTCGGCTTCTTGAACCAGAAACCGATCAGCAGGTAGCTGGCGAGGCCGACGCCTTCCCAACCGAAGAACATCTGGATCAGGTTGTCCGCCGTCACCAGCATCAGCATCGCGAAAGTGAACAGCGACAGATAGGCGAAGAACCGCGGCTGATCCGGGTCCTCGCTCATATAGCCCCAGCTATAAAGGTGAACGAGCGCAGAGACGCTGGTGATCACCACCAGCATCACGCTGGTCAGCGCATCGACGCGGAGCGTCCACGACGCGTCAAACGTACCAGAGGTGAGAAAGTGCAGCACCGGCGTGACGCTGGCGCTGAGCCCACCCGACATGAAGCCGAGGAAGATCGGCCACGACAACGCGCACGAAATGAACAGTGCGCCAGTGGTCACGCCCTTGGCAACCGCGCCTGGGATCGACTTGTTGCCGAAGCCAGCGATGATCGCCGCAAGCAGCGGCAGGAATACGATGAAGAGGATCGATGTCACGGGTCGTTCAGCCCTTCATCCGGCTGGGATCATCAACCGAGATAGAGCCCCGGCCTCGGAAGAAAATGACGAGGATCGCCAGACCGATCGCCGCCTCACCGGCAGCAACCGTCAGCACGAACATCGCAAAGACCTGACCGACCAGATCGCCCAACGCTGAGGAGAAGGCGACCAGGTTGATGTTCACCGCCAGCAGGATGAGCTCGATCGCCATCAGAATGACGATGATGTTCTTCCGGTTGAGGAAGATGCCCAGCACCCCGGTCGTGAACAGCAGTGCTGCCACGACGAGATAGTGGACCAGACCAACTCCGCCACTCACAGCTGCACCCCCTGTCCGATTTCCGGCCGCACATTGCGCGTCGCGTCCTGCGGACGGCGCGCGATCTGCTGCGCGATATTCTGCGGGCGAACTCCCTGGCGCTGACGATGGGTCAGCACGATCGCACCGATCATGGCAACCAGCAGCACCAGGCCGGCCGCTTCGAAGACGAAGAGGTAGCGGGTGTACAGCAGGTTTCCGATCGCCTGGATGTTCGGGATCGTCGGGTCAATCGGCGCGCCGCGACGGGCCAGGTCGACGCCGCCCTCGCTCCACGCGCCGATCCCGATGATGATCTCGCACACCAGCGCCACCGCCAGGATCAGGCCGATGCCGAAATAGCGCACGAAACCAGCGCGCAGCTCGGCGAAGTCGATGTCAAGCATCATGACGACGAACAGGAACAGCACGGCGACCGCGCCGACGTACACGATGACCAGCAGCATCGCGATGAACTCGGCACCGACCAGCACCGTCAGGCCGGCGGCGTTGAAGAACGCCAGGATCAGCCACAGCACGCTGTGCACCGGATTGCGCGAGGCAATCGTCATCACGCCCGACGTGAGCACCACGATCGCGAAAAGGTAGAAGGCGAGGGCCTGGATCATGCCGACACCTGGAAAAGCCGTTGAATCATCGCGCGCCGCCTATCGATATGCCGCGTCCGCGGCAATGTTTGCCGCAATCGCGCTTTCCCAGCGATCACCGTTATCGAGCAGCTTTGCCTTGTCGTAGATCAGCTCCTCGCGGGTCTCGGTCGAGAATTCGTAGTTCGGCCCCTCGACGATCGCGTCCACCGGGCAGGCCTCCTGGCACAGCCCGCAGTAGATGCACTTGGTCATGTCGATGTCGTAGCGCGTCGTACGGCGGCTACCGTCGTCGCGCGGCTCGGCCTCGATCGTGATCGCCTGCGCGGGGCAGACCGCCTCGCACAGCTTGCACGCGATGCAGCGTTCCTCGCCATTGGGATAGCGACGCAGCGCGTGCTCCCCGCGGAACCGCGGCGAGAGCGGGTTGCGCTCAAACGGATAGTTGATCGTCGCCTTCGGCTTGAAGAAATACTTCAAGGTCAAGGCGTGAGCCTTCACGAACTCCCAGAGTGTGAAGGCTTTGATCGTCGAAGCGATACCCATCGTCAGATCCCAACCCGGTAGAGCATCAGCACGCCCGACACGAGAAATACCCAGAACAGTGACAGCGGAAGGAACACCTTCCAGCCCAGCCGCATCAGCTGGTCATAACGGTACCTGGGCACCGTCGCCTTCACCCAGCTGAAGCAGAAGAAGAAGAACAGCGTCTTGGCAAACAGCCAGATGATACCCGGCACGTAGTAAAGCGGCGCCCAGTCGAACGGCGGCAGATAACCGCCCCAGAACAGCGTCGCGTTCAGCACGCACATCAGGATCACATTGGCATATTCGCCGAGCCAGTAGAGCGCGAAGCTCATCGACGAATATTCGGTCTGGTAACCGGCGACGAGTTCCGATTCCGCCTCGGTCAGATCGAACGGCGCGCGCTGCGTCTCGGCCAGCGCCGAGATGAAGAACACGATCGCCATCGGGAACAGCAGCGGATTGAGGAAGAAGCCGTTGATCGGCGTTCCCAGCACGCCGCGCTGCGCCTCGACGATCCCGGTCAGGTTGAACGTACCCGCCCACAGGATGACCGAGATCAGCACGAAGCCGATCGCGACTTCATAGCTCACCATCTGCGCCGCGGCGCGGATGGCGGAGAAGAATGGATATTTCGAATTGGACGACCAGCCCGCCAGGATGATCCCGTATACGCCGAGCGACGAGGCTGCGAGAACGTACAGCAGGCCGACGTTGATGTCCGCCAGCACGACGCCCAGGTCGAACGGCACCACCGCCCAGACGATCAGCGCCACGGTGAAGGTGATGATCGGCGCCAGGATGAAGAGGCCGCGATTGGCCGCTGCCGGTACGATCGTTTCCTGCAGGAACACCTTCAGGCCGTCGGCAAACGACTGCAGCAAGCCGAAGGGACCGACTACGTTAGGGCCGCGACGCAGCGCCATCGCCGCCCAGATCTTGCGATCGGCGTAGATGATCATCGCGACGGCCAGCATCAGCGGCAGCGCAATCACGAGAATGCCGACCAGCGTCGCCAGGAACCAGGCCCAGTCGTACGAAAGGCCCAGCGTGGTGTTGAAGAAGGCGGTCATTCCGCGGCCTCCGCGAAGGTTTCGCCGTGCACCAGTTCAGCCGAGCAACGCTGCATCGTCGGCGACGCGCGGCAGATTGCGTTGGTGAGGTAGAAATCCTTGATCGGATATCCCTCAAGCACGCCCTGTGCAGCGGTATCGAGCGACGGCGGCGACCAGGGAAAGGTCACCAGGCCCTCATTGGCGAGTTCCGGGCAATCCAGCGCCATCGCGGCGCGCAGTTCGTCCATCGTATCGAACGGCAGCACCGAGCCGAGCTTTTCCGAAAGCGCGCGGAAGATCGTCCAGTCCTCGCGTGCATCGCCCGGTGCGAACACCGCGCGATTACCACGCTGAACGCGGCCCTCCAGGTTCACATAAGTGCCCGACTTTTCGGCATAGCTCGCGCCCGGCAGAACGACATCCGCCGCTGCTGCACCCTTGTCGCCATGATGGCCGACATAGACCTTGAAGCCGGTGAAGCGCGTGAAATCGCACTCGTCGGCACCGAGGAAGAAGGCGAGCTTTGCGTCGTAAAGCGCCGAAATACCGGCCTTCTGTGCATAGCCGAGCATCAGGCCGCCCATCCGCGCGGCCGAGAAATGCACGACATTATAGCCATTCCAGCCGTCGCGTACGAGGTTCAGCGACTTGGCAAGCTCCAGCGTTGCGCCATGCGCATGCTTCAGCGCGCCGCCGCCGACGATCAACGCCGGCCGCTCGGCCTTGCCGAATGCTTCGGTCACGGCCTCAGGCAGGTTGGCGAGGATAGACAGATCCTGGCCCAGCCACTCGACCTTGTACGACAGGTCCGTTTCCGGGCCGATCGCAAACACCTTCGCGCCGCGCTTGATCGCCTTGCGCACGCGCGTGTTGACCAGGCTGGCTTCCCAGCGAAGGTTCGTGCCCACCAGCAGGATCGCGTCGGCACGCTCCATGCTGGCGATGGTGGTGTTGAAATTCACCGCCGCCAGGCTGGACGTGTCGTAGTCCATGCCTGTCTGCCGTCCTTCGAGAAGCGACGAGCCCATTGATCCCAGCAGCGCCTTGGCCGCGAACATCGTCTCGCAATCGACAATATCACCGGCGACTGCCGCAACGCTGCTTCCCGCCGTCTTCGCGACCTCGGCGATCGCGGCAAATGCCTCGTCCCAGGTGACCGGAACGAGCTTGCCGTCGCGCCGTACATAGGGGCGGTCGAGCCGGCGACGCACCAGGCCGTCCACCGCATGGCGGGTCTTGTCGGTCGCCCACTCCTCGTTGACGTCGTCATTCACCCGCGGCAGCGCGCGCAGCACCTGCCGGCCACGGCTGTCGAGGCGGATGTTGGTGCCGACCGCGTCCATGACGTCGATCGTCAGCGTCTTCTTCAGCTCCCACGGGCGCGCTTCGAACGCATAGGGCTTCGACGTCAGTGCCCCGACCGGGCACAGGTCGACGACGTTGCCACTCAGCTCGCTCGTCACCGCCTTCTCGAGGTAGGAGGTGATCTGCATGTTCTCGCCGCGGTACAGCGCGCCGATCTCTTCCACGCCCGACACTTCCTCGGCGAAGCGGACGCAGCGCGTGCACTGGATGCACCGGGTCATCACCGTCTTCACGATCGGACCCATGTACTTCTCGGTGACGGCGCGCTTGTTCTCCTGGAAGCGGCTGTGACCACGTCCATAAGCGACCGCCTGGTCCTGCAGATCGCACTCGCCGCCCTGATCGCAGATCGGGCAATCGAGCGGGTGGTTGATCAGCAGGAATTCCATCACGCCCTCGCGGGCGTGCTTCACCATCGGCGTGTTGGTGAAGACTTCCTGATTGTCCGCCGCCGGCAGCGCGCACGACGCCTGCGGCTTGGGCGGTCCGGGCTTCACCTCGACCAGGCACATGCGGCAGTTGCCGGCGATCGACAGCCGCTCGTGATAACAGAAACGCGGGATTTCCTTGCCGGCGATCTCGCACGCCTGCAGCACCGTGGCGCCCTGCGGCACCTCGACTTCGATCCCGTCTACCTTCAGCTTTGGCATTACTCTGCAGCTTCCTGCATGGGGGCGAGATCGCCGCCCTTACGTTCGGTGATGCGGCGTTCCAGCTCGGGGCGGAAGTGGCGGATGAGACCCTGGATCGGCCAGGCAGCCGCGTCGCCCAGCGCGCAGATGGTGTGACCTTCGACCTGCTTGGTGACCTGCTGCAGCATGTCGATCTCGCCGATCTCGGCGTCACCGGTGCGCAGCCGCTCCATCACACGCCACATCCAGCCGGTACCCTCACGGCACGGCGTGCACTGGCCGCAGCTCTCGTGCTTGTAGAAGTACGAGATGCGGCTGATCGCGCGGACGATGTCGGTCGACTTGTCCATGACGATGATCGCCGCCGTGCCGAGGCCGGAGCCCACCGCTTTCAGGCCGTCGAAGTCCATCGGCGCATCCATGATGTCCTTCGCTGGCACCAATGGCACCGACGAACCACCCGGAATAACCGCGAGCAGATTGTCCCACCCGCCGCGAATGCCGCCACAATGCTTCTCGATCAGCTCGCGGAACGGGATGCTCATCGATTCCTCGACGACGCAGGGCTTTTCGACATGGCCGCTGATCTGGAACAGCTTGGTGCCGCGGTTGTTCTCCGCGCCAAAGCTGGCGAACCATTCAGCGCCGCGCCGCAGGATCGTCGGCGCAACCGCGATGCTTTCAACGTTGTTGACCGTTGTCGGGCAGCCATAAAGGCCGGCCCCGGCCGGGAATGGCGGCTTCAGGCGCGGCTGACCCTTCTTGCCTTCCAGGCTTTCGATCATCGCGGTTTCTTCGCCGCAGATGTACGCGCCAGCGCCACGGTGGACGAAGACGTCGAAGTCGTAGCCCGAACCGCAGGCGTTCTTGCCGACGAGGCCGGCGTCATACGCTTCCTGCACCGCGGCGAAGAGCGTCTCTGCCTCGCGGATATATTCACCGCGGATGTAGATGTACGCCGCACGCGCGCGCATCGCGAAACCGGCGACCAGCGCGCCTTCGATCAGCTTGTGCGGATCGTGGCGGATGATCTCGCGGTCCTTGCACGAACCCGGCTCGGATTCGTCGGCGTTGATGACCAGGAAGCTAGGCCGCTCGGGGCTCGGCGTCTTGGGCATGAACGACCACTTCGTGCCGGTCGGGAAGCCGGCGCCGCCACGACCGCGCAGGCCGGACGCCTTGATCACGTCGATGATCTTGTCTTGGCCAAGCTCCAGCAGCGCCTTGGTATTGTCCCAATCGCCGCGGCCGCGCGCCGCCTGCAACGTCCACGGCTGATAGCCGTACAGGTTGGTGAAGATCCGGTCCTTGTCCGTCAGGGACGTGATCACGCTCATGCGCTCGCTCCCACCGACGACGTGTTCCACTCGTTGCGGTAATCGTGGTTTTCGTTGACCATTGCGGTCAGCGTCGTCGGCCCGCCCAGCGGCTCGACCGTGTGACGGCCGGGCTCCTGCGTGCCCGCCTTCGGCTGCTCGCCGCGCGCCAGCGCATCAAGGATCGCGACGGTGCGATCGTAGTCAAGATCCTCGAAATTATCGTCGTTGATCTGGACCATCGGGGCAGAGGCGCAATTGCCCATGCACTCGACCTCAGTCAGCGTGAACAGGCCATCGGGCGTGGTCTTGCCCTTGATCAGGCCCTTGTTCTTGCATGCCGCCAGCACATCATCCGACCCGCGCAGCATACACGGGGTCGTGCCGCACACCTGCACGTGGAAACGGCCAACCGGTGCCAGATTGAACATGGTGTAGAAGGTCGCGACCTCGAGCACGCGGATATACGGCACGCCGATCTCGCGTGCGACGTACTCGATCACCGGGATCGGCAACCAGCCTTGCGTATTCGTCTCCGCCCCGACCTGGCGCTGCGCCAGATCAAGCAGCGGGATCGATGCGGACTGTTCACGGCCGGCCGGGTAGCGGGCGAGAATGGCGTTGCGCTTCTCGCGGTTTTCGTCGGTCCACTGGAAATTGTTCCAGCGGGCGCGAACCTCTGCCTCGTCAGGGATCTGGGGTGCGTCAGCCATCAGCGGTCACATTCACCAAAAACGATATCCATCGCGCCCAGGATCGCGGTGGTGTCCGCGAGCATGTGGCCGCGGCTCATGAAATCCATTGCCTGCAGGTGGCTGAAGGCGGTCGGACGGATTTTGCAGCGGTACGGCTTGTTGGTGCCATCGGACACCAGGTAGACACCGAACTCACCCTTCGGGCTTTCCGTCGCGACGTACACTTCGCCCGCCGGCACGTGATAGCCTTCGGTGTAGAGCTTGAAGTGATGGATCAGCGCTTCCATCGATTGCTTCATCTCGCCACGCTTGGGCGGCACGACCTTGCGATCGAGACTGGCGATCGGCCCCTCGGGCATTTCCGCCAGGCACTGCTTCATGATCCGCGCGGACTGACGGACCTCCTCGACGCGCACCATGAAGCGATCGTAGCAATCGCCCTTGGTGCCGACGGGGATGTCGAAATCCATCCGGTCGTACACGTCATACGGCTGCGACTTGCGCAGATCCCATGGCACGCCAGCGCCACGGATCATCGGACCCGAGAAGCCCCAGCGGATCGCGTCATCGCGCGACACCACGCCGATATCGACGTTGCGCTGCTTGAAGATGCGGTTGTCGGCGACGAGGCTGATCGCGTCCTCGAACAATTGCGGCAGGCGCGTGTCGAGCCATTCGGCAATGTCGGTCAGCAGCTTCAGCGGCACGTCCTGGTGAACGCCGCCCGGGCGGAAGTAATTCGCGTGCATGCGCGCGCCCGACGCACGCTCATAGAAGTTCATGCAATCTTCGCGCAGCTCGAACAGCCACAGGTTCGGCGTCATCGCGCCGACGTCCATCACATGGCTGCCCAGGTTCAGCATGTGGTTCTTGATGCGCGTCAGCTCGGCGAAGAACACGCGAAGATATTGCGCGCGGATCGGCACTTCGAGATCGAGCAGCTTCTCGATCGCGAGCACGAAGGTGTGCTCCATGCACATTGGCGAACAGTAATCGAGGCGATCGAAGTACGGGATCGCCTGTGCGTAGGTCTTGTACTCGATCAGCTTCTCGGTGCCCCGGTGAAGCAGGCCGACGTGCGGATCGATCCGCTCGACGATCTCGCCGTCCAGCTCCATGACGAGCCGAAGCACGCCGTGCGCCGCGGGATGCTGCGGGCCGAAGTTGATGGTGTAGTTCTGGATCGCGACGTCGCCGTGCGTGTCATGTGCGCCGTCAAGCACGCCGACCGCCTTGGCGACGGCGGGATCGACCTCGGCGTCGACGACCTTATCGAGCGTTGGGAAATCGGTCATTGGTTCTGCCCTCCCTTGCCGGGAACGACGTCGGGGTCGGATGGCTTCGGAGTCGCGTGCGGATGCGGGTTGCCGGCACCGGTCTGGGCGGTGCTCGTCGCATCCTTCTTGGCGTAGGGCTCGCTCGGCGCCTGCGCCGGCTTGGTAGCGCTCTGATTGTCGTCGGCCTTGCGGATCGCATCGGCGTTGAGCGGCGTCGGCGCACCCTTCGCCTCGGGCAGCGCAGCGCCCTTCTCGTCACCCGGCAGGACGTATTCGGCGCCTTCCCAGGGACTGGTGAAATCGAACGTGCGGAAATCCTGCGCCAGCTTCACCGGCTCGTACACCACCCGCTTCGCCTCTTCCGAATAGCGCATCTCGACGAACCCGGTCAGCGGGAAGTCCTTGCGCTGCGGATGCCCGCGGAAGCCATAATCGGTCAGGATCCGGCGCAGGTCGCGATTGCCGGCGAACAGCACGCCGTACATGTCGTACACTTCGCGCTCATACCAGCCAGCAACCGGCCACAGGTCGGTCACCGTCGGCACTGGCGTGTCCTCGCTGGCGGCGACATGGACGTGCAGCCGATGGTTGCGGGTCAGCGAGAGGAGGCAATAGACCACCTCGAACCGCTCCTCGCCGCGATCGGGATAATCCACCCCGGCGATGTCCATCAGCTGCTGATATTCAAGGCCCGGCGTGTCGCGCAGCGCGGTCAGCGCCGCGACCAGATAGTCGCGGTGAACGTGCAGCTGGATCTCGCCGACATGCTCGAACGCATCGACCAGCCCCTGCGGAATGGCGGCACGCGCCGCCTCCAGCGTCGCGCCGTTGAGCTCGGCCGCCCAGCGGGGTGCGGGCGCCCTCACCGTTCGATGCTCCCCGATCGGCGGATCTTCCGCTGCAGCTGCATGATGCCATACAGCAGCGCCTCGGCGGTCGGCGGGCAGCCCGGGACATAGATGTCGACCGGCACCACGCGATCGCAGCCGCGCACGACGCTGTAGCTATAATGGTAATAGCCGCCACCATTGGCGCACGAGCCCATCGAGATGACGTATTTCGGCTCCGACATCTGATCGTACACGCGGCGCAGCGCCGGGGCCATCTTGTTGCACAGCGTGCCGGCGACGATCATCACGTCCGACTGGCGCGGGGACGCGCGCGGCGCGGCGCCAAAACGCTCCAGGTCATAGCGCGGCATGTTGACGTGGATCATTTCCACCGCGCAGCAGGCGAGACCGAACGTCATCCACCACAGCGAGCCGGTACGCGCCCACTGGAACAGCTCTTCCGTGGACGTGACAAGGAAGCCCTTGTCGGTCAGCTCGCCATTCAGATCGTTGAAGAAGCCGGGATCGGGCTGAACGAGGCCCGTCCCACTGGAGATCGCGCGAGCGTCGCGCGGCAATTCAACGGGGCCGGAGTGCATGGTCATTCCCAATCCAGTGCGCCTGTCTTCCAGGCGTAGACGAGCCCGAGGGCGAGCTCGCCAATGAAGATCATCATGCTGATCCAGGCGGTCCAGCCGAGATCGAACACGCTTACCGCCCAGGGAAATAGGAACGCGGCTTCGAGATCAAAGATGATAAAAAGGATCGCAACTAGATAAAAACGCACGTCAAATTGCGCGCGGCTATCCTCGAACGCGGGAAAGCCGCACTCATATTCGCTGAGCTTTTCGACCGATGGCTTGTACGATCCGGTGACTCGCGACACCGCCATCGGCAGGAAGACGAACGCCGCCGACAAAAGCAGCGCAATCGCCAGGAACATCAAAATAGGCAGATATTGCGACAGGTCGACCATGGCGCTTTCTCAGGCTGCTCTCGCACGTGCGAATGAAAAATTCGCCGCCGCTTTAGGCCCGGCAGCCCCTCGGGGCAAGGCGTGGACCCTTGAGAATCACTCGCAGGTTGCCGGGGTGGTCGATGCTCGCTGCATCCGCTAGCAGCCGCAATTGATGACAATGCTGACCCCGGTCGAGGAACAAGCGGTGCGGCGTGCCGCTCAGTCGCCGATGCTCGCGCGCACCCGGCAGTGGGCGGCGGTGAACAGCGGCACGGGAAACCTGGCGGGGCTGGCGATCGTCGCCGATCTGCTCGCCGACGCGCTGTCTGGCCTGCCCGGTACATTGACGGTGGTGGAACCTGCCCTGGCAGAGCGCGTGGCGATCGACGGCGGCGTCTGCCCGGTCGTGCACGGCCGGCATCTTCACTTCGTCGTGCGGCCGGATGCCCCCCGGCGACTGCTCCTGACCGGGCATATGGACACGGTTTATCCCGCCGATCACCCGTTCCAGACCTTGGTCGACCGGCCTGACGGCACGATCAACGGCCCCGGCGTCGCCGACATGAAGGGCGGCCTCGCGGTGATGATCGCGGCGCTGGAGGCGATCGAGGCGGTCGGCTGCCCGATCGGCTATGATGTCGTCATCAATTCGGACGAGGAAACCGGCTCTTTCTCCTCGGCTCCGCTGATCGAGCAGGCCGCACGAGGGAAGCTCGCCGCGCTGACCTATGAGCCCGCCCTGCCCGATGGCACGCTCGCCGGCGCGCGGGGCGGCACGGGCAATTTCTCCATCGTCGTGCGGGGCCGCGCGGCGCATGCCGGTCGCAATCCGGAGGATGGCCGCAACGCCATCGTCGCCGCCGCCGCCATCGCGCTCGCGCTGGACGCGGCGAAAGGTCCGCGGCTGTCGGTCAATCCGGCGCGCATCGATGGCGGCGGCCCCAACAATGTCGTGCCCGACCTCGCCGTCCTGCGCGTCAATTTCCGCCCCCGCGATGCGGAGGAGATCACGCGCGCCCGGCAGGCGATCGACGCCGCGGTCGCGACGGTCAGTGCAGCTCACGACGTTCGGGTCGAGGTGCACGGCAGCTTCAATCGCCCGCCCAAGCCGATCGACCCGCAGGCGGCGCGCCTGTTCGAACTGGTGCGGCGGAGCGGCGCCGATCTCGACCTGCCGATTGCCTGGCGCGACACCGGCGGGGTGTGCGACGGCAACAATATCGCGGCGACGGGAACGCCCGTCATCGACACCATGGGGGTGCGCGGGGGCGCAATTCACTCCGCCGATGAATTCCTGATCGTCGACAGCCTGGCCGAACGCGCCGCGCTGTCGGCCGTCACCATCTTGCGACTGGCGAAGGAGGGTTTGTGACGTTTGTTGTCCGGGCAGCACGTGATGAGGATCTTGCGCATCTCTATGAGATGGCGAAGCTGACCGGCGGCGGATTCACCAACCTGCCTCCCGACCGACGCGCCCTGAAGATGAAGCTGGATCGCAGCCACGCCGCCTTCGCACGCGACGAACCGACGGTGGAGGACGAACTCTTCGTCCTGATCCTGGAAAATACCGCCACCGGCGACGTGCGCGGAACCTGCCAGATCTTCACGCAGGTCGGCCAGAAGCATCCCTTCTACAGCTACCGGATCAGCACGCTGACCCAGCATAGCCGCGAACTCGACCGCACCTTCCGTGCGGAGATGCTGGCGCTCACCACCGATCTCGAGGGATCGAGCGAGGTCGGCGGCCTCTTCCTCCACCCGGGCGAACGCGCCGGCGGCCTCGGACTGCTGCTCGCGCGCAGCCGCTACCTCTTCATCAAGGCGCATCGCGCGCGCTTCGGCGATCGCGTGCTCGCGGAACTGCGCGGCGTCATCGACGAAGCCGGGGGCTCGCCCTTCTGGGACGGGCTCGCCGGGCGTTTCTTCGGGATGAATTTCCAGGAGGCGGACGCCTTCAATGCGATCAACGGGCACCAGTTCATCGCCGATCTGATGCCCAAGCACCCCATCTATACCGCGATGCTTTCCGAAAGCGCGCGTGCCGCGATTGGCCTGCCCCACCCCTCCGGCCGCGCCGCGATGCGGATGCTCGAGAATGAAGGGTTCGCGTTCGAAAAATATATCGACATCTTCGATGGCGGACCGACCATGACGGCGCGGATCGACGCGGTACGCTCTGTGCGGGAGGCAGCGGAGGCGACCGTGGTCGGCAGCGATGTCGTCGGCGGCACCGAATCACTGGTGGCGACTGGCCGCCTGTCCGATTTTCGCTGCGCCTTTGGTTCGGTTGCGCCGCACGATGCGGGCGTGATGCTCGACACCGCCTGCGCGACGGCGATCGATGCGCAGGAGTGCGCGCGCGTTCTGCACGTCGCGCGGATCTGATCAGGGCGGCCCGCGCATGATCCAGGAGGTCAACTTCGACGGCATCGTCGGCCCCAGCCACAATTACGCCGGCCTCAGCCCCGGCAATCTCGCCGCCTCGCGGAACGCCGGCGCCACCTCGCACCCCCGCGCCGCCGCGCTGCAGGGGATAGAGAAAATGCGCCGCAATCTGGCGCTCGGGCTGGCACAGGGCGTGCTGTTGCCGCACCCTCGCCCCAACCACCGCTGGCTCGGCTCACTTAACAGCGACTATGGCCACGCCGCGCCGCATCTCCAGGCGCGCGCCTTCTCCGCCTCGCCGATGTGGGCGGCCAATGCCGCCACCGTCTCGCCGGCGGCCGACTGCGCCGACCGCCGCTGTCATCTGACCGTCGCCAACCTCGTCACCATGCCCCACCGCAGCCACGAATGGCCGACGACGCTGGCGCAGCTTCGCCTTGCTTTTGCCGCGAGCGACTTTTTCGTTCACCCACCCGTCCCCGCGCCGTTTGGGGATGAGGGCGCGGCCAACCACATGCGGCTGTGCACCACGCACGACGCGCCCGGCGTTGAGGTCTTCGTCTATGGCGAGACAGGCGGCCCCTTTCCCGCGCGGCAACACCGCGAAGCAAGTGAGGCGATCGCACGCGGCCATGGCCTTGATCCCGCGCGCACCCTGTTCGTCCAGCAATCGGAGGAGGCGATCGCCGCCGGCGCGTTTCATAACGATGTCGTCGCCGTCGCCAACGAACGCACGCTCTTCACGCATGAACGTGCCTTCGCCGACCCCGCCTCCTTCTACGCGGACCTGCGCCGCCTGATGCCGGAGGTGGAGATCGTCGAGGTGGCAGACGCCAAGGTGAGTCTGGCCGAGGCCATCCAATCGTATATCTTCAACGCGCAGCTCGTCAGCGTGCCGGGCGGATCGCAGACGCTGATCGTGCCCGGCGAGGCGCGCGATAGCGCCCCCGTCTGGTCGTGGTTGCAGGATCACCTCGCCAGCAATGGCCCGATCCGTGCCGTGGAGGTGGTCGATGTCCGCGAATCCATGGCCAATGGCGGCGGCCCGGCCTGTCTACGGCTGCGGGTGGTGTGCGATCCCGCGACAGTCGATCCGCGCTTCATGGTCGACGCAGCAAAGCTGGACCTGATCGCCGATGTCGTTTCCACTGATTGGCCAGAGGCGATTGCGTTCGACCGGATCGGCGACCCCGCGCTGCTCCGCCAAGTCGATCAGGCGCATCGCGCGCTTCATGAAGCGCTCGATCTTGTAAGGTTAATTGACAATTAACCTTTGTGTCGACGCCGGATTTGGCGGTTTTCCGCCGCTGGTCCGGTTCTTGCTGCTACAGCCGCCATGTTCGCTCGTCTCGCTCGCCTCTTCACGATCAAGACCAAATTCGAAGCCTTTGTCGTCATTTACGGCCTGGGCCTCGGCGCCACCGAACGCGGCGTTCACTACCTGCAGGATTATCCCGGCCCCGCCGGCTGGCTGCTCTTCTCGGTCTGCCCGATCGCCGTCTTCATGGCCGGCGCGCGG
Source organism: Sphingomonas sp. (assembly GCF_029239295.1). Classification (GTDB taxonomy): domain Bacteria; phylum Pseudomonadota; class Alphaproteobacteria; order Sphingomonadales; family Sphingomonadaceae; genus Sphingomonas. Next base: position 212,143 of record NZ_JAQZBC010000005.1, read on the forward strand.
ATCCTCGACTCGGTCGAACGGAGCGCCGAATAATTCCGCCTCAGGGGTGAAGCAGCGGCAGGATCGACGCATAATCGTCGGTCCACCCTTGGTCCGCGCCGGCCTGGTCGATCGCCACCCAGCCAGTGCCATAGCCCTTCAGCGCGCGCAGCACCGCTGGGTCGCGCGACAGGGCGATCCAGTGTGACAGCGACGCCTCGTCCTCGTTCAGCGGCGGCCGGTCCATCAGCTCGATTGCCTGCCACCCTCCCGCACGCGCGGCGGCGGCCACGATCGGGGTCAGGTCCATGTACCGGTTGGAGATATGGACCAGCAGCAGGCCGCGTCGCTGCAGCGCCCGGCCGTAATCGGCGAAGGCTTCCTTGGTCAGCAGGTGGATCGGCACCGCGTCGGATGAAAAGGCGTCCAGCGCCAGAAGGTCGAACGATTGCGGCTTGGCCGCGGCGATCGACACGCGCGCGTCGCCGATGACGGTCTTGGCATCGGGCGTACAGGTGCGCAGGAAGGAGAAGCGCGTACGCGCCAAGTCGGCGACAACCGGATCGATCTCGAAGAACGTCCAATATTGCGTCGGCAGCGCATAGCAGGCGAGCGTCCCTGTCCCCAATCCGACCACGCCGATCCGTCCCTCGAGGCCGTACAGCGCGGGCGCGATGGTCAGCGCCCGGCCGACGCCCGAGGATGGCGTGTAATAGGTCGTCGGCTGCTGCTCGCGCTCGGGCGATCCCAGCAGCTGCACCCCGTGCACCGTCGTGCCATGCGCCAGCGTCCGCTCGCCGTTTTGCTCCGACAGCGTATAAACGCCGAAATAGCTGCGCGTGCGGATATCGCCGGCCAGGGTGATGCGCAGCGCGTTGATCCCGCCGAACAGCAGCAGCGATATCCCCAGCACGGTGACGTAGGCCGACCGTGCACCGATCGATGCAAGCCCTAGCACCGCGATGGCAGCAAACATCAATCCCGTACGATGCTCACCAAACCACGCCGTCGGCCCCCATTGGCGCAGCATCAGCAGCAACGCGCAGACCGCCGCCACGACGACCAGCGCCGGCACTCCCCGGCCCCGCCGCCACAGTCCCTGCAGCCCCGGCAGCAGGAACGCCTGCGGCACCAGCGCGCCGGCGGCCAGGATCAGCAGCGGATATTCCCACGTCCAGTCGAACAGCGCGGGCGCGATCAATCCGGCGAACAATCCGCCGAGCGCACCGCCCACCGACATGGCGAGGTAGAAACCGGTCAGCCGCTCGGGCGCCGGGCGCAGCCGGTACATGGCGGTGTGCAGCGCCACCGCGACCATGAACAGCAGCGTCAGCGCCAGCAGCAGGCCGAACGCCGGCTGCAGCTGAAATCCGCCGATCATCACCCCGCCGAACAGGATGATCGTGATCGGCGCGATCCGCGTGATGAAGTCGGCGGGCTCGCGTCGATCGGCGAAGGCGATGCTGAAGCTCAGCAGGTACAACCCCAGCGGCAGCACCCACAGCAGCGGCATCGCCACGATGTCAGTGGTGATATAGGTCGATGTCGCCAGCATCAGCCCTGACGGGACCAGCGCCAGCGCGATCCACAGCGCCACGCGTCGCCAGCCGGGCCGCCCCTCGTCCGCCACCGCCGTCGCGCGCTGCGCCGCCGCGTCGGGCAGGCGCCAGCCGATTGAGGCAACCAGCGCGATCAGCAGCAGATATCCCGCGGTCCACAGCCAGCGCTGGCCAGCGACCGACACGAGCGGCTCGACAAGCAGCGGATAGGCGAGCAGGCCAGCAAAACTGCCAAGGTTGGACGCGGCATACAGCCGATAGGGGTCCTCGCTCGGCCGCGCCGCCGCGAACCAGCGCTGGATCAGCGGCGCCTGCGCCGATACCGCCACGAACAGCGGCCCGATCGAGGCAGCCAGAAGCCAGGGCACCCACAGTTCGGGCGCGGTGCCACTCGGCAGCGCCCAGCCAAGCACCCCGATCGGCAGCCACAGGCTGGCCAGCGCCAGCAAGCCCAGGTGAACCGCCGCCTGCCGTCGCACCGGCAACCTGCCCAGCGCATGGGCATAGCCATAGCCGGCGAGCAGCAGCGCCTGGTACACCAGCATCGCCGAATTCCACACCGCCGGCGCCCCGCCGAGCCGCGGCAGCGCGATCCGCGCCACCATCGGCTGAACGAGGAAAAGCAGAAATGATCCCGCCAGGATTGTCAGGACATAAAGCGCACGTCCTGTGCGCTGCGGCTCAGCCATGGTGCGGACGATCGATCACGGTCGCGTGATCCGATAGGTCACGCTGTCACGCCGCGGATCCTCCGCCGCGAACAGCGGATGGTCGAAATCCAGCGCGGGGTCGTGCGCCATGCCCAGCCGGGTCATCAGCGCGCGGCTCTTGTCATTCTGCCGTGCGGTGATCGCCACGATCGCGTCCTCGTGCCGCTCGCGCCAGCCCCAGGCGATGACCGCGCTCGCCGCCTCCAACGCATAGCCCGCGCCCCAATATGGCGTCGCCAGCATCCACCCGATTTCGAGCATGCCGGCGATCGGCGTGTCGGGCGCGCCCGGCTTCAGCCCGCAAAAGCCGATCGTCTCCTGATGATCGCGATGCACCACCGCGAGAAAGCCGAGCGGCGCGTAGCTCGCATGCCTGCGCAGCGCGGCATCGCTGTCGGCTTCGGACTTCACCGGGCCAAGATCGGCCATCACCGCCGGATCCGCCCACATCGCATGCAGCGGCGCACGGTCGCGCGCCTCCGGCACGCGAAGGATCAGGCGATCGGTTTCGATCACGCGGCGAGGAGCCTCGCGGCATGAACGGCATGATAGGTCAGCACCCCGGAACAGCCCGCGCGCTTGAAGGCAGTCAGCGTTTCGATCACCATCGCGTCGCGATCCGCCGCGCCAGCCGCGACCGCCGCCTCGATCATCGCATATTCGCCCGACACCTGGTACGCGAACACCGGCACTTCGAAGCGTTCCTTCACCCGCCGCGCGATATCGAGATACGGCAGCCCCGGCTTCACCATCACGCTGTCCGCCCCCTCGGCCAGATCCAGCGCCACCTCGCGCAGCGCCTCCTCGGCGTTGGCGTAATCCATTTGGTACGTTTTCTTGTCGCCCTTCAGCAGCCCCCGGCTGCCCACCGCGTCACGGAACGGACCGTAGAAGGCGCTGGCATATTTGGCGGCATAGGCCATGATCTGGACATTGGCGTGCCCCGTGGCCTCCAGCGCGGTGCGGATCGTGCCGATGCGTCCGTCCATCATGTCCGACGGCGCAATGATATCGGCGCCCGCCGCGGCCTGGTTCAGCGACTGGCCGACCAGCAGTTCCACCGTGGCATCGTTCAGCACATAACCCGCCGCATCGATCAGTCCGTCATGGCCGTGCGCGGTATAAGGATCCAGCGCGACATCGGTCAGGATGCCGATATCGGGGACCGCGTCTTTCACTGCACGGATCGCGCGGCACATCAGATTGTCGGGATTGAGCGCCTCGCGCCCGTCCTCGCTGCGCAGATGCGCCGGCGTGTTGGGGAAGAAGGCTAGGCACGGGATGCCCAGCGCCTGCGCCTCGCGGGCGCGCTCAACGATCAGGTCCACCGACCAGCGCGACACGCCCGGCAGGCTCGCGATCGGCTCCTCGACGCCTTCCCCGTCGGCGATGAACAGCGGCCAGATCAGGTCGGCCGGGGTCAGCGTCGTCTCGCGATGCAGGCGGCGGCTCCAGTCGGCGGCGCGGGTACGACGAAGGCGAAGAGCGGGAAAGGAGGCGTGCATGGCCACGGCATGTGCGCCGCGCCGACTGGCTGTGCAAGTGTTACGGGGGCGAAACCGCAAGTCGTGCGTTTGCGGCGTGATGAGCGAAGTTCGGTCCGCCGCCCTGATCGTCAACGCCAAGTCACGCAAGGGACAGAAACTGTTCCGACGTGCCTGCAAGCGACTGGAGGCGCTTCCCTATCCGGTCGATGCGCATGCCGTGGAGGATCCCGACAAACTGGAGCAGACGATTGACGCCGCGCTGGCGAAAAAGCCCGATCTGGTAATTTTGGGCGGCGGCGACGGCACGGTCAGCGGGCTGGTGGACCGACTGGTCGGCGAGGATGTGATCCTGGGCGTGCTGCCGCTCGGCACCGCCAACAGCTTTGCCCGTACTCTCGGCCTGCCGCTCGATATCGACGGCGCGATCGAGGTGCTGGCGAACGGCACACCGCGGCGGATCGACCTTGGCATGATCGACAATGATTATTTCGCCAATTGCGCAGCAATGGGGCTGTCGCCGCAGATTGCCGAGACGGTGCCGCATCATCTGAAGAAGTTCCTCGGCCGCGTTGGTTATCTCGGCTGGGCAGCGCTGCAATATCTGCGCTTCCGCCCGTTCATCCTCACCGTCGACGACGGGGTGGAGGAAAAACGGATGCGCGTCGTCGAAGTGCGCATCTCCAATGGCCCTTATCACGGCGGCACCTGGCTGGTGGACGAGGCGCATGTAGATTCGGGGCAGATCGTCGTCCAGGCGGTCACCGGGCGCTACCGCCGCACGCTGCTCAAGAACTGGTTTACCAGCTTCTTCGGGATGGAGGCGCGGCATCAGGACACGATCACCTTCAGCGGCAAGGATCTGAAGGTGGAAACGCGCCCCAGCCTGCCGATCTCGATCGACGGCGAGGTGCTGGCGCATACGCCGGTGCGGGCCAGGATCGCGGCCGGGGTGATCCGTGTCATGGCGCCGCGCGATCCCGATACGCCGCACGGCTGACCGCCCCAGGCCAAGCGGATCAGCGCCGGGGAACGCCCTCCAGAGAACGCACTTCAGGGAACGAACGTCAGGGAACCGGCTTCAGGCTGCCGGCGGGCTCGATATCCGCATGGCTGCGCTCGTCCGAATGGCTTTCCGGCACCAGCAACCCGCCCTCACGCCACCGGCCAAAACGATAATACAGCGCCGCCAGGATCAGATTGGCGCCCGACCCCACCGGGAAGCTCCACCACAAGGCGTCCGAACCGATGATCGGCAACAGTGCGAAGGCGACGCCGAGGCGCACCGGGAACATGGCGATGGTCATGATCGCCAACGGGCCCCACACCGCACCATTGGCGCGGATCACGCCGAACAGCACCATCGTGCCGCCGAACATGATGAAGCCCCAGGTCGCCAGCAGGTTGATATGCTGCGCGATCGGCAGCACTGCGCTTGCGCCCGGAATGAACAGCCCGATGATGACGGTGTCCAGCGACAGCACCAGCGCCACGGTGATCCCGGTGATCGCGACGTTGTAGATGATCCCGGCGCGCGTGATCCGGGCGACCCGGTCCCACCGCCCGGCGCCGATGTTCTGCGCGGCCATCGCCGACACGGCGGCGCCGATCGCCATCGCCGGCATCTGCACATAGCCCCACAGTTGCTGAACGATGCCATAGGCGGCGACGGTGTCGATCCCGTTGCGATTGACCAGCCCGACCATGGCGAGCGCCGAGACCGACAGCACCAGCATCTGCGCACCGATCGGCACGCCCTTGCCGACGATTGTGCGCACCAGCGTCGGCTCGGGCAGGATATAGCGGATCTCCGCCCCCTTCAGCCGCAGCGGCAGGTCGCGCCACGCAATCCACGCCACCAGCGCGCCCAGCGCCACGATGTTGGCGATCAGCGTCGCGGTGGCAGAACCTGCGATCCCCATGCGCGGGAACGGGCCCATCCCGGCGATCAGCAGCGGGTTCATCGCCGCGTCGATCAGCACCGCCAGCCCCATGAACCACAATGGCGTCACCGAATCCCCGGTGCCGCGCAGCCCCATGAACATCAGCACCAGCAGCATCGACGGCGGCAGCGCGAGGAAGATGACGCGCAGGTAATCCAGCGCCGGCTCGAACGCGTCAGTCGGTGTTGCCAGCGCCATCAGGATCTGCGGCGCATAGACCCAGCCCAGCGCGCCCACCGTGATCGACCCCAGCAGCACCAGTCCGATCGCCGAGCCGAACGCGCGGCGCGCGGCATCGACATCGCGGCGGCCCCAGCTTTGCCCGACGATGATCGTCGCAGCCATGCCGAAGCCAAAAACCGCGCCGAACATCAGGAACATGATGATATTGGCGTTCGACGTCGCGGCCAGCGCGCCTTCGCCCAGGAAACGGCCGACCCAGATCGCGTTGATCGATCCGTTCAGTGATTGCAGGACGTTGGAGGCCAGCGTCGGCAGCGCGAACATCAGCAGCGCCGATCCGATCGGCCCGGTCGTCAGATCACGCTGACCGGGGCGGCCGTGCACATGGGCGACCGGTTCATCCATCTCGCCCCGCTCCCTCAACGCTGGCGCCGGCTTGTCGCCGGTCATGTCCTATCTCTTGCGGTATCACGCGCCGCGCGACAAGCCCGCAGCGGCGCTGAAACGACGATCAGCGATACCGGTGTCTGATATCACTCGCCGCCATGGGTGTGCTGACCCGCCGGCAGCCGCCCGGTCAGTCGGTGGTGATTGGCGCCACGCCCAGGCGGGGAATGTCGATCGCCGGGCACCGGTCCATGACCACCATCAGCCCCGCCTTTTCGGCGCGCGCGGCGGCTTCATGGTTTACCACGCCCAATTGCATCCAAACCGCCTTGGCCCCTGCCGCAATCGCCTGGTCCACCGCCTCGCCCGCCGCTTCCGGTCGGCGGAAGATATCGACGATGTCGATCGGCTCGCCGATCTGCGACAGCTCGCGAAAGACATATTCGCCATGCACATGCTCGCCGGTGATCTGTGGGTTCACCGGGATCACGCGATAGCCGTGATCCTGCAGCTTCTTCATCACGTCATAGCTTGGCCGATCCGGCCGGTCGGAGGCACCGACCAGCGCGATGGTGCGGGTTTCTTCGAGCAGCGCCTTGATGTCGGAATCGGCGGTCAGCGGCATGAAACGGCCTTTCGTGGGATGGTCCGCTCGTGCCGCAGCCAGGATGCATACGGCACGATCGGTCCCTTTCTAACGCCCGCCGCCGCCGCTGGTTTCCAGCCACTGCACCACTGCCTCCGCCAATGGGCGGAACACCGTGTCGTCCGGTCGCACCGCCGGCGGCTGGCCCGCGTCGGAAGCGGTGCGGATATCGATCGTCAGCGGGATACGGCCCAGGAACGGCACGCCCAGGTCACGCGCGGCTGTTTCCGCCCCGCCGCGGCCGAACGGATCCGAAATCTCCCCGCAATGCGGACAGATATAGCCGGCCATGTTCTCGATCAGGCCGATGATCGGGATGCCCGCCTTGTTGAACAAATCGATCGCGCGTGTCGCATCGATCAGCGCCAGGTCCTGCGGCGTGGACACGATCACGGCGCCGGCCGGACGATATTTCTGGATCATCGTCAGCTGGACGTCGCCGGTACCGGGCGGCAGATCCAGTACCAGCGTGTCGGTGGCGCCCCAGTCCGCCTCGACCAATTGGCCAAGCGCGCCCGCCGCCATCGGCCCGCGCCACGCGATCGCCTTGCCCGGCTCGATCAGCTGCCCCATCGACAGCATCGGCACGCCATAAGGGGTCGGCACCGGCAGCAGCACCTTGTCCTTCGCCTGCGGCCGCTCGCCCTCCGCGCCCATCAGCCGCGGCTGCGACGGGCCATAGATGTCCGCATCGACCAGCCCGACGCGCCGCCCTGCCCCGCGCAGCGCGATCGCCAGATTGGCAGCGACCGTCGACTTGCCGACCCCGCCCTTGCCGCTCGCCACCGCGATCAGCCGGCGTGCGGCGCGTTCTGCCGTCACCACGACGCGGCCGTTGGGGCCGATCGCCATGCGCACCGCCGCCTCCATCGCATCGCGCGCTTTCGCATCGAGCCCCGTTGCGTCCAGCACGACGCCGATCCGCTCGCCTTCGACCCGTACGCTCGCCCGATTGCCGGCCACGGCCGCAACGGCCTGTTTTGCCTCATTCTCGTCCATGGCGGCGGCCGATACGCCCTTCATGGCCGCTGGGCACTGTTTTTCGCGCGTCGCGCACCTATAAAGACACTATGACCATGATGCCGCAGTGGCTGCGCCGACCGCCGATCCTGATGAACGATTCCTCCAACGGCCCATGGGGCAACGGCGGCAACGACGACACCAATGGTGGCGCCCGGAACCCTTGGGCAGTGCCGCCCGGCGGCCGCAAGGGCGCACCAAAAGCGACCGCGCTTGACGAGTTTCTGAAGCGCGCGCGCGGCGGTGGCTCGGGCGGCGGCAACGGCCCGCAGATGCCGCTCGGCGCCAACCCGCGCAGCCTGTGGATGATCGGCGCTGTGCTGATCGTGACCGCATGGATCCTTTTCACCTCGGTCCACCAGATCGGCCCGCAGCAGCGCGGCGTCGTGACGTTCCTGGGCCGCTATTCGGGTGAACTTGATCCGGGCATTCGCCTCACCCTGCCCGCACCGCTCGTGTCGGTGCAGAAGGTCGACGTGGAGGCGGTCCGTGTCGACGAATTCCCGCGCGACGGCAGCGAGAATGTGCTGACCGGCGATCAGAACATCCTCGACCTCGCCTACACTGTGCGTTGGCGCGTCGATAATCCGCGCGACTTCGTGTTCGAGATCAAGGATCCCGAGGAAACCGTTCGCGCTACCGCCGAAAGCGCGATGCGCGCGGTGCTGGCCACCACCACGCTGAACGAGGCGATCGGTGCCGGCCGTACCAACATCGAGGCGCGCGTCGCCCAGATGATGCAGCAGATCCTGAACGAATATCACGCCGGCGTCCGCGTCCAGGGCGTGTCGATCCGTCAGGCCGCTGCGCCCGCCAGCCTGATCGACGATTTCAACGCCGTCACCGCGGCCCAGCAGGAAGCGGTCGGCAATCTCAACAATGCGCGCAGCTATTCGGAGCAGGTGATCGCCCGCGCCCAGGGTGAGGCCGCTGCCTTCGACAAGGTGTTCGAGGAATATCGCCTCGCGCCCGAGGTTACCCGCCGCCGCATGTATTACGAAACCATGGAGGCCGTGCTGGCCAAGACTGACAAGACGATTGTTGAAACTCCCGGCGTGGCGCCGCTGCTGCCGCTCGACCGCGCGCGCAAGCTGACCGAGCCGCAGACCGAAGTGACGCAGCCCACGCCCGCCCCGACGGCGGAGGCTGGCCGATGAGCACGCTGTTCCGCAATCCCGTCGCGGTCGGGTTCGCCGCGCTCGGTGCGGTGATCGTCGGGGCCGCCAGCTTCGCGATCGTGCCGGAAACGAAGCAGGCGGTGATCCTTCGCCTCAACAATCCGATCCGGCTGGTGAACCAGTGGCAGAACGATCAGGTCATCGGCCGCACCGGCGCCGGCCTGATCGCGCGCGTGCCGTTCATCGACAAGATCGTCTGGATCGACAAGCGCGTGCTCGACGCCGATCTCGACAATACGCTGGTGCTGTCGACCGATCAGCTGCGGCTGAACGTGGACGCCTTCGCGCGCTTCCGCATCGTCGATCCGCTGCGCGCCGTCACTTCCACCGGCAGCACGTCGAACACCGAGGAGCGGGTGGCAGATCAGCTTCGCCCGCTGCTCGGCACGGCGCTGCGCAACGAATTGGGCAAGGTGCCCTTCTCCGTCCTGCTCAGCCCTGAACGTGGCAAGGTGATGGACGCGATCCAGGCCTCGTTACAGCGCGACGCACGCCAATATGGCGCGGCGATCGTCGATGTGCGGATCAAGCACGCCGACCTGCCCGACGGCAGCCCGCTCGACAGCGCGTTGCAGCGGATGCGCACCGCGCGTCAGCAGGAAGCGAACACCATTCGCGCCCAGGGCCAGAAGCAGGCACAGATCGTACGCGCCGAGGCCGACGCGCGTGCGGCCAAGATCTATGCTGAGGCGTTCAGCAAGGATCCCAAGTTCTACGACTTCTATCGCGCAATGCAGTCCTATCGTCATACCTTCGGTGCTGACGGTGGCGCGCGTCCGGAAGGTTCGACCAATATTATAATGAGCCGCGACAATGCCTATCTGAAGGAATTCAACGGCCGCTAACCCTGTTTGCCCGCGCGCAACGGGAAAGCGTCCGGTTCGTTCATATTCAAACGCCGTTCATGGTTTTGGCGGCATTGAGATTTTGGGTCCGGTCGCGCCGGACAAACGAGAGGAACATGACGATCGTGCGTTACGCCTATGCGCTTACTGGCGCTCTTCTCCTCGGCGGCACTGCCGCTTCGCTTGCCTTGCAGCACCCTGCCTCTGCGCAGAGCGCGCAGAACGAGCCGGGGACGATGCAGGCATCGGCACCGCGTGCCGGGGCGCCGATGAGCTTTGCCGACCTGGTCGCGAAGCTTCAGCCGGCGGTTGTCAACATTTCGACCGACCAAAAGGTGACGGTGGCGCAGCCCACCAATCCGTTCGCCGGCACGCCGTTCGCCGAACTGTTCGGGCAGTTCGGTGGTCGTGGTGGCGGGCAGAATGGCGCGCCGATCACGCGTGAGGCGCAGTCGCTCGGCTCGGGCTTCATCATCTCGCCGGACGGCTATGTCGTCACCAACAACCACGTCGTCGCTCCGGGCAACCGGCAGGCAACCGTTGAGGCGATCCGCGTCACGCTGCCGGACCGCAAGGAATATGTGGCGAAGCTGGTTGGCCGCGATACCGCGTCCGATCTCGCGCTGCTGAAGATCGATGCGCCGGGTCCGCTGCCCTATGTGAAGTTCGGCGATTCGGCTCGCGCCCGCGTCGGCGACTGGGTCGTCGCGATCGGCAATCCGTTCGGCCTGGGCGGCACGGTCACTGCCGGCATCGTCTCGGCGGTGCATCGCGTCACCGGCCAGGGCGGCGCCAATGATCGCTTCATCCAGACCGATGCCTCGATCAACCAGGGCAACTCGGGTGGCCCGATGTTCAACCTCAACGGCGAAGTGATCGGCATCAACAGCCAGATCTTCTCGCAGTCGGGCGGCAACATCGGCATCGGCTTCGCCATCCCGGCGGAGGACGCCAAGCCGATCATCGACACGCTGATGAAGGGCAAGCCCGTTCAGCGTGGCTATATCGGCGTGACGATCCAGCCGCTGAACGACGATATCGCCGCAGCGCTCGGCCTGCCGAAGAACTCGGGTGAGATCATCGCTCGCGCCGAACCGGGTGGTCCGGCTGCCAAGGGCGGTCTGCGCGCCGGCGACGTCGTGACGCGCGTAAACGGTGAGCAGGTCACGCCGGAAACGACGCTGTCCTATCTCGTCGCCAATGTCGCACCGGGCCAGCAGGCACGGCTCGATGTGATCCGTGACGGAAAGCCGACCACGGTCACGGTGACCACGACGGTGCGTCCGAACGAGGAGCAGCTCGCTCAGCAGCTCGGCGGCGGTGACGACACCTTCGGCGAGGATTCGGAGGATGGCGCCGCCGTTCCGGCCTCGAACGGCATCGGCGTGACGGTTCAGCCGTTAACCCCGGCGATCGCGCGTCAGGTCGGCGTTGACTCGACGGTGCAGGGCGCCGTGATCTCGGCTGTTGATCCGTCCAGCGACGCGGGCCGCAAGCTGCGCCGCGGCGACGTGATCGTGTCGATCAATTCGACGCCGGTGCGCACGGCGGCTGATCTTGCCCGCGGCGTTCAGGCGGCCAAGTCGGCCAATCGCCCGCAGGTGCTTCTGTCGGTCGTCCGCGGGCGCAACCCGCCGGCCTTTATCGCGGTGAAGGTCAAGTAACCTAAGCCGTCGAATGAATATCCGGGGCCTCGCACCATGGTGCGGGGCCCCTTTTGTTTGGACGGCGCTCGCGCGCGTCCCGGCACTTGGGCTACATACCCCGCGGCAGGATCGGAAGGCAGCATGAGCGACGGCATCTTCATTGGCGCTGGTCAGGGCGGCGAGGCGCCCCAATATCTGAACCTCAGGCGCGCCAACCGGCACGGCCTGATCGCCGGCGCGACGGGCACGGGCAAGACCGTGACGGTGCAGGGCATCATTGAGGGCTTTTCCGCCGCCGGCGTCCCCTGCTTCGTCGCCGATGTGAAGGGCGATCTCGCCGGCCTGGCGATGCCTGGCTCACCGCAGGGCAAGACACACGCCGCCTTTGCCGCACGCGCGGCGGCGATCGGCGACACAAGCTGGGCCTATGACGACCGGCCGGTTCAGCTCTGGGATCTGTACGGGGAACAGGGTCACGCTGTTCGCACGACCATCTCGGAAATGGGCCCGCTCTTGTTCGCCCGGTTGCTCGGCCTGAACGAGGTGCAGGAAGGCGTGATGACGATCGCCTTCCACCTCGCCGATGAGGATGGTCTGCTCCTCCTCGATCTCGATGACCTTCAGGCCATGCTGGTCCATTGCGCCGATCGGTCGGCGGAACTCACCACCCGCTATGGCAATGTTTCCAAGCAATCGATCGGCGCGATCCAGCGTTCGCTGATGCAATTGCGCAGCCAGGGCGCCGATCGCTTCTTCGGCGAACCGGCGCTCGACCTCGCCGATTTCATGCGTACCGATGATCGCGGGCGCGGTGTCGTCAACGTGCTCGCCGCCGACAAACTGATGGCCGCGCCCAAGCTCTACGCGACCTTCCTCCTGTGGCTCTTGTCGGAGCTGTTCGAGACGCTGCCGGAGATCGGCGATCCCGACCGTCCCGTGCTCTGCTTCTTCTTCGACGAAGCGCATCTGCTGTTCGATGACGCGCCTTCGTCGCTGGTCGACAAGATCGAACAGGTCGTGCGCCTGATCCGCTCCAAGGGGGTCGGCGTCTATTTTATCACCCAGAACCCGATCGACATCCCCGACGCCGTCGCAGGGCAGCTCAACAACCGCATCCAGCACAAGCTGAACGCCTTCACCCCGCGCGATCAAAAGGCGGTGCGAAGCGCCGCTGAGACCTTCCGCGCCAATCCAGGCGTCGATGTTGCCGCTGCGATCACCGAATTGCAGATCGGCGAGGCATTGGTGTCGCTCCTCCAGCCCGATGGCGCGCCCTCCCCCGTCACCCGCACGCTGATCCGTCCGCCCCAGACCCGGGTCGGACCGCTCGCGTCCAACGAACGTGAAATGATTGTCACGACCGATGCGATCGGCGACCGTTACGACACGCTCATCGACCGTGAGTCAGCGGAAGAATTGCTCGCTGCAAAGGGCGCGGAGGCTGCGGCCGCAGCAGCGCAGGCCAAGGCCGAAAGTGACATGAAAAGGGCTGAAGCGATCCGCGCCAAGGACGAGGCACGTGCTGCGAAGGCCGCCGAACGGGCCCGGATCGCGGAACAGCGGGCGGCCGGATCATCGCCCTGGGGCCGCGCCATGGACTCCGCGACCCGCGCCGCGGGCTCGTCGATCGGCCGGCAAGTGGCGAATGAGATCGGCAAGCAAGTGTTCGGCGGCAGCACGCGGCGCAAGTCGTCCGGCAATCTGGTGGGGTCGGTGCTGCGCGGCGTACTCGGCGGACTGTTCCGGGGCTAGCCCCCGCCGCGAGCTCACGAAAAGGGGCGCCCGGTGCTGTCGGACGCCCTTTATTCGTTACACAATCAGGAACTTAGCCGCCGCCCATTCCAGTTGGGAATGAGCGGCGGCCGGGTCCTTATGCGCTGTAATACATGTCGTATTCGACCGGGCTGGGGGTCATTTCCCAACGTGCAACTTCGGCCCACTTCAGCTCGACATACGCCTCGATCTGATCCTTGGTGAACACGTCGCCCTTGAGCAGGAAGTCGTGATCTGCCAGCAGGCTGTCGAGTGCTTCACGCAGCGAAGCGCAGACCGTCGGCACCTCGGCCAGTTCGGCCGGCGGCAGATCGTACAGGTTCTTGTCCATCGCATCGCCGGGATGGATCTTGTTCTGGATACCGTCCAGGCCCGCCATCAGCAGCGCGGCATAAGCCAGATACGGGTTCGCCATCGCGTCGGGGAAGCGCACCTCGACGCGCTTCGACTTCGCGCCCGTGCCGTACGGAATACGGCAGGAGGCCGAGCGGTTGCGGCTCGAATAGGCGAGCAGGACCGGCGCCTCATAGCCCGGCACCAGCCGCTTGTAGCTGTTGGTGGTCGGGTTGGTGAAGGCGTTGATCGCCTTGGCATGCTTGATGATGCCGCCGATGAAATAGAGGCAGGTATCGCTCAGCCCGGCATAACCATTGCCGGCAAACAGCGGGTTGCCCTTCTCCCAGATTGAGAAGTGCGTGTGCATGCCAGAGCCGTTATCTTCCTTGATCGGCTTGGGCATGAAGGTCGCCGACTTGCCATAGGCATGCGCAACCTGGTGCACGACATACTTGTAGATCTGCATGCGGTCGGCGGTGGTGGTCAGCGTGCCGAAGGTGAGCCCCAGTTCGTGCTGCGCAGCCGCCACCTCATGGTGGTGCTTGTCGCACGGCAGGCCCATTTCGAGCATGGTCGATACCATCTCGCCGCGGATATCGACAGCGCTGTCGACCGGCGCAACCGGGAAATAGCCGCCCTTGGCCCGCGGCCGGTGTGCCAGGTTGCCGCCCTCATAAGCGCGGCCCGTGTTGGTCGGCAGCTCGATATCGTCGATCTTGAAGTAGGACTCGGCGTAGTTCGTATCGAACTGCACGTTGTCGAACATGAAGAACTCGGCTTCCGGACCGACATAGACCGTGTCGCCGATCCCGGTGGAGGCGACATAGGCCTCCGCACGCTTCGCCGTCGTGCGCGGGTCACGGGTGTAGCCCTCGCCGGTCGACGGCTCGAGAATGTCGCAGAACACGATCAGCATTGGCGTTGCCGAGAACGGATCGGTGTAGATCGCGTCCAGATCCGGCTTCAGGATCATGTCGCTCTCGTTAATCGCCTTCCAGCCTTCGATCGACGATCCGTCGAACATCAGGCCGTCCGTCCACTCGTCCTCGCCCATCACGCTGGCGACCATGGTCAGGTGCTGCCACTTGCCCTTGGGGTCGGTGAAGCGAAGATCGACCCACTCGATCTCTTCTTCCTTGATACGCTTGATGACGTCTGCGGCGGTCGTTGCCATTGCTCTGATCTTCCTCTGCGGGTTCCTGGCTGGCCAGGACTTTTTCGATGCCGGGGCAGTCCGATTCTACGCCGGACTGGTTGAAAAGGGTTCAGATCGCGTCGTCGTTGCGCTCGCCAGTGCGGATGCGCATCGCCGTCTCGACCGGGATGACGAAGATCTTCCCGTCGCCAATACGGCCCGTCTGCGCGGCATGGGCGATCGCCTCCACCACGCGTTCGACTAGGCCATCCTCGACGACGACCTCGAGCTTCACCTTGGGCAGGAAGTCGACGACATATTCGGCGCCGCGATACAATTCGGTGTGGCCCTTCTGCCGTCCGAATCCCTTGGCCTCGGTCACCGTGATTCCGGACACGCCCACTTCGTGCAGCGCTTCCTTCACCTCATCGAGCTTGAACGGCTTGATGATCGCTTCGATCTTCTTCACGCGGAAACGTCCACCCCTGGTTAGAACCCTCGCCCCGATGTCTGGTGCTTGCATCGAACGTGCCAGCCGGAGCCACGAAGGGCAAGGCAGCGACTCGGCCCGCATCCTCGAGAAACGCCGCCCAATAATCAGGCAGGCGGCGAAAATTGCTGCTTTCCAAGGCACTGCCGCCGCGCACGCCTTTGCGCCGCGGCAGCCGTCCCGTCAGCGAACCCCGGTCGGAACCGGCGACGCGCCAGCTCCCGGCTTGGGCGTAACGGCCTTGGTCGTATTGGCGAGGTTCTGCTGCGCCCAATGCGCCTCATCGATGACATAGAGGCGGATCAACTGCGCCTGTTCCGGCGTCAGCACCTTGGCGAAGCTCACCATGCCGCGGTCCTTCAGCATCCCGTCGATCAGGATCGCCTTCCACGTGTCCGGGTCGCCGAGCGTGGCCGAACGCTGCAGGTTCGGCAGCACCCCGCCGCCTCCCGCGCTGGCGCCGTGGCAGACCTGACAATAGCGACCGAACAGCGCCTGCCCCTGCGCCACCTGCTGCGGCGTTGCCTTGTTCTCGGGTAACGTCACCGGCGTCGAATCCTGCGGCTGGGTGCCAGGCAACTGAACCTTGCCGCCCAGCTTGAACACCAAGAGGCGCGGCACGTTGGGCACGTCCCGCGCCTTGCCGATCGCATAGCCGATCGACAGCGGCAGCGCGCCACCCCGCCCGGCAAGCACCGCGACATATTGGTCGTTACCGATCATGAAGGTGGAGGCGCCCGCCATGATTCCGGTGCCGACCGGATAGGAGAAAAGCTGCTTGCCGGTATCTGCGGCATAGGCGCGGAACTCGCCCAAGGCCGTCCCCTGGAAGACGAGATTGCCCGCGGTCGTCATCGTGCCGCCGTTCCACGGCGTCGCATAATCGACGGTCCAGCGCGCCTTGTTGGCGACCGGGTCCCAGGCGACGAGACGGCCGGTGGCACCGGCGATCGCCTGCTTTACCGCCGCCGCATCACGCGGGTACATCGCATTGCCAAGATCCTGGCCGACATTGAAACCGAGCGGCTTGGCTTGATCGAGCGGCGATGAAGGATTGAGATAGGCCGATCCGACGATCTGCGCCGGGATATAGGCGAGGCCGACGTTCGGGTTGAAACTCATCGGCTGCCAATTGTGCGCGGCGATGGCACTGGGCGTCGCCACGAACGGCTTGCCCGTCTTGTAATAGCGCGCCTCCGGGTTCTCGATCGGACGCCCGGACTTCAGGTCATAACCGGTCGCCCAATTGACGCCGGGGATAAACTGGCCGGCGTTGATCAGCTTCCCGTTCGTCCGGTCGACGACATAGAAGAATCCGTTCTTGGGCGCCTGCATCAACACGCGGCGTTGCTGGCCGCCGATGTTGAGCGTGGCGAGATTGATCGGCTGCGTCGCGGTGAAATCCCACGTCTCGCCCGGCGTCTCCTGATAGTGCCAGACATATTCGCCGGTATCGGGCTTCAGCGCGACGATCGAGGACAGGAAGAGGTTGTCACCCTTCCCCTCGCTCCGCAGGCCGTGGTTCCAGGGTGAGCCATTACCGACGCCAAGATACAGCTGATCGAGCTCGGCGTCATAAACGATCGAATCCCACACCGTGCCGCCGCCGCCGGACTGCTTCCACTGACCGTTTTCGGACCAGGTCGGTGCGACCTTTGCCATCGCCGCGTCGCTCGCCTCGCCATCGGGCGCGCCGGTCGGGTTGGGAACGGTGTAGAAGCGCCACTTCTTCGCGCCCGTCGCGGCGTTATAGGCGGTGACGTAGCCGCGTACGCCAAACTCGGCGCCGCCGTTGCCGATCATCACCATCCCCTTCACGACGCGCGGCGCGCCCGTGATGGTGTACGGCTTTGAATTGTCGGTGGTCTGGACCGACCAGTCAGGCTTGCCCGTCGCAGCGTCCAGCGCGATCAGCCGCCCGTCGATCGTCCCGACGTACAAGCGCCCCTTCCAAGCCGCGACGCCGCGATTGACGACATCACAGCACGCTTCCACGCCCTTCTGCTTGTCGACACCCGGATCATATTCCCACAATTTCTGTCCGGTGCCGGCGTCATAGGCGAATACCTTCGACCAGGGCCCCGTGACGAAGAGCTTGCCGTCGATGACGACGGGCGTCGCTTCCTGTCCACGCGCATCGGGCATGTCGGCATACCAGGCGAGACCTAACTGCCCGACATTGCCGGCGTTGATCTGCGTCAGCGGGGAGAAGCGCTGCTCCTGATAGTTGAAGCCAGCCATTGCCCAGTCGCGGCCGTCGCCACCGGTAGTCAGCAGCGCGGCGTCGACCTTGCCCACCCCAGTGGTAGCAGCGCGATCGGGTGCTTTCTCGGTGGGTGTCCCCGCCTTGCACGCAGACAGCGCGAGCGCCGCGATCAGCGCATAACCAAGCCGCATCTTCCTCTCCCCCGCCCCTCGCTGAGGCTTTGGACGGGAGACTGACGCAGGTTGGTTCGGAAGGGAAGTGGCGATCACCTGTCACAATGGACAGGTGATCACGGCCAGGCGGCGCCGGCCCGAAAGGTGCGGCGCTATCGTCAGGTCAGAAGTAGGGTGGCTTATGCAGGCCGGCGGGGGAGACGGTGAAGATCTCGCACCCGTCCTCGGTAATGCCGATCGAATGCTCGAACTGCGCCGACAACGACCGATCGCGCGTCACGGCCGTCCAGCCATCGTCGAGCAGCTTCACGTCGGGGCGGCCGATGTTGATCATTGGCTCGATCGTGAAGATCATGCCGGGCTTCAGTTCGGGGCCGGTACCCGGGCGGCCAACATGCACCACCTCCGGCGCATCATGGAACAGGCGGCCCAAGCCGTGCCCGCAGAAATCGCGCACGACGCCATAGCGGTGAGATTCGGCATAACGCTGGATCACATGGGCGACGTCGCCCATGGTGTTGCCGGGCTTGGCCTGCTCGATGCCGAGCATCAGGCACTCGTAGGTGACGTCAACCAGGCGCCGGGCCTTCAGCGGCACGTCACCGATCAGGTACATGCGCGACGAATCGCCATGCCAGCCATCGACGATCGGGGTCACGTCGACATTGACGACATCGCCCGACTTCAGCGTCTTTTCGCTAGGGATGCCGTGGCACACGACATGGTTGATCGAGATGCAGCAGCTATGCGTGTAGCCGCGATAGCCAAGCGTCGCCGGCACCGCCCCGCGGCTGGTGATGAAGTCATACACCAGCCGGTCGATCTCCGCCGTGGTCACGCCGGGCACCATGTGCGGCACGATCATGTCCAGGGTTTCAGCGGCCAGCCTGCCTGCGGCGTGCATGCCGGCGAAGGCGTCGGGTCCATGAAGCTTGATCGCTCCATTGCGTCCCAGCGGCGCATCGCTGGTCACGGTCACATATTCGGTCATGCCCGCGGATATAGCGTGACGGGCGCACTTTTGCGAGGCTATGCCCGTACCGCATGAACAGCGAACGCATCTGGACCGCCGCTCTTGTGGTGATCGGGGACGAGATTCTCTCCGGGCGCACGCAGGACAAGAATGTCGCGCAGATCGCGCAATGGCTCAACGTTCAGGGCATTCGCTTGGTCGAGGTTCGCGTGGTGCCCGACCGGCAGGACGCGATCGTGGAGGCAGTGAACACGCTGCGCGCTCGCAACGACTATCTGTTCACCACCGGCGGCATCGGGCCGACCCATGACGACATCACGGTGGACGCGATCGCCGCCGCGCTGGGCGTAGGTGTCATCCATCACCCCAAGGCTGTGGCTGTGCTGGAACGCTATTATGCCGCGCGCGGCGGTATCAGCGACGCGCGGCTGCGCATGGCGCGCGTGCCGGAAGGCGCCAGCCTGATCGAGAACCGCATGTCGGGCGCACCCGGCATCCACGTCGCCAACATTTTCATCATGGCCGGTGTGCCCAACATAACGGCGGGGATGCTCGACGCGCTGACCGGCACGCTTGAGGGAGGCAGGCCCGTCGTTAGCCGGCAGATCGGCTGCTGGGTCGCCGAGAGCGAGATTGCAGACCTGTTGAGCGCCGCGGAGCGGGCCCATGCCGGCGTGGCGATCGGCAGCTATCCCTTCTTCCGCGACGGGCGTACCGGCGCCAATTTCGTGGTGCGCTCGTCAGACCCGGCCGCGGTCGATGCCTGCATCATGGATCTGACAGCGGCGCTCGAAGCAGCCGGCCACACCGTCTTTCCGGACGGGATCTAAAAAACGGCGCGGATCAGCCGCGCAGTTCGGCACTGCTCAGAATGCGCGCGCGCCCGCGATGCTTCGCCTCGTACAACGCGGCGTCAGCGCGCCGTGTCGCTTCCTCGAACGTAGAGCGAGAGACAGCGGTGGTACCGGCGGAAAAGCTGAGCGGCCGATCGCCGACATGCGCCAGCGGATCGGCGCGCAGCCGCTCCGCGATCCGCATCAGCACGGCCTGTGCGACCGCCTCTGTCGCGCCCGGAAAGTAGATCAGGAATTCTTCGCCGCCCCACCGTGCGACCATGTCCGTCCGCCTCACCGCGGCAACCAGCATGTGCGCGAAATCGTGCAGCACCCGATCTCCCGTCTCGTGCCCCAGCAAGTCGTTGACCAGCTTGAAATGGTCGAGGTCCACCAGCGCCAACGCACCAGCCGTATGATGCTCCGGCATCGCGTCGAGTTGCGCCAACAGGCCACGCCGGTTGAGCACGCTGGTCAGCGGATCCTGGCTAGCCTCCCGATTGAGCGAGCGCATCCGCTCCGCCGTCGCCTGCGCCGCGCGGTTGATGCCGGCGAGCAGCCGCGCCGCAAGATCGTTTCCCGACACCAATGGCACGCTTGGCACTTGTCCTTCTTCGGCGTCGTCCAGTGCCTTGGCCGCGAGGTGAATGGGGGCGAGCAATGCGAAGATGCCAGCCAACGCCATTGCCAGCCCCAGCACCGTCGCCCCGATCACGACCAGCAATCCCGTCAGGTCGAGGCGGTGAGTCACCGCCGCCCAGGCAACAAAGCCCAGGAGCGGCAGGTGAGTCGACACGAAGCAGACCGCGAAAATCCGCAGTTGCAGGCTTCGCGGGAAAATGAATGAGCTTGCCTGGTACAAGCGCATACGGGCCCTATCCTCCGTCCGGACGCCGGCATCAGCGTCGCCAATCAGCCTTGGCAACGCGCACCTTACTCAAAGATTGACGACCGGACGAGGATACAGCCGAATACGACCGGCCGAGTCAGCCGTCGATCAGGCCCATCATCCGCTCAACCGATTCGGCAAACTCCAGCTTGAAGTCCTGCACCACCTGTCCGGCAGGCCGGACCTGATCGACCAGGCCCACACCCTGCCCGACGAAATAGGTGACCATGTCGCGGGCCGCCGGATCGCCTTTTTGCGCGGCGACGTCACAGGCGCGGATCGCTGGCTCGCTAATCAGGCTTTGATACGGCATCGGCAGCGGGCCAGGTGAATTCGGCCCATCCCATGCATCCGTCCATGCCGAGCGCAACTGGCGCGACGGCTTACCCGTGCGGCTCTTCGACCGCACTGTATCGCGCGACGTGGCGGCAACCATTTTCTCCCGGAAGACGTCGGAGCATTCGCTCTCCGGCGTCGCGAGCCAGACCGATCCGGTCCACACGCCGTCCGCCCCCATCGCCATGGCGCCGGCCATCTGTGCCCCCGTCATGATCCCACCGGCCGCGAGGATCGGCACACGCTTTCCTTGCGCCTCCAGCGCGCGGATCACCTCCGGCACGAGCACCATGGTTGACACCTCGCCGCAATGGCCGCCCGCCTCGCCGCCCTGAACCACCAGGATATCGACCCCGGCCTCCACCTGTCGCAGCGCATGTTCCTTCGCACCGACCAACGCCGCGACGGGAACGCCGCGCTCGCGTCCCATGTCGATCATCGCCTGCGGCGGAACGCCCAGCGCATTGGCGATCAGCTTGATCGGATGGCGGAACGCGACATCGAGCATCGCCAGCGCCAGGTTGGGGTCGAACGGGGCCGGCGCGTTGCTGTCGGAACGCTCCTCCGGCATCGAGAAATGATGCTTTTGCGCCAGTTCGCCGACAAAGGCGCGATGCTCGGCCGGCACCTTGTCCATGATCGAGGCCCGGGTCAGCCCCTTCGCCCCACCCGTCGCGAGGTTCTCCGGAATCAGGACATCGAGACCGTAAGGCTTGCCGTCGACATGCGCGTCGATCCACGCGAGCTC
Source organism: Sphingomonas sp. (assembly GCF_029239295.1). Taxonomy (GTDB): domain Bacteria; phylum Pseudomonadota; class Alphaproteobacteria; order Sphingomonadales; family Sphingomonadaceae; genus Sphingomonas. The sequence goes on from NZ_JAQZBC010000005.1 coordinate 233,615, forward strand.
GGTCTCTAGGCTTTCCAGTGTGTGCCCGGTTGCGCCCAGAACGCCAAAGCCACCCGCCCGGCTGACCGCCGCCACCACATCGCGACAATGGCTGAAGGCGAGCAGCGGAAAATCGACGCCCAGCATCGCGCAGATTGGCGATTTCATTCATCTTCTCCCACGGTGTTTTGCAGCTTTGTTGCCGTTTCGGCCGGGGAAGAAAAGGTCTTCGATGCGATTCCTGCGCGGGAATGCAGCCGCCATTCAGCAGGCTGAAGACCCGCGCACGATGTCAGAAGCTGAACGCCACCCGCGCGCTCACCTTGTCGCCGGTATGACGCGGATTGGCGAACGGTGACGCCAGTGTGCGATCATCGATGTCGGTGCCGGTATACAGCACGCCGACGCTAAATGGCCCTGTGATGTGATCGACGCCCAGCGACCAGTCGGTATAGTCGCCGCCGGGCCGCAGCCGCGCGGCGCGGTGCCAGTCATCGACGCTGCCCGAGGAATGCCCGAGCGAAGCGTTCACGGTGAAGGGCGTCGCCGGAATGCCGAGACGGGCCCGCGCGCCGATCCACAGGTTGTCGCCGCCGATCGCCGATTGGCTGGGCGCATAACGCGCATCGACACCGATCTCTGCCGGGCCAAGCGCGTAGCTGGCACCAAGCCCGCCTTCCACATAATCCATCCCGCCTCTGGCTCCGGCGAACAGGTGGCCGGCCACAAAGCCGTCGAGCCGCAGCCCGCCGCCGATGTCCCGCGTGAACCCGCCAGTGACGTCGAAGACCGCATCCGCGCCGCCATGCCGCGGATCGCCCCGCGTCGCGGTGGCCCGCACGCCCAGATCCAGTCCGAACGGAATGCCGGCGCGCACGCTAGCTGCCGGCGCCACCTCTCCATCGCTCCAACTGATGCCGCGACGCCGCTCGTCCGTCGCAATCTCGACGCTTCCGCCGAACCCTGTCTGGGCAAAGGCGGGTGCGGCCGCGGCACACAGGCCAGCGGCCGTGATGATCCCGACTGCCCGCATTTAGCTGCGCCCCGCAGCGTGGGCCGTGTCGAGCTCAAGCGCGAGCATCTCGCGATCCCGCTCGGCCACCGCGAGCACATGTTCGCGTACCTCACCACGGCGCGCTGCAACTTCCTGTGCGATGGCGTCGCGCTGGCCCGAACACCAGCCCGGACGGCTTCCGGCTATCGGCGCCTCGGCGGTGATCGATCGCGCCAGCACATGCCCGGCGGCGCTACGCGCCTCACGTGCAACGCTGACGTTCGCGCGCCACGCACAACGCAGCGTACTTGCGCGCCCGGCAGCGCCCACGGTGCCGATCTGCTTGTGCGAGACGTCGGCGGTGCCCTGATACGTCACCTCGACTCGCTGTCCGCGATGGTCGATCTCGATACGGTGTGCCTCTGCCTGAGGCGAGCCGAGCAACAGCCCGGCAAGGATGGCAACATTCATGTTCGGTCTCCTGCGGTGCGTCGGGCTTTGTGCCCGATCGTACTGCCGCACCGACCTGCGCGGCACGGCTCCAATGACCCAGCGCAGCCGGCGGTTCAATGGACCGGTCCCTCTGCAACGAATTGATACACCCACCCTGTTCACGGCGCGGCCGCTTTGTTAGCCCCCGTCCATGATCCTGCGCATCGCCGTCTCCGCCCTCGCCCTTCTTGCCACCGCCGCGACCAGCGCACCCGAAAAACGGATGCAGGATGTCGTTGCCGGCGAAGCGCCTCGCCACGAGGCTCTGCTGGAAAAGCTGGTTCGGCAGAATTCCGGCAGCCTCAATCTTGCGGGGGTAAAGGCGGTCGGCGAGATGATGCGCGCCGAACTGACACCACTCGGCTTCACCGTCGACTGGGTGGATATGACGAAGACCGGGCGCGCGGGCCACATCGTCGCGACACACAAGGGGAATGCCCGCGGCAAGCGCATCCTACTGATCGGCCATCTCGACACCGTGTTCGAACCGGACAGCCCGTTCACCGGCTGGCAGCGCGAGGGCGATCGGGTCACCGGTCCCGGCGTCGGGGACGACAAGGGCGGGCTGGTCGTGATCGTCGCGGCGCTGCGCGCGATGCAGGCCGCGGGCACGCTTCGGAACGCCGATATCAAGATCGTGCTGACCGGCGATGAGGAGAAGACCGGCGCCCCGCTGGAGGACGCCCGACGTGATCTGATCGACGCCGGAAAATGGGCCGATATCGCGCTGGAATATGAGAATGTCGCGCGCGATGGCACGCAGGAATATGCCACGACGGCACGGCGAAGCTCCACCAATTGGGAGCTGGTCACGACGGGAACGACCGGCCATTCCAGCGGCATCTTCAACGCGTCGATGGGTTATGGCGCGGTGTACGAGATGGCGCGGATCCTGGACGAGTTCCGGCGGACGCTGGCTGAACCGAACCTCACCTACAATGCCAGTGTTGTCGTCGGCGGCACCCCTGCCGCCCTCGATGACGCTGGCGTTAAAGGTACAGCAGAGGGGAAGACCAATGTAATCCCCGCCCGTGCCGTGGCGCGAGGCGATCTGCGCAGCCTCACCCCGCAGCAGGATGCAAAGGCAAAGGCGGCGATGACGGCGATCGTGGCACGTCACCTGCCCGGAACCGACGCATCGATCCGCTTCTTCGAAGGCTATCCCTCAATGCCGCCGACCGAGGCGAACCGCGCGCTGATGAACCAGCTGAACGGCGTCAATCGTGACCTCGGCCTGGCGGAGATGCTGGAGATGGACCCTGCCAAAAGGGGTGCGGCGGATTCCAGCTTTGTCGCGGCCGACGCTGTCACGTTGGGCGGCATGGGGGTCGCCGGGGGAGGTGCGCATGCGGTCGGCGAATGGGTCGACCTCAGCAGCTTGCCCCGTCAGGCGCTGCGCAGCGCCGTGTTGATCTCCCGGCTCGCGGCGCAGCCACGCGGGAAATAAGCGGGGCGTCGCCGCGTTAGCGACCCGCTGGCCACCCTTCGATCTCTCTTCACCACCGCTAAGGACCACTTCATGCGCGATACCGTCATCTTTGATTTCGGCGGGGTGATCACCTCTTCGCCGTTCGAGGCCTTCAATCGTCTCGAGCGTGAGCGGGGGCTGCCGCATGATCTGATCCGGCAGATCAACTCGACCAACCCTGATGAAAATGCCTGGGCCTTGTTCGAACGGGCGGAGATCGACGCGACGGGCTTTGACGCAAAGTTTGCGGAAGAGGCAATGGCGCTGGGCCATGAACTGCGCGGTGAGGATGTGCTCCTCCTGCTCTCTGGCGACATTCGGCCGCGCATGGTGCATGCGCTCGATTGGCTGAAGCGTAACGGTTATCGCCTTGGCTGCATCACCAACAACGTGCCTGCAGGCGAAGGTGCCGGCATGTCGCGCAGCGCCGAGAAGGCGGCAAAGGTTGCCGAGATCATGGCGCGCTTCGATCACGTGATCGAATCCAGCAAGGTCGGTATTCGCAAACCTGATCCGCGCATCTACGAGATGATGCTGGATACGCTGGGCAAGCCGGCGGAAAACTGCGTGTACCTCGATGACTTGGGCATCAACTGCAAGCCGGCGGCCGCGCTCGGCATTCACGCCATCAAGGTGAACGATGAATCGCAGGCGCTGACCGATCTGGCGGACGCCCTGGGCGTCGATCGCGCGGTGTTCTGATAAACAGCTTCTGTGTGCCGTTCGGTCGGGCATCGATTGCCTTGATCGACCGGCCCGGAGCCGCCTTTTCTGCACCCCCTGACGGGCGGCTCGCCTTGAAGCCCCTTCACCCAGACGCTAACCGGCGCACACCAGCGAAAAGAGGCGGCGTGTCATGAAAAAGCTCTATCCCGATGCCGCGGCGGCCCTCGATGGTTTGCTGCATGACGGGATGTTGATCTGCGCTGGCGGCTTTGGCCTCTGCGGCATACCAGAACGCCTGATCGACGCTATTCAGGCGTCCGGCGTGAAGGATCTCGTCGTCGCCAGCAACAATGCCGGCATTGATGGCGAAGGGCTCGGCAAGCTGCTGCGCACGCGCCAGATCAAGAAGATGATCTCCAGCTACGTCGGCGAGAACAAGGAGTTCGAACGTCAGTATCTGTCGGGCGAACTGGAAGTGGAATTCTGCCCCCAGGGAACGCTGGCCGAGCGGTGCCGTGCTGGCGGCGCGGGGATTCCTGGCTTCTACACCAAGACCGGCGTCGGCACGCTGGTTGCCGAGGGCAAGGAAGTGAAGCTCTTCGACGGCCCGAACGGGCCTGAGGAGTTCATTCTTGAGCGGGGGATCAATGCCGATCTCAGCATCATCAAGGGGTGGAAAGCCGACGAAAGCGGCAACCTCATCTTCCGAAAGACGGCGCGCAACTTCAATCAGCCGATGGCCACCGCTGGCCGCGTGTGCATCGCCGAAGTGGAGGAGATCGTGCCCGTCGGAAGTCTTGATCCCGATGCGACCCACCTGCCCGGCATCTACGTCAATCGCCTGATCGTCGGCGCCCCTTATGACAAGAAGATCGAGTTCCTGATGACTCGGCCGCGCCCCGCTGGCGCCGCGGCGTGAAGAAAATCCTGGCGCTTGTCGCTGCCGCATCGCTGGCAGGATGCGCGACCGTGCCTGCGCCGGCCGGCGACCCACGGCCGGGCGCGGTGCCGGGCGCAATGCAATATCTCTATGGCTCGGCGGAGGCCGCCGCGCTCAGCGAACAGGCCTATAATGCGCTGGTCGACAACGTTCGGGTGCGCGTCGCCGGCCGGCGCCCAGCCGAATCCGCCATCCTGCTGCCGAACTCGGCCGGTACGCCCACGCCGGCGCCCTGCGGTGACAAGCCCTATGCCGCCGTGTTCGACATGGATGAAACGGCGATCCTGAACCTGGGCTATGAATATAACGATGCGGTGACCGGCGCCCCATTCGACGCCGCACGCTGGACCAGGTGGGAGGCAAGCGGCGCTGACAAGATAGCGGCGGCGCCGGGCGCCGCCAGTGCCTTTGCGTCCTTGCGCGCGATGGGTGTGACCCCGATCATCAACAGCAACCGAAACGCCGCATCTGCCGGGCCGACCGCAGAGGCGCTTGCGAACGTTGGACTTGGCGCATTCCGCCATGGCGAGACCCTGTTCCTCAAGGGCGATGTGAACGACAAATCGGCAAAGGACGGCCGCCGCCGTGCCATCGCCGCGCGCTGGTGCGTTCTGGCGCTGGGCGGCGACCAGATCGGCGATTTCACCGACGCGCTGGACGGAACGGCAGCGGCACGACGCGCCGCCGCCTCGTCGCCGGCCTATGCGGGCCGCTGGGGCAGAAGCTGGTTCATCCTCCCCAATCCTGTCTATGGCACTGGCCTGGGCAGCAACTGGGACGACACGTTTCCGGCCGGCAAGCGCTGGACCGACATGCAAGGAGCGAAGTAATGGCGTGGGATCGCAATCAGATGGCGGCGCGCGCCGCAAAGGAATTGCGCGACGGCTATTATGTGAACCTGGGCATCGGGATTCCGACGCTGGTCGCCAACAACATACCCGATGGCATGACCGTGACGCTGCAGAGCGAGAACGGGATGCTCGGTATCGGTCCCTTCCCTTACGAGGGAGACGAGGATCCTGACCTGATCAACGCGGGCAAGCAGACGATCAGCGAGTTACCCAGCAGCGTCTATTTCGGCTCCGATCAAAGCTTCGCCATGATCCGCGGCGGCCACATCGACCTGACCGTGCTGGGCGCCATGGAAGTGGCGGAGAATGGCGACATCGCCAACTGGATGATTCCCGGCAAGATGATCAAGGGGATGGGCGGCGCCATGGACCTGGTGGCCGGCGTGAAGAAGATCATTGTGGTGATGGAGCATGTGGCGAAGGATGGCAGCCCCAAGTTCATCCCAGCCTGCACGCTGCCACTGACGGGCAAGAATGTGGTCGATATGATCGTCACGGACCTCGCCGTATTCCAGCGCCCTGACCATCAGAGCCGCTTCCGGTTGGTGGAGCTGGCACCGGGCGTGACGGTTGAGGAAATCGCGCAGAAAACGACTGCTGGCTACGACGTCGGCCTCTGATCCGCGACGTTTGGCTGGCGAACAGCGGTCCGTTCTGCGCAATCTTTGTGCAGAACAGCCCCGTTCGCTCTTCCATTTGTTGCGCCACTGCGGCTAAAGGCCGCCCGTCATGGCCAGTCGTCCACAAACATTGTACGAAAAGGTATGGGCTGCACACGTCGTCGAACGTCGCGGCGACGGCACGTGCCTGATCTATATCGATCGCCACCTCGTTCATGAGGTTACCAGTCCACAGGCGTTCGAGGGGCTGCGCGTTGCTGGGCGGCAGGTGCGTCGCCCGGATCTGACGCTCGCGGTTCCCGATCATAACCTGCCCACTACGGCGCGAGTGGACGATCAGGGGCGTGAGCTGCCGATCGCTGATGCCGACAGCGCGACACAATTGAGCGCGCTGCGCCGCAATGTCGCGGAGTTTGGCGTGCCTTACATCGATGCGCTCGCCGCCGAGCAGGGCATTGTCCATGTGGTCGGGCCTGAGCAAGGCTTCACCCTGCCCGGCACCACCGTCGTCTGTGGTGACAGCCACACCTCCGCGCATGGTGCGCTGGGCGCACTCGCGTTCGGCATCGGCACCAGCGAAGTGGAGCATGTGCTCGCCACTCAGACGCTGCTGCTCAGCCCGTCCAAGACGATGGAAGTCCGTGTCGAGGGCACGCTCGGCTTTGGCGTGACGCCCAAGGATGTCATTCTGGCAATCATCGGCCGGATCGGTGCGGCCGGCGGCACCGGCTATGTCATCGAATATACCGGCAACGTTATCCGCGAGATGTCGATCGAGGGCCGGCTGACCGTCGCCAACATGTCGATCGAGGCGGGTGCGCGCGCTGGCATGATCGCACCTGACGACGCCACCTTCGCTTATATCGAGGGCAGGCCGAAGGCGCCGAAGGGCGCGGACTGGGACAAGGCAGTGGCATGGTGGCGCACGCTCGTCACAGATCCCGGCGCAACCTACGATCGCACCGTCGTGATCGACGCCTCTCAGATCGCGCCTGCGCTGACCTGGGGCACCAGCCCGGAGGATGTGGTCTCGATCACTGACACCGTGCCTGAACCCGACAGCTTCGCCGATCCATCGAAGCGAGAGGCGGCGCGCAAGTCGCTTGACTATATGGGGCTGACGCCGGGCACCCGCCTGCAGGACGTGCCGGTCCAGCACGTCTTCATCGGTTCATGCACCAACAGCCGGATCGAGGATTTGCGGGCCGCCGCGGCGGTCGCGCAGGGGCGTAGCGTGGCGGCGGGCGTGCGCGCGATGGTCGTCCCCGGATCGGGGCTGGTGAAGCGGCAGGCCGAAGCGGAAGGCCTCGACCGCATCTTCACCGCCGCTGGCTTCGAATGGCGCGAGCCGGGCTGTTCGATGTGCCTAGCGATGAACCCTGACAAGGTGCCACCGGGCGAGCGATGCGCCTCCACGTCCAATCGCAATTTCGTTGGCCGACAGGGGCCCGGCGCGCGTACACATCTGCTATCCCCCGCAATGGCCGCCGCGGCAGCAGTCACGGGGCACCTCGCCGACGTTCGCGAGTTGATGGGTTAAAACAGGGGCTTGGTTACATGAAGAAGGTATTCGTCCTGTTGATCGCAGGATCACTGCTTAGCGGGGTCGCAGCCTATACCGCGATCGCCAAGCCAAGCGCGCTGGTGAAGGTACAGCAGCGCTGATGGAGCCCGTTCGTACCGTTTCAGGCAAAGCCTATCCGTGGGGCGCAAAGAACATCGATACCGATGTCATCATCCCCGCTCACTGGCTGAAAACCATCACACGCGCCGGCCTTGGCCGCGGCGCGTTCGAAACGGTGCGAGCGCAGCCGGGGAACATCTTCGACGATCCAGCCTACGCCGGCAGCCCGATCCTGATCGCGGGTGACAATTTCGGCTGCGGGTCCAGCCGCGAACACGCCGCCTGGGCATTGGGCGACATGGGCATCAAGGCTGTGATCGCGCCGAGCTTTTCGGACATCTTTTCCGGCAACGCGTTCAAGAACGGAATCGTACCCGTTGTTCTGCCGCAGGAGGCGGTGGACCGACTGATCGAGGTTGCGAAGACGCAAGAGATCACCATCGATCTTGAAACGATGACCGTGACTACGCCCTTTCAGGATCGTTTCACCTTTGAACTCGACCCATTCCGTCGCCAGTGCCTGATGGAGGGGCTGGACGAGGTCGGCCTGACGCTGGCAAGGGATACCGCGATTTCGAAATACGAGACGATGCTTGATGAGCATCGTCCGTGGATTGCGGGAGAGACGAATGCGAGCATTGCTGTCGAGGGCGCCAGGCGGACCTGAAACGCTGGAGATCGGGGAGCTTCCCGATCCCGTCGCCAAGGCTGGTGAAGTGATCGTTGCGGTGAAGGCCTGCGCGATCAACTATCCCGATGTGCTGATCATCCAGGACAAATATCAGTTCAAGCCGCCCCGCCCATTCGCGCCGGGTGGCGAGGTGTCGGGTGTCGTGGAGAGCGTCGGCGAGGGCGTGACCGCATGGAAGCCCGGCGACCGCGTGATGGGTAACACCGGCAACGGCGGCCTCGTCGAGAAGATCGCGCTGAAGGCCGACAACATCTATGCCATTCCCGACGCGCGCTCGTTCGAGGAAGGCGCCGCGATGCTGCTGACCTATGGCACGACGATCCATGCATTGGTCGACCGCGGCAACATCAAGGCCGGCGACAACCTGCTTGTTCTGGGCGCCGCCGGCGGCGTCGGTCTGGCGGCCGTTGAACTCGGCAAGGCATTCGGCGCCCGTGTCGTCGGCGCGGTCTCGAGCGAGGAGAAGGCCCAGGCAGTGCGCGATGCCGGCGCCGATGATGTGATCATCTACGGCCGTGCGCCCTTCTCCAAGGACGAGAGCAAGGCGCTGGCCGATGTGTTCAAGGAAAAGGCCGGCAAGAACGGCTTCGACGTGATCTATGACGCGGTGGGCGGCGATTATGCCGAGCCCGCACTACGCTCGATCGCATGGGAGGGCCGTTATCTGGTGATCGGCTTCCCGGCTGGCATTCCGAAGATCGCGCTGAACCTGACGCTGCTGAAAAGCTGCGACATCCGCGGCGTTTTCTGGGGCGCCCATGCCGCGCGCGAGCCGGTGAAGAACCGCGCCAGCATCAAGCAGTTGTTCGACCTTTGGGCCGAGGGCAAGATCGCACCCAAGGTGACGGAAGTGTTCCCGTTCGACCGCGGTGGTGATGCGATTGCCAAGATGGAAGGCCGCGCTGCGATCGGCAAGCTGGTGGTTCGCGTCGCCGACTAGGGCCGACGCGCCCGCGCATCAGCAACGGTGCGCTGGCATGTCGCGCATCCAGGCACCCTTGATGCTGCCACGGCATTGAAAAGCCCCTCCTCACGAAGAGGAGGGGCTTTTTTTGCGGATCAGCGACCCAGCAGAACGCGGGCTTGGCTGGCGACCTGAGCCAGCATCGCCGCGCTTGGCGCAGCGGCACCACGGGCACGGCTCACCACCGCGGAGAAGCGGGCGACAGGCGCTTCGTTCTCCGCCAGCCATGCGTCCACCGCGTCGGCATCACTGCGGCCTTCCCGCGCCAGGAAATCGAGCCGCATCTGCTCGAAATCGCGGACGAGGCCAGCCACCAGCAGGCGTTCCCACGGGTCCGCCGGCACCAGCCGCGCCGCCATTGCCTGCGCCCAGTCGATGCCCAGTGCCGCGCCGAGCCGCGTGTAAGCGCGGGTCAGGTTCGTCTCGTCGGTACGGTTCCGGCCGCTGAGATCGACGAGGCCAATCGCGCCGTCCATCTCGTGCAACCGGACGACCCGCGCCGCCAGCGTGGCAGGCGCACCCACTGCCGCCAGTGATTCCGCCATCCGTGCACTGGCGGCGCGCGCCTCCTGCAGCAGCAGTTCGCCGGCCTGTCCCTCCAGCTTGGCGACGCCGCCGCCGATCCGCTGAAGCACGTCGCCGGGCAGCGTACCCGGATCGACCACGCGCAGCAGGTCGGCGATCTGTGACCGGACGGCACGCGCCACACCTTCGAACAGCGCGAGGCGGCCGTCCTCCGACATAGCCGTGGTCTCGATGTCGCGCCACAGCGTGCCCAGGTCAAACAACCGTTCCACGACAACGAACATGGCCGCCACGTCGCTGAGCGCCGCGCCCTCCTCTTCCGCCAGCTCGAACGGATTGAGCAGGCCGATGCGGTTCACCATGCGGTTGGCCAGCTTCGTGGCGACGATCTCACCGCGCAGCTGATGCTCGTCGATCGCCTTGCCGAACTGCTCCTGCATCGCCGCCGGGAAGGCGGCACGCAGATCCGGCTCGAGCAGCGCGTCCGCGCCCAGCCCTGCCTGTTCGATCGCATCCTGAAGCGCGAGCTTCGCCGTCGACAGAAGCACCGCCAGCTCCGGGCGGGTCAGCCCGGCGCCTTCGGCCGCGCGCCGCAGCAGGTCGGCATTCGCGGCCAGCCCCTCGACGCGGCGGTCCAGCCGGCCTGCCGCTTCGAAGATCTCGATCGCGCGGACGTAGCTGGGAATGGCGCGCACGCCGCCGCGCTCGGCGATCGACAATGCTAGCGTCTGGAGGCGGTTATCCTCCAGCACGAGGTGCGCGACATCGTCGGTCATTGCACCCAGCAGCGTGTTGCGATCGTCGAACGTCAGGCGCCCTTCGGCCATCTCGCGGTTCAGCGCGATCTTGATGTTCACCTCGTTATCCGAACAATCGACGCCGGCCGAATTGTCGATGAAGTCGGTGTTGATCCGGCCACCCTTGGCCGCAAACGCGATACGCGCGGCCTGTGTGACGCCAAGATTGGCCCCCTCGCCGATCGCCGTCGCGCGCAGATCCTCCGCATCGACGCGCAGCCGATCATTGGCAGGGTCACCGACGGTGGCATTGTTCTCCGCCGCGGCCTTCACATAGGTGCCGATGCCGCCGAACCAGATAAGGTCGACGGGCGCCTTCAGGATCGCCGAGATCAGCGCCGTCGGATCAATCTCGTCGACGGTGATGTCGAGCGCGGCCTTTACCTCGGGCGTCAGGCGGATCGTCTTGGCGTTGCGCGAGAAGACACCGCCGCCGGCCGAGATCAGACCCTTGTCGTAATCCTCCCAGCTCGATCGTGGCAGCTTGAACAGCCGGTCCCGCTCTGCCCAGCTGGCTGCCGGATCGGGATCGGGATCAAGGAAGATGTGCCGGTGATCGAACGCCGCCACGATCTTCAGCGTTTTCGACAGCAGCATGCCGTTGCCGAACACGTCGCCCGACATGTCGCCGCAGCCGACCACGCGGATCGACTGGCTCTGCACGTCGACGCCGCGCTCCGCGAAGTGCCGCTGCACCGATATCCAGGCGCCGCGCGCCGTGATGCCCATCGCCTTGTGGTCATAGCCGTGGCTGCCGCCGCTGGCGAAAGCGTCGCCCAGCCAGAAGCCACGTTCCTGCGCGATCGCATTGGCAACGTCGCTGAAGGTCGCGGTGCCCTTGTCGGCGGCGACGACGAAATACGGATCCTCGCCGTCATGGACGCGCACGCCCTCGGGATGCACCACCTTGCCGGCCACGATGTTGTCGGTGATCGACAGCAGCGTGCGGATGAAGATGCGGTAGCTTTCGGTGCCTTCCGCCAGCCATGCATCGCGGTCCGCCGCCGGGTTGGGCAGCTGCTTTGGATAGAAGCCACCCTTCGCGCCGGTCGGCACGATGACGGCATTCTTCACCCGCTGCGCCTTCATCAGACCCAGGATCTCGGTGCGGAAGTCGTCGCGCCGGTCGGACCAGCGCAGGCCGCCACGCGCGACCGGGCCGGAACGCAGGTGGATACCCTCCACCCGCGGCGAATAGACCCACACTTCGCGCCACGGCAGCGGCGCCGGGAGACCCGGAATACGGCTGCTGTCGAGCTTGAACGCGAGCGCCTCGGCCGCTGCCGGCGCAAAGGCGTTGGTGCGCAGCGTTGCCGCGATCACTGCCTTGAACGCGCGCAGGATACGATCGTCGTCGATCGCCACGATCGCGTCGAGACCGGCGGCAATCTCCGCGTCGATCGCCTCGACATCGCCAGTCGCGGCGGGATCATGCGCCAGCGTGAAGCGATCGATCAGCGCCTTCGCCAGCACGGGTGCCCGGCCCAGCGCGTCGGCCACCGTCGTCAGGCCGTAAGCCATGCCCGCCTGCCGCAGATAGCGGAACCAGGCGCGGTACAGCAGCACGGCCGACGGGGTCAGGCCCGCCACCAGCATCAGCCGGTTGAACGCATCATTCTCGGCCGCGCCCTTCAGCACCGCGGTGATCGCACCTTCCAGCACCGCTCGATCGATGTTCGCGACATCGCCCTGCGGCTGGACCATGAAGTCGTGAACGAAGCTGTCGCTGTCGTCGCGCAGGCGGGTCGGCAGCTCGCCGATGACGCGGTAGCCGAAATTCTCCAGCACCGGCACGGCCTCGGAAAGCGAAAGCGCGCCGTGCGACTTGTAGATCTTCAGCCGGTGATCGTCGCCGGGTGCCGGTGGATAGATGTGCACCCCACGGTCGTGCTCGTCCGCCAGATCGGAGACGCGCAGCACGTCCTCCGCCGCTTCCTCCGCGGTCGACAGGTTACGGTAGTTGGGCGGGAAGGCACCGGCCCACCGGATGGCGAGCCGGGCCGCCCGCGCAGGGGCGATCCGCTCGGCCAGCGCGGCCTCCACATCACGCTCCCAGCCGCGCACCATCTTCTCGAGCCGGATGTCGAGCGGGGCGACGTCGGGAACGACACCTGCCTGGCGCAGGTCGATCGTGTAGCGGAGCAGCGCGACGTGGCCGTCCTCCAGCGCGATCGACCAGTTCAGGATCGACCCGTTCGCCGCCTCCGCCAGCATGTCACCGATCGCGACTCGGCGGGCGGTCGACAGATCGTCGCGCGGCACCCAGGCGAAGGCGAACAGATGCCGCCCCAGCGCCGAGCGGACCAGCACCAGCTTCGGCCGTGGCCGATCGGCAAGGCTCATCGCCGCGAGCGCCAGTTCCTCCACCGATTCCGCCGCCACGGCGGTGACCAGATCATGCGGCAGCGTCGCCAGCGCATGGGTCAATGCCTTGCCGGTGTGGCCGAGCGGATCGAAGCCCAGCTTTGCCTCCAGGTCGGACAATCGCTGCCGCAGAACGGGCACGCTGCGCGGCGGCGCGTTGAGCGCAGCCGACGTCCACAGGCCGGCATGGATCGACAGGCCGATAACCGCCGCGCCGCGCCGGATCGGGACCACCATCAGGTCAAGCGGCACACGCCGGTGCACCGGCGACAGCAGGCTGGATTTCAGCATCAGCGGCGCTGATTTGCCGCTGGTGAAATAGTCCATCGCCAAGCGCCGCGATCGCTCCGCCAGCAGCGGCGGCTCATGATCGTTACGGCTGATGCCCAGCGGCTCGCCATCGGTGCCGCCGTCCGCCAGCCAGCGTTCGTGGCCCAGCAGAGTGAAATGTCGGTCCAGGAACCAGCGGATCAGCGCGGCGCCTTCCGAATCGCCGCCGGTATCCTCGATGCTGGCGGCGTCGGCCGCCAGCGTTGCCTGCATGCGGCGCCAATCGGCCACTGCTGCTCGTACATCGGCCAGCGCGGCCGTCAGATCGTCTACCAGTTCACGTCGCTCGCGCGCATCGGCACGCTCGGTTTCGATATAGATCATGGATTCGCGGTTGCCCGCGTCGTCCACGCTTTCCAGCACGCCATCGGCGTCGCGCCGCACCGGCACCACCGGGTGAATGATCCGGTCGATCGCCAGTCCATGCGCGCCGATCATCGCGGCGATGGAATCGACCAGGAAGGGCATGTCGTCATTGACGATGGCCAGCCGCATCCGCCGTTGCGGACCCTCGCCCGGCAGCTGCTCCAGCGTGACCGCCGCAGTCCCCGCCGCGCGGGTCTGCGCGGTCGCGGCAAGGAAGGCGGCCGCCTCCATCTGCTCGTCAGGACCGAACCCGTCCAGTTCCCCGGGGAGAGCGCCCTTTGTGAGCTGCTCGGCTAGCGCTTGCGTCAGCGCCTTCATCGAAGCTTTCGACATGGCCGGGCCTATGCGCCGCCCCGCCGAATGGCTCAACCCCAGTTAAGCCGCTAAAGGCGTTATCAACAGCTTCGGGAGGAAAGCTCAGCCGATCGCCGCCGACACGCGGCCGATCAGGTCGGCGTCATCGCCCACGCCGCCGACCACGTCGAACATGCCATCACCGCGCGCCTTGGCCAGCAGCACGACCATCTGGTCCGCGGCGGAAGGAAGATCGAGCGCCAGCGTCGCGAGCGGCGCGCGAGTGGCCGTCGCCTCCATCTCGCCGCCACGCGAGGCACCCGGCCCGTCCGCCCACACAGCACCGATCACCTCGTGGCGCGGCGCCGATCGCACGGCGGCGTCGAGCTCCGCGGCGAGCATCGCCTGCTCCTCGGCGCCGACGATCTCCTTCCAGTTGATCACGCCGTACACGAAATCGATCGTGTCGCCGTTGGAGGAGAAGGGCATCAGGATGCCACGATACAGCGTGTTGTGGCCGCGCGTGCTGACGAATTCGGCCTCGAAGCCGATCGGCGCGCGGTTCGCGATGATCTTCAGATAATGGTCGGTCAGGCGCGACAGCAGCGAGCGCGCCGGCACCTGGCCGATTCGGGTGATCGCGCGGTCGACGCCGCATTCCTCACGCAGCGCGTCGCCCAGGAAGGTGATGACGGGATCATCGAGCCCGCTGGTAAAATCCAGAAGCACGCCATGCGCGCCGAAATCCATGTTGCCGGCCGGATCGAGCGCATCGATCAGCGGATAGGCGCTACCCTTCAGCAGCGACACCCAGTGATTGTAGGCGCGCACATGCATGCGCCGCTCATCAGCGCCGATCGCGATCGTCGCTTCGCCGATCCCGCCATCGGTGGGATCATTGCCCCGATCTGCGCCAGACCGATCCACGCCGCGGATATCCATGCCACCATCCCTTTGGACCTGTTGTCCGACCATCATTGTGCCCCGACCATGGTAAAGAGGGCGTAAATACGCCGCAACACATGCCCGCCGCGACGGCCACTTGCGCCATGCGGCAACCCCTGCTAGGCGCCCGCTTCCAGCGCGCTCGCCAGAGCGCCGTGCCGCTTTAGCTCAGCTGGTAGAGCATCGCATTCGTAATGCGGGGGTCACAGGTTCGAGTCCTGTAAGCGGCACCACCTTCTTTATGGCACTTCCACAAGGGAAACGGCGGCGACTGAAGCGAAAGCGCTTTGGCTTGGGAGCCCACGTGGGTCCTCGCTGGGACGTCTTTCAGTAGGATGGACCAGCGCCAGTAAGGGCACCTGACCGTCGCATTGATTATGCGCGCACAATCGAAACCGGTCGTTAGTTCGACGCTTCTAAGACGCGGCATGGCAAGTGAACATGACCGTCCTCTGAAGCTCGCGATCCTGATCGATGCCGACAACGCATCGCCGCGGGTCCTGCAGGGGCTGTTTGAGGAGGTGGCGTCCATCGGCGAGGCGAGCGTCCGCCGCATCTACGGCGATTTCTCGGGCATGCGGTTGAAAGGGTGGTCCGACGTTCTGTCCTCCTACGCCATCGTGCCTCACCAGAACTTCGCAAACACAACGGGGAAGAATGCGTCCGACATCGCCCTGGTCATCGATGCGATGGACCTGCTTCACACGGGTCGCTTTGATGGCTTCTGCCTCGTCTCATCAGACAGCGACTTCACGAGGTTGGCTTCCCGCATTCGCGAACAGGGCGTTGATGTCTACGGCTTCGGCGAGCGAAAAACGCCGGAGAGCTTTCGGAAGGCGTGCAAGCGCTTCATCTACACAGAGAACCTTGCTCCGGTGGTGAAGCCGGAGACGCCCCTACCTTCGGTTGAGAACACGGCAGCGGCAGAGCCTGCATCGTCGAAGCAGCCTCCTAGCGCTGCCGCCGGCCACATCCGGACCGCGTTGAGCCAACTGGAAGATATGAATGGCTGGTACTCTCTCGGGGCAGTCGGCGCGCGCGTTTGCGCGCTGATGCCTGACTTCGATCCTAGAACTTACGGTTGTTCGAAGCTGGTGACGTTGATCGAGAAACTCGGCACATTCGAAGTCAGGCGAGACAACCTAGTTGTTTACATACGCGCAAAGGGATTCCCGGAGTCCTGATAGCGAAGATCGACGTTGTTCGTGATGGTATCGACCCTTATGGGGCTCGATAGGATAAAAGACGCCTACGCCCACGCCATCGATAATGGCTCGTGTTTCTACTCTTGCAGCTACGCGTCGCTGCTCTTTCGATAGCGTACCTTCCAGTGGGTAGCCGGCGGGTGACTTCCGGAAGAGCCTTCCCTTCTAGCGTGTCAGACTTGGGACGATGGCCGGGAGTGGGCCGGTAGTCTATGACGTGCTCCCCAAAGCTCTACCAGTCATAACTGGAGTCCGGGGTTGGTATGGTGCCCCTCGGGGCGGTGTTGCACAACCCGCCTGGCAGCATCGAC
>NZ_JAQZBC010000006.1 GCF_029239295.1 Sphingomonas sp.
CGTGGTGTCGCCTTCGCCCTGCGAGGTGTTGACGTACATGTTGGCATATTTCTCCACGCCCGGCAGCTTGCCCGACGGGAAGTTGTTCTCGATCGCGTAGAGCGCCTTCTCGAACGATTTCTGGTGCGCCACCTCGCGCGTCATCAGGAAGCCTAGCGCATCCTTGATGCCGGGATCGTCGGTGATGTTGATCAGCCGCTCATAGACGATCTTGGCGCGCGCCTCGGCCGCGATGTTCGATCGCAGGTCGACCGTCGGCTCACCGCGCGAATCCACATAGGCTGCCGTCCATGGCACGCCGGCAGAATCGCACAGCGCCGGCCCGCCGCCGAACAGGATCGATTCCTTGGCGCTTGTCCCCGTGGAGCCGACCAGCTGGTACAGCTCGGCTTCCTTCATCGTTCCTTCGGCCAACTGCGCCTTCACGCCCTTCGTCAGCATGGCGACGATCGATCCGATGATCTCGAGGTGGCTCAGTTCCTCGGTCGCAATGTCGAGCAGCATGTCCTTGCGACCGGGATCGTCCTCGGCCAGCCCCTGCGTGAAGTAACGCATCGCCGCGGCCAGCTCGCCATCGGCGCCGCCGAACTGTTCCATCATCAAGGTTGCAAGGCGCGGATTGGGCTCGGCCACGCGCACGGTGTATTGCAGGCGCTTGTTATGCATAAACATAGATTAAACTCCGGCAAACTAAGGCATTTTTCGTCCTGCCAGAGCGAACCAGGCGCTCAACCGTTCCCTTCGCCGGAAACATTCCGCATCATCTATTCCGATCCTTTGGCATCCCTTTCCCAACGCGATGCCGGCCTTGCGCGCACCTGAAGATGGGTCAATGGAGGTGGCGTATTCCACAAGAAGAGTTGTTCGTGACCAAGCACTTCCTTCTCGCGCTCATTGCCACTTCCGCCCTCTCCTCCACTCCCCTCGCCGCACAGGAAAAATCCGACGCCAAACAGCCACCCGCCCGCCCTTACGCGGAAGTGGTGAAGGCGGAGGCTGAAGCGAACTGGGCCAAGGCGCCAGTCGAAGAAGCCGAGACGCGCACGCGCGACAGCGTCACGATCAATGGCAAACGCTACAATTACATCGCCTCGGCCGGCACGCTCACCACGCGCGACAACGAGGGGAAGCCTACCGCCTCGATGTTCTACACCGCCTATACGCTGGACGGGACGAAGCCCGGCACGAAACGGCCGATCACCTTCCTGTTCAACGGCGGCCCTGGCTCGCCCTCTTTCTGGCTGCGCATGGGATCGTTCGCGCCGATCCGCATCCGTACCACCAGCCCCGAATTCGTCCGTCCGGCGCCGTATGACGTTGGCCCCAACCCGGATTCGCTACTCGACAAGACCGACCTCGTCTTCCTGGATGCGATCGGTTCGGGCTATTCGCGCCCGCTCGGCGATGCGAAGCCGGGCGACTTCTATGGCGTTGACGAGGATGTCGACGTCTTTGCGCGCGCCATCATGCGCTACGTGACCAAATATGGCCGCTGGATGAGCCCCAAGTTCATTCTGGGCGAAAGCTACGGCACGCTGCGCGCGGGTGCACTGGCCTATCAGCTGCAGGACCGCGGCATGGCGCTGAACGGCGTGATGCTGCTCAGTTCGATCATGAACTACGGCTACCGCCAGCCGGGCCTCGATCAGGTGTATATCAACTACCTGCCCAGCTACGCGGCTACCGCCTGGTACCATAACCGCATTCAGAACCGCCCCGCCGACGTCGCGACCGTGGTGGCGCAGGCCCGTGCGTTCGCAACCGGCCCGTACATGGCCGCGCTCGCCAAGGGGCAGCTGATCTCGCCGCAGGAACGCGATCAGGTCGCCGAGCAGATGAGCCAGCTGACCGGCCTCAGCACCGATTTCATCAAGCGCGCCAATCTGCGCGTTGATCTCGCCCGCTTCCAGAAGGAGCTGCTGCGCGGCTCCAACCGCACCGTTGGCCGGTTCGACTCGCGCTATCTCGGCATCGACACCGATGCGGTGGGCGAGCGGCCGGAAACGGATGCTTCGTCGGACGCGGTGTCCGGCGCCTATATCGCCTCGTTCCAGGACTATGTGCACTCGACGCTCGGCTACAAGACCGACCTGCCCTACCGCCTGTCGGCGCGCGATGGCGCCGGGTTCAAATGGAACTGGGCGCATAAGGCACCGGGCGGCGGCTATGGCAGCCAGAACAATCCCAACACCGCGATCGATCTGGCGGGAGCGATGCGCACCAACCCCTATCTGAAGGTGCTGTCGCTCAATGGATATTACGACATGGCGACGCCGTTCTTCGGCACGGAGAACGATCTTGGCCACATGATGCTGGAGCCGGCGCTTCAGGCGAACCTGAAGTACACTTATTACCCGGCCGGCCACATGACGTATCTGAACCCGGACGCGCTGCGCGACATGAAGCGCGACCTGGCCGGCTGGTATGACGAGGCGGTGAGTGACGCACGGTCGTCCACCCCGCCGGTACCGCCCTCGGCGCAGGCCGGTACGGTCAGCGGCGAAACACCGAACTGAGCCGTCGGGAACCCCTCTCGCCATCGCCGGGGAGAGGGGTTCCGCCCAGCGTCAGGCCGCTTCCTTCAGCGCCCCGACGTAACGGTCGCGCAATTCGCGCTTCAGCACCTTGCCGATCGGCCCCCGGGGCAATGCGTCGACGATGTGCACATCCGCCACGCGCTGCATCTTGCCCACCCGTGCGTTGATCCATTCCCTGATCTCGCCCGCATCGCCGCCCGGCGCCACGACGAACGCGACCGGCGTCTCGCCCCAGGTTTCGCTCGGTACGCCCACTACGCTCGCTTCTGTCACCGCGGGATGCGCTGCCACGACCGCCTCGATGTCGGACGGGTAGATGTTGAACCCGCCAGAAATGATCATGTCCTTCTTGCGGTCGAGGATCGTCAGGAACCCATCGGCATCGATCCGGCCGATGTCACCGGTGCGCTGCCACACCCCGCCATCGGGCGCGATCCAGCGGCTCTCGGCGGTCTCGTCGGGGCGGTTGTGGTAGCCGATCATCATGCCGCCTGACCGCGTGACGATCTCCCCCTGCTCACCCGGCGGCACGTCGCGATCATCGTCGTCCAGCAGCCGCACTTCGCCGCCGCCCGGCGCGATCCGACCCACCGTGTGCAGCTTGTCGGGATGCTCATGCGCGAACAGGACGAAGCTCGCGCCACCCTCTGTCATGCCATAATATTCGACCAGGCCGCCCGGCCAGCGATCCAGCATCTCGCGTTTCATCGCCGGCGCGAACGGCGCGGAGGTGCAATATTTCACCCGAAAGGCACTGAGGTCCGTGCTGTCGAAATCCGGATGGGCCAGCAGCCGCGCGCACATCACCGGCACCAGCATCGCGTGGGTGGTCTGATGCTGTTCTGCCAACGCCAGCCAGCGCCTCGCATCGAACTTCGCCATCAGCACGATCGTGCCGCCAGCGCCGATCGTCTGCACCAATGCCGACAGCGTGGTGTTGGAATATAACGGCGTCGCCAGCAGCGTGACCGCATCGGCGCTATAGCCCCGCGCCCCGCCGCTCTCCAGCATGCGTGCGCGGTATCGGAACGGCTGGACGATCCCCTTGGGGGTGCCTGTCGTGCCGGAGGAATAGATGATCGTCATGGCTGCATCGCCATCCACCGCAACCGGCGTCGCATCGCCCGTCGCACCGTCGGTGAGCCAGTGCTCGAATTCCTCGTCCAGCATAATTACGCGGGCGCCGACGGCGAACGGCAGGCTCTCGTCTGCGAAGAGCAAGGCCGCACCCGAATCGCGGATCATCGACTGCTTGGCTGCCGCCTCGGCGGAGACCGGAATGGCGGCCAGCACGATGCCCGCCCGCGCCGCGCCCACCATCAGCGCCAGATAGCTGAGCCGGTTCGCCGCCAGCACCGCGATTGTATCACCAGCGCCAAGGCCCGATCGCCGTAGCGCCGCGGCAATGCGCGCTCCTTGTCGGTCCATCTCGCCATAGCTGACCTGCGCCTCGTCAGTGATCAGCAGGACATGGTCAGGCGCCTCTGCCGCGCGCCGGGCAATCGCACTCGACAGGGTGGACACGTGTTCGTCGCTCACCGCAACTTCCTCTCGCCGTTTTTTCCATTCGGTAAAACCGCAGGTGCTTTTCGGCTTGCGGCTCCGCGGCCGGCGTTTTAACGTTCATAAAGAAGATTTGGCAAGGGAGCGGATCGCCAGGGAAACGGGCCGCACCGATGTTGGGAGAGAGACGATGACTCGCGACGATCTGATGTTCCGCGACAATCTGCTTCAGGGGCACCGCATCCTGGTCACGGGCGGCGGCACTGGCCTTGGCAAGGTTATGGCCGAGGCGTTCCTGATCCTGGGCGCGGAAGTGTTCATCTGTGGTCGGCGCGGCAGCGTGCTCGACGAAACGGCCGACGAACTGATGACCGCGCATGGCGGCAAGATGGTTGGCCTCGCCTGCGACATTCGCGACGAAGCCGCTATCGAGGATACGCTGGACCGCATCTGGAACAACGGCGGCGCGCTCACCGGCCTCGTCAACAATGCGGCGGGCAACTTCGTCAGCCGTACCGAAGACCTGTCGATGCGCGGCTTCGACGCGATTTCCTCCATCGTGTTCCGTGGCTCGTTCGCGATGACGCTGGCGTGCGGCAAGCGCTGGATCGATCAGGGCGTCTCCGCCTCCGTCCTCTCGATCCTAGCGACCTGGGTTTGGAACGGTTCGGCCTTCACCGTGCCCAGCGCCATGTCGAAAGCCGGCGTCAACGTGATGTCGCAGAGCCTGGCGGTGGAATGGGCCGATCGCGGCATCCGGCTGAACTGTATCGCGCCGGGCACCTTTCCGACCGAGGGCATGTCCGCACGCCTCCGCCCAACCGACGGAGATCAGGCGTTCCGCGACACGACCGATTATCCGATGGGCCGCGTCGGGCGGATGCCCGAACTCGCCAATCTGGCCGCCTTCCTCATGTCGCCGCAGGCTGAATATGTCAGCGGCCAGACCATCGCGATCGACGGCGCGCGTTATCTCGCGACCGGCGGAAATTTCTCTTCCATGCGGTCGTGGAGCGATGACCAATGGGCAGCGGCGCGCGATTCGATCCGCGCGACGACGGCAAAGGATAAGGCGGCCCGTACCGCCTGATCTGCGTCCATACGCACGACAAGTTTTACGCCTGTGTTCAGGCTTCGCTTGAACAATCGGAAATCAGCACGTTAAGTGGTGCACAAGCGAACGGCGGAAGCCGCGCGAAGGACGGGAGTGGGAATCATGTTGCAGGGCATCCGGGTGGTCGAACTGGCCAGCTATGTCGCGGCGCCGGGCGCGTGCGGGATCCTGTCCGACTGGGGCGCAGAGGTCATCAAGGTGGAGCCACCTGCCGGCGACCCGTTCCGTCAGTTCTTCGGCTCGATTGGCCTTGAAAACACCGAAAACCGGGTGTTCGACAACGACAATCGGGGCAAGCGATCGATCGCCCTCGATCTCACGGACGCTGATGATGCCGAGGTGCTTCGACGGCTGGTCGCGACGGCTGACGTGTTTGTCACCAACACCCGCCCAGCCAGCCTGGAACGGCTCGGCATCGGCTGGGAACAGCTGAAGGCGATCAAGCCCGATCTGATCTTCGCCAATTTTACTGGCTATGGCAGCGAAGGCGCTGAGGCAGACAAGCCGGGCTTCGACATCACCGCCTTCTGGGCGCGCTCGGGCCTGTGCTCGCTCACCACGGTGAAGAACGGCGATCCGGCGCAATTGCGGACCGGCATCGGCGATCACATGGCGGCCATGGGCCTCGTCGCTGGTATCATGGGCGCATTGTTCCACCGCGCGCAGACCGGCGAGGGGCAAAAGCTTGAAACCTCGCTGCTGCGCATGGGCATCTATGCCGCGTCGAGCGAGCACGCCATCCAGCTTCAGATGAACAAGCTCGCCTCGACCAAGGCCCGGCCAGAGGCGGTCAATCCGCTCAACAATTTCTTCAAGACCGTGGATGGCCAATGGTTCGTCATGGTGCCGCGCCAGGGCTCCGGCGATTGGCCGCGCATCGCCCGCGCAGTCGGCCGTCCCGAACTGCTGGAGGACAGCCGGTTCACCGGGGTACGTGACCGGCGCAGCAATGGTCCGGCGCTGGTCGGCATTCTGGACGAGGCGTTCGGCGCCATGACCTGGCCAGAGGTTCAGGTCGCGCTGGAGGCGGAAAAGGTGATCTTCGGTCCGGTGCAGAGCGTGGCGCAGGCAACGCGCGATCCGCAGGCGCTCGCCGCAGGCTGTTATGTCGATGTCGCAGGTCCGCAGGGTGACATCCGCCTGCCCGCGACGCCGATCGATTTTGAGGCTCATCGCCCCGCCGCGCGGCTTGCGCCTGCGCTGGATGCCGATGGCAACGCAATCCGGGAAGAACTCGGTATCGAGACCGCCAAAACGGCGGCATGACGGCCGTAAAGGCCGAAATAAGGGGACAGAATGGCGAAGGCGGTCGAAGGTAGCCCGGGGGCAAATAACGGGCGGAGCGAAGGACCGGCGCGGGAGGTGTTGCTACAGGCCGCCAGCGACCTGATGATCGAACTGGGCACGCCGGAGGTTTCGCTACACGCCATTGCGCGGCGCGCGGGGGTCACCGCGCCGTTGGTCAAATATTACTTCGGCAGCAAGGAAGGCCTGCTGGTGGCGCTGGTGGAACGCGACACCTCGCGCTCGCTGGCCCAACTCGACGGGTTGAACGCCATGGCGATCGATCCGTTGGCGAAGCTGAAGATTCACATCGCCGGGATCGTGCGGACCTACAGCCGCTATCCCTATCTGGTCGGCCTGCTGAACCACCTGCTCCGAGAATCTCGGTCGGAGGGCTCGGATCAGATCAAGGCCAATTTCGTGATCCCGCTGATCGATGCGCAGCGCCGCATCATCGAGGAAGGGATCGCGGCGGGCCAGTTCCGCCCGATCGATCCGGACAAATTGTACTTCATCATCGTTGGCGCCTGCCAATATCTCTTTTCGTCCCGCGTGGCCTTTGCAGAGATCATGGACGGGAAGCTGAGCGATGAGGCGTTTGCCCATGATTTCCCGTCGGCAGTGCTCGACGTAATCCTGAACGGCCTTCGCGCCTGATCCTCACAACAATCGCGGGTCGCCGGCTGCTGCCGGTACCCGCGATTTGACCATGCGGCGACGGGGCGATAGACGCCGCGCCGCGGCGACCACGTTCCCGCCCCGCCATGGGTGTCAAGTCCGGGACGGCCCGGCAGTCCAGAATGGAGGCTGCTGTGGCGTGGGTTTATCTTGTTATTGCCGGTATTCTTGAAGTGGTCTGGAGCTTCTTCATGAAGCAATCGGACGGCTTCACCAAATTGCAGCCGACGCTGATCACCTTTGCGACGATGTTCGTCAGCTTCGGGTTGCTGTCGCTTTCGATGCGTACGCTGCCGCTTGGTACCGCTTATTCGATCTGGACCGGGATCGGCGCGGTCGGCGCCTTTGTCGCCGGCGTTCTCCTGCTCGGCGAACAAGCCAATCCGATGCGGATCATGGCGGCGGCGATGATCGTCGGTGGCCTCGTGCTGATGAAGCTCTCCTCCCCCGCCTGAGCCTGAGCCTCAACCGCTTCCCGGACATGCTTGATCGTGCGGGTGCCGTACGCCATCCTCTCTGCGGATCGGCGCGCCACGCGCGGGAGGCTCCACATGAAGGTTCATCGCTACGCGGTTGACGTCGAATGGACCGGCAACCTTGGCAACGGCACCCGGACGATGGCCGGCTATCACCGCGATCATCGTATCAGCGCGCCCGGCAAGCCGGCGATCGAGGGATCGTCCGACCCGGCTTTTCGCGGCGACCCGGCGCGCTGGAACCCGGAAGAACTGCTGCTCGCCTCGCTCTCCGCCTGCCACAAGCTTTGGTATCTAGGCCTTTGTGCGCAGGCCGGCGTGGTCGTGCTCTCCTATCACGATGCCGCGGAGGGCGTGATGGAGGAGGAGCCGGGCGGCGCGGGCCAGTTCAGCGCGGTCACCCTGCGCCCTTCGGTCACCATCGCCGCGGACTCCGACCCTTCCCTGGCGGCCGCGTTGCATGAACAGGCGCATGCGATGTGCTTCATCGCCCGCTCGGTGAACTTCCCCGTCGATCACGCGCCCGTCATCACGCTGGGCTGATCACTCCTCGCCACGGCCAGATCGGGCCCGTCGCGGGCAGAAATCTGCGACATTTTCATCACGGCTGCCACCGGTGTCCCCCGATTGCTTTTCCCGGAACAAAGCATGTATCGCTGCTGGTTCATCGATAGGCCAATGCCGAATGTCGCGATCAGAAGAGCTTAGCCGAGAGCAGTTGCTCGACCGCCAGACATTCCAGCTGGGGCTGCTGGATCAACTGCAAGATCAGAACGACCCGGCGCAGATCGCCGCGAGGGCAACCGCCGCGCTGGCGCAGAAGCTGGGCGCGGGACGCTGCGGCTTCGCCTCGGTCGCCCCGGACGGCGCGGCGCTGCAGGTCGAGGCCGAGCAGTGCCACGGTATGCCCGCCCTATTGGGCAAAACCCACGTACACGACGTCGCGGGCGCCGAGGGGTTCGCGGCGCTGTGCCGGGGTGAGGCACTGGTGATCGAGGACACCACCCTCGCCGCCCCGGCCCGAGGGCAAGCGCCCGACGGCGAAACCCGATCCATGATCGTCTATCCGCTGCTGCGGAACGGCAGCCTCGATGCCCTGCTCTACGTGCACGAAGCCTCGCCCCGCACCTGGAGTGCGCAGGAGATCACGCTGGTTCAGGACGTCGCCTTCCGCGCCCGCGAAGCCTTTGATCGCGCCAGCGCGCAGGCACAGCTTCGCACCGGTGAGCAACGCTACCGCGAACTGTTCAATTCGATCGACATCGGCTTTTGCATCATCAAGGTCAGCTTCGCGGAGGATGGCCGCCCGACCGACTATCTCTTCCTCGAGGTGAACGACGCCTTCGCCGCCCAGAGCGGGATCACCGATGCACCGGGCCGCTGGATGCGCGAGATCGCGCCCGGTCATGAGCAGCATTGGTTCGACCTTTACGGGCGCGTGGCGAAAACCGGCATCCCGGAACAGGTGGAGCTTCCGGCGACGGGGCTCGACGGCCGCTGGTTCATGGTCAATGCCTATCGCATCGATGCGCCGGAGCTGCATCATGTCGCGGTGCTGTTCTCCGACCTGACCGGGCGCAAGGAAACCGAGCGCGCACTCGAACGCAGCCGGGAGGAATTGGAGGCCGCCGCTGCCGCCGCCGATCTCGGCCGGTATGATTACCGCCCGCGCGAAGGACGGCTGACATGGGACGATCGCTGCCGTGCGCTCTTCGGCCTCTCTCCCGGTGTCCCCGTCAGCTATGAAGGGTCGTTCCTTGCCGGCCTCCATCCCGACGATCGCGAGTCGGCCAACGCCGCGGTCGCCGCCGCGCTCGATCCCGCCGGGCCAGGCCGCTTTGACGCGGAATATCGCACGATCGGCATTGAGGACGGCGCCTTGCGCTACGTCAGCGCGCATGGCCTCGCCTTCTTCGACAATGGCGCTGCATCACGCCTGATCGGCACGGTGCAGGACGTCACCAAGGACCGGGAGGCGACCGCCGCGCTGCGCGAGGTCAGCGAACGCCTGCGCCTGGCGAGCCGCGCGACGAACGATGCGATCTGGGACTGGGATCTTCGCACCGATCGCGTGACCTGGAACGAAGCCCTTTTTGCCGTCTATGGTCATCCGCCGAGCGAAGCCGAGCAGACGAGCCACTGGTGGCTTGACAACATCCACCCCGACGACCGCTCGCGCGTGTATGCCAGCATCCACCTGGTGATCGACAGCGATGCGACCGACTGGTCCGACGAATATCGTTTCCGCCGCTACGACGCCAGCTATGCCGACGTGCTCGATCGCGGCTATCTGATCCGTGACGCCGACGGCACGCCAATACGCATGGTCGGTGCGCTGCTGGACGTGACCACGCGCAAGGCGACCGAGCGCCTGCTGGAGCAGGAACACGAACGGCTGGTCCATGAGATCGAGGAAACCACGGCCGAGCGCGATCGCGCCGAGGAAGCGTTACGGCAATCTCAGAAGATGGAGGCGGTGGGCCAACTGACCGGCGGCTTGGCGCACGATTTCAACAATCTGCTGACGGGAATCTCCGGCGCGCTGGAAATGATGCAGCTCCGCATCGCGCAGGGCCGCGTCACCGAATTGGAGAAATATTCGGTCGCGGCGCAGGGGGCAGTCCGCCGCGCCGCCGCGCTGACCCACCGCTTGCTCGCCTTCTCGCGCCGACAGACGCTCGATCCCCGGCCGACCGACGTCAATCGCCTGATCTTCGACGTGGAGGAACTGATCCGGCGCACCGTCGGTCCCCATGTCGAGGTGGAGACGGTCGGGAAGGCCGGGCTATGGACCACGCTGGTCGATCCCAACCAGCTTGAAAACGCCATCATTAACCTGTGCATCAACGCCCGCGACGCGATGCCTGATGGCGGGCGGATCACCATCGAAACCGCCAATTGCACGCTTGATGAGCGCGAGGCGCGCGAGCGTGATCTGGCACCTGGCGAATATGTCTCGGTATCGGTGACCGACACCGGAACCGGCATGGCGCCGGACGTGGTGTCGCGCGCATTCGATCCCTTCTTCACCACCAAGCCGATCGGCGAGGGGACGGGCCTCGGCCTGTCGATGATCTACGGCTTCGCGCGCCAATCGGGCGGTCATGTGCGGATCGACACCCATCTGGGTGCCGGGACCACCATGTGCATCTACCTCCCCCGCCATATGGAGGCACCGGATGTCGAGGCGGAGGCCGGCACCGGATCTTCGATCCTGGAACAGGATGCCCCCACCGACGCCGGCTGCATCCTGGTCGTCGATGACGAGCCGACCGTTCGGATGCTGGTCGTCGAGGTGGCCGAGGATCTCGGCTATGATGTGATGGAGGCGTTCGACGGGCAGAGCGCGATGCGGATCATCCAGACCCATGCTGGCATCGACTTGCTGATCACCGATGTTGGGCTGCCCGGCGGCATGAACGGCCGGCAGATCGCCGACGCCGCGCTCAGCCTGCGGCCAGCGCTCAAGGTGCTTTTCATCACTGGATATGCCGAAAATGCCGTGATCGGCAGCGGTCAGCTTGCCCCCAACATGGCGTTGGTGACGAAGCCATTCGCAATGGACTCGCTCGCCGCGCGCATCCGCGAGATCATGGACTGATACTTGCGGCCGACGGGTAGGAAGGCGACCTTCCCACCCATCGGCGCTCGCGCGATCAATCCTTCTTGGCGGACAGATGCCGGCTCAGATGCTTGTTCATTTCGAACATGCTGACCGACTTCTTGCCGAAGATCTTCTCCAGCTTTTCGTCGCCGTTGATCTGCCGCCGGTCCTTGGCGTCCTGCAGATCGTGCTTCTTGATATATTCCCAGACCTTGCTCACCACTTCGCTGCGGGGCAGGTCGTTCTTGCCGACGATCTCGGCCAGCTCGTCCGACGGCGTCACCGGCGCGGTGATGCCGCCACGCGCGCCGCCAGCCGCCTTGCCGGTCGACTTCACCTTCTTCTCGGCTGCCTTGGTTTCGTCCTTGCCGCGCTTTTCCGCCGTACGGGCCATGTTGCTCTCTCCTCTGCCACTGACCGCGCACCGGCCGGCGGCGACCATCGTCCTTAAGCCCCGTCGCGCGGCATGGTTCCCTCGGCTGCGTCCGGTCGCGGCGGCGGCGCGGCCATCCGGCTGCCCGCATCGCAGGAAACCATGGGAACGCCGCAGGGCGCCGCCCGTTCGGTGATCTTCATTACAGCGGATGCAATCACCCCACATGCGCCCCCTATCCGAAGCGGAAATTGCCGTCATGACGCCGCGCGCCGACATGCCCGCTCCCACGCTGAGCATCGCTGAGACAAGTGCGGCCGTTGCGGAGCTTCTTGCCACCGACAACGTCATCGTCGCAGTCGCTGACGAAACGCGGGCGCTTGCGCTCACCCGGATGGTGGCCGCGCTGGTCCCCTCCGCCACCGTCCTGTTTTGCCCCGGCAGCGACGCGTTGCCGGGCGACAATGCACCCGCCTCCCCCGCCAATGTGGGTCAGCGCGTATCGGCGCTTCGTGCCGTGCGTCGCGCGCTGGACGCGAAGGAGGCTGGCCGCGTCGCACTGATCACCTCGGGGGAGGCGCTCGCCCGCGCCTACCCGTCGCCGGCCGCCTTCGATTCCGAACCGCCCTCGGTCGCCGTCGGCCAGCCGTGCGACCTCGCGCAGCTGCACGACGAACTGCTGTCGCTCGGGTACGACGCCGACGAGCGGGTCGATGAGCCGGGCGAAGTTGCGCTGCGTGGCCAGGTGCTCGATGTCTTCCCGGCCGACAGCGATCTGCCGCTTCGAATCGAAGTGGCGGACGGGCTCATCACCGGAATCCGCGGCTACGATCCGGCGGACCAGCGCAGCACCGACGCGCTCGAACACCATGAACTTGGCCGGGTCATGGAGCCGGCGCTAGATGGCGATCGATCGACGTTGCTCGATCATGTCCCCGGTGCCGTAGTTGCCGTTACCACCGCGGCGGACGAGCGCCGTCGCCGCCTGCTCCTGCTCAGTGCCGATACCGCGCGCCGCGGCAGCCGCCGCGCGCCGGTCGACATGATCGCGGACGCCGCCTGGCAAAAGGCGCTGGGGTCACGCAGTACCGCTTCGCTGGCGCGCGAGGGGGATCCCCCCACCCGCTTCGTGGAACAACGCGCCCCGCTCGCGGCGTTCGCGCGGGAAGCAAAGGCTACGATCGACAATGGCGAGCGCGTGGTCCTGCTGGGCGGCGAGCGCGACGTGCGGTTCCTCACGCGCAGGATCGAACAGCGGCTGAAAACGAAGGCGGAGGTGGCGGAGAATTGGTCGGCGGTCAGGGACACCGCGCCGGGCAGCCTCCTGACGCTCGTCGGTCCCGCCGACCGCGGCTTCCGCCGTGACAGTATTTTCGCGATCGCGGCCGCCGACCTCATCGGCAGCCGGGCCGAGCGGGAGGACGGCAGCCCTCATCGGGTCGACCTGTCACTCGTCCAGACGGCGGAGATCCGTGTCGGCGATACGGTCATCCACGAGGATCACGGCATCGGCGTTGTCGACGGGATTGAGGCGCTGCCTGATGCAGAGGGCATCGGGGGAGACACGATCAAGCTGATCTACGCCAAGGACGCGGTGCGCCTCGTGCCCGTTGCTGAGGCCGATCGCCTCTGGCGCTATGGCGCGGAGGATGATGCCGTCACGCTCGATACGCTGGACGGGAAAAGCTGGCACGATCGCCGCGGTGCGATTGCGGCGGCCATCGCCGAGACTGCGCGCGGACTGACCGCGCTGGCGGAGGAGCGGGCGACCCGCACCGCACCGGTGCTCGACCCGCCGGTCGCCGCCTATGAGCGGTTCGCCGCCGGCTTCCCCTATTCGGAAACCGCTGATCAGCTCACCGCGATCGAGGCAGTGCGCAACGATCTGTCGTCCGGCCGCCCGATGGATCGGCTGGTGATCGGCGACGTCGGCTTCGGCAAGACGGAGGTCGCGCTGCGCGCGGCCGCGCTCGCCGCCTTGTCGGGTAAGCAGGTCGCCATCGCCGCCCCCACCACCGTTCTCGCGCGCCAGCACCTTGAAAGCTTCACCGCCCGCTTCGAGGGGACTGATGTCGTCGTCGCCGGGCTCTCGCGCCTCACCAGCGAGGCCGACAAGCGGCGAGTGAAGGCGGGGCTTGCCGATGGTAGCATCCATGTCGTGATCGGCACCGGCGCGGTTGCCGGCAAGGGAGTCGCGTACAAGGATCTCGCGCTCGTCATCATTGATGAGGAACAGCGCTTCGGCACTGCCGACAAGAACAAGCTGCAGCAGCTGTCCGCCGGACATGTGCTCACTTTGTCGGCGACTCCGATCCCCCGCACGCTGCAGGCGGCGTTGGTCGGGCTGCGGCAATTGTCGGTCATCGCCACCCCGCCGGCCCGCCGCCAGCCGATCCGCACCGCGGTATCCGCCTTCGCCCCCGAAACGCTGCGCGCCGCGCTGCTGCGGGAGCGCGCGCGCGGCGGGCAGAGCTTTGTCGTCGTGCCGCGCATCGCCGACATGGCACCGCTCGCCGAGAAACTGGCAAAGCTCGTGCCCGAACTCGAGATCCTGCAAGCCCACGGCAAGATGCCAGCCGCCGAGATCGACGACACGATGGTCCGCTTCGGCCACGGCGACGGCGACGTGCTGCTCGCCACCAACATCATCGAGGCGGGGCTCGACGTGCCCCGCGCCAACACCATGGCGATCATCCACGCCGATCGCTTCGGCCTGTCGCAGCTTCACCAGCTACGCGGCCGCGTGGGTCGCGGCCACCGCCGCGGGCAGGTGCTGCTGTTCACCGACGCCGATGATGCGATCGCCCCGCGCACGCTGAAGCGGCTGCGTACACTGGAAGCGTTCGACCGCCTCGGTGCCGGCTTCGCAATCAGCGCGCGCGATCTCGACATGCGTGGCGCCGGCGATCTGCTTGGCGATACCCAGGCCGGCCACATGCGGCTGATCGGGGTCGAGTTGTACCAGCAGTTGCTCGAGGATGCGCTGCGCACCGCGCGCGGCGAGACGGTGGAGCGTTGGACGCCCGACCTTCGCCTCGGCATTGACGGCCGGCTGCCGGCAGAGTGGATCCCGGAGGAAGACCTGCGCATCTCGCTCTACGCCCGCCTCGGCCGGCTGCGCAGCGATGCCGAACTCGACGGCTTCGAGGCGGAGCTGGAGGACCGGTTCGGTGAGTTGCCGGAGGAGGCGGCGCTGCTGCTGTCGATCGCGCGCATCCGGGAGCGTGCCCGCGCGCTCTGTATCGCCCGGATCGACGCTGGCCCCGCCGCCATTGCGCTCACCCCGCGCAGTGATGCGCCGGACACCGTGGCTCAGATCGCGGGGCTCGTGGAAAAGGACGGGCGCCTGTTGCTGAAGGAGCCGCTGGAGGATCCGGCGGCACGGCTCGAGCGATTGGGCGCGCTCCTCGCCTGATCAGCGCCGCGCGAGCCCACGGTCAGTCGATCAGGCGGCCGCCACGCTGCCCGGCCGCCGCCGATCGACCCACAGCGATACTGCCCAGATCGCCAGCCCGCCCAGCGCCAGCGCCATCCCGACCCATCCGGTGGAGGTCCATCCCAATCCGGCGCTGATCGCCATGCCGCCCACCCAGGGCCCCAGCGCATTGGCGACGTTGAACGCACTGTGGTTGAGCGCGGCGGCCAGCATCTGCGCCTCGCCCGCGACGTCCATCAGCCGCGTCTGGAGCACGCTGCCCAGCCCGCCGCCCATGCCGATCAGCATCACGATCCCCAGGATCGACCAGCTCTGCTGCGCCGCCAGCGGGTAAAGCGACAGGGTCACCGCACTGAACGCCAGCGTCAGCCCGGCGGTGGTCATCAGCGCCCGGTCGGCGCCCCAGGCGCACAGGATCGTGCCCAGCGTCATGCCCACCCCGAACAGCGCCAGCGCCACCGGGATCAGCCCCGGCGCGCCCGTCACCGCCGTCATGGTGGAGGCCAGATAGGTGTAGACGCAGAACAACCCGCCAAAGCCGATCGCCCCCGTTGCCAGCGTTAGCCACACCCGCCCGTTGCCCAGCGCGCTCAGCTCGCGCATCGGATTGGCCGTACGATCAGGCGGGGTGCGCGGCGCGAAGAACAACAGCATCAGCGCCGTCGCCACCGCCAGGATGGCGACGATCCCGAAGCCCCACCGCCAGCCAAGCGCTCGTCCGACAACATTGGCGAATGGCACGCCCGCCACGGTCGCGATCGTCAGGCCCAGCATCATGCGCGAAATCGCCTGGCTGCGTCGCTCGTGCGGCACCATGCCCGCGGCGACCAGCGCCCCCACCCCGAAGAAGGCGCCATGCGGCAGCCCGCTGAGAAAGCGGAACACCAGCATCCAGCCAAGATCCGGCGCCAGTGCCGACAGCCCGTTGGCGAGCGCGAAAAAGGCCATCAGCGCGATCAGCAACGTGCGCCGCGTCATCCGCGCGCCGAGCACCGCCAGCAGCGGCGCACCCACGACGACCCCCAGTGCATAGGTGCTGATGACATGGCCGGCCGTCGGCTCGTCGATCCCCAGCCCGCCGGCCAGTTGCGGCAGGAGGCTCATCGACGCGAACTCTGTCGTCCCGATGGCAAAGCCGCCCGTCGCCAGCGCCAGCAGCGCCATCGGCACGTTGACGGGACGGTCGCTGGATGCAGACACGCTTTGGTCCATGGTCAGCCGCGCGCCGCTTGATCGGATGATGTCGCGAAACAGCCGCCATGTCGCATCCAGAAGGTAATGACAGAGCGGATCGGCATCGAACGGCGTCCGCATCGCGGCGTCGGCGACATGCTGTTCTCCGGTGATGGACTGATGGCCGCGGTTCATTGCCGCGGCGGCGCAGCGTTGTGCGTCGGCCCTTTTATCGTGCTGCTGCGCTGCAAAATCAACGGCCTGCCCGTAGCGACCCTCCACGCATACGTTGCCCAATTTGATGCTCCGCGTGGAACGCGTCGCGGCCCGACCTGTTCGTCTGGCACACAGGGACGGGACAGATGGCGCAAACGACGATCGAGGGGCAACGGACAGGATCCGGCGCGGGGCATGAGGCGACCCGCCCCTGGGCGATACCGGCTGGCGGCTGGAAGGACGTCGCGCTGCGCAGCTGGAAGGAGGCCGGGCAGGACAATATCAGCCTGATCGCTTCCGGCGTCGCCTTTTGCGCGATCCTCGCGATGGTGCCGATGCTGGCGGCGGTCGTCCTCAGTTATGGTCTGATCGCGACGCCGGAGACGGTGATCCAGAACGTCCGCTCGCTCACCTCCGTGATGCCCGAAGACGCCGCCCGGCTGGTGGGTGAGCAACTCGCCAACATCGTCAGCACCTCCGATGGCAAGAAAGGCTTCGGCCTGATCCTCGCGCTCGGCGTCGCCTTCTACGGCGCGATGAAGGGCGCCACAGCGATCATCACCGCGCTCAACGTCGCTTACGACGAGGATGAGACGCGCAGTTTCATCCGCCTCAACCTGGTGGCGCTGGGGATTACCGCCTGTGCCGTTCTGGTGACGATACTCGCGATCTTCTCGATCACGGCGATGGCAGGGTTCGAGGCGCTGTTCCCCAACGCGCCCGGCTTCGTCGCGATCACGGGTCGGATCCTGTCCTATCTGTTGATGGCTGCCGTCGGCGCCGCCGCCGCTGCCAGCCTGTACCGTTTCGCGCCGAACCGCAGCCACGCCCGCTGGGTCTGGCTCACCCCGGGGTCGGCGCTTGCGGCCTTGTCATGGGTGATCATGACCTTCGGCTTCGGGATCTATGTTGCCAATTTCGGCAGCTATGACGCGACCTATGGGTCGCTCGGCGCGGCGGTGGTGACACTGACGTGGCTGTATCTGTCCGCCTATGTCCTGCTGCTCGGCGCCGAGTTCAATTGTGAGCTGGAACGCCAGACGGCGCGGGATACGACCACGGGCGCGGAGCAACCGATCGGCAGCCGCGGCGCCTTCGCCGCCGATACGGTGGTCGAGGGTCCCGAGGCACAGTCCGCGCCTGCGCTCGGTGCGGCGCAGCCGCCGGCGCCGCCACCATCGTCAGCTTCCCCGCAGCGTGCCGCGGCCGGAGAGGCGACCGGACCGCGCATGCGCGAGGCCCTGTTGGCAGCGAATGGAACGGATCGCGCCCTGCGCCTCACGCGCATTGGAAAGGCCGGGCTGTTGCCGACAGCGCTCGCGACCTGCGGCCTCGCGCTGATCGGGCGCCGTGACAAGGCGGTGCTGGGCGCCACCCTGCTCGCCACATCGGGCGGGCTGCGCTGGCTCACGAGCGCGCGTCCCGCAAAGGCGAAGCGTGACCGCCGCGGGGCGCCGGACCGTCGCTGACCAGCGCCGGTGCCGCAGTCAGCGACGGGACGGTGTCGATCGCCGATCCGCCGGTGCGCTTGGCTTAGCCCTTGCGCAACTCAGCCGGCTTGTGGATCGCCTCCTTGCCGGACTTGTCGCTCTTCACGCGATATTGCGGGTCGTCCTTGGTCGCCTTCGCGACGTGTCCGCCCACCTTCGCGGTCGATGTCTCTTTGCGCACGACCTTTCCCTGTGTCTCGCCCTGTGGCGTGTCCCATTTCACGTGATCGCCCGACTTGAAGGTCTTCTCGGTCATGCGCCGCTCCTTGGCAGTGATGATCGCCAAACGCGCCGCCGCCGCTCATTCTCCCGTCCGCTTCGCTTCCCGTCAGCCATGCCGCGAGCTGCCGGGCGCGACGAGCCGGTCTGTTCGCGCCAGTCCTCCGATCGCGGGTCCTCGCCTTTTGTGAGGATCGCGCCGGCATAAGGCCCCGGCCGAACACACACTGAATTCGGCGACCTGCCCGGATTGCGCTCCGCTCGCCGCGGCATTGGAGCCGCCCCAGGATCGCCGCCAGTTCCGGCCTAGGCACAGCGGCTGCACCCCACTCCACGCACGCTGCAAATCGCCGATCCATCGGCAGCCCTCGCGGGGATTGCAGCTGGTCAGGTGGCAACGTCGTCCGCCGTAATCCAGCCTACTCCACTGATAGCCGGCTCGGATGCCGGCCTTGTTGTTGCGCCGCTTGGGCCCACGCTCGCCCGGCGCTTCCAGACTGCGCTGTGAGCGACCGAATCGCCGCCGCCCTTCGTTGCACTCGCAGCCGGCCATATCGCGTCGAGGCGTTTCGCCTCTGACAGGCCGTCAGCCCAGTAGCCGGCATCATCAATGTCTCTCTCGTCCCCGCTTTCCGGCAGCCCGCCGGTACCCGCCGCTGCGCTCTAACGGCGGCGAGCGACCGAACGGCCCGAATTCTGCCGGCCGCGCGATCAGCGCATATGATCGATTGCTGGCTGCAGCCTCCTTGCACACGTGGCGACCGCATCGACGATCCCCTTCGCAACGCTCGCGGATACGATGTGACGCTCGCCGCCGTACACGACTGACAGGTGCGCCGCAGCGAGCGTCGCGGTCCCTGCGCCTGCCGCGGCCGCACGACCATCGCGCGCGGCTGCGAACCACCAGCGGCTCGCACGCGCCCCGCCGAGGGCATCTCGCAGCAGAAGTGGGCGGCTGGCGCAGCATCGCGGTTCGCGCGAACCAAATGTGTTGAAGGTCGGCCATCTCGACTGCGACGAACACGATCAATCGCGATTGACTCGGGACAGCGATCCGCGGAACATATGATGAACAGCGCGAATCGATACGGCCAAACGCATGGTGCGGGGTACTTGATCGACTTGTCTACATGTGGGGCCGACCTGACGATCACCTCACAAGATATTGCATTTTGCCGTGGCACTCACAGGCGAATGGCGGTATCAAGTCGCTTCGGTTCGGGGTGTGCTACCGGATCATGAGAGTCGCGGTACCGGTTCGGCAAGAGGCGTACGGCGAATGGATCAAATCATGGGCCGGAGGGCAGCTATGCAACGCGTCGCAGCGCGGCCCACGACGGGCCATGATGATCAAAAGGGGCGCCTCCGGCATCCCGGAACCGCCCCCTTTATCGCGACCGGCATCAATGCCCGGTCTGTCCCGCGCCGAAGCGCGGGGGCAGCGTCATTCCGCTTCTTCGAACATGTCGACCGCGTTCTGCGCCGTCGCCGACAAGCGCACCGTGTCGCCTTCAATCGACGCCACCAGGCCCGCCGGCAGGTAGTGATGCTTGGCGCCCTGCCCGTCTTCGGTCGCCGGGCTGTCCTGCTTGGTCAGCTTGATCCGCTCGCCATCGACATGGTCGACCGTCCCGACATGGACGCCGTCGGCGCCGATGACCTTCATGTGTTCCTTGATGTTGCTGTGATCATGCATCGTGGATCTCCTGCTGGGCTCGGCAACACAACGACACATCGGCGCTTTGGATGCATTGATCGGATGGCGGCATGAGGCGTCGTGCATCGCCTGCCGCTCGTCCGACGGCATCCTTCCGAAACTCGCGTTCGCTGACGGCGGCTGGCGCGCGACCTTCCTCTGCATGGGCATCGTGGCGGACGCCGATTGCTGCGCTGGGCCTTGCCGTTCTGCTGGCCGGCTGCGCCACGCAGGTATCGTCCGCGGTGGCTCACACGCCCGATACGCCGGGCTTCCTGCTCGGGCTGTGGCACGGCTTCATTTTTCCCGTGGCCTGGCTGCTCAGCCTGTTCATGCCCGATGTCGCCATCTATGCTGTGCCCAACAATGGCGGCTGGTATGATTTCGGCTACTTTGTCGGGATCGTATTCCTGGGCGTCGGCGCACGCAGTACGCGCACCGTCTATGTCACGCGCCGGGTGCGGCGATGACCTGGCAGGTGCTTGTCATGTATGCGGTGGCGATTGCGCTGGCGATCGTCGGCGCGGCCTTGCTGGTCGCGCTGGCCCGTCCGCGCACCGCCGGTCAGGTCTATGCCTTCCGCATGGTCGGCATCATGGCCCTCGCCGGCGGCGCCGTCCTCGCGATGAGCGCCACCGCCATGTGGCAGTGGAGCATGGAGGCATAAGCCCCATCTGTTCGTCACACGCGCAATCTTTATGAACTTTCACCCGTTCCGGTCGGAGTAACCCATGTCCCTCCTCCAAGCCTCCAAGCAGTACAAGCCGTTCGAATACCCTTGGGCCTTCGAATATTGGAAGCGTCAGCAGCAGCTCCACTGGTTGCCGGAGGAAGTGCCGCTCGGCGAGGATTGCCGTGACTGGGCGCAGAAGCTCACCGATCACGAGCGCAATCTGCTGACGCAGATCTTCCGCTTCTTCACGCAGGCCGACGTCGAGGTGCAGGATTGCTACCACGAAAAGTACGGCCGCGTGTTCAAGCCGACCGAAGTCAAGATGATGCTGACCGCGTTCAGCAACATGGAGACGGTGCATATCGCGGCGTACAGCCACCTGCTCGATACGATCGGCATGCCGGAAAGCGAATACGGCGCCTTCCTCCAGTACGCCGAACTTAAGGACAAGCACGACTATCTGCAGCAGTTCGGCGTCGACAATGACGAGGACATCGCCCGTACGCTCGCGATGTTCGGCGGATTCACGGAAGGTGTGCAGCTGTTCGCCAGCTTCGCGATGCTGATGAACTTCCCGCGCTTCAACAAGATGAAGGGCATGGGACAGATCGTCAGCTGGTCGGTGCGTGACGAAAGCCTGCACTGCGAAGGCATCATCAAGCTGTTCCACGCCTTTGTGGCGGAACGCAACTGCCTGACCAAGGCGGTGAAGGACGACATTGCCGATCAGTGCCAGACGACGATCCGGCTGGAGGATGCGTTCATCGATCTCGCGTTCGAAATGGGCCCGGTGAACGGCATGACGCCAAAGGACATCAAGAAGTACATTCGCTACATTGCCGATTGGCGGCTGGGGCAGCTGGGGTTGAAGCCGATCTACATGATCGACGAGCATCCGATCCCTTGGCTCACCCCGCTGCTCAACGGCGTGGAGCATGCGAACTTCTTCGAAACGCGCGCGACCGAATATTCAAAGGCAGCGACCAAGGGCCAGTGGAGCGACGTCTGGGATTCGTTCGACAAGCGGCAGAAGGTGAAGACGGTGCCCGCGGCCAATGAGGATCCGATCCTCGAAGGCGACATGTTTTCGCGCGCCGGCGTCGCTGCTGAATGAAAGCAGTTGATCGGCACTGCAGGCGCGGAGGCTGAGTGATCAGGCGGGCGGCACTTCCGCCCGCCTTCGTTGCTGGCCTTGGCGGCTAGTTACAGATGTAACGATCTTGCGGGCTGCCGGTCCTGTGCTATGTCGATCAGATGGCTGATCAATCCTCCGCACTCACGCCGCCGCCAGGTGCTGCTTCGGACTGGACCGTCCCGCAGAACTGGTCGCACTATACGGCGGAGGATCACGCGACCTGGGACACGCTTTTCGCGCGGCAGTCGAAACTGCTGCCCGGCCGCGCCTCTGACGCCTGGCTGCGCGGGCTCGATGTCCTGAAGCTTTCGAAGCCCGGCATTCCGGACTTTGAAGAGCTTTCGGATAGGCTGATGAAGCTGACCGGTTGGCAGGTCGTGGCGGTGCCCGGTTTGGTCCCCGACGAAATCTTTTTTGACCATATGGCTAACCGGCGCTTCGTCGCGGGCAACTTCATTCGTCGCCCCGATCAACTGGATTACCTCCAGGAACCCGACGTCTTCCACGACGTGTTCGGTCATGTTCCGATGCTCGCCGATCCGGTATTCGCCGACTATCTGGAGGCCTATGGCCGCGGCGGGCAACGCGCGATGCAGCACGACGCGCTGAAGTATCTCGGCCGGCTATATTGGTACACGGTCGAATTCGGGCTGATCGCGGAACCCGACGGGCTGCGCATCTATGGATCCGGCATTGTGTCGAGCTATGCGGAAACCCGATTC
Organism: Sphingomonas sp.; assembly: GCF_029239295.1. Taxonomy (GTDB): domain Bacteria; phylum Pseudomonadota; class Alphaproteobacteria; order Sphingomonadales; family Sphingomonadaceae; genus Sphingomonas. The sequence goes on from NZ_JAQZBC010000006.1 coordinate 22,330, forward strand.
GCGCTGGAGGATCCTTCGCCGAACCGCCTACACTTTGATCTCGCACGCGTCATGCGCACCGAGTATCGAATCGACGATTTCCAGCAGAACTACTTCGTGATCCCCAGCTTTGACGAACTCCTCCGCGTAACGGTGGAGACGGATTTCGCCCCGCTCTACGAGACGCTGCGCGAGCAGCCGGACATCCCGGTCGCGCACATCGTCAGCGATGACGAAGTCATCACGCGGGGAACACAGGACTACGCCCGTTCGCGCGAAACGGGAAAATAGTCGGCGAGGAAATCGAGCACAACCTTAACCCGAATCGGCAGACGCTCCGCAGGGGCAGCCGTTCCGACGAAGATGGGTATTGCGGGGATATCGGCGTCCTTCAGCAGCGGCACCAGGCGCCCCGTCATCAGGTCATCCTCCACCTGAAGCCGCGGCAGCAGGGCGATCCCAAGCCCCCCCACGGCCGCACGATGAATTGCCTCGCTGCTGTTGGAACGCAACCAGGTTCGCGGCCGAACCGTCCCGCCGTCAATAGTCCACCCCGCCGGCTGCGCCGCATAGCCGTAGGTAAGGCAATCGTGGTGCGACAAGTCTGCGGGTGACCCCGGCGAGCCTCGGCCCTCCAGATAGGTAGGGGCAGCGACTAACAGACGCGGCACCTCTCCTAATCGTCGCGCACCCGCCTGCTCATCGACCCTCAACCAAAGATCGAGCGCCTCGCTGCTCTCCACATCGCGCCAGTCAGCGACCATCAACTCAATCACAAGGGCAGGATGCGCCTCCCGCAGGCGAGCTAGATGCCTGGCATAGTGCAGCCCGAGCGCGGTGGTGACCCCGAGGCGGACGAGCCCTCGCGCGGCGACGAGGCCCGCGAGATCCGCTTCGGCATGCTCTACGTCTTCCAGAATGCGCGCTGCGTGACCGGCCAATCGCTCCCCATCATGCGTCAGCGTCAGGCGCCTTGTTGAGCGATGAAAAAGGACAACGCCGAACCTATCTTCCAATTCGTCTATCGCACGCGCCACCGTCGTGTGGCTCAGGCGTTGTTGGCGAGCGACGGTGGAAAAGCTTCCCTGATCGCGCAGGCTCAGAAACAGTCGCAGTGATCGAATAAGGTCGGACATCTGAACAATAATAGTTCAACTGCTGAACGAACGGTACCTATTGTTTATCGGATGTGTTGAGATGATGAAGACGCGACGACCCCTTTGAGGGTCGGAGAGGAGCCAAATCGTGACCGATCGTATTGCCAACCCCAACTTGCGCAGCCGCGTGATGTCACCGGAGGACGCTGCGATGTTCATTCAGGCGGGGGATACCGTCGGAATGAGCGGGTTCACCGGCTCCGGTTACCCGAAGGCAGTGCCAAGCGCACTCGCGCGGCGCATCGTGGCAGAGCATGCTGCGGGCCGGCCGATGCGGGTGAAAGTCTGGACGGGCGCGTCGACCGGCCCCGAACTGGATGGCGCGCTGGCAGAGGCGGACGGGATCGAGCTTCGGCTCCCCTACAACTCCGATCCCATTGCGCGGGAGCGGATCAACCGCGGCGAGATGGACTATCTCGACATGCATCTCAGCCAAGTGGCGCCGATGGCGTGGCAGGGTTTCCTCGGCCAGCTCGATGTCGCCGTGATCGAAGTGACAGCGATCCGGGCTGATGGGAGCGTCGTTCCGTCGTCATCGGTCGGCAACAACAAGACCTGGCTCGAACGCGCGAAGACGGTCATTCTTGAGGTTAACCGCTGGCAGAATCCCGCGCTCGAGGGGATGCACGACATCTATTACGGCACGGCCTTGCCACCCAACCGTGTGCCGATCCCGCTTCTGCGCCCGGACGATCGCATCGGGGACCCCTATCTTCGCTGCGATCCCGAAAAGGTCGTCGCCGTCGTCGAAACCGACGCGCCTGATCGCAACCTGCCCTTCGCGCCGCCCGACGAGGCCGCAAAGGCAATTGCGGGCCACCTGCTTGAGTTCTTTGCCCATGAAGTGACCAAGGGCCGCCTGCCCTCGTCATTGCTGCCGATCCAGTCCGGCGTGGGTAACATCGCCAACGCTGTCCTGACCGGCTTGGCTGACGGCCCGTTCCACGATCTGACCGCCTTCACGGAAGTGGTCCAGGACGGCATGCTGGACCTGATCGACGCGGGACGACTTCGCATGGCGTCGGCCACCGCCTTCTCGCTAAGCCCCGAGGCGGCGGCGCGGATCAACAACGAGATGGTTCGGTATCGCAGCAAGATGATCCTGCGTCCGCAAGAGATCAGCAATCATCCCGAGTTGGTCCGTCGGCTGGGCTGTCTTGCCATGAACGGCCTGATCGAGGCTGACATCTACGGCAACGTCAATTCTACGTGCATCATGGGTTCCCGGATCCAGAACGGCATCGGCGGCTCGGGCGACTTCGCCCGCAACGCCTTCACCTCGATCTTCATGACCCCCTCTACTGCGAAGAACGGCGCCATCTCTGCAATCGTACCGCAGGCCTCGCACGTCGATCACATCATGCAGGACGTAGGGGTGCTAGTTACGGAACAGGGACTCGCGGACCTGCGCGGCCTCGCGCCCAAGCAGCGCGCGGCATTGGTGATCGAACGCTGCGCCCATCCGAGCTATCGCGACGCGCTGCGTGACTATTTTGAACGCGCGCAACGCGGAGCTTACGGTCGCCACGCGCCTTCGCTGCCCGGCGAAGCGCTGTCGTGGCACCAACGCTTCATGGATCATGGAACGATGCGGGCCAGCTAAGGCACTGGTCCGGTCAGAACGGGTGTGGCGCTGCGAGGGATCAGAGATCCAGCGCCCAACCGTCCCGTCCCTTCGGATCGGGAGGGTTGGCAGGAACGAAGCGCGTTGCGCCAGCAGCCAACCTGAGGATCGACCAATCACCTCGACGGTCAACGGCCTCCAGCGAGCAACCGCACGCCTGAAAGGCTTCAACGACCTGCGATCGTTGCGTCTCAAGCAGCCCCGCCAGCACGATAGCGCCGCCCGGGGCGGCGATGGCTGCGAGCTCGGGCGCCATCGACACCAGCGGCCCCGCCAGAATGTTTGCGATCACCAGATCATAGGGGCCGCGCTGAGTGATGTCGTCGTGTAGCGCGCCGTCTGCGACGAGAAGCGCTATATCCTCGATGCCGTTCGCCTCCGCGTTCACGTGGGTGACCTCGACAGCCGCGGGATCGATATCGGTCGCAACGATGGTGGCCTCGGGCCACAGGAATGCGGCTGCAAAGGCCAGAACGCCCGTACCCGTTCCCACGTCGATGATCCGGTCGAAACGACGATCGGCAAGCCCGTCCAGCATGGCTAGGCAACCGCTCGTCGTCGCATGGTGCCCCGTACCAAAAGCTCGACCGGCGTCGATCAACAAGGCACGTCCGCCATCGGGCGCTTCGGTCGGGTGAGCGCTGGTGTGCACGACGAAGCGGCCCTCGCGGATCGGCTCCAGCCCCTCCTGTGAAAGCGCGACCCAATCCTGTTCCACTAGCGGGGTAATGGTCGGCGCTGTGCCCGCTGCACTGGGTACAAGCGCCACGATCGCCGCCAACATGGCCGCATCAGGCTCATGTTCCATGTAGGCGTCGAGCCGCCAGCGTTCCCGATCGTCCTCTGCCTCCTCGGTGGTCATGAGAACGGCGTCGATCACCAGATCATCCGCCGCGTCGATCGCTTCGGCTTCCAGACGCGTGCACGGCAGGGAAACCCGCCAGCTGTCAACCTCGCTGGCCGTCAAGCCCGATTGATCAGCGGACATAGCTTGCCCCATTCACGTCCAAAATCGCGCCGGTCATCGACTCGGGAGCATCTAACGCGAGCCATCGTATCATCTCGCCCACCTCATCCGGCATCGCGACCCGGCCCAGCGGGATATCGGCCAGCAATTTGTCGCCACCCCTGCTGGCGAGATAATCTTCCGCCATGCCGGTCATGGTAAAACCCGGGCAGATCGCGAAGGCCATGATCCCTTCCTTGGCGTAGGCGCGCGCAATCGTCTTCGTCATCGCCACCATGCCAGCCTTGGATGCGGCGTAATGCCAGTGTGCAGGACTGTCGCCACGATGAGCGGCTCGGCTGGCTACGTTGACAATACGCCCCCCAACCCCGCGCTCCTGCCAGTGCCGCACAGCAGAGCGGCACAGCTGGGCAGCAGCGGTGAGGTTGATCCGCATCGTGCGTTCCCACCCGGCGAGCCAATCATCATCCTGACCGTCGACTGGATTGGCTTCAAACACCCCGGCATTATTGATGAGAACGTCGACCTCGCCCAGTTGCTCGATCGCCCTCGCCCACAGGCTTTCCGCCGCACCCGGAGCGTCCAGATCGACACCAACCACGCCGTCACCGTCCCGTGTCGCCTGCCCCAAAACGACGGCGCTGCCGGACAGAGCGCTGCGTGCTGCAGCGCCGATGCCCCGCGAGGCACCGGTGAGAAGAATCTTGGTCATGCCGCATCTCATAGAAGCTGCAGACAACCGCGCAATCCGGCGGCGTGCCCTTCAATAGCGGGGAGAGATCAAGCAACCTTCGCGCTGAAGTCGTCCGCCGCACTGCGGAGCGAAGCCAATCGATCGTCAATGGCGGCGAACTCTGTCCCCAGCGTGTCAACATCACGCGCTAGGCCGGCGCCTTCGCGCATTATCGCCGTCATGTTGCCCGCCGTGGCATCCGCCGCCAATGCAGTCTGATCGACCGCGGCCGTGATCGCGGTTACGGTTTGCGCCTGCGCCTCCATCGCGCGCCTGATCCTGGTGGCGGACGTTTTCACATCATCGATCGTTGCCCGCACATTGGCGCTCGATTCCACCGTCACCTGAGTGGCCGCCTGAATCGCGCCGATCTGAGCAGCAATGTCATCGGTGGCGCGGGCTGTTTGGCTGGCCAGGCTTTTCACTTCCTGCGCCACCACCGCGAAGCCGCGTCCGGCATCCCCTGCACGCGCTGCCTCGATCGTGGCGTTTAGCGCGAGCAGATTCGTCTGCCCCGCGATCGTGCGGATCAACGCCAGGATGGACTCGATCGACTTGGCGTGAGCGCTGAGCGCCTCGCTGACAGTAACGGCGCGGTCTGCTTGAGTGGCAGCCTGCGTCGCAATCTCCGCCGCCGCTTCCACTTCAGTACGGGCGTCCTCGATGGCGAGGATCAATCCCGCTGCGGTTGATGCTGCATCGCGCATGGCCAGCGCCGATTCTTCGGCCGCTGCAGCCACCTCCGCGCTTCGTCCGACCATGGAGCCGGCAGCCTGGGTGGCGCTCGATGCCTGCGCGCGCACCCGCTCGCCCAACACCGCTGCGCCCTCGATCTCGTCAGCGATGTGCAGCCTGAACGCTGCGGCGTGCGCGGCGCGCTCCTCCGCGACCTGCGCACGCTCGCTGCGGCCGAGATGTGCCGCCATCACGTCCGCCTCGATCAGCGCAAGCCGCTGGACCACATCGGAGAGGCGCCGCATCCGGCCCACGTCGCTGCCCACCCTTGCTTCAAGGATTGCAAGCGTACGGGCATGCGCAAAGGCGAGCGCCGACATCAGCGCCGCCAGCGGTACGCCTGTCTCGCGAGTCATCTCGGCATGCTTGGTGGCGGCGCGCGCCCATTGGTCCTCGAATGGCGCGGAATACTTCATGCGCATGTAGCGCGCGCTTCGAGCAAGCTGTCGCTTGAGCCACGCGTCCTCGACACCTTCCAGGACTTCCTGGGTTGCCGGAAGACTGCGATAATGGGTCCAGAACGCCTCAGAGATCGCCTCGCAATCCGCGGCCGTCAAAAGCGCATCGATATCCGCCGCGGCCGACGCAATGACGCCATCCCAGTCATATTCGCGCACCTGCGCCCCAATAGAACGTGCCAGACTGTCCCAGATGGGCATCGTGGCTTTCCTCCCCCTGTCTCTTTTCACGTCACCATGCCGCCGATCAGGACCTGTTGCACCCACTCGGTTGTCAGGCGGCCACCCTTTCGGCGAAGTCGCCGGCGCTTCGATTGAGCAGCGCCAACCGCCCGGCGAGCCGGTCAAAGCCCGCGCCGAGTGCATCGATCTCACCCGCGACAGCCTCTGTATCGGTGTGGATCGAAGCGATCGTATTGGACATCGAATCCGCCGCCAGCGCGGTCTCGTCGACCGCTGCGGTGATGGCGGTAACCGTCTGCGCCTGCGCCTCCATCGCGTCCCGAATACGAGTCGCCGATACCTGCACTTCGTCTACCGTCGCCCGAATGCCGACGTTGGCGTTAACCGTCACCTGGGTTGCGGTCTGAATGGCGGTGATCTTCGCGGCGATATCGTCCGTTGCGCGCGCCGTTTGACTCGCCAGACTTTTCACCTCCTGCGCTACGACCGCAAAGCCGCGCCCAGCATCGCCTGCGCGTGCCGCCTCGATCGTGGCATTCAGCGCCAGCAGATTGGTCTGCCCGGCAATGTCGCGGATCAGGCCGAGGATCGACTCGATCGATTTGGCATGCTCATTGAGCATCTCGGTCACACCGACCGCCTGATCCGCCTGGACCGCAGCGCGCGTGGCGATGTCAGCGGCAGCCTCGACCTCACTTCGTGCATCGCCGATGGCGCGGATCAGCCCCGCTGCGGTCGAGGCTGCGTCCCGCATCGCGAGGGCAGACTGTTCCGCCGCCGCCGCGACCTCGCTCGCCTTGCCCAGAACACCCCGCGCGGAGAACGACGCGGTTGACGCCTGATCGCGCAGCGTCGCGCCCTCGCTGGTCGCGTCCTCAACGGTAGTCGCGATACCGCCACGAAAGTCTGCCGCCAGCCGGTCGCGAGCACTCTGCGAACTATGCTTCCGATAGTCACCGTAGAGCGCCACGGTGATCTCGCCTTCGAGCGCAGATAGCCGCATCAACGTATCGATCATGGTCGGCAGGCGCGAGTCAGACGGCTCGCAGCGAGACATCAGGACGTGCAGCGCTGCGCGATCGCTGGCGCTGATCATCGACAGCAGCGCGAGTGGCGACACCTGCGCCTGATATGCGGCAGCCACCGACCGTTCGATCGATTCGACCCACGCGCGACGATCGGTGCGGAGGAAACGCTCGCGCAGAAACGCGCAGCCGACGTCGATCATCCGGGCGCTGTCGTGGTCCACCCAGGCCTTGTCGTTATGAAAGCAGCGCTGCCAATGCTTCCAATAAGCCTCGGAAATCTGCCGCACCTCTGGCTCCAGCACCTCCCACACCTCTCGCGACGTGGTCGATAGTGTTCCGTCAAAGTCAAAAACCCGCAGCCGAGTATCGAGGTCGATCACGCGGGCCAGTTGGGCCGGAGGTGGCAGGTCGACGGACAAGTTGTTGCGCTCCCGGTTCATTACCTTCCGGGACATAGAGCACTGTTCGTTAAGTGCCGGTTAGAGCCAGCACCCTTCAGCACTGCGAGTGATTCGCAGAAGGGTACTGATGCTTGCAACATCGGGCCACCGGTCTCATAGACCGCGCCAAACCGTCGGCTTACCGCAGGAAACCGCAGCCTTGGCCACAAAACCAGTCCGCCCCAAAAGTCCGCATCTGTTCAGCGGCCCGCTTGCTCTGCATTACCGCTGGAGCGCGGCGATGACGGTGTCGATCCTGCACCGTGCCACGGGAAGTGGCATGGCGACCGTGGGATCGCTGCTACTCGTCTGGTTCCTCGCCGCGCTTGCGTCTGGTGCGGAGGCTTATGCCACGTTCCGTGACGTGTTCACGCTCTCGGATGGCCGATTGAACATCCTTGGTTGGATTATCGGCGTCGGTCTGACCTTCAGCCTTTTCCAGCATATGATGAGCGGCATCCGCCATCTGGTGCTCGATACCGGCGCGGCTTTCGAGCTGAAGCTGAACCGCAACCTGGCGCGCCTCACCTTTGTCGGCTCGACGCTGCTCACCCTCGCCTTCTGGCTCTACGTGGGGACCAAGTAATGGGAACGGGAACCTCGATCGGCCGCGTTCGTGGCCTGGGTAGCGCGCACGAAGGCCCGCATCACTGGTGGCACCAGAAGATCACGGCAGGATCCAATATCCTACTGATGAGCTGGCTGGTGATCTCGCTCGCCCGCCGTCCGGGATATGATTACGGCACGATGCGCGATTGGCTGTCGTCGGCCTGGGTCGCGATCCCGATGATCCTCCTGGTCGTGTCCGTCTTCTACCACTTCCGTCTCGGGCTTCAGGTCGTGATCGAGGACTATCAGCGTGACGAACGTCGTGTCGTCGCGATGGTCCTGCTCAACCTGTTCACCGCTGCCGTGACCGGCACCGCCCTCTTCGCGATCCTGAAGATCGCCTTCGGAGCAAATTGATGCCCGCCGCTTACCAGATCATCGACCATACGTACGACGCGGTCGTCGTCGGCGCCGGCGGCTCGGGCCTCCGCGCCACGATGGGCATCGCGGAGGCGGGGCTGAAGACCGCCTGCATCACCAAGGTGTTCCCGACCCGCAGCCACACCGTGGCGGCGCAGGGCGGCATCGCGGCTAGCCTGGGCAACAATTCGCCGGACCACTGGTCCTGGCACATGTACGATACCGTCAAGGGTTCCGACTGGCTCGGTGACCAGGACGCGATCGAGTACATGGTGCGCGAGGCGCCGGCCGCGGTGTACGAGCTGGAGCACGCGGGCGTGCCGTTCAGCCGCAACGAGGACGGGACGATCTACCAGCGCCCGTTCGGCGGCCACATGCAGAACATGGGTGAAGGCCCGCCGGTGCAGCGCACCTGCGCCGCCGCGGACCGTACCGGCCACGCCATGCTCCACGCGCTGTATCAGCAGTCGCTGAAGTATGACGCGGACTTCTACATCGAATATTTCGCGCTCGATCTCATCATGGAGAACGGTGCGTGCCACGGCGTAATCGCGCTCAACATGGAAACGGGGCAGATCCATCGCTTCCGTGCCCATGCAGTGGTGCTGGCGACGGGCGGCGGTGGCCGCGTGTACCAGTCGGCAACCTCGGCACACACCTGCACCGGTGACGGCAACGGCATGGCGCTGCGCGCTGGCCTGCCGCTGCAGGACATGGAGTTCGTGCAGTTCCACCCAACCGGCATCTACGGCGCGGGCGTCCTCATAACCGAGGGTGCGCGCGGCGAAGGCGGCTACCTTACCAATTCCGAGGGCGAGCGCTTCATGGAGCGTTACGCGCCGAGCGCGAAGGACCTCGCCTCGCGTGACGTCGTGTCGCGTTCGATGGCGGCGGAAATGCGCGAGGGCCGCGGCGTCGGCAAGGACAAGGACCACATCTTCCTTCACCTCGATCATATCGATCCGAAGGTGCTGGCGGAGCGCCTGCCGGGCATCACCGAGACGGGCAAGATCTTTGCCGGCGTTGACCTCACTCGTCAGCCGCTGCCCGTCACGCCGACTGTCCACTACAACATGGGCGGCATCCCGACGAACTATCATGGCGAAGTCGTTCAGCTGAAGAACGGTGATCCGGACGCGATCGTCCCGGGCCTGTTCGCGGTTGGCGAGGCAGCCTGCGTGTCGGTCCATGGCGCGAACCGCCTCGGCTCCAACTCGCTGATCGATCTCGTGGTGTTCGGCCGTGCGACGGGCCTACGCCTCAAGGAAACGCTGAAGCCGAACACGCCGCACAATCCGCTGCCCAAGGGCTCGGAAGAGATGGCGCTCGGCCGGCTCGACCACTTCCGCAACGCAAGCGGCGGCTCGCCCACGGCGAAGATCCGCGCCGAGATGCAGAAGACGATGCAGCGCCACGCCGCTGTGTTCCGCGACAGCGAGCTGCTGTCCGAGGGCGTGACCAAGATCGACGCGATCTACAAGTCGATGGAAGACGTCGGCATCAAGGATCGCTCGCTGATCTGGAACACCGACCTCGTCGAGACGCTGGAGCTGGACAACCTCATCAGCCAGGCGGTCGTGACGATGCGCGGCGCGGAAAACCGCAAGGAAAGCCGCGGCGCGCACATGCACGAGGATTATCCGGAGCGCGACGACGTGAACTGGATGAAGCACACGATCGCGACGTTCGATGGCTGGGGCGGCAAGGGCGGCAGCTGCTCGCTCGATTATCGTCCGGTGCACGATTACACGCTCACCGACGACGCCGAGTACATCAAGCCGAAGAAGCGGGTGTACTGATCCGGGTGGCGCGGCCGGATGGCCGCGCCCCTCTTTTCTCAGTTGTTGATAACCGTGACGGTACCAAACCGTCCCGCAGCAACTTCAGCTTAAGCTACCCCCGCCCGCAACATCTCGAATGTCGCGCGACTTCAAACTATTGACTTCGATCGCCGATCGCCCCGACACTCTTCCGATTGTGGAGGGGGCTCGCGATGAAGAGGTGGCTTACCGTCTTTCTTGCCGCATGCGCGGGCTCCGCGTTGGCTCAGAGCTACATTCCACCTCAGCATAGCCGAACGGCGCCGTTGATCGCCCGCAGTGGCGAGGCCGAACTGGTCCAGCTTGCGGATCAGGGCGGTGCGATCGAATATGATCGCAAGGCTGGCTGGCGACTGGCTGAACATCGCCGCCTCTCCTCGATGCTCGCCGCCATCCAGCCGCAAAGAAAGGGTGTGACCGACGCCTTCGTCATCAGCGTCGCGCTGGACAGCGATCCGGTGTTCGGTCGCGAGGCGCGTGAGGCGGCTAAGGTCCTTTCGAGACGCTACGGTGCTGTGGGGCGCACGATCGTTCTCGCCGGTACGGACGGCAAGGCCGACAGCGCGCTGCCGATGGGCTCCCCTTCCAATCTGGATGTCGCACTGGCTCGGATCGCGGAACTCATGGATGTGAACGAGGACGTGCTTATCCTCTACACCACCAGCCACGGCGCGCGCTTCGGCATTGTGTACAATGACGGGGATCAGGGGTTCGGCGCCATCTCCCCCGCCAGGCTGTGGCAAACGCTTTCCCAGCTGGGCATTCGCAACCGATTGATCATGATCTCAGCCTGTTACGCGGGAGTCTTCGTTCCGCTGCTGTCGAGCGACACCACTGCGATCATCACGGCTGCGTCGTCTGACCGAAGCTCATTCGGTTGCGTGGCCGATAATGACTGGACCTTCTTCGGCGATGCGTTGGTCAATCGCGCACTTCGCCAGCCAAAGCCGCTTGCTGCTGCGGCGGCAGAAGCGACAAGGACGATTGCGGGGTGGGAACAGGAAGGTCGGCTGGAGCCATCGCAGCCACAGGTCGCGATCGGTCCCGGGGCGGCGCGTTGGCTTGCCGTGCTCGATGCCCGTGCCCCGCGCGATGTCATGCCGCCGGTCGGCCGACCCGCCAACTCTGTGCTTCTCGCACAACATTAGGAGCCGGACGCCACCTCCGTCACGGCGGCGATCGAGATTTTTCTATATTGCCGGAACCCTCACAGGTCGTTCGCGGTTCGCGTCGCTATGAATTCCAGCAACAATGCCAACAACTATCCGCTTCTCGCGAGTCCGCATGTGCAGCTCTACGGCACAGTTGACGATGCGATGTACGCAAGCTTCAAGGATCAGGTCGCCGCAGCGCCTGCTGAGGGCCCGTTGATCTTCTCCATCACTACGCTGGGTGGCGACCCGGAAATGGCTCGGGCGATGGGCGATACCGTGCGCCTGCTGCGCGAATACACTGGTCGCGAGACGCTGTTTCTGGGGAAGGTCGCGGTGTACTCGGCGGGCGCGACGTTCATGTCGGCCTTCCCCGTCGACAAGCGCTTCCTGACCCGCGGCTCTCGGCTGATGATCCACGAGCGGCTGATGAACTCCACCATCCAATTGTCCGGGCCGCTCAACACACTGGCGCCCGTTCTGCTCGCGAAGCTCAACGAGATTCAGGATTCAATCCGGATCCAGGATGAAGGTTTCGCCGCGTTGGTAGAGGGCTCGCGCGTAACGCTCGAAGAACTCAAGGCGAAAGCACCATCGAACTGGTATGTGGAGGCGGAGGAGGCCCGCGAACTGGGTCTGGTGTTGGACTTGATCTGACACCCGGTGCCGTAAGCGGCTGCGGTCGTGCCTTGCCACTTACTCGTCGCGCTTGGATAAGGGGTCAGCAATCGAGCGAGGCGGAATGACCAAGGCCCCTACCCCCGGGCGTAAGCTTGGGATGGCAATTCTGATCGCCATGTTGTTGGCGATCCCGCTCTTCGCCGTTTATCTGTTGGTCTATGATCGTCAGGATCAATCAAGCAGCGCCCGCGCATCGATTGCCAGCGGCTGGGGCGGGCCGCAAACGATCGCCGGGCCGGTACTGGTCATACCCTATCAAACGGAAGCGACCGAAACCGTCACAGAAGCAGGCCGGCAGGTCTCGCGAACCACACGGGTTTGGCGCGAACTGACGCTGTCGCCGCAGATCGCTGATCTGCATACCAAATTGACCCCCGAACGCCGCCGCCGGTCTATCTACGAGGCGGTCCTGTTCGAGGCGGCCGCCGATGGCTCGGCACGCTTCGATCTCCCCGCCGATCTTGCTCGGTTCGGCATCACCGCTGATGAACTCGCCTACGACAGGGCAGAGCTTCGGTTCGGCTTGCGGGATCCGCGCGGGCTTTTTGGTCAACCGCCTGTCGTGCTGGCGGACGGAAAGCGCCTCGGCCTTCAGCCCGGCAAGGGGTCGCCAGCGACCAACAATGCCGGCTTCTTCACCTGGCTTGATGCCGCGTCCATCCGCACCCGCCCCCTACTGGTGCGGTTCGCATACTCCTTCCGCGGAAATGGCTGGCTCGCGCTGGCGCCACAGGCAGGCGATACGCGGTGGCGGGTTACTTCCACCTGGCCGCACCCAAGCTTTCAGGGCGGGTTCCTGCCAACGGCGCAGACGGTCAACAAGGACGGATTCGTCGCCACTTGGCGCATCGGGAACCTGGCGCTGGGCAGAAGCCTGGTCTCGTCCGGAGACGTGGTTCCCGAGTCGCGTCCTGAGGTCATCGATCGTGCGATGGTCGCCACACCGGCTGATGGATATGAAGCACGCGCCGTGCTGATCTCGCCGGTAGACCTCTACAGTCAGGTCAATCGATCGGTGAAATACGGTTTCCTCTTCATCGGCTTCACGTTCCTCGCCTTTCTGCTTTTCGATGTTATCGGCGGGGTGCGGGTTTCGTCGGTCGAGTACCTGCTTGTCGGCGCCGGGCTGGTGCTCTTCTTCGCCCTCCTACTCGCCTTCGCGGAGGTGGTCGGGTTCACCCCTGCCTACCTAATCGCCGCTGGCGCGATCATCACGCTACTCACCAGCTATTCCGCCGCGGTTCTGCACAGCTGGCGCCGCGCGGGGTACATTGCCGCCCTGCTCGCCGCGCTGTACGCGATTTTGTACGTGCTACTGAACCTGGAAGCCTATTCGCTGCTCATCGGATCGCTGCTTCTGTTTGCGGCGCTGGCCGGTGTTATGTATCTGACGCGTAACCTCGACTGGAGCGGTTTTCGCACCCAGTCCTCAACCGACTGAAGCGGGAACGGAAAATGGCCGAATTCACCCTGCCGGCGAACAGCAAGATCAAGGGCGGTCGCAAGATCCCCTCGCCCGAACCGGGCGGGACGATGCGCAACTTCAAGGTCTATCGCTACGATCCGGACAACGGCGAGAACCCGCGCTACGACACGTTCGAGGTAAACCTCGACGAGTGCGGCCCAATGGTTCTTGACGCGCTGATCAAGATCAAGAGCGAGCAGGATTCGTCGCTGACGTTCCGCCGTTCGTGCCGTGAGGGCATCTGCGGTTCCTGCTCGATGAACATCGACGGCAAGAACGGGCTCGCCTGCACCACCGCGATCGAGGACGTGAAGGGCGAGGTGAAGATCACGCCGCTGCCGGCGATGGACGTGATCAAGGATCTCGTGCCCGACTTCACGCACTTCTACGCGCAATACGCTTCGATCCAGCCCTGGCTGAAGACCGTGACTCCCCCGCCCGCCGGCAAGGAACGCCTGCAGTCGCCGGAAGACCGCGCCAAGCTCGATGGCCTGTACGAGTGCATCCTGTGCGCCTGCTGCTCCACGTCGTGCCCCAGCTACTGGTGGAATTCTGACAAGTTCCTCGGCCCGGCAATTCTGCTCCAGGCGTATCGCTGGCTGGCCGACAGCCGCGATGAGATGACCGGCGAGCGGCTCGACAGCCTGGAGGATCCGTTCCGCCTGTATCGCTGCCACACGATCATGAACTGCGCCAACACCTGCCCCAAGGGGCTGAACCCGGCGAAGGCCATCGCCGAGATCAAGAAGATGGAAGTCGAGCGCGTCCTCTGACGCAGGTTTCCTGATCAGCACATATGTCACCCCGGCGAAAGCCGGGGTCCAGTATCGGGCCGGTCCCCGCTGGACCTCGGCCTTCGCCGGGGTAAATCGTATGGAAGAAGCAAAGCCGGAATTCCTCTACGAGGATCACCCGGATCATCCCGGCTGGAAACGCTGGGGCCTGAAGAACTCCGATCGCTACAACACCTTCCTCGGCGACATGATGGTGCGCGTGGACGAGGGCACGTGCCGCGTTCGGATGATGCCCGAACGACGCCACTCCAACCTGGGTAACAACGTTCATGGTGGCGCCATGCTGGGCTTCATCGATGTTGCCCTGTTCGCAGCGGCGCGCAGCTTCGGACTGATCGAGGCGGGCACGGCCGTAACACTTGATCTCAACACGCACTTCGTCGGCGCCGGGAAGATCGGTGAGCCTCTCGAGGCGCAGGTGGAGCTGCTTCGTGAAACCGGCCGTCTCCTGTTCATGCGCGGCCTGATTATGCAAGGTGACGGCCCTGTGGCGGAGTTTTCCGGCACGATCCGGAAGCCCACCAAACGCTGATCTTCCGGCGGGCACGTCCAACGCTTGTCGTGATGCCGCCTTTTCGCCTACCGACCACTCGACACGATGTTGGCGGCCGTGTGCCGTACCCATCCAGTCCCGGCCAAGAGCCGGGTCCATGCAGCCGAAGGTCGCTTGCGGTCTGGCACCGGGCGCGCGCGCCCGCCGATCGATGGATCCGGCCTGACGCCGGGATGATGTGAGGGTCCCGCAACATCCGATGACCTGGACCGGAGTATCTGCGTGGCCGCTGTTCTTACTGCCTACGAAGCCCTGATCACCGCTGGGGAGCTTCGCCCGGATCCTGAGCAGGCGGCGGCGGCCATGCGGCTAGATGCACTTGCGCAGGAGCTCGAACACCCGCGCACCAGCGGCTTCTTTCGCAAAAAGGTGATCGCACCGCGCGGCATCTACATGTGGGGGGATGTAGGCCGCGGCAAATCGATGCTGATGGACCTGTTCTTCGCCAACGTGAACGTCGCCAAGAAGCGCCGCGTTCACTTCGGCGAGTTCATGCTCGAGGTTCACAGTCGCATCGCAGCGGAGCGGCGGAAGGAAGCAGGTGATCCGATCCTGCCGGTAGCCGCCGCGCTGGCCGAGGAAGCGCGACTGCTCGCGTTTGATGAGATGATCGTCAACAACTCCCCTGACGCGATGATCCTCTCGCGCCTGTTTACTGCGATGATCGAGGCTGGCGTCACCGTGGTGACAACCAGCAACCGCGTCCCCACCGATCTCTACAAGAACGGTTTGAATCGGGAGCATTTCCTCCCCTTCATTGCCTTGATCCAGGAACGGCTGGACGTCCTCGCGCTCAATGGACCGGTCGACTACCGCCGCGACCGCCTGGGTCAGCAGAACACCTGGCTGGTACCCAATGGCCCGGAGGCGACAGCGCAACTGTCCGCCGCCTTCTTCAGACTGACCGACTATCCCCCTGAGGACCGCGAGCACGTCCCCAGCGAGGATCTGGTCATCCAGGGCCGCACACTGCGGGTGCCCAAGTCACTGAAAGGCGTCGCCGTCTTCAGCTTCAAGAAGCTGTGTGGCGAGGCGCGTGGCAGCGCCGACTATTTGGCGATCGCGCGCCGTTTCCACACGGTAATCCTCGTCGGCATTCCGGTGCTGGGGCCTGAGAACCGTAACGAGGCGGCACGGTTCGTCAGCCTGATCGATGCGCTCTACGAATATAAGGTGAAGCTACTCGCCGCAGCGGACGCGGAACCCGAGGACCTCTACCCCAGCGGGGATGGCCGGTTCGAATTTCAGCGCACAGTGAGCCGATTGGAAGAGATGCGGTCGGAAGCCTATCTTGCCGAAGGCCACGGAACCGGCTGACGACATTATTGCTATTGCGAATGGTTATCTTTTTAAAGCAGCTTAGGTGGCTTTAGTGGCTTGTGCGGTGCGCCCAAAGGGCGTACCCGACCTCTCCAATCACGACCCACGTTACGGAAAGGGGATTGGATGGCCCGCAAGAAGATCGCGCTGATTGGCGCCGGCAACATTGGCGGCACGCTCGCGCACCTCGCTGCCCTCAAGGGGCTTGGCGATATCGTTCTGTTCGACGTGGTCGAAGGCGTACCGCAGGGCAAGGCGCTTGACCTGTCGCAGTGCGGTCCGGTGGAGGGCTTTGATGCCAACATCACCGGCTCGAACGACTATAAGGACATCGCTGGCGCCGACGTGATCATCGTCACCGCTGGTGTTGCCCGCAAGCCCGGCATGAGCCGTGACGACCTGCTCGGCATCAACCTGAAGGTGATGAAGGCCGTCGGCGAAGGCATCCGCGACAATGCCCCCGACGCGTTCGTGATCTGCATCACCAACCCGCTCGATGCGATGGTGTGGGCGCTGCGTGAATTCTCCGGTCTGCCGCACAACAAGGTCGTCGGCATGGCCGGCGTGCTGGACTCGGCACGCTTCAGCCACTTCCTCGCCGATGAGTTCAAGGTCTCCGTCAAGGACGTGAACACCTTTGTGCTCGGCGGCCATGGCGACACGATGGTCCCGGTTCTCGAATACTCGACCGTCTCGGGCATTCCAGTCGCTGACCTTATCGAGATGGGCTTCTCCACCAAGGAGAAGGTCGATGAGATCATCAAACGCACGCGTGGCGGCGGCGGCGAGATCGTCGCCCTGCTGAAAACTGGCTCGGCCTATTACGCTCCCGCGACCAGCGGCATCGCGATGGCAGAAGCCTATCTGTACGACCAGAAGCGCATTCTGCCGGCTGCGGCGCACCTGACCGGCCAGTATGGCATCGACGATCTGTACGTCGGCGTTCCCGTGGTGATCGGCGCCGGCGGCGTCGAGAAGATCGTGGAAGTGAAGCTGTCGGACGAAGCCAAGGGCAACCTTCAGGTGTCGGTCGACGCCGTGAAGGAATTGCTCGTCGCCTGTAAGGGCATCGACGAGAGCCTGGCGTAACACCGGATTGAATACCCGGCGCGGGCGGGCATGCAGCCACGTTCGTGCCGGGTTGAGGGATTGGAGAGCCAATGAGCATTCTCGTCGACAAGAATACCAAGGTCATTACCCAAGGCATGACCGGCAATACCGGCAGCTTCCACACGCAGGCGGCGCTGGATTACGGCACGCAGATGGTGGCTGGCGTCACCCCCGGTAAGGGTGGTGGCACGCACCTCGGCCTGCCGCTGTTCGATACCGTTGCGGAGGCAGTGGAGAAGACCGGCGCCGACGCCAGCGTGATCTACGTTCCGCCGCCCTTCGCCGCAGATTCGATCCTCGAGGCGATCGACGCCGAAGTGCCGCTGATCGTTTGCATCACCGAAGGTATCCCGGTGCTCGACATGGTGCGCGTGAAGCGCGCGCTGTCGGGCTCCAAGTCGCGCCTGATCGGCCCGAACTGCCCGGGCGTGCTGACGCCGGGTGAATGCAAGATCGGCATCATGCCGGGCAACATCTTCAAGAAGGGCTCGGTCGGCGTCGTCTCGCGCTCCGGCACGCTGACCTATGAGGCAGTGTTCCAGACCTCCAACGCGGGCCTCGGCCAGACCACTGCGGTCGGCATCGGCGGCGACCCGGTCAACGGCACGAACTTCATCGACGTGCTCGAGCTGTTCCTGGCCGATGATGCGACCGAGTCGATCATCATGATCGGCGAAATCGGCGGCAGCGCCGAGGAAGAAGCAGCCCAGTTCCTTCGCGACGAAGCGAAGCGCGGCCGCAAGAAGCCAATGGCCGGCTTCATTGCGGGCCGTACGGCGCCTCCGGGCCGCCGCATGGGCCACGCCGGCGCGATCGTCTCGGGCGGCCAGGGCGGCGCCGAGGACAAGATCGCAGCGATGGAAGCTGCAGGCATCAAGGTGGCGGCAAGCCCGAGCGAGCTCGGCTCCACGCTGCTGCAGGTGCTGAAGGGTTGATCGAACACCCCCTCTTCACGACGGGGAGGGGATATTAAGTCGAGGCAAGTCGTTGCCTAGACGAAGATGGAGAGGGGCAAGCGCGTCAACGCCTGCCCCTCTCCCGGCTTGGACGGCTACCCTCGGGTGTCGTCTTCGCGAGCCCCTCCCTCCCCCGGAGGGAAGGGAGTGGAGTTGGTGATGGGCTACGAAGGTCAGGATTTCTTGGACGTTGCCGGCGGCGTATCCCCGGCGTTCATCGATGCGCTTTACACGCGCTACAAGGCCTCGCCCGACAGTGTCGAGCCCGGCTGGCGCGGCTTCTTCGAAGGGCTGGAGAACGGCTCGTCCGGCCCCAGCTGGCGTAATGATCGCTGGCCGCTGAGCACCACCGACGATCTGACTGCCGCGCTCGACCCGACCCAGATGGAACCGGCGCCCAAGCCTGCTAAGGGCGGCAAGCCTGCACCCGCTGCGGCGCCGGCAGCGCCCGCACCGACGCAGGACGAAATCGTTCGCGCGGCTGGCGACGCGATCCGCGCCCAGCTGCTGGTGCGCACCTATCGCGTTCGCGGCCATCTGGCGGCCAATCTCGATCCGCTCGGCCTCAACGCGCAGCGCGAGCTGCCCGCGGATCTGCGTACCGAATATCACGGCTTCACCGACGCCGACATCGATCGCCCGGTTTACCTCGGCGGTACGATGGGTCTGCAATGGGCCACGATCCGCGAACTCGTGAACATCCTGCGTGCCAATTACTGCGGCAACGTCGGCCTTGAGTACATGCACATCGCGGATGTGGAGGAGCGCCGCTTCCTCCAGGACCGCATGGAGGGCAAGGACAAGGCGATCGAATTCACGCCGCAGGGCAAGAAGGCGATCCTGAACAAGGTCATCGAAGCCGAGCAGTGGGAGAAGTTCCTCGGCCGCAAGTATGTCGGCACGAAGCGCTTCGGCCTCGATGGCGGTGAGTCGATGATCCCGGCGCTGGAAAGCGTCATCAAGTACGGCGGCGCGGCCGGCGTGAACGAGATCGTGTTCGGCATGGCCCACCGTGGCCGCCTGAATGTGCTCGCCAACGTGATGGGCAAGCCGCTGCGCGTCATCTTCCACGAATTCGCGGGCGGCTCGGCCAATCCCGATGACATCGGCGGTTCGGGTGACGTGAAGTATCACTTGGGCACCTCCACCGATCGCGAGTTCGATGGCGTGAAGGTCCACATGTCGCTCGTCGCCAACCCGTCGCACCTTGAGGCGGCTGACCCGGTGGTGCTCGGCAAGGTGCGCGCGATTCAGACGATCGCCGGCGATCTTGAGGATCATTGCAAGTCGCTGCCGGTGCTGATCCACGGCGACGCCGCCTTTGCCGGTCAGGGGATCGTATGGGAGTGCCTCGGCTTCTCCGGCATCCGCGGCTACAACACCGGTGGCTGCATCCACTTCGTCATCAACAACCAGATCGGCTTCACGACGAGCCCGCAGTTCGCGCGCTCCTCGCCTTATCCTTCGGATGTCGCTAAGGGCGTCCAGGCGCCGGTCTTCCACGTCAATGGCGACGATCCCGAAGCGGTTACCTTCGCTACGAAGATGGCAATCGAATTCCGCCAGAAGTTCCACCGCGATGTCGTGATCGACATGTGGTGCTATCGCCGGTTCGGCCACAACGAAGGCGACGAGCCGGGCTTCACCCAGCCGCTGATGTACAAGGCCATTCGCAGCCACCCGCCAGTCAGCGAGATCTACGGCAAGCGCCTGATCGAGCAGAAGGTCGTGGATCAGGCGTGGGTGGACGAGAACGTCAAGCAGTTCACCACGCTGCTCGAGGGCGAGTTCGAAGCGGGCGCGACCTACAAGCCCAACAAGGCTGATTGGTTCGCCGGCCGCTGGTCGGGCCTGTCGGTTCCGGCCGATCCGGAGACGGCGCGGCGTAGCTTCGACACCGGCATCGAACAGAAGCTGTTTGATTCGATCGGTCGCACGCTGACGACGGTTCCGGACGACCTTGCGATCCATAAGACGCTGGCGCGCGTGATCGATGCCAAGCGCAACATGTTCGCGACCGGCGAGAATTTCGACTGGGCGACCGGCGAGGCACTCGCCTTCGGTTCGCTGCTGTCGGAAGGGTTCGGCGTCCGCCTGTCGGGGCAGGATTCCGGCCGCGGCACTTTCTCGCAGCGTCACGCTGTGTGGGTCGATCAGAACACCGAAAACAAGTACGTGCCGCTGTGGAACATCGAGCACGGCCGGTTCGAGGTGCTCGACAGCCCGTTGTCGGAATATGGCGTCCTCGGCTTCGAATATGGCTACGCGCTGGCCGATCCTAAGACGCTGGTGTTGTGGGAGGCGCAGTTCGGCGACTTCGTGAACGGCGCGCAGATCATGATCGACCAGTTCATTGCCAGCGGCGAGGCCAAGTGGCTGCGTGCCAACGGCCTCGTGATGCTGCTGCCGCATGGTTACGAAGGCCAGGGTCCTGAGCACAGCTCGGCGCGTCCGGAGCGGTTCCTGCAGCTGTGCGCGCAGGACAATATCCAGGTCGCGAACTGCACCACGCCGGCCAACTACTTCCACCTGCTTCGCCGGCAGATGCACCGCAGCTTCCGCAAGCCGTTGGTCATCTTCACGCCAAAGTCGCTGCTGCGCCACAAGCTGGCCGTGTCGGCCCGTGAGGATTTCGTCGGCGATTCGCACTTCCGCCGCATCCTCTCGGACACGAACGGCGCACCGGACGAGACGACGAAGCGGTTGGTCCTGTGCACCGGCAAGGTCGCATACGATCTGATCGAGGCACGCGACGCCGCCGGCGACACCGGTACGCAGATCGTCCGGATCGAGCAGCTGTACCCCTTCCCGACCGAAGCGCTGGCGAAGCGTATCGCCCGGATGCCTAATCTGGAGGACGTGGTCTGGGCGCAGGAAGAGCCGCGCAACAACGGCTATTGGTTCTTCGTCGAGCCGTTCATCGAGGACGCACTGGCGGAGGCCGGCTGCGCGATCAAGCGGGCTCGTTACGCGGGCCGTGCCGCTGCCGCGTCGCCGGCGACGGGCCTGATGAAGCGCCACCAGGCGGAACAGGGTGCCCTGATCGCCGAGGCGCTTGGCCACAGCGTGCGCGAGGAAATTCGCCGTACGCGATCGGCCGAGACCATCAAGAAGTCGGGCAAGGCTGCAAGCTGAGCGCATGTCGCCGGGGTCGTGCGGCTCCGGCGAGGGAAACGTTGATCAAGCGAGGCGGGTAGCAAGACCCGCATTGCAACAGGGCCCCGGCAATCGACGGGGTGGAAGGAAACGGGAATGGCAACCGAAGTTCTGGTCCCCACGCTGGGCGAATCGATCACCGAAGCAACGCTGGGCGAGTGGCTGAAGCAGCCCGGCGACAAGGTCGCCGCGGATGAGCCGATCGCCAGCCTGGAAACCGACAAGGTGTCGGTCGAAGTGCCGAGCCCGGTGGCCGGCATCATGGGCCAGCATGCGGTCGCAGTTGGTGACACGGTGCAGGTCGGAGCCATGCTGGCGACGGTTGAGGCTGGCGACGGCGCGGCAGCGGCAGCAGCCGCGCCCCAGCCGGCGGTGACGCAGTCGCCGGCAGCAGCGGAAGAGCCTGCTCCGGCAGCAGGCGGCTATGGCAATCATGGCGCGACGCCGATCGACAGCAATGCGCCCGCCGCGCTCAGCCCGTCGGTTCGTCGTGCGGTGCTCGAACACGGTGTCGACCCGTCCACGATCAAGGGCACGGGGCGCGACGGCCGCATCACCAAGGAAGACGTTGCCACTGCGGCATCCTCGCGTCCGGCCGCAGCGCCCACCCAGGCGGCGACGCCCACTCCGTCGGTTGCGGCCTCCAGCGGTCGCAAGGAAGAGCGCGTGCGCATGACGCGCCTGCGCCAGACGATCGCCAAGCGCCTAAAGGACGCGCAGAATACCGCTGCGATGCTGACGACGTTCAACGACGTCGACATGACCGCGGTGATCGAGGCGCGCGCCAAGTACAAGGACCTGTTCGAGAAGAAGCACGGCGTTCGCCTCGGCTTCATGGGCTTCTTCGTGAAGGCCGCGACGATGGCGCTGAAGGACATCCCGTCGGTCAACGCCTCGATTGAGGGCGATGAGATCGTCTACCACGATTATGCCGACATCTCGGTCGCAGTCTCCTCGCCGGGCGGCCTGGTCGTTCCGGTGATCCGCGATGCGCAGGACCTGTCGGTCGCGGGCATCGAGAAGACGATTGGCGATTTCGGCAAGCGCGCCAAGGAAGGCACGCTGAAGATGGACGAGATGAAGGGCGGCACCTTCACCATCTCGAACGGCGGCGTGTTCGGCTCGCTGATGTCGACCCCGATCATCAATCCGCCGCAGTCGGCCGTGCTCGGCCTGCACCGGATCGAGGATCGCCCAGTCGTCCGCGATGGCCAGGTCGTCGTCCGTCCGATGATGTACCTTGCGCTCAGCTACGATCACCGCCTGATTGATGGCCGCGAGGCGGTGACCTTCCTCGTCGCGCTCAAGAATGCGATCGAGGATCCGACCCGTATTCTGATCGACCTGTAAATCGGTCACTCCCGCCGGTAGGATGCCGGCGGGAGATTGGGTCTTGCCGGGGATGAAGATGCGTCGCTTGTTGCCTCTCGCGGCCTTCGCGCTGCTGATTGCCCCGGTCGCCGCCGCGCAGCAGCAGCGTGGCCAGATGGCCGAACCCGGCGCGATCGAACGGCTGAAACCCGGCGAGTTCTTCTGGGCACCGCAGATCGCGCCCGCGGGCCCGGTCACCATGATCGTCAGCCTGAAGACCCAGCGCGCCTATGTGTATCGCAACGGCGTGCCGATCGGCGTCACCACGATCTCGTCGGGGAAGCCGGGCCACAAGACGCCCACGGGTGTCTTCACGATCCTGCAGAAGCGGGTCGATCACAAGTCCAACCTCTACAACAACGCGCCAATGCCCTACATGCAGCGGCTGACCTGGGACGGCATCGCGCTGCACGCCGGCGCCCTCCCCGGCTACCCCGCCAGCCACGGCTGCGTTCGTCTGCCAATGGCCTTTGCCAAGCTGCTTTACGGCGTCACCAACCTCGGCCTGACGGTGGTCATCACCGACGAGAGCCTCGTTCCCGAAGTCTCCCCGGCAGCAAGCCCGGTTCCGTCGGTCACTACCGACGGGCATCGCAATACCGCGGCGTATAGCTGGACGCCCGAAGTCTCGCCGACCGGGCCGGTGTCGATCATTGTCAGCGGGCGGGATCGCCGCATCGTCGTGTTGCGCAACGGCAAGCAGATCGGCTCTGCTCCGGTGATCCTCGACGTACCGGTCCAAAATACGGAGGCCTTCACGCTTCGCGCTGTCGACGCGGACGGCGCACACTGGATGCGCCTGCCGCTGCCGGACGGCACGGGGAAGGACGGCGGCGAGCTGTCCGCCGATGCGCGGACTAAGGGCCATGTGCCGGAGGAATTTCGCCAGAAGCTGGAGGGGATTCTCGCCCCCGGCGCCACGATGTTGGTGACGCGCGAGACGCTCGCGACGAGCGGCACGGGAAGCAAGCTTGCGGTTCTGGTGACCGACTCCAAATAAGGGGTCGCTTCTCTCCTCTCAGGCGCCGTCCTGGCGCAGGAACCTCCATGCAGCCGATCATCTCGATCAAGGGCCTTCAGAAGACTTATGCGTCGGGCCATCGCGCGCTGAAGGGCGTCGATCTGGACATTCGCCGGGGCGAGATCTTCGCGCTCCTGGGTCCCAACGGCGCCGGCAAGACGACACTGATCGGTGCCGTCTGTGGCCTTGTCACCGCGACCGGCGGCACGGTGACCGTCGACGGCTTTGACAATGTACGCGCCTATCGTGAGGCGCGCGCCCGGATCGGCCTTGTCCCGCAGGAGCTGAATACCGACCAGTTCGAATCCGTCCGGGCAACCGTAGCATTCAGCCGCGGGCTGTTTGGCCGCCCCAAGGATCCCGCGCTGGTCGAACAGGTGCTGCGTGACCTCTCGCTATGGGACAAGCGCGACAGCGAAATTCGGGAGCTGTCGGGCGGTATGAAGCGGCGCGTGATGATCGCCAAGGCGCTGGCGCACGAACCCGATATCCTCTTCCTCGACGAGCCCACGGCGGGTGTCGATGTGGAGCTGCGCCGCGATATGTGGGCGATGGTCCGCAAACTTCGCGACCGCGGCGTCACCATCATCCTGACGACCCATTATATCGAGGAAGCCGAGGAAATGGCGGACCGCGTTGGTGTGATCATCGGCGGTGAGCTGATCCTGGTCGAGGAAACATCGGTGCTGATGAAGAAGCTCGGCCGCAAAGAGCTGATCGTTCAGCTGGCCGATCCCCTGGCCGCGATCCCATCCGAGCTGGCGGACTGGCATCTGGAGCTTACCGCAGAGGGGCGCGAACTGCGCTATGTGTTCGATCGCCATGCGGAACGCACCGGTGTGCCGTCGCTGCTTGGCAAATTGCGCGATCTGGGGATCAACTTTTCCGACCTCAGCACCCACCAAAGCTCGCTTGAGGAAATATTCGTGGATCTCGTTCATGGAAGGCGCGCGGCATGAAGGCGCCTCGCTTCAACGCCGCCGGCGTCTGGGCGCTTTACCGGTTCGAGATGCACCGCTTTCGGCGGACGCTCTGGACGGGCTTAGCCGTGCCCGTCATCACAACGTCGCTGTATTTCGTCGTGTTCGGCTCTGCGATCGGATCGCGCATGACGGAGGTGAGCGACATCCCCTACGGCAGCTTCATCGTACCGGGCCTGATGATGCTGTCGCTGTTTCAGGAAAGCACGTTCAACGGCGCCTTCGGCATCCATATGCCGCGCTTCACTGGCACGATCTATGAGCTGCTCTCCGCGCCCATGTCCGCCTTTGAAACCGTGCTGGGCTATGTCGGCGCGGCTGCGACGAAGGCGCTGCTCGTCGCTTTGGTGATCCTGCTGACGGCAAACCTCTTCGTCGATGTCAGGATCGCGCATCCCGTGATCATGCTCGCCTATCTGGTGCTGGTCGCCTGCGCCTTCTCGCTGTTCGGCTTCGTGCTTGGCATATGGGCGAAGGGGTTCGAACAGCTTCAGGTGATCCCGTTGCTGATCGTCACACCCCTCACCTTCCTCGGCGGCGCCTTCTATTCGCTCGACATGCTGCCCGAGCCATGGCGGACGGTGTCGCTGTTCAACCCGATCGCTTATCTGATCAACGGATTCCGCTGGACCTTCTTCGGACAGGCCGATGTGTCGCCGATGGCGAGCCTTGCCGTCACCGCAGGGTTCCTGGCCGTATGCCTCACCGCAGTGTGGTGGATCTTCCGCACGGGCTATCGTCTGAAGAACTGATACCGGGCATTGCGCCGGCGGGCGCGTGCGGCAAGAAGCATCTGATCTTTAGGAGATTTCGATGCATCGTACGCTTGCCCTTATGCTTCTCCCCCTGTTGCCGGTGGCTGCGGCCACCCCGGCGGCGGCGCAGGCGCCGGTCGCGGCGCAGCCCGGTACGCAGGATGCCGCGCTGCTTCAATTCCTCGACGCCGCCTTCGACGCGCAACTTGCGCTCAGCCCGGAAATGCAGACTCATCTCGGGTTTAAGACGAACTACGACAAGCTTGACGATTATACTGACGCCGCCGACATTCGGCGGCAGGAGCTGGCCGAACAGCAGCTCAAGGATATGCGCGCGCGCTTCAAGCCGGAGCAGCTGGGCGAAAGCGCGCGGGTCAGCTACCGCCTGTTCGAATATCAGGTGGAGCGGGATCGTGAATCCTTCCGCTTCCGCAAGCTGCGCTTCCCTGTGTCGACCAACGGCAGCCCGGCGGGCTCGATTCCCGTCCTGCTGATCAACAATCACAAGGTCGATAATGTCGCCGACGCACAGGCCTATATCGCCCGTCTGCGTGACACCGAGCGGGTGATGCGCGAAGTGACGGCGACAATGCGCGAGCAGGCAGCGGCCGGGATCATTCCGAACAAGGTAAACTTCGCTCCCGCGCGCGCTGATGCGCGCAAGGTCATCACTGGCGCGCCGTTCGACACGGGCGCCGATTCGACGCTGATGGCGGATTTCCGCAAGAAGGTCGCCGCACTGAACGCGCCCGACGCGACGAAGCAGAAGCTGCTGGCCGACGCCAGCGCAGCCCTCACCGGCCCGTTCAAGCGTGGCTATGACATGCTTTTCGTCGCACTCGACGAGATCGAACCGCTGTCGAAGGGCAATTTCGGCGCCTGGAACCTGCCTGATGGCGCGGCCTATTATAATGATCGGCTGAAGGGTTCGACGACCACCAACCTCACTGCGGACCAGATCCACGACATCGGCCTGAAGCAGGTTGCCGCGATCCGCCAGGAGATGGAGGCGATCAAGAAGCAGGTCGGATTCACCGGGACGCTGGAGCAGTTCTTCGACCACATCCGAACCGATCCGAAGTTCAAATATCCGAATACGGAGGCCGGCCGCGAGCAATATCTGGCGGATGCACGCAAGATCATCGCATCGGTGATGGAGGTCGCGCCGCGCTACTTCCGCGTTCTGCCCAAGGCACCGCTTGAGGTCCGCGCGGTCGAGAAATGGCGGGAAGGCACCGCGTCGACCGCCTTCTACAATCCGCCATCGGCCGATGGATCGCGGCCGGGCATCTACTACGTCAACCTCGTCGACATGAACCAGACGCAGAAGGTGCAGGTCGCCGGCATCTCGGTGCATGAAGGCGCGCCCGGCCACCACTTTCAGATCGCGCGGCAGCAGGAACTGACCGGCCTGCCCAAGTTCCGCAAGTTCGGCGGGTTCGGCGCCTATATGGAAGGCTGGGGACTCTATACCGAGCGGCTCGGTGACGAGATGGGCGTCATCACCGATCCTTATGATCGCTTCGGGATGCTCTCGCTCCAGGTATGGCGCGCGATCCGACTGGTGCTCGATACCGGCATCCACTCGAAGCGGTGGACCCGCGAGCAGGCCATTGCCTACTTCAAAGCGAACAGCTCGGTTTCGGACACCGATATCGCGCGTGAGGTCGACCGCTACTTCAACTGGCCCGGTCAGGCGACCAGCTACATGGTCGGCCAGCTGAAGATCACCGAGTTGCGCCGGAAGGCGGAGCGGGAACTGGGCAACAAATTCGACATTCGCGACTTCCACGAAGCGGTGCTCAGCCAGGGCGCGCTGCCGCTCGATCTGCTCGAGGCGCAGGTCGACGCCTACATCGCCGCCGCGCGCGGTTGATCGCCGATCCGCCGCTGCGTGGCGATCACGCGGCGGCGGACAGGTTCAGCGAGCATCAAGACATGGCTCGTTCAGCTTCTGTCACGGTGGGCTCGGCTAAGACGCGAGCGTCAGTCGCGGCGGGGCCGTCCTTTGCCTCTGTCGACTACACGACCGTCATCAGCGCCGCGGATGGTAATCGCGGCGCCATTGGAGATCATTTCTTGACGAAAAAGCACATTCTTCTTGCTGCTGCCGGTTCCCTGCTTGTGCTCGGCGCGCCCGCCTTCAGCCGGGGTACGCAAGGCAAGGCCCAAACGGCACCAGCGGCGCCTACAGCAAACACCCCCGCCTCGCCTTCGGCATCGACGGCCGCTGACAGCTACGGCGCCTGGGGCTTCGACATCGCCGGCATGGATCGCAAGGTGCGGCCGGGCGACGACTGGTTCCGGTTCGTCAACGGCAGCTGGGCGGACAAGACCGAGATCCCGGCCGACCGTTCCTCTTATGGCGCGTTCGCGGTGTTGCGCGACCTGTCGGAGCAGCGGCTGCGCAGCCTGCTCGAGAGCTATCGTGCGGACGACGCCGCCAACCCGGATCGGATGAAGGCAGCGATCCTCTACACCGGCTTCATGGATGAGGCCGCCGCGGAAAAGCTTGATGCGAAGCCGCTCGTGGAGCGTCTCGCAGCGATCAAGGCAGTCCGCGACAAGAACGGCATGGCCCAGGTCATGGGTCGTTCGATTGGCGGCTTTGGCGCCAGCTTCTTTGGCCCCGGCGTCGCTGACGACGCGAAGAACCCGGATACTTACGCGCTCTACCTGCGCCAGTCCGGCCTCGGGCTCGGCGACCGCGACCTCTATGTCGATCCCAAGTTCCAGCCGCAGGTTGCCCGCTACCGGCAGTATGTCGCGCAGATGCTGACGATGGCCGGATGGCCCAATCCGGAAAAGGCCGCCAACGACGTGGTCGCCATGGAGACTCAGCTCGCCCAGGCCCATTGGACGCGCGCCGAGAGCCGAAACCGTGACAAGACCTACAATCTGATGACGCTGGCCGAGCTCAAGGCGCTCGCGCCTGGCTTTGCCTGGGATCCGTTCTGGCAGTCCGCCGGTATCGGCAAGGCCGAACGCGTGATCGTCGCGCAGAACACCGCCTTCCCGAAGATCGCCAAGGTCTATGCCGACACCAATCTCGATACGCTGAAGGCATGGGAAGCCTTCCGCACCGCCGATGCGATCGCGCCGATCCTGTCGAAGCGCTTCGTGGACGCGCATTTCGACTTCCGCTCGAAGTTCCTGAATGGCCAGCCGCAGCAGCGCGAACGGTGGAAGCGCGCCGTCGCCTTTGCCGAGAACGGCATCGGTGAAGGCATCGGCCGCGATTTCGTCGCACTGTATTTCCCGCCTGAATCGAAGGCGAAGATGGACACGCTGGTCACCAATCTGCGTGGCGCCTTCGCCGGCCGAATCCGCAATCTCGACTGGATGAGCCCGGCGACCAAGCAGGAGGCGCTCAAGAAGCTGGACGGCTTCAGCGTGAAGGTTGGCTATCCCAGCAAGTGGCGCGACTATTCCGCGCTGCGCATCGTTCCCGGCGATCTCGTCGGCAATGCCGAGCGGGCCGCACGGTTCGAGTGGGATTACCGCCGCAACCGCATCGCGCTGCCGGTCGACAAGGCGGAATGGGGCATGACCCCGCAGACGGTGAACGCTTATTATAACTCGGTGAAGAACGAGATCGTCTTCCCCGCCGCGATCCTCCAGCCGCCGTTCTTCGATCCCAAGGCAGATGACGCGATCAATTATGGCGGCATCGGCGGCGTGATCGGTCACGAGATCATCCACGGCTTCGACGATCAGGGCCGCAAGTCCGATGGCGCAGGCGTGCTGCGGGATTGGTGGACCGCCGATGACGCGCAGAAGTTCGAAGCGCAGGCGGCACGTTACGGCGCGCAATATGAGGCGTATGAATTTGCCGGCCTGCCGGGCCTGCACATCAACGCCAAGGCATCGATGGGCGAGAATATCGCCGATCTAGGCGGCGTGCTGATGGCGCTGGACGCCTATCACGCATCGCTGGGTGGAAAGCCCGCACCGACGCTCGACGGCTTCACCGGCGAACAGCGCTTCTTCCTTGGTTGGGGCCAGGTCTGGCGGACGCTGTTCCGTAACGAGGCGCTTCGTCAGCAACTCGTCAGCGACCCGCATGCGCCGGGCCAGATCCGTGCGGTCAATCCGCTGCGCAACATCGACGCCTGGTACGCCGCGTGGAAGATCACGCCAGATCAGAAGCAATATGTCGCGCCGGGCGAGCGCGTCCGCATTTGGTAAGACGCTTCATATAGGCGCCTGCATCCATTCGGTCGCGCATCGGCACGATCGGGTGGGTGCGGGCGCCCCTCCCTTGCACCTGATTGACCCTCCGCCCCCCCCCGTGCCCGTGCTGGCGCAATTTGAGGGTGGACCCGCGCGGCCGACGGCATTATCGGGCCTCCGCTTCGCGACCCATGTGTCCGAACCCACGATGTCCGGCCTCTTTCGGGTTTCCGGCCGGCACGTCTGTTTCGAGCCCGCATCAGGAGAAATCTATGGCGTGGCTGATTCTGGCTGTGGCCGTCGTGACCGAAATCATCTGGGCATTGAGCCTGAAATGGGCTGCCATGCAGGCCAGCCTCGCCGCATCGGCGATCCCGATTGCGCTCAGCTTCGTGAACATGGGCCTGCTCGCGCTGGCGATGCGCGGATTACCCGCCGGGACCGCTTATGCAGTGTGGACCGGGCTGGGCGCCGTGGGCGTCACCATCTTTGGCACACTGATCTTCAACGAAAAGGTCAACGCCGTGCAGATAGCCTTTATCGCGCTCATCATCATCGGCGTGGTCGGCACCAAGGCGTTCGCCGACAGTTGATCGCCCGGGTTGATCCTGCGACCCAATTCATCGTCACGAGGCGCCTGTGCAGCCAATCTACACCTTCATCAGCCATGACGACTTCGTTGCCGATGTACGGGCGCTGGCGACCGCATTGGCCGCCTCGCCCGAGTGGCAGCCGACGCTGATCGTCGGCATCGGTCGCGGCGGGCTGGTCCCGGCTGTCTATCTCAGCCACGCAACGGGGATCCCGATGGCGTCCTACGATCTCTCGGGACAAACCCCGCAGCCCGGCGACAATCTTCTCGCTCGGCTCGCTGCCCGCACCCGCGCGGGTGATCGCCTGCTGTTCGTGGACGACATCAACGACACCGGCCGCACCATCGGCCTGCTGCGTCGCTGGCTGGATGAGGCAGGCGCGCGAGAGGGATCGGTGCGCTTCGCTACGCTCCTGGACAATCAGGTTTCCGACCAGAAAGTCGCCTATCGCGCCCGCAGCATCGACCGGCGCGTGGTGAAGGACTGGTTCGTCTTCCCGTGGGAAGCGGTCGCCTCCGCGGCCTCGATCGCGGAAGACGCCGCGGAGGTTCCTGAGCGGACCGGCTGAACCCGCTGCGGGCTCCCGCGCTTCCCTCGGGCAGGTCACCAGTTCCCCGCATCCGTTCGCCTGCCGGCGCGTTCAGGGCCACAACAGTGGCTCGAAAGGACCAGGCATGGCGATCTTCAACAAGGATATGATCGAACTCGCGACCAAGAACACCTTGTGGCAGAAAGAGGTCTACCGCGATCGCAAGATCCAGGTGGTGCTCATGAGTATCCCTGCAGGCGAGGAAATCGGGCTTGAAACCCACCCCGCCGATCAGACCACCTTTATCGTCGCTGGCGAGGCGCAGGTCACCGTGGACGGACACGGGACCAAGGCGGGCGCAAACCACATGGTCGTGATCCCCAAGGGGTCGGAACACAATATCGTCAACAAGGGCAGCGGCGCGCTGAAACTGTTCTCGGTCTACGCCCCGCCCGCCGAACCTGAAGGCGCCGCGTTCAAGACCAAGGAAGAGGCAGAAGAAGCCGAAAAGGGCCTGCTCGCAAAGGCAGCAGACAAGGTGAAGGAAGCAGTCGGCCGGTAATCGGCTCCAACCTACGCGCGCCTTACCTGCACGTGCATTTGCGGGAGACGAGCCGCCCATCTCGGCGGCTCGTCAACAGTCTGGCGTGTCAGCCTGCCGTCGGTAAAACGGGCAGCTCCTTCTGCCAGCCCCGTACCACCCCCAATGGCAATAGGTCGTCACCTCATCTTCGCGCTTTGCATCCCAGCGTAGGGAGCCGACGTATCCACATTGACGACCTACATAGAAACGTGGCACGTGCTCGCCGCGTCGCATGGCAGGCAATTCGGGGCATCGCTCCTTGCCACGTACGACCAAGTATCAGCGGCAAGCCGTTGATCGCGCGGGTGTAGCTCAATGGTAGAGCAGAAGCTTCCCAAGCTTACGACGAGGGTTCGATTCCCTTCACCCGCTCCAGCTTTGCAGTAAGTGGCGGCGGAGCCTCCCTGCCGGTGGCTAGCGCCACGATAGCAGCCAGCCTCCCTTCCACCTGGATCAGCACCCCGCGCCCCTCGGGATTGGGCGTCAGCACTATTCGGTCGATGAGGTTTCTGACTGCAGGCACCGCCTGGATGCGCGCCTCCGGATCAGCCAGTGCGACGTGCAGCTCCTCCACCTGACGTCGGTATTCCGCGGCGATTGTTGGGTGGAGTGCGACCACGGGCAGCGCCTCGACCTCTGCTAGTTGCTCGGCCGCTTGGTCGCGTTCGGCGCGGGCTTTCGCCAGCGCGCCCTTGAATTCGTCAAACTCACCGGCGCCGGACGCGATCGCCTCAACCAATCGCTCGAGCTTCCGAGATGCTTCTGCGTGACGGCGCTGCAGCTGTGTACTGTCGCGCCGTGTTTGAGCGGCGCGGCGCGCGAACTCCTCGTGGTACTCTTTCACGAAGATACTCACGAGCTCGGGATCCAGCATGCGCTCACGCAGCCCTTCCAGCACCCTCGCCTCGTAGCTATCGGTTGAGACCAGACGATTGTTGGTGCAGCCGCTGCCCTCCTGGCGCGAACCACAGCCCCAGAATTTCGCTGTCTTGATGTTCCACGGTCCTCCGCAGCTGCCGCAGACACCCAGGCCAGAGAACATGTGGCGTGCACGCCGGGCCTTCGCTGGGGGAATGCCCGAATGGCGCCGCAGCCCTTCCTGCACTCGTTGCCAGAGCGCCTGCTCGACAATGCGGAGGTGCGGCACCTCCTCGATCACCCATGCGTCGGGAGGATTGGGCCTGATGCGTGTCTTGCGTGAAATTGGCTCCACGACCTTGGAGGTACGATTGTGGATCAAACGTCCGATGTAGAGCTGGTTCTGCAGCAAGCCGTTGCCACGCGTTCTGTCCGGGCGGATCGTCGTAGCGCGCCATCGATCGCCGCGCGGGCCAGTGATCCCGTCCGCGTTCAGGCGCTCAGCGATCTTCACCGGGCTCAGACCGCTCGCATACTCCTCAAAAATGCGCCTGACGATCGCAGCCTGCTCATCGTGGACAACGCGAAGTCCGCGAACCGGTCGTCCTTGCTCGTCGATCCGATTGGCGGTGCGATAGCCGTAGGCCAGCCCGGCAGGTGATCGACCAGCCGCAACGGTACCGCGCTGGCCGCGCTTGATCTTGGCGCCAAGCTCTTTGCGGAACTGGGCGTCCATGAGGCCCTTGAAGGTGCCACTAATGTCGGTGACCTCGCCGTCCGATAGAGTGAACAGGCGGGCGCCGGCGAAGCTAAGGCGCTCGCGTATGGCAAAGCTGTCGCCCTGATGGCGGGCAATACGATCGGTCGCCTCGGCGAGCACTTGTTCGATGCCTCCGGCTTCGACCCGCGCGAGCAACGCCGCAAGTCCTGGCCGCTGGGCTTCGCTGATCCCGGCCGCGCCACTGATCGCATAGTCGGTGAATATGTCGACGATCTGCCAACCCTCGCGCTCGGCTCGCTCGCGGCAGACCGCGATCTGATCGTCGATCGAACGGCTATTTTGAAGCTGGCTGGAAAACCGAGCGTAGATTACCGTTCGCACGTCCTCGTTCCTTTCCACGGGCTGCAATGTCCCGCGCGGCAGCAGCGCGCGCAAGCGCTTTAACGACATCGATCAGAGCAGGATCGTGCTTCACGCCGGCTGCCTCCCCTTCCCTGCTGATGCGCGCAGCTGCGCAGTGATGATGCGGGCACCGCTGATCATTTCGACGATCCAGTTGCCCTGCTGCAGCCAGGTGAGCGCCGCATAGCAATCCGCCAGGAGCATAAGCTGCCTGTCGTCGTCGCGCCGGGCGGCGAGATCCCGCGCGCGGGCGGTCGCGCGTGCCAGATCCGCTGCGATCTCGCTTGCAGGCGCGCCAAAGTGCCCGCCTGTCGCGTCATCCATCGCCGGAAGCAGCGGGTTCGCGCGATCAATGATCCACCTCCATTGCGCCACCAGCGCGCGGCCGCACCGCAGGCCGGCCTCGGCCGCGCTGGCCTCCAGCCTTCCGCGCTCGACCAGCGGCGGATAGCTGCGCTCGCGATCGGTGAGCAGGCGGACCGCGGCCGAGGCGAGCAGCTCGCGATGCTCGTAGCCGGTAAGTGGCGGTCGCATCATGCGCTGCCATCCGATGGCGCAGCGGACCCATCCCCGTCAGCCAGCACCATCCGTAGCGCGGAGGGGATTTCACCCAAGCCGAGCGAAAGTGTGGGCACACGAAGGCTTACTGGCGCCCTTCGGGTACGCAACCTGGGCGGCGCAAACTTTAGAGTCAGGATCATCGTCGGCGCAGGGCCATGCGACCAGAGCACCACGCACAGCGCAGAGCTGCTCATCGAACCCTCCCGACGCCGAGCTCGACCATCAGGCCGAGCCACTGGATGCAGATGATCGCGCCGTTGACGCCCTCACGGACAGGGGTTGTGGTCGGACGGCCTGTGGCGATCCGCCAAGCGCGCTCGGGTCCCGCCGGGATCTCGGCACCACCACCTGGACGACGCGTGAGCGCCGCGCCGGTCCAGCCGCCCGCTTCTACTCGCGGGATCAAATGACGCAGGATGCTCATGCGGCACCTGCTTCGCGGAATGCGGCGCGGGCGCCTTCGAATGCCGCCTGCCATTGGCGGGCGATCATACCGGCAAGCGTCGGGCTTTCGGCCCGCGCATGCTTGTTTGGCACCAAGCGGTCCGCGATCGCGGCCGCGCGCTGTTCGATGCTGAGACCTGCCATCAGAGCCTCCCCATCGCGAGGGCGACGAGGAAGTGGCCGGCAACGTAGAGCGCCATGATCAGGACTACGGCGAGGCTGAACCGGCCGGTCCAAAGCTCATCGATGCTCGGCTGTTCGTCTTCGACGTAGAAACTCACGAACCGCGGCGGTTCAGGCGCCGTCACTCTCAGGTGCGGCAACTCCGCGGTGGGTGCGCGGTCATTCCAGATCGCCGACACCCACTTGGGTGCAGCGAGACGCTCCAGCTCGGCAGTGTGTGAAGTGGCAAGCAGCATGTGCGGCTCCTTTCGGGAGCCATTAATGCCAAAATGGCATTTGCGATCAACCTAGAAATTTCCGTTATGGCATTTTCACAGGATCGGCTTGCACGTATGTTCTTTGTCTGTTCCAGAAGGCGAAAGGGGAGTCGAGTCGTTGCCGGTTGTCGTGAAGTGGTATCGAGCGCTTTGTTTCGGTAAGCCGTGCGGGCCTTGGAGGTTCGGTGCGCAGGCGGCGTGCCGCGATCTGATCGCTCAGGATCTCGGCTCGTACGATGAGGAAGGCACGTTCTTCATCACCGTGCCCGGTGGCCTGGAGAGCCGCAGCGAATGGATGACGCTCGAGGAAGAGGAAGAGTTAGCGCAGTCGGTAAAGCGCCGTCACTCGGCCGAACACCGTGAACGCTTGCCCGTCCCCCATCACAATCGGCTTGTGCGCAGGGTTGGTCGAACGCGGTTCTAACCGCGCCGGATCTGCCTCGAATTGCTTGAAGGTGGTTTCGCCGTCTTCGTTGATGATAACATAGAGCTTGCCTGGGAAGAGAGCGCGATCGTCCAGGTCGACCACTACTGTACCCCCATCGTCGATCTCCAAATCCATGGAGTCGCCATCTACGCGCAACGCAATGGCATTCTTGGGCGCATCGGCCGGTACAGGAAGATGCCCTAGCGGCTGCTGAATGGCTTCCTTGTATGCGCCAGCGGCAACGCGACCGATGATCGGGACCGTGCGGACCGCCGACGCGGCGAGCGCGCTGGGCGTCGGCGCAGCGCCGAGCCACGACTCAATTTTGATGATCTCGTTATGTTTGAACGGCCGCTTGCCCGTGAGCCGCTTGGACACGGCGGTTGGATCTATCCCGAGCAACTCGGCAAGGTCCGCCTGGTTGTACCCGCGCTCCTTCATCAAGCGCCGAATAGTCTCATTTTCCATGCCCATGGTTAGGCAGCCAACACTGCCATAATGGCAACTGCCGTTATGGCATTTTACCCCTTGCTTTGAACATGCCATTTTGGCATTTTCATCGGCATGGACACGTTCGCTTCTGATCTGATCAACGCTTTGGGGGGCACCGCGCAGGTCGCGGAGCTGTGCGACGCCCCAATGTCGACCGTGCATAACATGCGACGCCGGCTCACTGGTTCGCGGCTGAACCACCTCCGCCGGATCGCTGTCATGGAGGGGCTGGCCCATCGGGTTGCCGAAGTAGCCGTTCAGCATGGCATCGATCTCCCGCCCTTGGCGCGGCGTTCCGAGGTGGGCGAGCAGCAGCATCAACGGGTTGATGCAGCATGAGCGGCCGGAAAATCCACCGGTCTGATCGGACTATTTCGGGTAGTTTTCTGCTCGAAACGATCGGCGACAGCCTGCGCGATATCAAAGGCGAAGATGGCCTGATCGATGCGGATCTGGGCCGCGTGCTTGGCAAACATTCTGACAGCGTCGCGACCTATCGCGCCGGAGCCGGCGACATGGGGGCCGTGTCGTTCCTGTTCGGCTGCAAGGAATGGGACGGCCGGTTCGCCAATCCTGTCCTGCGGCAGCTGGGGCTGCGCCTGGTCCGCATCCCGCAGATGATGGCGACCCAGCAGGATCTGTTGGCTCTGCTCGCCCGCAAGGCGCGGGAGGCGAGCGACGTGACCACCGCGATCGTCGGCGGACTGGCAGACGGAAAGTTCTCCGCGGCTGATGCGCGCGCTGCCCTGAGCGAAGCGCACGAGCTGCTCGACGTGCTGCTCGCGATGATCGCCGAACTTGAAGCCATCGAAGCTGGAGAGACACGATGAACCGACTGCGTCTGCCCGTTCGGGTGCCGAATGAAGGCGCGCGCCGGTTGGCTTGGTGGCTCTGTGAACAGCCACGCGATGCCATGAAACGACTGGCCGACACCCTGCCTGTCGAGCCCACCACGGTCGAGCGCTGGATCTCGGGAGGCATCGAGCCGGGCGCGGAGGTCTCTTATGCGATCTCGCTCTTCACCCAGCATGCAGTAGTCACGTCGGATTGGCGGTCGCCCCCTGAGGGCGGCTGGTTCGATCGCCCTGCCCCCCGCACCTATCGGAAGGCTGCATGATGCGGCCGGCCAACATCATCACGGATCACGCGCAGCCTGCCTCCCCCCCGCCGGGTGGCGCGTGCCGGGGAGGAGGAGGGAAAGCCCCCCGCTCTTCCTCCTCCCCGGAAAGCTGGGCCGTCGACGTGCCCGCGTTCGATCGCTGGGTCGCGGGTGCCGCGCCGGGCGAGCGCATGCTGTACGCGCGCGGTGAGCAGATCCCGCGGCACGCCCCGGCCTGGTCGCATGCGCGCGAGCTGGCCGAGGACGAGGTGATCACGCTGACAAGCGGCCGCGACCCGGAGAACAAGCGCGCGTTCTGCTATTATGCGGTTCGCGTTGCGGCGCCGATCGCGCAGCCGACCCCGGCTCCCCCAGTCGAGGTCAATGAGGACGATCCGACGGAGCTGGTGCTGCGCGCGATCCGGCGTGCGGCGAACCTTCGCCTCCCCTGCCCGACGAACGCCTCGCTGGCGACCACCTGCGGGCTGAAGGATGCCGCAGCCGCCAGCTATCGGATTCGCTGCCTGGTGCAATCGGGGCAGCTGCGGATCGAAGATCAGGGGCCGGGCAAGCCGCGCATCGCGACGATTGTCGGCACTGGCAAGCAAACCCGCCGGGGCGCTTGAAGCAAGCGCCCGCCTTGACCGCTCGCAACCTGCGCAGCGCCTTCGCGAGCTACCGCGCGAACATCGAGATCGCGCGCGATCCCGACGAGCGTCCGATGGTTCGGGATGCTGCTTGGTCGCGGGCGGCAAAGGCGCGGACGCGGCTGGAGCGCGCATTCACGGCGCTTGAGGCAGGTGCGGCATCATGATGCGCTCGGCCGCTCACCCCTGCCGATCGGGCTGCGGGCGTCAGCGCCCGACCAGCGCGATGGATTTCTGCCGCACCTGCTTCGACCGGATCCCGCGCGATATCCGCCAACGCATGCGCGCCGCGCGGGACGCTAAGGCGGCGCACCTGTCAGCGCGCGCAGTGTCGGACGCAATGACCTGGCTGCGCGAGCACCCCCTCACCTCTGCCGGCCGGGGAGCTGTCGAATGAGCGATATCGCCGATTACGCGGCCGAGATCACCGACGAGCACGTCGCCTTGGGCATCGCCCGCGCGCGGGTGCCGATCGCGGCGGGTCAGCCGGGCGAGTGCGAGGATTGCGGCGAATACATGCCGCGCATCGTCAACGGACAATGCGGCTTCTGCCGCGACGGGCGCACGCCGCCTCCGGGATGGGAGCCCCCGGTTGCCCGGCCCCTCACGCAAGAGGAACCGACAATGGCCAATGGAAAGTCTGTGATGCTGCCGGGCACGGCAACGGCCGCGATCGGGCTGCTGGAGCGGCATGCGCGCGACAACGACATCTCGCTCGGCCTCGCGGCCGCACAGCTGATCGAGCGTGGCGAACCCGCCGAACCAGCGGCGCGCGAGGTTGTCACCCTCGATCTGTTTGCCATCGGTGCCGATGTGCTGCTCGCCCACCTCGGCGAGCGGATCGACCAGTCGGGCGAGCTGGACGCGCTGAAGCGGGAGAACGCGGCGCTCGGGGCTGAGCTGGAAGCGGCGAAGGCGAAGTTGGCGCAGGTGAGCGCGGCTCTGTCGGCCTGATCGGCCGGCAGCGGGGGAAGGTTTCATCGTGTCAGTATCCAAGCTGCCGTCGCCGATGGGGCAGGCGGCAATCCAATATGCGCGCCGGGGCTGGACCGTGTTTCCGTGTCGGGAGCGGGAAACGACGGCGTTCGTGCGGGGCGAAGAGCGCACCTTCCAAGCCAAGGCGCCGTACACCGGCAAGGGGCTGAAGGATGCCACGACGCATGAGCCGACGATCCTCGCCTGGTGGCGGGAGCATCCGGACGCGCTGATCGGCCTGCCGCTCGGCGAGAACGGCTTCTTTGTGCTGGACTTCGATCCGGAGATCGATCCCGATACGGGCGAAGCCTACACGCTCGATCGCCTGAAGGCGGATCTTGAAGAGCAGATGGGCTGCGCGCTGCCGCGATCGGTGACGGCGCTGACGCAATCCGACGGCGTCCATGTGTGGCTGAAGCAACCGAAAGACGGCGAGCCGATCCGCAACCGTGGCAACCTGCCCCGTCACGTCGACGTGCGCGGCCAGGGCGGTTACGTGATCGCGCCCCCGTCAGTGATGGTCGACACCGGCGCCCGCTATCGCTGGCTCGATCGCGGCGACTGGCGCGACGATGATGCCTTTGCCGAGGCGCCGCCTGCCCTGATCGAGATCCTTCGCGCGCCGAAGCAACGGCCGGCGAACAGCGCGTCCCCTCGGCCGGCCGCACAGCCGCGGCCGCACTCGAACGGGCGCGCGGCCGTCGACGTCGACGCAGACGTGCGGAGATATGCGCTGTCGGCGCTCGACGGCGAATGCCGATCGATCCGCGAAGCTGGATCCGGCCAGCGCAACGCCACGCTCAATGAAGCCGCGTTCAAGGTGGCAACTCTCGTCGCGGCCGGCGCGCTCGATGCCGGCGTTGCGCGGGCGAGCGTGGAGGCCGCTGCGCGTGACAATCCCGGCCGCGATGATGCGGGGCAGCTCGCCGCGACGATCGACAGCGGATGGACAGCCGGGCTCAACAGCCCTCGCGATCTCGGAGAGATCGCGGCTGCATCGCGCTCCCGCAGGGAGCGCACTGACCGCTCGCGCCCGCCCGCCCGCGCCGCTGCCGCGCGCGAGGAAAAATCCGCATCCTTCCGGTCTGGAAGGATGGATGGCTTGCAAGTGCTGTCGGAGGGGGAGCGGGAGCGCCTTCGCAAGGTTGCGGCCGGCTGGCTCGCCCGGCGGGTGGAGCATGTCGAGGCCGAACGGGACGCGATCCTGCGGCTTGCCTATGGTGTCGGCCGGCGCCTCGCGGCCGGGCTGCTCGACGAGCCGGCCGCGCTGGACCAGCTGGCGGCGGTGTGGGCCGACGTTGCCGATGTGAGCCGCGACGATATCGTGAGCGCGATCGATGACGGGTTCGCGCGTGGGTTCGATCTGGGCCCGCTGCTCGTCACCATGCGCTGCCTCGCCCACCCGCTGACCGACTTCGGGATTGCCGAACGGTTTCGCGATCGGTTCGGCGAGGATTTCCGGTTCACGACGGCTAAAGGCTGGCTCGGCTGGGACGGCCGGCGCTGGAAGGTGTTGGACCAGGACGAAAAGACGCCGCCTGCCGAAGTGGTCGCTGCGGTGTTCGAGACGGTTCGTGCCATTCAGGATGAAGCCCGCTTCGTCGCGGACACTGGGGTCAAGTGGACGCTCGTGGGCGAGGGCAAGGATGCCCGGCTTGATCTGGAGGACGAAGGCAACCCGCACGGGCTCGATCGGTGGATCCCGAAGGGCAAGAGTTTCGAGCTGCTGTCGACCAAGATCGCGGTGTTCGGCCGCCAGTCGGAAACGACCGGCAAGCCCGTTGCTGTCGCGATGCTGGCGCGGCGCTGGCTCACGGTGCCGATCGAGGCGTTCGATCACGACAAATATGCGGTCAATGTCCTGAACGGCACGCTGCGCTTCCGCACCGAGGATCTGCCCGACGGCAGCCGGCGCGGCGTGGTCGAATTGTCGCCCCACGATCGGAGCGACATGCAGACCAAGCTATCGCCGGTCGAATATGATCCTGCCGCCACGGCGCCGCGGTATGACTCCATGATCGAGTGGGCGCAGCCGGACGCAACGATGCGCCGGTATCTGCACCAGGTGGGCGGCTATGCGCTGACCGGCGACGCTGGCGAGCAGAAGCTGTGGTTCTGGTACGGCCGCGGCCGCAACGGCAAGGGCGTGACGATGGAGAGCTGGGCGCACGTCGCCGGCGACTACAGCGGCACGATTCCGATCGGCTCGTTCCTTGATCAAGGCATCAAGAAACGTGGCGACCAGGCGTCGCCGGATCTCGCGAAGCTTGCCGGCGTCCGCATGCTGCGATCGTCGGAGCCGGGCCGTAACGAGAAGCTGGATAGCGGCCTGATCAAGCTGGTGACGGGCGGCGAGCCGATCCCGGTTCGCATGCTGCACCGCGGGTTCTTCGACCTCGATCCGATCTTCAAGTTGATCATCCAAGGCAACACCAAGTTCGACATCCCCGATACCGACGACGGGATCTGGGGACGCATGAAGCTGATCCCCTGGCTGCGGAACATCGAGAAGCCCGAGCCTGGCGTCGCGAACTGGCCGGAGAAAGATCCGAACCTCGCCTCCAAGATCAAGACGCAGGAGGCGTCGGGCGTGCTCAACCGGCTGGTTGCCGGCCTGCTCGACTATATGTCGCACGGGCTAGTGGAGCCGAAGAGCGTCACCGAAGCCACCAGCGCCTACCGTGACGCCAGCGACCCGCTCGCCCGCTTCCTGCGGCTGTGCGTCGTCAGCGATCCGGATTCGCGCGTCCAATCGTCGAAGCTGCACGAGGTGTTCGTCGCGTGGAGCAAGGCGGCCGGCGAACGCGACTGGTCGAACAAGGGCTTCTCGAACGCGATGGTCGAGAAGGGATATCAGAAAAAGGCGTCCGACGGGATGCAGTGGCTCGGCATCCGCCTGGTGCGTGAGGTCGGCGATTTCGTCGACGAGAACGGCAAGCCGCGCACGCTCGACGGCGAGTTCGCGGATCCTCCGGACAATGCGCCGCCCTTCGGCGAGGACGAAC
Source organism: Sphingomonas sp. (assembly GCF_029239295.1). Lineage (GTDB taxonomy): Bacteria > Pseudomonadota > Alphaproteobacteria > Sphingomonadales > Sphingomonadaceae > Sphingomonas. The sequence continues at coordinate 63,685 of NZ_JAQZBC010000006.1, forward strand.
TGCCGCCCTGACGCTGGCCTGCATGACTGATCCTTCCGGTTTGGAAGGGTGCCGGAAGGATACCGGAAGGGAAAAGGCGAGGATTTCCGCGGGTTCGGAAGGTTCGGAAGGGTTGTCGTGATGTTTCTTCGTATCTGTGTGCGCGCATGCGCAGGCGCACGATAGATCACATATACATATCCTTCCGATCCTTCCGATCCTTCCATAGTTGAGAATAAAGGGCGTTTCTCCAATGAGTTATGAAGGTCATCGCTGTGGAAGGATGGCAATGGAAGGTTCCAGCGCCGGAAGGATGCCTGTTCGCCCCCGTTGGTTGGCTCTGGCGGTCGCTGCGGGGCTCACCGAGTATGAGGCGGTGCAGGAGCGGCTGGTCGAAGCCTGGGGCTTCCTGCGCCGGATGCCGGACCGTGAGGCGGGCTGGATCCGCGAGCCGGGCGCGAGCGGGATCTACCAGCGGGGCCAGCTGAGCCGGCAGGAGCTGTGGGCGCAGTACAAGGTCGACAGCGATGACTATGATCGCGACCAGCGCCCCACCCTTCCCGGCCTGCGCTCACATGAGGTTGACCGCATGTGGGAGGCGCTCGGTTGGATCGATGCGGTGGTCGAGCCGCGCGATCGCAAGCTGCTCGGCGTCGTGCTGGGCCAGCTGAGCCGCGACAACGCGCGGCCCGCGTGGGTGTCAGCGGCCAAGGCAATCGGCTGGGGTGGGCATCCAGACACCCTCGCCAAGCGCTACGGGCGCGCCCTGACGGCCATCTGCGTGTATATCGACAAGGCTGAAACCCGCAGAAATGCGCACCTAGAGGCCGTCAAGCCCTAGAGAGCGGGTGGCATGCAAATAAACAATTCGGGCTCTAGGCCTCTCTGGCCATATTTCACGTCATGCTCGGGCAACGCTTCGTGCTGCGGCCGGGCAGCTCTCCCTTTCCGAACCTCGCGACGGGCGTCTCACCATTGGTGCGGCGCCCGTCGGCGTTTTGGTGATGATGCATGACGAAGTTCCGTGCCTTGGCGCCGCGCTTCCGATCGCTGCCGCCTCGGTTCGGGAGCGCGCTGCCGGTGACACGGCAGGATCGGGATCGCGACCGCGACCAGCGCGAATGGCGCAAGTGGTACAAGACGGCGCGCTGGCAACGGCTGCGCATGTCGGTGTTGGTGCGCGACCTGTTCACCTGCCAGTGGCCGGGCTGCGGCAGGATCGAGGCGGACACGTCGAAGCTGGTCGCTGACCATCGCCGGCCGCATCGCGGTGACGAAGCGATGTTCTGGGATCCGGACAACCTGCAGTGCCTCTGCAAGCCCTGCCACGACAGCAGGAAGCAGCGCGCGGAGAACCGCGGGCACCGCTGACCCGGGGGGGGGTGGGTCAAAGTCGACAGGGGCGCGGCCCCCTAGACCGCATACCGTCTCACGTGGAGATTTTTTTGTGGCTGAGTGGGATTTTGACCTGTTGGGCGATCCCATCCCGGCGGGTCTGGGGAAGCGTGGGCGCCCGCCGCACCTGCCGACCGACGAAAACCGGCGCAAAATCATAGCTTTAATGGCGTTCGATAAGAACGAAGCCCAGATCGCGGCCGCATTGAGCATCAGCGTGCCGACGCTGAAGAAGCATTATTTTCGTGAGCTGGCCGCCAAGCTGGAAGCCCGCCAGCGGGTCGAGGGCAAGCTGCTCGGCGCGCTCATGAAGGAGGTCGACGCCGGTAACGTCTCGGCGATCGACAAGGTGTTCAAACGGCTCGATCGCCACGACCTGGCGCGGGGCATCCAGCCGCCTACGGCAACGAAGCCTGCCAAGGCTAAGCCGCTCGGCAAGAAGGCGCAGGCCGAGATCGACGCGCACGACAATTCGGGTGAGGGCCGTTGGGGCTCACTGCTCAACTAGGCTGGCAGTTCGCCTGCCCTGATTGGGTTGAGCGGCTGCGGGAGGGGCGTTCGCTCCTTCCGGATCTGCCGCTCGACGAGGATGAGGCCGAGCGCGCGGTCGGGATCTTCAACGAGCTGCGCCTGCCGGACGTGCCTGGGCAGCCCCGGCTTGAGGATGCTGGCGGCGAGTGGGGCCGCGACATCGTGCGAGCGCTATTCGGCTCGCTCTCCGCTGCGGGCATCCGCCAGGTGCCGGGCATCTTCGCCATGGTGCCGAAGAAGAACGCCAAGACGACGAATGGCGCGGCCATCATGATGACCGCCATGCTGATCAACAAACGGCCTCGGGCCGAGTATCAGCTGATCGGCCCCACGCAGGAGATTGCCGACACCGCCTTCCAGCAGGCGGTGGGCATGATCGAGGCCGACGCGTTCCTGAAGCGCCGGTTCCACGTGGCCGAGCACACGAAGACGATCACCGACCGCGTCAACAAGGCGCGGCTGAAGGTGAAGACGTTCGACATGAAGGTCGCGACCGGATCCAAGCCGGTCGGTGTTCTGATCGACGAGCTGCACCTGATGGGGAACATCTCCTATGCCGCCCGAGTGATCGGGCAGCTGACCGGCGGCATGATCGCCAATCCGGAATCGTTCCTGATCATCATCACCACGCAGTCGGACGAAGCGCCGGCCGGTGTGTTCAAGTCTGAACTGGATTACGCCCGCGCCGTTCGCGACGGCCGGATCGAAGAGCCGCGCATGCTGCCGATGCTCTACGAGTTCCCGGAAGGGATGCAGACGGCAGACGACAAGCCGTGGCGCGATCCGAAACTGTGGCACATGGTGCTGCCGAACCTTGGCCGATCCATCACGATCGACCGACTGGTCGCCGAGTATCGCACCGCGCGTGACAAGGGTGAGGAGGAAGAGCGGCGCTGGGCGTCGCAGCACCTCAACATCCAGATCGGGCTCGCGCTGCACACCGACCGCTGGCGCGGCGTCGACTATTGGGCGAAAGCGACCGACTTCACGCTGCTCGGCCTCGACGAGCTGATCGAGCGGTCCGAAGTGATCACGGGCGGTTTCGACGGCGGTGGACTGGACGATCTTGCGGGCTTGGCTCTCATCGGACGGGAGACCGGCACGCGCCGCTGGCTCGGCTGGTGTCGAGCGTGGGCGCAAGATGACGTGTTCCGCACCAGGCTGGAGATCGCGCCACGCCTGAACGACTTCGTGGAAGCAGGCGATCTGATCAAATGCGGCGACGCGACCGAGGATATGATCGGTGTCGCCGATGTGCTCGAACGGGTTCTGGAAGCGGGGCTGTTCCCCGAAACGCACGCGGTTGGCTTCGACCCCGCGGGCGTGTCGGCAATCATGGACGAGCTGCTGACCCGCGGCTTCGCTGAGGAACAGATCACCTTCGTCACGCAGGGCTTCCGCCTCTCCCCGGCCACGTGGGGGCTGGAGCGCAAGCTGAAAGACGGCACGTTCGTTCACGCCCCGCAGGCCTTGATGGACTGGTGCGTCAGCAACGCGAAGGCCGAGCAGCGCGGCAACGCGGTGCTGATTACGAAGCAAGCAGCCGGCAAGGCCAAGATCGACCCGCTGATCGCGTTGTTCAACGCGTTCATGCTTATGAGCCGTAGCCCCGAAGCATCGGGCGGTCCCTCGGTTTACGAGGACCGCGGCATCCTCGAAATCGAAGTGGATTATCTCTGATGGGACGTCTGGCCAACGCCCTCAGGGCGTTCACCTCGCCGCCAAAGCAGTCGCTGGTCGCGTCGCCGGAGATCGGCGCCGGCCCGCATTACGGACAGTCCAGCAGCGTCGGTGCCAATGACGGCTGGTTCCTGAAGGTGCTTGGCGGTGGGCCCACCAAGGCTGGCACCTTCGTGTCGGAAGGCAACGCCCTCTATTCGCCCGTTGTGTTCGCTTGCGTGAACCGGATCGCCAACCCGATCGCCAACTTTCCGGTGTCGATCGTCGAGCCGGACGGCCGAGGCGGGTTCACGCGCGTCAACGAGCATCCCATGTCGCAGCGCCTCGGGCTGCGACCTAACGATTTCATGTCGTCGCGCACGTTGCGCAAGACGACGCAGGGGCACGCGCTCCTTTGGGGCAACGGTTATCAGGAGATCGAGCGAAACGGCCGCGGCGAAGCGGTAGGGCTCTGGCCGCTCCTGCCGGACAGGACGCGGCCGCACCGCGTGGGCGACCACCTGGTGTTCCGCACCAACATCGATGGCACGACGTACCAGCTCGACCAGCAGAACGTCGCGCACATCATGGACCTCAGCCACGATGGCTATGTCGGGCTGTCGCAGGTGGCGTTGGCACGCGAAGCGATGGGCATGGTCAAGGCGCTTGAGACGTTTGGCGGCAAGTTCTTCGCCAACGACATGAAGTCGGGCGGCTTCCTGATGCACCCTGGCAAGCTCAGCCCGCGTGCTCGCGGCAACGTGAACGGGCCGAACGGGGAGCAGAAAGCCGCGGCGGAAAATCCTGCGTCGGTGGTCGAGAAGCAGGGCGGGCTGGAAAACGCGCACCGTGTGAAGGTGCTCGAAGAGGGAATGAAGTTCGTCCAGACGACGATCCCACCTGAAGATGGCCAGTTCCTCGCCACGCGCGAGTTCCAGATCGCCGAGATCGCGCGCATGTACGACGTGCCCCTCGTGCTGCTGCAGAGCCACGAGAAGTCGACCAGCTGGGGATCCGGGATCGAGCAGCTGATGCTCGGCTTCATCATGCAAACCGTCGCGCCTTGGGTACAGGCGACCGAGCAGGAGCTGTCGTGGAAGCTGTTCACCGAGGCCGAGCGCGCGCGCGGCCTGCGGGTCAAGTTCAACATGAACGCGCTGCTGCGCGGCGACATGGAAGCCCGCTCTGCCTTCTACAAGACGATGTTCGAGCTGGGCATGACCATGAACCAGATCCTCGCACTGGAGGACATGAACGGCATCGGGCCGGACGGCGACATCAACTTCGTGTCGAACAACGTCCAGACACTTGAACGTGCGAAGGTCGGCCAGCCGATCCCGATCTCGCGCATTCGGGCGGGCGAACGAGAGGACAGCGAATGAAGTATCCCTACCTGCTCGCAGCCTTTGCGTCCGAGTTCTGGGCGATGGAAGAGACCAAGCTGCTCGCCATCGTCGATTTCCTCGCCATGCAGGCGGAAGGCCACAAGTTCACGGCACAGGAGATCGAGGCGCGGATTTCACCAGCGACCGCCTCTGCCGTGGCCCGCAAAGACGGCGCCGTCGCTGTCGTGCCGCTTCGTGGCATCATCTCGCCGCGCGTCAGCGTGGTCGAGAACAGCTCGACGGGCGGCGGGGCGACCGCGGAAGGCTTCGCCTCGACGATCGACCGCATGGCCGATGATGACGCCGTGAAGGCCATCATTGTCGATGCTGATACGCCTGGCGGTAACGTGCTGGGCGTCGACGAAGCCTCCGCTGCAGTCGCTGCGGCGAAAGAGCGCAAGCCCGTGATCGTTCAGGTGACCGGAAACCTTGCCAGCGCCGGCTATTGGATCGGCTGCTCGGCCAGTGAGATCGTTATGTCGCCCAGCTCGGCCGCGGGAGCGATCGGTGTTCGCACCGCATATGACGACGTGACTGAGGCGCTCGCCAAGTCGGGTGTGTCGCGCGAGATCATCGCGGCCGGCAAGTTCAAGGGCGAGGGACTGCTCGGCCCCCTCTCCGACGACACCCGTACCTACATGCAGGGACGAATTGACGAATATTACGGCATGTTCGTCGACCGCGTCGCTGCCGGCCGCGATGTGGCGACCTCCGCAGTGCGGGATGGCTTCGGCCAGGGCCGCATGCTCGGCGCCAAGGCGGCCGTGCGTGAGAAGATGGCGGATCGCATTGCCACCATGAAGGAAACGCTTGCGCGCTTTGGCGCTGGTGGCCCCGCCCCGCGGCGCTTCGCGCCGGAACGGGAAAAGCGAGCGCTCGCGCTCATCTGAAATCCTGCCCTTCGGAAAGGGATCGCCCCCGTTCGCTGTCGGAGCGAGCGGTTCCGGGCGCGTGTCCGACAACCTCAACAACATGGCCTGCGGGCCGGGAGATCCTCAATGCGGAAGACCATGCTTCTCGCGGCCGCGTCCATGGTCGCGGCCATCGGCCCCATGTCGGCGAACGAGCGTCGTCACGGGCGCTATATGCGCGACGGTGACGGGCACAGCGCCCCCTTGACCGGCCTTGCTGCCCTGCGGGCGCAGCGCAACACCCTTGTCGCCACCATGCGCGGCATGATCAACGCGGCCGAGACGGAGAACCGCGACTTCACGGCCGAGGAAACGGCCGCCTATGACGAGCACCAGGCGGTGCTCGCATCTCTGACGACGCGCATCGGCCGCCTTGTCGGCATCGAGACGGCAGAGGCGGCTGGTGCCGCGGTCACTCAGGCCGTTTCGCGTCGGCAGGGCATCACTCCCCCGCCCGGCCCGCATGGTCGCCGCGAGTTCGAGAGCCTTGGCGAGTTCATGGCAGCTGTCCGGTTCAACCCGAACGACCAGCGCCTCAACTTCGTCGAAGGCGTCGGCTCGCAGGGCGAGGATGGCACCGAGATCGGCGCCGAGCTGCGCATGGATGATCACCAGACGGGCGGCGGGTTCCTGGTGCCCACGCAATTCCGTCAGGAGATCATGCGGGTGCAGGAGCAGGATGCGCTGGTGCGTCCGCGCGCCAATGTCATCCCGGCCGGCTCGCCGCCCGATGCGGCGCTCACGATCCCCGCACTCGATCAATCCGGTGCCGGTCCGAACAACATCTTCGGCGGTGTGCAGGTCCAGTGGATCGAGGAAGGCGGCGACAAGCCGGAAACTGACGTAAACCTGCGCTCGATCACGCTGGAGCCGAAGGAAGTCGCCGGCACGATCGTCGTCACTGACAAGATGCTGCGCAACTGGCAGGCCGCCAGTTCCTTCCTCGAAAATCTTCTGCGGGGTGCAGTGACGCAGGCTGAGGATTATGCGTTCCTCCGCGGCGATGGTGTAGGCAAGCCGCTCGGCGCCATCAACTCGCCGGCGATGTTCCTGGTCAATCGCCGCACTGCCGGTCAGGTCACCTATCTGGATCTACTCGACATGGTGTCGCACCTGCTGATGCGTGGCGGCACGGCACCGGTGTGGTCCATGCCGCAGGGTGCTCTGGTTCAGATCGCCACGCTTCAGGATCCGGAAGGCCGCTACATCTGGAAGCCGGACGCGCGCGATGGCTTCGCCGGCACGCTGCTGGGCTATCCGGTTCGCTGGAACAACCGCGCGCCGGTACTCGGCACCAAGGGCGACATCACCCTCGTCGACTGGTCGCAGTATCTGATCAAGGATGGCTCCGGCCCGTTCGTGGCGGCGTCGGAACACGTGCTGTTCCGGCAGAACAAGACGGTGATCAAGATCTTCTGGAACGTCGACGGCAAGCCCTGGCTGACCGCGCCGATCCGGGAGGAGAACGGCTGGCAGGTGTCGCCGTTCGTCGGCCTGACCGTTCCCGCCTGACCAACGCGCCCCGGCAGCAGCCGGGACGCCCCTCCAATCGATAGGTGATCGATGCGATATCTCGTGATCTCGCCGTGCGTCGACGCGCGCACTGGCAAAGAGTTTGCAGCCGGCGACGAGTTCCTGCCCGAACCGGACACGGCACAGGCCGAACGCCTCATCAAGGCCGGTTGCCTCGACTTCATTCCGGATGGCGCGCCGCTTCTTCCCGGCACCGATCACGCGGACGCGGTGGTTGTGGATCTTCGCGACCAGCTTGCCCGCGCCAACGACACGATCATCGGCTTGAATGAGCGTGTCGGTCAGCTGACCGCCGCGAACGATGATCTCGCGGAGGCGGGCAAGAACATCGCGGCCAAGCTGGAAGCTGCGCGCAACGAACTGATCGCCGCGACCGGTGATCTAAACACTCTTCGGGCCGAGCGCGATCAGCTGGAGCAGCAGGTCAAGGATCTGACCGACAACCTCAAGGGCGAAGATGGTCCGGCCGAGCCTGCAGCGGCTAAGCCGGCTAAGCAGCGCTCCTAATCATGTTCAGCGTCGTCGTGGCGACTGCGCCCGCTCCGGTGGTTAGCCTGGCGGAAGCAAAGCAACACCTGAAGGTCAGCCATTCCGCGGAAGACGCGCTGATCGAAGGGATGGTGGCTGCGGCGACGCAAACAATCGACGGCCCCGAAGGATGGCTGGGCCGCGCGGTGGGCGTGCAGACGCTGGAGGCGCGGTTCAGCCTCCTGTTCGACCGCCCGTCGCTGCGGCTTCCCTATCCGCCCGTGGTGGAGCTGCTGACCGTTCGGTACCTCGACCGCAGCGATGCTGAGCGCTCGGCTGATCCCGCCGACTTCGACCTTTATGGCGACGCGGTGTCGCCAGCCGGTTCCACCTGGCCATGGGAGGGCGCATCGCTCCGGCCCGATGCAGGGCGCATCACGTACCGCGCGGGCTACGAGACCCTGCCGGCGCCGATCCGAGTGGCAATCCTCCTGATGGTTGGCGATCTCTATCGGAACCGTGAAACGACCGCAGCAGTCGCGATGAGCAAGGTGCCGATGTCGACGAACGTCGAGGCGCTGCTCAATCCCTTCCGAGTTTACACCTTGTGAGCGGGCTGGCGCGCGGCGAACTGGATCGCCTGATCAGGATTGAGCGGCCGATCGCGGACGAGAGCTTCGACGGCGCCGGTTCCGGCACGTGGGTACTGGTTGAGGATAACGTCTGGGCAGGCATCAAGGATGTACTGCCAAGCCGCGCCGAGCGGCTTGCTGATGGTATCACGATCGCCACACGCCCCGCTCGCGTCCGCATGGATTATCGTCCGCACCTCACCGGTGACATGCGCTTCGTCGATATCACCGACGGCGTCGACGGTCGGGTGATGCAGATCGTCGCTGGTCCAGCGGACATCGGCAGGCGCGATGGCAGCGAGTTTATGGTCGAGGATTACTCGACCGCTGGCAACCACGCCTGATGGCTCGCGTACGTGGAGGCGCCGCGACGCGACGCTACATGCAGCAGCTGCCAGAGCTGTTCCGCGAGCGCGTGTTGCGCGGGGCTGCGCGGCGTGGAGCAACTGTCATCGCTGACGGTGCGAAGGAGCGGCTAGGCGGCCGTAGCGCCGATGGGCCTGGCGGTGGGAAGGTGCTGATTGCCGATTCCGTGAAGGTGCGTGTCAGGCTGAAGGGCGAGGTGGTGCGTGGCCGCGTGTTGCTGAACGGCCCCGGCGCCTATGTCGGCCGCTGGCTTGAGTATGGCACCGACCCGCACTTCATCAGCGTCGACCCGCAATACCGCAACGGCAAGACCGCCCGGCGGATCAACAAGTCGATCGCTGATGGCAACGAAAGCCTGAAGACCAGCCTGGTCATCAACGGCAAGCCCGTCGGCGCGACGGTTTACCACCCCGGTGCTCGCAAGGTGCCGTTCCTGCGGCCGGCCGTGGATACGCTGGAGCGCGAGGCGCTTGCCGCGGCGCAGACTTACATCAACGCCCGCGCCACTCGCGCCGGCCTTCTGGCAGGCCCCGCAGCTGAAGAGGATGACGCATGAGCGGCGCCGATGTTGTTACCGGCAGCGATATCATCGGTGCGCTGCTGCGTGGGTATGAACCGCTGACCCGCTTCGTGCCTTCCGACCGGATCAAGGCTGGTCGTTTGGGCACAGCCCCCCTGCCCGCGCTGGTTATTACCATGATCAGCAGCGTCGATCGGCAAACCCTCAAGCGTGGCCGCATGGTGCGACGTACCGATCGCATCTCGGTGACGGTCCGAGCCGAGAGCCACCGCGACCGTAAGTTTGCGATCCGGCTCATCCGCCTCGCCTGCGCTGACCGCACCGGCAGGATTGCCGGCGCCGAGCGCGTCTCGGTGCTTACGGCGGGCAAGGGCCCGGAGGTCGATGGACCCGCCGACAGCTTCGAACAGGCGCAGGACTTCAAGGTCAGTTTCGACGAACCCGCTTTCTGAGGAGAAAAGCCATGTCAGCTACCAAAACCATCAGCGCAAAGGTGCTGCGCGACTTCAACGACGCCGGCTCCGAAAGCCGCTTCACCAAGGGCAAGACCGTCCCGCTCGAGGTCGGTGTGTTCGACAACTACCGTGCGGCAGGCCTGGTCGAGGCAGCGTCGGAGGACGCAGCGCCGGCTGGCGGTGCAGCTCGCGCACCGCGCCCCCGCGACTAACCCGCTCGTCCGCCGTCCGGCGGGCGAATTCGCCGGCGCTGCCGGCCCATCAACAGGAGAACACCCGATGAGTGGTTCCACCGCAGCAGGTTCGTCGATCGCCATCGGCGCGACCGCACCGGCTACCTATGACGAAGCAGGCTTTACGGCGCTCACGCTGACCGAAGTCGGCGGCGTCGACAAGATCGGCTCGCTCGGCGCCAGCTTCGCCAAGGTCGAGTTTCAGCCGCTCAAGGGGCCGAAGCAGAAGTATAAGGGGTCGGTCGACTATGGCGCCCTGCAGCCGACCTACGCGATCGACGCCGAGGACGCCGGCCAGGCGCTGATGGAAACGGCGGCCGACGACGAGACGCAGAAGCTCTATCCGATCGTCGTCACCTATCCGACGGGCCATAAGCGCTGCTTCATGGGCCGCGTCTTCGGCTCGCCCGAAACGGTCGATGGCGCCGACACGATGCTGATGGCCGCCCCGGCAATCGAGATCTGCTCGAAGCCGATCAAGATCAACCCGGCCGGCTGATTTCCCTCCCGTTCCCGGCGCCCGCGACGCCGGTTCTTCCTGCACTGGCTCGCCCCGCTCGTCGCGGGTTTGCGGGGCGGGTCGGTGCGCCATCCTCCCGCGAAGGATTATCCATGACCAAGCTGTTCAACATCGCCGCCCTCGCTGTCGCATCGACCGCCGTCATCCACGTCAAGGACGCGAGCGGTCAGCCGGCCTATGCCGATGAAGCCCGCAAGCTGCCGATCCGCATCCACCTCCACGGCCCCGGCAGCGACATCGCCGGCGTGGTCGAGAGCCGCCAGTCGGCGCGTGCGCTGAAGCGCTTTCAGGAGAACGACGGCAAGATGACCGCCGCGTCGCCGGAAGAGCGTCTCACCGAGACCGCCGCGGATCTCGCGACGCTCACCGCCCGGTTCGAAAACTTCACCTATGGCGAGGGTGAGCTGACCGGCGAGGATCTCTACCGCGCCGTCTATGCCGATCCGAAGCTCGGCTTCGTGACCAAGCAGGTCGCAAAGTTCTTCGGTGACTGGGGAAACTTCAGCGACGCCTCGAAGGCGGCCTGACCCTCTGGGTCCGGCAGCTGGCGTGGTATCATACCGCGCCGAAGCCGGATCCCCGGAGCAAACGGGGAAAGGGTGACGCGCCGGTCGCGCTGCCCACCCGCATCGAGCAGCTGAAGCGGCGCAAGATCGATCCGCAGATGCCGCCCAACGCCGCGCCGCACATCACCGACCGCCTGATCGAGATCGGTCTGACCGAGGCGGCCGGGATGGGCGCGGTGCCGCTCAGCTGGCGCGAGATCAAGGCGTGGCGCGAGAGCGTCGGCCTGACGATCGAGCCATGGGAGATGCGGCTGCTGCGCCGCCTTTCCGCCGCCTACCTCGCCGAGACCCGCCGGGCCGAAAGCGAGCTTTGTCCGCCGCCCTGGCGGACGCAACCCACCGCCCGCGAACGCGAGATCGAACTGGCCGAGCTGCAAAGGCTGCTCGGCTGATCGATCCCGCGTTCGCTCACCGATGACCGGGAGGAACGCCGATGCTCGACGACGATGCTCCCGGTCTCCACGCCGATTTTCTGATCGACACCGGCAATTCGGCTGACGAGCTGATCCGCCTGGCCTCGGTCATGGAATCGACCGAGGTGAAGGTGCTGGCGGAGGCGCAGCGCATCGAGCGCGCCACCAGCAACATGGTCGACACGACGGCCGCGACCGCGGGGATCAAGGCGTTCGCCGATACCGCCGCGCGCGAGGTTCAATCAGTCGTCGCCGCTGCCAGCCAGTCGCGCGCCGGCCTCGAGCGGATCTTCGGCCGCCCGCTGAACTTCAGCACCGGTGGCCCGGCCGCGACGCGCGAGCTGCAGGCGACCGCGCGCGAGGTCAACAAGACCGAGAGCGAGATCGAGAAGCTGATCCGCACGCTCGATCGCGAGGCCGCCTCGGTCGGCAAGACGCGCGACGAGCAGCGCGCCCTTCGTGCGGAGCAGCTCGCCCTGACCGCCGTAACGCAGGGCAACACCGAAGCGGCCGACCGGCTGCTGGCCAGCATGCGCCAGCTTGATGCCGCGCGCGAATCGCTGGCGGAAACGAAGCTCGCCATCCAGCTGGCGGCCGAGGCCGGCGCCGCGCGCGAGCGTGCCGCAGCCGAGGCGCAGCTGATTGCCGAGCTGCGCGAGCGCGAGCGGATCCAGGCGGCGATCGCCCGCATCGATGGATCGGATCGTGGCCGCGCGACCGACGCCGGCGCGACCTTCAGCGCGCTTGCTGCAAAGGCGGCCGAGGACGAGGCACGCGCGACCGCGATCGCCGCGGCATCGGCCAAGCAGCTGGCTGACGAGCATGCCCGGCTTGCTGACCAGGTGCGCGGATCGCAGCTGGCGATGGAAGCCGACGCGGCCGCGGCCGAGCGGCTGCGCATGAGCACCGATCCGTTGTATGCAGCGACCGCACGCATCAACGCCGAGATCGCAGAAAGCACCCGGCTCTATTACGCTGGTGCCACGGGGCCGGCGGAATATGCCCGCCAGCAGATGGTGTTGACGCAGCGCCTCCACGAAGCCAGCCAGGCGCATGACATCATGCAGTCCGCCGCCAAGCGCGGCACCGGCTCGCTCACCCAGCTGTCGTTCCAGCTGAACGACGTTGCCACGATGGCAATGGCGGGATCCCCGCCGTTCCAGATCTTCGCGACCCAGATCGGCCAGATCATTCAGGTGGCGCAGCAGGCCGAGGGCGGCGTGAAGGGCCTGGCCGGCGAGATCGGCGGCTTCCTGCTGCGCTTCTCGCCGCTGATCGGCGTGATGGCGGCCGGTACCGCCGGCTTCCTGCTGTTCGATCGTGCCGTGTCCAAGGGCGTCGACACCAAGGCGATGATCGATGGCCTGGGTCTTACCAAGGACGAGATCGAGAAGCTGAAGAACACGTCGGTCAGCAGCGGCGATGTCATCAAGGCGACGTTCCAGGTCATGGCTGCGCGGGTCGGCTTCCACCTGGGCGATATGACCAAGTTCTTCGGCGACGCGCTCGACTGGATGACAAAGGCCGGCCGCGTCACGCTGGCGGCACTTTACGCCAGCTTCATGGGCACCTTCCGCGGCATTGCCGCGATCGTGAAGGGCGTGTTCGACGGTAAGGGGATCGGCGAGATCCTGGCCGACGTCGGCGATGCCTATACCGGCGCCTTCGACGAGGCGAACGGCGCGATGGTTCGTTTCGGCGAGGACGTCACCAAGCAGATCGCCTCCAACAAGCTCGCCGACCTGAAGAAGCAGGCCGACGCGCTCAAGGAAGACCGGACCCCGAAAAAGGACCGGCACGGCGAGCAGCTCGAGCGCGAAGGCCGCGCGATCGAGGCGCAGATCCGCAACCTCTACGCGCTGGCCGATGCCTATGGCGTGTCCGGTGCCGAGGCGCTGATCGCCGAGGCGCGCGTGAAGGCCGAAAGCGAAGCGATCAAGAAGCGCGCCGACATCGAGGAGCGCGTCGCGCGCCAAGTGCGCTTGGTTGTCGCGCAGCGGGTCGCCGACGCCGCCAAATCGACCGCCGCAATGCGCGAGGAGGTGGCGATGATCGAGAAGATCAACGCCGAGGTCGCGGCCGGCAACGTGCCGGCACAGCTGGCAGCAGACCTGGTCCGCGATCGCCTGGAGGATTTGCCGCTGCTCGCCGCTCTCGAGGCCGCGCGCACGGTGAAGGATGTGCAGGGCATCAAGGCCGCGTCGGAAGCGCTTGATGCGCAGCGCGCCACCCGCGAGCGGCTTGCCGAGGTCCAGCGCGAACAGCAGCGCCTCAGCGCCATGTCGTCGGGCGCCGATCGCCTCGCCGAGCTGCAGGAAGAGCTGCGCCTCGTCGGCGCGACCGAGGAGGTACGGGTGCGCGCGCTCGCCACGTTGCGCGCCACGCAGGAAGCGGCCGCGAATGGCTGGACCGGGCAGAAGGGCGCCGATTACGTCAAGCAGCAGGTCAAGATCGCCGAGACGCAGTTCCAACTCGCGCAGGCGCAGGATTCCTTCAACGCTTCGCTGACCTTCACTGCCGACAAATGGGATCTGATCGCCCGCAACGTGCAGAATGCGGCTGGCGGGATGGCGGATGCGTTCGGCGAGGTCGGCCGCTCGATCGGCGATGTCGCCTCCATCTATGCGGGCTTCCAGGCGAACCGCGCCCGCCTCGATGCCCAGCATCGTGCGGAAGTGGAAAAGGCCGGCAACGACGAGGCTGCCCAGGCTCGCGCCAACACCAAGTTCGCGATCGCCTCCGCAACCGCTCAGGTCGGCTTGTTCGGCGACCTGAGTTCCGCCGCCAAGGGCTTCTTCAAGGAAGGGAGCGACGGCTACAAAGCCATGGCCGCTGCCGAGAAGGCGTTCCGCGCGATCGAGTTCGCCCTGTCGGTGCGCGCCATGGCGCAGGACGCGATCGAGACGGCCAGCTCGATCGCGAAGAGCGGCGTTCGCGCCGCGGCGCATGGGGCCGAGGCAGTCGCGAAGGCAATCTCGTCGCTGCCGTTCCCGCTCAACATCGCAGCCGGCGCCGCGACCGCGGCTGTGCTGGCGTCGATCGGAATCGCGATCGGCGGCGCCTTTGGTGGCGGCAGCAAGAAGGATCTCGAGCCGGCCAATACCGGCACCGGCACGGTGCTGGGCGACGGCAAGGCGCAGTCGGAGAGCCTGAAGCGCTCGATCGACCAGCTGCGCGAGGTCGACACGCTGACCAACACCTTCGCGCGCCAGATGGCTGGATCGCTACGCTCGATCGACGGCCAAATCGGTGGCCTGGCGGCCGTCTTGGTGCGCGGCGGCAACGTCAACGCCGACAGCAAGGTTGCCGAGGGGTTCAAGCCCAACGCGATCGGCTCGGTGCTGGGCGCCATTCCGTTGATCGGTGGCGTGCTGTCGTCGCTGTTCGGCAGCAAGACGTCGGTCATCGCCAGCGGCATCTATGGCCGCGCGCAGTCGCTCGACCAGATCCTCGCCGGCGGCTTCGACGCTTCGACCTACAGCGACGTGGAAAAGAAGAAGAAGTTTCTCGGGATCACCACCGGCACGTCCTACTCGACGCAGTTCGGCCAGGCCGACGCGGCGCTCGAGCAGCAATTCACCCTGGTGCTGCGCTCCTTTGCCGACGCGATCGCCGGCGCGGCCGAGCCGCTCGGCCAATCGACCGGCGCGATCGAGGCACGCCTGAAGGGCTTCGTCGTCAACATCGGCAAGATCGACCTGAAGGGGCTGACCGGCGCCGAGATCCAGGAGAAGCTAGAGGCAGTATTCGGCGCGGCGGCCGACAGCATGGCCAGCGCTGCCTTCCCGGGAATCGAGCGGTTCCAGAAGGTCGGCGAAGGCGCTTTCGAGACGCTGGTGCGCGTGGCGTCGACGGCCGAGGCAGTCACCAACGCGCTCGGCCAGATGGGCGGCGCCGCGCGTGCCATGTCGATCGACGCCAAGCTCGCGCTGGCCGACCAGTTCGACAGCATCGGCGATCTGACCGGCGCGATCGGGAGCTATTTCGAAGCCTTCTATTCGCCGGCCGAGCAGACCGCGGCCAGGACCGAGCAGCTGGCCCGCGTCTTCCGCGATCTCGGCCTGACGATGCCGGCATCGCTTGCCGCCTATCGCGAGCTGGTCGAGGCGCAGGATCTCAACACCAGCGCCGGTCAGGCGGCCTATGCCACCCTGATCCAGCTGGCGCCGGCGTTTGCCGAGCTGCAGGAGAAGCTCGCCGGCGCCAAATCCGCGGCCGACGTGGCGGCCGAGCGCGCGGATCTCGAGCGGCGGCTGCTCGAGCTGCGCGGCGACACCGCAGCGCTCCGCGCACTCGAGCTCGCGAAGCTCGATGCCAGCAACCGCGCGCTGCAGCAGCAGATCTATGATCTGCAGGACGCGCAGGAAGCCGCCCGGGCGGCCGACGAGCTGCGCAAGGCGTGGTCGTCGGTCGGCGACAGCATCATGGACGAGGTGCGGCGGATCCGCGGCCTGGCCGATGCCGGCGGCGGCAACAGCTTCGCCTCACTGATGGGCCAGTTCAACGCCGCCAATGCCAAGGCACGCGCCGGCGACATGGATGCCGCCAAGAGCCTGCCGCAGCTCAGCCAGGCGCTGCTCAGCGCCGCAGCCGATGCTGCGACCAGCCGGCAGGAGCTGGCGCGTGTCCAGGCGCAGACCGCCGCGGCGCTCGAGGCGACCTATGGTGTCGTCGGCGCGCTCGCGACCAACAAGCCGGAGAGCAAGGCTGATCAGATTGCCTCCGCCGTCGACGGCCGCGCCATGGCGCCAAGCTCGGCAGCCAACGACGATCGTGCGGCCGAGCAGAGCGCCTTGCGTGGCGAGATCGCCCAGCTGCGCGCCGACATGACCGCCGGCACCGCGGCGATCGCCGCCAACACCGGCCGCATCGCCAAGCATCTCGACAATGTGACCGCCAGCAGCGGCGGTGACGCAATCTCGGTGGAGGCGGCATGAAGATCGTCACCGACACCGGCCCCATTGAGCTGGGCACCACCGAGACGACGCCGCGCATCGGGATCGTCGATTATAGCAAGCGGGTCACCGACGACTTCGGCGTGACGACGGTGGTCGAGCGCGGCTTCTCGCGCCGGTTGTCGGTGCGCATGGCGTTGCCGTTCGGCGACGTCGACGCGCTGCAGCGCCGGCTTGCCGATCTGAGGGCAGCGCGGGTGCGCTGGGTGGCTGACGACCGCTTCAGCTGGCTGAGCGCCGACGGCTATTACAAGGATTTCGAGCTGGATCTCGCCGTCCCGCCGATCAGCTATTGCACGCTAACGGTGGAAGGCCTGGCCGAGACTGAAGTCGTGGCGGATCCCGGCGGAGATCCGGCGCCGGAAGGAGAGGCATCGACCTTCCAGCTCCTTCAGCCGACCGGCATCACCGATGCCGTCCTGGTCAGCAGCAGCGTGCCCGAGGATCCGGCGCCGGCGTGGTCGGCCGACACGACCTATCCCGCCGGCGCAATCGTTGCGCGGGCGCACCGCCGCCACGAGAGCCTGATCGCCGACAACAAGGGTAACGATCCGGCCGCGAACGGCCCGGCTTGGCTCGACATCGGCCCGACCAATCGCTGGGCGATGTTCGACGACGCGCTCGGTACCGAGACGAGCGCGGCCGGCGTGATCGTCGTGCAGCTAGATGCCGGGGCTGCGACCGGTCTCGCGCTCCTCGACGTGCGCGGTGCAACGGTGCGGGTGCAGGCGCCAGGCTATGACCGCACGCAGCAGGTCGGCGCCGGCGCGATCACCTTCCTCGATCTGCCGGGCCTCGCCGGCACGATCACGGTGACGATCGCCGGCGCCGGCAATGTCGCTGTCGGCACGCTCCTGGTCGGCCAGATTGTTGGCCTTGGCATCACCGAGGCCGCGCCCTCTGCCGGGATCACCGACTTCAGCCGCAAGGAGGTCGACGATTTTGGCGAAGTGACGATCGTTCAGCGCGCCTGGGCGAAGAAGATGGCGGCTCGCGCGCTGATCCGATCCGATGCGGTCGACGTGGTCGCCAACCGGATTGCAGCCGTTCGCGCGCGACCGGCGCTTTGGATCGGACAGACCGGCATGGACAGCCTGACGCTGTTCGGCTTCTTCAAGGACTTCTCGATCGAGGTGGGCGACAGCCTCAGCAAGCTGTCGCTGTCGATCGAGGGTCTGAGCAAGGCGACCAAACCGAAGCCGCTCGGCGCCGGCGTGAATTGGGAAGACATCGCCGATCCCACCGGTACCAAGCCGGCGAACAATGCTGACGTCACCGGCGAGAACACCGCGAAGGATACTGAAGCCGTCGGCGGGATGCCGGCGACGGAGGTGATTGCCCAGCTCGACCGCATCGAGCCGATCGAGGCGCAGTTCGGGCCGATCAAGTCGGACATCAGCGCGCTGAAGGATGTGCGGCTGGAGCATGACGACGCGCTGGCGCAGCTGGCCGACGTCACCGCCGACCAGGGCGCCGCGCAGCGGCAGATCACGCGCGACGTCGGTCGCATCGATGAGGCGGTGCTGCGCGCGCTGATGGAAAGCGCTCGTACGCGCGACGTGCTGCGTGATGCCGGCATCGTCGTGGACCCTGCGACCGGACAGGTCCGGATCTACGCGATCGACCAGCTGCGCGATCGCACCTCGACGGCCGAGATCGCCATCGATGCGGTCAAGGGTGTCGTGTCGACCAAGGCATCGGTCAACCAGGTGCAGGAGCTGATCGCTCAGGCGGTGCTCGATCCGTCGCAGGTTGCCGAGCTGGAGCCGATCATCGCCCGGCTGACGTCGGCCGAGAGCGAGATCGACGGCCTGAACGCCGCGGTCGCGCTGAAGGCGTCGCTGGTCGAGGTGACCGCGATCGGTGGCCGCACGTCGGACGTTGAGCAGACGCTCGACGCGCTCGCCGGCGAGATGTCGAGCAAGGCGAGCACGACAATCGTCGATCAGCTCGGCATCCGGCTCGGCTCAGCCGAACAGATGCTGTCCGCGCTGCCGGATGTGTCGGGCTATTCAGTCACCGTGCGCCAGGCGCGCGTCGCGGCGGACGATGCGGCCGAGGCGGCGCTGCGCGGCATGCTCGCCGGCGACGTGGCGAGCCGGTACCAGCTGTCGCAGATCGCCGAGGCGCGGCAGGAGCTGACCACCAAGCTGGTCGACGGCTTCAGCGCCGAGGCGATCGCGCGCACCGCGCTAACCGTCCAGATCGGGCAGATCCGCGCATCGGTGCTGTCGGAGGCGCAGGCCAGCGTCACGCGCGACAGCCTGTTGACCCAGCGTGTCGATGCTCAGGGCGGCGCGCTGGACAACCAGGCGGCGGCGATCGGGCGGCTTGATCGCGTATCGCTAGACAATGCTGGTGGCATTGCCTCAGCGCAGATGACGATCCGGCAGCAGATCAGCGCATCGGACAGCAGTGACGAGGCGCTGCTGCGCGCGCTGGTCGCCGGCGACCAGGCCGGCCGCGCCCGCATCGGGCAGGCGGTGCAAATCCAGACCGAGTTTACGACCACGCTGGTCGAAAACGAGAGGGCGGCAGCGGTCGCGCGCCAGTCGCTGCTCGCACGGATGAACGCGGCCGATGCGGCGATCGTCACTACGGCGAAGGTAGCCGCTGATGCGAACGCGGCAACGGCGGAGCGGGTTAACGCGCTCGAAGTGGTGTTCAACGATGCGGCGAGCGGACTGCCAGCCACCAGGGCGCGCATCAACGCGCTGGAAGAAGCGACGGCGGAGCGCGATGCCGCCTTTGGCCGGCGCCTCGACCTGATCGAAGGGTCGATCGAGGATCCGGAGACCGGACTGGTGGCGATCCACGCCACCGTGGCGCAGGATCGTCAGGCCAGCGTCACGCGCGACGATGCCAACGCGCGCGACATCCAACAGGTGTCGGCACAGGTGAACGACCCGGCGACTGGCTTGCCAGCGACGCGCGCGGTTGTTGCTGCGGTCGACGAGGCCAGTGCCACGCGCGACGAGGCGATCGGCCGGCTAGTTCAGCAGATCCAGGCGGTTATCGATGGCGTCGGCAGCGTTGGCTTGCAGCAGGCTTTCACCGCTGTCGTGAACCGGCTGGGGCTGATCGAAGGTAAGTACACTCTCGCGATCGACAGCGACGGCAGCCTCAACGGCATCGAGCTGATCGGCTCCACCAGCGGCCCCGGTTCCTTGAACCTGATCAACACCGATCTTCGAATGGGCACCGGCCGAGTGATCATGAACACCGGCACGGTGATGCGGGTGGAGGGTATTGGCTTCGGTAAGTACGGCGACTTGGTCAGCTGGTTCGGCCCCACCATGGCGATTTCCGAGTGCACGAAGGCCAACGCCACCAGCTACGAGGGGATGGACAACAGCGCCTATTTCGGCGGTTCCTTGTCGGCCGGCGTGCTGAAGAACGCGGTCACCTCGTCGCTGACCACCGCCAACGCTTCGCTCGAGCTTGGCCCGTTCGGCACCACCGGCAAGCCGAAGAGCATCGTCGCCAGCTACAGCTACAGCCTGCGCCGGCGGGTCAACGCGCCAGGCGGCACGATCACCGGCACGCCGAGCGCCACGCTGAAGCTGGAGCGGCGCCGCGGTGCCGACGGACCTTGGGTCGAGCTGCAGACCGGCACGATCACCGGAGAGACCAGCTACGCCGCACCGGAAGGTGTCACGCCTGGCCTCGGCACACAGACGATGTCGGGCGCGATCACCATCACGGACAATTCGGAGGGTGCGCAGGACTTCTCCTACCGCCTGACGCTCGTGTCGCGGACGCTTGCCACCTTCAACTTCACGTCCCCCAACGACGGGCCGGCCGGTGAGCCGATCCAGAGCCTCTCGCTCGTCTCCGTCGAACAATAAGGATCTCGCTTATGCCTTGGTATCGCACCGGGACCGTCACGGTCACGAATGGCTCCGCGATCGTCACCGGCGCTGGCACCGACTTCGTCGGCAATGTCAGCATCGGCGAGGGTTTCGTCGCGCCGGATCGCGGCGTCTATGAGGTCGCGCAGGTCATCTCGGCCACGCAACTCCAACTTGCCACGGCCTATCAGGGCGCCACGGCCGGTGGCCAAGGCTTCAGCATGCTGCCGACGCAAAGCCAGATGCGCGACCTGGCGATCGGAGCGGCGCAGCTGCTCAATACGTTCGGCGCGGTCCGCGACGGGATTGGGCAGGGCCTCATTGCTGATGGTTCGCCTGCTGCTCCGGGCCTGCGCTTTGCGGCGGATCAGGACACCGGGCTGGTTCGCACTTCCGCAAATCGCCTCGCTTTGGTCACCGGTGGCCAGGTGCGGCTCGAGCTATCGTCAGATGCTCAAACCACCTTTTACTCCAGCTATATCGTCTCCGGCGGTTCAGGTGCTCGGCCCCCAATCGGCCTGGTGGGAAGCGAGAACGGTCAGAACGCCTTCATCTTCGGCGGGCAGGGCTTGGTCCAAGGTGAAGGTGCGCCGGACAATGGACCGACAATCTACGCCTACTTCACGAACCCGATCCGCTTCTACACCTCTACGGGGGAGAGGATGCGGATCGACGGCATGGGCAACCTGCTGGTTGGCGTACTCAGTGGCACGTGTCACCGGATCAGCAAGTCGGTGGGCCTCGGCAATCCGATCCTGCAAATTCGGGACGAAGCACAGGGCGTCGCAGCCCTGGCGGTCCAGTCAGTTAACCAGGCGAATTACTCGTCGATGGGCGCTGGCCTGTTCGCCGGGGTCAACACGTCCACCGGCCGCACCATGAATGCCGGCGGCACGATCAATGCGGTTGGCGCCGATTATGCCGAATACATGCCGAAGGCTGCAGGCTGCGGTATTATCGCCAAGGGCGACGTTTGCGGCGTTGATCGCGTCGGCCGACTGACGAAGACCTGGGCGGACGCGGTCAGCTTCGTGATCAAGAGCACGGATCCGTCGCTGGTCGGCGGCGACACTTGGGCCGCGCACCTGCGGCCGAAGCCCGAGCAACCCGGCGCCGAGCCGCAAGCGCCGGCCTTCCCGGCCGCGCCGACCGGCGAGGCGGACGAGGCATCGGTTGCTGCGTGGGTTGCAGCGCAAGCGGCTTATCCTGCGCTCCTCGCATCCTATCAGTCAGAGCATGCCGCCTGGCAGCAGGCCGTGGATGCGTATGCGGCGGATCTCGCCGCATGGCAGGATGAACTCGAGACCGCGCGTCAGTGCGTTGATCGCATCGCGTTCTGCGGCCAGGTGCCCTGCAACGTCACCGGCGAGTTCGACGCCGGTGACTACATCATCGCCGCGGCGAACGGCGCCGGGATCAAGGCGATCGCGGTGAAACCAGACGCGATCACGCTGCCGCAATACATGCGCCGGATCGGCAAGGTCTGGGCGATCCGCGACGGCCGCGCCTGGATCGACGTGCAGCACGGCTGATCGACACCCCTTCTTCGGAGATGCCGATGAGCGATCCAACAATCGCCGAACGGGCGTTCGCCAACATGGTGACCGCTACGAGGGCTCCGCCCAGCTTTGACGGGCAAGGCTGGCTCGTCGCGCTGAACCTCTTTGCGATGACGGCTGGCTTCTGCCTTACCGTCATGCTCGCGGGCAAGATCGTCCGGGACATGAGGCGCAACCGGTATCGGGATAAGCTTCGCGAGCCGGTGACCATATTGCGTCTGACCGTGCTGGCCTTCGCGTTTGCTGGCGTTCTGCGCTTCGGCGGTGAGGCTGCCGCACTGTGGGGCTGGAACCCTGCCGATCCTTCTGCGACGGCAGCGGCGACGCTGGCGAAGCGCCTGCTCGATCCGTTCGCAGCGGGGCTCGCCTGGCTTGGGTTCGGCCTGTTCGTGCTCGCCGAGCGCGGCATCATCGACCAGCTGCGCAAGCAGCCCTTTCCGATCAACATGTGGGCCAGCCTGGAGCAGCTCAAGCGCCCCGCGATCGTCGTGGCGCTTTGCTTCGTCGCTGCCGTTGGAGTGGTTAGCACGCGATGATCATCGAGCGCGGGGCCGGTGCGGCCGCAACTGGTTTGCTCGCCGTGGGCGCAGCAACCGCAGCTCAGCCGGCAACGGCGAGCTTCTTCGGAATGCCCTTTGAGATCGCCACCGCCATCGCCGCAATGTTCGGCTGCATCGTGACGCGGGTCATCGTCGGCCAGTCCGACAAGGTGTCCCGCTGGCGGGTTCGCGTGCCGATCGACGTTCTATCGGGCGGCGTGACGTTCTTCCTCGTCGTTGCGACGCGACCCTCGCTGCTGACGGCGCTGGTGCTGGGCATCACCGTCGCCGCACTGGGCGCCTCGATCATCAAGATCGCGGAGGTGCGCGGCCGGAAGCTGATCGACGCGCTGTTGCCTGGCGGCGTGGGTGACGACGATCACGAAGCCGGCATCGCCCGGGCGATGGATCAGCTCCACCGCATCCCCGATCCCGAGAAACACTCCGGCTGAGGACGGCGCCTTACCCCGCCGTAGTGACACAGGTGGGCAAGGCGCCGCGGCGGCCGACGGGACGAAGCCCGCGGCCGCACACCCACGCCCTCCGCCATCCTGACACCCAACACAAGGAAAGAACGATCATGGCATCCGAACCGGCGTGGCTGCTTGCCGCGCGGGCTAAGCTCGGCACGCGCGAAGCGCCGGGCAACGCCAACAATCCGACGATCATGGGATGGGCGAAGCGGCTCGGCACGAAGGTGCTGGGCGTCGCGTACAACGCCGATAGCGTGCCCTGGTGCGGTGTGTTCGTCGCCGCCTGCCTGGCAGAAGACGGGATCGAGGCTGCCCCGATCGCGGTGCGCGCAAAGGCATGGGCTACGTGGGGCCAGAACATTCGGCCTGAACGGGTCGCGCCGGGCGCTGTGCTGGTGTTCGAGCGGCCCGGCGGCGGGCACGTCGGCTTCTACGTCGGCGAGGATCAAGCCGCTTATCACGTGCTGGGCGGCAACCAGGGCGATCGCGTCTCGATCATGCGGATCGAGAAGGCCCGCTGCATTGCCCGGCGCTGGCCAGCGGGTCGGCCCGTGCTTGGCGGACCCAAAGCTATGACGGCGACCGCCGGCATTCCTCTGTCGAGGAACGAGCGGTGAGGCCGCTGCCACGCTGGGCGATCCTTACCGCCGCTGTCGTTCTGCTGCTTCTGGCCGGCCTTGCGGTGAGCCGCTGCGCCGCCCCCTCACCTAAGCAGCAGGCCGCGCAAGCCGTCGATCTCGATCGGTCCGAGGCCGCTGCCGTCGGATTCAACCGCGGCATGATCGCCGAGCGCGCGGCCACTGCCAATCAGCTGGAGCACGATCACGCGTTCCGGAACAGCCAAGAGGAACTGATCGATGCGGCTCGCGAAGCGGACAATGGCTCTGGTGTCGGCCCTGCTACTGCCAGCGTGCTTGAGCGCATGCGCCAGCAACAAGCCGCGGGTCGTCGTGATGGTGCCGCCCGCTGAGCGGCTGACGTGCGCGCCAGAACCGGCAGTGCCGCCAGTGATCAGCGATCGGAGTACTGCCGATTATATCGTGTCGCTGGCTGGCGCGGGGGCGGACTGCCGATCGGCCGTTCGGTGGTTGCGCGATTGGGCCGCTCGCGTAGGAAAGCAGTAGTTTTTGCGAGCTCGTTTGGGTCACGCCGAGTCTTTGGCGCAACGAGCCGATATCGTGCCCGGCTGCCCTGGTTCAGGATGAGGTGAGGCGGTGCGTCGGTAGGTGTGAGGGAACCCACCAGCCTGCCCCGCATTGTGCACGCGCTTAGTGTTGAAGCGTAATCAATGTATCCTGAACTCGTCTATTTTGATGGGGCGCATTTTGCCCACATCGTGACCCGCGAAGAACACCTGAGGCTCAAACGCAGATCTACGTCTAGCCGGCAGTCGCGCGCCTCGAGCCGTCCCCCGTTCGTGCTCGCCGCGGCGTGACCCGCTAGGTCATGAAGATAGTAGCCGCAGCAGTCCAATCGACGCTGGCAGACTGGTATTCGACAAGCGGGACCCCATCTCCCATGCACGCTATTCGTCTTGTCCGGGCCCACCGGATAGCCAGCACTTCTCTCGACCCGAGAGAGACCGATCATGCCTACCATCATCTCTTCGTTTCAGCGCGATGCCGAGGCGAGCGCTCTGGCGAGCTCGACGTCGAACGATCCCGCTCAGCTGATGGCTCATCGCGACCTTCAACATGACTATGAGGATCAGGCAAAGATCGCGGTGTCGGTCTCCAAAGAGACTGCCCGAACGGCGGCCGTGAGGTTGTTCAGCAAGGGGATCGCGCTCCTTTTTTCCCGTCAGATCCTCGCACGTCCCGCTGATGAGCCCCCCAATTCCTCCAGCCCATACATTAGTGTCGGGGATGAGAGCCGCGCGGATTGGGCGGGCGAGGAAAGGTACATTCTGGGACGAGAAGAGCTGTCGAAATTCAATGCTCTGCACGCGAAGTCCGCGTCAGCGAGGCACGCCCATGGAGCCCTGGCGCTGGCGTATGGCCGAGCGCTTGAAGAGGGGGCATTCCCCGGTGTCCGAGCAGATCCGCGCGACCCTCGGCAGCGCTCAAGCTCCGCACTGGACGGCTGGGAGAACGAGGGCGGCAGCAACAGGTGAAGCGCCAGCGGCAGATGCCGTCGTCCCAGCTTTCTTCCATGTCGTGCTCCCTGTGAGAGGGTAACGTATGCGGAGCGTGGCATGTAGGAAGCGCGGCGGTTGGTAAAAAAAATGCCCGGCGGCATTCAGCTAGAAGCTCGCCGGGCAGTCTCTTCGCGCTCGCCCCCAGGGGGAGGGAGCTGCATCTGAGATCACAGACCTGCCAGCTTGGCGCACCTGAGGAGAACTACGTAGGCCCTTGGGAGCGCTCGCCCATAACCCACACCGCGACAGCCAATGCCACCAGCATCCCTAAGAACCCGATCAGGAAGCGGCGGTCGAGATCCTCAATGCAGCATCATGCTGCGGCGCTCCGCCTCGGCAACGATCGCGTCGGCCTCGGGATCGCCGGGCTGCATGGTCGTGCGGAGATAGGCGGCTTCAAGCTCTTCGTCGGTGAGGCTGGCGAGTATGTCGGCGTCCATCTTTTCTATCCTCTACCGATCATGAAGCGGAGTCGAGGGCCTCATTGGTGCCGATCTGGTCGGGCGGACGTTTGCATTCAAACAGCAAGGTATTTCCCGTGGATCAACGCACCACCATCGCTTACATCCTGATGGCCGTCATGGCAGCGGGCATCACGGCCGTCATATGGTATGCTCGCCAGAACAACGCACGCCGACGTGCATCCCGCATTCGCTCAGCTGATCTTCAGCGCCATAGCGCCAGAGTCAAAGAATAGCAGGATTACAGGCTGACGATCCGGTTGGCAGCGTTACGCAGGATCACCCGCAGACTGAGGCAAACGCCGGATCGAGATCGAAGGCTCTTCGTTCAGGCCGTCTGAATCGCGTCGTCACCCGAAACCTAAAGGCAAGGAGCTTCTCATGGCTGCAAAAACGCTCGAAACGCTGTTCCACGACACGCTCAGGGACATCTACTACGCTGAGCGCAAGATCCTCAAGTCACTCCCCAAGATGGCCCGCGCAGCGCAGTCTGAGGAATTGAAAGCGGCATTCCAGAAGCACAAGGACCAGACTGAGGGCCAGATCGAACGACTTCAGCAAGTGTTCGAGATCATTGGCAAGCCGGCACGTGGAAAGACCTGCGACGCGATCGAGGGCATTCTCGCCGAAGGCGAGGAGATCATGGAGGAGTACAAGGATACTCCCGCGCTCGACGCCGGCCTGCTCGCGGCTGCCCAGGCGGTCGAGCATTATGAAATCACGCGCTATGGCACACTGAAGCGGTGGGCAACGGTGCTGAAGCTCAACGATGCCGTGAAGCTGCTGGACGAAACGCTTCAAGAAGAGTCTCAGACCGATGAAGACCTCACCACGATTGCAGACGCTACCGTGAACGCCGAAGCACTGGCGTAAGACTGTGCCGCGCTATCACGCTTTCTGAGCGCGGCCCACTTGGTCTTATTAGAAGGCTGGTGAATAAACTCACCGGCCTTCTTCGACTTCAGGGCGGCTCCGCTTGAACCGCGTTTTTCAGCCAGCGAGGCAGCCAAAGCAGTAGTCGTGGGCGCCTCTCGCGAGCGATAGCTCGCTAGTCGATTGGAGCTGCCGCACCCGCGGCCAGTGTTCCCCCCTCCCCTGTAAGCCATTGATATTCTATAGGCGGCGTTGTGCCCTAGATGGGCAAGACCCATTGGTTTGCTTGGACATTTTTGGTCCACGACGAAAGCGTGAGGTTCAGCAGGTCGAACCTGCAGTTACGCCGACGCGCCGGGTGCCAGGTGGTCAGTAGCCCACTTCATATAAAAGAGTAGGAATGGATCGGTAATGATGAGCGCATCCTCGCTCTCGACCCATTCGAGTGGCGGTTCGCCCTCGATCTTTTCTCGGGCGACCTTGCTCATGTTGCTGAGCGCTGAAGTGATCTCATGCTTTGCCGGCATGGAACCGGGTTTAAGCAAGCCCTGTAGCGCTACGCGAAGATCCTCGTACTCGGTGCGCTGCTGAGGGCCCAATGCCGCGAGAGCCGTCAGGATTGCAGAGTACTTATCTTGACTACGTCCGTCCTTAAACTCGCGTAGCATCCGCTTTTTCTTCGCATCGGGACCCTGCCGCAGCTTGCTATATTTCGGAAACCCTTTGCTCTTGGCGATTTCAGCAAGCGCAGCATCTAGCTCGCCAACTACAATCTCTTGCTTTACGACTGCACGTGACGAGATGCCGCTGGCGATACAAAGCTCGCTGCAGATTTCCTGAACCAATAACGGGTTGCCGAAACCCTCTTCGCAAATCTTCTTGTTCAAGCCTGGATCGTTGGTGACATTGAGCGCGTCGAAACCGCGACTGGGTATCTGCAGAAGATCATCCAAGTCCCACGGCGGGATCTCCACGTGCTTGAAGCGCCCCTCGAGTTCCTGTTCGACAGTCATCGGATCGAACGCCCGGTGGGGAACGGCGAGAAGAATAACCGCCAAACCTTTGAACACAGCGCCCTTCAGTGCCCGAATAATCGCGCGCTGTACGCTTTTGTCGATGTAGTGGAAGTCATCGACCAAAAGGGACACGTCACGTTCAACCAGGGAATCGAGCGCGGCCCGTTGCGTGTTGATCGTGTATGTAACGGAGCGCTCGTGAGTTTTCCCTTGAGCTGACCCGCTTCGGACGCTTGCTTTCACTCCGGGTATTGATCCCTCGAGCACGGCTTCGTCGGTGGCCGTACCAGTTCCTGCGACCTTGCGGGACCTCTGCGATCCCACTTCCAAGGTGTAGGCGATCTGTTCCCAAAAGTCCTCTTCGGACTTAACCTGTCCTCCCTCGATCGTGACACTATCGCCGGTCTGATCAAGGACGTGATTGCATAGGACGGTCTTGCCGGACTTGGTCGATCCGGTGACCACGTTTATCGAGTATCCTCGACTAAGCGCATCTTTGACGCGCTTCTCTAGACCTAGGTGCTCGCGGCTGACGTAGGTGATTGATGGCTGCCCGCCGGGCGTGAAAACTTCCTTGAGCTTCAGTGTCTTCATGTTTTCGCCTGCCTTGCCGCGCCGCGCCAACTCTGGAGCAGCCGTGCGATAACGGCAAGCGCTAGACCAGGCGCTCACGCGTGCCCGTTCGGCCCCAGCGATTCCCGCGTGTTTCCCGACCGCTAGTCCTCTGGCTGGTATCGCGCCACAGGCGCTAGTGATCGGTCCAAAAGGTTAGACATGCGGCGCGGGACTGCGCAGAACCGCGTGCCTCATTAGTGGCATGTTAGACGGGCCATGCGGTTGAAATTTCGCCTTTATGCAAGGCCCGGTCGGGCCTCCACATGAAGCCTCCCGCAGCTTTGAGCGCGCCGAAGACGGGTTAGTAGGATAGCTTACGATAATCGGCTAGGCGCACGGTCTTCTTGCTAAAGAGTGCGAGCAACTTACGCCGTACTTCTCGCTGCTTGGCTCCCTTTCGCGCCACCGACGGCGTGAAGACGGAGGCATGTGCCGGCTTGTCAGGGAGCGCCGTGTCGTAAACCATGCACATGCGCTCACTGCCGTCCTCGAAGACAAGCGAGCGGAGATCACCCGCGCTAGTCTGCATCACAAGCTGAATTCCTCTTTCCTGAGGAGGCAACTTCGAAGCGCCGGTGGCTTTAATCGCATTAATGGCTGCTTGTAGCTCACTGTCCTGAGCCAGGGCCTCGCGAAACAAAGATAAGTCTATCGTTGTAGCATCTTGAAAGGCCAGCGGACTAATGACTCCAGTCACAGGGTCGAGATGTATCGGGTCCACAATGAACTTGGTGAGAAGTTCATTGTCTTCTACGCGGCCCGGTGAATGCCCGCTAATGCTCTCGGCTTCGCACTCTCCTTTGCTATACGCTGCATATACTGCGTCTTGTAAGCCCGCGCCCCTTAAGCATAACTCGCCAAATATGATCGCGCATGAGGGCTTGCTGGGTTGTTCGGCTTGATCCACGCCGGATCCCTCAATCATTTCCGATTGTTGAGATATGCAGAGGCTAGAGCCCAGGCGACGCCCTCAGGAAGACCTACATCAGGCATGTCTTCTTCGTTGTCGACCTGAGGTCGACCTTTGACCTCGATCAGGTAACCGACTTTTCCGTCTTCAAGAATCTCAATGTCGGCGTACAGTTTTTCGTCGGACCAAAACAAACCCGTGCGGCCGTCAGCGCCAACACTGGCCATTGGAATGGGGAACGGGAGATTGCGCAAGCGCTTAATCAGCTCAACAGTCGCATCGACGGCTTCCTTCACAGGCGGGCAAGAGCCGGGGCCGGCCCAGCCGGGCTCGACATTCTTCATTCGATACAATCGACGAAGTTGGCGATCAGCTGGCATTTCAGAAACGGCATGATATGCGGACGTGTCTACGATTGTTCCTCCATTAAGACTGAAGGAGGCCGAACGCGCGGCCGCGGTGCACGTCTTCGCCCACGCGTCTGTAAACTGCTTGAGTCCCGTGATGTTCGAGGCTGCCAGCGACGTCTCACCGTTTTTATCGATAATCTGATTTGATTGCGTCATCTATCAGCACCCAATCGCAGCGAGGTAATCATCGCTAAGCACTTGGGCTAAAATGGTCTTTTGGAACTCGTGAAGGTTCTTTATTAGATCTCCAACAATCTCGGCCTCACGCCCCCGCTCGACTAAAAGGGGCGGCTGACCCTCTACGTCAAACATATCACCTGTAAGCACCGTTAGATCCGCCACGCGTCTCACTATGTTATGAGGGGCTCGAGCTTGGTCAGCTACAGTTACGTTGACGTTAACGAGGCGCCGCCGCATCGGGGACTGTGGGATGAAAACACCGAAATGCGAGTGCCAAGGCTGGTCAGACGCACGATCGTACATCGTAACCCACCTAGTTCCTTCACGGAACACCTCCCCTGCAGGAGGATTACCCTCCACTGCCAAGAAAACGTCTTCGTACTGCAGAAGAACAGACGCAATCGCTGGCACTGTTCCAAGATAAACTGGAACGAGGGCAAGCGCGACCTTACTGGCAAAATCGAAGAACCCAGACCAGCTGTCATACTTGCGAACTGTGAGGGTGAGCGCCTGCATTTCACACTTCAGCTCGGCTTCGATCTGACCGTCCGTTGCGAACCTTTGAAACGAGACGCCCACGGGGAGGTTCGTAGGTATGCCCGAACCAAACACGAATTGCGGCATAACCTGCTGCTGCCTTCCCGGCAGCCCGTTTTCCGTTGCAAGCGCTGCTGCCTGCACCGTCAGGGCTTCGAAAGTTGGAGCATCAATTGGCGTCACAAACCGGATCACCAAAGCGCAGCTTTCGATCGCGTTGTGCCCGGCGAGCGGTTCAAACGACAGGGTCATCGGCTCGCATTCTCGCATTCCTTTGTTCGATCGCAAGCGCGTCGTGCTGTCAACGCGCCACATGCGCCGCCATATGGCGATGACACGCGTTTCGGCAAACTTTCATCGCTGCCTGAACCGGGATGCGGTTGGAAGCAAGGCCGGCGTCGGAGTGAGCGCTGACGTCAACTGTCTTGCCTTTGAGCCCGGCGCAGAACGCGGGCGAGATCCCGGCTGCTTTTTGGATCTTACAGGTCCTTTGCAACTACGGCCGCGATAGCGAGCGAGGTAGCAATCTGGTCGATAACGTTTTCACCTATCGCCTCTGCCGCTTTGATCCCCGTAGGATCGCCTCCAAAGCTTCCTCAGTACTCGCGTCCATCGTCTCCCCCCACAGCCGGCCAGTCCGGTATCGCACCGGTATCGCACCGGTATCGCAAACGATCATATTCAGGCCGCGGTAACAAGCCGAATGGTGCAGCGTCTCTCGGTGATTGAGGTTTAGGTGCAGGATTGGGAGCAATCGCACTGCAGTGCGCAGGGGTACTCAGCCAGATCGCCTCGTTGCCCTGAGGCTCGCTTGGGCGTCCGCCTCTACGTCCCCGAGCAGCCGTTCCCACCAAGCGATTGCGCGCGAGAGTGCTTCATTGCGAGTGAGGACCTCGGCGCCAACGAGTAGATCGTCCGCTTCATCGTCCGTGCCTCGCGGCTCGAGAACGTATTCGTCGGACTTGTACTCCTTCAGTAGTAGGTTGCGCTCGCGCTCAATGAAGTCGTGAAACACATCGTCTGCCCTCGATCCGGCTTGAACCCTCCTCCACTGACTCTTCACTGCGTCGCGGAGGTGATCGCTTCTTTCCCCGTCTACCTTGGCGAGAACATGCCCGACCGAGCGCAGCAAAACCAGCACAGTGAACCAGCGTAACCGGCGCTCCAAAGGCGTCGTGGCGGACCGAAATTCCCTGGCCGCGTGGTGGCAGTCGCGCAGCACTCGACGAGCTGCCACCGCATCAGCTCTTGCGCCAAAAGGATCGTTGCGGTCGGTGCGGAACTGTCGCTCGCCGCGGTTCGGGAAGGTCTTAGCCATATGCGACCTTATATAGGTTCAAGATCAGCCCTACGCTTCGGCCTTGAGCCAATTACGTTCTTGGCGTGTTCCCTTCACCCGCTCCATCGATATTCAACGATCTTCTCCGAGTACGCGCCAGGCCGGTGCGGTAAAAGTGCGGTAGATAACCGTTGGACCGTCGGCGAGCTCCCTCCGCGTTGCGCAGGGCGGTAAAGCCAAGTTCCCCGCCCCGCTCAGATAGCCACGGTTCAGCTTCGCGGCTCTATGCGCGCGGCGATGTTTACGCGTACTCTGATCACCGCCGGCTCGCTCCTGGCCGCTTCCCCCGCCCTTGCTTGGGGGGCCAACGGCCACCGCATTACCGGCGCCATCGCCGAACAGAATTTAAGCGGGCTGGCGAAGGCCAATGTGCAACTGCTGATAGGATCCGAAACCCTTGCGGAAGCCGCGACGTGGCCGGACGACATGAAGTCGGACCCCGCACCGTTCTGGCAGAAGACTGCCAGCCCGTGGCACTATGTCACCGTTGCTGCCGGCGACATCTACAAGCCCAGCATGGCGCCTGCCGACGGAGACGCCATCACCGCGCTCACCAGATTCACGGCAACGCTGCAGGATCCCACCGCCGGTCTTGAGGACAAGCGTATTGCCCTGCGCTTCGTCGTTCACATCATTGGCGATTTGCATCAGCCGCTTCATGTCGGCCGCGGAAACGACCGCGGAGGGAATGACACCTCCGTGGCGTTCTTCAACCGGCCGACCAATCTGCATTCTCTCTGGGATTCCGGGCTGATCGAGCAGAAGCAGTTGTCATTCTCGGAATATGCGAGCTTCCTCTCGCGTTCGATCACGCCGGAGAATGTTGTTGCGTGGAGTGATCCGCGCCCCGGCACCTGGATGACCGAAAGCGTAAAGCTAAGAGAGCAAATCTACCCGCAGGATCCAAAACTCTCCTGGTCGTACGCATACCAACACCGTTCCGCTCTCGATGAGCGCCTCAAACAGGCGGGCGTGCGCATTGCAACTTACCTGAACTGGTTGTTCGCCCCCGGCGACCCTCGCAAGCTGTCGAAATCACCCTTGCTGTTTGCAGAATAGTGGCCTTGGGCTTTCGGTAGAAAGCCTACGCTTCGAAGCGGGCAAGCACATCGGGCACCGTGCCGATTAGCGTCCCAATGACGATTTGCACTGCCGCCTTCTCTCGCCGATGATCAGCCCGCGCCGCCCCCAACAGCAAAGGCTCTTTGATGCTCCACTCCCTTCACCCGCTTGCGCAACAAGCAGCTGCGCTGCTGAGCCAGGATCGTCAGACCATTGCAGTTGCCGATGGCGCGACCGGCGGGTTGATCCTTGCAGGGTTGCTGACGGTGCCGGGCGCGACACGCTTCTGTCGGGGCGGCGGCGTGGTCTATTCGATGAAGGGACGCGATGTCCTGCTCGGGCTGCCGCGCGCCGAACTGGCCGGAATGGAATCCGTGACGGAAGCCTATGCGCTATTACAGGCTCGCGGCATCCGCGATCGATTCGGTGCCGATTGGGGGATCGCGGAAACAGGCTCCGCTGGCCCCGATCAGCATCCGCGCGGTGCGCCTGCCGGGCGCAGCTGCATTGCTGTTGTGGGGCCCGATGTGGCGATCGCGACGACCGTTGACACCGCGTCCGCGGACCGGATCGCCAACATGGAGGCGTTCGCCCAGGCAGCGCTGACCTTCCTTGTCGCTACACTGGAAGGCCAAACCGCCTGATGCCTGCGCCGCGCGGCGGCTCACCTCAGCCGTCGCGGCAGGCCAGCGCTCGTTCGAACACCGCCTCGAACATCGGCGCGGTCAGCCGCCCGGTGTTCTGATTGTAGCGCGAACAATGGTAGCTATCGATCAGCAAGCGCCCGTCCGGCATGCGATGCTCCGCCAGATGGCCGAACTTCGCCTTGGGCAAGCGACCGCCGAGTGCCTTTACCGTCGACTGATGGGCAATCTGGCCCAGCGCGACGAATACCTTGGCCTTGGGCAATGCAGCGATGGGTGCTTCCAGGAAGGGTCGGCAGGTGCGAATTTCCTCAGGCGTCGGCTTGTTCTCGGGCGGGAGGCAGCGCACCGCGTTGATGAGCATCGCCCCGCGAAGCTGCAGCCCGTCGTCCGGCCGTGCATCAAACCGTCCTTCGCTCAGGCCGTATTTATCCAGCGTGGCATACAGCAACTCGCCCGCATAATCGCCAGTGAACGGCCGGCCGGTGCGATTCGCGCCATGCTTCCCCGGCGCCAGCCCGACGATCACCAACCAGGCATCGGGATCGCCAAACGCCGGGACCGGAGCATTCCACCACGTCGGATATTCGGCCTGCAGCGCGTGGCGGAAGGCGGCAAGACGCGGACACAAGGGGCAATCATGGGGCGGTTCAGTGGCGGGCAAGGCGGAGAGTGCGTGATCCATCGCGGTGCGATAGGCGCAGTGGCATGATGCGCTCAACCTATGTCGTGGGAATTGGGTCGAACCGGCGCGGCGTTCATGGGTCGCCCGCGGCGGAAGTTGCAGCCGCGCTGGCCGCGCTGCCCGGTCGCGTGATCGATGTCGCGCCGATCTTCCCCACCGCACCGCTCGGCCCTTCCATCAGGCGATACGCCAATACCGCGGCCGTGCTGGAGAGCGAGCTCGCGCCGGGCGACCTGCTGCACCGGCTGAAGACGATCGAGCACACCTTCGGCCGCCGGCGCGGCCAGCGCTGGGGCGCCCGCGTGATCGATCTCGACATCCTGTTGTGGTCAGGCGGAACCTGGGAAGAGCCAGGCCTGATCGTCCCCCACACCGCTTTTCGCACCCGTGATTTCGTGCTGGGTCCGCTCGCCAGGGTCGTGCCCGGCTGGCGGGATCCGATCAGTGGATTGACTGTGCGACACCTCAATGCCCGGTTGACCCGCCGCCGCGCTCTGCCTAGGCGCAGCGGCGCTGGTGAGGGTCCGTAGCTCAGTTGGTAGAGCAAGCGACTTTTAATCGAGAGGTCCCGGGTTCGAGCCCCGGCGGACCCACCAGCGCCTCCCCGCGCCACCTAGTTCGTGCCCCGCTTCGAACGCGGATCGGCTAGCGACGATCGCTTGTCCGCGCGGGCTTATCAGTCGGCGCACACCTCATATTCGGGGCTACCAGTGTCTTCGAACGCACTGACATTCCCGATCGTCGTTTCCGCGATGGTCGTCATCGCATCGACGGTGAAGAATGCCTGGTGGCCGGTGACGAGCACGTTGGGAAAGGTGAGCAGCCGCGCAAACACATCGTCCTGGATCATGCTGTTGGACAGGTCGTTGAAGAACATGCCCCCTTCCTCCTCATAGACATCGAGGCCAAGCGTCCCGATCGCGCCCGACTTCAACCCGTCGATCGCCGCGCGCGTATCGATCAGCGCGCCGCGGCTGGTGTTGATTAGCATCACGCCGCGCTTCATCCCGTCGATGGCCGCGCGATCGATCAGATGGTGGTTCGCGGAGGTCAGCGGGCAGTGCAGCGTCACGATATCGGACTGGCGCAACAGATCAGGCACCTCGACATAGCTGCCGCCCAGCGCTTCAAACGCGGGATTGCGCATGGGGTCGCTGCCCAACAGACGGCAGCCAAAACCGCTGAGGATGCGCGCGGTGGCCATCCCGATCAGCCCGGTCCCGATGATCCCGGCCGTGCGGCCATGCATGTTGAACCCGATCAGGCCCTCAAGCGCGAAATTGCCCTCGCGCACCCGATCCCGCGCGCGATAGATTTTCCGGTTGAGCGACAGCATCAATGCCACCGTATGTTCCGCCACGGCTTCCGGCGAATAGGCGGGCACCCGCGCCACCATGAGGCCCAGCGCACGCGCGCGTGCCAGATCGACATTGTTGAACCCGGCGCTGCGCAGCGCCACCAGGCGGGTTCCACCGGCATGGAGGACCGACAAGGTATCGGCGTCCAGCTGATCGTCAACGAACGCGCAGACGCACCCCGCGCCAGCCGCAAGGCTCGCCGATTGTGCATCCAGCCTGGGCTCCAGGAAGGTCAGCGTATGCCGGCCACCCTGCGCCGCATTGGCCGCGGAAAGGAACGTACGATCATAGGCCTTGGCGCTGAAAACCGCGATCTTCACCTGTCGTCTCCCGTCAGCTGGTCGTCGTCAACGTGCGGATGGCACGGATAGCACCAGTTGCCCCGAAGCGTCAGGTTCGACCCTTGTGGGATGCGGTTTGGATCGATGCGCCACCCGGGGAGCGCCTGAAGGTGCCATGCGTTGAAGGTGCGACGGCATCCGGGGAGAAGCGGATGATGGTGACAGCGATCGCAGCAGCCGGCTTGTTCAGAGCGGATCGCTCGCGTCCCTCGGCCGCGCGCGGCGCCCGATCGTCGCTCCCCCAACCAAGCGCTCGCCCCATCGCCACCGCGGCGGCATCTTGACCGCCGCCGGTGGGGACCGCGCCTGGCACGCCGTCGAAGCGGCAACCGCTTGCGCCGCGCTCGAAACCGGCGCGATGGGCTTGTCGGATGACGCGGTGGCGGAACGCCAGCGCAGCTACGGAAAGAACCTGCTGCCCTCTCCACCCCGCCGCAGTGCGCTGCGGCGGTTCCTCTCGCAGTTCAACAACACGCTGATCTACGTGCTGCTCGGCGGCGCGCTGGCCGCGGCGCTGCTCAACCACGCGGTCGACGCCGGGGTCATCATCGCCGTGGTCATCGCCAACGCGGTCATCGGCTTCATCCAGGAAGGCCGCGCAGAACGCGCGCTGGAATCGCTCAACGATCTGATCGCGCCGCATGCGGCCGTGCTGCGCGACGGCCACCGCCAGACCGTCGACGTGGCGGATCTGGTGCCCGGCGACATCGTGTTGCTGGAGGCGGGCGACCGTGTTCCCGCAGACCTTCGCTTGATCGAGACACACCGTCTGCTGGTGGATGAGGCGCTGCTTACCGGCGAGTCGGTCGCGGCAGAGAAGGAAAGCGGCGCCGTCTCCGCCGATGCGCCACTCGCCGACCGGCGCAACATGGCCTTTTCCGGCACGCTCGTGGCCGCCGGCCAGGCGGAGGGGGTCGTCGTCGCCACCGGCGTGTCGACGCAGATCGGCCGGATCAGCACGATGATTCACGGCGTCACTCCGATGGCGACACCGCTGTTGGAACAAATCGATCGCTTTGCCCGCCGGTTCACCTGGTTTGTCCTGATCGGCGGCACGCTGCTCTTCGCCTTCGCCGTCCTGGTGCGCGACTATGACTGGATAGAGGCTCTGATCGCGGTGGTGGCGATCGCCGTCGGCATCGTTCCCGAGGGGCTGCCCGCGGTCATCACCATCACGCTGGCAATCGGCGTGCGGCGAATGGCGCAGCGGCAGGCGGTGATCCGCAAATTGCCCGCAGTCGAGACGCTGGGGGCCACTTCCGTGATCTGCACCGACAAGACCGGCACGTTGACCCGCAACGAGATGACCGCCCGATCGGTGACCGCGCCGACCGGAAATTGGTCCGTCACCGGGGCCGGTTACGATCCTGCTGCGGGCGAGGTGCGCGGCGTGCCATTCATCGGCGCTGTCGGCGCGCAGCTTCTGTGGTGCGCGCAGCTCTGCAACGACGCGGTGCTGAACCAGACGGGCGGCGAGTGGCACGTCGAGGGCGATCCGATGGAGGGTGCCCTTCTCGTGCTGGCGCGAAAGGCGGGCGAACATGTCGGGGCCGTGCGGCACAGCTGGCCGCGCCGCGATGCCATTCCGTTCGATGCCGCGCATCGCTTCATGGCGACGCTCCACCAGTCACCTGATGGCGGCTGCGTCGCCTTCATCAAGGGCGCACCCGAGACGCTGTTCGCCATGGCCGAGCCGGGCTTCGATACCGTCGGCTGGACCCAACGCGTGGCTGCCGCCGCCTCCTCCGGCGAACGCGTCCTCGCGTTCGGGCTCAAATCCTTTGCCGATGATCGCGAGACGTTGACCTTTGATGACCTGACGGACGGCGTCACGTTCCTCGGCATCATCGGCTTCATCGATCCGCCCCGTGATGAGGCGGCGCCGGCAATCGCCGAGGCACATTCGGCCGGCATCGATGTGAAGATGATCACCGGCGATCACGCCGCCACCGCGCTTGCGATCG
Organism: Sphingomonas sp.; assembly: GCF_029239295.1. Taxonomy (GTDB): domain Bacteria; phylum Pseudomonadota; class Alphaproteobacteria; order Sphingomonadales; family Sphingomonadaceae; genus Sphingomonas. Next base: position 101,160 of record NZ_JAQZBC010000006.1, read on the forward strand.
CGCGCCAGCTCGATCTCGCCCCCGATCCCCGCGCGCTCACCGGGGTGGAGGTGGAGGCGATGGACGACGCCGCGCTCGCCGCGCGGGTGCGGGATACCGCCGTGTTCGCGCGCACCAGCCCGGAGCACAAGCTGCGTATCGTGCGCGCCCTTCAATCGCACGGCTTGACCGTCGCGATGACCGGAGACGGCGTGAACGATGCGCCGCCGCTGAAGCAGGCCGATGTCGGCGTGGCCATGGGTATCAAGGGCACCGCCGCGGCAAAGGAGGCGGCGGAAATGGTGCTCCTCGACGACAATTTCGCCTCGATCGTCAGTGCGGTGAGCGAAGGGCGAACCGTCTATGACAACATCCGGAAAGTCATCACCTGGGAAATCCCGACGAATGGCGGTGAGACGCTGACGGTCGTTCTCGCGATCGTGCTCGGCTTCGCCTTGCCGATGACGGCAACCCAGATCCTGTGGATCAACCTGGTCCTGTGCGTGACGCTGGGTCTCGTGCTCGCCTTCGAGCCGCCGGAGCCCGACGTGATGCGCCGCCCGCCGCGACGGCGCGACGCGCCGCTCCTGTCACCCTTCCTGCTGTGGCGCGTGGTGATCGTTTCGATCCTCCTCACCATCGCGACGCTCGGCGTCTTCTTCTTCACGCTTAATCAAGGTCGCGGGCTCGAGGTCGCCCGTACGATGGTCGTCAACATGTTCATCGTTGCCGAGATCTTCTACCTGTTCAACGTGCGTTACTTGCATCTCACGTCGCTCAGCTGGCAGGGCGTGCTTGGAACGCCGCTCGTCTTGCTGTCGATTGCCGCGCTCGTCGTAATGCAACTGTTGTTCACCTTCACACCGTTCATGAACCGCGTGTTCGACAGCCGCCCTCTCACATTTGTCGATGGCGTGCTGATCGTCGCCATTGGCGCTGCGTTGATGGTGCTTCTGGAACTGGAAAAACTGCTGATGCGTCGTTTGGGCTGGTTCGCCGAACTACGCGATTGATCCTCTGCGACCTGCGCGGGCGCGCGATGTTATCGCAAATCCGAAACGCTGCTTTTCTTCATTGCTCCTAGCCCGTCCTCATCGGGTGGAATGATCACCCGCATTTGCGATCTCACAGCAATTCCTCGGCTCCAATCGGCAAGAGTGGCGTTATGCTGCACATGCGCATGTCGAGCGCGCTCGCGCGACGCTGATCGAACAGGAGGAACTACCGTCCATGTCGGACAAGATAGAAATGGGCGTGTCCCGCCGCGGCGTACTTGCAGGCAGCGCCGCCAGCGTCGCGATTGCAGCGGCGCCGGCGCACGGCGCACCCCTTCCCCAATCCAAGTCGTCGGAGGCGCCCATGATGCCGGTCCGCTTTACCGTGAATGGCGAACAGCGTTCGCTAACGCTCGATCCCCGCACGACATTGCTCGACGCCTTGCGCGAACATCTGCAGCTTACCGGCACCAAGAAGGGCTGCGACCATGGTCAGTGCGGCGCCTGCACCGTGATCGTCGACGGGCGGCGGATCAATTCCTGCCTCAGCCTCGCCGTGATGCACGAAGGCGACACTGTCACGACCATCGAAGGGCTGGGCACGCCGGACAAATTGCATCCGATGCAGGCGGCCTTCGTGAAACATGACGGTTATCAGTGCGGCTATTGCACCCCCGGCCAGATCTGCTCGGCGGTCGCTGTGCTGGATGAAATCAAGGCAGGCATCCCCAGCCATGTTCAGGCCGACGTGGCTGAGCGACCCGGCTTCACCACCGTGGAAATGCGCGAGCGGATGAGCGGTAACATCTGCCGCTGCGGCGCTTATTCGAACATCGCCGATGCCATGGCGGACGTTGCGGGGGTGAAGGCATGAGGGCGTTCACCTACGAACGGGCGACCGATCCGGTCGCCGCGGCGCGGATCGTTGCCGCGAAGCCGGGCGCAAAGTTCATCGCCGGGGGCACCAATCTGCTCGATCTGATGAAGATCGAGGTGGAAACGCCGACCCATCTGGTCGACGTGCAGGATCTGGATCTCGACAAGATCGAGGCGACGCCTGACGGCGGCCTGCGGATTGGCGCATTGGTCAGCAATACTGATCTCGCCGCTGATGAACGCGTGCGCCGCGATTATGCGGTGCTGACCCGCGCCCTTGTGGCGGGTGCCAGCGGGCAGCTGCGCAACAAGGCGTCGACCGCCGGAAATTTGCTCCAGCGTACACGCTGCCCCTATTTCTACGACGTCAACATGCCGTGCAACAAGCGTAAGCCCGGATCGGGCTGCGCGGCGATCGGCGGCTATTCACGCCAGCTTGGCGTCATCGGCGTGTCCGACAAGTGCATCGCCACCTTCCCCGGTGACATGCCGGTCGCGCTTCGGCTGCTCGACGCCGTGGTGGAAACGGTCGACCCTCAGGGCCAGCGTCGGTCGATCCCGATTGCCGACTTCCACCGTTTGTGGGGCGACCGCCCGGAGCAGGACACCGTGCTCAATCGCGGGGAGCTGATCACCGCCGTCACCCTGCCCGCTCCGCTTGGCGGCAAGCACTTCTACGAAAAGGTGCGCGATCGCGCTTCCTATGCCTTTGCGCTCGTCTCGGTCGCGGCGGTGATCCAGCCGGACGGAACCGGACGGGTGGCGTTTGGCGGCGTCGCGCCCAAACCATGGCGTGTCGAGGAAGCCGAGGCGTTGCTGCCGCAGGGGGCCGCCGCCGTCACGGCGCGCGCATTCCAGGGCGCGACGCCGACCAAGGACAATGCGTTCAAGCTGCCGCTCGCGACCCGCGCGCTGGCTTCCGTGATCGCTCAAGCGAAGGCCTGATCCCATGAAGTTCGAAAAAGCCGAGGGCCAGAACCCGATCGATCGCATGAAGGTCGTCGGACGCGCGCACGACCGCATCGACGGCCCCCTCAAGACCAGTGGTCTGGCGCCTTATGCCTATGAGCATCACGCCGAGATCAAGAACCCGGCCTATGGCTATATCGTCGGCGCCGGTGTCGCGAAGGGACGTATCACCCGGATCGACACGGCAGCGGCAAAGGCGGCGCCGGGCGTGATCGCCATTGTCACCGCGGCTGACGCAGGCAAGATTGGCAAGGGCAAGAACAACACGGCAAAGCTGCTCGCCGGCCCGGACGTCGACCATTACCATCAGGCCGTCGCACTGGTGGTCGCGGAAACGTTCGAACAGGCACGCGCCGCCGCCGGGCTGGTGCGGGTCGATTATGCGCGCGCAAATGGCCGCTACGACCTGACCGAGCAGTTGAAGGTCGCGCCGCTCGTCGGCGGCTCTGGCGGTCCGAACAGCGGCTCCTCGCCGGTCGAACGCGTCGGCAAGTTCGAAGAGGCGTTTGCCGCCGCCCCGGTGAAGCTGGACGCGGAATATCACACCCCCGATCACAGCCACGCGATGATGGAACCGCACGCTTCGATCGCGGTATGGAATGGCGACGAACTGACGCTCTGGACCTCGAACCAGATGATCGCCTGGAGCAAGCGTGACGTCGCGCTGACGCTGAACATGCCGGAGGACAAGGTCCGCCTGATCTCGCCCTATATCGGCGGCGGTTTCGGCGGAAAGCTGTTCGTGCGCGCGGATGCGCTGATGGCGGCGCTCGGCGCACGCGCGGCGAAACGCCCGGTGAAGGTCGCGCTGCAACGCCCGCTTATCGCCAACAACACCACGCATCGCCCCGCTACGCATCAGCGGATCCGCCTTGGCGCGATGAAGGACGGCACCATCACCGCGATCGCGCACGAAAGCGGCTCGGGCGATCTGCCCGATGGCGGCCCGGAAACCGCCGTGCAGCAGACGAAGCTGCTGTACGCCGGCCCCAACCGGATGACCGCGATGCGGCTTGCCGTACTCGATTTGCCGGAGGGCAATGCGATGCGCGCCCCCGGCGAGGCGCCCGGCATGATGGCGCTTGAGATCGCGATGGACGAAATGGCCGAGAAGCTCGGGATGGATCCCGTCGCCTTTCGGATCAAGAACGATACCCAGGTCGATCCCGAAAAGCCGCAGCGCCGCTTCTCGCAGCGCCAGCTCGTCCGCTGCCTCAACGACGGCGCGCAGCGTTTCGGCTGGGATCGCCGACAGGCAAAGCCCGCACAGGTCCGCGACGGTCAGTGGCTCGTCGGGATGGGCGTCGCCTCCGCCTTCCGCAACCACATCAACACAACCTCCGGCGCGCGCGTGCGCCTGTCGCCCGAAGGAATCGTGACGGTCGAAACCGACATGACCGACATCGGCACGGGCACCTACACGATCATCGCCCAGACCGCCGGCGAGATGCTCGGCGTGCCGGCCGAGGCGGTGGTGGTGAAGCTGGGCGATTCATCCTTCCCCGTCTCCGCCGGCTCAGGCGGTCAATGGGGCGCGGCCAATTCGACCGCTGGCGTCTATGCCGCCTGTACCAAGTTGCGGGAGCAGATCGCCCAGCGGCTCGGCTTCAATTCGGCCGATGCGGTGTTCGATGGCGGCCGCGTCACCAGCGGCAATCGCGCGGCCACGCTGCGCGATGCCGCCGCGCAGGGCGAGTTGGTGGCCGAGGAAAAGATCGAGTTCGGCAATCTGGACGACGAATGGCAAATGTCGACCTTCGGCGCGCATTTCGTGGAGGTCGGGGTCAACGCTTATACTGGCGTCACCCGCGTGCGCCGCATGCTTGCCGTCTGCGCCGCCGGCCGCATCCTCAATCCCAAGTCAGCACGCAGCCAGGTTATCGGCGCAATGACGATGGGCGTCGGCTCGGCGTTGATGGAGGAACTGGCGGTCGACAAGCGTTTCGGCTTCTTCGTGAACCACGATCTTGCCAGCTACGAGGTGCCGGTCCATGCCGATATCCCGCATCAGGAAGTCGTTTTCCTCGACGAGGCGGATGACAAGGCGAACCCGATGAAGGCCAAGGGTGTCGGCGAACTCGGCATTTGCGGCGTCGGCGCAGCGGTGGCCAACGCGATCTACAATGCCACTGGCGTCCGCGTGCGGGATTACCCCATCACGCTCGACAAATATCTCGAGAAGCTGCCGGCAGTCGCCTGACCCCGATGGTGTCAGCCGCGCGCGGCGGGGGTGCGCCGGTCCGGAAGGGCCAGGCGCACCGCCGGCACGATGCGGCGCACGATGATGTCGACGCCGCGCGCGTTGGGATGCCGCCCATCGGCCTGGAACAGCGCCTGGTTGCCCGCCACACCGTCGAGGAAGAATGGGTAGAGCGGCACGCCATGCTTGCGCGCCAGCCGCGGGTACATCGCCTCGAACGCGCGGCGATAGTCGCTGCCCAGGTTCGGCGCCGCGCGCATGCCGACCAGCAGCACGCGGATCTGGCGCCGCTTCAACTCGGTCAGGATCAGGTCGAGGTTCCTCTCGGTAGCGGCCGGCGACAGGCCGCGCAGCATGTCGTTCGCGCCCAGCTCGACGATCACCAGGTCCGGCTTTCGCTTCAGCCCGCGCAGTCCCCAGGCGAGCCGCGCGCGCCCTTGCGCCGACGTGTCGCCCGCCACGCCGCCATTGCGCACCGTGACGTCGGGCATCGTGCGGCGAAGCGCCCCCTCCAGCCGGGTGGGAAATCCCTGCGCGGGCGGCAGGCCATAGCCGGCGGTCAGGCTGTCACCGAATGCCCAGATCAGCCGCTCTGCCTTCACGGGCGCAGCGGCGAACAGCACACCGGCAAGGAGCAAATGGACAGCAACCATCATCGCCCTGTATCCGCGCCATTGTGATAGCATCCGCTTCTCCCTCGTCGCCCGGCCCTAGCCCGGATGGCAGCCCCGACGATACCGTCGTCATCCACGCCCGCAATCTGACGCTGTCGCTGGGACGACCGCCGGCGCGCACTGACATCCTGCGCGGGATCGACCTGACCGTGCGGCGCGGCGAAAGCGTTGCGCTGCTTGGCCCGTCGGGTTCGGGCAAGTCATCGCTCATGGCACTCCTCTCGGGCATGGAGCGCCCGACGGGCGGCAGTGTGACCGTTGCCGGGCTCGCCTTCGATCGCTTGAACGAGGATCAACTCGCGATGGCGCGGCGCGGCCGCATCGGCATCATCCTTCAGGCGTTTCACCTGCTGCCGACGATGACCGCGCTTGAAAATGTCGCGGTGCCGATGGAGCTGGCCGGCATGCCCGATCCCTTCGCGCAGGCGGAGGCGGAACTGACCGCGGTAGGCCTCGGCCACCGGCTGACCCACTATCCGGCGCAACTGTCGGGCGGTGAACAGCAGCGCGTGGCGATTGCCCGCGCGCTGGCGCCGCGTCCGGCGCTGCTCTTCGCCGACGAGCCGACCGGCAACCTCGATGGCGCAACCGGGGCGGCGATCATGGATCTGCTGTTCGCGCGCCACGCCGCGGCTGACACTACCCTCTTCGTCATCACCCACGATCCCGCGCTCGCGGCGCGGTGCTGCCGGGTAATCTCGCTCGCCGACGGGCGCGTCGTCAGCGATAGCGCCGCCGAATGATCAACGCGTGGCGGCTCGCCCTTCGCGATCTGCGGGCCGGCGGCCGCGGGCTGTGGCTGCTGCTCGTCTGCCTGTTTCTCGGCACCGCCGCGCTTGCCGGTATCGGCTCGCTCTCCGCGTCGATCACCAGCGCGCTGGACGCGCAGAGCCGGCAGTTGCTCGGCGGCGACGTCGAGCTCCGCGTGTCGCAGCGACGCGCCACGGTCGAGGAGAATGCAGCCTTCGCCGCCTTCGGCCGCACGTCTGAGGTCATCGCCGTCAACACCATGGCTCAGCCGCTGAACGGCGGCGCGCCGGCGCTCATCAACTTGCGAGCCGTCGACGACGCATGGCCGCTGGTCGGCCGCCTCGCGCTGGAGCCGGGCGCGCTGCGGCCGCGCCCGCACGGCAATCAGGTGGCCATCGCCCCCGCGCTGGCGCAGCGACTGAAGGTGAAGGTGGGCGACACTGTGCGCATCGGCGCCGCCCGCTTGCGGATCATCGGGCTGATCGAAGCCGAGCCGGACGCGCTGGGGTTCAGCTTCGGCCCCACCGCGCTGGTCGACATGGCTGGGCTGGATGCCACGCGCGTGCTGCAGCCGGGCAGCCTCTATCAGGCGCGTACCCGCATCCTGCTGCGCCCGGGCCTTGATCCCGCCACTGTCGGCGACACCGTCGCCCGCCGCTATCCAAGCGCCGGATGGAGCGCGCGGACGCCGGAGGACGCCTCCGGCAATGTGAAGCGAAGTATCGATCAGCTTGGCCAGTTCCTGCTGCTCGTCGGGCTGGCTGCGCTGGTGATCGCCGGGATCGGCATCGGCAGCGGGGTCAGCGCCTATCTGACGCGCAAGAGCCGCGTGATTGCCACCCTGAAGGTGCTGGGCGCTCATTCGCGCACGATTGCGGCAATCTTCCTGATCCAGCTGGGTCTGGTGGCAACGGTTGCGGTGCTCGCTGGCCTGGCGCTCGGCACCGCCATCCCGTGGCTTGTCGCGCAGCTTGCGGGGGACGCGCTGCCGGTCCCGCCGCGACTTGGGATCTATCCTGTACCCTTGTTGGTGGCGGCGGGGCTCAGCCTGCTCGTCGCCCTGCTCTTTTCGCTGCCCGCACTCGCCCGCGCGCGCTCGGTGCCGGCCGCCAGCCTTCTGCGTGACGCGATCGACAACTCGGCTCGTCCTCCCGTCCGGGTCCTGCTCGGCATGGCGGCAGTCCTCGCGCTGCTTGTCGCGCTGACTGTGCTCACCGCCAGCAATCGCGGCGTGGCGCTGGGGTTCACCGCTGCCACGGGCGCGGTGCTCGCGACGCTCTGGATCCTCGGCATAGTCCTTCGCCGGGGCCTGTCCCGCCTCCCGCGCCCACGCCCTCCGCTGTTCCGGCTGGCGCTAGCCAACCTGCACCGCCCCGGGGCGCAGACCGACCGGCTGGTCGTCGCGCTGGGGCTTGGCTTCTCCTTGTTCGTGGCGCTCGCCGTCATCGACACCAGCCTTTCGAACGAACTCGCCAGTGCCGCCCCGGCCAAGGCGCCGCGCTTCTTCGCCATCGATGTCCAGCCGGAGGATGAACCCGCGTTCCGCGCCGCCGTCCGCCGCGCCGCCCCCACTGCCACGATCGAGGCGGTCCCCTCGCTTCGTGGCTCAATCGTCGCGCTGAAGGGCCGGCGCGTGGCGGACATGAAGAACCTGCCGGAGGATGCGTGGATCCTGCGCGGCGATCGCACCATCACTTGGTCGGCCACCGTCCCGCCGCGCAACACGGTGGTCGCGGGGGAATGGTGGCCGCGCAACTATCGTGGGCCGCCGTTGATCTCGCTCGAGGATCGCGCCGCCGAACAGCTCGGCCTGAAGGTCGGCGAGACGATCACCGTCGCGGTCCTGGGTGTCGACGTTCCCGCCCGAATCGCCGCGCTGCGAAAGGTCGACTGGCAGGGGCTCGGCCTCAATTTCGCGCTGATCTTTTCGCCCGGCTATATCGAGGAGGCGCCGCACGGAATTCTCGCCAGCGTCTATGCGCCGGCCGGGCGCGATGGCATGATCGCCGGCGAAGTGGCGCGCGCGCTCCCCTCCGTCACCATGCTGCGCACGGGCGACGTCATTGGTCAGATCAGCGAACTGCTCGGCCAGGTTGCAATTGCGATCCGCGCCGCGGCGGCTGTTACCGTGGTGGCCGGCATCGTGGTGCTGATCGGCGCGGTTACCGCCTCTGGGCAAGCACGACGCTACGACACCATCATCCTGAAATTGCTGGGCGGCAGCCGGGCCCAACTGCTGACCGGACAGGCGCTGGAATATGGCCTCCTTGCGCTCCTGCTCGCCGCCGTCGCGCTGCTTATCGGCATGGCGGGCGGCTGGTATGTCGTGACGCAGGTGCTCGATCTGACCTGGGCGCCGGACCCCCTGGTCGTCGGCCTGACGCTGGCCGGCGCGATCGTCGCCACGCTCGGCATCGGTGTGCTCAGCAGCCTCCCGGCGCTCCGCGCGTCGCCGGCGGCGGGGTTGCGCAGCGACTGATCGGCCAGCCGAACAGGGCGTTGTGCCTCGTCCCGGGCATGATCATCGTTCCCTGTCCGTTCCTTCGCTGCTATGGCCTGCGCCATGATGGCCGGTCCGACTCGAAAGATCATCCATGTCGACATGGACGCCTTTTTCGCGTCGGTGGAACAGCGCGACGATCCGTCGCTGCGCGGTCGACCGGTCGCCGTTGGCCATGCTGCGGCGCGCGGGGTCGTGGCGGCCGCCAGCTATGAGGCACGCGTCTTTGGGGTGCGCAGCGCGCTGCCGTCCGTAACCGCGCTTCGTCGCTGCCCCGACCTCGTCTTCGTTCCGCCCCGCTTCGATGTGTACAAGGCCGTTTCGCGCCAGATCCACGCGATCTTCGCCGAATTCACGCCGCTCATTCAGCCATTGTCGCTGGACGAGGCATATCTGGACGTGACCCAGAACCGTGCCGGTTTGCCGACGGCATGGGCCACCGCAAAGGCGATCCGCGCCCGCATTCTGGAGGAAACCGGCCTCACCGCATCGGCGGGCGTTTCGTACAACAAGTTCCTGGCGAAGCTCGCGTCCGACCACCGAAAGCCCAACGGGCAGTTCGCGGTGACACCCGACATGGGTGCCGCCTGGGTCGAAACGCTGCCGGTTTCCCGCTTCCACGGTGTCGGCCCGGTGACAGCGGCGAAGATGAAGCGGCTCGGCATCGAAACCGGCGGCGATCTGCGCGCCAAGCCGCTCGACTTTCTGGAACGGCATTTCGGCAGTTCCGCCAGCTGGTATTATGCCATCGCACGCGGGATCGACGATCGCCCGGTGAACCCCAACCGCGTGCGTAAATCCTCCGGCTCGGAAACCACCTTCGATCGCGACCTGACCGATCCTCAGGAAATCGAGGCCGGCATCATCCGCATGGCTGACGACGTATGGTCCTGGTGTGAAAAGGCCGGCGCCTTCGGCCGAACTGTTACCGTAAAGATCAAGTTCAAGAACTTCCGCCAGATCACGCGCAGCCGCAGCCATAACCACGCCATCGTCACGCGCGACCAGCTGGTCAGTGCCAGCCTCGATCTCGTCCGGTCGATCTATCCCCCGGAAACCGGCATTCGGCTGGTTGGGGTCACCGTCTCGAACTTCGACGCCCCCACCGCAGACGACCCGCAGGATTTGCCGCTGTTCGACGTGGCGGCGTCCTAACCGCTAACATTGGAGAAAGCGGCCGCCGCCTGAGCGTTAGAGAACACGAAAGCGCCACTCCCTGTCGACCGGCCCTTCAGCGTCACATCGCTCAACCGCTCGGATCAGCGACCCGGCATGGAGAAGGAAGGCGGGTCGCTCGCCGGGAACGACTCGTCCGATGCCTCATCCACCTCCGACCAACGCGGCTGGGCGTCGCGGATCTCTTCCGGCCCGGCATCGCGAACCTGGCTGAACCCGCCCTGCTCCCCCGGGAGCCGCGTCAGCGCGGCGGGCGCGGGCGCCGGCTCAGGCCGGTCTGCTCGCCGAAAGCGTCCAACGGCATAGCCCATCACCAGCGCCAGCAGGACCCACGGCAGCGTTGAGGGGGGGTGTGCCTCGCGCGCCCCGCCGCGGCGCTGGGGCGTCACCGCTTCAGCATAGGCGACGCCGGAAACCTCCTCGACAATTACCAACTGATCATCGTCCGCATTCACCAGCCGCTGATACGCCGGCGGGCCGCGGTCTGCGGCGCCCTCGCCGCGGAGGCCGTTGTCGGCACCGGATTGGTGGTTCGACGAATCCGCCATGCCATAAACGCGGGTGTCAGGATCGGCCATCAGAGTGAATCCTCGCGGTTAGGGGTGCGCTGGCGCCATCGAGCATCGAACGTGGCAGGACGGTGGAGGCCCCGACGACGGTCTCTCGCGATGATGCCATGCCTCGTCACGACTTGCCTCGATGCTGCTGACGAAAAAAGCCGCGACATGCCTCCGCGGTTCCGCTCGCCACCCGCACGGCTCGCGCGGCTACACCACGCCGCGCACTTCAGGCACGTCGAGTGCGCTCAGCCGGGCCTCATGCCCTTCGCGATCGATGCGGTAGAATTTCCATACCGCGATCGACAGGAAACTCAGTGCCGTGACCAGCGTCAGGAAGGTCCAGCCAAGCGCCGCCAGCGTCTCGGCAGGCACTTGTCCGGGAAGCGCGCGGCGCGGAAAGGCGATGAACGTCAGGATCGCGCCGCCCATCACCGTTCCCATCGCCGTGATGATCTTCTGGATGAACTGATCCGCCGCGGTAATCAGCCCCTCGGATCGCCGACCCGTCTTCGCCTGCGCATCTTCGACGATGTCGGCGATCATCGAACTGACCAGGATGAACCCGCCATAATAAAGCACCGCCGATGAGAAGGCGAAGCCGACCAGCGTCGGCAGCAGCCGCGGGTCACCGTTTTCGAAGAACAGGCCGGACAGCCGCAGCAGCAGCGGCATGTTGGTGAGGATCGTGCCGAAGAAGAACAGCCCCATACACGCGGGCTTCTTCCCATAGCGGCGCGACAGCATCGCGCCCACGACCGCGCCAAATGGCGTTGCGACAAATCCGGCCACCGTAGTCAGCAGCAGCGCCGACGCAGGCAGCCCCCAGATGAAGGTCGCGACATAGGCTTCCAATACCGTGCGGACGCCAAAGCCGATCCCCGCCAGCGCGCCGGCGATGATCGCCACCGCCATGTTCCGGTTGTGCAGCGTCTCGGCCGCTTCGCGCAGCGACCGGCGCCAGTTGCGGTCCCGCTCCGGTGGCTCGTACAAGGTGCCGCGATAGCGCCGCGTGCCGAACGCATTGATGAACATCGCGGTCAACATCAGCAGCGCCGAGGCAATGCCCAGCTTGCCATAGCCCGAACGCACCAACTGGCCGACCGCGCCGGCCTCCGGCGACAGGAACCAGCCAAGGCCGAGGAAGGCGGTGATCATGGCGCCGACCGTCCCCAACACCCAGCGCCACGCGACCAGATTGGTCCGCACGTGATAGCCAGGCGCCAGCTCGGGGGTGAGCGCATTCGCCGGCACCTCGAAGAAACTGTAGCACAGGTTCAGCAGCAACGCGGTGACGAGCAGCCAGGCGAAGGTCACGCCGGGCGATAGCCCGACCGGCGGATTCCACATGAGCGCGCACAGGATCGCGGTTGGGATCGGCGCTGCGAACATGAGCGTATGCCGCCGGCCGAACCGGGATCGCAGATTGTCGGAGAAATGGCCGATCGCGGGATCCCAGACCGCATCGAACGCGATGACAATGGCCAACGCCAGACTGACCGTCCACGCCTCCAGGCCGACCACCTGGCTGTAGAACAGCAGCATCAGCGACCGAAGATAGATGATTGATCCGCCCGCAATCGCTCCGGAGCCATGCGCTAGCTTCGTCGACAGCGGCAGCGCTGCCGGCGCGCGCCGTTCAGGTGTGTCCGCCACGCCAGCTGCAATAGTGGCCATGAACCTCTCCTACCATGTGCCTGGATGTGCCAGGCCTCAATGCTGTTGGGGCGTGCGCATCTATTCTGATGCGTCACGCCCCACGATCGTCAGAACTTGAACTGTACTTCCACCCCCGCCTGGCGAGGGAAGGTATAGCTGTACACTTGCCGGTAATTGGTCGCCGCCCCGGTCGAGAAGGCGCCGTCATATCCCAGCGTGTCGAAGAGATTGCGGGCAAAGACGATGACGGTGATCCCGTCGTCCGGCCGGGTGTAGGTGATGCGGGCATCAACCTGGTCCCAGCCAGGCGCCCGGCTGATCGGGCTTTCGAACACCGAGTAATAAGCGTCCGATCGATAGGCGTAGCTGGCCGCGAGGAAGACGTGATCGTTGGCGCCTACTTCGATGTCATACAGCGCCGATATCGCAACCTTGTGTCGCGATGCGGCCGGCAGCCTGTTGCCGGTGATATCCTCCAGGACGTTGCCCGGCATGCCCTCGTCATCGAAAAGCCGCGGCGCCCGCAGGATCTTCGTATCGTTGAACGAATAATTCGCGGAGATTTCCAGCGAACGCGTGACGTTCCACGCGCTCTCGACCTCGATTCCCCACGACCGTGACTTGTTGATGTTGAAGAAATTGGTGGTGGTCAGCGTCGATCCCGGTCGGACGACGACAATCGGGATCTGCGCATTCTTATAGTCGTAATAGAATCCGGTGACGTTGAGCATCAGGGCCGGAAGCGGCCGGCTCTTCACGCCGACTTCGAATGCGTCGACGATTTCCTTGTCGACCACCGGGCTGTCGGCGTAGCTCCCCAGATTGAAACCGCCGGCTTTTAGACCACGGCTGTAGCTGCCGAACACCAGCGTATCGTTGTTCGCCTTCCAGTCGAGTCCCAGCCGCCAGGAGAAGCCGGACCAGCTATCCTCCAGCTCGCGGGTCGCCGCGCCGACGCCCGGCAGATTGAGCAGGAAACGGGTCAGATCCTGCGCCGCCGCAGCAGCGCCGCACGCGCCCAGCCCCACCACGGTCGCATCTGCTCCCGGCGTCAGCGTGCAATAGGTTGCGGCGCCCGCAGGCTGCCACTGGATCACGCGATAACTTTCGATCCCGCGCTTCTTGTCCCAGGAGTATCGCAACCCGGCGGTCCCTTTCAGACCGTCGATCAGCTCGTAATCAACCTGGCCGAAGCCCGCGAGGCCATCGGTTCTCAAATCTCCCGACCCGTCGTAGAACGCGCGCCGCGGGTTGGCAGGGCAGTTCGGCACCACCGCGAAGCTGACCGGCGCGACACAGATCGGTGCCGCCAGCCGCTGGCTCAGGGTGTCGCTATTGTCGCCATCGACGAACCAGGTGACCGGCTGGAAGTATTTCTCGTGGAACTGATAGGCGCCGACAATCCAGTTGAACCGCCCCTGCGTGGCATTGGATAACGTCAGCTCGTTGGTGTAATATTTCTTATCCTCTTGGTAATCCTGCACGTAGGTCGGATTGTACGAGTAGGTGCGGAAGGCATTGGCCAGCCCGAACGGTGCCAGCGCTGCTATAGGCGCGGATCCAAAACTGGTGGTCACCAGCTGGTTGGCGGTATAATCCAGATCGGCGAACGCCTGATATTTATACTGGGTATATCCCCCGACATATTTCAGGGCGACACCGCCGATGTCCGCGGTAAAGTTCGCAACGAACGTATGATTGTCGCTCAGCAGCGACTGGTTCAGCGTGTTGCTGTTGATCTTCCACGGGTCGGTGACGGAGGGATTGGGCACGCCGTAACCGAATGCAGCGGCCGGGGTCAGCGAATTATCCGTCGCACCATCGATGTCGTTGGTTACATAGGGGCTGACCTGCACGCCTACGGGATTGCTGTCGTTCCACTCGGCATGGCTGTATTTCAACCACAACTGGGTGGTGTCCGAAAAGTCGTACTGAAGCTGCGCTTCCAGAAAGAAGCGGTTGGTGAACCCCTCGTCGCGGGACGTCGCCGTGCGCGCGATATTGTCGTACCTGGCCCCGGTTGCACGGGTTACCTGGGCGGAGAGGCGCGCCTTCAACCCGCCCACGATCGGGCCCGACAGATAGCCTTCGGAAACCATCTGGAGATTGTCCACGCTGAAGCGCCACTCGCCGGTCGTTTCTTCCGTAGGACGTTTTGAAATGACGTTGATCGCGCCGCCCACAGAGTTGCGGCCATACAGGGTTCCTTGCGGCCCGCGCAGGAATTCCACCCGCTCTACAAACATCGGCGTCTTGGATGCCTCCGCGTTCGACGCGGTGTAGAAACCGTCATTGTAGATCGCGACGCCGGGGTCGGAGCCGATGGTGTTCGTCAGTCGCCCGATACCGCGCAGCGACAGGCGATCGAGCGATGACGAGAATGTCAGCCCGGGAGTGAAATTGGCGAAATCCTGGATCGAGCGGATGCCGCGCCGGTCGCGGTCACTCGATTCGAAGACGCTGATCGCGATCGGCACGTCCTGGATCGCTTCGGCTCGCCGTTGAGCGGTGACGACGATGTCGTTGAGCGCAGCGGTGTCAAAGGGATTGGATGGGGCGCCGGCTTGTCCCGCCCCGGCGCTCGCCCCCTGTGGTGGCGATCCTCCCGGATCGCTTGCCGGAATCGCCTGTACGCCGCCCGGTTCGCCGGTTTGCGCCGCCGCATGCCCACTCACCAGCGCGATCATTGCCGCGCCTGCCCGCATCCTCGCCTTCATCGCCGTTCCTCCTCCTGAAAGAGGCGGCCGGGGGCGCTCGCGTCGCTCCCGTGTCCGCTAGACCATTGTCATCAGCTTCTCGGATCCATGCTTTGAGGGGCACATCGCGATGCCTTTACGCGCGATGCGGAACATTGCCGTCGGCTTCGCCAGCAACCGCCACCTGCTTGTTCGCCGCAGGATGTTCGGTGCTGAAAAGAGTGGACGGTCGAAGAAGGAAGCAACGGCGGATCGGCCGGCGCCCGCGGGTGCCGCTGCGCTGACCGTACGCCAAACGGCGACGATCCCGCATGCCTGACCGATGGTCGGCGCGAATGTTTCCGCGAACCGCCGCATGATCTTCCTCTCCATAACCAGTTTTGGAACAACTGGCGCGGCTGTCAAGTTTGCAATGTTGGCGGCGGGTAGTCCGCTGCGCCGAAATGGCCTATGTTCACGCCGTGACACGTAGCGCCGCCCCGGCTCACGATCGAACCGCGCGCTTCGCGCAACGGCGCTCGCAGATCCTCGATACGGCGTCGGCGCAGATCAACCGGCATGGTGCGCGGGGCATGACCCTGACTGCTGTCGCCAAGGCGCTCGGCCTCGATACAAGCAGCGTCACTTACTATTTCAAGCGTAAGGACCACCTCGCCGCGGCCTGCTACGAACGGACGCTCAATTGGGCGCTCGAGACGGCACGCGAAGCCGCGCGCCAACCAACCGCTGCCGAGCGCGTCCGCCACCTCATCGCGGCGCAATTCGATCTCTACCGGCGCAGTCGTAATGGGGAGGTCGGCGATTTCGCCGTTCTCTCCGACATTCGGGCGCTCGATGAGACGACGCGGGAGCCGCTGGAGGCAGCCTATCTCGAAAGCTTCGCGGTCATTCGCGGATTCTTCGCACCGGAGGGCGCCCGGGCGTCAGGATCGCGCAGCGCGATCGCCGCCACCCATCTGACCGCCAGCCTGCAATGGCTGCCCGCCTGGATCGACCGTTACCAGACGCGCGACTTCGATCGGGTGCAGGAACGGCTGTACGACGTTCTGGCCAATGGCCTTGCGCGCAGCAATTCACCCTGGCCGGTCACTGTTGCGCCGCCCCCGCAGGACGCCAGCGACGGCACGCAGGGGCGCTTCCTCGCCGCCGCCACTCGCCTCATCAATCGGCACGGTTATGTCGGCGCAAGCGTGGAGCGGATCGCCGCGGAACTGGGGGTCAGCACCGGCAGCTTCTATCACCACCTCGACAATAAGGATGATCTGGTCCTCACCTGCTTCCAGCGCTCCTTTTCGACCATCGAGGCAGCACAAACGCACGGCGACGCAACCGGCCGCGACGAGGGCGAGCGCCTGGCAATTGCCCTCGCCAATCTCGTCGGCCTTCAGTTCACTGACGACAGCCCCCTGCTCCGCATGAGCGCCTATCAGGCGCTGCCGCTGGAGTTGCGCGCCGACATGCTCGCGCTGGCTGGACAGGTCACCCGCCATGTCGCCGGGACAATCGCCGATGGTATCGCGGATGGATCGTTGCGACCGGTCGATCCGCTGGTCGCCAGCCAGACAGTGATGGCGGCTGTCAGCGCCGCTTCCGACATGCACCGCTGGGCGCAGGGGCGCGACCCGTCGGACGCTGTCCGCGCTTATCTTGAGCCGCTACGCGTCGGCATATTCCACTAGGCGCCGCCGCTCTGGAACAGCCGCGCGCGTTCGCTATCGGCCCGCGGCGGTATCCGCCGGCCCGTCATGTGGTGCCTCGAACGTCGCCCAATCAGCGTCCCCGCCGGGCGGCGGCGGATCGCCGGCAATACTGCCCGGCTCGACGATCGCGCCGGTCCTCAGGCGATGCAGGTGAACCTTCGCGATCATGTTTGCTGAGATCGGCGCAGTGATGAACAGGAAGACGCAGATAAGCAGTTCATGCGCCGTCCAGATCCCCAGCCGCGCCTGGAAGAAGATCATGGAGCCGATCAACAGCGCCCCCAGCCCCAGCGTCGTCGCCTTGGTGGGGCCATGCAGCCGCTCCATCGTCGATGGCAGACGCACCAGCCCCCAACTGCCGATCAGGACAAACGCTGCCCCCAACAGGATCAGTGCGGCGATGATCGCGTCGACCACCATGGTCATTCCACGATGTCCCCGCGCAGCACGAACTTACAATAAGCGATCGTGCCGACGAACCCGACCATCGCCAGCAGCAGCGCGGCCTCGAAATAGGCATTGGTCTCGCCGGTCATGCCGATCAGGATGATGATGGCGATGACGTTGATCACCATCGTGTCCATCGCGACGATCCGATCGCCCAGCGCCGGTCCGCGCATCAGCCGCCAGCAATTGCACATCAGCGCCAGCGATACGGCGGCAAAGGCGATGTGGAGCGCCGCGTCGATCATACGAACACCCGTTGCAGCCGCGCCTCATACCGCTGCTTGATTCGCGCGATTTCAGCTTCCGGATCGGCCACGTCCAGCGCATGAACCAGCAGGAAGCGCCCGTCAGCGGACACATCCGACGATACCGTCCCCGGCGTCAGGCTGATCGTCCCCGCCAGAACAGTGATCGCCTCGGGCGTATGGAGATCCAGCGGAATGACCAGCCACCTCGCCCGCAGCTCGCGATTGCGACGAAACAGAATAACGGCGGCGACCTGGAAGTTGGCCACCACGATGTCGAACAGGACGATCGCGACATAGACCAACAGGTCGCGCCCGAACCGCACCGCCGGTCGGTCGGGCCAAAAGGGCGCGGTAAAGCGCGGCAGCACCACCGCAAACAGGCTGCCGAGTACCAGCGCACCGACCGAGATGGTGTTCACCATCAACAGCCATATCACGAGCAAAAGCACCGATAGTCCCGGATGAGGCAGCAATTTCCTCATGGCTGCCCCGTCCTGCCGGCAGCCGCCGGCTCCAGCACCGCGCCGATATAGGCGTCGGTGTCGAATACCTGATGAGCAGCGCTCCCTGCCCAATCGCTGGCGGGCCCGGCAAAGATCGTCCATCCCACAAGCGCACCGATCGCCA
The DNA here is from genome assembly GCF_029239295.1 of Sphingomonas sp. Taxonomy (GTDB): domain Bacteria; phylum Pseudomonadota; class Alphaproteobacteria; order Sphingomonadales; family Sphingomonadaceae; genus Sphingomonas. The sequence goes on from NZ_JAQZBC010000006.1 coordinate 119,213, forward strand.
ACGTCGGCCCCAGGAATGCGGCGCGCGGCAGCGGCGCGGCGGTAATTGCGGCCGCCTCGGGTTCCGCCGCTTTCCAGAAGATGGTGCTGCCGGTGCGCGCAAACCCGATTACCGCCAGCAAGGTGGTCAGCAGGATCGTTGCCCAGATCACCGCCTGCGCCGCCGTGCCGGTCGTGGCACGCAGCATCAGCAGCTTGCCGATAAAGCCCGACAGAGGCGGCAGCCCCGCCGCCGCAATCGCCGCCGCCAGGAACAACAGCCCCGCCGCCTGCTGTCCCGCGAACCGTGGGGCGGCGACTGCCGCATCACCATATTGCCCGCGGAGCCGGAGCACGACGTCGGCGACCAGGAACAGCGTCGCGCCGGCCAGCGTCGATTGCACCAGATAATACAGCGTCGCCGCCGTGGTCGGCTGCGTCCAGGCGGACAGCACAATCATCACCGTACCGGTTGATCCCAGCACCGCGAACGCCGCCTGTTCGCGCAGTCCACGCGCCGCCAGTACGCCGGCAAAACCAAGCGCCGCCGTGAGCAGGGCCGCGGGCAGCAGCCATGGCGACGGCACCCAGGCGGCCGCCCCCGCCTCCGCGCCGAACACCAGCGGGACGACGCGGATCATCGCATAGACACCCACCTTCGTCATAATCGCGAAAAACGCCGCAACGACCGGCATCGTCGCACTATAGGTTCGTGGCAGCCACAAATGGAGCGGCACGGCCGCCGCCTTCAGCGCGAACACGGCGGTCAGCAACAGGCCGGCGGCGCGGATCAGGCCAGCGTCCTCGGGCGGGACCTGCGCCACGCGCTGCGCGAGATCGGCCATGTTGAGTGTGCCCGTCAGGCCGTAAAGCAGACCCAGCGCGATCAGGAAAAGCGCGGATCCCACGATATTGACGATGACATAGGCAACGCCCGCCTTCAGCCGCGCTGCCCCCTGCCCGTGCAGCATCAGCCCGTAGGAGGCGATTAGCAGGACCTCGAAGAAGACGAACAGGTTGAACAGATCGCCCGTCAGGAACGCGCCGTTCAGCCCCAGCAGCTGAAACTGGAACAGTGGATGGAAATGCCAGCCACGTCGATCCGCGCCGGTGGCGATCGCATGGACCATCACGATGACGCCGAGCACCCCCGCCAGCATGAGCATCCCGGTCGACAAGCGGTCGAGCACGAGGACGATGCCGAACGGGGCTGGCCAGTTGCCGACCGGATAGGTCCGGATCATTCCGTCGCTCGCTTGCGCAAACAGCGTGACGGCCGCCAGCAGGGTGAGAATGCAGCCAAGCAGAGAAATGCCCGCGCCCAGCCGGCGGCGGCGGCGCATCACCAGCAGCGCGACTGCAGCCGTCATGGCCGGCAGCACCACCGGCCCGATCACCAGTTGATCCGCCAGCGTCATGGCCGCGGATCCTCATCGCGCTGGTCGGCCTCGACCCGGCCGTCGACCTGGTCCGATCCGCTTTCCAGAAAGCTGCGCAGTGCCAGGATGACGACCAGCGCCGTCATGCCAAAGGTGATGACGATCGCAGTCAGGACCAATGCCTGCGGCAAGGGGTCGGTATGCTCGACTACCGCCTTGTCATAGATCGGCGGGCGGTCGACGATCAGGCGGCCGATGGCGAACAGGAACAGGTTCACCGCATAGGAGATCAGCGTCAGCCCCAGCACTACCTGAAACGTGCGTCCCCGCAGCGAAAGATAGACGCCGCCAGCCACCAGCGCGGCGATCGCGGTCGCAACCAGGAACTCCAGGCTCACGAGGCTTTCCCCTCGTCCGGCTGGCGCGCTGCGCGCTGCGCCACATGGCTCAATTGCGAAAGCGCCATGGTGACGGCGCCCAGCACGACGCAGGCCACGCCCGTATCGAACAGCATCGCGGTGGCCAGCTCGAACTCGCCGATCAGCGGCAGGTGGAAATATCCGAAGCTGCTGGACAGGAACGGTGCACCAAAGGCGAGCGAGCCCAGCCCTGTCGCGATCGCGATCAGGACACCGAAGGCAATCAGCGGATGTTCGCCCATCCGGCGCCGCTCATCGGTCCAGTCGAATCCGGAGGCGAGATATTGCAGCAGGATGGCGATAGCGAAAACCAGCGCCGCGACGAACCCGCCGCCGGGCTGGTTATGCCCCCGCAGGAAGATGTAGATCCCCACCAGCAGCGCGATCGGCAGCAAGAGCCGCGTGGCCATCACGAACATTACCGGGTGCCGCTCCGGCGAATGCGGCATGTCCTCGCGCCACTCCCGCAACCGTCGTCCGGCGACACCGCGGACCGCCGGCTCCAGAAGCGCGAAGATCGCAAGCCCCGCAATCCCCAGAACGATGATCTCGCCCAGCGTGTCGAAAGCGCGGAAGTCCACCAGCGTCACATTGACCACATTGGTCCCGCCACCGCCGGCATAGCTGTTCGCCCAGTGGAAGGAGGAGATCGTGTCGCCCTGCTCGCGGGTCATGATCCCCCACGCGCCCACGCCGGTGGCGGCGCCGACAAACAGCCCCAGCACCGCGTCACGCCCTCGCCGGCTCACGCTCGACAGTGCGCGCGGGGTTTTGGGCAGAAGGTGAAGCGCAAGCAGAAGCAGCAGGATCGTGACCACTTCGACCGCGATCTGGGTCAGCGCCAAATCAGGAGCGGACAAGTGGATGAAGGCAAGCGCCATAACCAGGCCGATGACGCTGATGAAGATCAGCACCAGGAAACGATGCCGATGCATCAATACCACGGCCAGCGTGGCGACCAGCAGCAGCAGCCAGGCGATGACCGCGGTCATGCTCGCGGGCGTCGTAGCGCGCGTGCCGGTCACGATCGCGCCGGGAACGCCCGCGCCATCGATCGCGAACAGCGCGGCAACGGCGAACACCATCAGCAACGCGCGTTGCAGCGAGGGCGCGTGGATCGCGAGCGACACGCGCCGCGTGCGCTCGACGAACGCCCCCAATGCAGCTTCGAACATCCGCTTTGCGTCGGGCGCTCGCCAGCCTCGGACGCGTCGCTCCAGAATCGGATAGCGCGCCAGCAGCAGCGCACCGGCCACGACCGCGCCGACGCTCATCGCGAGGGCAGCGTTGATCCCGTGCCACAGCGAAAGGTCGACTGGCACTGCCGCGCTTCCCGTAACCGCCGCTGCGGCCTGCATCACCAGCGGCCCTGCCAGCCACATCGGCGCCAGCCCCAACGCCAGCGCCACCGCCACCAGCAACAATGGCGGCCCCAGCAGCAGTGCGCCGGGATCGTGCGGGGCCGGCACATCGCCGGTGCGGGTCGGGCCGAAGAACAGGCCCAGCGCATATCGCAGCGAATAGGCGACCGACAGTGTTGCGCCGATCGTCGCCAACGCCGGCACCAGCCATGGTTGCCCGACGGCGACAGTGTGCGCGCTTTGCTCCAGCATCATCTCCTTGGAGATGAACCCACCCAGCGGCGGCAGCCCGGCCATCGCAGCAGCGGCAAGCGTCCCGCCAACGGCGGTCAGCGGCATCAGTCGTGCCAGACCGCCCAGTCGCCGAATGTCGCGGGTGCCCGTCTCGTGATCGACGATCCCGGCGTTCATGAACAACGCTGCCTTGAACGCGGCGTGGTTGAGGATGTGGAAAATCGCCGCCACTGCGGCCGCCGGCGTAGCGAAGCCCAGCAGCATGACCATCAGGCCAAGCTGGCTGATGGTCGAATACGCCAGAATCGCCTTCAGATCGTCTCGAAACAGCGCGACGGCGGCACCGAATATCAACGTGATCAGCCCGGTGGTCGCCACCAGGCCGAACCACAGGTCCGTCCCCGCCAGCACCGGCCAAAGCCGCGCCAGCAGGAAGACGCCCGCCTTCACCATCGTCGCGGAATGGAGATAGGCGCTAACCGGGGTCGGGGCCGCCATCGCGTGCGGCAGCCAGAAGTGAAAGGGGAACTGCGCCGACTTGGTGAACGCGCCCAGCAGGATCAGCGTCAGCATCAAGGGGTAGAGTGGCCATTGCTGCACCAGATCGCGCTGCGCCAGAATGCCGGGCAGCTCGTACGTTCCCGCCGCTTGTCCGAGCAGGAGCACGCCGGCGATCAGCGCCAGTCCACCGCCGCCCGTGATCGCCAGCGCCATCCGGGCACCCTGGCGCGCGTCCGCCCGGTCGCGCCAGAATCCGATCAGCAGGAATGAGGAAAGGCTGGTCAGTTCCCAGAAGATCAGCAGCAGCAGCACGTTGCTCGACAACGCGATGCCCACCATCGCGCCCTGAAACAGCATCAGGAACGAGAGGAAGCGACCTGTCGCCTCCGTCCGGGCGAGATAGCCTTGCGCATAGAGGACGACGAGCAGCCCGATGCCCAGGATCAGGCCGGCGAACAGCAACCCGAGCGGGTCGAGCCACAGGCTGATGTCGAGGCCCAGTGCCGGGATCCACGGCACATGTGCCGCTATCCGCTCACCCGCCAGCACGGCCGGAGCCATCGACAGGAGCAATGCCAGCCCGCCAGCGCTGGCGACCGCCGCGATCGCGACATGCAGCGCGCGCGACGCCCGCGCCAGCAAGGCGAGCGCCATCGCAGCCGCGAACGGCAGCAACAGCAGAACAAGAAGGGTCAAGCGAACGCCTGCATGATCCGCCCCCTCTTACATGGCTGGGCGGTCAGATCGACCCTTGGCGTCATGAATCGACCCGCCGGGCCGTACGGGAACGTCAGCCGGGCAACGCGGCGGTGACGATGATCTCCACCTTATAGTCGGGCGACGCCAGCGTCACTTCGCCGGTCGCGCGGGTCGGGGCATTGCCGCCGCCGATCCACTCTTCCCACACAACATTCATCGCGTCGAAATCGGCGATATCGGCCAGCCAGATGGTGGCATGCAGCAGATGCGCCTTGTCGGTTCCCGCCTGGGCCAGCAGTGCATCGATTTCGGCCAATGTGCTCCGCGTCTGGGCCGAAACATCCTCGCCGGGGTTGCCCACCTGGCCGGACAGATACACGACCCCGCCGTGGATCACGATCTGGCTCATCCGCCCATCCTGGTCGATCCGGGTAATCGTCATCGCACTTCGTCCTTTCAGTAACGGTCCAAGCTCAGCCCGTCGGTGGGGATCGGCGGGTGCTTCCCGGCAATGATCGATGCGACCACCGCGCCGGATCCGCACGCCATCGTCCACCCCAGCGTCCCGTGGCCAGTGTTAAGGAACAGGTTGTTCACCTTGGTCCGGCCGATGATCGGCGGGCCATCGGGCGTCATCGGACGCAGCCCGCTCCAATAGCCTGTCTCGCCCTTGTCCGCGGCGCCTGGGAACAGATCGTTCAGGCAGTGAAGCAACGTCGCCTCGCGCCGCGGCGGCAGCGACCGATCAAAGCCGGAGATCTCGGCCATGCCACCCACCCGGATACGGTTGCCAAGCCGAGTGATGGCGATCTTGTAGGTTTCGTCGAGCAGGGTCGATTCCGGCGCCCGCGTCGCATCGGTGATCGGCACGGTTATCGAATAGCCCTTCACCGGATACACCGGCAACCGCACTCCCAGTGGAGCGACGATGCGCGGCGAGAAGCTGCCCATCGCGACCAGATAGGCGTCGCCGCGGACAATCCCGCCGCTGGTCCGCACGCCGGTGATGAGGCCCCCCGCCTGCTCCAGCACCTCGACGGTAGTGGACCACCGAAATTCCACGCCATCGGCCGCGAGCCTCTCGGCAAGCTTCGTCGTAAAGATATGGCAATCACCCGTCTCGTCGTTGGGCAGGCGAAGACCACCGGCAATCAGATGGCGCGACCCGGACAGCCCCGGCTCTACGCGCACGCAGCCATCGACATCCAACAACTCGTACGGCACGCCATAGGATCGAAGAACCTCGACGTCCTTCGCACTCCCCTCCAGCTGCTTGTCCGTGCGGAACAGCTGGAGCGTACCCTGCGACCTTTCATCATAGGCGATGCCCAGGCGGGTGCGCAGCGCCTTCAACTCATCGCGGCTGAACTCCGCCAGCCCGACCATACGGCTCTTGTTAATCGCATAACGTTGCTCTGTGCAGTTGCGCAGCATCATCGCCAGCCACGTCAGCATCTGCGGGTCCAGCCGTGGGCGCAGGATCAGCGGCGCGTGGCGCATCATCAGCCATTTGATCGCCTTCGCCGGAATGCCGGGCCCCGCCCAGGGCGAGGCGTAACCCGGCGAAATCTCTCCGGCATTACCGAAACTCGTCTCCAGTGCAGCGGCAGGCTGGCGATCAATCACGACCACCTCATGCCCTTCCTGCCGGAGGTAATGAGCAGCAGTGACGCCGATGACCCCGGCGCCGAGAACCACGACCTTCAACGCACGTCTCCAGCAATACAGGCGGTGGTGATCCCGCGTTCCAGATAGGAACGCGCGTGCCGCCGACCGAGGCTCGTCAGAATTTCATAAGCGATCGTACCGGCGTCTGCGGCGACCTGATCCAGGCTCTGGCCCGGCCCAATCAGTTCCACCAAATCGCCTTCCTGCAACGCCCCCGCGTCCAGCGCGGAGATATCGACCATGATACTGTCCATCGACACGCGGCCCACGATCGGAAGCCGAACGCCATTGTGACAAGCGGCGCCGCGATTGCTGAGCGCGCGCGGCCACCCATCGGCGTAACCGATCGCCAGCGTTGCCAGGCGCCGCACATCAGGCGCGGTATAGGTCAGGCCATAGCCCACCCCGGTACCGGCAGGAATTTCCCGCGTCTGCAGGACCCGCGCCCGGAGGCTAACGACGGGACGAATAGCCGCTGCTCCGGCGGGCAGCGGCACGCCGTACAAGGCAATGCCGGCGCGCACGACGTCGTTGTGAAAGGCACGCGGGAGGGCGCTGCCAAAGCTGTTGGCAATCGATCGCGGGACACCCGGAAACAGGGCTGCCATCGCTTCGAACCGGTTCAGCTGCGCCGCATTGCTCATCGCATCCGGCTCGTCGGCCGACGCAAGGTGAGTCATCACTAGGCGCAGCTCCACCTCTTCGGCAAAGCTGGGGTCGTCGGCCAGCGCCTGCGCCATGGCCGCATCCACCCCAAGGCGCGACATGCCAGTGTCGAACTGCAAGGCGGCCGGCAGCCGCTGTCTCCGCCGGCGTGCCGTGTCCCGCCACCGGTGCAGCGCCCCCGGCGCGTTCAGTGCGGGGACGAAGCCTTGGTCGGCACAGCTGTCTTCGGCGCCCGGATCCAACCCGTTCAGAATGACGACCGTGCAATCCGAGGCGACAACGTCGCGCAGTTCCATCGCCTCGCACAATTGCGCGACAAAGAACGTCCGGCATCCTTCGCGGTACAGCGCGGGCACGACGCGCATCGCGCCGACGCCGTACGCGTCTGCCTTCACCACCGCACCACATTGCGCCGGCGTCACATGATCGCGCAGGTTCCGGTAATTCGCTGCGAGCGCGTCAAGATCGATCGTCAGCTCGCTGGAATAGGTCATTTCGTGCGTCATCGCCCTTGGCATTCTCGCGCGCATGTTGAATGCAGTAACTGCAAATGTCTGGCCGTTTCTGCGACGGATGCTGCGAAATATCGCGTTCGTCAGCAGATAGTGCGTCCATCATGAAGGATCCTGCACCCATGCTCGACGCTGTCGATCGCCGCATCCTCAACCAGCTGCGACTCAACGCGCGGATCACGAATACGGCGCTCGCCAGGGAAGTCGGGCTATCCGAATCCGCCTGCCTTCGGCGGCTCAAGCTAATGGAAAAGTCGGGCGTCATTCGCGGCTACACCGCTGTCGTTGCCGGCGTGGATACGGATGAAGGCACTGTCGCGATCGTCCAGGTCGAACTCCTTCGTCAATCGGAGGAATACCTCTCCCGCTTCGAAGCAGCGATGCGCAAGCACGCTCAGATCCGCGAATGGTATCTGCTGACTGGCATGGGGGATTACCTGCTTCGGGTGCAGATCGCCGACATGGAGGATTATGCGACCTTCCATCGCGAAGTGCTGTCGCGGCTTCCGGGGGTCTCCCGGATCACATCGAGCTTCGCGATGCGGAGCCACCGAAAGGCCTGAAACGCACGCGCACGCCCGCTTCAGGCCATGACTGCCTCGCGGAACGATGCGCCTGTCTTTTCGCGGACTTCATCGATCGACACGCCGGGCGCCAATTCCAGCAGCGTCAGCCCCTGCGCGCCACATTGCATGACGCAAAGATCGGTGATGATCATGTCGACGCAGCCAGCGCCGGTCAGCGGCAGCGTGCAGACCTCCAGCACCTTCGGCTTCCCTTGCTTCGACACATGATCCATGACGACGATCACGCGTTTCACGCCGGCGACAAGGTCCATTGCCCCGCCTACGCCCTTCACCATCGCGCCGGGGATCGTCCAGTTGGCGATGTCGCCGCGCGCGGAAACCTCCATCGCCCCCAAGACGGTCAGGTCGATGTGACCGCCACGGATCATCGCGAAACTATCGGCCGACGAGAAGAAACTCGATGTCGGCAGCAGGCTGATCGTCTGCTTTCCCGCATTGACCAGATCGGGGTCGACCTCGTCCTCATAGGGGAATGGCCCCATGCCCAGCATGCCATTCTCGGACTGCAGGATCACGTCGATGCCGGCCGGGATGTGATTAGCCACCAGGGTGGGGATGCCGATCCCCAGATTGACGTAATCGCCGTCGCTCAACTCACACGCGGCGCGCGCCGCCATTTCGTCCCGGGTCCAGGCCATCACACCGTCTCCCGAGGGCGGGTCATCCGCTTCTCGATACGCTTCTCGTTGATCGTGCTTTTGACGATACGATCGACGTAGATGCCCGGTGTGTGGACCAGGTCGGGATCGATACTGCCGGCCGGCACGATCTCTTCGACCTCGACGACGGCGACGCGCGCGGCGGTCGCCATTTCCGGATTGAAGTTCCGCGCGGTGCGCCGGAACACCAGATTGCCTGCCGGGTCGGCCTTCCACGCCTTCACAATTGCAAGGTCCGCGCGCAGCCACGTCTCGCGCACATAGTCGCGGCCTTCAAACGTCTCCACTGGCTTGCCTTGGGCCAGCAGGGTGCCGACGCCCGTTGCGGTGTAGAAGGCGGGAATGCCCGCCCCGCCGGCACGAATGCGCTCCGCCAACGTGCCCTGAGGGGTCAGTTCCAGTTCCAGCTCTCCGGAAAGATACTGCTGCTCGAACAGCTTGTTGTCGCCGACATAGGACGCGATCATCTTCGTGATCTGCCGCGATTGCAGCAGCATCCACAGACCGAAATTGTTCGCGCCGGCATTGTTCGAGATAACCGTCAACCGCTGGACCCCGGAGGCCCTGATCTCGGGGATCAGGCTCTCCGGGTTCCCGGTCAGGCCAAAGCCGCCGGACATGATGGTCATGCCGTCGAACAGCACGCCGTCCAGCGCCTCCTTCGGGCTATCGCAGATCTTGGTGCGCACTGCTTCAGGACTGGTGAATGGCCTTGACGTTAAGGAACGGCTCCAGCCCTTCCCGTCCGCCTTCGCTGCCGAAGCCGCTGTGCTTGACGCCGCCGAACGGTGAGTCAGCGCCGCTGATGGCAAAGCTGTTGACGCCCACCATGCCGGCCTCGATCGCGTCCGACACCCGCGCGGCGCGGCGGCCGTTCTCGGTGAACATGAACGATGCTAGGCCATATGGCAGACGGTTCGCGCTTGCGATCGCCTCTTCCTCGGTTTCGAACGGCTGGATCAACGCCACCGGACCGAACGGCTCGTTGGACATGATATCCGCCTCGATCGGCACGTCGGCGAGAACGGTCGGCTGATAGAAGAAACCGGAGCCGAAGCGGCTGCCGCCTGCCATGACCCGCGCGCCACGCGACACCGCATCGTCAACCAGCGCTTCGATCGCATCCGGGCGGCGGCCGTGCGCCAACGGTCCCATCTTCGTGTCTGGATCCAGGCCGTTGCCCACCGCGACGCCGCGCGTCCGCTCGGCAAAGCCGTTGGCGAACTTTTCGTAGATGCTGCGCTGTACGTAGAAGCGCGTTGGCGAAACGCACACCTGCCCGGCGTTGCGGAATTTCTGCGGCACGACCATGTCGAGCGTGCGCTCCAGATCGCAATCGTCGAAGATCAGGACCGGCGCGTGTCCACCCAGTTCCATCGTCGTCCGCTTCAGATCCTCCGCTGCCAATTTCATCAGGTGACGCCCGACCGGCACGGAGCCAGTGAAGCTCAGCGCACGGATGACAGGGGATCCCAGAATATGCCGGCTGACCAGGTCGGGTTCGCCGAATACCAGCTGCAACACGTCACCCGGCAGTCCTGCGTCCAACAGGCAGCGGATCGCGGCGCTCGTGCAGCCCGGCGTTTCTTCCGGCGGCTTCGCGACGACGGAGCAGCCTGCCGCGAGCGCTGGCGCTAGCTTCTTCATCATTAGATAGACGGGAAAATTCCACGGCGTGAACGAGGCGACCGGGCCAACCGGCTGACGAATCACGATCGAGCGCGACCCCGACGGGCGCATCAGCACGCGGCCCTCGATGCGCGTCGCCTCCGCCGCATAAAAATCGAGCAACTCGGCGCTGGCACCCACTTCGCCCCGCGCTTCGCCGATCGGCTTGCCCTGTTCGGTGGTCAGCAGCGTGGCAATCGCCTCCACCCGCTCGCGCATCAGCGTCGCTGCTTTTCGCAGGATGGCCGCCCGCTGCGCCGGATCGGTATTGCGCCAAGTCACGAAACCACGCGCGACCGAATCAAGCGCCAGGTCGAGATCGGCCTTGGAGGCTAGCGGCACTGCGGCGATCGCGTCGCCATTGGCGGGATTGAGCACGGGCTGCTCATCACGCCCTTCACTGCCCTGCCATGCGCCGTCGACGAACAACTGCAATTCGGTATCGTAAGCCATAACCCTCCGTAGGGGACGATCGCCGCGCCCCCTGTGTTATTGTTCGCATAGCGCCGGAAAGTTCGCTTTACGAGCAAATTTCGCGGCGATATGGCTCTACCATGATTGAGGCACTTCGCGGAAAAACCATCCTCCTGACCGGCGCCTCGAAGGGGATCGGGGCGGCAACGGCGCGGATCCTGCTGGATGCCGGCGCTCATCTGATCGCCCATTATGGCACCGACGAACCCGGCGCACGTGCGGCGGTCGCTGGGTTCTCAGGGGATCGGGTGAAGCTGCTTTCCGCAGACCTTGGTGATCGTGCCTCCACGCTCGCTCTTTGGGCCGCCGCCGTGGCGTGGCGCGGCCGCATCGATGTCCTGGTCAACAATGCGGCGGTCATGCCGTTCAACGGCGCGTTCGATGGGCCGGACGAGGATTTCGAAAGCGCCTGGGATCAGTCGTTGGAGGTGAATGTCCGTGGGCCAGCGCGGCTGATGCGGGCGGCCGTTAATCACTTCAAACAGGCCGAAGGTGGCTCGATTGTCACCATTTCCAGCTGGGCGGCGCAGCGCGGCGTCACCAATCCGGCCACCATTGCCTACGGCGCCTCAAAGGCGGCGGTCCGTTCCGCAACCCAGTCGATCGCGCGCGCTTATGCCCGCGACAACATTCAGGCCTATATCATCGCGCCCGGCGTTGTCCGTACCCGGCTGTCGGAGGAATTCGCGGCCAGCCAGGGCGGGGAGGAGCGTGTCAGCGCCACGCTCGCCAGTGGCGAATGGGTCACCCCGGAAGAGGTCGGCAATATCGTTGCCTTCGTCGCGAGCGGCGCAGCACGGCAACTGTCGGGCGCGACGCTGGACGTGAACGGCGCGAGCTACATCCGCTGATATGCGCGTAACCCTTCCCGGAGCCGAACGCCGCGGCCCCTCGTTCGGGCTGACGTTCGACGGAGAGAAGGTGGAAGCGTGGCCGGGTGAAAGCATCGCCGCCGCGCTGACCTCCGCCGGGAAGCGGGCACTGCGCGAGGCACCGACCGGCGCGCCGCGCGGCATGTGGTGCGGCATGGGCGTGTGCGGCGAGTGCCGCGTGGAGGTGGACGGCCAGGTCCGACTCGCCTGCATGACGCCGGCGACGCCGAACCAGGCAATCCGCCATGCACCCGCGCGCATCGTCGCGGGTGAGAATACCACCGCGTCGGCGCTTGGCATGGCGACCGTAGAAACGCCGGACGTGCTGATCGTCGGTGCCGGGCCTTCAGGCCTGTCGGCGGCTCGCATCGCCGCATCGGCGGGGCTCGACGTTCTGATTGCCGACGAGCGGGCCATGGCCGGCGGACAATATTTCAAACAGCCTGCCAACGCCTTTACGGTCGATCCAAAAAGGGTCGACCGACAGACCGCCGAGGGTCGCACGCTGATCGCGCAAGCCGTCGCTTCAGGCGTGCGGATCCTGCACGGCCGAATGATGTGGGCGGCGACGCGCGACGACGATCGCGCCTTATCGGTCTATTTGTCGGGTGATGACGGGGCCGTCGTCGTTCGTCCAAAGCGGCTGGTGCTGGCGATGGGCGCCTATGAGCGGCCCTGGCCGATACCCGGTTGGACCCTGCCCGGCGTCATGACGGCCGGCGCAGCGCAGACGCTGCTGCGCGCTTATTCCACTGCGCCGGGACGCCGCGTTCTGGTCGCGGGCAATGGTCCGCTCAACATCCAGGTCGCCCGCGAATTGCTGCGTGCCGGATGTGAGGTCGTCGCGCTGGTGGAGGCCGCCCCAGCCCTGGGGCCGGCCAACGCTCTTGATGCGGCCCGCATGGCTCGCGCCGCACCGCGACTGGCGCTTGACGGCGCCGCGATGCTGACCGCCCTGCGCCGCGCCCGCGTGCCGATGCTCCACGGCTATGTCGTCACTCGTATCGATGGTGAGGATAAGGCCCGCACGGCTACGGTCGGCCGGCTGGATCGCGAGGGAGATGTGGTCCCCGGAAGCGAGCAGACGTTCGATGTGGATGCGGTGTGCCTGGGCTATGGCTTTCTGCCCCAGGCAGAGGCGGCGCGGGCGCTGGGGTGCGCGATGGAGAGCAGCGCCGACGGGACCATCGGCGTGGTGCGTGACGATGCCGGCCGTACCTCGATCGATGACGTGCAGGTGATCGGCGACGGGGGAGGATTGGGCGGCGCGCGGATCGCCATGGCGCAGGGGGTGCTGGCAGGCGCCGCGCTGGTCGATGCGATCGGCGGGAGCAGCGTGCCAGCTGCCGTTCACGCAAAAGCGAAGCGTGAGCTGGCGCGGCATCGCACCTTCCAGGATGCCTTGTGGCGCATCTACACGCCCGTCGGCACGCCGAAACTGCGGCCTCAGGCGTTGCTGTGTCGGTGCGAAAGCATACCCGTTTCGGCCGTGGATGCGCTGCTGTCGGCCGGTCTGCGGGACATTTCGGCCATCAAGCGAGCGACACGCGCCGGCATGGGCGCGTGCGGCGGACGATATTGCGCCGCGCTGATCGAAGCCAGGCTGGCGGCGGCCGACCCGTCCCACCAGGCGCCGGCAATCGCCGGCTTCGCACCGCGCGCGCCGTTCAAACCGACCACGATCGACCAGATCGTGGCCACGGCACAAAATGACCGCATAAAGAACGAAAGTTCGTCAGAAGAACATTGACGACCCTGATGCCGCTTGTCATTCGACGATGCGGGGGAGGGCCGATGTGCTGCGCCGATGCTGGATATTGTCATTTCTGATCTTCGCGATGTTGAGCGGCGGGGTGCATGCACGTTCGCTGGAGGAAGTCCGCAAGTCAGGTGAGATCCGGGTCGGGGTGAACCCCAATTTCCCGCCGATGAGCAGCTATGGCGATGACAATCGCCTGGCAGGATTTGATGTCGACGTTGCCAAGCGCATCGCCACGGCGCTGGGGTTCAGGGTGACGCTGGTGCCGACCGAGGCGGCGCAGCGCGTGCCCTTCCTGGTATCCGGCCGCATCGACATGTCGATGGGCGCGCTGACCATCACGCCCGAACGCCAGGCGCTGATCGATTTCACCATCCCGCTCCATTCAGAGGCGATGGGCGTCATCACGACGGACCGCGTCAAGGCGGAGCGCTGGGAGGACCTGAACCGCGCTGACGTGACGCTGGTGAACATGCGGGGCAACCAGTCGGTCACGGTCCTCCAGGAAAAGCTGCCCCTGCCCCGCCGCCTGCTGGTGGACGGCAACGCCGACACCATCCGCGCCATCGCGCAGGGCCGCGCCGACGCACTGATCGAGAACACCGACTTCTTCCTGGGCTTCACCCGCAACTACCCCGAAGTGGCGTGGCGCGTCCTTCCCGACCCGATCTTCGCCGCCTGGTGCGGCATTGGCGTCGCCAAGGGCAATGCCGGCCTTCAGGCCGAACTGGATCGGGTGCTTCATACGCTGCACAAGGACGGCAGCATCGCCGCCATGTGGCGCAAACATTATGTAGCGGACATGAGCGTGCCCGTCGGCGAGGAGCAGATCGCCCCCGCGCTTCGCGAGCGCTCCGCCGCCGAGCAGACCGACAGCCGCGGCTATGCCTTCGATTTCAGCGGCGTTATCGGCCAGATCCCCTATCTGCTCGGCGGCGCAGCGATCTCGCTGCAGATCGCCTTCCTCGCCTTCATCATCGGCGCCTCGATCGGCCTCGGTGGAGCGATGGCGCTGCTTTATGCGGCGGGGCCGATCCGCAGTTTCGTCAGCGGCTATGTGACGCTGTTCACCAACACGCCCGCGCTCGTGCAGATCTTCCTGATCTATTACGCGCTGCCCGACGCGGGCATCAAACTCGGCTCGTTCACCGCCGTGGTCATCGGCCTGACGCTCAACGCGGGCGCGTACCTGACCGAGATCATCCGCGCCGGTGTCGCCTCGGTCCGCCCTGCTGAACTGGAGGCGGCGAGCGTTCTCGGCCTCAACCGGCGTAACGTCATGACGCATGTCATCGTGCCGCACGTGTTGCGTACGGTGTATCGCCCGCTCGCCAATTTCTTCATCGTACTCGTCCTTGGCAGCTCGATGGCCGCGCTGTTCGGCGTGGAGGAGCTGACCGGCCGCGCGATCAACGTCAGCACCGCGAGCCTGCGCACGATCGAGACCTTCGCCGTCGCTGGCCTCATCTACATCGCCCTCACCCTCATCGCCTCGGCCGCCCTGGCGTGGTTCGGGCGCACATTCTTCCGCGTCCGGACGGGGGCCTGACCATGATCGACTCCATTGTCGAAAGCGCACCGCGCTTCTTCACGCCGGGCGTTGCGATGTTCCTGCTTGCCGCGCTGTGGCGCACGGTGGTGATGACGGCGATCGGCTGTTCGCTGGGCTTTACGTTCGGCATGGGCCTGGCGGTGTTGCGCCGGACGCGCTCAGCCGCGCTGGCCCCGGCCCGCTACCTTGCCATGCTGCTGGTGGAAACGTTCCGCCGGCTGCCGTTCCTGGTGCTGCTGATCCTGTCACTGTTCGCAACGCAGATCATCGCGCCGGAACTGTCGCTGCTTGGCATCGCGACCGTCGCCGTGACGCTGTATGCGAGCGCCTATCTGTCCGAGATCATTCGTGCCGGCCTTGATTCCGTCCCGCGCGCGCAGGTGGAAGGCGCCGAGGCGCTCAACTTCAACGCGTGGCAGGTGTTCTGGCTGGTCATCCTGCCGCAAAGCTGGCGCATCATCCTGCCGCCGGCCACCGCCTTCATCGTCATGTTCATCAAGGACACGTCGCTCGCTTCGCACCTTGGCGTCGTGGAGCTGACCTTCTCGGGCAAGATCCTGGTGAACCGCGGCTTCCCGCCGACACTCGGCTTCGGCGCGGTCCTGCTCCTGTATTTCCTTCTGTCTTGGCCGCTCGGCCTGCTCGCCAAGCGCCTGGAGAATCGCCTTGCACCATCTCGACGTCCGTGACCTCGAAGCCAGCTACGCCGGCAATCCTGTCCTGCGCGGCGTTACCTTGTCCGCCGACAAGGGAGAGGTCGTCAGCCTGATCGGCCCGTCCGGATCGGGCAAGAGCACGCTGCTGCGCGTCCTGATCGGCCTGACGCCGCCAACCGGCGGCGCAGTCAGCATCGGCGGTGCGGCAGTGGACTATGACGACAAGCGCAGCCTGCGCGCGCTGCGCAGCCGCATGTCGATCGTGTTCCAGCAGTTCAACCTGTTCCAGAACATGACGGCGCTGGCCAATGTGGCAATCGCCCCGGTCAAAGTGCACGGCGTGCCCAAGCGCGAGGCGGAGGAGCGCGCCATGGCGCTGCTCGACAAGGTTGGGCTGGGGCACAAGGGCGACAGCTATCCCGACCAGCTATCAGGCGGCCAGCAGCAGCGCGTGGCGATCGCCCGTGCGCTGGCGGTAGAACCGGAAATCCTGCTGCTGGACGAAGTGACCTCCGCGCTCGACCCGGAGCGGGTGGGCGAAGTGCTCGATACCGTTCGCGCGCTCGCGGGGGATGGCATCACCATGCTGCTGGTCAGCCACGAAATGGCGTTCGTGCGCGAAATCTCCACCCGCGTGGTGATGATGGATGCCGGCCAGGTGGTGGAGACCGGCACCTCATCAGAGATCTTCACCGCTGCAACGATGGAGCGGACGCGCGCCTTTGTCGGCGCTGTTATCCGGCACGGGGGCTGAACGCATCAAACGGCGCCTCCATCGGCGGCGGCTTTCCCTGCACCATGCTAGCGATCGCACGCGCGGCAGCTGGCCCGCCGGTGAAGCCCATCCACGGCACATAGTTCAGGAACACGCCCGGCGCGCCGGGCAGTTCGCCCAGGATCGGCAGCCAATCGTCGGTGCCGTTCACGAACGCCGCCCAACTGCGCACCAGCTTCAACCCGCCGATCGCCGGTACCGCAGCGCGCGCCAGCGACAGGTTCAGCGCCAGATTGTCGACATCGACGATCGGGCGCCCCTCCCCATCGAGCCGCGCGGACCAACCGCCGCCGATCAGGATGCTGCCGGCGCGCGTCTGCTTCATGGTCAGCTTTTCGCCAGCGCTATAGACGAGATGCTTGATCAGCGGGGCGGCAGGCTCGGTCACGCTCACCTGGATCGGGAAGGCCTGCACCCCCAGCGTTACCCCCAGTGCCTCGGTCAACGCGCCGCTGGCCCATCCCGCGGCGATCACGATGCGATCGGATGTAAAGCGCCCGCCGGCAGTGGCGACGGTGTATGCGCCTGCCTCGCGCGTGATCGTGGCCGGCCCGGCATACCTGACGATGCGGGCACCCGCCGCTTGCGCCGCGTGCGCAAAGGCGGGCGCGACCAGCATCGGATTGGCCTTCCCCTCGATCGGGCACAGCGCGCCGCCAATAAGATCTTCGGAAAGATAGGGGGCGTGTTCGCGGAGCGAACGGGTATCGAGCAGTTCCATCGGCAAACCCGCAGACCGCTCCACCGCCGCCTTGGCTGCGATTTGCGCCATTTCCGCCTCGCTCGCGCCGACCAGCAAACCGCCGCCAAAGCCGATCTCCAGATCGGTGCCAAGCTCTTCCTCCAGCGTCCGCCAGATCTCCAGCGAGGCCATGTAGAAGGGGATCGCCTGAGCGTAGTTGCTCGCCCATTGTGGGCCGAGATTACGGAAGGGATCGTGTGGAATCTGCGCGTGAAGGCTGCCGGCATTGGCGCTGCTGGCGAGCCCGCTGAGCCCCGCCTGCTCAACCAGTGTCACAGCGGCGCCATCACGCGCGAGGTAATAAGCGGTCGCGCATCCGGCGATGCCGCCGCCAACCACGATTACCTCGTCCACAGCCACGTTCCCATCATTAACCACCTCCGCAAAGTTCTCATCTTGCCACTCAAAAGTTGGGCGCTATGGGTACAAGTGTTCGCTTATCGAATGGCATGGCACAAGCGTATCGTCCATGCGCATCCAGACAGAAAGCAGGTTCATGAAGAAATTCCGCGGTAGTTACACCGTCGCGGTCACGCCGTTTTCGGCCGACAGCGCAACCATCGATTACGGTGCGCTTCGCTCGTTCCTCGACTGGCAGCTCGAGTGCCGGGTACCCGGCATCATCATGCTTGGGACGACGGGCGAGTTCCTGACGATCAGCCGCGAGGAACGCCGTGCGTTGGTAGCCGAGACGGTGAAGCATGTGGGTGGCCGCATGGACGTGCTGGTCGGCACGATGGACGCGTATACGCCTAACGCGGTCGCCTACAGCGCGGAGGCCCAGGCGCTGGGCGCTGACGGGCTGATGATCATCCCGCCTTATTACTACACGCCGACTGATGACGAGATTTTCGAATATTATCGCGCGATCTGCGCGGCCGTCACCGTGCCGATCATGGTGTACAATAATCCGGTGACGTCGAACCGCGACATGAGCGCAGCGCTCATCGCGAAGCTGACCCATTCGTTCGAGCAGGTTCGCTACATCAAGGAGGCGAGCATGGACGTCGCCCGGGTGTATGACATCGTCGAGGAAACCGGCGGCGTGATGAACGTGTTCGCAGGCGAACGTCCGGTCGAAAGCTTCCTACTTGGCGCGGTCGGCTATGTGAACCCCTATGGCAATTACCTGCCATATGCGACGACCCGGCTGTGGGAGCTGCTGGAGCAGGGTCGCATCCGCGATGCCGCCGCGATCCAGCATCTGGTGCACCGCGCCGATCGCATCATTGCCGAGGGTCATCCGACCTATGGCCACCAATGCTATTCGAAGGCGCTGGCGGGTGCGATGGGTCACCCGGTTGGCGATGTGCGCCAGCCGCTGACCACCTTCGCCAGCCTGGGTGACGAGGGCAAGCAGAAGCTGGCGGCGATCCTGGCGATCTTCGAGGAGATCGACGCCCTGATGAAGGACATCGATGCACGTACGAGCGACGCCGTCGAGACTGCCGCATGAGTGACACGCCCGCCCTCTTCACGCCCTTTGCGTGCCGGGGCGTGGCGTTCCGCAACCGCATCATCCTGTCGCCGATGTGCCAATATGTGGCGCAGGACGGACATGCGACCGACTGGCACCGCGCGCACCATGCGCGCTTCGCACTGGGTGGCGTCGGCGGCGCGGTGGTGGAGGCGACGGCCGTCACGGCGAATGGCCGGATCACGCCCGGGTGCCTGGGCATCTGGTCGGACGATCACGTCGCCGGGCTGTCGACGATCACGAAACTGTACCACGATCAAGGCGCGGCGGTTGGCATTCAGCTGGCTCATGCGGGTCGCAAGGGCAGCGCGGAGGTGCCGTGGGACGGCGCGCAGCCGATCGATCCGGCAGACGCGCGCGCGTGGCAGACGATCGCGCCCAGTGCGCTGCCGTTCCTCGATGGCTGGCCGACTCCAGATGCGCTGACCGAAGCGGATATCGCGACCATCATCGATGCCTTCGCGGCGGCTGCGTATCGAGCCGTCGCAGCCGGGTTCGATTTCGTCGAGGTCCATGGCGCGCACGGCTATCTGATCCACAGCTTCGTCTCTCCGCTGAGCAATCAGCGCGGGGACAGTTGGGGCGGCGACGAGGCCGGACGATTCCGCCTGCCGCTGGAGATCGTGCGTCGGCTGCGCGCCGAGCTGCCCCAAGGGATGCCGATCTTCTACCGCCTGTCGCTGTTCGACGGGACGGAGGG
The DNA here is from genome assembly GCF_029239295.1 of Sphingomonas sp. GTDB lineage: Bacteria > Pseudomonadota > Alphaproteobacteria > Sphingomonadales > Sphingomonadaceae > Sphingomonas. Next base: position 138,551 of record NZ_JAQZBC010000006.1, read on the forward strand.
CGGGCTTCAGGTGGATGACATGGTTCGCCTGGCCACCGCCCTGCGCGAGGCGGGCGTCGACGTGGTCGATTGCTCCTCCGGCGGTGTTCGCGGCGGCTCGGGCGTCGCCGATGCGGCCCCCTCGCCCGGCTACCTCGTCCCACATGCCGCCCGCATCCGCGCTGAGGCTGGCGTGGCGAGCATGGCCGTGGGCCTGATCGTTACCCCGGAGATCGCCGAACAGGCGATCGCATCCGGCAGCGCCGATCTGGTCGCGATAGGTCGCGAATTGCTGGCCGACAGCAACTTTGCCTATCGCGCGGCGTCCGTGCTGGGGCTGGAACGGCCCAACGCGGTATTCCCGCGCAACTACGCCTTCTTTCTGGAACGACGGCGGTACCGCTGATCGAGGCTGACAGGCTGAAAAAGCCCGCGCTGCCGAGGGTAGCGCGGGCTTTTTTGTCTGGATGGGTCGCCCGTCGCTACGCCAGCCCGTCGCGGACCGTCCGCCCGACGAAGAAACCCCGCCGGGCTCGCCGACGGGTTTCTCAAGGTCACACTCTATCGCTGCGTTCAGCGCATCGTGCGAACCTGATCGTCCTTGCCGGTCATTTCCCAGCGGATCAGTGCGATCGGGATGAGGCCCGACTGGATGAAGCGATCATGGAATTTGGTCAGGTCGAAGTCGTCGCCCTTCGCCAGCCGCTCTTCGGCGAGCAACTGTTCCAGCTGAACCTTCCCGAAATAATAGTTCAGGCCAAGCCCCGGCTGACGCAGGTACAGCGCCATGTCGTAGATCGCGGTGTCGTCGGTCTTCTCCATCCAGCGGGGGGTACGACCAGACAACGATTCCAGCGCCTGATCGAAGGTCCATTCATTGGCCTGGGCCAGCAACTCCGCCTTCAGCCGCGCGCCGCGGTTGGCCTGCAGCACATAATGGATCTCCCGCGCCTTCGGCCGATCATCCAGCCAGCCGGCCTGAAGCAGCATTTCCTCCAGGTAGAAGGCCCAACCCTCCAGGCGCCCGCTGTCGATGAAGCCAAGCCGTTCGTCACCGCGAATTGGGCGCGGATCACGCGTCCGTGAAGCGCTGTCGAAAATGTGCCCCGGCAGATTGTGCGCGCGCAGGCTGCGCGGATCGCGATCTTCCGCCTCGCGGAAGAAATTGCGGTCGATCGGTTCGGCAAACGGCCCCGGCACTGCCGGATCCTGGTTCGCCGGCATCACATAAGGTCCCTCGGGTGGCGGCACCGTCAGCCAATCGGGCACGGTCATGATCTTGCGCGCTTTCAGGAAGCGAAGCAGATCCTCGTCCGCCTCCCGTCGCAGCGCCTCGAACCCGTCGAGGGAGGTAACCGGGCGCGGCATCGGGAGGGCCTGGTGCTCGTGCTCCTCGATCGCGAGGAACGCCATGCTGCGTTCCCATTCGCGTTCGCCCAGCACCTTCATCTCGGCGAAGGTCCACGGCATCAGCATGACATTCTTCAGATACCAGTCGAAGTCCGCGATGCCGATCCCGGCATGCTGCGGCAAACGCGACTTTTCGGCGCGCAACCATGCGGCAAACTCCCGCGACGCCTTTTCCGCCGCGCGCGCCAGGCCCAGCAGCTCAGGGTGATGCTTCGCCACGTCGCGCGCCAAGCGGCCGTAGACGCGGGTTTCGATATCATGGTGCATGATCCCCAGCTGGATCAGGTCGCCGCGCGCATCTGTCAGCGTGCGGCGTGCGTTCGCCAGGATCGTCGGCGTCGCGCGCAGCTGCTGGGCAAAGGCGGCCTTCGCAGCAGGGTCCTTGATTGGCAGCTTCGGCGGCGAGAAGGCGGTTTTCACCTTTGGCCCCCAGCCCAGATCCAGTGTCGACCACCAGCTCGGGTCGCGCGCCCAGGGACGCAGCACCCGGTGCTCGAAATCCACCCCGCGCATTTCGGCCAGCGCCAGCATCAAATCCGCCCGCTGGGGGATTGGCCAGGCCGCATCGTCGATCGCGCCGATCCGCGCCATGGCGCGCTGCGCCGCCTGCTGGCGGGCTGCCATCGCCTGCTCAGAGACGTCCGGCACATGATCGCGAACGGTGAAATCAACGTCCTTTCTCGCCTGCTGATACAAAGCGACGAGATCTTCATGCGTGCGAACGGCGGCGTCCGGCGTGGATCGGGCAGCAACGCCCTGCGCCATCTGCGCCGTGGCCTGCACGCCCGCCTGTGGCGCCATCATCGCCAGCGACGCCGTCATCGTTCCCGAGAACAACCACTTCATTCAGACCCCCTCCGTTACCACACAACCGAAACACGATCACAGTGCGAACGCAAGTTCGCAGAGCGCTTTCTGTTGTGGAGACGTTGCGCAAAGCGCCAATGCTTGGACGGCGCTGGCTGATGAACTTCGTTCGCTGATCAATTGGGTTCGTGCAGGCCGTACACTTCAACCCGGCCGGGTGACGCGCGCTTTGCCGTCACATTGTCCTGTGGCTGAGATGATGAATCTGTTGAGATCGGCGTCGGCAGGGGATCGGGCGCCTTGCCTAGGACGAGTTCGGTCGTGGCATCGGCCTGCCGTGCGTGCTGGAGGTGCTCCGCCGCCATGATGTGGCCGCCAGCTTCTTCGTCCTGGCGCTCTGCGCCCTAGTGGACCCGCGAGACATGCAGGCTGGTGGGTGCCGGTCATGACGTCGGCAGACACGGCTGGGTGCACGACGATAACAGCCTGCTTGATGCTACGACCGAACGCGATCTGATGGTGCGCGCCCATGACGTGCTGACGCCGCTGCTCGGCGCCCGACTGGTCGGCCTCCGTTCGGGATCTGTCAGCGCATACGATGGTGATCGTCGCTAACATGGGGCTGCTCCTCGACAGTTCGCTGATGGGGGGGCGAAGTCCCGTACGAACTGCTGCTCGACACGCGGCCGACCGGCGTCGTCGAGATCCCGGTCGAATGGCTGCGATCATGCCGTGTACATGATGTTCAACCGCGGCCAGCTACGCGCCCCTCGGCCATGCCAGGCGATGTAGTTTCCTCTGCAAACGGGAGCTTGAGGCCGCCGCCGATGGCAGCGTGTTCCAGCTGTTCATGCACCCCTTCGTCATTGGTTACCGATCCCGCCTCTGGATCCCAGAGGTATTGATCGAGGCGGCGAAGGATCTGGGCGGCGCGTGGTTCGCCACCCACGCCGATTTGGCGCGCTGGGGGAGCGCTGCCGACGGGCCGGGCAGCCAAGCCGAGTAGCCTGCTGTCCGCCACGCCGCTACGGCTTGATCCCCAGCTTCTCCAACTCGTCGGTCTTGCCCAGCATTTCCCAGCGGATGAGGGACAGCGGGATCATGCCATGGCGGTTCAGCCCGTCGAAGAATTCCCGCGTGCGGAATGCCTCGCCGCGGCCCTCCGCCATCTCCGTCAGCAGCCGCTCGATCATCGCCTTGCCAGTGATGTAGCTGGGGCCGTAGCCCGGCAGGCGCAGGTACATCTGCTGTTCGAACCCGAGCAGCGGCAGCGTAGGCGACATGTAGCCGTTGGGTGTGCGCGTGACCTGCATCTGCATCGCGGCTTTCAGGTCGATCATGTTCGCCTGGGCGTATAGCGAGGCAAGGCCCCGTGCGGCGCGCTGCGCCTGCATGATCCACACGAATTCGCGCGACCGCGGCTCATCGTCGAACAATCCACCGTGAAGCATCAGCTCCTCGACGGCCGTCGCCATGCCCTCGGATCGGCTGAGCCAGACATTATACAGAAGCGGCCCACGCCTGATCTCGCTGGGATGCGGATCAGCCTGCATCATGCGCAGATCCCACCAATGGTAATAATGCGTCCACAAGGTCGTTGGCGCGCGGTGCATGACGATGTGGAAGAAATTCTGATCGGCAGGCGGAACGTAGCTCCCCACCCGCTTCATCAGTTCGGGCTCCATATAGTCCCGGACGGTCAGGATATCCTTGTCCTTCAGGAACTTCAAATATTTGCGGACCGATGCCGCGGCCAGCGCGTCATATTCCTTCGGACTGCCGGCGCCGACCAGTTGCGGCAAATGGCGGTTCCGCTGTTCTTCCATCCGCAGCGCCGCGTGCGAACGATCCAGCTCACGCTGCATGATCGCGACCTCGTCCGCCCAGGTCAGCGTGGAAAGCTGGACGTTCTTCAGGAACCAATTGTAGTTTTCGACGCCAACACCGGACGGCCCCGTCTTGCGCGGCGCCTGCGCCTTCACCCACTCGATGAAGCTGCGTGTTGCGGTCGCTGCATCGGCCACAGCGCGCACCAGCGTCGGATCGCCGCCCGCAACCTTGCGCTGCAGATCGTCCAGCGCCTCCTGCTGGCCGCTTAATGTCACCGGGCTGGCGGTCCACAGGTCGCGCGCGTCGCCGGTCAGGTTGACGCGCGCCTGGCGCAACAGCTCAGGGATATGCGCCAGTTCGCCAGCCAACTTCGTCGATGCGGCGGCATCCAGCGGGAAGCTGTAGGTCCACAATTCGATCGGCATCGGATGCACCGGGCCCTCGTGGGCCGGCGTGTCGCTTTGCGCGGTCCAGACGGACAGGTACCAGGCCGGATCACGCTCCCATGGCTTGGCGACGCGCAGATCGAAATCGAGGCCGTTCATCTCGGCCCGGATGATCTCACGGTCGACCTTCTGCGGTACGGTCCAACCAGTGGTGGGCAGCGCGTCGAGGCGCGCGCGCAGCTGCTTCAGTCCCGCCGCCTGGCGTGCCAGCGCAGGCGCGCTGTAATCCGTGGCGCCGTTCTTTACCTCGCCCAGCTGAAGCTTGCGCCATTCACGAAAGACGGTTTCCAGCGTGTCCTGCCGCGCCTGCGCCGCGACCGGGACTGGCAGGGCCAGCGCCGCCATCGTTCCCATCAGCGCCGCTGCCAGCAACAAACCATGTTTCATCAACCGTCCCCTTCGCGCCCGCTGTCGACCACCCGCCGAAGCCCAAACTGCGACCAGAGATCGTGGATGAACGCACGTTCGGCCGCTTGTGCTGGAGCCATGACACAGCACCCTCAACGAGGCCAGACACAATGTGCGCTATGCGACTGTATGTTCGCCTGTCGATATATTCTTGACAGCCGCGAGCTGCCCGCTTGATAGTACGCACTGACTGCAGGGTGTCCGCTGAGCGATCGTAGTCGCGCTGGCATTCCTCCTGCAACGCGCGATTTGCGCCAAGAAACGACAGGCTTTGGGAGTTGAGATCATGTCCTTCACACACCGGCCGCTGACGCTGGTCGTTGCGGCCGTGCTGATGGCGTCGACGCCTGGGATTGCCGCCGCACAGGGCGCGACGAGGCCCGTTGCCGCTTCCGTCGCCCGACCACCGGCTGGCCAGGGCAGCCACCAGGATCTGCTGCGGACATGGGGTGACTTCCTTAGCTGGCGCACCGCGCAGGCGAAAACCAGCGACTTCAGCCCGGCTGCAGTCGAGGGGCGCCGCGCCAAGGTGGCGGGCTATCTGCAGGCGATGGAGAACATGAACGTCGCCGGCTGGCAGCGCGCCGAGCAGGTGGATTGGCTCGCCGCCCGCGCGAAGATGAACGAGGAGGATTTCCTCCTGCGGGTGTCAAAGCCGTGGGAGCGCGACCCGGGCTTCTATGTCGACCAGCTGCTGCGCGTGTCGTTCACCGAGCTCCCCGCCAAGGGCGCGGCGTTGACCACGTTGCGCGGGCAGCTGCGCGAGATGCCGGCGATCGTCGCGCGGGCGAAGGCGACACTACGCAACGTGCCGGGGGACTATGCCGATCTGGCGCTGCACAACCTGACCAATGCCGATGGCGTCGGGCACGGCCACCCGTATCGCAAGGTGCCACCGGCCGGAATCATCGGGTGGTTCGATGATCTGGAAGGTCGCGCACGCACCGTGCAGCCGGCCGTGCTGCCCGACATTCGCGCCGCCCGCGCCGCCGCGGCCGATCTGCTGGCCTGGTTGCAGGCCGAGCGCCCCCGCATGACCGCACCCGCCGGCGTGGGCGAAGCGAATTTCAACTGGTACGTGAAGAACGTGAAGCTGCTGCCGTATAATACGGATCAGCTGCGCACGATCGGCCATCGCGAGACCGAGCGCCTGTGGGGTATGCACGCGCTGGAAAAGCACCGGAACCGCAAGCTGCCGGAACTCACGCTGCCGCAGACCGAGGCGGAGTATGAGAAGCGCAAGGCCGACACGCTGCGCGACATCCACGCCTTCCTGAAGGACGAGGAGATCATCACCGTCCCGGCGGACATCGGCTATCTCTACGTCAACGTGCCGTGGATCGTTCGCCCGAACGGGCCGAATTTCTGGGAGCAGATCCAGTATCGCGACCCCAGCCCCGACCTGTTCCACGCCACCATCCCGGGGCATGCCTTTGACGGGCAGATGGGCAAGCGTGATACCCATCCGATCCGCAGCAAGATCAACGACGGCGTTCGTGCCGAAGGCTGGGGCACCTATCTGGAGGAAGCGGCCCAGCGGCTCGGCTTCTTCGACAAGGACCGCGCCCGCACGCGTGAGCTGATCGACCTGTTCGGCATTTTCCGAGCGGTGCGGGTCGCGGGCGACCTCGACCTTCAGCTCAACCGGGCCACTGTGTCTGAAGTGGTGGCCGAGTGGCAGAAGTACACGCCATGGCTGGACCCCGATGTCGCGCGTGTCGATGCCGAGATCTACCTTCGCCGGCCGCCTGGCTATGGCCTGGGCTACACGGTCGGGATGATCGAGATGCAGAAGCTGCTGGGCGACGTACGGCGGCAGCAAGCGGACAAGTTCGTCCTCCGTGACTTCCACGATCGCATGATGACGATCGGGCGCATACCTTTGTCACTGATCCGCTTTGAGATGACGGGCAACGACGACGAAGTCTCGACTTTCTGGCGACGCGATCCTCTCCCCGGAGGCGCGTAACCACGGCCGGCCGCCACTGCCCCCCAGCAGTGCGGCCAAATCCTCGGCGTCATCACGCATGTTCCCGCGCCGGGGTCCCAAAACCTGAAGGGTGCTGGCCTATGGCTGGCACCCTCTTCTTTTATGGCGATGCCGTCCGGTTGAGCGTCAGGCACTGCTCGCTGTCCAATGCGGGCCAGCAGCCGTCCGAACAAAGACCCACGCAAAAAGGCGCGGACTCAACGCCCGCGCCTCCATTTACGTCTACCGCTGTGATGGACCGGTCAGGCGGCCTGTCTGCCGATCCACTCCTCGATCAGCTGCTCCAGCACGCCCAGCGGCATGATGCCCGACAACAGACCTGCATCATGGAAGGCGCGGATATCGAAGCGTGCGCCGAGGCGCCGGCGGGCATCCTCCCGCAGGCGGATCCACTCGCGCTGGCCGATCTTGTAGCTCGGCGCCTGCCCCGGGATGAGGCAGTAGCGGTCGACTTCCGAGGTCACGGAATCGCGGCTGTTGCCGGTTGCGGCGACCATATAGTCGATCGCCTTCTCACGGCTCCAGCGGTGGTGATTGAGGCCGCTATCGACAACTAGGCGCGCGGCGCGGAACAGTTCGCTCTGCAGATAGCCCAGGCGGCCAAGCGGATCGTTCGCGAACACGCCCATCTCGTCGGCGACGGTCTGCGCGTACAGCGCCCACCCCTCGACATAGGCGCTGCATTCCATCGTTCGGCGCCAGATCGGAATGCTTTCATTCTCCTGCGAAAGCGAGATCTGCATATGATGGCCGGGAACGGCCTCATGGTGCGTCAGGGTCGCCAGGCCGACGACGGAGCGATCCTCCATCTCGCGCATGTTGATGAAATACGATCCGGGCACGGTGCCATCGATGCTGCCGCGGCTGTAATAGCCCCCTGCCTTGCCCGCCTCGATCGCCTGGGGAATGCGTTTCGCCACGACGGAGGCGCGTGGCTGGGTCCGAAAGTACTGCGGCAGCAGCGCGCTGATCTCATCAATCTGTCGGGTGGCGTCGACCAGCATCTTCGCGCGGCCGGCGTCCGAGTTTTCGTACACGCCGTTCATGTCGATCGCCATCGCGTGGATGCGCTCGCCCAGCGTTCCCTTGGTATAGCCGCCCGGCTTCAGGATCCCCTCGATATCGGCGGTATGCTGCGCCACCATCTCGAGGCCCAGGCGGTGGATTTCGTCCCCGCTGAACGGCTTGGTGTTGAAGAGGCGGATGCCCCAGTCGTAGTATGCCTCGCCATCCGGCAAGCGCCATGCGCCCGCATCGTGATTGGCGGTCTGCCGCTGGCGCCGCAGCTCGGCAATCTGCCGATCAAGCGCGGGATAGACACGCTTCTCGACCAGCCCGGCGGATCGCTTTGCCCAGTCGCCGGCCACGCCCCGGGCCGCCGCACGCCGCGCGACCGACATGGCAAGCGTCGACTGCGCGGCAGGTACGCCGCGCAACAGCGAAATCTGCTTGATGCAGGTGTCGAGGATGAAGTCGGGGGCAGCGGCACCCCGGGAAGCATCGCGCCGCGAACGTTCGGTGTCTTGGTCGAGCACCGTGGCAAAGGCATCCAGCCGGCTCAGATACGCCTCGGCATCCTCCGTCGTCTCGACCCGGTGCGCGGTGTCGAGGAAGTCGGGGATGTTGTTGTACGTGCCATCGAGCTGGTTGACGGCATAGGCGCGCGGGTAGCCCGGCTCGCCAAATTTGAACCGGTCATACCCTTCGAGCGTGATGTCGGCGTAGAAGCTCATCGAGCGGTGATTGACGAGGTCGATCCCGGCAAGCTTCCTGGTGTCGATACGAGCCAGTTCTGTCCGGGCACGCCGGAGCGTATCCATAGAACGGGCGAACGCCCCCTCTGACCGATCGTTGAGCAGCCGGCGCGCCGCGGCATGTTCGGGCGCGCGGTCCAGCCCCAGCGACGTCAGCTTCTGCGGCGTGGCTGCGATTTCCTCCTTCCACACTCGGGAATAAAGGGCATCGAGCTGCGCCGCAGTGGCAGGATCGGATCGGGGAGCCCCACTCCCGGCCTGGGCCAGCGCCCTGCCGGGAACGGCGGCGACCGCAGCAAATGCGACGCCGGATTTCAAAAGGCTCCGCCGATCCATCGTCATGCTATTCCCTTGCCTTAGAACTTCGCGACCGCACCGATGCGGAACATCCGGCCCAGGCCGTCATAGGTGCCCGGATAGGTGTTCGCGGTGGCGCCCAGCCCGCCGACGTCGTTGCCGAACACCTGCGGCTGGCGATCGAACAGGTTGGAAATGCCCGCCGTCAGCGTGAAGGCCTCGGTCACGTTCAGCGAAGTATCGAGGTCGAAATAGTTTGCGGCGCGCAGGCTGGTGACCGGCGACGGACGCGTATCGGTCCCCAGGGCGAAGCGGTCGAGCTCCACCTTGCCGATGTGGCGCCAACGCAGCGAGACGATGGTCCCACCGTTCTCGTAAGCGAGACGGCTGGTCGACTTGAACTGCGGGATCAGGCCGTTGCAGATCGCGCCGAAGCGGCCCGAGCATTCATATGCCGGAAGCCCTTCACCGCCCTGGCGGATGAAGCTGTCGACATAGGTGGCGTTGCCGCCGAAGCGGACTTGCCCCGAACCGACCGGCACCGAATAGTTGACCGCGAAATCGAAGCCCTTGGTCTCGATCCGGCCGGTGTTGACCAGCGTGGCGTACACGCCGGTTTCGTTGCCGCCGAACAGCGAGCCGTTGATCGGATCACGCAGGATGCTCTGGCAGAACACCGAATTGATGTTCTGCGTGTTGAAATAGCAGGCGTTCAGCGCATTCTGTGCGCCACCCGCCAGCGATTCAATCGCGTCGACAATCTTCAGGCTGTAATAGTCGACCGACACGACGAGCCGGGGAATGAACGTCGGCTGGAAGATCACGCCGATCGTGTACGTGTCCGATTTCTCGACGTTCAGGTTCGGGTTACCGCCGGTGAACCCCTGAAACTGACCGGCCGGTGGCAGCGGAACCGCGCCATATCGGCCCGACGGCACGCCGGTCGCCTCGCACAGTGCCTGACCCGCGGTCGGGCTGACGCCGGCGCACGGATCGATGCCGGTGACGGCGGTTTCGACCTGCGGCTGGAACAGCTCGTTGATGTTCGGCGCACGAACCGCGCGTTGGTACAGGCCGCGGAAGCGGATGTCGCGAACCGGAGCCCAGTCACCGCCTGCCTTGAAGGTGTGCACCGTGCCGGCAGCGGTCGAATAATCCGAAATGCGATAGCCGCCTTCGAACGACAGCGCCTCGAAGAAGGGTCGCGATTCGATCAGCGGGATGCGGATTTCGCCAAAGGCTTCCTTCACATTGAAGTTGCCGACGACGCTGGCCGCAGTGCCGAAGCCTGCCGATCGGCCCGCCTCGTAATTGGCGTCGGGACGATAGCTTGAACCCTCGTCGCGATATTCGACACCGAACGCGAGGCCGATCGGATTGTCGGCGAACGGCGACTTGAAGTCGCCCAGGTCGCCCGACAGCGTACCGCCGGCGACCGTCTGGCGAGTCATCGCCTGGACCTGCAGATCCAGCGAGATGAAGTCGAGCGCGGCCTGGCTCACCGACGACGGATCGTTGGTGAAGATGTTCAGCGGCACGCAGCCGCCGGTCGGATCGACGCACTGCGGCGTGCCGTTGACGTTGCGCACCTGCAGTGCCTGCTGGATGAGGCCAAGGTTCGCGTCACCGGTCAGCTGGGTGTTCAGATCGGTGCGCGAATGCTGCGCAAAGACTTCCCAATTCCATGCGCCCACCTTGCCGCGCAGGCCGCCCTGCACCTGGAAGGCATTGCGGGTGAATTCCGAGAAGCGCGGCGCGGCAAAACGATAGCCGATCTGGGTGCGCAGGTTGCCGTTCGCATCGACACCGCCGGCACCCGCCTCCACGCGCAACGCAGCGACGGTGGCCGGCGCGAGGAAGGGATTGTCGGGATTGAGCGCGAAGGAGGCGAAGAAGGTGCCGCTCGGCGCCAGCTGAGTCGAGACGCGGTTGTGCGCAAAGGTGAAACGGCCGAACGCTTCGATCGCGTCGGTGATGTCGTAGCGGACGTTCGCACCGCCGAGCCAGCGCTCCTGCGGGACCTGGAGGTAGTTCACCGGGTTGGTGTTGTAGAAGCTCGCCTGGCTGTTCAGCGTGCCACCGGGGCCGAAGGAGACGGTACCGTCGCCATCGCCGTCGATGCCGCGGTTGCCCGGTGCCGACAGGACGATGTTCGCCGGGAAGGACGTGGTCGATCCCGCACGGATCAGACTGGTGCGATCGCGGCTGGGCTGCAGGGCATAACGCGAGAATTCACGCTGCCCCTGGAAGATCGGCTCCCGCTTCGTGTAGCCGCCCCACATCGTCATGTGTCCGCGACCATCGGCGAATTCGCCGCCGACCGTCAGGTTCGCGTCGAACAGATGGCCATCGCCTCGCTCGGTTATCTGCGACGTCAGGCCGAGCTGCGCGCCCTCGAAGCGATCGTTGAAGATGAAATTGACGACGCCTGCGAGCGCGTCCGAACCGTAGACGGCGGACGCGCCGCCGGTGACGACCTCGACCCGCTTCAACAGCGCGACGGGGATCGTGTTCAGGTCGACCACGCCGGTATTGCCCGACGGCATCCAGCGCTTGCCATCAACCAGGACGAGCGTGCGGATATCACCCACGCCGCGCAGGTTGACGGTGGTCGTGCCGTTGCTGCCATTGTTGTTGGTGCTGCTGGTCCCGGGCGTCGCCTGCGGAATTTCGACCAGCGTATCCTCGACGTTGACCGTCCCCTGGAGCGCGAGCTCCTGCGAGTCCGTCGTGTTGATCGGGCTGTTCGACAGCAGATTGGGCACCGCAATACGAGAGCCGGTCACCACGATATCGCCGCCGGCATTATCCGGGACTGCCTGACCCGCCAGATCCCCGCTCGCCTCCTGCGCGACAGCCGGAATCGACACAAACAGCGCAGCGCTGGTCAACAGGATACGCCTGGCTGCGGAAGCCCTAGTCATCAACAAACCCCTCTTGCTTTATCGTTCGCAAGGCGCCGTTTTGTTCGTATGGCGCACTTGTCGTCAAGCATTTTCCTGCGTAGTCGGGGCGCAGAACACAACATATTTGCGATTTATCCGCGGTATGTGGAACTTTCTGGAGGGATCTGATGCGCTTAGTTCAGGCTGCAACAGCGGGCGCTTTTTTGCTCGCTTATGCTGGGGCTGCCGCGGCGCAGCCGAGCGAAGCTGCCTATGCCGACGCGCTGAGCCTGCGCGAGCGTACGATGCACCTGACCGATGGGGTCGCCGATGCAGCCGTGTGGTCACACGATGGTAGCCACTTCCACTATCGCCGCACCGAGAACGATGGATTTCGCTTCATTAGTGTTCGCTTGGCGGACAAGCAGAGGCGCGACGCGTTCGATCATTCACGCCTCGCCGCTGCCATCAGCACGATAACGGGCAGCACCTATCGCCCCGATCGCCTGCTGTTAAGCGAGTTCGCCTTTTCATCCGACGATCGCGCTATCCTGATCACCGTCGCCGATCGCCGCCTTTCGTGCGCGCTGGATACCTATGTCTGCGGGGCCATCCCCGCCGCGCCCGGCCGCCCCAAAGTGATCGGCGTACTGCGCGATCTCAGCGTACCGGCCGACAACAGCCCACGCCACTCGCCCGACCGGCGCTATGTCGCAACGGTGGAGGGGGACAATCTGGTCGTACGGCAGGCGGCGGACGGTCGTGAGCTGGTCCGCAGCGGCGATGGATCGCCCGGCAATTTCTACGATCCCGAAACGATCACCTGGTCGCCCGATTCCTCCCGCGTGGTGATCAACCGCGTCCGTGCGGGCCATCGGCGCGAGATTTATCGCGTTGCCAGCTCCCCCTCGGATCAACTCGAACCCAAGCTGATCACTCAGCTTTATCCAAAGCCCGGCGACGCGATCGACATCGATCGCCCGATCCTGTTCGATGTTGCCGCCGCCAAGCAGATCGACATCGACCCCGCGCTGTTCGACAATCCGTATCAGCTGGGGAAGGTCACGTGGCGAAAGGATTCCGCCAGCTTCGCCTTCACCTACAATCAGCGGGGACACGCCGTGTACCGTCTGGTCGAGGTTGACGCGCGCACCGGAAAGCCGCGCGAAGTGATGGCCGAACGCTCCGACACCTTCGTCTACGCCCCGCGCATGGATTATCGCGACGTCGACGGGACGGGCCGCGAGATCATCTGGATGTCGGAACGCGACGGGTGGAACCATCTGTACCTGGTCGATGGCCGCGGCGGGAAGATCCGCAACCAGATCACCAAGGGCGATTGGGTCGTCCGCCGCATCGTCAGCGTCGATCCTGCGACCCGCACGATCATCTTCGCCGCCAACGGCCGCGAACGTGGTGACCCCTACCTTCAGCATTACTACCGCATCGGTTTCGACGGCCGCGGCCTGAGCCGGCTGACGCAGGCGGACGCCTTCCATGAGGTGACCTTCTCGCCCGACGGCCAGCATTATGTCGACATCTACTCGCGCACCGACATGCCGCCCGTGGCGGAGTTGCGGCGCACCGCCGATGCTTCACTGGTCGAGACGATCGAAAAGGCCGACATCTCGCGCCTGCTCGCCGCAGGGTGGAAGGCGCCGGAGACGTTTGTCGCCAAGGGTCGCGACGGAAAGACCGACATCTGGGGCGTGATCGTACGGCCTGCCGATTTCGACCCGGCCAAGAAGTATCCGGTGATCGAGAACATCTACGGCGCCGGCTTCGACGCCTTTGTGCCCAAGAAGTGGTGGCCGTTCGGCTTCCATGCCGGCGGCGACGAGGTGGTCGGCATGCAGGCGCAGGCGAACCTCGGCTTCATCGTCGTCCAGATCGACGGGATGGGCACGCTGCACCGGTCGAAGGCCTTTCATGACGTCACGTGGAAGAATGTCGGTGAAGGCGGCGCGCCCGATCGCATCGCATGGCACCGCGCCGCGGCAGCCAAGTACAGCTATTACGATGTCGACCGCGTTGGCCTGTATGGTGGATCGCTGGGTGGGCAGAACGCGCTGGGCGGCCTGCTGTTCTTCCCCGATTTCTACAAGGCAGCGGTCGCCTACAACGGGTGTCACGACAACCGCATGGACAAGGTCAGCTGGAACGAACAGTGGATGGGTTGGCCGATCGACGAAAGCTATTCGCGATCATCCAACATCGACAATGCCTGGCGGCTGAAGGGCGATCTGCTGCTGATCTCCGGCGAGCTGGACATGAACGTCGACCCGGCGGTGACGATGCAAGTGGCCGATCGCCTGATCAAGGCGGGCAAGGATTTCGACCTGCTGGTGGTGCCTGGCGCGGACCATGGTGTCGGTCGGTCGGAGGAGCCAATGGAATATGTGCTCCGCCGCCAATACAGCTTCTTCGTGCGCACGCTGCGCCGTGAAAGCACGCCGAACTTCAACCGGGCAGCGGCGACGCCGCCTCCCAGGGCCAAGCTCACGTCCGCTAGTTGATCGCATGAGAAGAGGTGCCGCGCCGACGGTCGACGGCGGCACCTTACTTACCTGAAGGCCTCCCGACACGCAGACTGCGTCTCGGAAGGTCATCTTTTCACATCCCGCGCGTGACCGTCTGCGACGCGGCGATGAGTTCGGGCAGGATGTTCTTGCGCATGTCGTCAGAGGTGACTCGGGCCGTCGGGCAGCACACGTTCAGCGCGGCCAGGACACGTCCCTCGCGATTGCGGACCGGCACCGAGAGCGAGCCGAGCCCAACCTCCAGTTCCTGATCGACGAAGCTATAGCCTTCCAGCCGGACCTTCTCGATCTCGGCGCGCAGCTTGACCTTCGACGTCACGGTGTGCGGCGTAATCGGCTCCAGCTTCACCCGATCGATATACCGCTCAAGCGCGTCATTGGGCTCCGCCGCCAGCAGAACGCGCCCGGTGGAGACCGCATGAGCGGGCGTGGTGCTGCCAATGGTGATGCTGACGTTGACCAACCGTTCGGATGTCGCCCGTGCGATATAGGTTACGTAATCGCCCGTCAGGACCGCGGCAAATACCGACTCCTGAAGATTGCGCGAAAGGTCATTCATCACCGGCTGGATCACGTCCAGAATACCCATCGACGAAAGCGCTGAATAACCAAGCTCAAGCACCTTTGGCTTGAGGCTGAAAAGCTTGTCATCCTTTTCAGCATATCCTTCGCGCACCAGCGTCAACAAGAATCGCCGAACTGTGGCGCGCGTCATTCCCGTCGCGCGGGAGATCTCGCTCAAGGTCATCTTCGGCCGCGTACGAGTGAACGACGATATGACTTCAAGCCCGCGGGCAAGAGAATTCACATAGTCTCGATCACTAACGTCCTGTTCGGCTGAAACCATATTCACTCCTTTGCCTTGCTCGACAGTCGGTCGCCACGGCGTTGTTTGAAGCCGGCGTACAATGCTTCAGCCAATGCGTCGATTCCCACGCGCGCCGGAATGCGCCATCCCCTTGCACAATCGCGCTGCCGCTCGTTAATACCACATAGCGCACATGTGTTCGCGTGACGAGCAAGGGGTTATACGTAATGGTAATCGGCAGTTCCGGTCTCAGCACAGCGGAGATCGACCGCAAGTTCGTGTTTCACCCTTTTACCATGCTCGCCGACCATGAACGCAGCGGCCCGTCGGTCGTCATCACCAAGGGCAAGGGCGCGGTGCTCACCGATGAACGTGGCGTCGATTATGTCGATGCCATGGCCGGCCTGTGGTGCGTTAACGTCGGCTATGGACGCGCCGAAATCGCCGACGCGCTGCGCGATCAGGCAAACCAGCTGTCCTATTGCCACGCCTTCTCCTCGATGAGCAGCGACAAGCCGGCGATCCTGGCCGCGCGCCTGATCGAGATGGCGCCCGCCGGCATGTCAAAGGTGTTCTTCGGCAATTCCGGATCGGACGCGAACGACACCCAGGTGAAGCTGGTGTGGTATTACAACAACGCGCTGGGCCGCCCGCAGAAGAAGAAGATCATCGCACGCCAGCGCGGCTATCATGGCGTGACGATCATGACCGCCGGGCTCACCGGCCTCCCCGGACTTCATGCCGGCTTCGACCTGCCGTTGCCGATGATCCGCCACACCACTGCGCCCCGCCGGCTATGGGAAGGCCATGGCCTGACCGATGCGGAATTCACCGCGAAGCTGGTCGCCGACCTGGAGGAACTGATCGCGCGCGAGGGAGCGGACACGATCGGCGCGATGATCATGGAGCCAGTGATGGGCGCCGGCGGGGTGATTGCGCCGCCAGAGGGCTATTATGCCGCGATGCGCGACGTGCTGCGTCGCCACGACATCCTGCTGATCGCCGACGAAGTGATTTGCGGCTTCGGCCGACTTGGCGCGATGTTCGGGTCCGAACTGCTCGACATGCAGCCTGACATGATCACCGTCGCGAAGGGGCTGACCTCGGCCTATTTCCCGCTCTCCGCTTGCATTGTCGGCCAGCATGTCTGGGACGTGCTTAGTGGCGCCGGCAGCCAGTTCGGCGCCTTTGGCCACGGCTACACCTATTCCAGCCATCCGCTGGGCGCCGCCGCAGCGCTCGCCAACCTCGACCTGATCGAGAAGGAGAACATGCTCGCCCGCGTCACTGACGAAGGTGCGCACATGCAGGCGTCGCTGCGCGCTGCCTTTGCGGATCACGCGCTGGTCGGCGAAGTACGCGGTCAGGCACTGATCGGCGCGGTCGAATTCGTGAAGGAAATCCGCGCGACCGGTCCGGTCGCCTTTGATCCCGCGCTGAAGGTCGCGGCGCGCATCGTGAAGGGCGCGCTGGACCGCGGCGTCATTGGCCGTGCGCTTCCCTCCGCAGACACCGTCGCCTTTTCCCCGCCATTCGTCATCCAGCGCGAAGAGATCGATCGTTCAGTTGCCGCCTTCCGCGATGCCGCGGATCAGGTTCTGGCCGAACTGCGCGCCAGCGGCGACGCCTGATCTGAGACCCGCCGCCGCCGCTTCCCCGGATGCGGCGGCCCGGACGAGCGCAAAGGGGGCGCGTACCGTGTCGGTACGCGCCCCCTTTCTAACGGTCATGTCTTTGCCGATCAGCCCGCGGCGTTCTTCCGCTGATGCGCCGCCCAGGTGGTCGACCCGATCGCCGGATCATCCAGGTTGCGCGCCGCCAGCGGCTTCACGACCTGATTGTGCGGTCCGGTTTTCACCATCTCCGGATCGCGATACGCCTCGTCCACGACATGGGCGAGTACGTTGATCCAATAGTCCACGTCCTCGCGCGACCACATCTCTCCCGCTTCCGGCGTGAACGGCTGCGGCACGATCCACGGCTCGTGGCTCAGCCAGAAGGCGTCGATGCCAAAATCACCCATGCGGTTCTGAACGTCGAGCGCGCCGACCCCGGTTTCCTCGAACAGTTTCTCCATGCTGAAGCGCGTCATTTCCAGACGCCATCCCGGCATGTCGGGATGCGAGCGGGTGACACCGCGGACTTCAAGCAGGCGCTTTTCCATGTAATTGTTCAGCAGCACCGACATGTCGGACGCTTCGGACAGGCCCTCGAGCCCCATCGCGCGAACCCAGGCATAGGCCTTGAACACCTGATGCAGATTGCCGAGATATTCGCGCACCTTGGGTGCATCGACCGATCCGTCCGCCAGCGCGAAACGATCATCATTACGCACCACGCGCGGCCCCGGTAGGAACGGCAGCAGCTCCGCCGAACAGCCATAAGCACCTACCGCCGGCCCGCCGCCGCCCTTCGACACACCGAACGTCTTGTGCAGCATGAACATGCACGCGTCGAAGCCGAGATCCCGGGCGCGGATCTTCGTCATCACACCGTTGAAATTGGCGTGATCGTAGAAGGCAAGGCCACCAGCCGCCTTCACGATCCGCACCCATTCATCGATCTCGGGATTATAAACGCCCATGTCGTCGGGGTTGTTGATCATCAGCGCCGCCGTCTTTGACGACACCGCGGCGCGCAGCGCGTCCAGTTCGGGATAGCCGTTCGGCCCCAGCGGCAGGGTGATCACGTCGAATCCGGCGGTTGCGGCGGTTGCGGGATTGCACGGGTGCGACTGGATGCTGGTGATGATCTCGGTTCGCTGCTCCGCTTCGCTACGCGCAGCGTGCCAGGCGCGCGTGATGCACGCCTGCGTATAGGCGGCATCCGCCCCGCCCGCCGGCTGGAAGGTAAAGCCCTCCATGCCTGACAGTGCGCACAGCGCCTCTTCCATCCCGTGCACCGCCGCCAGCAGACCCTGGACCGTATCGGGATGCTGGGCCGGATGGACGCCGGCTATCTCGCGCCGCATCGCCGCCTGCTCGCCGCGACGGGGATTGTATTTCATCGTACAGGTGCCGAACAGGCTGATGCCGATCATGCCCATCGTCTCCTGGGAGAGGCGCAGATAGTGGCGCAGCACGTCAGGCTCGGAATTCTCCGGCAGCGCGGGCGGGTTCGCACGACGCAGCGCAGTGGGAACGCGCGCTTCCCCCCCTTCAACCAGCGGAAAATGCTGCCCCCGCCGCCCGGGCGCGCCCATTTCCATGATGATTGGCTCGTCCCACACGGGCGCGTGATAGCGACGAAGCGTCATGCCAGGATCTCCTGCAACGCGACGCCCAGCGCATCCACGCTGGCATCGTTATGAATTTCGGTGAAGGCGTACAGCGCAGCCGACGGCAGTTCGGGACACAGCGCCCCGACATCGATCCCGCCCAGGATGTTGCGCGCACGCAGTGCGGCATCGACGCCGGCGACATCCGCGCGATCGTAGGAAAGTGGGAATTCCTTGAAGAACCCGCCCGTCTCCGGGACGGACACTCCGGCAATCCCGGCCAGCCGCTCGGCGGCACGGTGCGATCGATCGAGGATCAGCTCGCCCACTTCGCGGAACCCCGCCGGGCCGAGCAGCGCCATGTAAACGCTGGCGCCGACCGCCCAGAGATAGGTCGAGTTGCCGGTCCAGTCCTTCCCCTCCTCACGCGATCCGTAGGAGGATTGGTGGAACCGCATCATGCCGAACGCCATCTTGCCGTCGACCGTCTCGGTGATGCTGTTCAGCAGGGTCGGATATTCGGCGGTGTAGCGTTCCTCGTCGCGCGACGCGATGAAGCCGCCCAGCCCGCCACCGGCGTGCATGTGGATGCCGAGCGTCTGGATCGTGCCGACCGCAATGTCCGCACCATAGGCGCCGGGCGCCGCGATGACGCCAAGGCTGATCGGATCGACACCGACCACCGCCTCCGCCCCGACCGCATGCGCGATATCGACGATGTCGGCCACCCGATGTTCCAGCCCGCCGAGGAACGCCGGATTTTCGAAATACAGGGCGGCGATCCCGTCATCCGCCAGCGCGCGCAACGCATCGACATCGGCGCGACCCAGCAGGTCACAGGGATAGGTTTCGACCACGATCCCGCGATCCGCACCAGCAGAGGCGCAGTATGAATTGATCACCGCGCGGCGCTCCGGGCACATCCGCGCCGGCACCAGTACGCGGCGGCGCCCGTTCAACCGCGCCGCCATCCTCAGCGCATGGCCGGCAGCGCAGCCCCAGCTGTACACCGGCAGACCGACCATCTCGAGTTCCAGCAGCGCGCCGAGCTGGCTGGTGAACTCGAACCACGCCTGGTTGCGTCCGAAGTCCGAGGAGGGCGTGCCCCACACGGGGGTCAGGAATTCGGCGCGGTTGACGATCTCGTTTACTACTGCCGGCACATGGTGCTGCCAGCATCCCCCGCCGAGAAAGCTCGTCATCGCCGCGGCCGGCCGGTTCTGCGTCAGCAGGCCGTCGAGGTGCCGCGCCAGTTCCACCTCGGAGCTGAGCGCCGGTGCCATCGTGATCGGAGTGCGCAGGCGGTGATGCTGGGGGATCTGCCCGAACAGCGCGTCGGTCGTATCAGCGCCAATCGCGCGCAGCAGGTCGGCCCGCTGCTGCGCCGTGGAATTCGGCATGAAAGGATGCGCGCGGTCCGGTGCTGGCATGGAGCCTCTCGTCGTTTTGTGCTAAGGGCGCACATAATGATTGCAGTGCGAACAGGACTTGCGTGCGTCTCGGCCTGATTGTCAACCCGGTCGCAGGGGTCGGCGGGCCGCTGGCGCTGAAGGGATCGGATGGCGCGATCCCGGCGCATTTGGCGGCGGGGGCGGGTGTGCCGTCACTCACGAGTACACGCGCCGCAACGGCGCTCGCCGCGCTAGCCGGTCATCCATGTACCATCGTCACCAGCGCAGGAGCGATGGGAGAGGACGCTGCTCGCCAGGCATCGCTTTCGGTTCAGGTCGTACATGCGCCGGCCACTAACCCGAGCGCGCCGTCAGACACGGTCGCCGCAGCCGGCGCGATCGCCGCAGCCGGCGTCGATCTGCTGGCCTTCGCCGGCGGGGATGGCACTGCGCGTGACCTTCTCGCCGCGAACCTCGGGTCGCTCCCGATGCTTGGGATACCTGCCGGGGTGAAGATGCATAGTGCGGCCTTCGCCACCAGCCCGGGCACCGCCGGAACGATCCTGCGGCACTGGTTACAGGGGCACGGTCGCCCTCCGGTCGTCGCCGACGTCATGGATCGTGATGATCAGGGCGCGATCACGCTATACGGTGCGATGCCGATCCCGCGATCGCGCGGCATGCAGGCTGCGAAAGCCACCCTGGCAGGCAGCGCAGCGGCCGATCTGGAACGTGCCGCTGCCGCGCTTTCGCGCGAGTTACGCGACGAACCGCTGGCGGTCATCGGCCCCGGCGCGACGATGATGATGGTGAAGCAGGCGCTGGCAGGCCAAGGCACGTTGCTCGGCGTCGACGCCTACGCCCATGGCGAGCCGGTGGCGATTGACGCCGACGCACAGGCGCTCCGCGCGCTCGCCGCCGCAACGCCCCCGCGCCTCGTCTTGGGAGTGATTGGCGGACAGGGCTTTCTCCTTGGCCGAGGCAACCAGCAGATCGATGCGGTGGTGATTGCCTGTGCCCGTCAGAAAGGTCTGACGGTGCTGGCCGACGCGGCAAAGCTGGTCGCGCTCCACGACGCCACCCTGCTGGTGGATAGCGGCGACGCGAGCCTCGACCGCGAGTTGGAGAGTTATCTGCGCGTCCATGTCGCGCCCGGACGATCGATGATGATGAAGGTACGCGCCGCCTGAGCCCCCGACATTGCGAGACCGCCAAGCGGCCCACGCGAACCCAACCGGCTCGCTTTACTCCCAGGTGATCACCAGCCTGCCGCTGGCCGGCACATGGTAGTCGATCCGGTCCTCGTCGCTCGCATAGGGGCGCAGCGTGTCGCCGGCCGCCGCGGTCACGTTCGTTCGCGGCAGCTTGTGTCGTTTCAGCCGTACCAGCCGCAGATTGGCGGTGCACGGCTCGCTGCCATCGAGCGTGATCGTCAGGGCGCGGTCGCCCATGCGCTCGATCCCGCGGACCAGATAGTCGCAATACAGCCGGAATGGTGCGTCCGGCACATTGTGGAAGGCGCGTGTCGCGAAGATGAAGGCCGCGCCGGCGCCATAGACTTCCTGCCCCACCTGCCCCGCCTGCTGCCCGTCGGGATAAAGATCCTCCAGCGGGAAGGAGAGTTTGGCATCGATATGGCCGTTCGTTTCGCGCTGCTTCTCCGCGATTGCCTGGGGCGGCAGCGCATCGGGATAATAATACCACGCCCGCGACAGCGCGTATTTGCCATATTCGTTGATCAGCATGCGGGCCTCGGGCTCAAGGTCCGGCCCCCCGTCGCGCAGATATTGTTCAAACGCGACGAAGCTGTCGAAGCATTCGTACATCGCCATATAAGGCGCGTCCTGAAGGCAGGTGACCGCCAGGAACGTTTCATAAGCGGCGGCATGGCCGATCTGGCTGTCCCAGATCACCGAATTGTGCAGGAAGCTCGCCAGATAGACGTAGCTTTGCTCCAGATAGACGTCGTTGTTGGTGATCCGCCACAACCGCATGCACGCCGCTGCGCCCCAGGCGGTGAGGTTCGCCTGGTAATTGACGTTGAAGCGGAGCCCGATCGCCTTCTCGATCGCGATCCGCGCCTCGTCGAGATAGGTCTTGTCGTCGGTCAGCTCGAACGCCTGCAGCATGACCCAGGCGTAAACCCCGCCCACATCGGTCTGGCCACGCCCGTCGGCAGGCGCGTTCTTCGCGATCACCGTGAAGTCGGTGACCTTATACTGCACCGGCCATTCGTAATCGAAATGGCGCGCCGCCTTTACCGCATAATCGAGTGAGCCCAGGAACAGCGCGCGCGCATCCTCATCACCATCCAGCGCCAGGATGCCCAGGTTCAGCAGCGGGTGATAGAGATACCAGCTGTCGACGGCATCGGCGTCCTTCTCCTTTCCGACATTGGGCAGGTACCGCCGCAGCGTCTTCAGCTTGGGGTCGTAGAACTTCTTCAGCCCCTTCTTCAGTTCGGCCTCCAGCGGCAGCGGCTCGCCCCGCCACTTGCCCCATCCATGAAGCGCCGCGATCACCGACATCTGCGCCATGATGTCCGGATATTCCGCGCCGGTGTACGGGTGGATGTACAGATGGCCATAATGGCGGATGGTCGCCTCTGGCGCCTGCGCGAGATCGCGTGCGGCACGCTCCGCACGATCGATCCAGTCGCGATAATGGACCACCGGCAGGTCGATCATGCGGTAGGCGTCGCCCAGCATCTGGATGAAACGACGCGCCGATTCCCGCTCATGCGGGGGCGCATCATGCCGGAAGATGAGGATCGCGTCGGACAGTGTGATCTTTTGTCCGGCGGGCAGCGCCACCTCGGCAGGGTCTACGTCCCGCGCCGGTGTCGGCAGCAGATAGCCCAGCTCCGGCCATTCTCCGCCCACGACGCCATCGGGAGTCGTGCCGGTCGCCCGGAAATAGTCGTTCAGCGCCGTCAGGTTCTGGAAATACAGGACATCGCCGAACCCCGGCTGATCAATGCGGAAATACAATAGCCCGGCGTTGTGCCCGCGCTGCGCCGCCTCGACCGTGCCCGTCGTACCCAGCGGATCGTCTCGCTCGTCCAACGGATACAGGTCGCGTGGCACGAACGGCAGCACCATCGAACGCGTCGGGGTCAGCCGCACGACTACGCGCAGCCGTTCCAGCATGTCCTTGTTGCGGAAGAAGGTGATCTCATGCCGGCCCGCAGCACTGGTCACCTCGATCCGCGCCGCCTCGCCCGGCTTCGCGCGCAGCAGCCGGGTTTCGAAGGCGGTGCCCAAATATGCGGCGCGGACCGCCAGGCCGCCCTCACCCGGCCGGCGAACGATGGCGAAAACCGAGTCATGTGTCGCCCGCACCTCGACGGTCAGCTCGCCGAGGTCGAACCCGACGATCGGCTTCCCGCCGCCATCAAGGCTGTCCTTCAGCGCGAGGAGATAGGGGCTGACGCTGCTGCGTGCTTCTTCCAGCGTGGTCGACGCCAAAATTACACCTCCGATGTTCCTTCTGGCGTAATCGGCGTCGGGCGCGCTGGTTCCCGGCTTTAACCTGCCTCAACAGGATTGCCCGGCGGCGGACGGGAGAGCCTTTGCCCCCGGGAAGCGGGGGCCCGCCGCCGCGTATTCGCGGTGACGATCGCCTCTTGTCCTCACATGTCGGCCGCGGTCGGGCGGACGATCATTTCGTTGATGTCGACGCCCTCGGGTTGCTCCAGTGCGAAGCGCACAGCGCGGGCGATGGCATCGGGGGTCAGCGACTTCTGCCGCCATCCCTTCAGCGCGGTAGCGACGTCGGGGTCGGTGATGTCATTGCCCAACTCGGTTGCCACCACCCCCGGCGAGATGAGCGTGGAGCGGATCTCGTCATGCTCTTGTCGCAGCCCCTCGGTGATCGCGCGCACGGCATGTTTGGTGCCGCAGTAAACCGCTGCGGTCGGCATCACCATGTGCGCCGCAACGGAGGCAACGTTGACCACATGGCCGCTGCGCTGGGCGATGAAGCGCGGCAGCACCGCGGCAATACCGTTCAGAACGCCGTTGATGTTGACGTCGATCATCCGCTTCCACTCGTCCCGCTTCAGCGCGGCGAGCGGCGACAGGGGCATGACGCCGGCATTGTTCACCAAGACGTCGACCCGGCCGAACTGCGCCTCTGCCGCGGCGGCAAAGGCATCGAAATCGTCGCCATCGGTCACATCCAGCATGCGCCAGGCGACGCGGTCACCCAGTTCGGCGGCCAATGCCTCCAGCCGGTCGGCACGCCGGGCGCCAATGAACAATTGCGCGCCCGCCGCGGCCAATTCACGGGCGGTTGCCTCGCCGATCCCGCTCGATGCGCCGGTGATCAGCACTACCTTGTTGATGTTCTGCGTCATGATGCTTCCTTTCGCTTGGTCTGCACGAGCATCCAGATGGCGTTGCGAGGGGACCGGGCGGTAGAGCGATCCTCCAAACCCCTTGCCTGATCCTCCAGGATCGCCGCTGCTGGCTTGCGCGATCCGCCCGCGAGGAGGATCACGGCGATCATGAAAGAGGTCGCCGAACTCGCCCGCATCATCGGTCGGCATGTCAGCAGCGCGGGGATTGCTCCCACAGCGATGCCGCGACTGTCGCTGATCTGCGCCGATCAACCCAGCACGCCCACACCGGCCGTCTATGAGGCGTCGCTTTGCCTGATCGCCCAGGGATCGAAACGCGTCTCGATCGGGGAGCACAGCGTCATCTATGATGCCGCGCATTACCTTCTGGTCTCGGTCGATCTGCCGTTGGTCGGCCATATCATCGATGCCAGCCCTGACCGACCGTATCTGTGCTGCAAGATCGATCTCGATCCGACCATGTTGGCAGACCTCCTGGGCGAGGAAGGCGGGCGCATATCGCGCACCGACCTGCCGGTGCTGGGCGTCTATCCCAGCGATCCCGATCTGATCGATGCGGCCTGTCGGCTGGTCAGGCTGCTTGACCGTCCGGAGACGATCGACGCGATCGCCCCGCTGATTGAGCGCGAGATCCTCTATCGCCTGCTGACAGGGCCGCACGGCCCGATGCTGCGCCATGTGGCGACCGCCGGCAGCCACCTGAACCAGGTTAGCCGCGCGATTGCTGCCATTCGCCGCGGCTTCGACCATCGGCTGCGGATCGAAGATATCGCAGCCGAGGCGGGGATGAGCGCATCCTCGCTCCACGCCCATTTCAAGGCGGTCACGCGGATGACGCCGCTGGAATATCAGAAACAGCTACGCTTGCAGGAGGCGCGCCGGCTGATGATTGCGAACGGCGCCACCGCCGGCACCGCGGCTTATGCCGTCGGCTATGAAAGCCCCTCGCAGTTCAGCCGCGAATATCGCCGGCTGTTCGGCGCACCACCGCGGCAGGATATCGAACGCCTGCACGCTGAGCCGGCTGGTGGGATGGCGCTATAACGCTGTCCATCCCTCAGCGGCTGGCGCGCATCGGTACATTATCGAGCATGTCGTAGACCTGCCCCACTTCCCCGGCGACGAAGCGATCCGCTTCCATTCCCGCCGCGCGCGCGGCGGCGGCCAGCAATTCCGCGGGTTCCCCGCGCGGCTCATCGGTCAATTGGAACGTGCCCCAGTGGATGCCGATCGCACGCCGGGCGCCGACATCCTGGAAGATCTTCACCGCCGCATCCGGGTCGACATGCTGCGGCGCCATGAACCAGCGCGGCGCATAGGCGCCGATCGGGATCAGCGCTGCGTCGGGGCTCCCCAGGCGCTCCCGCAAGGCGGTGAAGATCGCGCCATCGCCATATCCGGTGTCGCCGGCAAACCAGATCGTCCCCGCCGGCGTCGCCAGGAAATGACCACTCCACAGCGCCATGCGAACGTCGCTCGGCCAGCGGTTCGCCCAATGATAAGCCGGCGTCAGCGTGGTCGTGAGCCCCTCGGCCAGCGACAGCGCCTCCCACCAGTCCCCCGTGACGCAGCGTGCGTCCGGCACGCCGGCACGGATGATCGCATCATTGCCCAGCGGCATCGCCATCAGTGGATCGTGGGCTGCTTGCAGCCGTCGCAACGTGGCAAGATCGAGATGGTCGTAATGGGCATGGCTGATCAGCACGACATCGATCGGGGGAAGATCCTCGAACCTTATACCCGGTTCGGTCACCCGCTTCGGGCCGATCGAGGTGAACGGGCTGGCCCGCATCGACCAGACCGGATCGGTCAGGATATTCCACCCCGCTGCCTGGATCAGCGTCGATGCGTGGCCCACCATCGTCACTAGCAGGCCGGCTACCCGCGCGTCCGGCATGGCGGGCGTGACCGGAACGCTCGCCGGCCATCGCGCCGCCCCGCGCGCCAGTTTCCAGCGCAGGATCGCCGACAGCCCGGCGTCGGTCGATTGCTGCCCTGGATTGAAGAAGCGCGTGCCGTCGAAATGGTCGCTGGGCGGCCCCTCATAATATCGATTGCGCGCCACGCCCGTCAGCCGTGCCTGATCGGCACACGCCGTCCGCGACGCGCCACGATCATCACTGGGTAACGGCGTCCCGGTCTGCGTTGCGCTGCCAGACCTGTTCGGCCAGCAGCGTTGCAAAGCCGAGCCAAGCGACAAACGGCACGCCGAGCAGCCCGGCCGGCTTGTCCACCTTGCTCGCGGTCAACACATAGCTGGCCCCCGTTCCGACCATCATCGCCGATGCCGCTGTGCTGGCGCCCAGCGCGCGCTTGCGGAAGAACAGCTCCGTCCAGCCGCCGATCATCCCGGTGTTGAGCAGCCAAAGCCCGACGCCAAGGTTGCGGCTGGCGCTGGCTGGTTGGCGCAGCAACCGGTATCCGCCCACGGCCAGCCCGGTCTCCAGCGCCGGCCACACCGCGCCGAAGGCGGCATCGGGCGGCGTGAATGAGGGCTTGTCCAGCCGCTTATACCATCCACGGATACCGGGGTGGCTGCGATCAGGTGCGTTGCGCCGCCCGATCACCGCGCTCACGCCCATGACCCCGGCGACGATGGTGGCGGCGGCAACACGCGAAAGGCCGGTTGCTGGCTGTGTCCGCGCGGCGATCATGCGGCGAGATACCGCTGCAGATCGTCGCTGCCGCCGATCCGCTTGTCATCGATGAATACCTGCGGGGTCGTGTCGACGCCGTGCTCGGCCTTGAACGCATCGACTTCCTCGCGCGACGACAGGATCCGGTCGTCGACCTCAAACCCTGCGGCCTCCAGCATCTCCTTGGCCCGGACGCCGAACGGGCACACATGATCGGGCAACACCATGCGGTACAAAATCGCAGACTTTTGATCCGCCACCAGCTTCTCCATCGCTTCAATGATCGTTGTTGCCCAACAGAGCGCAGGATGGCGACGTCTGTTCCCGTCCGGCACCACATGTTCGCCGCTCGCGTCCCGTGCCAATCCGATGTTCCACCTTCGTTCCCACGGCGTTATAGGTACGCTCATGTCGAACCAGCCGACTCATGGTCGCTCGCGAACACAAGCGACTTCGCGCCCGGGCCGCACCCTCTTCGCAGGGCGCGGCTGATGGCCCGCCGCGCCGGCAGCGCCGATCTGCCGCTGCACAGCGGCCGTGTACCCGCATGGCTGGGGCAGCGGATGACGCGGTTGGGCGCGGTGATCGCCGAGGCGATCGTGATCGAATATGGCCGCGACGAGTTCCTGCGACGGCTGGCGCATCCCTTCTGGTTCCAGTCATTCGGCGCGGTGATGGGCATGGACTGGCATTCGTCCGGCATCACCACCAGCGTGCTCGGCGCGTTGAAGCGCGGGTTGGCGCCGCTCGCGGGCGAGCTCGGCCTGCATGTCTGCGGCGGACGCGGACGGCACAGCCGCGCAACCCCGGCAGAACTCGCGGCGGTCGGCATGCGGGTGGGGCTGGATGGCGACGCGCTCGCCCGTGCCAGCCGGCTGGTAGCGAAGGTGGACAGCGCGGCGGTTCAAGACGGGTTTGATCTGTACCTGCACGGCTTCATCGTCAGCGACGACGGACGCTGGGTCGTGATCCAGCAGGGCATGAACGGCGACCGCCGCCAGGCGCGCCGCTACCATTGGCTGTCGGAGGGCATCGAAAGCTTCCTCGATGCGCCACATGCCGCGATCGAGGGGGTCAACCAGGGACGGATCGTCAATCTGGCAGACGAGCGCGCCGCCGCCTCGCGCGACCGGCAACTGGCATTGCTGCGCGAAACCGGTCCGGACGGCATCATCCGCGCGCTGGAGGAAATTGATCCCGCCGCCGCGCCGCGCGCTCGCGCGCCATCACCGCAAGCGATGCTCCCGCACCTCGTCATGCCGCAGCATCACGACGTCCGCCCCGAGAACGTCGTCACCCGCCGCCTCCACGGCGCGCTGGCCGCGGCGGCGGAGCAGGGACCGACTGACTTCCCCGATCTCCTCCTGGTGCCAGGCATCGGTGCCCGCACGATCCGGTCGCTCGCCATGGTGGCGGAGGTGGTCCACGGCGCTCCCTGCCGGTTCAGCGATCCGGCGCGCTTCAGCCTGGCGCATGGCGGCAAGGATCGACACCCCTTCCCCGTTCCGACGCACGTGTACGATCGGACGATCGCGACCATGAAGGCCGCGGTGACTGCCGCGCGGCTGGGACAGGATGAGAAACTCGCCGCAATCCGACGGCTCGATCAGCAGGCCCGGCGGCTGGAAGCGACCGCGAGCGGCCCGTCGGTCGAGGCGCTGATCGCCGAGGAACGCCGCCATTCGCACGCCTTTGGCGGCCGCAGCATCTTCGGCCGCGAACCGGCGCCCGCGGCGGAGGAGGTCGCCTGATGCCGCCCGACAGCCTGTTCGACCTGCTGGCGCTTCCCGGCCTGTCGACCATCAGTGATCTGGTGAGCGCCGAGGAGGAACGGCAGTTGATCGCTGCGATCGATTCCACCGCCCTGTCGCCGTTCCGTTTTCAGGGGTGGACAGGCAAGCGGCTGACGAGCTCCTTTGGCTGGCATTATGACTTCGATCGCGGGCGGCTGGAGCCGGGGGCGCCGCTCCCGGACTGGCTGCTGCCGATCCGCCAACGGGCGGCGACATTCGCCCGGCTGCCCGCCGACGCGCTCGTCCAGGTGCTTCTGATCCGCTACGATCCGGGCGCGGGTATCGGCTGGCATCGCGATCGGCCGGCGTTCGGGCATGTCGTGGGCGTGTCGCTGGGCGCACCGGCGGATTTACGCTTCCGTCGTCGTCTCGGGACCCGCTTCAGCCGGGTCACCGTGCCGCTCGCCCCGCGCGGCGCCTATCATCTCAGCGGCGAGGCGCGCGACGACTGGGAACATAGTATCGCCGATATGGATCAGACCCGCTGGTCGATCACCTTTCGCAGCCTGCGCGCACCCCTGCCAACAGGCTCAGCCGCACCTGCTCCGTAAGATTGCTGAGCGAAACGAGCCCCGGCTCCATGCCATTCCCCGTCGATCCGCAAGGTCGGCGACGCGGCACCGGAATGGAGTAGACGACATGGCGTATCGCAAGCGCCTCGTGCTCGCGTTTGTCGCCGTTCCGCTCCTGCTGACGATTGTCTGGGCGCTCGGAATGTTCACGAGGCCCGGTGCCGATAATTTCTGGGCGGTGCGGCGCCTGCTGGTCAATTACACCGGGATTGTGGCGATCGGGCTACTGGCGATCGGACTGATCCTGGCTGCCCGCCCGGTCCAGGTGGAGGGGCTGCTCGGCGGGCTCGACAAATTCTACCGGCTGCACAAATGGTTTGGTATCGCGGGCACCTGCGTCGGCATCGTGCACTGGCTGATTGAGATCCTGCCGCGCCAGTTCGTTCGCTGGGGCTGGATAGCGGGGCCGGGACGCCGCCCGCGCGGCCCCCCCGCGGTCGCGACCGGCCTTGATCCCTTCCGCGACTGGCACAGCGCCGCCGTCAGCGTGGCGGAGCCAGCACTCTATGTGATGATAGCGCTGGTGCTGATCGCGCTGTGGAAACGCTTTCCCTATCGCGCCTTCCTCAGCACCCACAGGCTGCTCGCGGTGGTCTATCTGGTGCTGGTGTTCCACGGCACGATCCTGATGGGCCGCAGTTACTGGTCGGCGCCGGTCGGGCCGTTCCTGGGCGTGCTAATGGCGGCGGCCTCGCTCGCCGCGATGGCCTCGCTGTTCCACCGTATCGGCAAGTCGCGCCGTGCGGTCGGCGCGATCGAGATGGTCGATCATCATCAGGAAAGCGGCGTCACCGAACTCGTGGTGCGTCTGTCCACCGCCTGGCCGGGGCATCACGCAGGCCAGTTCGCCTTTGTCGATTTCGGCGATCATGAGGGGCCCCATCCGTTCAGCATCGCGTCGGCCTGGCATCACGATGGCCGCCTGCGGTTCGGGATCAAGGCGCTGGGAGATTATACCAGCACGCTGCCGCGACGCCTCTTCCCGGGCCAGACCGTCACGATCGAGGGGCCTTATGGTCGCTTCGATTTCGATTCGGGGGAACGCCAGCTGTGGATCGCTGGCGGGATCGGGATAGCTCCCTTTGTCGCGGGGCTGGAGCGGCTGGTGGAGCAGGATCAGCCAGCGGACGTCGATCTCATCTATTCCACCCGGGTGCGCGACGAGGAACTGCTGCACCGGTTGTCGGCTCTGGCGGAGCGTACCGGCACGCGGCTCCACCTGCTGGTCACCCCGCCCGATCCGCAGCTCACGGTCGACAGGCTTTCGCAGATGGTACCCGACTGGCGATCCGCCGATGTCTGGTTCTGCGGGCCGCAGCCTTTCGGCGATGCCATGCGGACAGGAATGACTGCGAACGGGCTGCCTGAGTGGCGTTTTCACCAGGAACTGTTCCAGATGCGGTGAGCGCGCGTTCAACGCCGAAGGACATGAAACCCATCGTGCCCCGGCGATCCGCCTGCCGCCATCCGTGCATCTCCTTACTAGATATTCGCCGCGATCCGCTGAACTCTGCCACCTGGACAGCGTTTAACCCTTGCTGCCCTACTCGAAGGAGTTTCCGATGACGCGAAGCTTTGTGATCGCGGGGGCAATTCTGGCCGCCTGCACAGCTACGGCCGGTTCGGCGCAGACGAAGCCTCAAATCGAAAGGCAGGCGCAGGTACCGCAAAAGGACGGCATGACCTACATCGACGTGTTCAAGGTGAACAAGCGGATGGAGACCATCACCTGCCGCGACTTCAACCTGGTGGACGTCAACTTCCGCCCGCAGGCGGTGGTCTATGCGGCCAATTACGGGCCCAAGGGCCAGGTATCGAACCCGTCCGTCACGGTCGCCGGGGTCGAACGCGTGGTACCCGTCGTGGTCGATGCCTGCCGGGCCAGCCCGGGCAACAATTTCGTCGCAGCCGTTCGCCGTGCCATGGCGCAACAGCGCGCCGGCATGAAACGATAAGGCTAACCCTCGGGTGCCGACGCTCCCCGCGTCGGCACGCCTTTTCCAGCGCATCGTAGAAATTGCCGCCCCAGCCCTGCATTGGCACGCGTAGGCGAGCAATCAGATGGTGGACGCACCGCTGCCGCAGCCGGTCGCCAGAGCGTCACCGTCGCCAGCATCATCGATAGGAAATGTCGCCGCGATCGGCTGCGCGCACCGTGCCCGCGATCGGCCAAAGAAGGCCGCTGCTCACCCCGCGCCGCGAGGTGATCGATCAACCAGAATATGGTGGAAATGGTGGAGCCGAGGGGGATCGAACCCCTGACCTTCGCAATGCCATTGCGACGCTCTCCCAGCTGAGCTACGGCCCCATTCCGTTGGGAAGGCGCCCACTACCGGGGCGCCGGTGACTTGGCAAGCGGCCTTTTTGAGAAAGCCGCCTGCCAGTCAAATTTTGTTCAGACGATCAGTTATTGTCGTCGTCGTTGGTCGGCGCTTCCACGCCCAGGTCGTCGTCGCCGCCCAGATCGACTTCGTCGTCTGCGTTGGGCTCTTCGTCCTCGTTCTCGACCAGATCCGTATCGTCATCGCCCGCCAGATCGCTGTCGGCCGCCTTCTCGGACTTGGCCGCCTCGAACGGCATCGGCTGCTTGGACTTCAGAATCGGCTCCGGCTCCCATGCGTAGCCGCATTCGATGCACGTGACCGGATCGTCCTTTTGCAGGTCGTAAAAACGCGTCGCGCACTTCGGACACGTCCGCTTCGTGCCCCATTCCGGCTTGATCATGCCGTCTCTTGCCTTTCGGAAAATTGGTTCGACAGGGATGGCCTGTGAAGTGGCGCGCGCCTTGCCATAGCGCAACCCCGCTGGCAAGGCGCGGCGCGCAATGGCGCACCCTGACCCCCGTCCCGTTTCCGTTCATCCGGCCGCTCGCCTCACGGGGCGCATCCGCGTGCCGGGCGACAAATCCATAAGCCATCGCGCGTTGATGCTGTCCGCGCTCGCGATCGGCGAAAGCAGCGTTCAGGGCCTGCTGGAGGGGGAAGATGTCCTCGCCACTGCGGCCGCGATGCGCGCGATGGGCGCGACGATCGAGCGGGGTGATGACGCGATCTGGCGGATTCACGGCGTCGGTGTCGGCGGGCTGCTTCAGCCGCAGGCGGCGCTCGAAATGGGCAATTCGGGCACGTCGACGCGGCTGCTGATGGGGCTGGTCGCCAGCCACCCGATCACCGCCACCTTCACTGGCGACGCCTCATTGTCCTCGCGCCCGATGAAGCGGGTGATCGATCCCCTCGCCTCGATGGGCGCGGACATCACGGCCTCGCCGGGCGGACGCCTGCCACTGATGGTGCGCGGCCTGTGCCCCGCCGTGCCGATCACGTACCGCCTGCCGGTCGCCTCGGCGCAAGTGAAGTCGGCCGTGCTGCTCGCCGGCCTCAACACGCCCGGGATCACCCGCGTCATCGAACCCGTCCCGACGCGCGATCACAGCGAACGGATGCTGGCCGGCTTCGGTGCGCAGATCACCGTTGAGGAAGACGTGGACGGCCGCATCATCTCGGTAACGGGAGAGGCAGAACTTCGCCCCCAGACGATCGTCGTGCCGGGCGACCCCTCCTCCGCCGCCTTCTGGATGGTTGCCGCCTCGATCGTGCCGGGCAGCGATGTGGTGATCGAGAATGTCGGTCTGAACCCCACCCGCGCCGGCCTGGTCACCGTCCTGCGCCTGATGGGCGCGGACATCGTCGAACAGGATCCGCGCATCGTCGGCGGGGAGCCGGTGGCGGACCTGCGCGTCCGTCATGCCGCACTGTCGGGGGTCGAGGTACCGCACGATCTCGCCCCGTCGATGATCGACGAATATCCGGTGCTGTTCGTCGCAGCCGCCTTTGCCAGCGGCCGGACGATCGCGCGCGGCGCCGACGAACTACGCGTCAAGGAATCGGATCGGATCGCCGTGATGAAGGCGGCGCTGGAGGCCAATGGCGTCCGCTGCGAGGAGCATGAGGATGGGCTGACCATCGATGGCACTGGCGGAGATCCGATCGCAGGCGGCGGCACCGTCGCCTCGCGGCTCGATCACCGGATCGCGATGAGCATGGCCATAGCTGGCCTCCACGCCGTCCGGCCAATCGCGATCGACGATGCCAGCCCGGTCGCTACCAGCTTCCCCAGCTTCTTCGACCTTCTCACCCAATTGGGGGGCCGCGTCACATGGGGCTGATCACCGGCGAGCCAAACAGCGGACGCCTGATCGATCGCCGCACGTTGATCACCCGCAGCGCCGGTGTCGCCGGGGCTGCGCTCACCAGTACCGGCCTACTTGGCGCTCCCGCCTGGGCGCGCGATCTCGCCCGGCCGACCCGCGAAATGATGGTCCCGGTCGAGGGCGGCCGCGTCTATGTTCGCGTCGACGGCAATCTTGCCGGGCCCCGCCCGCCGATCATCATGGCGCATGGCGGCCCCGGCGGCACTCACGCCAGCTTCCTGGAGGCGCTGGCGCTTGCCGATCAGCGCGCCGTGATCCTCTATGACCAGCTCGATTCCGGCCGGTCGGATCAGCCCAACAATCCGGCAAACTGGCGCGTCGCCCGCTTCGTTGATGAGCTGGAGGCGATCCGCGGCGCACTGGGCGTGGCGCGCTGGCATATGCTCGGGGCCAGCTGGGGCGGCACGATCGCGCTGGAATATGGCGCCCGGCGGCCCGCCGCGCTCGCCGGCCTCGTCCTTGCCAGCCCGCTGATCTCGACCCGCAGCTGGCTGGGTGACGCCCGCGCGCTGATCGGAGAGCTCCCCGCGCCGATCCAGGAGGAGCTGCGCCGCTGCGGCGCGCTCACCCTGCCTGCCCCGCCGGCCAGCTGCGACGAGCCGACCCGTGCATTCTATGCGGCGTTCAACCGGCGGGAGCCGCCCGCGCCTGATATCAAGGCCTACACAGGGCAAGGGCGCGGCTTCAACGCACGCCTGTACCGCGCGATGTGGGGCGCAAGCGAGTTCGTCTCGACGGGCACGCTCAAGGATTATGATGGTGAGCCGTTGCTCGCCAAGCTGGAGGGAAAGCGTACCTTGTTCCTTTGCGGTCAGTATGACGAGGCACGGCCGGGCACCGTCGGCGCCTTTGCCGCGCGCGTGCCCGGCGCCGGCTTCGGCGTCATTCCGGGTGCCGCCCACGGCCTGTTCAACGACCGGCCGGCGGAGACGGTCGGCGTGCTGCGCGCCTGGCTCGCGCGGCAGGACGCGCTGGCATGACCCCGGGCATGATCATCGCCGTCGACGGCCCCGCCGCCTCGGGCAAGGGTACCATCGCCAAGGCGCTGGCGCGTCACTACAATCTGCCGCACCTCGATACCGGGCTGCTGTACCGCGCCGTCGCCGCAACGGTTCGCCGGCTGGAACTGGATCCGACGCGCGAGGCGGATGCCGTCGCAGCATGCGATTTTGACGAACTGACGCTCGCCGATCCGGTGCTTCGCGAGGAGGACATCGGGAAGCTCGCGTCGGTCGTCTCGGCACATCCGCTGGTACGCGCCGCGCTTCTCCAGCGACAGAAGCGCTTTGCGCATCAGGACGGCGGCGCAGTGCTCGATGGACGCGATATCGGCACCGTCATAGCGCCCGATGCCGATGCGAAGCTGTTCATCCGCGCCACGCCGACGATCCGTGCCCGCCGCCGCCACAATGAACTGGTGGCGCACGGCGCCTCGGTCAGCTTCGATCAGGTGCTCGCCGATATTCGTGCGCGCGATCAACGCGACAGCTCGCGCTCAACCGCGCCGCTGGTCCCCGCCAACGACGCCGCGCTGCTCGACACCAGCTTCCTGTCGATCGAGGCGTCGATCGAAAAGGCCATCGCCCTGGTCGAGGCTCGCCGTCGCAGCGACGGCTGACGACTCGCATCCGGCGCGCCCTCACGCCACGGAAACAGGCGCGCGCCTCTCGGCGGGTCGGACCCGGGCGCAAGGGCCAGCGCCCACCGGCGCGCGCCCGCACGGCATCCTTGCTCCGGCTAGTGCTTTGCAGTAAGGCGCACCGTCCGGCGAGCTTGGGTTCGCGGAGGCGTGGCGCGGAGGAAACCTCCAGCGCCCTTTTCGCATTTCGTGCGTCTTGGCCCTCCCCACCCCGGTCGTACGGATGCTGCGGCGGCATGCGGCCGGCGCGGCAACGATGGCCAAGACCAGCGGAACCAACCGCTTGGCCGGAAAACGAACTGACTAGGACGAACGATTTTATGGCCTCAACGGCAGCTCCCACGCGGGACGATTTCGCGGCGATGCTCGATGACATGTTCGGCGGCGCCGACAGCTTCGAGGGCCGCGTGGTGCTCGGCACCGTCACTGGCATCGAGAACGACCTGGCCGTCATTGACGTCGGTCTGAAGAGCGAAGGCCGCGTGCCGCTGCGCGAGTTCGCGCCGGCGCCGGGCCAGAAGGCCGAGCTGAAGGTCGGTGACGAAGTCGAAGTGTACGTCGACCGCGTCGAGAACATGCACGGCGAAGCGATGCTGTCGCGCGATCGCGCACGCCGCGAAGCTGCATGGGACAAGCTGGAGACCGAATTCGCCAAGACCGCACGTGTCGAAGGCGTGATCTTCGGCCGCGTGAAGGGTGGCTTCACCGTCGACCTGAACGGCGCCGTGGCCTTCCTGCCGGGTTCGCAGGTCGATATTCGTCCGGTGCGTGACGTCACGCCGCTGATGGACATCCCGCAGCCGTTCCAGATCCTGAAGATGGACCGCAAGCGCGGCAACATCGTGGTCTCGCGCCGCGCCGTTCTGGAAGAGACCCGCGCCGAGCAGCGTTCGGGCCTGATCCAGAGCCTGGCCGAGGGTCAGATCATCGAAGGCGTCGTGAAGAACATCACCGATTACGGTGCGTTCGTTGACCTGGGCGGCATCGATGGCCTGCTGCACGTCACCGACCTGAGCTACAAGCGCGTCCAGCACCCGTCCGAGATGATCAACATCGGCGACACGGTGAAGGTGCAGATCATCCGCATCAACAAGGACACGCAGCGCATCTCGCTGGGCATGAAGCAGCTCGAGAGCGATCCGTGGGATGGTGCATCGGTCAAGTATCCGGTCGGCGCGAAGCTCACCGGCCGCGTCACGAACATCACCGAATATGGTGCGTTCGTCGAGCTGGAGCCGGGCATCGAAGGCCTGGTGCACGTCAGCGAAATGTCGTGGACCAAGAAGAACGTCCACCCGGGCAAGATCGTCTCGACCTCGCAGGAAGTCGACGTCGTCGTGCTCGAGGTCGATGCCGACAAGCGTCGTATCTCGCTGGGCCTGAAGCAGGCGCAGCAGAACCCGTGGGAGCGTTTCGCCGCCGAGCATCCGGTCGGTTCGACCGTCGAAGGCGAAGTCAAGAACTCGACCGAGTTCGGCCTGTTCATCGGCCTCGACAACGACGTCGACGGCATGGTCCACATGTCCGACATCGCCTGGGGCGTGTCGGGTGAGGACGCGCTCAACCTGCACCGCAAGGGTGAGACCGTTCAGGCCGTCGTGCTTGACGTCGATCCTGAGAAGGAGCGCATCAGCCTCGGCATGAAGCAGCTCGAGCGTGGTGCACCGGTTGTTGGTGGTGCGACCGCAGGCGACCGCCTGTCGAAGAACCAGGTCGTCACCGTCACCGTTCTCGAAGTCCGCGATGCGGGCCTCGAGGTTCAGGCGGGCGACGATGGCGCAACCGGCTTCATCAAGCGCACCGATCTCGGCCGCGACCGCGACGAGCAGCGTCCGGAGCGTTTCCAGGTCGGTCAGAAGTTCGACGCGATGGTCACTGGCTTCGATCGTTCGAAGAAGCCGACCTTCTCGGTCAAGGCGATGCAGATCTCCGAGGAGAAGCAGGCCGTGGCACAGTACGGTTCGTCCGACTCGGGTGCCTCGCTCGGCGACATCCTGGGCGAAGCGCTGAAGGCTCGTCAGAACAAGGAGTAATCCTGTCCCGACAGGGTTCAAAAAGGGTCGGGTGGCGCATGCCACCCGGCCCTTTTTCGTTACGTTTCGTCTCCGTAAGGATCGAAACTTTCGTTTCGGCCCTATTTTGATTGCACTTTATCTGTATTAAGGTGCACCGACGCCGGGGACGGCAAAGGGTAGATCAAGGGCGGGACGAAATGATCCGATCGGAACTGGTGCAGCATCTGGCGGAGGCAAATCCGAGCCTCTCCCTGCGCGAGGTCGAGGCGATCGTCTCCACCTTCTTCGATGAGATCGTTCGCCGCCTAGCGGAGAACGGCCGCGTCGAACTGCGCGGCTTCGGCGCCTTCTCGACCCGCGCTCGCGATGCCCGCACGGGCCGCAACCCGCGCACCGGCGAAGTCGTCGAAGTGACCGCGAAACGCGTGCCCTATTTCAAGCCTGGCAAGGAAATGCGCGTTCGATTGAACGTCTAACGCTTGACGGCGGCGCTTCACTGCCGCTTTTCGTCAGGCGTGATGCGCGGACGTGGCGGAACCGGTAGACGCCGGAGACTTAAAATCTTCTGCCCTCAGGGGCGTGCGGGTTCGAGTCCCGCCGTCCGCACCATCGCTCGGTCAATGTGCCTGTCGCTGCTCCTCGCCACTGCGGCGTGTGAGCGGCGCCCCGATGTCGGCGCGGTGATCGTCAGTGCCGCGGGCACTACCCCCCATCTGACGCCGGCGATCCCCCCGCCCGATGATCTTGCCGATCTGCTGCTGGCCGATGCCGCCGCACAGGGGCTGGTGCGATTCGACGCGGCGGGCCAGATCGAACCGGGCATCGCCGAACGCTGGATCGTTACCGACGAAGGGCGCACCTACATCTTCCGCCTGCGTGAGATGACGTGGTCGAACGGCCGCCCCGTCCGCGCGGCGGAGATCGTGACGATCCTGCGCCGGCTGCTTCAGCAGCGCGCCCGCAACCCGCTCTCCGATTATCTCACCGCAATCGACTCGATTGTGGAGATGACCCCGCAGGTCATCCAGGTGGAACTGTCGCGTCCCCGCCCCGACTTGCTGAAGCTGTTCGCGCAGCCGGAAATGACAATGGTCGATCCGACCCGCTCGATCGGTAGTGGGCCGATGCGGATCGTCCGTCAGGCGGGGATCGTCACTCGCCTGACGCCTCGCCCCGATCCCGATCGCGCGGCGGACGAGCAGCGGGAGCCCGTGCCCGAGGATGACGTGCTGCTCGTCGCCGAACGGCCAGCCGCCGGCATTGCCCGATTTGCTGCGCGCAAGTCCGATCTGTTCGCCGGTGGCCGCTTGTCCGAATGGCCGCTGGTGGCGGCGGCCGGTGTCGCCCAGGTGAACATTCGCGTCGACCCGGCTGCTGGCCTCTTCGGCCTCGCTGTCAGCAATCGCGAAGGCTTCCTGTCATCACCGGACAACCGCGCCGCCATTGCCATGGCGATCGATCGTACCGCGCTGACCCGCTCCTTCACCGAGGATTGGCGCCCGGTGGAGGATCTCTTGCCCGCCGCGCTCGATTCCGCTGCCCCGCCGGCGCGTAGCGCATGGCAGGGTATTCGCCCCGCGGACCGGGTGCCCGCGGCGCAGGCGCGCGTGCGCGCGTGGCGTGAGGCCGGCAATCCGCTCCCGACGCTTCGCCTCGCGTTACCCGGCGGGCCCGGTGGAACGCTGCTGTGGGCGCGGCTGGCGGCGGATCTCTATGCGATCGGCGTCCGCCCGGTTCGCGTGTCCGCCACCGACGATGCGGACCTCCGCCTGGTCGATCTGGTGGCGCCCTATGACAGCGCGCGCTGGTATGTCGATCAGGCCTGCCAGCCCTGCGATGAGCGCGCCGCGACCGCGATCGAGGCCGCGCGGGTGGCCCCGACGCTCGCCATCCGCGCGCGCGAGCTTGCCGCGGCGGATGAGGCGCTGGCCGCCGATGTCGCCTTCATCCCGCTCGCGCGTCCGTTTCGCTGGGCGCTGGTAGCGCAACGGCTGCGGGCGTGGCAGCCCAACGATCGCGCGTGGCACCCGTTGAACCTGCTGCGCCGCGCCCCCAATTGACTCCATCATGATCAATGCCGATCCCAATTCGCCCATGGCGTTCGCCGCGACGCTGCCGCTCGGGCGGGACCCGGCCTCAGTCCGTCGCCGGATCGAGGCAATGGAGCGCCTGCTGGAGGGCGTCGTCGACGTCCCCGGCATGAACCGGAAGGTGGGGCTGGATTTCTTCCTTGGCCTGGTTCCGATCGTCGGTGATGCGGTCGCCGCGGCGCTGGGCGCGTGGATGGTGTGGGAAGCGCGCAATCTCGGGATGACGCGGCTTCAGCTGACCCGTATGGGCGCACGCGTTGGTTTCGACGCGCTTCTCGGCATCGTTCCCTTCGTCGGCGACGCGGCCGACTTCTTCTATCGGTCGAACACGCGCAACCTGAAGACGATCAAGCGGCATCTCGATCGCCATCACCCGTCGACGGTGACGATCGAGCGCTGACGGGGTTCACCGGGGGGCTGCGGGCACCCCGGCCGTCACATCGCCGCCATGTTGCCTTTCGGGTCGTGGCGAACCCCGCCCGTCATTGGGGCAGGCACGCCGGTCGTTCCCGGGAAGGAAATCGGCAGGCCGCGCAGCGATCGCACCGCCATATAGGCAAAGCCCTCCGCCTCGATCGCGTCGCCATTCCATCCGAACGCATCGACCGGCTCCGGCATCAGGCCGGTCTTTTCCGAAATCATCCGCAGCATGACCGGATTGTGCCGGCCGCCGCCCGCCACCAACAGCCGGAGCGGCCGTTCGGGCAGCAGCGAAAGCGCCTCCGCCACGCTCGCGGCGGTAAAGGCGGTCAGCGTCGCCGCGCCGTCGGCAGCCGCCAGACCGCGTACCGGCTGCACGGTGAAATCATTGCGGTCGAGCGACTTGGGCGCAGCCTGCGCGAAAAACGGATGATCCAGCATCGCAGCAAGGATCGCCTCGTCCACCCGTCCGCCCGCGGCAAGCGCCCCGCCCTCATCAAAGCGGGCGCCTGCCTCCTGCTCGACCCAAGTGTCAATCAGGCCATTCGCCGGCCCCGTGTCGAAGGCGACGAGTTCGCCTTGGGCGCCGATCCACGTGATGTTGGCGACGCCGCCCAGGTTCAGCACCGCCAGCGGCCGCGGCAGATCCGCGGTCAGCGCGGTGTGATAGATCGGCAGCAGCGGCGCGCCCTGCCCACCCGCCGCCACGTCTGCGCTGCGCAGGTCGGCGACGGTGACGATTCCGGTGGCATCGGCCAGCGCCTGGCCATCGCCGATCTGCCACGTCCAGCCGCGGTCAGGCCGGTGCGCCACGGTCTGTCCGTGAAAGCCGATCACATCCACCTCGCCCGGCGCAAGTCCCGCGTCGCGCAGCAGCTTCTGCACCGCCAGCACATGCGTGCGCGTGATCAGCTCCGCAGCAGCGACCAGTTCGGGGTTGGCGCGCGGCCGCTCGAACGTCAGCGCCAGCGATGTCGCCGCGGCGAGCTGCGCACGCGCGGTATCGGAGTAAGGCTCGCCGCGGAATGCGACCGCCTTGACCTGTGCCTCTCCGTCCGTCTCGATCAGCGCCGCGTCGATCCCGTCGAGCGAGGTGCCGGACATCAGCCCGATCGCAAGCATCACTTCATCCCCATCTTGGCTGCAACCCGCCTGCGCCTGTGGCGTCCAGCGGTAAGGCCGGTCTTTCACCCACTATAGCGGCGCAGATATGGCAAATTGGTGCATTGCGCATTATGTGCCCGACCACTCATGGCAACGCGTCTTCCCTCACCGCCCCGCGTGGGCATGGTGTCGCTCGGCTGTCCCAAGAATCTGGTCGACAGCGAACGTATCCTCACCCAGCTCCGCGCTGACGGCTATCACATGTCCCCCGACTATGCCGGGGCTGACGTGGTGCTCGTCAACACCTGCGGCTTTCTCGATTCGGCGAAGGAAGAAAGCCTGGAGGCGATCGGCGAGGCAATCGCCGAAAATGGCCGCGTCATCGTCACGGGATGCATGGGCAAGGAAGCCGAGGTCATCCGCGCGCGCTTCCCGAACGTGCTCGCGATCACCGGCGCGCATGAATATGAGCAGGTGGTGGAGGCGGTGCACGAGGCCGCACCGGCGAACCTGTCGCCCTATATCGATCTGGTGCCAGATGCCGGGCTGAAACTCACGCCGCGCCACTACAGCTATCTGAAGATTTCAGAGGGCTGCAATCATCGCTGCTCCTTCTGCATCATCCCGTCGCTACGCGGCGATCTGGTCAGCCGCCGTCCCGACGCGATTTTGCGCGAGGCGGAGAAGCTGGTGGCCGCCGGCACGCGAGAGCTGCTGGTGATCAGCCAGGATACCTCCGCCTATGGCCTTGACCTGCGTCACGCTACCTACCCGGTGAAGAGCGGCGGCCCACTCGCCGGGCAGCCGCCCAGGGACGTGCGCGCGCACATGACCGATCTGGCGCGCGAGCTGGGCCGCATCGCGCCCTGGGTTCGCCTGCACTACGTCTACCCCTACCCACACGTCGATCAGGTCATCCCGCTGATGGCCGACGGGCTGGTGCTTCCGTACCTCGACATTCCCTTTCAGCATGCGGCGCCCAACGTGCTGCGTGCGATGAAGCGCCCGGCCAATGATGCCAAGGTGCTCGCACGGCTGCGCAACTGGCGCGAGATCTGCCCCGATATTGCGATCCGCTCCACCTTCGTCGTCGGCTTCCCTGGCGAAACCGAGGCTGATTTCGAATATTTGCTCGAATGGCTGGACGAGGCACAGCTAGACCGCGTCGGCGCATTCCGGTTCGAACCCGTCGAGGGGGCCAGCGCCAATGCCTTGCCCAATCCGGTGCCCGAGGAGGTCAAGGAAGAACGCTACGCGCGCATCATGGAAAAGACCGCCGCGATCAGCGCGGCAAAGCTGCAGGCGAAGATCGGCCGCAGCTTCGACGTCATCATCGACGCCGTAGGCGATGAGGGTGCCACCGGCCGCTCCTACGCCGACGCCCCTGAGATCGATGGCGAAGTGCACCTGCGCGACGCCGGCCACCTCAACGAAGGCGACATCGTCCGCGTGACGATCGAGGACGCTGACGATCACGACCTGTTCGGCGTTCCGGTCGCCGACTGATCCTCAGCCGGGCGGCAGCAGCAATGCGCCGCCCGGCCATTCACCAATAATCTGCGAAGAAGAAGGCACGCCGAATGCACGTCGGCGCACGCCAATTTGCGCGCCCAGCGCCTCGATCGGTTGCTCGTTGGAATAACGTCGCGAGTGGTAGCGGAGGAACTTGAACCCCCGACCCCAGGATTATGATTCCCGTGCTCTAACCAGCTGAGCTACTCCGCCGCGCCTTCGTGAAGGGGCAAGTACCGCTCGCGAGGCGCGGGCTATAGCAGGGGTTTGAAGGGCGTCAAGCGCTGAACATATGTCGCGACAGCAACTCCCACGGGCCGCCGCGATACCACCACGCCGCCAGCCCGGCGATCTGCAGCGGCCGGGGCCGAAACTCGGCGCGCAATTGCGCCAGCAGCGCCCGTGCGACCGGCGGCTCGACCTTGTTCTGGATGGTGACGTGCGGGCGCCAGCCGGCCTGATCCTGCGGCGTCAGCAGCCCGACAAAGGCATCTGCCAGCCGCTGCCGGACCGCCACCAGTTCGTCACTGTCGATCCGGTAGGCGACGCCCCGCCCCAGCGAAAACGGCGCCTGCAGCGTGGCGGCAGGTCGGGGGACACCGCGGGTCTCGCTCGCCAGCCGCTGTTTCACCTCTGCGGCCGTGCTGGGCGGCAGATGGTGAAACATTGTCAGGTGAGCGGCCAGCACGTTGCGTTCGGGCGGAAAGTGCGCCCTGCGCAGCGCATCGAACCAGGCGTGGTCCGCCTTGTCGAACAAGGCGGTGACGATGATCGGGGCCGGGATCGGCGCGGGTTGGTTATCGCTCAAATCTCGATCTGGCTGCCCAGCTCGACCACGCGGTTGGTGGGCAAGCGGAAGAATTCCATCGCGCTTTCCGCGTTGCGCAGCATCCACGCGAACAGCTTTTCACGCCAGATCGCCATTCCCGGGCGGGCGGAAGGCAGCAGCGTCTGGCGCGACAGGAAGAAGCTGGTCTCCATCATGCGGAATTCACCGTCGCAATCGTTGAACGATTTCAGCGCCGCCGGAATGTCGGGCGATTCCATGAAGCCGTAGCGCAGGATCACGCGGTGAAAGCCCTCGCCCAGCGCCTTGTGCTCGAAGCGCGCCTCTTCGGCGACATACGGCATGTCGCTGACCTTCACGGTCAGCAGGATCACGCGTTCGTGCAGCACCCGGTTGTGCTTCAGATTGTGCAGCAGCGCGTGCGGCACGCCCTCCGGCGTGGAGGTCATGAACACCGCCGTGCCGGGCACGCGGGTCGCGCTGCCGGCGGCCGAGCCGATGAACACCTTGATCGGCATCGCGCCCTCGCGCATCCGCTCCAGCATCAACTTGCGCCCCGTCGCCCAAGTCGTCAGCAGCACGAAGACGATGATCGCCACCAGCAGCGGGAACCAGCCGCCATCGGGCACCTTGGTCAGGTTCGACGAGAAATACAGCCCGTCGATGCACAGGAAGGCGGCGACAAACGGCACCACCGCCCACAGCGGCCAGTGCCACACGCGCTGGATCAGCACCGCGACCATGCAGGTCGAAATGAACATCGTGCCGGTCACCGCGATGCCATAAGCGGCAGCAAGGTTGGACGATTCACGGAAGCCCAGGATGAGCAGCAGCACCATCGTCAGCAGCGCCCAGTTGATCGACGGGATGTAGATCTGTCCGGCGGCGGAGGCGCTGGTATGATCGATGCGCAGCCGCGGCATCAGCCCCAACTGCACCGCCTGCTGCACCACCGAATAGGCGCCGGTAATCACCGCCTGGCTGGCGATCACGGTGGCCATGGTGGCCAGGATCACCAGCGGCAGTCGCCACTCTTCCGGCGCCATAAGGAAGAAGGGGTTCTTCGCCGCGGCCGGATCGCTCAGCATCAGCGCGCCCTGCCCCAGGTAGTTGAGCATCAGCGCCGGGAAGACGAACCACAGCCAGGCGTAGGCGATCGGCTTGCGCCCGAAATGCCCCATGTCGGCATAAAGCGCTTCCGCGCCGGTCACGGCCAGCACGACCGAGCCCAGCGCCAGGAACGCCAGCATTCCGTCCGCCGCGGCGAAGCGGAATGCCCAGCGCGGGTCGAGCGCCAGCAGGATGTCGGGCTGCGCCACCACATGGTACAGGCCCAGCACCGACAGGGTGATGAAATAGACCATCATGATCGGGCCGAACAGC
The DNA here is from genome assembly GCF_029239295.1 of Sphingomonas sp. GTDB lineage: Bacteria > Pseudomonadota > Alphaproteobacteria > Sphingomonadales > Sphingomonadaceae > Sphingomonas. The sequence continues at coordinate 182,834 of NZ_JAQZBC010000006.1, forward strand.
CGCCCGACCCGCGCCGTGCCGACCGATTGCAGGTAGAACAGCCCGATCAGGATCGTGACCGCGATCGGGATGACGAAGCTGTCGAACCGCTGCTCGACCGTCGCCAGCCCTTCGACCGCCGACAGCACCGAGATCGCGGGCGTGATCATGCAGTCGCCGAAGAACAATGCGGTCGCCAGCACGCCCAGCACGACCAGGCCCGGTTCCCACCTTTTGCCCGCGCCGCTGCGCCGCTGGATCAGTGCCAGCAGCGCCAGGCTGCCCCCCTCGCCATTGTTGTCGGCGCGCAGGATGGTCATCACATATTTGCACGTGACGATCAGCACCAGCGACCAGAACACCAGGCTGACGACGCCAAAGATATGCAATTGGTCGACGGCGAGCGGATGATGCCCGACGAAGACCTCCTTCATCGCATACAGCGGGCTGGTGCCGATATCGCCATAGACGACGCCCACCGCGCCAAGCGCGAGCTTCTTCAACGAATCGCTGTGATGAGGGCCATGCGTCTGGGGCACGGCGGCGCCGGAGGCGGTGCTCATCACCGCGTCGCCGACGCCAGGTTCAAGGGGAAAGAAGCCACCGTCATCCTGTCAAAGCCTCGGCGCGCCTAGCACTTGCTCATGGCGACGCAAGCGGGAACGTTGCAAGAACGTAAGAGTTGCTGCTCTTGAAAGGAAGTCTTTGATGAGCGACTCCAACCCGAAGAACGATCCCTTTTCGAACGCGGAAAAAGATCCCGACGATTGGACCACTGGCGACGAGCCGATGACTGGCGCGCAGGCAAGTTATTTAAAGACGTTGAGCGAGGAAGCCGGCGAGCCGTTCGACGAACAACTTACCAAGGCCGATGCGTCTAAGCGGATCGACTCACTTCAGGAGAAAACCGGCCGCGGACGATAGGGCCGGTGCGGGCTGGCGCGCGGTACAAACGGCTGGGACCAGCGCCGCCCGACCACCGATCGTTACCGGCCGCCGCGCTCCATCGCGGCGATATATTGGTCCAGCACGCGCAACTGGTTCGCGATAATGCGGCGATAGTCCATGCCATCCGGCGAGAGGCTCACCGCGCGAGCCAGCAGGCGCCGCGCGGCGGGCAGATCGCCCGCGCGAACATAGGCGATACCGGCATAATAAGGCGGGGCGGGATGCTCGGGCGCAAGCTGCGCCGCCCGCCCGAATGCCAGCTTCGCTGCGGGCGACATCTGATCGCCGTCCAGCATCACCAGATTGCTGCCCAGCTGGGTCCACAGGATGAAGCTGCGCGGCAGGGCGCGCACCCCGCCCAGCACGACCTGCGCCGCCGCGCGCTTGTCCCCCGCGCGAAGCATCGCGTCGGATGCGACGATATAGGCGGTGTCGGCGGTATACCGGCCCATCAACTGCTCACGCAGCATGATCGCCTCGGGATCCAGCGGCACGGCATCGACCCGCGGCTTGGCCGGCGCAGTCGGCTGCCCCGGGCGCCCCTGCCAGGCATAGCCCGCCGCACCCAGGAACAGCGCAGCGCCGGCAAAGGACCACAAAAGCCGCGGCAGCCGCAGCGCCACCAGCACGCCAAAGACAACCGCGCCGATCACCGCCAGGGCGATGAACCCGCTCACGGCTCCAGGCTCTTGGTCTCGTGCATCTTGCCGGCCAGTTCGGGGGGCATGTACTTCTCGTCGTGCTTGGCGAGCAGGTTCGATGCGATGAACGAACCGTCGGGCATGAAGCGCCCCTCTGCCACCACGCCCGAACCCTCACGGAACAGGTTGGGGACGATACCCGCAAAGCGCACCGGCGTGGTCGCCCGGCCATCGCTGACTGCGAACAGGATCGTGACCCCATCGGCCGCGCGTGCGACCGATCCGGCCGCCACCATGCCGCCCAGCCGCACCGCCCGGTCGGACGCCAGCACCTCGTCGGTCACGTCGGACGGCGCGTAGAAGAACGCCGCCTGGTCGCGCAGCCCCGACAGCGCCAGGAACGCCGCCAGCGCGATCGCCAGCAACGCCGCGCCCGCCAGCCACAATCGCTGATGCTTCGCCTTCACTTCCCGTCCCTCTCGGCGCGGCGCATCGCGCGCCAGCTCGCCAGCACGATCAGCGCCGTCGCACCCAGCGCCACGGCATAGGCGGCAATGACATAGGGCCAGGCGGTCATGCGCGTGCCTTCCGGCGCATCCGCGCCTCGGCCTTGGCGACCGCCAGCAACGTGCGCATCCGCATCAGCACCACCGCCCCGAACAGAAAGGTGAAGCCGAACAGCATGATCGGCAATGGCCACAGGATCGAGGTGTCGATCGTCGAATGGGTGAGGCCGATGCTCGGCCCCTGGTGCAGCGTGTTCCACCAAACCACCGAATAACGGATGATCGGCAACAGGATCGTGCCCGCCACCCCGAACAGCGCGGCAATCCGCCCGTCGCCGCCACGCTCGCGATCGGCCCGGGCCAACGCAATGTAGCCCAGATAGACGAAGAACAGCAGAAGCATGGACGTCAGCCGCCCGTCCCATTGCCAATAGGTGCCCCACGTCGGCCGACCCCAGATCGCACCGGTCAACAGGCAGATGGCGGCAAAGGCAGCGCCCGGCAGCGCGATCGCGCGGGCCGCCACATCCGCCAGCGGATGGCGCCAGACGAGATAGGCGATGCTCGAAATCGCGATCCCGCTCCATCCGCCCATGCCCAGCCAGGCCGACGGCACATGGACGTACATGATTCGGACGGTTTCGCCCTGCAGGTAATCCGGCGGCGTCTGGGTCAGTCCTGCCCAGCTACCCACGACGATCAACGCAAGGCCCAGCCACCCCAGAACCGGGGTCAGCGGGCGCGCGATCTTCAGGAAGCGCGCAGGATTGGCGAAGGCGTGAAGGGCAGGCACGATGGGCTTCCCTTATGGGGAAATTGGCGGCGCGTCATCTGGTTGAACGACATCGGCCCACCGCCGTCGTCGCACCATGGAGAAGCAAGGCTCAGCCTGTTTGGATCAAGGGTGGGAGCGGCGCGCCGGCCGCTTCCACCCCGATGGTGTTCAGCCGCGGCCGATCAGTCGGCGGGCGATACGATCGGCAACGTCGGACGCGGGATCGCCGCTGCTGTCGCTCTCGTCCCACACCTGGACCAGGCGATCGGGGATCCGCGCAATACGGGCCTTCACCTCGGCCTCGTCGCCCTGCCCCAGATATTCGAGGCCAACGTTGATGATCCCGCCGGCGTTGATCACATAATCAGGCGCAAACAGGATGCCGCGCTCGTGCAGGCGACGACCGTCTTCGCGCGTGGCAAGCTGGTTGTTCGCACCGCCTGCGACCACCTTCACCTTCAGCGTGGCGATCGACTGCTCGGTGAGCACCGCGCCGAGCGCATTGGGGCTGACGAGGTCGACGTCGGAGGCCAGGATCGAATCGGCAGATGCAGTCGTCGCGCCCAACTCAGCCGCCAGCGCCGCGGCGCGATCGGCATTCACGTCCGCCAGCGTCAGCACCGCGCCATCGGCCGCCAGCAGGCGGGCAAGGCCGCCGCCGACCGAGCCGACACCCTGGATGGCGACGCGAACGCCCTTCATGTCGGTTGCGCCCAGCCCGCGCTTCGCCGCGGCCTTCACGCCCAGGTACACGCCCAGCGCCGTATAAGGCCCCGGATCACCACCAGCCGCGCCGCTCGCCACCGGCAGGCCGGATACGTAGCGGGTTTCCTCGGAAATCACCTTCATGCGGGCTTCGGACATGCCGACGTCCTCGGCAGTCACATAGCGTCCACCCAGCGACTCGACGACACGGCCGAACGCGCGCAGCTGCGCCTCGGTGATCGTCGCGCCGGGCTTGTCAGCCAGCACCACGCCCTTGCCGCCGCCCAGCGCAAGGCCGGCCATCGCGTTCTTGAAGCTCATGCCGCGCGACAGGCGAAGCGCGTCGGTGATCGCCGCGGCGTCATTGGCGTAATGCCAGAAGCGCACACCGCCAGCCGCCGGGCCAAGCGCCGTGGAATGCACGGCGATTACGGCGCGTAGGCCCGAAGCCGGATCGGTGAATAGATGGACGCCCTCATGGTCGTCGAAATCGGGGAAGCCCCACTCGGTCATGTCACCCTCCGGTGGTCGTACAAATATTGTGCGAAGGCGCAATAATGTTGCCACCGCGAAAAGGCGAGGATGAAATTGCGAGGAGGAAAATGGGGCGATCGACGGGACTTGAACCCGCGACCCTCGGTACCACAAACCGATGCTCTAACCAACTGAGCTACGATCGCCGTCAGAATGGGCGCCCCTACGGCCGGGCGCTGGCGGCGTCAAGGGACTTGCCGGTCCACCCGGCAGCAAAACAAGCGTCGCGGGTGCTGTTGTCGCGGCCCTTGCGTCAGAACCTGCCCTCGATCGCCAATTCCATGCCCGTATCGGTCTGGACGAACCCCGCGGTCTGCAGCCGCATCGCGGCGGCAGGGTCGCTGGGCTGCAACGTCAGTTCGGCACGATATCGCCCGTCCGGCCACAACCGGATCGTGCTTCCTTCATTGCCGGCAGCGCTGACCAGCGGCAGCAGCAGCGCCCCACCATCGCAGCGCGCATTGCCGGTCAACGTCGCGGGCACCGGCAGACCGCCGATATCCCCCGTCAACGTCGCGCGGACCCGCCCCTCGGCCGAATCGCACTGGTCGCCGTTGAACCGCACGCTGACCTGCTCCAGATCCAGCACCGTGACCGGCACCGGGCGGAAGGCCGTTCCTACCGGCAGCGACGCGGTCAGATCGTCCAGCGCGAAACTGTGCCGGCTGACGGCGATGGCCCCGCTCAGCCGCGGCGCCGGGGGTATGGCGGCTCCATCCAGTTCCACTCGCGCGCGGCCAAGCAGCAAGGGCAGCGGCGATACGCCGGCCGACAGGTCGCCCAGCGCGATCTGGCCGAACCGCGCCTCGCGCAAATGGCCGGACCAGATGCTGCCGCTCACCGACCGCGCGGTCAGCCCCTGCTCCGCCAATCCGAACCAGCCCAGCGCCAGCCGCAGCGGCAGGAACACGATCAGCGCCACGACGAACATCGCCAGGAACAGCGCGTTCGGCCCCGTTTTCAACCGGATACGCTTCATGCCTCGCGTCCCTTCAGTGTCATCGTCGCTGCTACCGTACCGTCGCCGTTGCCGGTGATCGTGCTCGCGTCGACCAGCAGCCCGTCTGCCTCCAGCGTCGCGATCCAGCCGAGCAGCGCTCCCGGCTTGGCCGTCGCGATAGTGATGCGGACCGAATTGCCGTCCGGCTCCAGGCTGGACAGGGTAAAGCCCGCCTCATCGGCGCGCGTGCGGATCGCATCGACCAGCGGCCCTTCAATGGGCCGCGGACGGCTACGCTGGATCGCCTTCACCTGCGCGACTTCGCGCTGCACCTCGCCCAGCCGCACTACCGCCGCGGCATGCCGCTCTCGGCTGGACGCCAGGCCATCGCGCACAGGGCGGATGACGCCCGCCCACAGGATCGTCACGACCAGCAGCGCCAGCATGACGAGGATCAACCGCCGCTCGCGCAGCGACCGTCCCTGATACCAGCTCATCAGATTGCTCATGGCAGGGTCACCGTCAGATCGCCGCGCAGTCGCTGGCCGTTCGATTCGAAGGTGCTGGCGGTCACGGCGAAGCCAGCCTCGCGCAGCCGCGCGACGATCTGGTTGGCCTGCGCCTCTCCTTCGGCCGCGACGGTTGCGCGCACGCTACCGTTGGGCTCGAACGACAGCGCGACCAATTCGGTGCCCGCCACGCTGCGCACCGCGCTCGACAGCGCCGCCGCCATTGCGGTGAACCCCGCTCCCGGGCCGCGCAGCCCCGCCAGCCGTTCGGCCAGCAGGCGATCGGCGTCGCCCTGGTCGGCCCCGCGCGGCAGGCCCTCACGCGCAATCGCCTCCGCCCGCGCGTCTGCCGCATCCGCAGCCGACGAATATTTGGCGATCCGCACCACGTCGATCGCCAGCGTGGCAAGCAGGACCAGCCCGCCCAGCACGGCCAGCCGCCGCACCAGCCGCCAATCGATCGCGCGCCGCTTGCGCTTGGCAAACGGTCCTTGCCGCAGGTCCAGTTCGGGGCGTCCCACAGCGGAGACGATCGCGGCATCCAGCGCGTCACGTCCCAGCGTTTCGGGCGCATCGTCGCCAGTGATCAGCGCGGTCAGCCGCGCTTCGTCGGCAAATCCACTGGCCGGGCCGCGCACCACTGATTGGAGGCCGAATTGCCCCCGAACGTACCCGGATTCGGGCCGCGGCAGCAGCATTGGCGCAGGAATAACGGCCGCCGGATCGATCCCCAGGCCAGCGAGGGAGTCCAGCCAGGCGCGCATCCGGTCGGCCCCGACGACGCCGATCGGCCGCTCGCGCGGATCGGCCTCACCGCCCCCGGTCTCCGCCGCGCCGACCGCAACATGCAGGCGTTCGACCGGCGACGCACTCGCCTCGCTGACGAGGATGCGGGCGGCAGCGGCGGCTTGCGCTGCGGATCGCGCGGGGATGTCCGCCCAGTGAAGCGTCACCGCATCAGCCGGCGCCACCGCGATGACCGCTCCCGCGTCGCCCTCCGGAATGCCCTCACCGCGGTCAACGATCGCATCCTTGTCGATCCGCAGCCACTGCCACGGATCATCGGCCCCGGGCGGCAGGAAAAGCAGCGTGGCCGTCATGACAATTCCCCCCATTGCCGCGAAACAAGCCGCGCGGGCAGCGTCGTCGCGTCAATCAGCGCGCGTTCCTGCAATTCGCTGTTCGCGACCGTCACGTCGATCCGCAGATCAAACCATTTCGTCTTCACGTCCGCCTGCTGTTGCGCCGCTGGATCAGGCGTAATTCCCTGTTCCGACAATGGCTTCCAGAAGTCAGCTACTTCGCCATAGCCAGCGGCCGGCCGGCGCAGCAGCAGCGCCCGCGCCTGATCGACACCCAGTGTATCCGGCAGCAGCATAGCGACCAGCGGCGCCTGTTCGGGCGTCAGCGTGTTCACGTTCAACCGCGATCGTTCGGCGTTGGGCAGCGTGCACAGCCATGGGCGCAGCTTGGCATAAGCGTCCGCCGTCACCCCGGCGACCGCGCGCAATTCGCTGGGGTCCACCATCAGCGTGCCTGCGGTGCGATATGGCGTCGCGAGCCCCCCATAGGCGCTGTCCTCCGCCCCCGCTCCTAGCGGCTGATCGTCAGTGTCGATCCAGTCAGCCGTGGCGGCGGCAATCCCTTCGCCACCGGGCACGTTGAGCAGGCGGATCAGCCGCGCAAATTGGGCGACCGCGGTGGGATCAGCGACATAAGCGCCATCAAGATTGGTCACCAGGCTATTGAGATTGAAACAATTTCCGCCGTCAGTCACCCGCGCGCTGGCGACACCGCCGGGCAGCGGGATCGTATAGGGTCGGTCGCTCCATCCCCCCGCCAATGTCACCCGCCCGGGGGCTCGCTGCAGCATGTCGGTGATCCGCCCGGCCGCCAGCGCTTCGGCAGCGAATGCCAGCGCGCGCGCCTGATCCAGCGCGACGGCGTTGGCGGTCAGCCGCGTCGACAAGCGCAATCGTTCCAGCGCCGTTGCCGCCATCACGGCGATGATCGCCACCAGCAACAGGACGGTAAGCAGCGCCGCACCGCGCTCGCCCTCACGTCTGGGGCGCATTGGGCTGCTCCTGCGGCCGCGGTGGCGCGCCGCTGCCGACCAGAAACATCTGGCGGAAGCTCGTACCGTCATCGCGCTGCATCACCAGCTCGAACGCCTGCGGCAGCGGCGCGCCTTGCGCACCATCCCACCGATCGCTCCATGCGCCGGCGACACGGTATCGCATCCGCACGCCGCGCACCCCGGTCATCGTGGTCGCAGGCGGCAGCGGTGCTGCACCGTCCACCATCGGCCACGCGATCCGCTCCAGCGCGTCGCCCGTCATTCGATAGCTGACCTTTTGCAGCGTCGATCGCGGTTGCCCGTCGATGTTGCTCCAGCCGGCACGAACCAGCGTCACGCTGTTCTCATTGCCGACAAAGGCGGGAAAGCGCGTGCCCCGCTCATCGCGCGCCGGCCGGTTCACTGCCTGCGCCAGATCCGCCCCCATCAACGAGGATAGCCGCGCCAGCGCGCCGGTATCATCCAGCCGCTCCACCGTGGCGCCCTGCGCGCGAACGCTGAACGCCAGCAGCCCCACGCCGGCAGAGGCGATCATGCCGAAGATCATCAGCGCGACCATCACCTCCACCAGGGTGAAGCCGTTGGCGCGGCGCGCGGTACGGCGGACGCTCACGATATCTGCACCTCGGCCTGGGGCGGCCGGATCATCGTCAACCGCCCAAGCTGGCGCCCGGCGGCGTCGGCCACCGCGACGTCGATCCGCAGAATTCGTGCGTCGCCTGTCGGACGAACCTCCCGCACCCAGCGCCATGCCCGCCCGCCGTTCTGCTCCACGCCCGCAGCTCGGCCAAGGGTCGGCGGCCGCGCCGCGGTCACCGCATCGATCGCTACATTGCGTGCCACCATCTGCGCGACGATCGTATCGCCGAGCAGCGCGGTAGAACGGATCGTCGCGCCTTCCAGCCGGATCAGCGCCAGCGCGGCCAGGCTGAAGACCGCGAGCGCGACCATCACCTCGATCAGCGTGAAACCGGTGTTACCGCGGCGCGGGAAAGTAGGCTCAGCCATCCACCCGCGCGCCCCCGTCCGATCCCAGCGTCACCGTCACGCGAGTCCGCTCCCGCCGCAACGGTACCACCAGCGCGCGGTCGGCCATACCGGTCGGATCGAACGCCACGCGCGTCCGCTCGGCGACCAGTGCCTCGGTCCCCTCGCCCCATTGCGACACCCGCAACGGCTTTTCCGCCAGCGCCATCCACTGGCCGCCCCGGCGCTCATCGAAGCCGTAGCCGCTGCGATCCACCCACACGCTGACAGGGCGTCCCCCGATGATGGCGGCATCATGCGCCGCACGTACTCGCGTGGCGAAGCGCGCGCCTTCATCGATCAACCGGCCGCGCGGGTCAGGCATCGCAAGCACCGCGATGGCGGAGGCAAGGCCGATCACGGTGATGACGATCATCAATTCGACCAGCGTGAACCCGCGCGACCCCGCGCCGCGCCGCGGCGGCACGCGCCTGCACGAACGGGTGCACGCAGTTCCGCCGCGTCGGGCTGCTGGAGTCATCCCGCCCCGCTTTCGCGACCAGCCGCTATCGGCCGTTTACTGCCAGGATCCGATATCGGCATTGATCCCTTCGCCGCCTTCCTTGCCGTCGGCACCGTTGGTCCACACGTCGAACGCGCCATGCTTGCCCGGCAAGGCATAGAGGTACGCATTGCCCCACGGATCATCAGGCAGCTTCTTGATATAACCACCGGCCTGATAGGCAGCCGGGTTGGCCAGCCCCGCGGGCGGCGAGGTCAGCGCCCCCAGACCCTGCGCGGTGGTGGGATAATTGCTCTGCTGCAGCCGATACATTTCCAGCGCCTGTTCGATCGTGGCGATGTCGGCCTTGGCCTTTTGCACCCGCGCGGTGTCGCCCGACGGGATCACGTTCAGCGCGACGATGGTTGCCAAAAGGCCGATGATGACGATGACCACCATCAGCTCGACCAGGGTGAAGCCGTTCTTCTTCCGGCGCTTATGCGATTTTGTTTGCATGATGTCTCTCATTGCCCGGCCAACGTGTTGAGCTGGAGGATGGGAAGCAGGATCGATAGCACGATGGTCGCCACCACGCCGCCCATGACGACGATGATCGCCGGTTCCAGCAGCGACATGGCCGTCGCCGTGAAGCGGTCGAACTCGCGCTCCAGATAGTCGGCGGCGCGCTCCAACATCTCGTCCAGCTGCCCCGCAGCCTCACCCGATGCGGCCAGGTAGGTAAGCAGCGGCGGGAACACGCCCGCCCGGCGCATCGCCGCCGACAGGCTGCCGCCGCCACGGATCGCGTCGGTGATCTCGTCCGACGCAAGTTTCAGCCGGCGATTGTGGATCGTTCCTGCGGTGAGCACTAGCCCTTCAAGCAACGGCAAGCGGCTCGCCACCATCGTCGCCAGCGTGCGGGCCATCCGCGCGGCATGAAGGTCGCGCAGCAACCGGCCCAGCAGCGGAATTCGCAGCAGCCAGCTGTCGAACGCCAGACGGATAGGTGGCTGACGAAGCGCGGCGATGAACCCCGCGACCGCGAGCGCGAACACCAGCAGCATCAGCCACCACCAACCGACCAACAGGTCCGAGATGCCGATGACGATGCGGGTAAGCAGCGGCAGGGCCTGCCCCACCGTGTCGAACTGCTCGACCACTTGCGGCACCACGAAGATCATCAGCGCGGCGACGACCCCGGTGGCCACCAGTGCGAGGATCGTGGGATAGGCCAGCGCCGTCAGCAACTTGCCACGGATTTCTGCCTGCCGTTCGAGCAGCGTCGACAAGCGCTCAAGAATAGCGGGCAGCGTGCCGGAGCTTTCCCCGGCCGCAATCATTGCGCGATACAGCGGCGGGAAGCTCCTTGGTTCCCGCGCCATCGCATCGGCAAGCCGCCGGCCTTCAACGACGCCGGCGTGGACGGTCTCCACAACCACCCGAACCTTGTCCTGCTCGGTCTGGCGGGTGATCGTCCGTAGCGATTCCTCCAGCGGCGACACGCGCGACAATGTCGCCAGCTGGCGCGTGAACAGCGTCAACTGCTTTGGCGACATCTTGGGTGTGCCAAGCTGCAGGCCGAACAGCGGGCGGCCTCGCGCCGCCGGGGCGCTTCCCGGCGCGATCTTCACGACATACAACCGCCGCCGATCCAGCGTGGCGCGCGCGGCATCGATGCTCGGCGCGGCAATATGCCCGCGCGTTTCCTGCCCGCGCGTATCGATCGCCAGATAGTCGAAGTCAGCCATGGGAACGCGCCGTTGATCGGCCGCGAGGCAACCGTGCCTCAGCCATCGGTGTCGCGGCGCGACACGCGCACCGCTTCCTCGGGCGTCGTGACCCCCTGTTCCACCATCCGCCGCGCCGCATGGCTCAGCGTATCGCTGCGCGCAAAGGCGTGCGCGGCGATCGCGCTTTCGTCGGCGCCGTCATTGATCATCCGCCGAACGGTGTCGTCGATCCGGATCGCCTCATACACGCCCACCCGGCCCTTATAGCCGGTCCCGTTGCACTCGGCGCACCCCTGCGACGAATAGACGAGGGCGTCCCGCGCAATACCCAGCAACGGCGCCACCGTCTCCTCGGCGGGCACAGCTCGTCGGCACGTGGGGCACAGTCGGCGCACCAGCCGCTGCGCAATCACCGCGCGCAGCGTGGAGGCGAGCAGGAACGGCTCCACCTTCATGTCGCGCATCCGCGTGATCGCGCCGATCGCGTCGTTGGTATGAACCGTGGACAGCACCAGATGGCCGGTCAGCGACGCCTGAACCGCGATCTCCGCCGTTTCCCGGTCGCGGATTTCGCCGACCATCACCACGTCGGGGTCCTGCCGCAGGATCGCCCGCAGCCCCGCGGCAAAGGTCAGGCCGACCTTCGCATTCACCTGCGTCTGCCCGACCCCTTCGACGGCATATTCGACCGGGTCCTCGACGGTCAGGATGTTGCGGCTGCCGTCGTTCAACAGCCGAAGCGCGGCATAAAGCGTCGTCGTCTTGCCGCTGCCGGTCGGCCCGGTGACCAGCACGATGCCATTCGGCTCGCTGATCGCCCCTTGGAGCAGGTCATGCATCGCCGGGGACATGCCCAGCGCGTCAAGGTCGATCCCGGCATTGTCCTTGTCCAGGATACGCAGCACCACCCGCTCACCCGCCCGGCTGGGTAGCGTCGAAACGCGAACGTCGAGCAGTTTGCCGCCCAGCGTCAGGCCCATGCGCCCGTCCTGCGGCACACGCCGCTCGGCGATGTCGAGGCGCGCCATCACCTTGATCCGGCTGACCACCACCGGCGCGACATGCGGCGGCATGCGCAGCGTCTCGCGTAGCACGCCATCGATCCGCATCCGCACGACCAGCCCGGTCTCATAGGGTTCGATATGGATGTCCGACACGCCATTGCGCGCCGCATCGGCGATCACGCCGTTGATCAGGCGGATCGCCGGTGCGTCGTCCGCCGTGTCGAGCAGATCCTCCGCGGTCGGAATGCCATCGGCCAGCAGGTCCAGCTCGTCACCCATCCCCACCGCCGCTAGCGCGGTCGCCTGGCCATCCATCGCGTAATTGTCACCGAGCAGCCGGTCGAACGCTGCCGGCTCCAGCACGACCACGTCGAACGGCCGCCCCAGCACGCGCCGCACCTCGATCAGCGCCTTGGGATCTGCCCCCTCGCGCAGCGCCACCGCCTCGCCCGACAGCGTCACCCCGAACTTGCGCGCGAAGGCGTAAGGCAGCGACACGAGGTCGAGTTCCAGCACCGGTGCCGACGCGACCGGGATCCCGGCCGCGATGATGGCGTCGGCCGAATCCGGCCCGGGCGCGACGACCGCCGCGCCGGGAACGGCGTCGGGCATAGCCGTCCCGTTCCCGTCGACGGAAAGATCGCGCCCGGTTCTGATCATTTGTCCCGCCGCTTGATCGTAACGGCGGAATTGCGCTGCACCGGCACCTGGATGCGGGGATCTTCGATATTGCCCGGCACCGGGGCCGACGGGATCGGCGCCGCCGCCCCCATGTAATCGCGCACCAGTTCATCGATCGACGGCTCGCGCGTCGGATCGTGCATCCCCTGTTGCAGCCGCAGATAGCCATAACGCTGCTCGGTCACCCGGCGGTTGTCCTCGGGCGTCCGCAGAATGGTGGGGCGGATAAAGACCATCAGGTTCGTCTTCGTGCGCTGCTTGCCCTTGGATCGGAACAGGTTTCCGAGCACTGGAATGTCGCCCAGCAGCGGCAGTTTTTCCAGTGTCCGTCGCTCGTCGTCGCTCAGCAGCCCGCCGATGATGGCAATCTGGCCGTCGTCAACGGTCAGCGTGGTCTCCACCTCGCGCTTGTTCAGGATAAGGTCGGAATTGTCGTCGCTCACCGGCCCGGCGATCGAGCTGACCTGCTGGTGCAGGAACAGCTTGATCGATCCGCTGGAGTTCACCTGCGGCCGCACCTCCAGCTGGATGCCGACATTCTCGCGCTGAACGGTGCGGAACGCATTGTCGAAATTCTGGCTCAGCGCCTGCCCCGTAGTGATCGGGATTTCCTGTCCGACGAGGATGCGTGCTTCCTGATTGTCGAGCGTGATGAGGCTCGGCGCCTGGAGAAGGTTCGACGTCGTGTCTGATTTCACCGCATTGATGATCGCGCCGAACACGGTGTCGCCGCCCAGCGTGCCGCCATAGCCGCCGAATGCCCCGCTGGCGCCCAGCACCGAATTCAGCGCCTGTTGCGCCAGCGCGTCCGCGGCCGGGTTCGGGGTGTTGGTGGTCGTGCGCGTCCCGTCGGCGCCGACCACGGTGGTGGACGTCCCGCCAAACTCCCGCGCCGCGATCGCACCCGCGATGGTCAGCAGGCTGGGCGCGGTGTTGGAGAAACTGGTTGCGCCAAATGCGCCCCCTGACAGGCTGCCCAGCAGGAACTGGAAGCCCAGCCGGCTCGCCGTCTGGTCCGATACTTCCGCCACGATTGCTTCCACCAGCACCTGCTCGCGCCGGGTGTCGAGCTGCCGCACCACCTCGCTCAGCTGGCGCTGAATGTCGGCCGGGGCGGCAATCACGATCGCATTGGCGCCGACGAAGCGAGTCACCACGGCAGGCGCGCGGCCGCCCTGCGCCTGTACCGCCGCCGTCCCGCTTCCACCGCCGCCGCCGGGCGCGCTCTGGCTCTGCGTCTGCCCCGCGGTATTCACCGTCGGCTGGCCGGAGGAGCCGCCGCTATTGGTGGAGGCCCCGAAGTTCGATTGGCTCAATTGGTTCTGCGGGATCGTGTCCGGCGCCTGCCCGACAAGCTGCTGCAACACCGGCAACAGCTGCGCCGCATCGGCATGTTCCAGGAACACGACGCGGATCTCGGTGCCGCTCTTCGCCTTCTGATCAAGGTCGAGCGCGACCTGCGCGAGCCGGCCGACCGTGCTCGGATCGCCGCGCAGCGCGACCGAATTGGCGCCCTCCACCGCAACCACGCTTGCCGTCGCGGTCTGCCCCTGCGCCGGGGTTCCGATCAGGCCCTGCAGCGCGGTGGCTATATCGCGTGCACCGGCATTCTTCAGCGCGATGACGCGCGTCGAACTGTTGTCGGTGTCGATCCGCCGCAGCACTTCACGCACACGCCGGACATTGTCCGCAAAGTCGGCGATGACGATCGAGCTGCCCGCGCGATTGGCGCTGACCGATCCCTGTGCCGACACCAGCGGCCGCACTGTATCTACAGCCGATTGCGCATCGACTGAGCGCAGCCGCACGATTTCCGTGACGAACTGATTGCGTGCCGCGCCAGCGCTGCCGATCCGCCCGGGATTGGCGGCGGCATTCTCGACCGGCTGGACGCGCAGCGCGCCATTGGCGGTCGGCACCGTGACCAGGCCGTTGGCGCGCAGCGTCGACAGGAACACCTCGAAATATTCCGATCGGCTGAGCGGCCGGTCGGTGACGACCGTCACCTTCCCTTGCACCCGGCTGTCGATGATGAAGGTACGTCCGGTGACCTTCGCGGCATCGGCGATGAACGCCCGAATATCCGCGTCGCGCACGTTGAGCGTCGTTTGCGCCTGCGCGGGCGCAGCCAGCACCAGGGCCAGTGCCGACGTCAGGATCCAGTGCCTCATTGTCCCGTCACCTGAACGCTCAACCCCACCGTCTGCCCTCCTCGTTCGACCGTCAGGCCGATCGTGCCCCCGCCAGAGAATTGGGCGGACAACCGCTCGATATCACTGGGCCCCTGCACAGGCCGTCCGCCGATCTGAGTCACCACATCGCCATCGCGAAGGCCGGCCGCCCGGAACGCGCCACCCGAGCCGGCGGGACGCACCACAAGTCCGCTCATCCGCCCCCCTTCGATCCGCGGCACGAAGCCGATCTCGCTCTGAAATTGCTGCACCGTAATCCCTGAAGCGGCCGTCGGCGCGACCGCAGCTTGCGCCGCGCCGGGCGCCGGCGTCGCTGTCGTCGCTGCCCCGCCCGATTGATCGAGGAACAGATCCTCTCGAGCGCCGGCCCGTTCCAGCGTGACGTGATCAAACGCCACCGCGCGCAGCACGACGCCCGGGATTATCTCCTCGCCCACCGCCACGCTTTGCTGCACCCCGTCGGGCCCGGCGAGGATCGCGGACCCGCGCCCCGTCGCTTCGTCGATGCGCGTGCCGAACAGCTTGAGCTGAAGCGACGTCACCACTGCCGGGCCGCCGCTCGCCGCGCCGCTGATACGATAGAATGGGTCGAAACCGCGCAGAACCTCGCCCGGCGCGATCGGCAGCACCAGCCCTGCAGGGCGCCAGTCGCCCAACGGCGTAACCGGGGTCACCACCGTCCACACCAGCCGCGCGCCCTGGACGGCCAGCGCCCCCAGCAGCAGCAGCTCGGCCAGCGAATACACGTTCGCCACGGGAATCCGCCGCAGAAGCGCTCGCGCACGAGCGTCGAAACTCAATCGCATGTGCTTGCCAATCCCCGCCCCGCCGCCGCTATGTCCGTGATGTTACAGCGGCATTGCAGCCAAGTGTAATAATTCCGCACTGGCCCGTCGCGCCGCCTGATGGCAGACATCGCCACCATGCACGCCGCCCCCCCAGATCCTGCGCTCGCGTCCGGTTTGGATGGCAATGCAGTGGTCGCGCGACTTAGCGGGGTGGCCGGGGTGCAGCGCGTTCCCAGCCCCAAGGCCAACCTGTTTCTGCTCCGCGACTTCCTCGATGCGGAGACCTGCTCAGCACTGATCGCGCTGATCGATGCCGATCGGCGTCCCTCGACCGTGTCCGATGCCAATGGCGATTCGGCCTATCGGACCAGCGAGACCTGCGATCTGTCCGCGACTCACCCCGTCGTCCGCGATGTCGAGGATGCCTTGGCGCGGCTGACCGGGATCGATCCGATCTATGGCGAACCGCTCCAGGGCCAACGCTATGCGATCGGGCAGGAGTTCAAGGCACACACCGATTATTTCGAACCCAATGGGATGGATCTCCACCGCTTCTGCGATGTGGCTGGCAATCGCACCTGGACCGCGATGGTCTATCTGAACACGCCGGAGGCCGGCGGAGCGACTCGCTTCAAGGCGATCGACAAGACGATCCAGCCGGAGGCGGGAAAGCTGGTCGCCTGGAACAATCGCCGGCCGGACGGGACACTCAACCCGGCGACGATCCATCACGGGATGAAGGTGCGCGCCGGGGTGAAATACGTCATCACCAAATGGTTTCGCGAACGCCCCTGGGGCTGACGCGCCCCGCGCCGTCGATTGCCTCGCCCATCAGCGACCCCGCGCGCCTAACCGGCCTCACGAGGTCGCTCCTGGACGACATCAGAACGTGACGCTGGCCCCCAGCGTGAACAGGCGACCCTGTTCGAACCGGTTGATGTAGACCCGGCGCCCGCCGTCGAACGTCTGATATTCCTGGTATTTGGTGCCCGACAGGTTGCGGGCCTCACCCTTGATCTCGACCTTCGTACCAAGGAAATCGACCGTCTGGCGCGCGACGAAGTCCACCCGGATGCCCGGCCGTTCGATGATGTCCGGCTGAAAACCGACACCGCCCAGCAGCGATGGGCCGCGGTTGGTCACGCGGTCGCTGGCGTAATTGAACAACAGCGTCAGCTGGGTTTCATTGTCCTTGTCCTCATAACCCAGCTGAAGGTTCACCAGATGGTCCGACTGGCCGGTCAGCGGTGCGCCGTCGCGGAACTGAAGGTTGGCCGGTGCGAAACCGGCCGGGCATCCGCCAAGCGATACGCCCAGCACGCTTGGCACGCATTCCGCATTCGCCGTGATCTTTGACTGGGTGTAGGTGTAATTGGCGATCAGCACCGCGCGCTTGCCGCCCATGCTGTCCGAGATGAAGTCGAGCGGAAAATACTTCTGCGCTTCGAACTCGGCGCCCCACAAGGTCGCCTTGGGCAGATAGGTGAAGCCGGTCTGCAGCCGTGCGTCGGGCGTTGGATAGAAACCGACCTGCTCGATCGGATTGTCGATCCGCTTGTAGAAACCTGCCGCCGTCAGGCGCTGGTCACGGTCAAAGAACCATTCGTAGCGCGCTTCCAGATTGTAGAGCTGCGAATCCCGCAGCAGCGGATTGCCGAAGAACAGCCGGTCCGATTCGAAGTCGCGGAACGCCTGGGGTGCGAGTTCGCGGAATTGCGGACGTGCGATCGTCTTCGCCGCGGCTAGGCGCAGCTGCATATCCGGCGCAAAATTCCAGGTCAGCGTCGCCGCCGGCAGGAAATAGTCGTTGTTCAGCCGGGTCGATACCGCCGCCAGCGGAGTCACGCTCTGCTTTGCGGTCTCGTACCGCACGCCGATGATCGCGCGAACGCCATCGATCGCTTCCGCTTCCGCCTGCACATAGCCGGCGTGGATCCGCAGGCTGGCGTCATATTGCGTCGACCCGTTCAGTCCCGCATCGAATCGTAGCTGGACGGCGTTGCTCGCCGGGGTGCCCGTGGTCGCGACTGGGCAGCCGTTCAGCACGTCGGGCGACAGCAGATAATCGGGGCGAAACAGGTTGCACGGGAACGGGATCGCCCCGCCAGCGACGGTCTGGTAGGTGTACGGCAGACGGGTCGAGGTTCGCTCGTTCTGCGAGTAGTAATAACCCGCCGACAGGGTGAACGGGCGATCACCCGGCAGCTTGTAGCTGACGTCCGCCTGGCCTGAATACAAATCCTCGTTCAGCTCGCTGAATACAACGGTCGCGAACCGGCCGAAGGAGTTGCTGGCCTCCCAGGCACCCGGGCATTGCAGCTCCGTTCCGCCAACCGAATTGGTGCCGGTAACGTTGTAGCTGGTGTTGCAATTATAGACGAACTGCCGCTCGTACGGCGAATTGCGCTTCGAATTGGCATAAGCGCCGCGCACATCGACTGACAGATCCTCGATCGGCTTGAACTCGCCCACCAGCTGCGTTTCGATCAACTGGCGCTCGAACCAGTTGGTGTTCTGCTGGAACAGCGGATTGCCCGACGAATTGTTGTACACCGTCGCGGCCGATGCCCGGCCCTGCTTCAGCGTGTCGTGGATGTAGACGTTGGTCCAGCGGATGCGGTTCTCGTCGAATTCGTAACCGAAACCCAGCATCCCGTTCACCACTGCGCGCATGTCGGTGATGACGGTGTCGAAATCGTTGCGCAGCGTGCCGTCCTCGCTGATCGTATCCTGCTGCAACGTGGCGCGGGTGCGCCAGGTGTTGGACACGCTGCCGGTGGCGATCATGCCGACGCGGCCCGCCCCCAGATCGCCGGTCAGCCCGACGTTGATATCGGCGGACCAGTTCGCCGGCAGATCGTTGTTGCGCTGGAGCAGCGTGGTGCGCGCATTGGAAAGCTGCGCGACCTGAGCGGTCGGAATGATGCCGCTGCCGTTCGCGCCGTTGCGGATAAAACCCGGCACCTTGCGCTCGCCATTGTCATAGCCGAGCCAGTCGGTCTTCGACCCGTAATAGGTGTAGCCCAGCTTGCCGGTGGTCTGCGTGTCGATCCCGCCCGATGCGCCGACGGTGACGAAATTCTCGTCCGGAATGGCCTTCGTCGTCAGGTTGATGACGCCGCCGCCGAACTCGCCGGGATAGTTCACCGAATAGGTCTTCTGGACCAGCGCCGAGCCGACGATCGTCGTCGGGAAGATGTCCAGCGGTACCGTGCGCCGCAGCGGCTCGGGGCTGGGCAGCGGCGATCCGTTGAGCAGCGCGGAGGAATAACGATCGCCCAGGCCACGCACGAAGACATAGCCGTTGCCGACCACCGACAGGCCGGTGACCCGCGTCAGCGCGCCGGCGATATCGCCTTCACCGGTGCGCGCGATGTCGGCGCTCGACAGCACATTGATGACCTGCGCGGTCGACCGGACGGTGTTGGGGATGTTGCGCCCCACCACCACGATATCCCCGCCGGACGTGGCGTCGATCCCCGGCGCGGAAACCTCGGGCGACCGCTGCTCGGCATCCACCTGGGGCTCGGCAGAGGGCGCAGTCTGCGCGTCGGCAGGGTCGACACCGGTCGACATGGTGCTGGTGGCCGGCGGCCCGGCGGGCGTGCTTGTGGAGGGCGCGACCTGGGCCAGGGCAGCCGGTGCGACCAGCGTGGTCGTGAGAAGAAGCAGGGTGGAATAGGCGGTGCGCTGGCGCAGCATGGTCGGGCCTTCCGGTCAGATGGCAATGGGCGGGCCCGCGGCCGCGTCGAAACGCTTGCCGGGGCCCGCCTTGGTCATGGATGCCGAAGGAGGCTCAGCGGCCCTGGCACTGGAAATAGACCGAGTTGAAGGTCGGCGGGCCGACATCCTGCAGGTCTGCGTTAGCGGGCCGGATCGTGGTCCGGTTCGCGCCCTCGCCCGATCCTGCGACGATGTTGATGCAGGCCTGGCCAGCCGCTGCCTTCACCACGCCGTTGACGAAGGCGAAGTCCGCACCGCCACGCAGGCGGATCGCGGCCGGGGCCGACGGCGTCGTCTGGATGAAGGTGAAGTTGGCATAGCGGCCGAAGGTGCGCGGCAGCAGGTCTTCGGAGCCGTTCGAGTCGATCTCGGTCGCGAAGGAGTCGGCGGTGGTGCCCGACGGCTTCTGCGCGGCGATGATGAACTGCATGAACCCGCGCCATCCATTGTCGACGTCGAAGCCGTCATCGTCCGCGCCGGTCACCGCGAAATATTTGACGTTGGTGGTGCCGCCAAAGATCTCGATGCCGTCATCGGCCGAATTGTGGCTCTGCACATGGTCGATCGTGGTGCCGTTGCCGGTGCCGCCCAGCGTCAGGCCCTGCAGCTCATTGCCCTCGCTGATCGCGATGCCGGTGTAGCGCAGCTGCACGTACCGAAGCGTACCCGAATTGCTCGCCTGGTTCGGGCCACCATAGAAACGGCCGGTCACCCCCTCGATCGGGTTCTGGCAGCTGGTGCTGGTGCCGCCCGCATTGTTCGGGCCCGTGCCGGTAGCGCAGACCGCCGTCGGCGCCTGGCCCAGCATGATCAGGCCACCCCAGAAGCCCTGCGAGGCTTCAGACACGCCGTTGGCGGTCAGGTTCTGCTGCGCGGTGAAGATGATCGGGCTTTCCGCCGTGCCCACCGCGTTGATCTGCGCACCGCGGTTGACGAGGATCAGGTCGTTGGAGCTTTCGCTCGAATCCGCTGCCAGCACCACGCCCGGCGCGATCGTCAGGACAACGCCCGATGCAGCCCCGGTCGATCCGACGTCGGTGCCGACCTCGGTCTGCCCACGGAAGCGATAGAAGACGCCGGGGATCTTCGGCAGCGTCAGGCTGGCGTTGATCGTCTGCGGCAGGCGGCATGCCTTGAAGCCGCCAACGGTCACATTGTCGTCGATCGTGCCGGTCGGGCACGCCGTGCCGGCGGCCAGCGTGCCGATGTTCGGCACGGCGGTGCAGGCGGTGGTGGTGCCGCCGAAATTCGCCGACGTGGAATTGCAGGTCCAGCCCTGGAACGACGTGTCGTTCGGGCCATTCAGCGCGCCGACGAAGTTGGTGGCGGTGAAGAAGGAGTTGATCGTGGCGGGGTTCATCGCCGGGGTCAGCGACGTCGCGCTGGTCGGATAGACACCGTTCAGCCCGGCGAAGCCGTTGACGTTGTTGTTCGCGCCCGCGTTGACGATCGCCAGCTGCTCGTCAGCAGTGATCGTGACGCCGCTCTGCGTGGTCGCAAGGGCGAATTGCGCTGCGGTGATCGCGCCAGGCGTCGGCGTTCCGGTCGGCGTCGGGGAAGGCGTCGGCGCCGGCGTTACGATCACGTCGATATTGCCTGCGCCCGGCGAGGCGACGCCATCGGCTCCACCGCAAGCGGCCAGCAGAAGGCAGGCGGTGCCGGCAAGAAACTGATTGCGGCGGCTGAAGCTCAGCATGTCTCACTCCCGTTGAACTGAACGGTCCGTCCCCTGGACCGGAAGCGAGTCGAGCCGATTGCCCGCCGCCCTCCACAGCGCCGCTAGGCCCGGCGCGTGACAGCCGCGTGGAGGTTCAGAGACGTGATGGTGACGATGCTGTTTCGGATCCGTGACAGTCCTCGCGCGGGACTAGTCGTCGATGCCGAAGTTCAGGCTGCGCGACACGAGCGGATCGGCGACGCCGACCAGCAGATAGGCGACGAACTGCTTGGCCCGCTGCCACAGCCCGGTGGCCGCCATGTAGCGCTCCAGCGTGATCTCCTCGGACTGGGCGACCTCGCCATCGATATAACGGCGGACATGGGCGGCAAACGCCGGGTCATCGATCCGCAGCATCAGCTCCAGATTGATGAACAGGCTGCGCATGTCAAAATTGGCGCTGCCGACGTGCACCGCATCATCGATCGCGTACAATTTGGTGTGCAGCTTGGTCGGCAGATACTCGAACACGCGAATGCCCCGCCGCAAAAGCCCGCGATAGGTGAAGCGCGCCGCCGCGATCGTCGCGTTATTGTCCGACTTTCGCGCCGTCACAACGCGCACATTCTGCCCCAGCCGCCCTGCCCGATCGATCCGCCGCAGCAGATTGGGGCTGGGCGTGAAATAGGCCGCGATGATGTCGATGCGGCTCGCCTTGCTCATGTCGCGCCGGATCGCCCGAGCCCAGGGCGATAGCCGCCGGGTCGGCCCGCCGATCAGCCAGCGGACCGGGCCGCTGCCCTCGCTCCACTGCGACAGCGCCCGGTTCAGGTGGCGAAGCTTGCTGTCGTCGGACACGACCCAGGCGCGCAGCGCATCGAAATAGCCGCCGATGCGCGCCGCCGCCGGGCCTTCCATCAACAGCCCCAGGTCCCGCCACGCCTGGTCCCCGGCGGTGCCGAAATAATCGTCCTCGATGTTGAAGCCACCGATGATGATGCGGGGATTCTCGCTCTCGGCATCGGCGAGCGCCAGCTTCTGGTGATTGCGCAACAGGTAGCGCCGCCCGAGCCGCGGCACGAAGCGGCAGACGCGGACCCCGGCCGCGTCGAGCGGATCGAAGAAGCGCCGCTCGGCCGCATCGTCGCTGCCGAAACCGTCGAGGATCAGCCGCACGTCCACGCCGCGCTGTGCCGCCGCAATAAGTGCGTCGTTCACCTGCTGGCCTGCCTGATCGTCGGCATAGATATAGTATAGGATGCGCAGGGATTGGGTCGCGCCGCTGATCAGGTCGATCAGCGCGTTCAGCCGCTCCGGCCCCTCGACGAGCAGGGTCAGCCGGTTGTCAGCCACGGTGAAAGGCGCTGCATGATCCATCGGCCCGCCTTGGCCGTGCAGGGCCGCAGCGGCAAGGACGCGCTTTTCTTGACTTGCCCGCCCCCCTCGCCTAGATCGCCGTCCTTCATCCAGCGATAGTTAAGCGAAGGAAGCGTCTATGGCGCGCGTCACGGTCGAGGATTGCGTCGACAAGATCCCGAACCGGTTCGATCTGGTTCTGCTGGCAGCGCAGCGCGCGCGGCAGGTCTCGGGTGGCGCCGAACTGACGATCGATCGCGATCGTGATAAGAACCCGGTGGTCGCGCTGCGCGAGATTGCCGAGCAGACCGTCAAGCCGAAGGATCTGAAGGAAGCCGTGGTGCAGAGCCTGCAGCGCGTTCAGATCGACGACGAGGAAGAGGCGGACGCCGTCGGCTCGCTGGCCGCATCGGCAGAGGCGCTGCGTCTCACCGCCGCTGCTCCGCCGCGCAACCAGAACCTGGGCGCCGACTACGACGGCTGAACCAGCAATCGACCGGCGCAGCGATCTGCTGCACCAGCGATAGAAATCAAAAGAGCCGCGGCAATTGCTGCGGCTTTTTTTGTTGCGTTCCGCTCAGGTTTTGCCGCGCCGTCACGCACGCGGGTGCTTATTGCGGCGCATCAACGTGTCTCGATGTTCTGTGCGCGCCGCTGCGACACCGCGGGCCAACCCTGCGCCGCTAGGTTTAATCCCTTATCGCGACAGGTTTTTTCTTCGATAATTGTCTCTCTTCCGGCGCGTGGCGCACGAACCAGGGCGACCAGAATCGCGCTTGTCGGGAAGGAGAGACCCCCATGCCTGAAAGCGAGCAGCCCCCTGTATTGCACGAGGCCCGCCCCGCGCGGGGTGCCGACCGGCGCGACTTCTTCAAGCTTGCGGCCGCAGGCGCAGCCGTCGGTTTCGGCGCTGCCGGGCTGGCCGGGCGCGCCTCGGCGCAAACCGCTCCGGCCGCCGCGCCGAGCGACACCGATATCCTCAACTTCGCGCTGAACCTCGAATATCTGGAAGCGCAATTCTACAGCTTTGCCGCGATCGGCACCGGCATCCCGCCCGCGCTACTGCCGGGCACGCAAACGCAGGGCGCTGCCGTCGGCGGGCGCAAGGCCAATCTGCAGGATCCCGTGGTGATCCAATATGCGCGGGAAATCGCCTCGGATGAACTGGCGCATGTCACCACGCTGCGCCGGGTGCTGGGGTCCGCTGCGGTGGCGCAGCCTGCCCTCGACATCTCGCCACAGATCTTCACCGCCGCGGCGGTCGCCGCAGGCATCGATCTGTCGGCCTCGGGCGGCGTGTTCGATCCCTATGCCAGCGACGACAACTTCCTGCTCGCCGCCTACATTTTCGAGGATGTCGGCGTCACCGCCTACAAGGGCGCGGCACCGCTGCTCAGCAGTCCCGACAATGTCGATGGCGCGGCGGGCATCCTCGCGGCGGAGGGCTTCCACGCCGGGATCATCCGCGCGGCGCTGTACCGGCGCGGGGTGGAGGTTCCCGCACTGTGGACCGCGACCGACCAGATTTCGGCGCTGCGCAACCGCCTCGACGGCGACGTGTCTTCGGCAGGGCCGCCGCAACGCGTGGCGAACGACGATTCGGGCGTGTCGCCGGTGCAGACGCAATTCGGCCTCACCGCCAATTTCGTGCCCACCGACAGCAACGGGATCGTCTTCAGCCGCAACAGCGAACAGGTCCACAACATTGCGTACCTGACCCAGAATGCGGCCACCTCGGGCGGCTTCTTCCCGAACGGCACCAACAATCCGAACCCGGCGCTTCGTCGGTCGGGCGCGAATTGAGGAGGCGGCGATGAGCGACAAGATGGAATTCCTCGACCTCATGGAACGCGCCGAGACTCAGCGTCAGGCGCGCCGCAGCTTCATCCGCCTGTGCGGCGGGGCGGCGGCCATGACCGGTGGCCTGTCCCTGCTGGCGGCGTGCGATGACGATGATGACCCGCCGTTCCCGCCCCCGCCGCCGCCCGGGCCGGGCCCCTCTCCCACCCCGCCGGGGCTGACCGATGCCGACGTGCTGAACTTCGCGCTTCAGCTCGAATATCTGGAGGGCAATTATTACTCCTACGCCGTCTCCGGGCAGGGCATCCCCGCTGCACTGCAGACCGGTACCGGCGCGCAGGGCAATGTCGTTACCGGCACCGGGCCGGGCGCCGCCCGTCAGGTATCCTTCACCGATCCAGTGCTGCAGCAATATGCGCGCGAGATCGCCTTCGACGAGATTGGCCACATAACGTTCCTGCGCAATGCCCTGGGCAGCGCCGCCGTGGCACAGCCGGTCATCAACCTGTCGGGCAGTGCCACCATCACGGTCGGCAATACGACCCCGGTGGGTGCCTTCACCGCGGCGGCACGCGCGGCGGGCGTGGTAGGGCCGAACGCGATCTTCGATCCGTTCGCCAGTGACGAGAACTTCCTGATCGGATCGTATCTCCTCACCGATGTCGGGGTCAGCGCCTATCGCGGTGCGGCGCGGCTCATCACCAACAAGACGTTCCTGGAGGCATCGGCCGGCATCCTCGCCACCGAATGCTACCATGACGGGGTGATCCGGGCCGAGCTGTGGCGCCGCGGGTTGACCGCACCCAGCATCTACAGCGTGATCGCGCAGGTATCCGCCGCGCGCGACGCCCTCGATGGAACACCCGATCTCGATCAGGATATCGGCAATGCCAGCGTGGCGAACCTGATCCCTACTGATCCTGGCGGGCTCGTCCTTGGTCGCACCGCGCCGCAGGTGCTGAACATCGTCTATCTCAATCCCGCGTCGACGCAGGGTGGTGGCTTCTTCCCGACCGGCGTGAACGGCACGATCCGCAGCAGCGGCGGCCCATAGGCATTGGCCCACAGGCCAGTCGCGGCCGCATCACCTCACCGGGTGGTGCGGCCGCAGCCGTTCCTGGCGCTGATTACTCGGCGTCGCTCGCCTCGCCTGCCTGCTCGTCCGCCGAACCGTCGGCCGCTTTACCGGCGGTCCCGCGCCGCCCCTTGAAGCCCTGCGCCACGACGAACCATTCCACCGAACCCTTGCGGCTCGCCGGTGGCTTGGCATGTTTCACCGTCGCGAAATTCTTCTTCAACAGCGTCACCAGCGTCGAATCGGCACCCCCCGCGAAGACCTTGGCGACGAACGTCCCGCCCGGCTGAAGCACGCTGATCGCAAAATCGCTCGCCGCCTCGACCAGCGCCATCGTGCGCAACGCATCGGTCTGCGGATGGCCGACGGTGTTCGCCGCCATGTCGGACAGCACAATATCAGGCGCACCGCCCAGTTCGGCGATCAGCCGCTCGGGTGCGTCATCGGCCATGAAGTCCATCTGCAGGATCGTCACGCCGTCCAGCGGGTCGACCGGCAGCAGGTCGATGCCGACCACCGCCGCGTTCGGCACCTTGCGCCGTACCACCTGGCTCCAGCCGCCCGGCGCCATGCCCAGGTCAACGACGCGCTTGGCGCCGCGCAGGAAGCCGAAGCGCTCGTCCAGCTCGCTCAGCTTGTACGCCGCACGGCTGCGGAATCCCTCGGCCTTGGCGCGCTTGACGTACGGATCGTTCAGCTGCCGCTCCAGCCAGCGCGTCGACTGCGCCGTGCGTCCGCGTGCCGTCTTGACGCGCGTGCGAAGTCCGCCCCCGCCCCTCATGCCGCAGACGCCATCAGACGGCGCAGGATACCCTCGCGTATGCCGCGATCCGCCACGCCCAGCCGCTCGGCCGGCCACAGATCCAGGATCGTCTCCAGAATGGCGCAGCCCGCCACCACCAGATCGGCGCGCTCGCGGCCGATGCAGGGCAGCTTGGCACGCTCTGAAATCGGCAGATGCGCCAGCCGCTGGCTGATCGCCCGCATCGACGCCGCCGGCGCGATCAACCCGTCGACCTGCGCGCGATCATATCGGTCCAGCCCCAGGTGAACGCTCGCCAGCGTCGTCACTGTGCCCGATGTACCCAACAACCGCCGCGGCCCCTCCACCTTGGGCAGACGCGCCGCAAAGGGGGCGAAGCTTTCGCGGACCAGATTGCACATGCGCTCATAGGCGCTCGCCAGTCCCGACGCGCTATCGCCGCCGCCCGCGCTCTCGGTCAGCGACACGACGCCCCACGGCGCCGAATGCCAGTCGATCACCG
The DNA here is from genome assembly GCF_029239295.1 of Sphingomonas sp. GTDB lineage: Bacteria > Pseudomonadota > Alphaproteobacteria > Sphingomonadales > Sphingomonadaceae > Sphingomonas. The sequence continues at coordinate 209,187 of NZ_JAQZBC010000006.1, forward strand.
TCGGCACCGTGGTCGACGTGTCGATCAGAACCAACTCGGTCGAACCCCCGCCTATGTCGAACACCAGCGCGGGCGCATTGCCCGGTTCCAGCAGCACATGGCAGCCCAGCACGGCAAGCCGCGCCTCTTCCTCTGCCGATATCACGTCGAGATGAATGCCCGTTTCCCCATAAGCGCGTTCGATGAACGCGGGTCCGTTGGTGGCGCGTCGGCACGCCTCGGTCGCGACCGACCGGGCCAGCGTGACGTTGCGCCGTTTCAGCTTGTCGGCGCAAATCCGCAGCGCGCCGATGGTCCGTTCGATCGCGGCGTCGGACAGCCGGCCGCTCGTCGCCAGCCCCTCTCCCAGCCGGACGATTCGCGAAAAGGCATCCACCACGGCGAAACCGTCGCCCTGCGGTCGTGCGATCAACAGCCTGCAGTTATTGGTGCCGAGATCCAGCGCGGCATAATGTCGCGCGAAATGCTGGCGAAAAGGGGCCGATTGGTGACCCTCCAGTGCCGAACGGGCGCGGCGATCGTCGCGCCGGTACGGCAGGTCGGCGTGATGATGCGCCACGTGCCGTCGTCTTTCTTTTGTTCTTCCGTCGCGGGTGGCCCGCTCGGTGCTTGGCGGCGAAGCTAGCGTGCGCTGGCCCCCACCGCAACCCGCACGCGCAATCAGGTGCTTGACCTCGCGGATAGGCGGGATTAGAGGCGCCCTCCTGTCGCTGCTTCATCGCTGCGACGCGGCTGATGCCCGATCCTCTAACGGTAAGAGAGCGGACTCTGACTCCGTCAATCAAGGTTCGAATCCTTGTCGGGCATCCACCTTTCTATCTTCGCCGGCGCACCAAAGGCCGCTGACGTTCCTGCTGGCAAGCCACCACGGCGCCCCCTGTTTTTTGAATAGCGCGCGGGTTGCCCATGCTGATCCTGTCCTTGCTGCTCCAGGCAGCGGTTGCCACGCCCACTCCCGGCCTGCCGCCTCAGCCACCCGCAACGATGGTGGTGGAGCCTGTCGGCATGTTGATCGCCACCTTTGACGCCGATGGCAACGCCCGCGTCACCAAGGCGGAGCTTGAGGCCGGCGTTCGCCGCACATTCGAGGCGATCGACACCGGTCGCACGGGGCAGCTCGGCTATATCGCCTTTGCCGATTGGGCGGAGCGGTATTTGGGCGATCGCAACGCCCTGCCCAGCCCGTTCGAAACCGATCGCAACGCCGACAACCGGATCACGCTGGACGAACTGCAGGCAACGCTTGCCGGCTATTTCGCCCGCTTCGATCGTGATCGCGATACGGTCGTCACCCGCGCCGAACTGCTGACCATTCGCGCCAACGCCACCCGCTCCACCCCCGATCTGCCGCCGGACGGCAAGAAGAAGCGCGCCCGCCGATGACTGACCGTTTCGCCTTCACCATTGCCGCCACCGATGGCGCCGCCCGCACCGGCAGCATCGCCATGGAGCGTGGCACCATCCGCACCCCCGCCTTCATGCCGGTCGGCACCGCTGCCACCGTGAAGGCGATGAAGCCCGCCGACGTGGAGGCGGCCGGGGCGGACATCATCCTGGGCAACACCTATCACCTCATGCTTCGCCCCGGGGCGGAGCGCGTCGCGCGGCTTGGCGGGCTGCACCGCTTCATGGGTTGGGACAAGCCGATCCTCACCGATTCGGGCGGCTATCAGGTGATGAGCCTGTCCGATCTGACCAAGCGGTCGGAGGAAGGCATCACCTTTAAATCGCACCTCGACGGCACCCGCCACTTGCTCAGCCCGGAACGCTCGATCGAAATCCAGCGGCTGCTCGGCTCGAACATCGTCATGGCGTTCGACGAACTGGTACCGACCACGTCGACGCGGGAGGTGCAGACCGCGGCGATGGAACGCTCGATGCGCTGGGCACGCCGCAGCCGCGATGCGTTCGACAGCGGCGGCGAACATGCCGCACACAACGCGATCTTCGGCATTCAGCAAGGCGCGCTCGACGAGGGGCTGCGCCGCACCTCCGCCGATGCGCTGATCGACATCGGCTTCGACGGCTATGCAATCGGGGGGCTGGCGGTCGGCGAAGGGCAGGAGGCGATGTTCGCCTGCCTCGATTTCGCGCCGGGTCAGCTGCCTGCGGATCGCCCGCGCTATCTGATGGGCGTCGGCAAGCCCGACGACATCGTCGGCGCGGTGGAGCGCGGCGTGGACATGTTCGATTGCGTGCTGCCGACCCGCTCGGGCCGCACCGGCCAGGCGTTCACCCGCTCGGGCCCGATCAACATCCGCAACGCCCGCTTCAACGAGGATCAGGGCCCGCTCGATCCCGAATGCGGCTGCCCCACCTGCGCGACCTGGAGCCGGGCCTATCTCCATCATCTGGTGCGCGCGGGCGAGATCCTCGGCGCCATGCTGATGACCGAGCACAATATCTTCTTCTACGAAACGCTGATGGCTGATCTGCGCTCGGCGATCGCCGAACAGAGGCTCAAAGCCTTTGCCGATGCGTTCCGGTCGCGGTACCAGCGCGCCAAAGGAGAGTAAGCGTGTCTGACGAACCGAACGAAATTCTCGCCGCTGCCGCCGCCGCGAAGCAGCATGAAACCGCCGCCAAGGACGCCAAGGCTGCGCGTCAGAAGCGTGGCTGGGATCTGGGCAAGATCGGCCTCGGCGTCGGCATCGGCTCCGCCGCGATCGCGGCCGCCGTCATGTTCACGCGCAAGAAGGACTGACCCGATCGCTCCTGCCGCTGGCGCGCCCAGCGGCAGAACGGGCGGCCGGCCGCAGCTCCCGTCGCTGACAACAGCCCGCACTAACGCCGAGGCTTAGCTCCGCCCCCACAGCCAGCCAGGCGACGCTCGCCCTGTCGCTGATCAACGCCCGCGCGCCATCAGCGCTCCGGCCTACAAGCCTGAGCGGCGATCATCCTCGGCTACGCAAGGGTGACCGCCGCCCGCAGGATCAGCCCGCCAGATCCTTGAACGCGGCATCCTTGTCCGTCCGGATCTCGCCCGGCAGGCCAAGCACGCGCTCGGCGATGATGTTCTTCAGGATCTCGTCGGTGCCCCCCGCGATGCGCAGCCCCGGCGCGTTCATCACCGCGCCCTGGAACAGCCCCTTCAGCGGCAGCAGCGCGGGATCGTTGATGATCCCGTACTGATCCTCCGCCTCGACCGCGGCGTTGCCCAGATCCTGCAGCACGTTGGCGGCGATGATCTTTCCGATCGAGCTCTCCGGCCCCGGCGTCTGGCCGCGGCTCAGCGCGGTCATGGTACGCATGCGGGTGTTCTTCAGCCCCTCGGACTGGACGTACCAGTCGGCCAGCCGCTGGCGGAACGCGCTGTCCTTGATCAGCGGGCCGTCGGCGGCGTCCAGATCCTTGGCCAGCGCCAGGATCTCCTTCGGGCTCGCCCCGCTCGCCCCGCCGACCGCGAGCCGCTCGTTCATCAGCGTGACCAGCGCGACCTTCCAGCCGTCGTCCACCGCGCCGAGACGCTGCGAATCGGGGATGCGGACGTCGGTAAAATACACTTCGTTGAAGTTCGAGCCGCCCGACATCTGGTGGATCGGCCGGATCTCGACGCCCGGCGATTTCAGGTCGAGCCAGAACATCGTCAGGCCCTTGTGCTTGGGCACGTCGGGGTTGGTGCGGACCAGGACGATGCCATAGTCCGAATAATGCGCGCCGGAGGTCCACACCTTCTGGCCGTTGATCACCCAATCGTCGCCATCGCGCACCGCGCGGGTACGGATCGCCGCCACGTCGGATCCGCCGGCCGGTTCGGAGAACAGCTGCGACCAGATCTCCTCACCACGCAGCGCGGGGCCGACGAAGCGCTTCTTCGTCTCGCCATCGGCAAACGCCATCACGGTCGGCACGCACATGCCAAGGCCAATCGTGAAATAGCCATACTGGACGGGGAACTTGGCCTCTTCCTGGCCGAAGATCACCGACTGGATCGGCGTGCCGCCGGCCCCGCCCCATTCCTTGGGCCAGGTGATCTGGGCATAGCCGGCCTCGGCCTTGCGCCGCTGCCACGCCTTGCCGGCGGCCATGTCGTCGGCATGGTTCTGCGCCTTGTGCTCGGCGACGTTCTTTTCCAGCCAGGCCCGCGCCTTGGCGCGATAGTCGGCTTCTTCCGGGGAATCGTTGAAGTCCATGTCGCTATCCTCTCACGCGCTCAGGCTGCGTTCTTCATTTCAAGCTGGCTGACCAGCCGCTCGCGCCACGTCGCCGGGGCACCCGCCACCAGCGAAAGCTGCCGCGACCGGCGATAATAAAGCTGCGGGTCCGCTTCCCAGGTGAAGCCGATGCCGCCGTGCGTCTGGATATTCTCCTTGGAGGCGAACCAGAACGCCTCGCTCGCCGCAACGCGTGCGGTCGCCGCCGCCAGCGGCAGCTCGCCCGCATCGGTGTTGAGCGCCCAGGCGCCGTAATAGGCGTTCGACCGGGCGATCTCGTTCTTCACATACATGTCGGCCAGCTTGTGCTTGATCGCCTGGTAGCCGGCGATCGCGCGCCCGAACGCCTGCCGCTCGAACGCATAGGCCTTGGCCATCTCCAGGCTCTTGTCGGCCCCGCCGATCTGCTCGAACGCCAGCAGCACCGCCGCACGGTCGAACACCGCCTGCATCGCGGTGATGCCGTCCTCCCCGCCATTTTCTGGGCCCAGCCGCTCGGCCGGCGCGCCCGAGAAGGTCAGCTTCGCCGCCGACCGCGTCGGGTCCAGCGTGGTCAGCACCTCGGCCGACACGCCCTCGCCCTTTTCGACCAGGTACAGCCCGTCCTTGGCCAGCACGACGATCAGGTCAGCGACGTCGCCGTCGGTGACCGGGATCTTCTCGCCGGTCAGCTTACCGCCCGACACGCTCGTCTTGATCGACCGCGCCGTGACCGGCCCCTTGCCCTCGGCGGTAGCGAAGGCACCGATCACCTCGCCCGCCGCGATCTTCGGCAGCCACTTCGCCTTCTGCTCCTGCGAGCCGAACTTCATCAGCGCCTCAGCGACGAAATAGACGGTCGAGGCGAACGGGATCGGCGCGCACGCACGGCCCAGTTCCTCGGCCAGCGCGCACAGCTCGACATGGCCAAGCCCCAGCCCGCCGAACTCTTCGGGGATGGCGGCGCCCAGCCAGCCCTGCTCGGCCACGCCTTTCCAGAGCGCCTCGTCATAGGCGCGGTCGTCATTGTCGAGCACGCCGCGCACCACCTTGGTGTCGCATTTGGCGGTGAGGAACTTGCGCGCCTCGTCCTTCAGCATCTTCTGGTCGTCGGAATAATCGAAATTCATCTAAACTCTCCCCGCCCGCGCCGTTCGTGCTTCGGCCATGCCCAGCACGAACGGGAAGCTGCCATCGTCATTGTTACTTGGGCTGCATCCGGATCGCGCCGTCCAGCCGCACGTCCTCACCGTTAAAATAGCCGTTGCGCAGCATCTCGACTGCCAGCGCGGCATATTCTTCCGCCATGCCCAGCCGCTTGGGGAACGGCACCATCGCTGACAGTGCCGCCTTCACCTGCGGCTTCGCACGCGCCAGCAGCGGCGTGTCGAAAATGCCCGGCAGGATCGTGTTGCAGCGGATACCCTCGGCCGCCATGTCGCGCGCGACGTTCAGCGTCATGCCGATGACGCCCGCCTTGGCGGAGGCATAGGCCACCTGGCCGATCTGCCCTTCCTCGCCCGCCACGCTGGCGGTGTTGACGATCGCGCCGCGATCCCCGTCCTCGGTCGGGTCCAGCGTCATCATCCCGGCGACCGATCCCACGATGCACCGGAACGATCCGACCAGGTTCAATTCCAGCGTCTTCTGAAAATTCTCGATCGGATAGGGAACGATCGATCCGTCCTCACGCGACCGCGCCACCGTCTTGTTCGGCCCGCCGAAGCCACCGCCGGCGCAATTCACCAGCGCGCGTTCCTGTCCGTTGGCGGCACGCGCCTTCGCGAAGCCCGCATCGACCGACGCCTGGTCCATCACGTCGACTTCGCAGAACACCGCACCGATCTCCTCGGCGACACCGGGGCCGATCTCGGCATTCTTGTCGAACAACGCGACCTTCACGCCCTGCGCGCGCAGCGCCTTGGCGGTCGCCAGCCCCAGCCCCGAGGCACCCCCGGTGATGACGGCAGCAATATCCGGTCCGAGCTTCACGCCCCTCTCCCCTAATCCTGAGCGGCGACCCCGTCGGCCGTCCGCGATTGCAGGATAACTTTAGTTATGTAGAGTGCGCCGTCAACAACATCATCGCAACAAGCATGAGTGGGAGAGGCATCGTGGAATATGAGATGATCTCGGTCGAGCGCCGGGGCGAAGTCGATTGGGTGACGATGAACCGCCCGCACGTCCTGAACGCGCTCAACGATCGCCATGTGGAGGAGCTGAACCATTATTTCGGCGCGCTCCACAAGGATCGCGACTGCCGCGTCGTCGTGCTGAAGGGCGCCGGCCGCGCTTATTGCGCCGGGCTCGATCTGCAGGAGGGCGGCCGCTCCGAATTCGACACGATCGATCGCCTCGCGCACCAGCGATCGATCGCCGAGATCGTGATGAAGATGCGCTATTGCCCGCAGCCGATCATCAGCCTGGTCCACGGCCCGGCCTGTGGCGGCGGCTTCGCGATGGCGCTGGCCTCGGACATCCGCATCGCCGGCGAATCGGTCCGCATGAACGCCGCCTTCATCCGCATCGGCCTTTCCGCCTGCGACATCGGCGTCAGCTACTTCCTCCCCCGCCTCGTGGGCGCGAGCGTGGCGGCCGAATTCATGCTCACCGGCAATTTCATCACCGCCGATCGCGCGCTTGCCACCGGCCTCGTCAGCCGCGTCGTGCCCGATGATCAGATGGAGGAAGCCGCCGCGCCGCTGATCGAACAGATGCTCACCACCTCGCCGATGGGCCTTCGCCTCACCAAGGAGTGCCTGCGCATGTCGATCGACGCGCCGAGCCTTGAGGCGGCGGTGGCGATGGAGGATCGCAACCAGATCCTGTGCGCGACCTCCCCCGATTTTGGGGAGGGCATCAAGGCGTTCTTCGAGAAGCGCCGGCCCGATTACACCAAGAAGAAGGAGCAGGCTGCATGAGCGGGGGACTTGAGGGACGGGTCGCACTGGTAACCGGCGGGGGCCGCGGCATCGGGCGCGAGATCGCGCTCCGCCTGGCGCGTGACGGCGCCGACGTCGCGGTGAACTATCGCCGCGACGCAGAGGCCGCCGAGGAAGTGGTGCGCGAGATCGAGGGCCTCGGCCGCCGCGCCAAGGCCTATGCCGCCTCGGTCGACCGGTTCGAGGATTGCGAGAAGCTGGTCGACGCCGTCGTCGCCGACTTTGGCGGGATCGACATCCTCGTCAACAACGCCGGCATCGCCAGCCGCGGGCAGAGCGTCGCCGATACCGACCCGGCCGAGTTCGAGCGCGTCATGCGCACGCACTGCTTCGCCCCGCATTACATGTCGAAACTCGTCCTCCCCTCGATGCGCGAACGCGCCAAGGAAAAGGGCCGCGGCGACATCATCGTGATTTCCAGCGTCGCGACGCTGTACCACGCCCCCAATGGCGCGCCCTATTCGATGGGCAAGGCCGCCGGAGAGGCGCTGGCGCTGGTGCTGTCGAAGGAGGAGCGGCCCAACAACATCCGCACCAACATCGTCGCCCCCGGCCTCACCGTCACCGACATGGGCGAGCGGCTTGCAAAGGCGACGCGCGGCGTGGCGGACATTCATGACCTCGCCGCAGGCTCGCCGTTCGGGCGCGTCTCAACCCCGGCGGACGTCGCAGCGGCCGTGGCGTACTTCGTCTCGGCCGACGGCGAATATGCCAACGGGCAGAAGATCAACCTCCACGGCGGCGGCTGATCGACAGCGTCATGCCGGGCTCCCGCCCGGCATGGCCGTCACGGTGCCGGGATAGCCGTCACTCGGCGCGCAGGCGGCGCTCTTCCTCATAGATATAATCGCGCGTGACCGGCACCGACAGGCGCCCGCGCGTCAGCTGCACCTGATAGTTGCACAGGCCGCCATGGCGGAACGCCGCTGCCGCGCCCGCCAGGTAGAACGTCCACATGCGGAAGAACTTCTCGTCATACAGCGCGACGATCTCGTCCTTCGCCGCCATCGTGCGATCGTACCAATGGTCCAGCGTCCAGGAATAATGGACGCGCAGCACCTCGATGTCGGTGGGGAACAGCCGCATCCCCTCATAGCCGCGAACGATCTCGCTCAGCGCCGGGTTGTAGCCGCCCGGGAAGATGTACTTCAGCGTGAACTGGTCGGTGACGCCCGATCCCCCCAGCCGCCCGATCGTGTGCATCAGCATCACGCCGTCCTCGGTCAGCAGCTCGCGGCATTTCCCGAAAAAAGCGCGATAATGCTTCACGCCGACATGCTCGAACATGCCGACCGACACGATCCGGTCGAACTGGCCCGTGACCTTGCGGTAATCGATCAGCTCGAACCGCACCTTGTCGGCGACGCCCGCTTCCTCGGCACGGCGGCGCGCGACCTTCAGCTGTTCTTCCGACAGCGTCACGCCCAGCACCTCGGCGCCGGTCTTTTGGTGGAGGTACAGCGCCATGCCGCCCCACCCGCAACCGATATCCAGCACGCGCATCCCCGGCTTCAGCGCCAGCTTCGCGGCGATATGCGCCTTCTTGTCCGCCTGCGCCTGCTCCAGGCTGTTCGCCGGGTCGGTGAAATAGGCGCAGCTGTACTGCCGGTCGGCGTCGAGGAAGAGGTCGTACAGCCGGTCGGACAGGTCGTAATGATGCGCCACGTTGCGCTTGGAGGCGCGCTCCATGTTGATCCGTCCGAACCGGTGCGCCGCCGCTGCCACCGCGCGCCGCAACGGGCTCGCCGCCAGCGCCGAGCGGCCGTCTTCCCAAGGGTCGTTGGAGGTCAGCAGCTCGACCAGCGCGCGAATGTCGCCCTGCTCGATGATCAGCCGGCCGTCCATGAACGCCTCGGCCGCACCCAGGCCGGGATCGGACACGATCGAGCGTCCGACATTCTTGTCGGTGAACCGAAGCACCACGTCGGGGAAGCCGGCTTGCGGCGTGCCAAAGGTCTTGGTCGGGACGTCGGGGCGATGCAGGGTCAAGGTACCGCGTTTCACCGCGCGCGAGAGAAATAGATCGATCAGCGCCATGGGCGACCTGCTAACCGCCTCGGCCGTTCGTTTCCAGTACGTACCTACCGCTCAGATGCCGGCGTACCAGTCGTAGTCGACATTGTCCTCCCAATAGCCGCCGCGCCCCTTTCCGATGCCTGCCAGGCTGTCGACGGCGGTCACCCGCATCAGATATTTGGCGTGCTTGTAGCCCAGCTGCCGCTCGACCCGCAGCCGGCATGGCGCGCCGTTCATCACGGGCAGGAACCGGTCGTTCAATGCCCAGGCCAGGATCGTCTGCGGGTGGAACGCGTCCACCAGATCGACCGATTCATAATATGGGGCGGCACCATATTGATCGGCGCAGGTGAAGACGATGTAGCGCGCCGCATCGCGCATCCCCGCGGCCTTCAGCACATCGCCCAGCTTGGGGCCCTGCCATTTCGCGATCGCGCTCCACCCTTCGACACAGTCGTGCCGCGTAATCTGCGCGCGCTGCGGAAAAGCGGCCAGATCGGTGAGAGCCAGCGACAAGGGTCGGGCGACCAGCCCATCGACCTGCAATCGCCAGTCGGCAAAGCCACCCGCGCGCAACGCGGTGTATTCGGGGGTGCCCGGATCGCGCGTGCCGTTCGGCCGGAAGAATGGTGACCGCTGCTCGGGCGTGAATTCCGGCGCCAGCGCGTCGCGATCGACCAGCGCACGCTGAAGGCCGCGCTGCATGTCCTCCCCCATGAACAGGATGCGCCGCGCGGCCGGATGCTCGATCACCCGATCGCACCCGGCGAGCAGTGCCGCCCCGCCTGCCACACCGCCGGCGATCAGGCTGCGACGCGCAACGATCATGGCCGCGGCTCCTCTGGCACGCGCCACCATCCGGTGATCATTGCGCGCATTTCGTTCACCGGCCCGGCCAGGATGACCAGCGCCAGATGGCCAATGATGAACAATGTCAGCCCGGCCATGCACAGGAAATGGATCGACCGCGCCGATTGCCGCCCCCCGAACAGGTCCAGCAGCCAGGGGAAGCCGGCGTTCATCATCGGCGACAGGGCAATGCCGCTCAGGATCACCAGCGGCAGCAGGATGAAGACGACCGCCACGTACGACAGCTTCTGGAAGATATTGTACGCGGTCGGATCGTCGGGATCATGGAATCGCAGCGCCAGATGCTCGCGCACGTCCGCTGCCAGCTTTTTCGGCGCCAAGTCACGGCGGCGTACGCGCAGGTCATTGGCGAAATGCCGGTTCAGCAGGCTGGCGATCATATAGGCCAGCAATCCGAACCCCAGCACCAGTGCAAAGAACAGATGCCAGCGCCGCGACAGCGCCAGATTGTAGTTCGCCGGGATCGTCAGCCAGGCCGGAAATCGCGGCAGCTCCAGCCACGCTGCATCGAAGTTCGCGCCGTAGCGGCCCCAATACAGCCGCGGATGAGCGTTGGAGATGCCCAGCCCCGACCCGATCAGCACGAAGATCGCCACGGCATTGATCCAATGCCACAATCGGGTGGCGATGCGATGGCGGAAGACGAGGGACATCCTGCACAGGCTAACATGCTTTGCCGCAGCGTCCATCCGCGGCCAAATGCTTCCGGAAAGCGGCCGCGCAGACGCCGCCTATCAGCCGTAGGCGCGCCAGAAAAAAACGATCGTCGTCGCCCCTGACAACAGCAGCGTCCACCACCGGATCACCGCGGCTGGCAGCATCTTCCCGATCACTGCGCCCGCCCAGCCGCCGACCAATGCCCCGATCAGCATCGGCACTGCCGACGGCCAGTGGATCATGCCGGTGGCGACGAACACGATTGCCGCCGCCGCATTGGCGACCGCCAGCATCAGCGTGCGCGGCGCGAACATCGCGCGTGGGTCCAATCCGGCGAGCAGGCCATAGGTGGCGGTCATCATCAGCCCAACGCCACCGCCGAAATAGCCGCCATAGATCCCAAGCAGTGCCTGCGCCGCGATCAGGGTGTGTCCCCCGATCGTCACGCGCTGCGCCAGCCACACCGACGCGCGCTTGCCCACCGCCAGCACGACAAAGGCGTACAGCACCAGCCAGGGCACGATCACGTCGAACGTCCGCGCCGGGGTCAGCACCAGCAGCGTACTGCCGACCAGCCCCGCGGCGAACGTCACCCAGCCCAGCACCCGCAGGTCGACCCCGCCCAGCGCGACCCGCTCGTGCCGGAACGACCAGCTGCTCATCGCCGCGCCCGGCAGCACCGCGAAGTTGGAGGTGGAATTGGCGATGTTCGCCGGCAGGCCGATCGCGAGCAGCGCCGGCATGGTGGCGAACGATCCTCCCCCGGCGAGCGCGTTCATCGCGCCGCCCAGGAATCCGGCGGCGGTGACAAGGGCAATTACAGCAAGATCAAGCACGCGCGGCTCTTTGCCGCGCGTGCGCTGCTTGTCGAGGTCTCTCGTGCCGCGCCGCGGTGGCGCGGCGACCTGGATCAGATTCTGCCGGTGCCCGGATAGGCGAACAGCAGATCGGCATCCTCCGACGCGTGGAGCAGCTCAGGGCCCGTCACCATCACGCACTCGCCGGCGTGCCAAGCGACGCCGCCGACAACGCCCTCACCCCGGATCGGCACCAGCCATCCGGTATGGCCGTCCGCCAGGTCGATCGACCGCTTGCCGCCACCCCAGCGTTCCAGCACGAACTTGGGCCCTTCGACCAGGATCGTTCGGCCCGGTGCCACCTCGCCCGGCCGCGGCGGCGCGACATAAGGGTCGAGATCGGCGACCGCGACGCCATCGTCCAGATGCAGCTCGCGCGGCCGCCCGTAATCGTACAGGCGATACGTGGTGTCGGAATTCTGCTGCACCTCGATCAAGGTCAGCCCGGCGCCGATCGCGTGAATCACGCCGGAATGCGAATAATAGAAATCGCCGGCCTTCACCAGCTTCCAGTCCAGCTTGTCCTCGATCGATCCGTCGAGCGCACTCTGCCGCAGTTCGTCGGCAGTCATCGGCTGCTTGGGCCCGATCGCGATCGTCGAATCGGGCTCGGCGTCTAGGATTACCCAGCATTCGTCCTTGCCGCGTGGCAGGCCGCGCTTCTGCGCTTCCTCGTCCGACGGGTGGTCCTGCACCGACAGCTTCTCGCTCGTGAAAAGATATTTGATCAGCAATTCAGGCTCTTCGGGGTGCGGCGACTGGAACCACACCTCGCCAATCGGCTCGCCATCGGCAGCGGGATCAGGGAAGCCGGGATACAGAACATGGCGTCCCCACGGCTTTTCGACCCGCTTGGTGGCCAGCAAGGTTGCAGTCATTTGATGTCCTGTAATGATCGGGCACGATTGCACCGGAATTCTACCGGTCGAACGCCGTCGCGCTCAATGCGTTTCATCCACGACGTTTCAGCATTGTTCGCGCGTGCGGCCCTGCGCTAAAGGCCACTACGATGCGTAAACTCCCGTCCCGTCCGCTCATCGCCCTGGTCCTCGCGGCGATGGCACTGCCGATCGCAGGCTGCGCGCGCAATCGCGCCGGCGGTGATCTCCCGTACGTCGCGCGCGACGTGGGCACCTTGTACACCGCGGCTCGCGAAAAGCTGGACCAGCGCCAGTACAAGCTGGCAGCGGCCCTGTTCGACGAGGTGGAGCGTCAGCACCCCTATTCGGTCTGGGCCCGCCGCGCGCAGCTGATGGGCGCGTTCAGCAATTATCTGGCGAAAAACTATACCGAGGCGATCCAGGGCGCCCAGCGCTTCCTGTCCGTCCACCCCGGTAACCGCGACGCGGCCTACGCTTATTACCTCATCGCGATCAGCTATTATGAGCAGATCAACGACGTCACCCGCGATCAGAAGATCACCGCCCAGGCGCAGGACGCGCTCGGCGAGCTGACGCGTCGCTACCCCAACAGCCGCTACGCCGCCGATGCGCGACTGAAGCTGGACCTTGTCCGCGATCACCTCGCCGGCAAGGAGATGGAGATCGGGCGCTTCTACGAACGCCGCGGTCAGTGGCTCTCGGCATCGCTCCGGTTCCGCAAGGTAATCGACGATTACCAGACCACCACCCACACGCCCGAGGCGCTGATGCGCCTGACCGAGACCTATCTGGCGCTCGGCGTGCGTGAGGAGGCAAAGCGGGCGGCCGCCGTGCTCGGCGCCAACTACCCCGAGACCTGGTGGTACAAGCGCGCCTACGACCTGCTCGGCGAAAACCCCGCGACGCCGATCCGCCCGCTGGCTCCCGGCGAGCAGATCGTGCCGCAGGCGACCGTTCCGGCGCCCGAGACTCCCGTCCGCAAGGAAGTGGAAGTGCTCCCGGTAGAGGATACGCCCACGCCGCGTGCCGAGGCGCCCGGTGCACCGACTCCGGCCACCACCACGGGCGGCGCTGGCGCCACGCCGGGCGGCAACGCGCCGTCCACCGCGACGCCGACCGGCGTACAGCCCGGCACGCCCCCCGCTCCCGCGGACGTCCCGCCGCAGGACCAGTGAGCGCAGCACCGATGATGCACCGCCCGCGCGTTCGGGCGTTGGACCATTCATGCTGACGGCGCTCTCGATTCGCGATGTGGTCCTGATCGAGGCGCTGGACCTCGATTTTGGCCCTGGCCTTGGCGTGCTCACCGGCGAAACCGGCGCGGGCAAGTCGATCCTCCTCGACGCGCTGGGGCTGGCGCTCGGCGCACGCGGCGACAGCGGCCTCGTCCGCCACGGCGCGGCGCAGGCCAGCGTCACGGCCACCTTCGATCCCCCCGCCGGCCTCGCCGCGCTGCTCGACGACAATGGGTTGGAGGCGGAGGATGGCGAACCGCTGATCATCCGCCGGGTGGTGAAGGCGGATGGCGGCAGCCGCGCCTTCGTCAACAATCAGCCCGCCTCCGCCGCCTTGCTGCGCGAACTGGGAAGCCGGCTGGTCGAAATCCACGGCCAGCATGACGATCGCGGCCTGCTCAACCCGCGCGGCCACCGTGCTTTGCTGGACATCTTCGCCCGCCTCGACACCGCCAGCGTCAGCGCCGCATGGCAGGATTGGCGCACCGCCGAATCGGCCTTGTCGGACGCCCGCGCGGAAATCGAAACGGCAGCCCGCGACCGCGAGTGGCTCGACCATGCCGTGGCAGAACTCGACGCGCTCGGGCCCAAACCGGGCGAGGAAGAGACGCTGGCCGAACGGCGGCGCACCATGCAGCGGTCGGAAAAGATCGCCGATGATCTGAACGCGCTCGTCGACGCGCTCGACGGTTCGGACGGTGCCTTGGCGAAGATGCGCCAGGCGGCGCGTATCCTCGACCGCATCTCGCCCGACCACGAGGCGCTGGCGGAAGCGCTGGCGGCACTCGACCGGGCGATGGTCGAAACCGGCAACGCCGGCGATCAGGTGAGCGAGGCCAGCCGCGCGCTGGCGTTCGATCCGCGCGACCTGGAGCAGGACGAGGCGCGGCTATTCGAACTGCGCGGCATGGCGCGCAAGCATCGCGTCCAGCCCGATGATCTTGCCGCGCTCGCCGACGAATTGCGCGAACGACGCGATCGGCTGGAGGCAGGCGAGGAAGGCATCGCCGCGCTGGAGCAGCGTGCCACGGCCGCGCGCGACATCTATCAGGCCGCTGCCGCCCGACTGTCGGCCGCACGCGCCGCCGCGGCAGGCCGACTCGATTCGGCCGTGGCCGCGGAGCTCCCACCGCTGAAGCTGGACGCCGCCCGGTTCCGCACCACCATCGCAGAGCTGCCGGAGGATCAATGGGGGCCCACCGGCCGCGACCGGGTGGAGTTTCAGATCGCCACGAACCCAGGCGCGCCGTTCGGTGCGCTGATCAAGATCGCCTCCGGCGGCGAACTGTCCCGCTTCATCCTCGCGCTGAAGGTCGCGCTGGCGGAAGAGGGCGGCGCGGCGACGATGATCTTCGACGAAATCGATCGCGGCGTCGGAGGCGCGGTCGCTTCGGCGATTGGCGAGCGGCTCCACCGGCTGGCGCGTCAGGCGCAGCTGTTGGTGGTCACGCACTCGCCCCAGGTGGCCGCGCGGGGTGCCGCGCATCTGCTGATCGCCAAAAGCAACGACGGCATCGTCACGCGCACCGGCGTGCGGTTGCTCGACGATTCGGAACGGCGCGAGGAAATCGCCCGAATGCTGTCGGGCGCCACGATCACCGACGAAGCGCGCGCACAGGCCGACCGCCTCATCGAAAGCGTCTGATCGACGGCGCTTGATTGACCGCGGCCTGGCGCAGCCAACCGCGACAACGAGCAAGGCGAATCAGCGAAAGGTGCCGGGGCACGACGCCCCGGCAGGATACTCAGAAGCCGATCAGACTCGCATCGGCATCAGCACGTACAGCGCCGGCGCCTTGTCATTCTCGCGAATCAGCGTCGGGGCTGCCGCATCGGCCAGATGCACCTCGACCACGTCGCCGTCGATCTGCCCCAGGATGTCCATAAGATAGCGGCTATTGAAGCCGATCTCGAAGGGCGCGGCGACATATTCGCCGGGCACTTCCTCGGCCGCCGTGCCGTTTTCCGGGCTGGTCACCGACAGCGTGATCTTGTCGCGATCCAGCGCCATCTTCACCGCGCGGGTCTTTTCCGTGGCGATGGTGGACACACGATCGACGCCTTCCATGAACGCCGACGGGTCGAGCTTCAGGATCTTGTCGTTACCGGTTGGAATGACGCGGCTGTAATCAGGGAAGGTGCCGTCGATCAGCTTCGACGTAAGGATCGCCTGCCCCAGGTCGAACCGGATCTTGGTCCCGCTCAGCGACACGCCGACCGAACCGTCCACTTCGTCCAGCAGCTTGCGCAGCTCGGCCACGCATTTCCGCGGGACGATCACGTCCGGCATGCTCTCGGCGCCCTCCGGCCGCGGCAACGTCACGCGGGCGAGTCGGTGGCCGTCGGTCGCTGCGGCCTTCAGCACCGGCTGCGAACCGCCATCCTCCGATACATGCAGGAAGATGCCGTTCAGATAATAGCGCGTCTCTTCGGTCGAAATCGCGAAGCGCGTCTTGTCGATGATCTGCTTCAGCGCCTCGGCCGGCATCTCGAACTGGGTCGGCAGTTCGCCCTCGGCGATCACCGGGAAATCGTCGCGCGGCAGCGTGGCGAGCGAGAAGCGCGCCCGACCGGCCACGATCGCCATCCGGCCATCGGCCGCACTCAGCGACACCTGCGCCCCTTCGGGCAGCTTGCGCGCGATGTCGAACAGCGTGTGCGCCGACACGGTGGTCGCGCCGGGCTGTTCCACGGAGGCCGCGACACTCTCGTTGATCTGGAGGTCCAGGTCCGTCGCCATCAGCCGCAACGAGCCCTCGGCCGTCGCCTCGATCAGCACGTTAGACAGAATCGGAATCGTGTTGCGGCGTTCCACCACGGACTGGACATGGCTCAGCCCCTTGAGGAGCGTTGCGCGTTCGATCGTCGCCTTCATCACTTCATCCCCCGGCCCGCCGGATTCGACCAGGGGCAACTCGCCCGTTTCCTAGCCAAACAGAAAGGGCCGGAGCAAGCGCCCCGGCCCTCTTTTCGGTGGATTGTTCGCAACCACCGGCTGTCAGGCGCGGCAAGAGGCCGCGCCCGCCCGCATCAGAAGCGGAAGCCGACGCCGGCCGCCACCTGGTGACGATCGGTGTCAACGCCGAACGTGCCGGTGGTGGCGCCGTTCGGGTAACGCAGCTTCGCTTCGCCGTAGTTCGAGTAACGGTACTCGAGCTTGGCGTAGGTGTTCGGCGACAGCGACTGCTCGACACCGGCGCCCAGACGGAAGCCGTCCAGGTTGAAGTTGCGGCCGGTCACGGTCGTCGTGTCGTCACGCGTCAGGTCGAGGCGAGCGTTGGTGTAGCCCACCTTACCGTAGATCAGCGTGGTCGGTGCGGCGATCACGCCGATACGGCCACCGATGTACAGATCACGGCCGGCCTTGACGCGGCCGTAACCGAAATCGTTCGGGTTGCGCGGATCGTTGGTCACCTTGCCGGTCGAACCGGTGATCTCGGCCTCGGCGCCAACCACCAGGTTGTTGAACGCCACGTCATAACCGATGTCGCCACCGTACAGGAAACCATCGCTGCCCTGATCGCCACGGATCAGCGAATCCTGCGTGTCGCCTGGGCGCAGCGCGTCGTAGCCCAGGATCACGCCGGCACGCGGACCGGTGAACGGGCCTGCGTCCTGCGCAGCAGCCGGAACAGCAACGGCAGCGGTGGTGGCGGCGAGCGTCGCCAGGATGAGCTTACGCATAAACAACTCCATTTGCGTTTCCGCCACACAACGTCGGCGGGTGACGCTCAAATGGTGTTTTTCATCGGACGTTGCATGAACCTCAGATAAACAAGGATTTCCGTTGTTTTTGCGCCACAGGGGCTTGAACAACGAAGCTCTGTTTCTAACCGCGAACACGCGTTTTGTGACCTCTTCCGACGCCAGAACTGGCGCCTCAAACTTCGCCCGCATCGCTCATCATTCGCGCCTCGCCCACGCAAAAAGCGTTGCTTTCGCCTCCCCGCCGCCCAAAAGCAGGCGTCATGGCGACCCTTCCCTCCCCACGGCGCGGCCGTGACTTCGTGGCCCGGCATGGCGAAACCGTCTTCAACGCCGCACGGCGGCTTCAGGGGGATGCGCCGCATACCCCGCTCACCCGCGCGGGCTTTGCCCAGGCAGAGGAAATGGGCCGGGCGCTTCGTGCGCATCTCGGGGCAAAACCGAAATTGATGATGTGGGCATCGTCCACCGGGCGCGCCTTGCAGACGCTGGCGATCATCACCGAACATCTTGAACTCGACTGGCACGATGCGCGCCACGATGACCGGCTGATCGAAATCGGCATGGGTGCATGGGGTGGCCGCTATTACGCAGACGTGATCGATGAGGTCGGCCCGGTGGTCGATGAACGCGGCCTGCTGCGCTGCGCGCCGGATGGCGAACGCTATGAGGCGATTGCCGAGCGGGTCGGCGGCTGGCTCGCCGATACCGCGGATGACGATGGCGATCGCCTCGTCATCATGCACGGCATTTCCAGCCGGGTAATGCGTGGCGTGATGACCGGGGCCCCGGTCGATCCGTGCGGCGCACCCGTCTTGCCAGGCCATCCGCAGGGCACGGTGACGATGATCGAGGGCGGCCGCGAAACGGTGGTCCATCTGGGCACCGGCTACGCCCCCGCGTGATCCTGGCCGCTGCGCTCCTGCTTGCCGGAGAGCGGACCGCGATCGGCGTCTATGACGCATGGGGCGCCTTTCGCGCCGGCGTCCCGGCTCGCTGCTATGCGATAAGCGCGCCCGTCCGCTCGGGCAGCAGCGGCTTTGCCAGCATCGCCGCGCGCTTCGGCGCCAGCCGCCGTCCCGCCCTCTATGTCCGCCTGTCGCGGCAGCGCGATCCTGCCGCGCCTGTCACGCTGGCGATCGGCGAACGGCGTTTCGTGCTCACCGGCAACGCGCGTGCGGTCTGGTCGCCCGATGCGGCGACTGACCGCGCGATCGTCGCCGCAATGCGCGGCGCGCGCAGCATGAGCATCTCGACGCTGAACCGCAGGGGCCGCCCCTTTGCCGACAGCTACGCACTCGGCGGCGCCGCCACCGCGATCGATGCCGCGACGCTGGGGTGCGCCGGCTGAGGCCAGCCAAGCCAGCGACCTCACCCGCCAGCCGAGTGGAGCCTGCGGCCCCGCTGGAAATCAGCCCCTCATTGCGCTATATCCGCACGATGCAGACACTGTCGGCCGCTCCCATGCCCATCCCGGGGCACATCGATCCCGTGCCCGTCGCGCGCGCCATCACGCCGCGCGCCGATGGTCGGATCGACCTCGTCGGGCTCTCCCGCGACGAATTGCGCGAGGCGCTTGCCACCGCCGGGCTTGAGCCGCGGCAGGCGAAGCTGCGAGCGAAGCAGGTCTGGCACTGGATCTACAATCGCGGCGCGACCGATTTTTCGTCGATGACCGACATCGCGAAGGCGCAGCATCCGTGGCTGACCGAACGGTTCGTCATCGGCCGCCCGCAAGTGGTGGAGGCGCAGGTGTCGTCCGACGGCACGCGCAAATGGCTGCTCCGCTCCGACGATGGTCAGGATTACGAGATGGTGTTCATCCCCGACGCCGATCGGGGCACCTTGTGCGTGTCGAGCCAGGTCGGCTGCACGCTCAACTGCACCTTCTGCCACACCGGCACGATGCGGCTGGTGCGCAATCTCACGGCGGGTGAGATCGTCGGCCAGGTCATGCTGGCGCGCGATGGCCTGGGCGAATGGCCCAGCCAGCCCGAAGGGCGCATGCTCACCAACATCGTGATGATGGGCATGGGCGAACCGCTCTACAATTTCGAGAATGTGCGCGATGCCTTGTCGGTCGTCATGGACGGTGACGGCCTCGCCCTGTCGAAGCGTCGCATCACCCTCTCCACCTCGGGTGTTGTGCCGATGATGGCGCGCGCTGGTGCGGAAATCGGCGTCAACCTCGCCGTCTCGCTCCACGCCGTGACCAAGCCGGTGCGCGACGAGATCGTGCCGCTCAATCGCAAATACGGCATTGAGGAGCTGCTTCAGGCGTGCGCCGATTATCCCGGCGCGAACAACGCCCGCCGCATCACGTTCGAATATGTGATGCTGAAGGACAAGAACGATTCGGAGGACGATGCGCGGGAACTGGTGCGTCTGCTGCGCCACTATCGCCTGCCGGCGAAGGTCAATCTGATCCCGTTCAATCCTTGGCCGGGTACCGCCTATGAATGTTCGACGCCGGAACGGATCCGCGCCTTCTCGAACATCATCTTCGAAGCGGGCATCTCAGCGCCCGTGCGCACCCCGCGCGGCCGCGACATCGACGCCGCCTGTGGTCAGCTCAAGACCGCCGCGGAGCGCAAGAGCCGCGCGCAGATGGATCGCGAAGCGGCCGAGGCGGCCGAAGCAACGCCGGCCTGACACCGACAGGCGCCGCCCCGCGGGGTCAAAGGTATTTCGGGGAGGGCCCACGCCCTCCCCTTTTTTATTGCATCAATCGGTTCGATCGCCGCGCGGGCGCAGCTGCCCGGGGGAGATGAAGCCGATCGGCTGGATCGACGCCGCATCCTGCTTCAGCCGCGACGCGATCTGCTGGTAATCGCGTTCCATCTCGTCGGTCACGCTCGCGCGCGATTCGCCGAGCGCCGCCTCGAAATCGCCCATGTACACCTCGCGCGCACCCAGCGACCGGCGAAGCGCGATCAGGCCCGCCCGGCGAACCACATCGCCGAGGTCGGCGCCGGTGAACCGTTCGGTCCGCCGTGCCACCACATCAAGGTCGACGTCCTGCGCCAGCGGCATCTTGGCGGTCTGGATGCCCAGGATGCGCCGCCGCCCGGCCTCGTCCGGCACACCGACATAGATCAGCTCGTCGAACCGCCCCGGCCGCAGCAGCGCCGGATCGATCAGGTTCGGCCGGTTGGTCGCGCCGATCACCACCACGGACTGCAATTCCTCCAGCCCGTCCATCTCCGCGAGGATGGTGTTCACCACCCGCTCGGTCACTTGCGGCTCGCCCAGCCCGCCACCACGCGCCGGCACCAGGCTGTCGAGCTCGTCGATGAAGATCACCGTTGGTGCCACTTGCCGCGCACGCTGGAACAGGCGGGCGATCTGCTGCTCGCTCTCGCCATACCATTTGCTCAGCAGGTCGCTCGATTTGGTAGCGATGAAATTCGCCTCCGCCTCGCGCGCGACCGCTTTCGCCAGCAGCGTCTTGCCGGTGCCCGGCGGGCCATAGAGCAGGAAGCCCTTGGCCGGCCGGATGCCGAGGCGCCGGAACGCGTCCGGATCCTTCAGCGGCAGCTCGACCCCTTCCTTCAGGCGCATCTGCGCATCGTCCAGCCCGCCGACATCGTCCCAGCGGACGGTCGGCGCCTGCACCATCACTTCGCGCATCGCGCTCGGCTGGACGCGCTTCAACGCCTCCATGAAGTCCTCGCGAGTCACCGCCAGCGTGTCGAGCACCTCGGGCGGGATCGTCCGTTCCTCCAGGTTCAGCCGCGGCATGATGCGCCGCACCGCCTCGATCGCCGCCTCGCGCGTCAGCGCCGCCAGGTCCGCGCCGACGAAGCCGAACGTCGTGCGCGCCAGTTCGGCCAGGTCCACCTTGTCGCCCAGCGGCATGCCGCGGGTGTGGATGCCCAGGATCTCGCGTCGGCCGCGCTCGTCCGGCACGCCGACCACGATCTCGCGGTCGAACCGGCCCGGCCGCCGCAGCGCCTCGTCCAGCGCCTCGGGGCGGTTGGTCGCGGCGATGACGACCAGGTTAGCGCGCGCCTCCAGCCCGTCCATCAGCGTCAGCAGCTGCGCGACGAGGCGCTTCTCCGCCTCACCCGACACCTGCCCACGCTTCGGCGCGATCGAATCGATCTCGTCGATGAACACGATCGAGGGCGCGGATTTTGCCGCCTCCTCGAACACCTGCCGCAACCGCCCCTCGCTCTCGCCATAGGCAGAACCCATGATCTCGGGACCGTTGATCAGGAAGAATTGCGCGTCGCTTTCATTGGCGACGGCGCGCGCCAGCCGCGTCTTGCCAGTGCCGGGCGGGCCATGCAGCAACACGCCCTTGGGCGGATCGACGCCCAGTCGCTGGAACAGCTCGGGGTAACGCAGCGGCAGCTCGACCATCTCGCGCAGCTGGTCGATCGTCGCCGCCATGCCGCCGATATCGTCATAGGTGACGTCGGCGCGCCGCGCCTCGTTCGGCTCCTCATATTCGGGCCGAAGCTCGACTTCGGTATTCTCGTCGATGTGGACGATGCCCTTGGGCGCCGCAGTCACCACCACCAGGCGGATTTCCTGCAATGCATAGGCCGGCGCGTTGACGAACTGCTGCATCCCCGGCGGCATGTTCGCCACCCGCTGGTGCCCCGCCGTCGCCACCACATCACCCTGCGCCAGCGGCCGGCCGATGAAGGTGCGTTTCAGCGCCACCGTCGATCCCTGCAGGCGCAGGTTCTGCGCCGCCGGCGCGAACACGACGCGCGTCGCGGGCTTCGATTCGGCACGCCGCACCTCGACGAAGTCGCCCGATCCGACGCCCGCATTGGCGCGCTGCAGGCCGTCGATGCGCACGATCGCCAGCCCCTCGTCCTCATGATAGGGGCCGACCGCGCGCGCAGGCGTCGATTTCTTGCCAACGATCTCGATCACATCACCGTCGGTCAGGCCCAGCGATGCCATGAAGGCGCGCGGCAGGTGGGCGATGCCCCGGCCGCTATCCTCTGCCCGGGCATTTGCGACCTGCAACTTCTGCGCCTGTGTCTCGACATCCGCCAATGCACTTCTCCTCCGGACTAGCCGACGATAGATATGGAAGCGCGCCCGCGTTTTTAGAGGGGGGGTGCCACACCCGACCTAACGCCCCGGATGCTTTCACGTGCCGGTGCGGCCGAATTCGGACAAAAAAAGGGGCCGGTCCGAAGACCAGCCCATGAAAGTTTTTAGGAGAGGATGCCTGAAAGGCCCGCCCTAAGTGGCGAAACGGCGTTTTTTGTGCAAGTGCGAAGAAACGAATGGCGAGTGCAAATCCTGCAATCGTCATAACCTGCTTGTTCCGGCGCGGGGCCGGTTTCATGATGGGTGAGTAAGGGGAATGATCCGCCATGCGTCGTTTGCCGCCGCTGACTGCCATTGAGGCGTTTGTCGCTGTGGCGCGGCTTGGGTCGATCAAGGCGGCTGCGCAGGAACTCGCCCTTTCCAACCCCGCACTCAGCCGGCGGATCCAGACACTCGAACGCTTCCTCGGCCGCCCGCTGTTCGATCGCCGCCACCAGGCAATGGTGATGAACAGCGACGGGGAACGGCTACTGGCGCAGGTCGCGCCGCTGCTCGATCAATTGTCCGACGCGGTCGAATCGATGACCAGTTCGGTCGACGTGCTTCGCCTGCGGCTGGGCGTTCTGCCGCTCTTCGCCTCGCAGCGCCTCTTCCCCCGCCTGGGTGAGTTGCGCGGCGCGCATCCGGAAATCCATCTCGACATCGATACCGGCGCGCATGGCATCGCGCGTCTGGGAGAGGGGCTGGATGCCGTCATCGCGCTGGCGCGCGACATCGATCCCAGCCTGTATGCACGCCGGCTCGATCGCAACCGGGTCTATGTGATCGGCAGCCGCGCGCTGGTCGAGCGGGCCGATCCCATCGTCCGGCCGCAACAGCTCGCGACGCTCACTGCGCTCGTCCATCGTGAGATGCCCGATACCTTCACGGCGTGGCGCCAGGCCGCCGGGCTCTACGATATCGAGCCGCTCGCGGTGGATCATTTCGATTCGGGGGCGCTGATGCTGGAGGCCGCAGCGCAGGGCCTCGGCGTCGCCTTCATGCACGAAAGCCACTTTCAGGACGCGGCCGACCCGCGCCTGGTGCGATTGTTCGATATCGAGGTGGTCAGTCCGTACAGCTATTGGTTCGTGTGCCGCCCGCGGGCACTGCAGCTGAAACAGGTCAGGATTTTTCGCGACTGGCTGGTCGCGACATTGGGGTCCGAAAACGTCTGAACCCGTCGTCGGAGCGGGGCGGCACGGCCATCCGGCCGCGCCTCCCCCGTCGAACGTCACGCAGCGCCCGGCTGCGTGACCGATCGCTTACTCAGCGCGTGCCTTGACGATCTTGCCCGGCTCGCGCGGCGGCTCACCCTTGGGCAGCGCGTCGATCAGCTCCATGCCGTTCGTCACTTCGCCCCACACGGTGTACTGGCCGTCGAGGAAGCGCGCGTCGTCGAAGCAGATGAAGAACTGCGAATTGGCGCTGTTCGGATCATTGGTCCGCGCCATCGAGCAGACACCGCGCACGTGCGGCTCCTTGGAGAATTCCTGCTTCAGGTTCGGCTTGTCCGAACCGTGCATGCCGGTGCCCGTCGGATCACCGCCCTGCGCCATGAAGCCCGGGATCACGCGGTGGAATACGACGCCGTCGTAGAAGCCCTCGTTCGCCAGTTCGCCGATGCGCTTCACATGCTCGGGCGCCAGGTCGGGGCGCAGCTTGATCGTCACGTCGCCGCCATCCAGCGTCAGCGTCAGGGTGTTGTACGTATCGGCCATCGCAAGCCTCCTTCGGGTTTTCCGGAAAGCCCGCGCCCTACCGCTCGGCCCGGTCGAACGCAAACCCGCAGGCGGTTGGCACGCGACTTTCAGCCCGCTAGGAGCCGCGCAGATCAATCCGCCGGAGGAGGCCAGCGATGAGCGAAACCGAACTCCGTACTGCCGAGCGCGCGGCTGAGGATGATCGTCAGCTCGACGCGGATGATCGGCTGAAGCCCGACTATGTCGATGCGGTGCTCGACGCCGTTGAACGCGGTGATCCGGAGGCGGCCCAGCGCCTCGTCGAGCCGCTCCACCCCGCCGACATCGCCGACCTGTTCGAACTGACGCCGGAGGATCGCCGCGCCGCGCTCGCTGCCGCGGTGGCCGATCTGCTCGACGGCGACGTGTTCGCCGAAATGAACGATCACGTCCGCGAACAGCTGATCGACGCGCTCGATGCGCGCCAGGTCGCGGACATCGCCTCCGAACTCGACACCGACGATGCCGTCGCGATCATCGAGGATCTTGACGCCGACGATCAGCGCGAGGTGCTCCGCGCGATGGAGCCCGACGATCGCGCCGCGATCGAGGAGGCGCTGAGCTACCCGGAGGAATCCGCCGGCCGTCTGATGCAGCGCGAGCTGATCGCGGTGCCGGAACATTGGACGGTCGGCGACACGCTCGATTTCCTGCGCGGTGACGAGGAACTCACCACCGACTTCTGGGAAATCTTCGTCGTCGATCCGCAGCACAAGCCGGTCGGCACCTGCGCATTGTCATGGATCCTGCGCACGCCGCGCGCGATCGCCATCTCGGACGTGATGGCGCGCGAACAGACGCTGATCCCGGTCGACATGGATCAGGAGGAGGTCGCGCTCCGCTTCCAGAAATACGCGCTCATCTCCGCCGCAGTCGTCGATGGCTCGGGCCGCCTCGTCGGCATGATCACCGTCGACGATATCGTGCACATCATCCAGGAAGAGGCGGGCGAGGACGCGCTGCTGCTCTCCGGCGCTGGCGAAGGCGACATCAACGAACCGGTGTTCGACAGCTACAAGGCGCGCGTGCGCTGGCTGATCGCCAATCTGTTCACCGCGCTCCTCGCCTCGTTCATCATCTCCCGGTTTGAGGGCACGATCGAACGCATGGTCGCGCTCGCCACGTTGATGCCGATCGTCGCCGGCGTCGGCGGCAATGCCGGCACGCAGACGCTGGCCGTCACGGTCCGCGCGATGGCGATGAACCAGCTGACGCAATCCAACACCTCGCGCGCGATCGGGCGCGAGATCCGCGTTGCGCTCTTGAACGGCGCCACGATCGCGCTGGTGATCGGCACCGGCGTCGCGCTGATCTTCGCCAATCCGTTGCTCGGCGGGGTGATCGCCGCGGCGATGATGACCAACATCCTCGTGGCGGGGCTGGCCGGCGTGCTCGTTCCGGTCGTTCTCGAACGATTGCGCGCCGACCCCGCCGTCGCCTCCTCCGTCTTCGTCACCATGACGACCGATTCGATCGGCTTCCTCGCCTTCCTCGGCCTCGCCAGCGCCTCTGGCCTCGTGGGCTGAGGCTCCCCACATGGCAGCCTCCCCAGCTGCCGGAGAGCCATGCCGCTTCACATCACAAAGGTCGCCTTCGGCCACAGCGCGGTCGAACATCTCGCCGATCGCCTGCGCCAGCGCGGCGAGGAAGGCCCGCTGTTCCTGACGACGCGCTATCTGCCCAAACGGCATGAGGAGATCGCCGGGCAAGGCTCCTTGTTCTGGATCATCAAGCATCAGCTCGTCGCCCGCTCGCCGATCCTCAGCTTCGGTGAGGCGGAGGGCGGCCGCGTCGCGATCCACATCGATCCCGTGCTTCGCCTCGTCGCCGCGCGGCCAAAGCGCGCGCACCAGGGCTGGCGCTATCTGGAGGATGCCGATGCTCCGGTGGATCTCGGCGGTGACGGCAGCGGCATGGCCACCCTGCCCCCCGCCCTGCTCGGCAAGCTGGCGGAGCTTGGCCTCGTATAAGCGTGCGCGCCGATCAGATCAGCGCGCGCACCGTTTCCATGAACCGCACCAGGCTGATCGGCTTCGACACATAGGCTTCCGCCCCCGCCGCGCGGATCCGCTCCTCGTCGTCGCGTCCGGCGTAGGCGGTCACCGCCATCACCGGGATGCGCTGCAATTCCTCGTCCGCCTTCAGCTCCAGGATCAGCTCATAGCCGGTCACATAGGGCATCTGGATGTCCATGATGATGAGGTCGGGCATGCATTCGCGAGTCCGCGCCACCGCCTCGCGCCCGTCGCGCACCGGCTCGGCCTCGAATTCATGCGCCCGCAACAGGTCGCAGAACAGCTTGAGGTTGAGTTCGTTGTCCTCGACAACGAGCACCTTCTTTGCCACGCGCTATGGATCCCCCGATTGGTGAGCGACAATAGGCAATGAAAACAGCCGATTCAAACGGAGAACCTGCCGACGCGCTCGCGCTGCAGGCGCTGGCCTGGACATTGTCGGATTCCGACCGCGCCGGGCGCCTCCTGTCGCTCACTGGGCTCCACCCCGATGACCTGCGCGCGCGGCTTGGCGAGGCCTCGGTGCTCGCCGCCTGCCTCCAGTTTCTGGAGGCGCATGAGCCCGATCTGATCGCCTGCGCGTCTGCGCTGGATTGCAAACCCGAGGCGCTGGTCCGCGCCCGCCACGAATTGGAGAGGCCATGACCCGCCCGCTGCTGATTTCCGACTGCGACGAGGTGCTGATCCACATGGTGCGCCATTTCGGCGACTGGCTGGACGAGGCGCATGACATCGAATTCACCCCGTCGAACTGGGAACTGGGCCGCAACATGCGCCGGCGCAGCGGCGGCGACGCGCCCAGCCGCGAGGAGATGCGCGGCTTCCTCGACGGCTTCTTCCCCGCCGAAATGCACCGCCAGACGCTGGTCCCCCATGCGCGCGACGCGCTGGTGCGGATCGCGGAGGTCGCGGACATCGTCATCCTCACCAACCTGCAGGACAGCTGCCGCACGCACCGCATCGATCAATTGGCGACGTTCGGCATCGCCCACCGCGTCGAATGCAATCAGGGGCCAAAGGGCGGCCCGGTCGCCGCGCTGGTGAAGGAACATGGCAACCCTGTCACCGTGTTCGTCGACGATTTGCCGATGCACCATGAATCGGTCGCCGAACATGCACCGCAGGTCCACCGGCTGCACATGGTCGCGGAACCCGCGCTCGCCCCCGGTGTGCCCGCCGCGCCGGCGGCGCACGCGCGCATCGATGCCTGGCCGGATGCGCTGCCCTGGATCATCGATCGCCTCGCCAGCGGGCGTCCCGCTCCCGCCATCTCGACCGCTGCGGCGCACGGTTGACCAGCGGCAGCGGCTGGTGTTCTACCCCGGACCATGACTGACCGTATCGATCGCAAGCTCGAAGAGCTCGGGCTCACCCTCCCCACGGCGGCTGCGCCCGTCGCCACCTATGTCCCGACGGTCGAGGCCGGCGGCCTGCTGCACGTCTCGGGCCAGCTGCCGTTCCGCGATGGCAAGGTCGTGACCGGCCGCCTCGGCGACGATCTCGATGTCGCCGCCGGCTCGGACGCTGCCGTGCTGTGCGCGCTGATGGTCGTGGCACAGGTGAAGGCCGCGCTGGGCGACCTGTCGCGCGTCGCGCGCATCGTGAAGCTTGGCGTGTTCGTG
This sequence comes from Sphingomonas sp., assembly GCF_029239295.1. Classification (GTDB taxonomy): domain Bacteria; phylum Pseudomonadota; class Alphaproteobacteria; order Sphingomonadales; family Sphingomonadaceae; genus Sphingomonas. Next base: position 236,917 of record NZ_JAQZBC010000006.1, read on the forward strand.
AATTCGGCCCCCGGCTTCGGCGATCAGCCTGAAGTCGCCAATGGCGCGTCCGACCTGATGGTCGCGCTGTTCGGTGATGCCGGCAAGCACGCCCGCGCCGCGGTCGGCGTCGCCGCGCTCCCGCGCAACGCTGCGGTCGAGATCGATGCCATCATCGAAGTGGCGCGCTGAACCTTCGCGTCACCCGGTCGTTCCGGCGAAGCGTGCGCTTGCCTGACCACCCCTTTATGGAACCGGCGCCAGCCGCGGCTCATCCCCGCGCGCTGGCGCAGTCCCGCACCATCGCCGGCACCTCTGCCATGACCGCTGCCGGGTTCAACGCCCGCGCACCGCGCCGCTTGAGGCCAACGCGCGCACCTGCCGGAGCCGCGGCGTGACCCTCTCGGCGCGCATGATGCACGGCGTCGCCAGCATCGCGGCGGATCAATGGGATGCCTGCGCCGGCACCGCCCACCCCTTCGTCAGCCATGCCTTTCTCTCCGCGCTCGAGGATTCGGGCAGCGTCGGTGGCCGCACCGGGTGGCAGCCGGTGCCCGTCGTCGTCGACGGCGATGATGGCGCCCCAATCGCCGTCGCGCCGGCCTATGCAAAGGCGCACAGCCAGGGCGAATATGTCTTCGACCATCCCTGGGCCGACGCATGGGAGCGCGCCGGCGGGCGCTATTATCCCAAGCTTCAGATCGCCGCGCCGTTCACCCCTGTGCCCGGACCCCGGCTGCTGCTGCGCGATCCCACCGCCGCCCCGGCGCTGATCGCCGCGCTGGAGGCGGTTACCGATCAGCACGATCTGTCCTCCGCCCACGCCACCTTTGTTGCGCCCGATCAGATCGACGCGTTCGAGGCCGCCGGCTGGCTGATCCGCGAGGGCACGCAATTCCACTGGCGCAACCAGGGCTTCGCCACCTTCGACGATTTCCTCGCCACCCTCGCCAGCCGCAAGCGCAAGGCGATCCGCAAGGAACGCGCCGCCGCCGTGGAGGGGCTGACCATCCGCCACCTCGTCGGCGATCAGATCGGCAAGCGCGAATGGGACGCCTTCTGGACCTTCTACCAGGATACCGGCAGCCGCAAATGGGGCCGCCCGTACCTCACTCGCCCCTTCTTCCCGATGCTGGGCGAACGGATGGGCGATCGCGTTCTGCTGATCCTCGCCGAGCGTGACGGTCACCCGATCGCCGGCGCGCTCAACCTCATCGGCGCCGACACGCTCTACGGCCGTTATTGGGGCTGCACCGAGGACGTGCCGTTCCTGCACTTCGAGCTGTGCTATTATCAGGCGATCGACATCGCGATCGAACGCGGCCTCGCCACCGTGGAGGCTGGCGCGCAGGGCGAGCACAAGCTGATGCGCGGCTATGCCCCGGTCCCCACCTGGTCCGCGCATTACTTTCCCAATCCGGGTTTCCGCCGCGCCGTCGCCGATTTCCTCGCGCGCGAACGCGTCGCGGTGGAGGCTGACCAGGAATTCCTCGGTCAGCTCACCCCCTTCCGCAAGGGCGACTGACGCCCGATCCCGGCGTTACCGCTGGCGGACGGATTCGCGATCCGGCAGCGGCTGCAGCCCGGGCCCGGTGGTCGGCACCACCTTGGGCGGAACGATCTTGGTGGACAGCTGGAATGATATGCCCACCACCGCGGCATGGTTCATGTTGGCGCGTCCGTTCACCGCCCGCTGTCGCTGGTTCAGATAGCCGAGCTCAAGCGCCGCGAATTCGGAGATCGGCGTGCGCACCCCGGCAAAGGTCCACAGATCGTCATAGCCCTTGCGCGCCCCCCAATCGGCGTCGGTCAGATTCCAGTACAGCTCGACCGACACCACGCCCACCGGCCCGCCGCTTTCCTTCTTGGTCAGCGGTGTCGCCAGCAGCAATTGCTGCGCGACGCGCAGGTTCCAGTCCTTGCCGGTGGATCGCTGGCGCTGCTCGAACCGGGTCTGCGCGCGAACGCCGATCCGTCCGATCGCGCCGATGCGGTACGACGCCTGTTGAAGGAACCGGTTCTCGTGCAGGTCCTGCGGCAACCGCGCCCCATCGATGAAGGCGTAGAGATAGCCCGCGGACAGGATCAGCGATTCGCTTTTCCGCCAGGAAATGATCGGCGGGATGACGGTGATCGGCGCGGTCGCGGCATTCTTGGTTGACCAGCGCGGCTGGATCTCACTGGTGATGAAAACGTCATCGGACAGCGGCGCCGTCACCTGGATTCCGCCCCATATCTGCCCGCCGTGGTTGGTCTCGGCTGCCACCGGCAGCGCCCATCCTATCGCACTCGCAGCAACAGCCGCCCCCCAGCATCGCTTCAATGGTCATCCTCCCCTGTGCTTCTTCAACACCGAAAAAGGGAGAAGGTGCCGCAGCGCGGCGATTATTTTGCGCTGCGGCTTTCCAATGGTTCAGGATGGCGGTTCAGCCCATCCGCTCCGGCCCATCTGCGGGCGGATGGGTCAGGACCGTGGTGGCGGCGGCAGGTCGGCCTCGCGCTGGCGCATCTTTCGCTCCCGCATTTCCAAGAACCACTTGGGATACAGTTCCTCGTCGGCGATCTGCGGCGTCGGGCGATCACGGTTCACCTTCAGCAGCGCGCTGGCGCCGGTCGGGGATCGCCAGATCCGGTCGAGGTCGCTGGCGTAGCGCGAATTGAACGGCGGGGTGCGGATCAACCAGACATAATCGAACGCCTCGCGCGGGAAGCGCGCCATGGAGAAATCGATCGGCTTCCACCATTCGCGCGGGCACCAGCCTGGCGTCACGATCTCGGACGGATCATGCGCGAACATGCCCGCCTTGCTGTATTTCGCGGTCAGCAGCTGCGCGCCGGGCATCGACCATTGGTCGTTGGCATAGGCCAGCCGCCGGGTCAGCGCGATCGCCGGCAAATGCTCCAGCCGGCTCATCTTCCACTGGTTGTGGCAATTGGTGCCGACGAAGGTGACGACGCGCGCGCCCTCGGGAAGCTTGTCCAGCGCTGCCAGTTCGGTGTCGTAATCGCGGTCGAACAGCCAATAGCTGACGGTATTGCCCGCGATCCGCGCGACGAAGAAACTCGTCGCCAGCATCGCCAGGATGCCGGCCTTGCGCGCGCTCATCCCCGGCAGCGGGCGGATCGCGATCAGCATCACCGCCACCACGAACGGCGCCAGCCGCATATCGGCATAGGCCGAACCGAAAACGATCCGCGGCAGCAGCACGAATACCGCCGCCAGGAACAGCGCCGACAGCACCAGGTTGCGCGAAAAGCCCAGCGCCGGATCGCGGATCGCGTAGAACATCAGCAGCAGATAGACGGCGGTCGAGCCGACATCCCACAGCTCCCACCGGTCGCGCAGCACCATCAGCAGCCACGCGACCTTCGCCTGCCAGTTGAACCAGTCGGCCGTCTGGCCGGTGACATGGTCGCCCGATCGCCAGAAGATCATCAGCAGCATCGGCAGCGCGAGCGGCACGCAGCTCAGCCCGGCGCGGATCCAGCTTTCCACCCAATGGCCCGACCCGGCATCCTTGCGCGCGTCATGCTGGCGGATCATCTCGGCGGAGAACGCCAGCACGCCCAGCACGCCCCAGCCGAACGTATGGCACAGCCACAACAGGCAAGAGATCGGCACGAAGATGATCGCCCGCAGCCGCAACCGGCCCAGCCGCGCCATGCGCAGCCACAGCGCGAACAGGCATAGCGCCAGCGCCATCGACAGGGAGAAGTTCACGAAGCCGAACTGGAACGGGTAGCAATAGGCCAGCGGCAGAGCGAACATCGCGGTCGGCGGGATGCGTCCATGCACCTCGCGCGCGATCCACAGCAGCCCGGCGACGGTCAGCGCCGGGATCGACATCACGATCAGCTTGACGCCCAGTTCCAGGCCAAAGACCTTGGCGAACGGGACGACCAGCAGGTCGATGCCCAGATTGCCGATCAGCGACCATTGGAAATTGTACCATTCGGCCAGCCACGGCGCCTGTTCCACCGGCGTCAGCTGGACGCGGTAGCGGCCCATGTGCCCGGGCAGGTCGACCAGCGGCGGAATCTCCGGCCAGATCAGCGGTATGATCGAGATCAGCGTCGCGATTACGACAAACGCGCGCGTCTGCCACCAGCGAAGGGGCGTCCCCATTTGCTCCATCAAATCGCCTTAAGGGCGACGGGCGACGGGGGGCAAGGGGCGAATGACGCGCCAGCCCAGCGCCGGCGTGCCGGTCGCGATCGGCTGCAACCAGTCGAACCGCTCGCCGCGCTGCAGCCGCGCCCAGAAGCCTTGCGGAAAATCACGGCGGTACGTTTCCGTCTCGCTCAGCCCAGGACACGCCGCGATGTACGATGCCCCACTCGCCATGATGATCCGACGCGCCTCAGCGGGCGATCCGGTAAAGGCGCTCAGCACCCGCTCCATCGGTTCGGGCGCGCGATGGTATCCGCCGGCAATCGCGTCATGATGGGTCGTCGCGATAATGTCGGGCCCGATGTCGATCGGGGCAAAGACGATTCCGCGCGGCAGGCGCCCGATCACGCGAACATCGCCGACTTTTTCGCAGGACGGACGCTGCTGGCCGGCCACCGTACTGCCGCGGCCGATCTTCTCCGGGGACAGGCCGGATTGCGCCGCCGGCCGGTCATCCGCGGCCACTGCCTTCCCGGCCACCACGCCGATCGCCGCCACTTGTCCGGGCGATGCCACCAGCAGCGCACCCGCCGTCGCCACCAGCCGCCTGCCCGTCCCGGGCACCGCCCGCGCCCGCTTCAGCAGCGCCAGCAACAACGTCGCCGCGCCCGGAATGGCCAGCGCGTTGGCGGTTGCCCCCGCCCGGTTGACGAACACCGCCACCAGCGTCGCGAGCGTCAGAATAGCCAGCAACAGCAACCACTTGACCCGCAGCTCGCCCTGCGCCGAACGATAGCCGCGCCATGTCGCATACAGCCCGACCAGCGGCAGGCCGATCGTCATCGCCGCCCAGTCCGGCGTCTGCTCCCACAGCGGCCGCCCCTCGCTCACCCCCACGTACCAGATGTCGTGAACGATCGGCGGCAGGCGCGCGAACGGCCCCGCCAGACAATCCGGCGACACCAGCACCAGCACCCCCGCCGTCAGCCCTCCTGCGCCCAGCAATCCGCCGAGCCGAGCAGCCGCTTGACGCTGCTGAAACAAGGCCGCTGCAACGCTTGTCGCCACCGCCGCCGTCCCCAGCATCGCCAGCCAACCGGGCGCGATGGCATCGCAGGCAGGCGCCCAAAAGTTCGGCCCGCGCGTCACCGCGTGCAACAGTACCGCGCCACCAAACAGGCTCCAGACCAGCCCCAACAGGAAGTCACGGCGCCACGGTTGCAACACCCACGCGAGCGCCGCGACACCCGCAATCGCCGCCGCGATCGGCATGCCCTCCAATGAGATCGTCAGCAGCATCGCCAATGCCAAGCCCGCGATGGCGCCTTGGCCGGCGCCTTCGCGCCCGGGCGCAGGTGTTCGCCCGACCAGCATCGCCACGGCGACCAGCGCCAGCACGATCTGCCAGCCATGATGATCGACCCGCATCGGCCTCAGCTGAAAGACCAGCGGCGCCGACAACGGCACCAGCAGCACTGCATAGCGTGCGGCTTCTGCGCCTGAGAGGCGGCGCGTCATGTCCGCGACCAGCGTCATGACGGCGAGCAGCGACAGTAACGGCACCACCACCATTGCGACCCGAATCGCCGCCTCTTCGCTCACGAACAGGCGCGTCACCGCCAGCACGGTAGCGATCGGCAGATCAACCAGCCGCGACCAATGCATCGGAAAGTTGCCGTTCAGGCGGTGCTGCGCAACGTCCCACCAGCTTTGCCCCGCCAGCCAGTCCCGCACCTCCATCAGGCGCATGGCATCGTCGGGATCGGGGAAGCGCAGGTTCGCGATATCGGCCGCAGTGGCCAGCAGCAGAACTACCGCCGTCAGGAACCACCCGATCAGCACCGGACGATTGATGCCGTGCGAACTCATTGTCCCCCGGGTGGCGGCGCAATTCTCCAGCAACTCGTCCGGCGCGCCCGGCGCGTCGCTCAGCGCGCGGCGTGCTTCCACGGCTGGCACGATGTCACGCTGCCTTCAGCCGCTCGGGCACTCCGCGAACGCTGGCGAGCGCCGCGCGCTCCCCCTCGTTGCCGCTCTCGTGATATTCGGCGTCCTCGTTCACCGCCCAGATATCATACACCCGCGCGCCGGCCTCAATGTTGCGCACCGTCAGCATCGCGGTCATCATCGCGTGATCCTGATTGTTGTAGCGGTGCATACCGTTGCGCCCGACACAATGCAGCATCGGATAACGCGCCTCGATCTCCTGGCGCAGCACCTCGACATTGGCGGCATAATCCTCGTCGTAGACGGGATAGGCCTTCTCCTGTCGCACCACCGTGCCGCCCACCACCTGCTCGGCCGCACACAGCCCCAGCTGCGCCATCTCCTTCGTGGCCAGCGCGACCAGTTCGTCGTCGCTCGCGGACCACAGCCCGTCGCCCTCGAAGCAGAAATATTCGAGGCCGACGCACGCGAGATCGGGATCGGGTACCATCTCGGGCGACCACGACCGGAAGTTCTGGACCCGCCCCACCTTCACCTTGGAATCGTGGATGTAGATCCAATTGTCCGGGAACAGGTCAGGCGATCGGATCATCAGTGCGACCGTCAGGAAGTCGCGATATTTCAGGTTCGCCGCCTCGGGCAACGCGGTCGGCAGTGGATGCAGCCGGCTCGCCAGTTCGCGCATCGGAGCCGAGGAAATGACGTGCGCCGCTTTGATCGCGACCTGAGCGCCCTCGCTGTCAGTCGCGGTCATCGTCCACTGTTGCGTGACGTCGTTGAACGCCAGCTGCTTCAGCTTGTGATCCATCAGCACATGATTGCCATGCGCCACCACATGATCGCGCGCTGCTTCCCACATCATGCCGGGACCCAGCCGCGGGTAGCGGAAGCTTTCAAGCAGCGTCTTCACCGCCATGCCATCGTTCGGGCGCTTGTTGAGGCCGAGGCTGCGCTTCAGTCCATCGACCACCGCGCCCCACAGCGACAGCCCCTTGATCCGCTGCGCCGCCCAGTCCGCGCTCATCTCGTCGCACGGCATGCCCCACACCTTCTCGGTGTAGGTCTTGAAAAAGATCGAATACAGCTTCCAGCCGAACGCGTTGACGGTCCAATCCTCGAAGCTCTTCACGCTCTTGGCTGGCATCAGCCTGGCCTTGGCGAAGCTCGCCATGCACAGCGCCGATCGCAACACGCCGAGGTTCCACAGCGCTTCGAACGCGCGCAGCGGATAGCTGTAGAACTTTCCCTCGTAATAGATCCGGCTCATCCGCGGCCGCTCGATGAAATCGTCGGGCAGGATCTCGTTCCAGAGGTCGACGACCTCCTTCGATCGCGAGAAGAACCGGTGCCCGCCGATGTCGAAGCGGAAGCCCTCATGCTCAACCGTTCGGCTGATCCCGCCGACATAGCGCGGATCCTTCTCGATCACGGTGACCGAATAGCCGGCCTTGCCGAGCAAATAGGCCGCCGTCAGCCCCGCCGGTCCCGCGCCGATGATCGCCACGTCCACCGTGCCGACAGGATTCGCCATCTGATGCTGCCCCATAGCAATGCAGCATCGGCAATGAAGCAGGTTGGTTGAGGCGTGGTTAATGCCCCGCCCGAAGGAACGCGGGGTGATGCCTCAGCGGCTGGCGAGGTGCTGCAGTGCCGGTGAGTCGCGATCATAGACATCGGCGACATATTTCACGCCCCGGCCGGTCTCGGACGGGCTGGCGGTGAAATACATCAGATAGACCGGCACCGGCTCGGGGACTGGCACATGCTGCTCGGGCTGTGAGCTGTCGGGTTTCAGCGGGCGATCGAACAGCCACCGGCCCAGCCGCCCGGCATCCTCCAGCCGGACGCAGCCGTTGGAGAAATGCCGGTCTGCCTTCGTGAACAGGTTCTTTTGTGGTGTGTCGTGGAGGTAGATGCCGTGATCGTTGGGGAACATGAACTTGACCGATCCCATCGAATTGCCACGCCCGGGCAACTCGCGCACGCGCGGCTCAACCGTTCCGTCGGACACGCCCTTCCAGTCGATCGATGCAGACGGGATCACCTGCGCCTCATTGGTCCAATCTGACAGTGCCTCATAGCCCTGCCGCTCCAATGAGGTACCCGCCAGCACCTTGGGCGCGATCCGCTTGCGCACTAGGTCGACCGGAACGTTCCAATAGGGATTGAGCGTGGCGTAGCGGACCAGCCCTGCCATCATCGGCGTCTGCGTCTCCGCCGTGCCGGCGACGACCCGCATCGTCCCCTGTTCCGCCCCGCCGCCGTAATACCACAGCCGTGCCGCCGCCGCGTCTACGACGATGTGCCGCGTGTATGCATCCGGCAGCAGCCGCGCCCGTTCCAGGTTCAGGCGCAATTGCGCGACGCGGTCGACGCTTGCCCCGCCGGTGCCGTTCAGCGCCGCGATCGTCTGGGCGCCGGCGATCCCGTCCGCCGGCAAGCCGCGCGACGCCTGGAACTGCCGCACGCGCGCCCTCAGTTCGGCATCGTAGTTATCGCCATCATCCAGGCCAAGTCGCTCGCGCAGAAGCAGGACGCGCTCGCCGCTCATTCCCGGCTTCAGCAGCGGCCCCGATGGTACGGTGACATAGCTTCGATCTGGCTCGTCGCGCTCACGCTCAGTCTCCGGCGCAGGCATCGCGGCGCGCAACTGAACGTACAGCGGGCTCATCCATCCGAGATTGCGAACATAGTCGACCGTTGATTTGGCCAGCGCCGCCCGCCGAAGCACTTCCTCGGGCTTCAATCGCTTGGGCTTCAGCGTTTCCTCGAGATATTCGATATCGATCGTCGGCTCGCGCATGTCGCGGACCAGGTTACCCAGCGCCCCGCTTAACGCCACTTCCAGATAGGCGAGCGCGCGCGGATTGCCGTCCTGCGCCTCATCGATCAGGCGCCGCAGACGATCGGGCGAATAGCGATTGGGGTTCAGGCCATCGACGCGCACGCTCTCGATCACGTCGATCAGCGCACTCGCCTGCGCACCGGGCCGATCGTCCACGATCCACAGCGGCCAATAGCCGCGTGCACGGTAAAAGTCCTTCAGGTGCCCGCCCACCTGCCCGCGAATTGCCTGCGCAACCGCGTTGGTCGACTCAGCGACTGCGACAGTGTCCTGCGCGGCGGCGACGCTTGGAAGCGCCGCCGCCGGCAGGAGCAAGGTCAGGATAAGCGCCAGCCGGCTTGCGCGCCGCGCCGGCGCGCCCTCGCCAGCCGACAAGCTCAGCCTCGTTCGCCGCGCGGGGTGGGCGGCGGCGGGGGGGGCGGCGGCGGCGGGCAAGGCGGCGCCTGGAAGGCTACATAGACACCATCCGGCGTGTAATAGCCGTCGACCAGACCATCGCCGTTGCGATCAGCGGCTACCGTTCCGGCCAGCGCACCGGGGCCGAGCGGCGGCGCCGGAGCAACCACGTCTTGGCGATTGTCGGCGCAGGCCGTGAGCACGGTGGCTCCCAGCAGCAATGCGCCAAATGTTGCACCCTTCATCGCTATCTCCCTCATCGGCGGGGACTTCAGCCGCCCCAGGCGGACCAAGAACGTTGATAGCGGCAGGATCGTTCCTGATCGGCAACGATCCTAGGGTTTGTCCGGAGCCGTGGGCACGCGGGGGGCCGGGTTGAACCCTTCCCCGACGTGCCGACAGGCCGATTACAGGCGGTCGCGGCGGCCGAGCAGGCGCAGGCGAAGCGCGTTCAGCTTGATGAAGCCTTCCGCGTCGCGCTGGTCGTAGGCGCCTTGGTCGTCCTCGAACGTCACCACCTTTTCGCTGTAGAGCGAGTTGGGTGACTTGCGGCCGACCACGTTGACGCTGCCCTTGTATAGCTTCAGCCGTACCGTGCCGGACACCTTCTCCTGGCTGTGGTCGATTGCCGCCTGCAGCATCTCGCGCTCGGGCGCGAACCAAAAGCCGTTGTACACCAGTTCGGCGTAGCGGATCGCCAGCTCGTCCTTCAGGTGCGCCGCGCCGCGATCCAGCGTCAGCTGCTCGATCCCGCGATGCGCCAGGTGATAGATGGTGCCGCCCGGCGTCTCGTACATGCCGCGGCTCTTCATGCCGACGAAACGGTTCTCGACAAGGTCGAGCCGGCCGATGCCATGCGAGCGGCCGAGCTCGTTCAGCTTGGTCAGCAGCGTCGCTGGCGAACACGCCTCACCGTTCAGCGCCACACCGTCGCCGCGCTCGAAATCGATCGTGATGTATTCCGGCGCGTCGGGTGCGTCTTCCGGGTTTACCGTGCGCGAATAGACGTAATCGGGCACTTCCTCCCACGGATCTTCCAGCACCTTGCCCTCGGACGAGGTGTGCAGCAGGTTCGCGTCGGTCGAGAACGGCGCTTCGCCGCGCTTGTCCTTGGTTACCATGATCTGGTTCTGCTCGGCGAACTCGATCAGGCGGCTGCGGCTGGTGAGATCCCATTCACGCCACGGCGCGATCACCTTAATGTCGGGCGCCAGCGCATAATAGCCGAGCTCGAAGCGGACCTGGTCGTTGCCCTTGCCGGTCGCGCCATGGCTCACGGCATCGGCACCGACCATCTTGGCAATCTCGATCTGGCGCTTGGCGATCAACGGCCGGGCAATCGACGTACCGAGCAGGTACAGCCCCTCGTACATCGCGTTGGCGCGCATCATCGGAAACACGTAATCCTTGACGAACTCTTCGCGCAAGTCGTCGATGAAAATGTGCTCGGGCTTCACGCCGGCCTGCTCCGCCTTGCGACGCGCTGGTTCCAGCTCCTCGCCCTGGCCGAGATCGGCGGTGAAGGTCACGACTTCGCAGTTGTAGGTCTGCTGCAGCCACTTCAGGATGACGCTGGTGTCGAGGCCGCCTGAATAGGCGAGCACGACGCGCTTGATGGAGGAGTCAGTCATGGCGCGCGCGTCTATTCGCTCGCCGCCTCCGCGGCAATCGCGTTTAGATCACCGGGTCGTCAAATGCTGCCACTTCCTGCTCGTCGGGCTCCTGCAGCGCGAACCAGCAATAAGCGAACAGCGCCACGCAACCTACCCCGGCCATCATGTACGGAAGGGAGTGCCAGAAACCGTACAGGCCGACCCCGATCGACGGGCCCAGGACGAAGCTAGCGCCATTGACGCTCGTCACCTTGCCAGCGACCGATCCTTGCGCCGCCGGCCCGACGGCAAGGCTCGATCCCGCAGTGAAGCCCGGCCGGGTGAACCCGAACCCAAGACTGGCCAGCGCATAGCCAGTCGCAATGCCGTAGAGCGACGTGGCGAACCCGGTGATCACCGTTCCCGCGGCGGCGAAAATCAGGCCCACCAGCACCAGCGCGCGGGGCGCCAAGTTCAGCGTCGGGATGATGCCCCATTGCGCCAGCAACGCAGTACCAGCGCCCATCATCAACACGATGCCAGTCGGCTCCAGCGCCATCGACGGGGGCAGACCGAGCCGGTCGATGACCAGGAAGCCAATCGCCTGCCCGGTCATTGCCTGCGCATGACCCATCACCAGGCCCGCAATCATCCAACCCCGTATCCGCCGATCGAAATAGCTGATCTTGACACCGCCTCTGGGCGCGGTGGCACCTCGCACGCTTGCCCCGGTGCCTTGGCCGCCAATGCTGGGGTAACCAGTCGTGCCGCCATGCACCCCCTGGCTCATCCCGCGATCCTCCGGCAGCATGGCGCGCACCGTCAGGAACATTGCGATCCCGAACAGCGTGAAGACAAAGGCAGGTCCGGCCAGACCAATCTCGATCGCGCCGATATGTCCCAGGATCAGATAAGGCGCGATGGCTGGCCCCAGGATGGTGCCAAGGCCAAAGGCGCTGGCGATCAGCGTCAGCGCGCGGGTGCGCTCCTCGCGCGTCGTCTCGCCTGCCACGATCGCCTGAACCGCCGGCGGCGCCGCGGAGCCGAACGTGCCGTAGATCAGCCTGGCCGCGATGAAGAGCAGGAAAGCGGCCGAGCCGCTGATCCACCCATTGATCCCAGCCGCCAGGAAAAGCCCGCAGGTCGCCAGGCTGACGCAGAAACCGCCCATGCCCAGCAGGATCATCAATCGGCGGCCATAGCGGTCCGAACGGTTCGCCCAGAAGGGCGCAGCGATTACCCACAACAGCGCCGATACGGAAAACGCCGCGGCTACCGCGCTGTCCGCGACACCCAGTGAGCGGCCGAGCGCCGGCAGCACCGATTGCAGTGCCGTGTTGCCCGCCGCGATGGTCAGCATCACCATGAACATCAACGCAAATCGTCGGTCGAACGCGCGTCGCTTCTTCCTACGCCTGGGGATGGCGCGGTGTTCTTGCCCCCGATCCTCTGCCATGCGTGTCGATTAGGCGCTTGGGAGCAGCGCGCAACCCCGCTAAGGCAACTGTCTTGCCCGTGCCGCGTTCGGCACAATTGACGATTTTACCGGGGAGTTACTGTTCCTCCATGCCCAGCTCAACCAGTGCGGTGCGCCGCGCCCGAACCAGCAAGGCCGGCGTGCCCAAGCCGTGGCAGATGTTCTTCTCCGGTTTTCTGAAGCATCCGGTCATGGTTGGTTCGGTGATTCCGTCCTCCGCGAAGCTGATCGACAAGATGCTGGCGCCGGTGGACTGGGCCAATTGCAAGGTGTTCGTCGAATATGGTCCGGGGGTCGGCACCTTCTGCCGTCCGATCCTTGAACGGATGGCGCCCGATGCCACGCTGATCGCGATCGACACGAACGAGGACTTCGTCCGCTATCTCGATCACACGATCGTCGATTCCCGTTTCGTCGCGGTCCACGGCTCGGCGGCCGACGTTGAGTCGATCGTGGCCGAAAATGGCCACGAGAAGGCCGATTATGTCCTGTCTGGTCTGCCGTTCTCCACGTTGCCGGCCGGTGTCGGGCCGGCAATTGCGGAGGCGACGCACCGCGTCCTTCGCACGGACGGCGCGTTCCTAGTGTATCAGTTCAGTCCCAAGGTGCGGGATTTCCTGTCGCCGCACTTCGCGCGCATCGACCATGATATGGAATGGTGGAACGTCCCACCGGCACAGCTCTATTGGTGCTGGAAGGACTGATCATAGGGGCTGGCCCGCTTGCGAAGGGCTGCCCGCCGAAAATCACCTCCAATGAAAAGCCCCGCCAGTCTCCTGACAGGCGGGGCTTTCTCGATGTTCGTGCTATCGCGCACTCCGCACCGAGGGCCTATTCGCTTGCCGAACCAGCAGCCATTGGTTTGCGATAATCGAGCGCCGGGGCGCGATTCCCTAGCATTGCTTCATACTTCCAATCGGCGCCGCGAAGCTTCACAAGTTCCGCCTTCGCTTCCGCCAACACCTGCGGGCTACGGAAGAGTTCGGCGGCGGTCAGCGCGATCGTCTTGGCCGCAACAACGCCTCCCTTGGCGCCGATCGACGAGCCCGATGCCGCGACCGCCTGCCAGCTGTGCGCCGGCGTGCCCGGAACCCAGGTTGCGGTGCCGAGCCCGACAGTCGGCGTCACCCAGCTGATATCCGACACGTCGGTCGACCCGCCGCCATCACCGCGCCAGATCTCGCCGACCTCAGCCGCGCTGGTCAGCGGCTTCTGCGCGGGAAGCGTTTTCTGGATCTTCCCGGCCCATTCGAGCTCCTGCGGGGTCCATTTCGGCGCGCCGACCGCTGCGAGATTGCGGTGCATTACGTTAGCGAGCGTATCGTTGCCGAGCATCGAATAGACGCCGCCGGTCGCCTCGAACTCCTGCGTCGTTCCGGTCGCGATCGCGGCCCCCTCGGCGGCCTTTTGCACCCGCGCCATCACCGACTTCACCACGGCCGGATCGGTGTGGCGAACGTAATAATAGCTCTCGGCAAAGTCGGGCACCACGTTCGGTGCCTCGCCGCCGTTGGTGACGACGTAGTGGATGCGCGTCGACATCGGGATATGTTCGCGCAGGTAGTTGACCGCGACGTTCATCACCTCGACCCCGTCCATCGCGGAGCGGCCCTTGTCCGGGGCAGCCGAGGCATGCGCGCTGAGGCCGCGGAAGCGGAACTTGCCGGAGATGTTCGCCTGGCTTTTGCCGACGCTGACGCTGTTGGAATCGCCGGGGTGCCAGTGCAGCGTTGCATCGACATCATCGAACAGCCCGGCGCGGACCATATAGACCTTGCCCGAGCCACCTTCCTCGGCCGGCGTGCCGTAGATCCGCAGTTCGCCAGCCACCTTGTTGGCGATCATCCAGTCCTTGATCGCCAGCGCGGCCGTGATGCTCGCCGCGCCGAAGATGTTGTGGCCGCAGGCATGGCCGGCGACCTTGCCGGGGATTACCTGCTTTTCGGGCGCAGTCGTTTGCGCGAGGCCGGGAAGCGCATCAAATTCCGCCAGGATGGCGATGACTGGGCCCTGGCCGTTCTTGAAGGACGCGACGAAGGCCGTCGGCATGCCCGCGACGCCGGGCGTCACCGTGAAGCCGCCCTTCTTTAACTGGGTCTGCAGAAGCCCGGAGCTTTTCGTTTCCTGATATCCGACCTCGGACAGATCCCAGATCGCCTTTGCGGTGGCAGCGAGCGCATCGCCGCGGCCGTCGACGTTGGCGACGATCGCGCCACGCTGCGCATCAGGCAGGGCCTGCGCCTGGGCGGCGACGGGCAACAGCGCGGTCGCGCTCAACAGCAGGCTGGCAATGCGCATCATGGGCGATCCTTCGTGTGATAATTCTTGAGGTCCGGCGAGCTTACTTCACGCCAATCGCCGCCGCATCCGGCCGGCGGGAATCGGCGGCGCCGAGGAAGCGCGTGCCATCCACCATGATCGACTGGGTGCTTCCCATCGTGTTCGACGGCCGCACCTTGTGCCCCCGTGCCTGGAGCAATGGCACGATGTCCGGCGAGAAGCCTTCCTCCAGTTCCAGCGGTGCATCGCCGCCGCCTTGGTTCACGCGCGGACGCTGAGCAGCTTCCGCGACGTTGAGGCCGTGATCGAGGACGTTGGACAGGAGCTGGACCATCGTCGCGATGATATATCCGCCGCCCGGCGTGCCGGTGACCAGCCAGGGCTTTTCATCCTTGAAGACGATGATCGGCGTGATCGTCGATCCCACCCGCTTGCCGGGTACCGGCAGCGTCGCCTTGTCATCACCCGATCGGCCCCAGGCAAGATTGCCCAGCGAGTTGTTGAGCAGCACGCCGGTACCCGGCGCGACGACATGCGCACCGTAGGAGGCCGACAGCGTATAGGTGTTGCTCACTGCATTTCCGGCCGCGTCGGCGATCGAATAATGCGTCGTATCCTGGCTCTCGTACGGATAGGGGTTGCCGTCGGCGGCCTCCTTCGCGCCCATCGATCGGTCGGGGCGGATCAGCTTGGCGCGTTCGGCGGCATAGCCCTTGGAGGCGAGACCCTTCGTCGGCGAGCGCCAGTCCGGTCCGCCACCGACGAGGCGACGATCGGCCGACACCAGCTTCATCGTTTCGGAGAGCAGGTGAAGGTTCGCCACCGACCCCCAGCGCTGCTCCCGCACCGGGAAGGTCTCCAAGATGTTCATCGCCTGGGCAACGCTGACGCCCGACGCGGTCGGCGGCATGTACGCGATCTTCTGCCCGCGATAGCTGGACCAGATCGGCGCCGAGACGATGGCCTTGTAGTTCGCCAGGTCCTTCGCATCGATCACGCCGCCGCCGGCCTTGATCCCGGCGGCGAGCCGCTGGGCGAGTGGGCCGGTGTAGAAGCCGTCGCGCCCCTTGGCGGCAATCACCTTCAGCGTCGCGGCAAGATCCGGCTGCTTCCACAGCTCTCCCGGCGCATAGGCGCCGCCATCGGGCTTGAAGAACATCGCGAGCGCCGCGGGGTCGTCGGCCATCGCGGCCTTCTGATCGGCATTCGCCTTGGCCTCGTCATCCGACAGGATGACGCCCTGCTCCGCCATCGCGATCGCCGGCGCGACCAGCGTGCCCCAAGGCATCGATCCGAAGCGCTTATGCGCCTCCCACAATCCCGCGACGGTGCCGGGGATCGACACGCCCTTCATCGAATAGCCCTTGGCCGGATCGAAGCGGCCGTTGGCACCAAGCAGCAGGTCAGGCGTGGTATGGCGGCTGGCCTGGCCGTAATAGTCGATCGCGATGTCCTGTGCC
Organism: Sphingomonas sp.; assembly: GCF_029239295.1. GTDB lineage: Bacteria > Pseudomonadota > Alphaproteobacteria > Sphingomonadales > Sphingomonadaceae > Sphingomonas. The sequence goes on from NZ_JAQZBC010000006.1 coordinate 253,004, forward strand.
GGCTTGCCGTCCTTCGCGGCCATATGGACCAGCATATAGCCACCGCCGCCGATGTTGCCGGCCCGCGGCAGAGTGACGGAGAGCGCGAATCCCATCGCGACCGCCGCGTCGACGGCATTGCCGCCTTTGCGCAGGATCTCCGCACCGACCTTCGATGCGATCACGTTCTGGCTGACGACCATGCCGCCACGACCGATTACCGGTTTGTGGATCTGATCGTAGGCAACGATGTCCCCGCCCGTTCCGGTGCGGGGGGGCGGTGCGCCCTCCTGCGCCAAAAGCGGGGTTGCAAGCGCGAGAAGCGCGGCGGCGGTAGCGAGGCGGCGCATCAGAAGGTCGACCGCAGGTTGGCGTACCAGTAGCGCGCGTACGGCGTGTAGAGCGATCCAAGGAACCCGCTGGTCGCCAGCGGCGGCTGCTTGTCCGTCAGGTTACGCACACCGATGCGGAAGCGGTGCTGACCCTCCCCACGGCTACGATCGCCGAATTCCACCTGGCCGTAGAGGTTGATCGTGGTGCGACCATCGACCCGCCAAGGCACACCATTCACTGTTCCGTCCGTATCGTTCACATCGCTGGTATAGCTGGTGAAGGTACCGACCTGGAACGGTCCTGAGGACCAGGTCAGCGAACCGCTGACGCGCCATTCCGGCTTTCCGTTCTGACGAACCAGCTCACCCCCGTCGACGATCACGATGTCGCGATTGATCGTGCCCGCTGCGCGCGCGTCGATCAGCGTCTGCACACCCGGCGAAGGCGTGAGGAAATAGCTCTTCAGATAAGCCGCGTTCACGTTTGCGACGATCTTGCCGATCCCGAAATCACGCACGCGCCAGTTGAAGCCGAAATCCCAGCCCGAAACGGTCTGCGGCTGAAGGTTCTGATACTGATCGTTGACGAACTGCACGCGGCCGACCGGCGCGATGCCGCTGCCGTTGAACAGCGCGATGTCATCCGCCGTGGGAGCGGCGCGGATGACGTTCGCATCGCTCGAGCCGCCGACACGCAGCAGATAATCGTTGATGAGCGCATTGGCCTCACCAAAGATGCCGACGATGTCTCGCTGTTTGATGTTCCAATAATCGGCAGTCAGCGTGATCCGGCCCACCGCATCGTCGAGGAAGCTGGGCTGAAGGACGACACCGGCGGTCCAGTTGGTCGACTGTTCCGGCTTCAGGTTCGGGTTGCCGGCACGCTGCGCGGTGGTGGCGAAGCTCTGCGTGCAATTGGTGAAGGAGCTGATCGCGCCCGTCCGCAGCTGCGCCTCGCAGCGGATCGGATCGAGCCGCGTGTTGGACCGCGTAACGAGCTGTGCGTTGACCTGCTCCAGGTTCGGTGCACGGAAGCTCTCGGCATAGGAGCCGCGCAGGCGGATGCCTGGGATGACGTCCCAGGCGCCGGCGATCTTCGGCTTGGCGACCGAGCCGGCGTCCGAATAATTCTCGAACCGTCCAGCCAGCTGAAATTCGAGCCGGTTGACCAGCGGGATGTTCATGTCCGGCGAGATCACCGGGACCGCGGCTTCGACATAGGCACCAAAGACGTTGCGGCTGCCGCGCGTATCAGGCGAGTTGCTGGTCCCGACGAGGTCCGACGGATTGACGAAGCCCGTCACGCTGTCCCTGAACTGGATAGTGCCGTCGACGCGCGGGTCGCGATCGTCGAGTTGGGTTTCGCGGCGCGCCTCGACACCGAAAGCCACGCCGAGGTTGCCGGCGGGAAGAGCCAGCAGGTCAGCCTTTGAACCCTTTAGGTCGGCCAGCGCCAGCGTCGCCTTGCTCCGGCGCGTGGTGGTGATGCGGATTGCGTCGATTGCGGCCTGATTCGACAGGGTCGTGTCGGCCAAGCTCGGCGAGGCCAGATTGCCGCCGTTGAAGGGGTTGTACGCGTCCGGCGTCGCAAGGCCGAGCTGCCGCTGCAGCAACGTAGCACTGATCCCGGTCGAGCTATCAGTGACAGTCGCTTCCGAGTACAGCGCAGCGCTCTCGAAATCGATCCCGAACAGGTTGAAGCGGACACCCGCCAGCGCGCGCCACTGCTCATTGTCGACGTCGACGATGTTAGGCCCGAAGTCGGAAAAATTATAGCTCGTCAGCGTGACGTCGAGGCCAGCCGCGGGTGTGTTGAGGCCCGGGATACGATTGGCACTGCCGACGGCGCCAAACGGGTTGTAGTAATTGCTGGCGGGGATCACGATCGGTCCCGCTGCGAGCGTACCGGGCGAGCTCTGGATGCTGTTGGTCGTCGCGCGGTAATAGGCCGCCTCACCGAACACCTCGAGCGAGTCCGTCAGCTCGTAATTGCCGTTCGCGAAGAGATTGTATCGCTCAACCTTGGGCAAGATTGTCCGATTGTATGCGCGGGTCTGGTCGAACCGCAGGTTGCGATCGCCGAGTGCGGTGTTGTTGCCATCGTCGATGCAAATGCCGGCATTCGAGGGGACGCCCGCGGTGCAGCCGCCGTTCGCCGTCGGCTGAATGTGGAAAACGCCGGCCGCACTGGTCACGAGCGCGCCCGTGGCGCCGCTGCCCTGCCGCACGGGCACGCCGCCGCGCGTGGTGAACACGCCCCACGGCGTGATCGTCGAACGGCCGTCGATCAGCGTCAGCCCTTCAAGCGCGGTGCCGACGAACAATGGGCTCTTGTCGTCGGAGGCGGTATATTCCTGGTCCGCTGCCCGCATCATCGTGCGCGATTCACGCGAGGCGAAGATCGTGATGTTGCCGCGATCGCCCAGCCGGGTGCCGGCGAGAAGGTTCAGATTGGTTTCGAGCAGGTTGGTGTCTTCGCCGAACCCGACCTGTCCTTCCATCTGGACGCCAACAAAATCGGTCTGGAGGACGGTGTTGACCACGCCAGCCACCGCATCGGAGCCGTAGATTGCGGCGGCGCCGTCACGCAGCACTTCGAGGCGCTCGATGCCAAACGCCGGGATGGTGTTGCTGTTGACGGTCAGGACGGGAACGAGGTTCTCGTTGGCGCGGCTGGTCGGGTGATTGACGACGCGGCGGCCGTTCAACAGCACGAGCGTGTTGCCAACGCCCAAGTTGCGCAGGTTCACCGACCCGACGTCGCCACGAGCCGCGTTCGAGCTGTTGGGCAGGTAGCTGGCGTTAAACGTCACGTCGCCAAGCTGCGGGATGGAGCGCAGCAGTTCGTCGCCAGACGTTGCGCCGATCGCGGCGAGATCCTCCTGACCAACTACGGTGACCGGCAGCGCCGCGGCGACGGAGCTGCCACGGATCTGGCTGCCGACGACGACGATGTCATCCGCCGGCGCGACCGGATCACCCTGTACCGCGGCTTCGACAGCTTGCGTCGCAGCCGAGTTGTCCGACGACGGCGCGGGCTGGCTTTGCGCAAGGGCGGAGCTCGAAATGATTATTGAAGCCGATGCCGTAGTTGCCAGAAAAAACCCGCGTGTGATCATCGGTACACCCCCTGAAATTTTGTGATTGGACCCTCCCCCCGGAGGATCCTCGAACCGTATCCGGCTGGCGGTCATGTCGCGGGACTTCGCAATCCGGTCCAGACCTCAGAAGAGCTTTCGTTGCGACTGATGCAAAGCCGCAACATTTAAGTTGCGCGCGACGGGATCCGATTTTTCTAAAATATCAAAAGTCTAACCCTGCCCGGAACGTCCGTATTGTGCGCGCACGACTTGTTGGGCGCAAAAATTATTGCCGTGCGCCGACCTTTTCTCATCATCTAAATCAATACGGGATCAGAATGGGAGGATAGACGCAGTCAATGGAGGACGCGATCCAAGACACCTCACAGGTGTGAACGCACACGAGTTTGGTTCAACCGACGCACGGCGATTTGCTGTCGTCGACAAACGGCCGGGGTAGCCGGGGTGAATAGTGCATTCGAGCCTGCGCCGTTGACGCTGTCGGTCGAAGTTATGGCGATCAGGGAGTTCGCGCCTGGCTGCTACGATCGCAACGGCCGGAAAAACGGCGATCAACAAGAGGCAATGATCTCTGCGCTCGGCAGCTTCAAACTTGGTGAGTGCCTGTGAAGGCGCATCACTGATAGCCGCCGGGTTTCGGGGCTCATCACCAGACAACCTGGGCACCGATACAGGCTGAGAAGCCAACACACTGTAGCGGCTGCCAACACTGCGCTCCGCTCTGCGCGTGCGCAAAACAGAGTGGGGAGCGCGGCAAACCTGCTACAATCCCAGCGCTGACGCCAGGATCAGTAACCCGCGATGCGGAGAAGAGCGGTGACTGAGGATATGTAACCTACAGCGACCGCAAACGGCCTCCATTTCACCAGGATCAAAGTTCGCGATCGGAGGGGAAATGGTGGGCGCGACAGGGATTGAACCTGTGACCCCACCCGTGTGAAGGGTGTGCTCTACCGCTGAGCTACGCGCCCGGGGAGCCTTTCAGCTCGAAACCGGAAGCGGGCCTTTAGGGGGCATCCCGCCCCCTGTCCAGCCCGCCACCACAACAATTTAGTTCAACGAATCCTTCAGCACCTTTCCTGCCTTGAACTTTGGCTGGCTGGACGCCTTGATCGTCATTGGCTCACCCGTCCGCGGGTTGCGACCGGTTGACGCCTTGCGCTTGGTTACGGCGAAGGTACCGAAGCCGACCAGTCGCACCTCGTCCCCCTTCTTGAGCTGCGCGGTGATCGTGTCGAACACAGCCTCGACCGCGCGCACGGCATCGCCCTTTGCGAGTCCCGACGCATTCGCCACGGCCGCAATCAACTCCTGCTTGTTCATGCACGGACCCCCGTCTGATGTGCGTATTGGTGAAAAATGGATTCGGCCCAGCGATGGGCTGATCAAACCAGTAAGGCGGCTGCCCCGCGCCCTGTCAAACGAAACCACGGCGGCTGCGACAAACCACCGTGGTCCGTGAGGCCATTAATCAGAACGACTTAATGGTGAAGTTCGCCCCCCGCCGGGGAGATCGGCGCGGGCGGCTGAGCGGCCAGCTCGTCCGCATCGGTCCAGTCGATCGCTTCGAGTGGCTCGGTGAGCGCGAGGCGAAGCACCTCGTCGACGTGCGTCACCGGGATGATCTTCAGGCCGTCCTTGATGTTCTGCGGGATGTCCGCGAGGTCCTTCTCGTTCTCCTGCGGGATCAGCACGGTGCTGATACCACCGCGCAGCGCCGCGAGCAGCTTCTCCTTCAGGCCACCGATCGGCAGCACCCGGCCACGCAGGGTGACCTCGCCGGTCATGGCCACTTCCTTCTTCACCGGCACGCCGGTCAGCGTGGAAACAATGCAAGTGACGAGGCCGATGCCGGCCGACGGGCCGTCCTTCGGCACCGCGCCCTCCGGCAGGTGGACGTGAACGTCCTTGCGGTGGAACAGGCTCGGCTTGATCCCGTAGGACGGCGCGCGCGCCTTGATGAAGCTCATCGCCGTCTCCGCCGATTCCTTCATCACGTCGCCGAGCTTGCCGGTCAGCTTGATCGCGCCCTTGCCGGGCACCGTTACGCTTTCGATCGTCAGCAGCTCGCCGCCCACTTCGGTCCAGGCAAGGCCAGTGACGGCACCGATCTGGTTCTCCTCCTCGCTGAGCCCGTGGCGATACTTCTGCACGCCCGCGAACTCGTGCAGGTTCTCCGGCGTGATGGTCACGCTGGTTGCCTTGCCTTCCAGGATCTGGCGCAGCGCCTTGCGCGCAAGCTTCGCGATCTCGCGCTCCAGCGTGCGCACACCCGCCTCGCGGGTGTAACGCTGGATCAAAGCGCGCAGGCCTTCCGGAGTCAGCGTGAACTCGCCGTCCTTCAGCCCGTGCGCCTCGATCTGCTTCGCGATCAGGTGACGCTCGGCGATCTCGACCTTCTCGTCCTCGGTGTAGCCTTCGAGGCGGATGATCTCCATGCGATCGAGCAGCGGCTGCGGCAGGTTCATCGTGTTCGCCGTGCAGACGAACATCACGTCGCTGAGATCGATGTCGATCTCCAGATAGTGATCGTTGAACTTGCTGTTCTGCTCCGGATCCAGCACCTCGAGCAGCGCCGAGGCCGGGTCGCCGCGGAAATCCTGACCCAGCTTGTCGATCTCATCGAGCAGGAATAGCGGGTTCGCCGCCCCAGCCTTCTTCAGGTTGGTTACGATCTTGCCCGGCAACGAGCCAATGTAGGTACGGCGGTGACCGCGAATCTCGGCCTCGTCACGCACGCCGCCCAGCGACTGGCGGATGAACTCGCGCCCCGTCGCCTTGGCGATCGACTTGCCGAGGCTCGTCTTGCCCACGCCCGGCGGGCCGACGAGGCACAGGATCGGCCCCTTCAGCTTGTTGGTGCGCGCCTGGACCGCGAGATATTCGACGATCCGGTCCTTCACCTTCTCCAGCGCATAATGATCCTCGTCGAGGATCGCCTGCGCAGCGGCGATGTCCTTCTTCAGCTTGCTCTTCTTGCCCCACGGCAGGCCGAGCAGCACGTCGAGATAGTTGCGCACGACGGTCGCCTCGGCGCTCATCGGCGCCATGGTCTTCAGCTTCTTCAGCTCGGCAGTCGCCTTGGTTCGCGCTTCCTTGCTGAGCTTCAGCGTCGCGATCTTCTGAGTCAGCTCGCCGATCTCGTCGCCGTCGCCTTCCTCGCCCTCATTACCGAGTTCGCGCTGAATCGCCTTCAGCTGCTCGTTGAGGTAATATTCGCGCTGCGTCTTCTCCATCTGGCGCTTGACGCGGCTCTTGATCTTCTTCTCGACTTGCAGAACGCCGAGTTCGCCCTCCATGAAGGCGTAGACCATCTCCAGGCGGCGCGCAGGATCGGATTCGATCAGCAACGACTGCTTGTCCGCGACCTTGATCGAGATGTTGCCGGCTACCGCATCAGCGAGGCGCGAGGCATCTTCGATCTCGCCAAGCTGCGAGGCGGTTTCCGCGGGCAGCTTGCGGTTCAGCTTCGCATAGTTTTCGAACTGATCGATGACAGAGCGCATCAGCGCCGACACCTCGGTGCCTTCCGCTTCGACTTCATCGATTGGGGTCACTTCGGTCGTCACATAGCTGCCGGCATCGACGAGGCCCCCAAGCCGACCGCGCTGCTTGCCTTCGACCAGCACGCGAACCGTGCCGTCGGGAAGCTTCAGCAATTGGAGCACGGTCGCGGTGACGCCAATGTCATAGAGGTCGTCGGCCTTGGGGTCATCCTCGGCCGGATCAAGCTGCGCGACGAGGAAGATCTCCTTGTCGGCAGCCATCGCAGCTTCCAACGCAGCAACCGACTTGTCGCGGCCAACGAACAGCGGCACGATCATGTGCGGGAAAACGACAATGTCGCGCAGGGGCAGAAGAGGGTAGGTCTGGGTCATGAAAACTCCGGCGCCGCTTCGAACAGGCGGCGATTTGCAGTGTATATGGGGTTGCGCGCTTGTCCATCAATCGCCGCGTGTCGCTTGCGGAGCCAATGACCTGCTGGAACATTCCGTTCCCGCATGATCCCGCTTCTTTTGCTGATCGCCGCTGCGTCCTCGCTTCCAGACAAGGGCCAGCCACCGCTTACCGCACAGACACGGGTCTCCGGCGGCGCGCGCCCTGCCGAACAGACCGCGGTCAGATTCGACCACGCCGACCTGTCGTTTGAGGTTCTACCGCGCCAGCGGCGTATTCGCGGCGACGCGCTCCTGACGTTTACCGCGCGGGCACCCCTGACTCGCCTGGTGATTGACCTTGATCGCAATCTTCCAGTGTCGTCCATCGCCATCGATGGGGCACCCCTGCCACGTCGTGCGTGGAGCAATCCGGAGGGGCAACTGACGATCGCTCTCCCACGTCCGGTCGCCGCTGGAGAGACAGTGAAGGCGCGTATCGCCTATGGCGGCACGCCGCATGTTGCGCTGAATGCGCCGTGGGACGACGGCATTGTCTGGAGCACGACGCCGGACGGACGACCCTGGGTCGCCACCACGACGCAGGGTTATGGGTGCGATCAGTTGTGGCCGTGCCTCGACTTTCCGGCAGGAGAGCCCGCCGCCGTCGACCTCCACATCACCGTGCCGCCGGGGTTGAAGGCGCCGTCGAACGGACGCCTCACCGGGGTGGACACGCTAAGCGATGGACGGACGCGCTGGAACTGGCGGGCTCGTCAACCGAATACCTATGCTATCGCACTGGCGGCGGGACCTTTTGAGGAGCTTACCGGGACCTACCGGAGCCGCTACGGCAACGAAATCCCGCTGCATTACTGGTACTTGCCGGGAAAGACGGAGCAGGCAAAGGCGCTGTTTGCGGAGTTCGCACCCACGCTGGACTTCTTCGAAGAAGTTATCGGCCCCTACCCTTTTTCCGATGAGAAGGTCGGCGTTGTGGAGACGCCGCACATGGGCATGGAGCACCAGACCATCAACGCCTATGGCAACAATTACGCCAAGGCGCCGGAAGGGTTCGACTGGCTGTTCCACCATGAATTCGCGCACGAGTGGTTCGGCAACCAAATGACCGCAGCGAACTGGGATGACTATTGGCTGCACGAGGGGTTCGCGCAGTACATGCAGCCACTTTACGGCCTGTGGCGTGAAGGCGACGCACGCTATCTCACCATGCTGGAAACGCAGCGTAATCGTATCACCAATAGGGCGCCCATTGTGAAGAACAAGCTGCTGACGGAGGAGGAGGTGTACGAGCCCTCTCTCGGAGGCGCGGGAACCGACATCTACTATAAGGGCGCCTTGACGCTGCACACCTTGCGGTGGCTGATCGGTGATCAGGCCTTCTTCTCTTCGGTGCGTCGTCTCATTTACGGCCGCAAAGACCCGCTTCCTGGAAACTTCCGGCCGCGTTTTGGCTCGACCACGGAGTTCGAGAAGGTCGTAGCGGAAGAGAGCAACCGCGACCTTCGCTGGTTCTTCGATGCCTACCTTCGCCGCGCCAATCTGCCCGATCTTACGATCAATCGCGATGGCGGAGTTCTGCGCCTCACCTGGGCGGCTGGCGGCAGCTTCCCGATGCCGATCGAGATCAAGGTAGGCGACCGGATCGAACGGGTGGCGATGGAGGGAGGGCGCGGGACATTGAGCATTCCCGATGACCGGCACGTCGTCGTCGACCCGATGGCTCGGGTTCTGCGCCGTTCGGTCGCCGTGGAGCAATATCAGGCATGGCAGGCGAGAGCACGCAAGTAGGGCGGCCGTTAGCCGAACAAGCGCCGCAAGCTTCTTTCCAACATCACGAACTGCCAGAGCGTCCGGCCATGATCGGATCGGCCGGCGCGGTGCGCCTCCGCAAGACCCGCCAGCGCAGTGAGATCGAACCAACCGGTGTCCGCCAACGTGCGCGAGCGTGCGAGCGCAGCCGCCTCGCCTGCCAGCGGCCCTCGAAACCACGCGCTCACCGGTGTGACGAAGCCCATTTTCGGCCGGTACAATACCTGTTTCGGCAAATAGCGCTCCATCGCCTTTTTCATTAGCCACTTGCCCTCACCGCGGCGCAGGCGAAGCGAGGCTGGCAGAGAAGCGGCGAAGGACACGAGCCGGTGGTCGAGCAGCGGTTCCCGCGCCTCCAGGCTAACTGCCATGCTGGTTCGATCGGTCTTTGCCAGGATGTCACCGGGCAGCCAGATCTTGATGTCCGCATATTGCGCGCGGTCGATCGCATCGCGCGCGGGCGCTGCGTTCATCGCGGAAACATAGCGGTCCTCTGCCCGATGACCGCCGAGTGCGCGACGCGCCGTATCGGTGAACAAGCGAGTTCGCAGCAGAGGATCGGTTACACCGACCGAGCGAGCATATCCCTCCCCGCCATCCATCGCGAGCGAGAGCAATGTCGTTTTTGCCCGGAGCGGACGCGGCGCCCAATCCGCCTTCGGATAGGCAGCACCCACAGCACCGAAGACGCGGCGGAGCCATGGCGCAGGGAGGAGCGAGCGAACCCGCTCCTCAGCCGCCTGGAACCTATAGCGCCGGTATCCAGCGAAGATCTCGTCGGCACCATCACCTGACAGGGCGACGGTTACCTTCTCCCGAGCCAGCGCGCATACCTGATAGGTAGCCAGTGCCGAGGCATCGGCAAAGGGTTCGTCAAACGCGGCGACGATCCGGTCAATCAGTCCGAAGTCATCCGATCGCACGACCCGTTCGCGATGATCGGTGCGGAACCGATCGGCGACCATCGCGGCATACGCACGCTCATCATGCCCCGCCTCGTCAAAGCCGATCGTGCAGGTCTGCACCGCGTGGGGAGAAGCTTCGGCCATCAGCGCTACCACTGCCGAGCTGTCGACGCCGCCGGACAGGAAGGCACCCAGCGGCACGTCGGCCACAAGGCGTGAGCGAACCGCAGAGCGGAGATGCTCGACCAATTCCTCCTCAAGCGCGCGGGTCGAACCTCGGCGGCGATCGGCGAAGGACACGTCCCACCATTGCACCGGTGGAGGCACGGGTTTCCCACGCTCCACCAGCAAATAGTGGCCGGCGGGCAACTTGCTGACGCCCGCAACGATGCAGGCATCGTCGGGCACATAGCCAAAGGCGAGAAAGTCCTCGACCGCGCGCACGTCCGGCACGCGGCGCAGCAACGGATGTGCGAGCAAGCCCTTCAGTTCCGAGGAAAACGCCAGCGCGCCATCTGCGAGGCGCGCGTAATGAAGTGGCTTCACGCCCAAACGATCGCGCGCCATGAACAGGCGCTGCGACCGAGCATCATGAAGGACGAAGGCGAACATGCCGTCCAGCCGATCAAGCATAGCCGGGCCCCAGGCCGACCATGCCGCCAGCAGCACCTCGGTATCGCCAGCGGTCTGGAACACCCAGCCCTTTGCTCCCAACTCGGCGCGCAATTGCTGATAATTGTAGATGCAACCGTTGAAGAGCACCGACAGTGCCCCGGAGGGGTCATGCATCGGCTGCGGCGATCCCTCGACGTCGATGATCGACAGGCGGCGGTGACCAAATCCGACGCCCGGCGCCGTCCAAACACCCTGGCCGTCCGGACCGCGCGAAGCCATGGCATCCGTCATCGTGCGGATGCGCGCCGGGTCTACCGGCTTGGGCGTCTCAGGATAAAAGAGTCCCGCCAACCCGCACATCAGTGCATCACCGCTGCCGTCGCGTCGTCGATCCGGCCCAGCGAAGCGCGAAACCGCGCGATGGCCGCGGCGGGATCAGACCCCGGGGCTTTCACCGCTGACAGATGCAGCGCGACCGCGCCCGGCTCACCGCCCAGCAGTCGCGCCTTCAACGTGGCGAATTTGACGATGGCGGGCTGGCTGGTCACGATTCCGCCGACCCGGTACCATGTCGCCACGACACGCTCCACTGGCTTCCCGTCGCCGGCCGGGGCGGTGATCCGAACGACGGCTGCACCATCGATCGGCGATAGATCCGCAATCCGCACCCAGCGATCGCCCTCTCGCAAAACGCCAGTGCCGTAGGAGACGATCTCCTTCCCCTCTTCTTGATGAGTGAAGACGGCGACCGCCAGATCGACGGCCTTTCCTTGCGGATCCACATAACGGCCAATCACTTGATGATCGGCAGAGGGATAGAAGGGCTGCCAAGGCGCACGCGTATCTAGCGGTGCACGGGTCCATCCCGGCACGTCGGGCAGGTCGATTGTGGCAGGCAAGGCTTGTGAACGCGCGCCGAGTGCGCTCGCCCAGGCCGGGAACACCGCTGTCGTGGCGACGACCAGCAGCGCGGCAAGCGGCGCGGCAAGGACGTGCGAGGACGGGGCCGCGAGGGACTTCGGATCGAAGGCGGGGTCATCCGGCGCGCGATCAAACCAGCGCCAACCGACTGCCATCACGACGGCCATCACAAGCGCGAAGAAGAGCCAGCCGTAGACGATATGATCAAACCCGGTCGCGGCCTGCAGACCCACCAACTGCGCGGCGTAGATCGTGCCGAAGGCGCGTACTCCATTGGCCAACACGGGCAGCACCAGCGAGATTGCGAGGAACACTGCGCGGCGCCGCGGCGATCGGAAGCAGGTGTTCGCGACGAGTGTCGCGAAGGCCAGCATCGACAGGACGAACTTCGACCCCGAACAAGCCTCGGCAACCTCGAAGTAATAAGGACCGGCGTGGATCAGGACGCCATCCGCCGCGGCCGGCACCCCGGCGAAATGAAGAAGCGGCATGACGATCCGCACCGTCACTTGCTGCAGCGGCGGTTCGAGCCATTCGCCAAACGGTATCGCGAAGAAGGCGTAGGCCAGGGGAAACAGCAGGGCACGGGCGACATGTGGGCCCAGGATGGTCACCACCGCGCCCTCCAATGTGATCAGCAGGCCGAAATGCCGGGCGGCAGCAACGCCCGCGGCCTCACCCACCAGCCATCCCGCGCCTCCCGCAAGGACCAGCGCCAACCCCGGCCACCATGCGGTGGGGATCAACGGGGCAAGCTCCTGCCGCCGGATCCACACCAACCATGCGACCACCGGCAGGATGAACAGGCAGTGGCCGTAAGTGGTGCTGGTCCACCACAGCGTCAGCAGATCGCCGAGGTCGCGGCGGAACAACAGCAGGATTGCCGCTGCGGCAAGCACGAGTATTACCAGCTGCGTGCGCCAGGCGCTTGCCGCGGGCGTAGCGGAGGGTGACGCGGCAAGGCTCATGCTGGTGCCAACCCCATAAGTTCGTCGAGCGGCTTGAGGCGTGCGTCCCAGCCGTAGCGGGCGATCACCTGCTGGCGCGCTGCTGCGCCTAGCGAGGCCGCCTGTGCCGGGTCGTCCAACAGGTCACGGATCTTGCTGGCATAGTCCGCTGCCTGCGCGGCGATCTGGATGGTGCCAGCGTGGTCAATGCCTTCTGCCGCAGCCGGGCTGGCGATGACCGGGCGGGCCATAGCCATCGCCTCCAGCACCTTGTTCTGGATGCCGCGGGCAAGGTGCAGCGGCGCAACCACGACATCCGCAGCGGCGAGCCAGGATTGCACGTCGGCGACCTCTCCGGTCACCGTCACCTGCTCCCCGGCGAGCGAGCGCACCTGCGCCGTCGGCGCGCGCCCGACGATGGCGAAATGCACGTCTGGCAGCAGGGGCGTGACCCTTTGAGCAAACCACGCAACTGCATCCACATTCGGCCGATAATCCATCTGGCCCGTAAAAACGATCAGCGGGTGTGGTGCGGGTGCGGCTACCGCGTGCGCGGGATCGTAGCGGACCGTGTCGATCCCGTTTTCGATCGCGATACTGCCCGGCAGAAGCGCGGCCTCGGGCGCGCTGACGAACAGGCTGGCGGAGACTCGGCTGGCCACGTCTTGCTCGAACGCGTTTAACAGCCTCGCCTCGCGACGCATCATCCACTTAATGGGGCCACGGGCGTCATCGGCGTAGGCGGCGAACTTGGCCGAGTCGAGATCGACGAAATCCATGATGATGCGCGAGAAATCACGCGGCAAATACTGCGCCATCTGACTTGAAAAGGCGTAGATCGCATCGATCGGACGACGGCCGAGTAGATCCTCCACGGCCGCGCCGATCCGCCGATCGGCAAAGGCCGTCAGCGATACGGGGCGGTTGGTGGCCAGTCCCTCCACAGCAGCCCGTGCCTGTGACTTGGAACGCGGCACGAGGATACATTCGTCCACCAGCGCGCGATGATCAGCCGCGACCTCAGCCCCATCGTCGACAAAGGCGACCAAGTGAACGCGCGCGCGCGCCGCCAGGTAGGACAGTATGTTGAAACTACGGATGCGGTCACCGCGGTCGGGCGGGAATGGCGCGCGGTGCGCCAGGAACAATATCTCCACCCTAACCGAGCCCGCGGCTGATCCAAGGCCCGACGAGCGTCGCCACCGGCAGCGGCAGTTTTTTCCAGCCACGTACCATCAGCGCGTATTTCGGGTTGAGCGGATTGATCTCTCGCGCTGCCCCTTGCGACCATTTGCCATAGGTAAGCGGCACGCCCTCAAAACCCCAGTTCTTCTTGAACGCAGCAGGGCCGGTTCCCGTCTTCGACCGGCCGAAGTCGAAGCGGGTGCAGCCGCGTGCGCGCGCGTGCGCCATCAGTTCGAAATACATCCGGTCGTTTGCGCGTAAGCCCCGCGCAGCCGCGGTACCGCCCCCCCAATAGGGATAAACCGCATCGTTGAAGTAGAGACTGAGCACGCTGGCCACGGCGCGGCCGCCTGCGCGCACGGTCAGGATGTCGCTATCCAGACGGTTCAGGAACTCGGCAAAGAGGGGCTTGGGGAACACCGGGGTGCCGAGATTGCGCACCGATTCAGCGTAGATCCGGTAATGCTCGTCGGCAAGTTCGCGGCCGCCAGTCACCACCTCAAGATCAGTGGCCAGCGACTTGCGCACTTCAGCGCGCTGCTTGCGCGGAATAGCGAGTAACTCGGCTGCGTCATCGCCCGCCAACGGGCGCGAGAAGCCCAGATAGCTGGTGTCATCGACCGACCATCCGTCAGGCACCGGACCACCGCGAAACTCGATCGAGGGATAGCCGAGCGCGCGGGCGGCGGCCGCGAGCGGGCGCACTCCCTCCCCCAGTACGCCGCCGCCCACGCCGAAACCGGCCGATACCAGCGCCTTGCCGAAGAGAGGTGAGCGCATCTCGCTAAGCGGCAACAGGCCGACGATCGCGCCGTTGCGCTCGGCGACCAGGAAACGCCCTCGCTGGCCGCAGCCGCGCTCCACCGCCCGGGTCCATCCGCTGAGATGAAAGGGGGTGGCGGCGGGGTGCGAGCGGACAAAGCTGTCGATCCGCGCGTCCTCATCGACGGCCTCGCGCACTATGACATCGTTGATCGCTGTAGCGGTCATGACTGTGTCTGCGTGGTACGCGGTACCGCTACTCACCGCCAAGCTGCTCACCAGTGCCGCTCCTGCTGCGCAACGGCATCAACCCGTCCCCAGTGATGGCGGCCGAGCAGCGCGCGCAGCTTTCCTGCCATCGCGCCGAGCCGGCTGTAATGCCGCAGCTTGGATCGCAGCGGGGCATTGGCGACGCGCGGTTGCGCCGGATCAACCTCCCACGGGTGGAAGTAGAACATGCCAGCATGGCCGGCGCGGTTTGACTGCCGGACGGCGATGTCGGTCAGCGCGGCCGGGAGAAGCCGGAAGAAGCCGCCACCTACGGCCATGCGTCGGCGGGCCAGTTCAGCAGTCGATACCGGCAATTCGATCAACGTCGCATCAGCAAGCGGACGCCAAGCGAAGCGTGGGCTGTCACGCCAGCCATAATGATCATGGGCGACCGGCGCGACGCTGGACGAGTAAGAATAGCCCTCCTCCGCCAGCACACGATGCGCCCAGGGGGTACGCGCGTCGATCGAGAAACTAGGCGCGCGGTAACCGGAGACCGCGACACCGCCGGCATCCTCCAGCGCCGCCCGCGCTTGAGCCAAGTCGGCGCGAAACTGGTCGGCAGTCATGGTGAATACGCGCTGATGATCCCAGCCATGGCTGGCGATCTCATGCCCAGCACCAACGATGCGCCGGATGAGCGCCGAGTGGCGGTGCGCAACCCAGCCAAGCGTGAAAAAGGTCGCCTTGACCCCAGTCTCGCCGAACAGGTCGAGCACCATGCTGGTGTTCGTCGCCACGCGGCTGTCGAGACGATCCCAATCATCCTTGTCGATCGTGCGTTCGAAGGCGCCGACCTGAAACCATTCCTCCACGTCGACCGACATGCCATTGAGAATCGTCATGTCATGCAGCCGCGCCGCGCACCGCCTCCAGGCCGCCGCGCGGGGCCGGCGCATCGCTCTCCACCCAATCCACGAGCAGCGTCAGGATGCGCCGCAAGGCAGCGTCCTGTTCCTCGACCCGCGCCTCCAGCATGGCGATGCGCTGGCGCAATTCGACGTCGGCGCCGGCGTCCGCTGGCGCAGACCCGACCGGAGCGGACCGGACGGGGTCCGGCACGGCGCGCACGGCCGGCGTCACCCGCGCTGCGCTCGGCAAATCCTTGGCAGCATCGGCACGCACGGTGTTCACGAGCGCAGCGTCGATGACCGTCGCCTCCGTAATCGCAGCGTGCAGCAGGACGCGCCCCATCAGCTGGTTCAACCGCCGCGGCACACCCCCGGTGGCACGGTGAAGCACCTGGAAGACGTTGTCGGCGAAGTCAGGCGTCCCCTTCCACCCCGCGATGCGCAGGCGATGCGCGACGTAATCGGCGACCTCCTCCGGCTCCATCGGATCGAGATGATGGATGGCAATCACACGCTGGCGCAGCTGCTCGAGTCGATCGGAGCCGTTCAGCCGCTCGCGAAACTCTGGCTGGCCCAGAAGGAAGATCTGGAGCAGCGCGCGATTGCCGGCCTGGAAATTGGAGAGCATGCGAAGCTCCTCCAGCGCCGATACCGGCAACGCCTGCGCCTCATCGACGATCAACAGCGTACGTCGGCCAGTGCGAGCGACGGCATGAAGCCCGCGTTCGATCACCGTCAGCAATTCCGCCTTTGAGCGACCGACAGGGTCGATATCGAGCCCCGTCGCGACGACACGCAGGAGGTCGTCCGCCTCAATTGCGGTCGACACGATGGTGATGACAGTCAGGTTCGCTGGATCGATCTGTTCCGTGACATGGCCAACGAGCGTCGTCTTGCCGGCGCCGATGTCGCCAGTGATGACAATGAAGCCCTCACCCTGCGCCAAACCGTAGCCAAGATACGCCATCGCCTTCTTGTGGGTTGCCGAATCGAACCAGTACCGCGGGTCTGGCGTCAGCTGAAACGGGCGTTCGGTCAGGCCGAAATGATCCTCGTACATACCAAGCTTCCTCAGAAGGTATAACGCGCGCCGAGCAGCGCCTGTGCCGACCATTGGCTTTCAAAGCGTTCCTGGTCGAAGGTGTAAACGCCCAGCGAGGCCACCGTACCGAGCCGCCCGAACTGGTGGCTGTAGGTGCCGGTGGCGCCTAGATTGAACACGCCGTCGGCGCCCGGCAGCCCGCTTTCATAGTAATTGGCGAACAGATTGGCATCGACCTGTGACACGCGGCTGAGTGCTCGCGACCAGAAAAGCTGGGCGTAGTAGCTTTCGTCGGTGATGCCGTAGGCGACCGTTCCCGGCGCAAGTTGCGGCACGTTGAGGCGCCGATTGGAATAGCCAGCGCCAAAGCCGTAAGCGGTGCGGCCCTGACGCGTGGAAATCACGCCATCCACTCCCCTGGCGCGATAGCTGGCGGTCGAAATGGACTGGAACACATCGTTCAAACAGTCCCCGGCGCCACCACCGGCGCCGCCAGGATTACTGCCGAAGATGCAGCCGTTGAACTGCTGGCCAAAGGGGTTCGCGGATCCCTGAAAGGCGGTGGGCAGATCACGCAGGCCGTTGCGCAACTGGCGACCGAAAGTACCGATGCCGTCGTACAGCACGACCTGAAGCCCGGTATCGCGTGCCATGTTCCAGTTAAGCGACCCAAAATAGGTTTCCCCACCGTAGCGGTAGCCGGCGTTCGCCTGAAGTTCGAACCGCGGGCTGGGGCGCCAGATCACGCCAGCGTCGTAGATCAGCCCATCTGTATTGTACGCGATCCGCTCGGGCGATCCGGGATTGGTGACGAAGCGACCGTTAGCATCGAGAACGGGGTTGCCCGCTGCATCCACCAGCGCGTCGCGCTGGGTTGCCTTGATCTTTTCATAACCGGCGCCGGCACGCAGGGCGGCGGTGCGGCTGACGGGCAACGTCACGTCCGCGCGCGCAAAATACCCTTCGTACTTCTGGCCTAGCTGGCCGGCCTCTTCCCGTTCATACGCGCCACTGACGGAGACGCCGACGGGCAGAACTGCGCCGGCGGCCACCCCCGCAGATGCCTGAGCGATGACATTCTTCGAATCGTCATAGTAATCCAGGCGCTGCTGCCCTGGCGCCAGGCCGGTCGCGTTAGGCACCTCCACCTTCGTGTAGCCCGCGAAAGCCGAAGCCGCGATCCGCACCGGACCCGCTTGGGTGGTCACGCTGGGCCCGGCGTACAATGAGTACACCTGCGTCAGATTATCGACCTGCCCGACGAACGTGCCGGGCGCTGCGCCGCGAATGTCGCTGCGCGCGCGCGTGGCGATCGCTCCACCCTCAAGCGCCAAGCCCGGCGCGACCGTGACGGACGCGCGCGCGAGACCGGTGTGCACGCCATCGTCAGCGTAGCGATCGTTCCACTGGATGCGGCGTTCGTAGCGGTAGCTTACCTGGCCTTCGGCATTGCGCCCCGAGAGGCCGGCATCAACGCCGACCGCGACCTGAGAATAGGTCAACACTTCGTCGTTGGTTAGATCGGCCGCGACCACCTGAGTCAGTTCGACATACGGCCGCACGTAGCGCGAGCGGGCTTCCGCAGCGCCAGACGCTACCAGAGCCGCCATCGCGACCCCGCAGCCAAAGTGGCGCCGCATCCTCACGCCGTTATCCCTGCTGGCCATAATAGCTTCCGAAGCGGCCGCCCCCCGGCTCGTAAGAGCGCGAATTCAACACCAGGCTGATCTGATCGCAGCCGTCCAGCAGCGCGACTGACTCGCGAACGTCCGCTTCCGTCGTCCGATCGGCGCGCACTACCAACATCACCTGGCCGACCAAAAGCGCAAGCACCGAGGCCGGCGACGCGGCCAACGTGGGCGGCGTGTCGAACACAATGATCCGGCGCGGATCATTGGCCAGCAACTTATCGATAACCTCGCCGGTGCGAGCGCTGGCGAGCAATTCCGTATCCGAATGGCTGCGCTTGCCCGCTGGCAGCAGCGACAGCTGTGGCACGTCAGTCGGCACGACAAACGCCTCCGGATCGAGCGTCTCGTCGGCGAGGATGTCGAGCAGCCCGGTGGAATCGCTGAGGCCCAGCGAGGCCATGATGTCGGGCTTGGCAAAGTCGCTGTCGACCAACAGCACCTCTACGTCCCGTTCGGCGGCGAGGCTGATTGCAAGATTGATGGCGCAGAAGGTCTTGCCGTCACCCGGCTTGCCCGAGCCGACCAGAATGGTGCGCGAGCGCTCACCAAGAGGCCCCTTCCCGATCGCTCGGGCATTGAGAAGCAGCTGCCGCTTCACCAGGCGGAACTCCTCCGCCAGGGCACCAATCGGCGCACCTGGAACGAGCATGCCCTTTTCCGCCAGCATTGCACGGTCGATCCGCGCGATGCCGTCGTCATACAGGATCGGCGAATCGTCTTCTTCGGCGCCAGCGCGCAGCTCCGGGGGGATCGCCATCAGCGTCGCGGCGGCCATCGGGGAGAGTGTCTCCGCCCCCTCCGGGGCCGGCGGCGCGGCGGCGAGAAGATCAAAGGTCAGGTCGAGCGGCTCCTGATCTACCGCCTCCTGCCCGCCGCCTGAAGCTTCACCCACTTCGTGAAGAAGCGTCGTGTCGGCGAAGGACGATTCGAGCGGGAGTGGGGCTTCGGCAACGGCGGGCGCCGCAGCGCCCCTCGCGGACGAGGCGGCCGGTTCAGCCGGCGGCGACGCATCGCGCCGGCGCAAATGAGCCCCAAAGTCATAGACCTGCGCCGCGCGCTCGATCAGCGACTCTTCGCGCTTTCTGACGTTGCTCATGCCGCTAATCCCCGCTGGAGCATTTCAACGCCAAGAAGCGCCACATAACTGACGCCGAGCGCGGCCGCGCCGCCGGCAAACAGCTTCAGCCGCTTGCGGCGCAATTCGGCCTGTTGACGGGTCAACATCTCGCCAATCGAGCCGATCACCGGCATGCCCGAGGCCTTTTCCAGTCGCTGCGCGGTCGGGAAGGTCGCCTGGACACGCGACATGGCAAAGGCGCCGCCGATCCCGCCGAGGGTGCCAACGATCAGCACTCCGGTGAGCAGAAGAACCCGGTTCGGTGCCGACGGCGCGCGCGGCTGCGTGGGCGGATCGATGACCGAGAATTTGACTGCGTCGGTTTGCGTCTGCGCCTGGCTGCGCAGGCTCACCTGTTCGCGTTGGGCGAGCAGGCGATCGTACTGGTCCTTCAGCACGGTATAGTTGCGTTCGATCTCACCCTGCTGCGCGGCGACCTCAGGATCCTCGGTCAACTTCGCGTTCAGCGTGTCGAGATCCCCTTGCAACTGCTGGCGGCGTATGCGCAGTGCCGCGACATTGGCCTGGCGATCAGCAAGCATCGACTGGAGTGAAAGATACGCCGGATTGGGAACCCCGCCGCCTGCGGCGGCGCCGGCTGGCTCGCTACGCGCGGCGGCCTGTGCCTGGCCGAGTTGCGCCTTCAACGCCACCACATCCGGGTGATTATCGGTATAGCCGCGGCCGCGCGCATCGGCGAGCTGGCCCTGGATCGCCGCAACCCGTGCGCGGGCCGGTCCGACACCCGGCGCCGTGCCGCTGCTCCCCGCGATGCTGGCGGGCGTGCCGGCCAACTGGCCCTGAAGTGCCGCGAGACTGGTGGAGGCAGCCGCGAGATCGCCGTCGACCTGGCTCAGCTGCGCACGTGCCGCGCCGATGCGATCGCTGACCGACCCGGTGCCCGGCAGCGACCCGAGATAGCGGTTCTGGAAGTCAGCACGCTTGGCCTCGGCATCCTGCAGCTTTCCGCCGAGCGTCTCGAGCTGCCCTTCAAGGAACTGCAGCGTCTGGCTGCTCTGCTGACGATCGTCGGACAGGTTCGTCTCGACAAAGATGTCGATCAGCTTCTGGGTGATAGCGGTGGCCAGCTTCGGCGATGCGGCGGAGGATACGATCTCGAACAGATTGTCTTGCTGCGCCGTGATCTTGATCGCGTTCTGCAGACCGGCAGCGCGATCGGCAATGTCGCGATCCGACGACACCGTCTTTGCCAGATCGGTGCCACGAACGACCTTTTGCAGGTTGACCGACGAGGTCAGCGTCTGGCGAACCGTGTCAATATCACGCTGCTGATCGCCCATCGCGCCGGGATCGGCACTCGCGGGGAGGATCGAGCGCATCTGTACGAAGACGCGCGCGTGGCTTTCGTAGCGGCTGGGGATCTGGCTGACGGCGAGCCAGCCCAGGATGCAGATGCCCCAGGCGATCGCCAGCGCCAGCCAGCGCCGCGTCCAGATCGCATGGCCAGCGATCCTGATCTCTTCGTAAAGCCCGGTCACCGATCGTCCTTCTTAGAACATGCTCTCGGGGATGATAATCACGTCACCCGGTTCCAGCCTGACGTTGGCGGACGAATCGCCGTTCTTCAGCAGCCGGTTGATGCTGAGCTTGTACTCCTTCTGCTTCCCAGTCGCGCGGTCGTAGCGGATCAGGCGCGCGCGATTGCCCGCAGCATATTCGTTCAGCCCCCCGACCGCGATCATCGCGTCGAGCAGCGTCATATTGGCGCGATAGGGTAGCGCTGCCGGCTTTTCCGTGGCGCCGACGATGCGGACCTGCTGACTGTAAGTGCCCGAGAAGCTGTCGACGATGACGCTGACGATCGGGTCCTTGATGTATTCCGCAAGCGCAAGCTTCATGTCGTCGGCGAGCATCGCCGGAGTCTTCCCCACGGCCGGCATGTCATTGACCAACGGGGTCGTTATGCGGCCATCGGGGCGCACCTGGACCTTCGCCGACAATTCCGGATTGCGCCAAACGAAGATCTGGAGGGAGTCGAGCGGGCCGATGATATATTCCTCACCCGGCTGCTCCTTGCTGGCGACAAAGGCGGCCGGCGGCAGTTCCGGCCGGGTGCTGCCCGTGGTCGCACAGCCTGCCAACATGGTGGTGGCCAGCAAAGCCGGTGGCAGAAAACTCAACCCACGCGAAACACGCATCGAAAAACCTCCGTCGGGCGCACGCAGCCGGCTACGGAAAACATGGCTCCCGACCAGCATCGCTCACGGTCAACTATGTAAGTAAGAGGTGAAGATAGCGTTTAGGGTCGCGTGGCGACACACTCTACCGCTGGCGGGTGTCCCAGAAATAGACTCGGGCTGGCGGTCGCGCCATAGGCACCGGCAATAAAGATGGCGATCGTATCGCCGACATCGGCAGGCGGAAGCAGCACCTTGTCCGCCAGGCGGTCGAGCGGCGTGCACAGGCAGCCGACCACTGACACTTCCTCGCCCCCCGCCTCACCCATGCGGTGCGCCACGGCGACGGGATAGTTGCGCCGGACGACCGTGCCAAAATTGCCGCTGGCCGCGAGTTGGTGATGAAGCCCACCATCAACCACAAGGAAGGTTTCCCCGCGGCTTTCCTTGCGGTCGACCACTCGCGACAGATAGACGCCGCTTTCCCCCACCAGCCATCGCCCCAGTTCGATCGCATAGCGCGATTGCAGGCGGGTATGCTCAAGTGCATCGCCCAAGGCGTCGCCGATCGCCTTCAGATCGATCGGCGTGTCGCCGGCGAAGTGCGGAATGCCGAAGCCGCCGCCCAGATTCACCAGCGGCGGCATGTGACCTGCTTCGTCGCTGAGCCGCTCGGCAAGCGCGAGCGTCGCTGCCTGGGTTTCGATCAGCGCTTGGCTGTCGAGCGCCTGGCTCCCAGCAAAGATGTGGAATCCGCGCCAGTCGGCCCCGCCCGCGACGATCGTGCGCACCAATGCGGCGACGCGTTCCGCATCGACGCCAAAGGGCGACGGACGGCCGCCCATCTTCATCCCGGATCCTTTGAGTTCGATGTCGGGATTGACGCGCACAGCGAGGCGCGGTGCCCTGCCCAGCCGCTCGCCAATCGCCAGCGCGCGCGCGGCCTCCCCTTCCGATTCGACGTTTAGCGTCGCCCCGGCAACGATCGCAGCCTCCAGCTCATCGTTGCGCTTACCTGGCCCGGCAAAGCTGATCGTGCTGTCGGGTTTGGCGCCGAGCGCCTTGTGCAGTTCGCCGGCAGAGGCGACGTCCAGACCATCGACCAAGGGTGCGATGGCCGCGAGCATCGCAGGATGTGGGTTCGCCTTGATCGCGTAATGCAGGTCCACGGCGGGGAAGGCAGA
This sequence comes from Sphingomonas sp., assembly GCF_029239295.1. Taxonomy (GTDB): domain Bacteria; phylum Pseudomonadota; class Alphaproteobacteria; order Sphingomonadales; family Sphingomonadaceae; genus Sphingomonas. Next base: position 275,752 of record NZ_JAQZBC010000006.1, read on the forward strand.
ACGAAACGCAGCGACCCGGCTCGCGACAATTGCAGGATCATAGACGAAGATGGGGGAGCCGTGATCAGCCACCCACTCCGATGCGGCGCGCCCACCGATCATGAGATCGCCCGCCTGCGCGGCAAACTCCGGCGGCAGCGGTCCGAACGGCTTGCTCATGCTTTGTCCTCGTCAGCCGCGCCCTGCCCTTGTCGTGCCAGCATTGCTGCACGCAGGCCCGCGCGGTCCAGCTTGCCATTCGCATTGCGTGGCAATTCGTCGCGCCATTCGAAATGGGTTGGCTGCATGAAATTAGGCAAGTCGCGCCGCAGACGATCACGCAGCGCTGGCTCGTTGGCCGCATCACCGCGGGCGACGACCAGGATCGCTTGGCCAAGCCGCGCATCCGGGACGCCGATTGCCACGGCCTCCGCCGCTTCGCCGCCGGCCACGACCGCTTCCTCCACTTCGCCAGGACTGATCCGGTTGCCGGCCGACTTGATCATCTCGTCATCCCGGCCGACGAAACGAAGCAAGCCATCCTCGCCCCGCATCGCGGTGTCCCCCGACCACACTGCGATACCACCGTAGCGCGAGAAGGCCGGTGCGGGCCGGAAGCGTAATGCGGTACGCTGGTGATCGCGCCAATAGCCGTGCGCTACCAGCGGGCCGGCATGGACCAGTTCGCCGGGCTCTGCCGCCGGAGCCTCGCTGCCGTCGGGGCGAACGATCATTACCTCGGCATGCGGAATGGCGGCGCCGATCGCCTCCGGGTGGGCATCGACAAGTGTGGGGTCGAGGAAGGTGGAGCGGAACGCCTCGGTCAGCCCGTACATGGGATAGAGATCCGCGTGCGGGAAACGCCCGCGGAGGCCGCGAACCAGCCGCGGGGTCAAAGCGCCGCCGGAATTGGTCAGCCGGCGCAGGCGGGCAGCCGTCTCGACCGGCCAGTCCGCCTCGAGAACCTGGACCCACAAGGGCGGCACCCCTGCGAGCGTGGTGGCGCCCACCCGCTCGACCGCCTTCACCACGTCGCGCGCGGTCAGATAATCGAGCGGCGCAACGGCTGCCCCGGCTGCCCAGGTGGAGAACAACTGGTTCTGCCCATAATCGAAGCTGAGCGGCAGGACGCCGAGCACCACATCGTCGGGGGCGAGGCGAAGGTAGTGGGCCACGCTGTTGGCGCCGAGCCACAGGTTGGCGTGACTGAGCATCACACCCTTTGGCCTACCGGTTGAGCCGGACGTGTAAAGAATGGCCGCTAACGCATCAGGATCGGCCCCGGAGCGGGGCATAGGGGTGCCTTCGCCGGCCTCGACGTGAACGATAACGCCCTGTGTGTCCGCGGGATCGAGCGTTGCGGCACGCGCCGGTTGCGTCAGCAGCAACCGAGCGCCGCTGTCGGCAAGGATGTGGGCGACCTGCGCACGCTTGAGCAGCGGGTTGATCGGCACATGAACCAGCCCGGCGCGCGGCGCGGCGAGCGGCATCAGGCACGCCTCCCGCGTCTTGGGCAGCCAGGTCGCGACTCGGTCGCCCGGTGCAAGGCCCTGCGCCGACAGCCAGCCGGCGAGCCGGGCCACGCGGTCTTCCACCTGGGCATAACTGAGCGCGCCCGCGCGATCGACCAGCGCCGGCGCATCTGCTGCACCAGCGAGAACGTGGTCGATCGGCTGCGGAACGGGATCGAGCGGCACCATCACGCTACCCTTGCCCCGGAAAGTTGCGGAATTCATCCCCCCGGCTTAACGGCGGTGCAACAAATTTGAGGGGACGCAGGTGATTCCTGAAGGCAAGCCCGAAGTCGACGCGGCGTTGCGTGCGATACTAAAGGACGTGCTCGCTCTGTCCGACGAACAGGTTGCGGGGTTCAATGACACCACCCCGTTGTTCGGCGCCTTGCCGGAACTCGATTCGATGGCCGTGGCCGGCGTGCTGACCGAGATTGAGGATCGGCTTGGCATCGTGATCGACGATGACGAGGTTGATGGCGAGATGCTGGAAACCTTTGGCGCGCTAACCACCTTTGCCGCCTCTAAGGCGCTCGTGTGACTCGGGGGGCCTGAGACGATGGCCGGAGTGCCCGGCCTGACGATCGAACATTACGACTGGCCGGGCGGACGCGAGGCGATGCTCCGCTTCGGGCCGCCTCACGGCCCCACGATGGTGGCGGCCCTGCCCTTCTTCGAGGAAGCCAATCGAACGCGTGCGGCGATGGTCGACGTGCTTCGACAATTGGCGGTGCGGGGAATCGGCTCGATCCTGCCTGACCTTCCCGGCACGAACGAAAGCCTGCTTGCCACAAGCGATGCCACGCTGGCGGCGTGGCGGGGTGCCTTTGCCGCTGCCTGCGCGAGCGTCGCCGGCCCAGTTCACAGTATTGGCTGGCGCGCCGGCGCGCTGGTCGACGCGGAGGCGGAGGTGGCGAGCCGCTGGTATCTGGCGCCACAAACCGGCGACAGCGTGGTTCGCGAACTTGGGCGGCTGCAGCGCGCCGGCGGCGGCGATGATGCGGGCGGCAATGCAATTTCGGCGGCGATGATGGCACAACTGGCCGGCGCACAGCCGACCACGGCCGGCGCATTGCGGGTCGTTCGGCTGGACAGCGACCCCAAGGTCGCGGATCGCAAGCTGCCGGGCGCCCCACTGTGGCGGGCTGCCGAGCCGACGATCGATCACCCACTTCAGACGCTGATCGCGGAGGATATCGTCGCCTGGCTTGCGGGGGGCGACACGTGACGCGGCGGCTGCTGACCTTCCCGTGCGAAGGCGAGATACTGGTCGGCACGCTGGATGAGGGATCGGGGAGCACCGGGCTGCTGATCGTGACGGGTGGCAACGAGGTACGGGCCGGTGCTCATCGCGGCATGGCGCTGCTTGCCGCGCGGCTGGCCGGACGTGGCACTCCCGTGTTTCGCTTCGACCGGCGCGGCGTCGGCGACTCATCCGGCAGCAACACGGGCTTTCGCGGCGCACGCGAGGACCTGCTGGCGGCGGCCGCAGCCTTCCGCGCGCAGGCACCCCACGTCACGCACCTGGTCGGCTTCGGGAATTGTGATGGCGCGACCGCGCTTGCCTGGTGGGGCCGAGAAGCCGGCTGCGATTCGGTGGTTCTCGCCAATCCATGGGCAGTGGAGCCCACCGACGCGCTGCCCCCGCCCGCAGCGATCCGCGCACATTACGCCGCGCGATTGCGCGATCCGGCGGCGTGGGTGGGGATCATGCGCCGAGGCCTGTCGCTGCCGAAGCTGCTGCGCGGCCTGCGCAGCATCGCCGCGCCCGCGGGCGACGACGGATTGACCGCCCATACCATCGCATCAATCGCGCAATGGAGCGCCGAAGCGACCATCGTCCTTGCGCAGGAGGACGGCACCGCCATTGCCTATGCCGATGCGGCACGGCGCGCGGGGATTTCCCCGCGCACCGTCACCGTCGAGACCGGATCACACAGCTTCGCGCGCACCGGCGATGCAGAAGCGCTGGAAACGGCGATCCGGCAGGTTCTCAACGCGCCCGAATAAAGGCGCGGATGTCGTTTGACAGCTTCCGCAAATCCTCATCGCGAACGTACATCATGTGCCCCGCATTGTACCAATGCCAGCTGATGCGCCCGTCATTGGGGATGCCGGTGCGATTGAGTGAGTATTCCGCGCCGAAGAAGGGCGTCGCGAAATCATAATAGCCTTGGCCGACGAAGACGCGCAGGCCGCTGTTCTCGCGCAGCGCCTTGCCGATATAGGGCGCGACATTGAGATAGCCCTCCCCGCCGCGCGGGCCGCCGATCTTCCAGTCCCAATCGCGCACGCCGCCAATCGAGACATACGTCACGTCGGGCGAGTATTTCAGCGTCTCACGCGAATACGCGTTCATTGCGGCGGTGTAGGCGCCGTCGATGGCATAGAAGCTGGGATCATTGTCGGGTGTTTCGCCGGCGTCGTCATAATCCTTTCCGACGTAGCGCGTGTCGAGCCGGCCGATTGTCTGGCCGCGATCGCGCAGCAGTTCCTTGTAGAAGCGGCGGGGCGAGAGGCGAAGGTCAGCGCGGGCGAGGTAATCCTGCGACACGCCGGTGTAGCGCGACAGCTGCGGCAGGATCTGCTGTCGCTCCTCGGCACCGAGCGAATTGCCCTTCAGCAGCGCGGCGGCATAGGGGCCGATCGCGAACGCCTTTGCCTCGGCGATGAATTCCTCGACCGTCGCGGGACGATTGGCGACCTTGTTATGGTACCAGGCGGTCGCCGCCATCGACGGCAGGTTGGTGACATAGCCAAGTTCGTTGCCGGGCGAATCAGCCGCGACGCTGAAATCCAGGATCGAGGAAATCAGCAGGATGCCGTTCACCGCCACGTCGGTGTAGGTGCCCTCCAGCTCGTTGATCACCGCCGCAGAGCGGGTGGTGCCATAGCTTTCCCCGCCGATGAACTTGGGCGCGTTCCACCTGCCGTGCTCGTTCAGCCAGAGCCGGATGAAGTCCGCCATCGACTTGGCGTCCTTCGTCACGCCCCAATAATCCTTGGGATCAGTCTTCCCGAGCGCGCGGCTGAAGCCGGTGCCGACCGGATCGATGAAGACGATGTCCGTCACGTCGAGCAGCGAATCGACATTATCGACGATCGGATAAGGCGGCGCGCCATCGTCGCGCGCGTCCGACGGAAGCACTACACGCTTCGGCCCGAAGGCGCCCATGTGCAGCCACAGCGAGCCAGAACCGGGTCCGCCGTTCCACAGGAACGTCACCGGGCGCTTGGGATCGACCGGGCCTTCCTTGATGTAGCTGTAGGAGGTGATCGCGGCGAGCGGCTTGCCCGCCTTGTCCTTCAGATAGGTTTCGCCGGCGATTGCACGATAGTTGATGCGCGTGCCGCCAAAGGTGCCTGAATGCCGCGTGACAGAAACGGCGGGCGGCGGGATGCTGGTGTCGTCGGCGGCCTGTTCCGCCTTGCTGTTCGGCTTTTCCTGCGCGGTCAGCGGCGCGGCAACGAGCGCGGCGCCAAGCGCCAGCGCGATGCGTAACTTCATGCAATCCCCCAAATACGGTCATACCGGCATTGCCCGGCATCCACTTTTTATCGCGTCCTCGACGCGTGCCGAGAGTGCGGCAGGGTGGATGCCGGGACAAGCCCGGCATGCCGTTTTTCGGGGCTTTTACTCTGCGGCTTCGGCCATTTTCTCAAATTCGGCCTCGGCAAGGAAGCGCTCGGCGTCGAGCGCGGCCATGCAGCCGGTGCCTGCCGCGGTGATCGCCTGGCGATAGGTCTTGTCCATCACGTCGCCGCAGGCGAACACGCCAGGCACGCTTGTGCGCGTCGACCCGGTATCGACCTTGATGTAATGATCCTCGTCCAGCTCGAGATGGCCGCGGAACAACTCGGTCGCCGGGTGGTGGCCGATCGCGACGAAACCGCCCTCGACATCGAGACGGCTATGCTCGCCCGTCACCGTGTCGACAAGATCGAGCGCGACGAGGCCGGCATTGCCGCCGCCGTCGACGAACTCGCGCACTTCCTTGTTCCACAGCACCTTCACCTTGGGATGGGCGAACAGCCGCTCCTGCAGGATGCGCTCCGCGCGTAGCGAATCGCGGCGGTGGATCAGCGTCACGTCGTCGGAATGGTTGGTGAGGTAGAGCGCCTCCTCAACCGCGGTATTGCCGCCGCCGATCACCGCGACCTTCTTGCCGCGATAGAAGAAGCCGTCGCAGGTCGCGCAGGCGGAAACGCCCTTGCCCTTCATCGCTTCCTCGCTCGCGAGGCCGAGCCACTTGGCCTGCGCACCGGTGGCGATGACGAGAACGTCGCCCTCATAGATATCGCCGCTGTCGCCGATGAGGCGGAACGGGCGGCGCGACAGATCGACCGACACCACCGTGTCCCACACCAACGTCGTGCCGACATGCTCGGCCTGCTTTTGCATCTGCTCCATCAGCCACGGGCCCTGGATCACCTCGGCGAAACCGGGGTAATTTTCCACGTCGGTGGTGGTCATCAGCTGGCCGCCGGGCTGGATGCCCTGGACAAGGATCGGCTTCATCCCGGCACGGGCACCATAGATGGCGGCCGAAAGGCCGGCGGGGCCGGAACCCAGGATAAGCATGCGAGTCGAGTGAGTGGTCATGCGCGCGATGTAGGGTGCCGCGGGACCCAAGGGAACCGCGCGTTGCGCCGACGGGAAAGTCCTGCTTTGCTTGCCCCATGACCGACTTTTCCAGCCTTCTCGCCGCCGACCGGGGCCAACCCGCGCGCACCATCCACGTCGTCCATCCCGACCGGTTCGAGGAATGGCTGGCGGGGCAACCGGCGCGTACCCGCGCCGCGGTTGCAGCCAACAAGGTGATTGGTAACCCGGGCAACCGGGCGATTCTTCCCGGAGACGCGGCCGATGATTGGGCGATGCTGCTGGTGTGCAACGAGGATGTGACCTCACCCTGGCGGATCGCGTCGCTGGGTGATGGGCTTCCCGAGGGGACCTATCGGCTGGCGGAGGGAGAGCCAGGCGCGGCGATGCTGGGTTGGTGCCTCGCGCAGCATCGCTTCACGCGCTACCGGCGCGCAGATCCGCAAGGCGCGCGGGTGCTGTTGACCGGCGAGCCCGGGCGGATCGAGGAGACGGTGCGGCTTGCCGCGGCGACCGCGCTGGTCCGCGATCTGGTCGACACCGGCGCGTCCGACCTAGGCCCGGCCGAACTCGAGGCGCAGATCGATGCATTGGCCAAGACGCACGCCGCAACGGTGCGCGTGACGCGTGGCGACGCGCTGGCGATCGAATATCCGATGATCCACGCGGTCGGCCAGGCGGCGAGCAAGGAGCGCGCACCGCGGTTGATCGAACTGGAATGGGGTGACCCAGCCGATCCGCGCATCGCGCTGGTCGGCAAGGGCGTCTGCTTCGATTCGGGCGGGCTCGACATCAAGACGTCGGGTGGCATGCGGCTGATGAAAAAGGACATGGGCGGGGCAGCGCACATGATCGCCCTCGCCGGCCTGATCATGGGAGCCAAGCTGAAGGTGCGGCTCCATCTGCTCGTGCCGGCGGTGGAAAATGCCATCTCGGGCAGCGCCTTCCGCCCCGGCGACGTGCTGCGGAGCCGCGCTGGGCTGACGGTGGAGAATACCAACACCGACGCCGAGGGCCGGCTGATCCTGGGCGACACGCTGACGCGGGCGGCAGAGGAGCGGCCCGAACTGATCCTGGATTATGCCACGCTGACCGGCGCGGCGCGCATCGCGCTTGGCCCCGATTTGCCGCCGCTGTTCACCAATGACGAGGATCTGGCCGCCGACTTCCTCGCCGCCGGCACCGCCGCCCATGATCCCTTGTGGCGGCTGCCGCTGTGGGATGGGTATGACGACATGTTGAAGTCTGACGTGGCGGACATGGTCAATGCGCCCGACGGCGGCTTCGCTGGCGCGGTTACCGCCGCGCTGTTCCTGCGACGGTTCGTCCCGAAGGACATCGCCTGGGCGCATGTCGACACCTTCGCGTGGCGCCCGGCGGCGAAGCCCGGACGGCCCAAGGGCGGCGCGGCGCTGGGCCTCGCAGCCGCCTGGGGTGTGCTGCGCAAACGCTACGGCTGACCGACACCGCAGCATCGGCAACCTGGCGTCGTGCGCAGGGCGCGACGCCAGCGTCGTTCAGCCTGCCGCCTTGATGATCGGAACGAACTTCGCCGCGGTAAGGCTGGCACCGCCCACCAGCGCCCCGTCCACTTCGGCCGCGTGCAGGAGGCCGGCGGCGTTGTCCGCCGTCACCGAGCCACCGTACAGCAGGCGGATGCCCGCTGCCTCCTCGGTACCGAGCGCTGCGACCAGTGCTGCCCGGATCGACGCATGCATCGCCTCGACATCGGCGATGGTGGCGACCTTACCCGTACCGATTGCCCAGATCGGTTCATAGGCGATCGACAGCCAGTGGCCCGACGCCCCGTCGGGCAGCGAGGCGCGTACTTGAGCGGTGACTACCTCTTCCGCCTTGCCTGCTTCGCGCTGTTCCAGGGTTTCACCGACGCACAGGATGGCATCGAGGCCGTGGCGCCGGAGCGCCTCCGCCTTGGCTTTCACATCCGCATCGGTTTCGTGCTGGCCCTGCCGCCGTTCCGAATGGCCGACGATGGAGAAGGTAGCGCCAGCCTCCTTCACCATCGGCGCCGAAACGCAGCCGGTGTGAGCGCCACTATCCGCGCCGTGCACGTCCTCCGCCCCGATCGCGAACCGCGCGCGTGCTGCGGCGGGATGGATGAGTGTCGCCGGAACAGCGATAGCGACATCGACCGCGCCGCCGGTTTCCTGATTGATCGCGTCGAGTTCGGCCAAAGCCTCAAGGCTGCCGTTCATCTTCCAGTTACCGGCTACCAACTTGCGCCGCATGATCTCTCCCCGCTTGGTTGTGCCGTTGCGGTAACGAAGGCGGCCCCCTAAAGCGAGCATCGTTCAACGGATTGGCGCTGCATGCTCGGGTTCTTTCGTCGTATCATCAATTCGCGCGTAGGCGTGATCGTTACCATGGGCGTTCTCGGCCTGATCGCGATCGCGTTCGCACTGGGTGACATCACCGGTCTTCAGACCGGCGGGGCATCGGGCGCTACCGTCGCCAAGGTTGGCGGCGAGAGTGTCAGCGAGACCGAACTGACCCGCCGCGTGCAGGACGAATTGCGTGGCGCGCAGCAGCGCAACCCTGGCCTGGAAATGGGCCAGCTGGTCGCCGAGGGCGGCGTCGAAGCCATCCTCGACCGGATGCTGAACGGCCTCGCGCTGCAGGCGTTCGGCCATGATCAGGGCATGGTGGTCAGCAAGGCGCTGGTGGGCAGCGAATTGCGCAACATCCCGGGCCTGCAGGGCCCGACCGGCAAGTTCGACCAGGCGGTGTATGAGCAGGTGCTGGCCCGCAATCGGCTGACCGATGCGCAGGTGCAGGAAGACATTGCGCGGGAGACGATGGTGCAGTTCCTGATGCGTCCGCAGATCGGCGCCACGCAGGTGCCGCAGTCACTCGCGTTGCCCTACGCATCGCTGCTGCTGGAGCGGCGCGCCGGCCAGGTTGCGTTGATCCCCGCCTCCGCCATGCCGACCGGGGCTGCCCCGACCGACGCGCAGCTGCAGGATTGGTACAAGCGCAACACCGCCCGTTATTCGCTGCCGGAGCGGCGGATCGTGCGCTACGCCATGGTGACGCCCGAGTTCGTCAAGGCGCGCGGCACCCCAACCGATGCTGAAATCGCCGCGGCCTACAATGGCGACAAGGCGCGCTGGGCATCGCGCGAGACCCGCACGGTGTCGCTGGTAACGGTGCTGGATCAGAATGCCGCCAATGCGCTGGCTGCCAAGATCCGCGGCGGCACCCCGGTCGCCGATGCGGCACGGGCAGCCGGGCTGGAGCCCCGCCGCCTGGAGAAGCAGGACAAGCAGGCGCTGGCGAGTGCGACGTCGCCGGCCGTCGCCAATGCCGCCTTCGCCGCAGCGAACAACGGCGTAATCGGTCCGGTTCGCGGATCGATCGGATTTGTGGTCGGAAAGATCGAGAATGTCGCGCAGGTCGCCGGCAAGACGCTGGCCGAAGCCCGGCCGACGCTGATCGAGGAACTGACGAAGAAGAAGACGGCAGACGCACTGACCGGAGTGCGCGATTCGTTGGAAACCGCAATCGCCGACAACGCCAATTTCTCCGAGCTGGTCGCCGAGCAGAAACTAAACGCGACGACCACGCCGGCGCTGACCGCAACGGGTGGCAACCCCGAAGCACCGACGGCGCAGCCTGATCCGGCCCTGCTGCCAATCCTATCGGCGGCGTTCCAGTCCGAAGAAGGCGACGATCCGCAGGTCGTGCAGGTCGCGCCGGACGGCAGCTTCGCGCTGGTCGCGCTCGACCGGATCGTTCGTGCCGCGCCCCGGCCGATCACTCAGGTGCGCGATCAGGTGGCCAAAGACTTCCAGGAAGATCGCGCGCGTCGTGCGGCGCGTGCCGCTGCAAGCAAGGCGCTGGCGGCGATCAACGGCGGGACGGCGTTCGACAAGGCGCTGGCCGATGCAGGAGCAAAGGGTGCGAAGACCGACCGGGTCGTTGCCGCTCGTTCGCAGATCAACGCCGATCCGCGTGGCCCCAATCCGGTTCTGGCACTGCTGTTCAGCATGAAGGGCGGAACCGCCAAGATGCTGGAAGCGCCCGATCGTAGCGGCTGGCTGATCGTCAAGGTGGACCAGATTTCGCCGGGCGACGCCGCCAAGGCGCCGCAGGTGATCGCCGCGACGCGCCAGGATCTGGGCCGCGCGATGGGCCCGGAATATGCCCAGCAGTTCACCGAGGCAGTGAAGCGGGCGATGAAGGTGTCGCGCAACGCCGAGGCACTGGCACGGGTCAAGGCGAGCCTCTCCGGCGAGGGGGGCTCCAATCCGTAGTTCCGGGAATGAGGCAGCGGCGACTGCCTTGACGGCGGGTCGCCCTGCACTGCTGTCGCGGCGGCGTATCGCGGACACGGAAACGCCGGTTGCCGCAGCATTGAAGCTGATCGAGCCGGGCCGCGGCGATTACCTGCTGGAGTCGGTCGAAGGCGGCGCAATCCGCGGCCGGCACAGCATGTTGGGACTGGCCCCCGACCTGGTCTTTCGTGCGCAAGGCAATGCAGCATCGATCAATCGTGACTGGTTGACCGATCGCGACGCCTTCGCCCCGTGCGACGCCCCGACGCTGACGGCGCTGCGCGATCTGGTTGCGTCCTGCCGGATGGACGTGCCGAAAGAACTGCCGCAAGCGCTTGCCTGCCTCGTTGGCTATTTTGGCTATGAGACGATCGGGCTGGTCGAGAACTTGCCCACGCCTGAAGCCGACGCGCTGGGCCTGCCGGACATGATGTTCGTTCGCCCCACCGTCATCCTCGTCTTTGACCGATTGGCGGACGCGCTGTTCCTGGTGGCGCCGGTATGGCCGGATGACCAGCGTACGCCGGACGCGATCATCGCAGAGGCCGAAGAGCGGCTGGACACGATCGAAGCGCGACTGGAAGCGACTGCGCTGCCGCCCCGCGTGCGCGCCGAGGCGGGCGAGGTGTCGCTCTCGCCCGTCCTGGCCGAGGGGCAGTATGCCGAGATGGTGCGCGCGGCGAAGGAGTATATCGTCGCTGGCGATATCTTTCAGGTGGTGCTGGCGCAGCGTTTCACTGCGCCCTTCGCGCTGCCGCCCTTTGAGCTTTATCGGGCATTGCGGCGGATCAATCCGTCACCCTTCCTCTACCACCTCGATCTTCCCGGTTTCGCCCTCACCGGATCGAGCCCCGAGATCCTGGTGCGCGTTCGCGATGGCGAAGTGACCATTCGTCCGATCGCCGGCACGCGGCCACGCGGCAAGACCGCTAGCGAGGACGAGGCGAACCGCACCAGCCTGCTAGCGGACCCCAAGGAACGCGCCGAGCATCTGATGTTGCTGGACCTCGGCCGGAACGATGTCGGCCGCGTGTCCAGCGCCGGGTCGGTGACGGTCACCGACAGCTACACGGTCGAATTCTACAGCCACGTCATGCACATCGTGTCCAACGTGGTCGGCGCGCTCGATCCCAGGCGCGACGCCATCGATGCCTTGTTCGCCGGCTTTCCCGCAGGAACGGTCAGCGGCGCACCCAAGGTGCGCGCGTGCCAGATCATCGCCGAACTGGAGCATGAGAAGCGCGGCGCCTATGCCGGCGGTGTCGGCTATTTCTCGCCCGACGGGTCGATGGATTCGTGCATCGTGCTGCGCACTGCGGTGGTGAAGGACGGGATGATGCACGTGCAGGCCGGCGCGGGCATCGTCGCCGATAGCGACCCCATTTATGAGCAACGTGAGTGCGAGGCGAAGTCCGGCGCGTTGCTCGCGGCGGCGCGCGAGGCAATTGCCCAGGCCAGCAACGGCGGTTTTGGCCAATGAGCGTCGGCGGGGTGGCCGATGGCCATTACCTGCTGCGGTATGAACTGGCGGCGGATTATCTGGAACGCCGCGGGGCGCTTCGTGCCGCTCACCTCGCGCTCGCCTGGGAGGCCGCCGACCGGGGCTTCCTGGTGCTCGGCGGTGCCGTTGGCGAGCCGATCGAGTCCGCGCTGCTATTGTTTACCGACCGCGCCGCGGCCGAAGCGTTCGCCGCGGCCGACCCCTATGTCGTCGCAGGGCTCGTCACGCGCTGGCAAGTCAGCCGGTGGCACACCGTGGTCGGCCCGGGCGCTGCGACGCCGCTGCGCTGACGCCGCTTTCTTCGCCGGGCTTCTCAAGCGGCGATCCGCCCGATACGCAGATGCCATGCGCCTCCTTTCGCTTCTGCTGATCGCCGCCGCGTCGCCCGCCGCAGCCCAAACCACCCAACCGGTCGCTACCCCCGCCAACCCGGCGTCGGCACCCACGAGATGGCCGACCAAGGAAGGCGATGTGACGCTGCCGGGGTTTCGCTTCGGGACGGGCGAGACGATGGACCTCAAGATCCATTACACAACGCTCGGTACACCGCGGCGCGGGCCGGACGGCGCCATCAACAACGCGGTGATGGTGCTCCATGGTACCGGCGGAACCGGCAAGCAGTTCCTGTCGCCGCAATTCGCCGATGAACTCTATGCACCCGGCCAGCCGTTCGACCTTCGCACCACCTATGTAATCCTGCCCGACAACATCGGCCATGGTGCCTCCTCCAAGCCGTCGGACGGCAAGCGCATGGCGTTCCCGAAGTACGACTATGGAGACATGGTGAGCGCGCAGAAGGCCATTCTGGAGAAGCTAGGGGTCACGCGGCTGAAGGTCATCCTGGGCACGTCCATGGGGTGTATGCACGCCTTTGTCTGGGGGCAGAGCTATCCCGGCTTTGCAGAGCGGCTGGCGCCGTTCGCCTGCCTGCCCGTGCCGATCGCCGGATTGAACCGAATGTGGCGCAAGCTGTCGATTGACGCGATCAAGGCGGACCCTGCGTGGATGGAGGGCAATTACAGCGCGCAGCCTGCGCAAGGCCTGGGCACCGCAGCGAGCCTGTCGATCATCGCCGGGTCAAATCCGCTCGCGCTGCAACAGCAATATCCGACGCGCGAGGGGGCGGAGGCGTTCCTGAGCCAGGCCTTTACCCGCAACAGCGCCAATCGTGATGCCAACGATTACATCTATCAGCTGGACGCCTCACGGACCTATGATCCGTCCGCAGGACTGGAGAAGATCACGGTGCCGGTGCTGTGGATCAACTCCGCCGACGATTTCATCAATCCATCAGGCTATGGGATTACGGAGGCCGCCGTCAAAAGAATGCCGCGCGCCACGTTCCGCCTGATCGCGGCGACGCCGGAGACGAAGGGGCATGGCACCCACACTTGGGCAAAGTTCTGGAAGACCGATCTCGCGCGGCTGATGGCGGCGCAATAGACGCGCCCCCGAGACGGCCTGACGGCCGGGCGGCAGCCCGGCCGCGATGACGCCGATTTGCTTAGCGGGGATCGTCCTCGATCTCGATGTCGGTACGCGATTCCGGCGTCGCCTGCTGAGCCTCCAGACGCTGCTGGCGCTTCTCGGCGGCCCAGGCCTGGCCGGCCTGGATCGAACAGCCGCTCTGGCCGCCAGTGCCGATCGGCGAGCACGTGTTGGGCAAGCCGCCGGCCACCCGGCCGACGCGATCAACCGTCGCGGCGCGATTGACCCAGCTTTGATTCTGCGCCGGCACCTCCGGCGGGCGACGCAGCGGCTTGGGCACGCGGAATTGATCGTTCGGATCCAACCGGCTGCACACGACAATCTCGTCGGCTGCCGCGGTTGGACAGGCTTCGCTGCCGGTGAGCGTTACCTGGCGGATCCGCTGCGGCGGCTGTCCGCTTTCCGCCTGAGAGGAGGCGGCGGCATCGGGCTGCGCCTGCGCGAATGCGGGCAATGGCAGCAGCGCCATCGCGGCGACGGGGACGAGAAACACGGAGCGGAACATGCGAGGCGACCTCCTGGGTGGTCCATCAACGATCACGCCAGCAGCTTTCTCCCCGCTGAACGTCGTGGCTGCGATTACGCGATCTGGCGCCGCCCGCAACAGCCGTTGCGGCGACGCCCGGTTGCGCTATGTCGGAGCCAACATGATCCTCGTCATCGACAATTACGACAGCTTTACCTGGAACCTCGTCCATTATTTGATGGAATTGGGGGCGGAGGTGCGAGTCGAGCGGAATGACGCGCTGACCGCCGCGGAGGCGCTGGCGTCCAACGCGAGCGGGTTCCTCGTATCGCCGGGGCCGTGCACGCCAAATGAAGCGGGGATCAGCCTTGATCTGGTAGCCGCCTGTGCCGAGAGCCGCCGCCCACTGCTGGGCGTGTGCCTCGGCCATCAGGCGATCGGGCAGCATTTCGGCGGTCGCGTCGTGCGTGGCGGGCTGATGCACGGCAAGACGAGCGCGATCGACCATGATTCTACCGGCGTGTTTGCCGGCCTGCCCTCGCCCTTCACTGCCACGCGTTATCATTCGCTGGTCGTGGAGGACGTGCCCGACGCCTTGATTCCCAACGCCCATGCGGCGGACGGATCAGTGATGGGCCTGCGGCATCGCGATCTGCCGATCCACGGCGTTCAATTTCATCCCGAAAGCATCGCGACCGAGCATGGGCATGATCTGCTCGCGAACTTCGTTGCACTGACGGGTGCGCGCGCCGCCGGCGCAAGGACCAACGCATGACCACCATCGCCTTGCTGCCTGATCCCCGTTCGCCGCTATCGCGCGAAAGTGCGTCGCAGGCATTCGCGGACATTCTCGACGGGCGCGCCAGCGAGGACGCGATTGCACGCTTCCTGATCGACCTGTCAGACCGGGGCGAGACCTCGATCGAGATCGCCGAGGCGGCCCGCGCGCTGCGCGAACGATTGATCCCGATCAGCGCACCGGCGGGTGCGATCGACGTGTGCGGCACGGGCGGCGACGGACACCACACGCTGAACGTCTCCACCGCGGTCAGCCTCGTTGTTGCCGCATGCGGCGTTCCTGTCGCCAAGCACGGCAATCGCGCAGCATCGTCCAAGGCTGGTGCGGCCGATACGCTGGAGGCGCTTGGCCTCGACATGGAGCGCGCCGGCATGCTGGCGGAGGAAACGCTGAACGAACTGGGCATCTGCTTCCTGTTCGCGGCCAACCATCATCCCGCGATGCGCCGGATCACGCCGATCCGCCGTCAGATCGGCAAGCGCACGATCTTCAACCTGATGGGCCCGCTGGCCAACCCGGCGCATGTGACGCGCCAGCTGATCGGGATTGCTCGCCCTGACTATGCGCCCGTCTATGCCGAGGCGTTGGAGCGGCTCGGCACCGAAGCGGCAATCGTCGTATCGGGAGAGGAAGGACTGGACGAGGTGTCCGGCGCCGGGCCGACGGTGGCGGTGTCGATTGGCGACGTAACAATGAACGACCGCATCGTCCCCGAGGACGCGGGGGTCGGTCGCCATCCGATCGCGGCCATTCGCGGCGGTGACCCGGCGCATAACGGTTATGCCCTGCGTCGCCTGCTGAAGGGCGAGCGGGGTGCCTATCGTGACGCAGTACTGATCAACGCGGCGGTGGCGCTGGTGCTGACCGGCGAGTCGCTGTCCAACGGCGCGCAGCGAGCCGCCGAGGCGCTGGACAGTGGGGCGGCGAACGACCTGCTCGATCGCTGGATCGCCTGGGCATGAGCGGGACGGCGGGCAACGGCATGAATATTCTCGACCGGATCCTCGCCACCAAGCGAGAGGAAGTGGCGGCGCACCGCCGCGATCGTTCGATCGCTGACCTTGATGGACAAGCGCGTGGCCAGACGCCGCCACGCGGCTTCAAGGCAGCGCTTGATCGTGTCGCGCGCGCCTCAGCGGCGGCAGGAGCAAGCAGTTCCGATCCCGTGGAATTGCCGCGTTACGCGCTGATCGCCGAGATCAAGAAGGCCAGCCCCTCTAAGGGGTTGATCCGACCGGATTTTGATCCGCCCGCGCACGCCCGCGCGTACGCGCAAGGTGGCGCGACCTGCCTGTCGGTGCTGACCGATCACGACTATTTCCAGGGCCACGAGGATTACCTGATCGCTGCGCGCGCGGCGTGCGACCTGCCGGTCATCCGCAAGGATTTCATGGTCGATCCCTGGCAGGTGGCCGAAGCGCGCGCGATCGGCGCGGACGCCATCCTCATCATCATGTCCGCGCTGGACGACGGGGCGGCCGCCGAAATCGAGGCGGCGGCGATCGAGCGTGGGATGGACGTTCTGGTCGAAGTGCATGATGCACTCGAGCTTGAGCGCGCACTCAAGCTGCGTTCGCGGTTGATCGGGGTGAACAATCGCGACCTACGCGATTTCTCGGTCAGTTTCGAACGGACGTATGAGTTGGTGGGCCGCGCGCCGCGCGATTGCACCTTCGTTGCGGAGAGCGGGCTGAACACGCGCGCCGATCTGGATGCTATGGCGGGCCATGATGTGCGCTGCTTCCTGATCGGCGAATCCCTGATGCGGCAGGCGGATGTGGCGGCGGCCACCCGTGCGCTGGTTCAATGAGCGGCCTGACGCACCTCGACGAGAACGGCGCCGCCCGGATGGTCGACGTCGGCAACAAGACAGAGACGGTGCGTGAGGCGGTGGCCGAAGGGCGCATCACGATGTCAGCGGAGGCAAGCGCCGCCATCGCCACGGGCGCCGTGGCGAAGGGCGATGTCCTGGCCGTCGCGCGCGTCGCCGGCATCATGGCGGCGAAACGCACCAGCGACCTCATCCCGCTATGCCACCCCTTGCCTCTGTCAAAGGTGACGGTCGACCTGACAGTCGAGGATGATGGCGTCAGCGTTCGCGGAACGGTCGCGACAAACGGGCGGACCGGGGTGGAGATGGAGGCGCTGACCGCCGTCTCCGTCACGCTGCTGACCGTGTATGACATGGCCAAGGCGCTCGACAAGCGGATGACGATCAGCGGGATTCGGCTGCTGAAGAAGACCGGCGGAAAATCAGGCGACTTTGCCGCCTGACAGTGCTGCGCGGCACAACCGATTGTGGGTGTCGTGTCGGGAGCTAATCTGCCACTTCCCTGATCATGAGCGAATTGCTTCCTGTCGCTGAGGCGCAGGCGCGCCTGCTGGCCGCTGTGCCTGCGGTATCGACCGAAACTCTGTCGTTGATCGACGCGATCGGCCGGTGGGCGGCAGCGCCCTTAATCGCCCGCCGCACTCAACCGGAGAGCGACCTGTCGGCAATGGATGGATATGCGGTGACGTTCGGGGACTTGCCCGGCCCGATCCAGGTCATCGGCGAAAGCGCAGCTGGACGACCGTTCTCCGGCACGCTGAACGCCGGGGAAGCGACCCGAATCTTCACCGGCGCGGCCGTTCCCGATGGCGCCGACACGGTGATGGTACAGGAGGAAGCCAAGCGGAACGGCGACACGCTGTGGCTTGATGGCGAGGGGCCGGCGCGCGTCGGCGCCAACATCCGCCGCCGTGGGCTGGACTTTGAGGGGGGGGAAACGCTGGTACAGGTCGGCGAGCAGCTGACACCGGCACGGCTGGCCGTTGCGGCAACCGGGGGTCTCGGGAGCGTGAGCGTGCGACGCAAGGTACGTGTCGCGATCGCGGCCACTGGCGACGAACTTACAGAACCGGGCAGCGCGCTATCACCTGGCCGCCTGCCGGAATCGAACCGGCTGCTGCTTCGCGCGCTGCTCTCCGATCTGCCTGTCGATATTCTCGACCTTGGCATTCTGCCGGACCAGCTCGAACCGCTGACCAGGGCCTTTCGCGATGTTCGGGCCGATGTGCTGGTCACGACCGGCGGCGCCTCCGTTGGCGATCACGATCTGGTGCGGCCGGCATTGATCGCGGCCGGCGCAAGCATCGACTTCTGGCGCATCGCGCTTCGCCCCGGCAAGCCGTTGATGGCGGGATGGCGCGATAACATGGCCGTGCTGGGACTGCCGGGTAATCCCGTCTCGGCCTTTGTGACGGCCGTCCTTTTCGTTAAGCCGCTGATCGCGAAGCTGGCCGGCGCCACCGATCCCTTCCCCCGCACCACCACTGCGATCCTGGGCGAACCGTTGCCACCCAATGGCGCACGGACCGATTATCTGCGCGCGGAATTGCGCGACGGATTGGCATACGTTGCTGCGATCCAGGACAGCTCCATGCTACGAACGTTGGCGCGCGCCGGGTGTCTCGTCGTGCGCGAACCGCATGCCGCCGCGGCGAGCGCCGGCGACTCGGCAGAAATCCTCGTGATCGCTTGACGCCACCATTTACGTTCCTTAAAGGTTCCCAGTCTGTTCGCCGCGGAGATGACCCATGCTCACCAAAAAGCAGCACGAGCTGATCTGCTTTATCAATGATCGGTTGGCCGAGTCTGGCGTCTCCCCTTCTTTCGAAGAGATGAAGGACGCATTGGACCTGAAGTCCAAATCGGGCGTCCACCGCCTCATCTCTGCGCTGGAGGAACGTGGCTTTCTGCGCCGCCTGCCCAACCGCGCTCGCGCCCTCGAAGTGCTAAAGGTGCCGGAAAGCCGCGACGCCGCGGGCAAGGCTGCGCCAGCTCCGGCCCTCCCTCAGCCGGCCAACGACGTGGTCGAGGTGCCGCTGCACGGCCGTATCGCTGCGGGCGCCCCGATCGAAGCGATCGAAGGCTCCACCAGCCTGCCCGTGCCGGCCGCTTTGCTGGGCGCGGGCGAACATTTCGCGCTTGAGGTCGCGGGTGACTCGATGGTTGAGGCCGGCATTCTCGACGGCGACTTCGCGCTGATCCGCAAGCAGGATGTGGCGCGTGATGGCGAGATCGTGGTCGCGCTGATCGAGGACAGCGAGGCCACGCTGAAATACTTCCGTCGCGAAGGCACGATGATCCGGCTCGATCCGGCCAACCGCTCCTATGATCCGCAGCGTTATGCGCCGGCACAGGTTCGCGTGCAGGGCAAGCTGGCCGGAATCCTTCGCCGCTACTCCTGAAACAGTGCAGCCGCTTCCGGTAGAGAGGCGGCGGACTGCTTGCCCGCGATTGCTCCAGGCTCGGGCTGAGCGCGCCAACGTCTTTGACGGGCGGGCATCGGCGCTGGCCGCGTCGCGCTGATCCACGGATGGTCATCGCCAGCGCGGATGACGGTATCTATCCGCCCCGTCTTGAGTGAGATCGCGGCGCCGCCCGTTTGCTGCAGTGTCTCACGATCGAGGCGCATCCATCGCGGCGTGCAGCGACGCGGGAGGCGTCGTTCACTGATCACGATATCTGATCGGCGGCACGCATCGATCAACTCACCAGCTGGCACCAGATAGGCGCTGCGGGTGGCGAGAATGCGCCACATGCGGCCCCCGGCAGACAAGTCGATACGGCAGAGGTCGCGCGAGCACCGCGCGATACCGTGTTCCGATAGGAGTACCGGTGCCACATCGGAGCCGCCGTTTTCGGCCAGCATGTCGCGCGTGTAGTCGCCCGTCCTGTCGCGTAGCAGAGCAACCCGACCATCGGGCAAGCGCACGCCGACGTGCCGACCATCACCGGTGACAAGGATGTCCGGAGGCGGCGTGGCGAGTGCCCACAAAGCGCCGATCGCAACCGGGATCAGCCCGATCCGCCGCCAGCGGGTGCGCCACAGCGCGAGCCACAATCCCCCGGCGACCATCAGCCCGAACGCTCCCGCGGGCATGGCGGGCAATGCAGCTACCGCGCCGGGCGCGCTGGCCGTCGACCGGGCAATCCACAACAACAAGCCAAGCCCCTGCCCCCCCAGCCACCAAAAAGGTGCGCCAAGGCCGATGGCGTCGAAAAGCAACGCCAGCGCCTCCAACGGCATCACGACAAAGGTGGTCAGCGGAATAGCGATGATGTTGGCGAGCGCGCCGTACACGCCCGCCTTGTGGAAATGATATACCGCGATCGGCATCAGCACGATCTCGACGATGAGGCCGGTCAGCAGCAACGATCCGGCGCCGCGCAGCGTGCGCCCCGCCCACCCCTCCTCGCGCGGCGCGAACCATCGGCGAACCGCCGGATGCTCGGCCAGCGCGATGATCGCGGTAACGGCGGCAAAGGATAGCTGGAAACTGGGGCTCGCGAGCGACTCCGGCCAGAGCAGCAGAACGACGAGCGCGCCGGTCGCCACAAGCCGCAGCGTCAACGCCTCGCGCCCCATCGCCATCGCAGCAAGCACCAAGAGCGCCGCGATGCAGCTACGGATCGTCGGCACCTCGCTGCCCGTCAGCCAGGTATAGCCGAGCGCTGCGGCCGCCGCGGTGGCCGCAGAGACCAGCGGTACCCGGCCTGTCAGCGCTAGTCTCATGTTGAGTGCCAGAAGGCGGCTGGCGAGGATCATCGTCAGCCCCACGACGGCGGTGATGTGCAGCCCACTGACCGAGAGGAGATGCGCCAGCCCTGATCGGCGCATCGCCTCCTGATCCGGCTCCTCGATGCCGCCCGTATCTCCGGTTGCCAACGCCGCAGCGATCCCGCCCTCGCTGCCGTCGAGACTTGCCTGGATATGCCGTGAGAGGCGCGCGCGGAGGGGCTCGCCTGTCATTGCGCCGGACAGTATCTCGGGCCGCCCGAGCGCCCGTCCCGTCGCGCCGATCCCGCTGAACCAGGCCACACGCGCGAAATCATAGGCGCCGGGAACAGCCGGCGGGGGGGGGGGGCGGCATCAACCGCACGCGCAGGCGGATCGTGGCACCGGGCAAAAGCCCCTCGGGCACGTCCTTGTCCGGAACGTTGACGCGTACATGAATTGGTGCGGGTGCAGGCGCACGCCCGAGCCATCGAAGATCCCCAAGCCGCAAACGCACGAGATCACGGGCCGGAAGCGTGTTCACCGCCTCCACCCTGGCGGTGAGCCTCGCGATCGTAGGACGCGTCAGCACCGGTGCGGCCGCCATCTCTGCGCGCAACCATACCAGAGCGAGCCCCGCCGCGAACGCGGTGCCCCCTATCGCGACCACGACGCCGGCTCGCCCGCCGCGCGTGATTGCAAGAGCGCACAACGCGACAGCCAGAGCGCCGAAAAACGCTGCCTGCCAGGCAATCGGGTCCGGCAGCACGAACCAGGCAGCGATTCCGGCGCCCAGCCCCACCGGCAGCCACAGGGGCAGTTGATCCCGCTCCGCCTCCAGCCAGGAT
Organism: Sphingomonas sp.; assembly: GCF_029239295.1. Lineage (GTDB taxonomy): Bacteria > Pseudomonadota > Alphaproteobacteria > Sphingomonadales > Sphingomonadaceae > Sphingomonas. Next base: position 296,785 of record NZ_JAQZBC010000006.1, read on the forward strand.
TCCAGGCGGGCCCGCGCGGTTTGAAGCGCCGGGGCGTAAGTGCTAGGGGCGGGCGCGGCCGTAGTCGCCATCTTATCCATCAGCCTGGGAGCAAGCGCGCTTGAGCGCAACCATTGAAACCCGCGATGCAACCGTGGTCACACGGTTCGCACCCTCCCCCACCGGATTCCTGCATTTGGGGGGCGCGCGAACGGCGCTGTTCAACCTGCTGTTTGCGCGACACCATGGCGGACGTTTTCTGCTCCGCATCGAGGATACCGATCGCGCGCGATCCACCCAGCCTGCGATAGACGCGATCCTTTCAGGCATGCGATGGCTCGGTCTCGATTGGGATGGCGAGGAAGTCTATCAATCGGCGCGAGCGCCGCGGCATGCGGAAGTGGCCGAGGCGATGATCGCTGCCGGCGCCGCCTATCGTTGCTACATGACCGCCGAGGAAATCGAGGCAATACGTGCCGAGGCGCAGGCGAAAAAGCAGCCGCTGCGCATCCGCTCGCCCTGGCGCGATCGCGTGAATGACGATCCTTCGGCGCCGTTCGTGGTCCGCCTTCGCGCGCCGACCGATGGGGCGACCACGATCAACGATCTGGTCCAGGGGCCGGTAACGGTCCAGAACGCCGAACTCGACGATCTCGTGCTGCTTCGTTCTGACGGCACTCCGACCTATATGCTGGCGGTCGTGGTAGACGATCACGACATGGGCGTGACGCACATCATCCGCGGCGACGATCACCTGAACAATGCGTTTCGCCAATTGCCCATCATCAAGGCGATGGGCTGGCCGGAACCAGCCTATGCTCACATCCCGCTGATCCATGGCAGCGACGGCGCCAAGCTGTCGAAGCGACATGGGGCGGTCGGAATTGAGGCGTATCGCGACGAGCTCGGCATTCTCCCCGAGGCGCTCGACAATTACCTGCTGCGCCTTGGCTGGGGCCATGGCGACAATGAGATCATCAGCCGCGAACAGGCGATCGAGTGGTTCGACCTGTCGAGCGTCGGCAAGGCGCCGTCCCGTTTCGACCTGAAGAAGCTGGAAAATCTGAACGGCCACTACATCCGCAGCGCCGATGACGCCCGACTGGCGGAACTGGTGGCAGAACGGCTGAGACTGCCGAAAGATGATCCGCGCCGCCCGCTGATCGCCGCGGCCATGCCGGCCTTGAAGCCGCGCGCCGCCAATTTGAACGAACTCGCGGACGGCGCGCGTTTCCTGATTGTTTCCCGCCCGTTGCCGATCGCGCCCGATGCGGAGCCGCTTCTGGCCGGCGATGCACCGTTGACGCTGGCAAAGGTGCATGACGCGCTTGACGCTGTGGCCAAGTGGGATACGGAAGCGCTCGAAGAAGCGGTGCGGCAGGTCGCCGAGACGCTGGGCTTGAAGCTCGGCCAGGTGGCCCAGCCGCTCCGTGCCGCACTCACCGGCCGCCGGACCTCGCCCGGCATCTTCGACGTGCTCGCACTGCTCGGGCGTGACGAAAGTCTCGCCCGCATCGCTGATCATGCCGCGGATCAAACGGCCGCCCATGGGAAGGACGAAAACGATGACTGATGCCAAGCTGTCCCTTGGGGACAAGAACTTCGGCTATCCCGTGCTGTCGGGCACGGTTGGCCCTGACGTGGTCGACATCCGCAAGATGTATGGTCAGACCGGCGCCTTCACCTATGATCCCGGCTTCACCTCCACCGCGTCGTGCCAGTCCAAGCTGACCTATATCGACGGTGACGAAGGTGTTCTGCTTCACCGCGGCTATCCGATCGGCGAGCTGGCCGAGAACTCGAGCTTCATGGAGGTCGCCTACCTCCTCCTGAACGGCGAGCTGCCGAAGGGCAACGAACTGGACAAGTTCGAAAGCACGATTACCCGCCACACCATGCTCCATGAGCAGCTGGCGACGTTCTACCGCGGTTTCCGCCGCGACGCGCACCCGATGGCGATCATGTGCGGCGTGGTCGGCGCGCTTTCCGCCTTCTACCACGATTCGACCGACATCCACGATCCGACGCAGCGGATGATCGCGTCACACCGGCTGATCGCCAAGATGCCGACGATCGCGGCGATGGCGTACAAGTACAGCGTGGGTCAGCCGTTCCAGTATCCGGACAACTCGCTAAGCTACACCGGCAACTTCCTGAAGATGACCTTCGGCGTGCCGGCCGAGCCGTACGAAGTGAACCCGGCGGTCGAAAAGGCGATGGATCGCATCTTCATCCTCCACGCCGATCACGAGCAGAACGCGTCGACCTCGACCGTCCGTCTCGCTGGTTCGTCGGGCGCGAACCCGTTTGCATGCATCGCGGCCGGCATCGCCTGCCTTTGGGGCCCTGCCCATGGCGGCGCGAACGAAGCCGCACTCAACATGCTGCAGGAAATCGGCACGCCGGACCGCATTCCGGAGTTCATCAATCGGGCGAAGGACAAGAACGATCCGTTCCGCCTGATGGGCTTCGGTCACCGCGTGTACAAGAACTACGATCCACGCGCGACGGTGATGCAAAAGACGGTGCGTGAAGTGTTCGAGGCGCTGAACGTCAACGACCCGCTGTTCGAAACCGCGCTGCGGCTCGAAGAACTCGCGCTCAGCGACGATTACTTCATCGAGAAGAAGCTGTTCCCGAACGTCGACTTCTACTCCGGCGTGATCCTGTCGGCGATCGGCTTCCCGACGTCGATGTTCACCGTGCTGTTCGCTTTGGCCCGTACCGTCGGCTGGGTGGCGCAGTGGAACGAGATGATCACCGATCCTGACCAGAAGATCGGCCGTCCGCGTCAGTTGTACACCGGGCCGACTGCTCGTCCGTACGTTCCGCTCAACGAGCGCTAAGATGCGACGCTGGCGCCCCGTGCTGTTTGCGCTGGGCGCCATCCTCGCACTGGTCGGGCTGCTGTGGATTGGCCAAGGCTTGGGCTATGTGCAGTGGCCCTCTTCCAGCTTCATGCTGCAGCAGCGCGCCTGGGCAGACCGTGGCGCCTTCCTCGCTGCCGCCGGGCTGGTGCTGATCCTGCTCTCTCGTCGGCTGCGCTGAGCGCGGCGTAGACTTATCTCTCCAGCTCGTATCGAACTCCGAGCGAGAGCAAGAAGCCGCTGAAGTCATAGAGGTCGGGTGTTGCGTCACGGCGCCGATATGCCGCCGTCAGACGCACACGGGCGCGCTCACGCCGATACTCCATTCCCAGCGCGTAATCCTGGGTGGTATCGTCAATGAGCTGCAATGGGCGGGGTGCGGCGCCGAATTCAAAATTTCGGGTCATCAGCGATGCGGTCGCATCGAAGCGAAGAGCCGGCCCGAGGGCATAGACAATCGTGCCGCCATAGCTGCTTCGGCGTATCTGGTTGGCGAAGGTACCGGGTGCGGCATCAATGGTCCGGGATGTCCGCAGTGTTAGCCGCGCCGTGTCCGCCAAGCGCAAGCTGGTTGCCAAATCCCAGTTTAGCCCGTTCAACCGGCGAGCGGATGGCATGGCCGGCTCGCTGACAGCGGCATAGCCGATCGATGCTGTCATCTGCAGGGCCGCACCGAGGCGCCGATCGAAGCCGACGCCTGCATAGGAAACTCGAAAGCGTGGCGGACCCAGCGAACTGTCGACGGAGCGCCGATCATAGTCGAAGGTGGTCCGGCGTACGACGACGCTGACGATACCGACCGCGGGGTTCACATAGGCGAGTCCGGCTGCATAGTGCGTCTGAGTGACGTCCTGTACCTGCCGAACGGCAGCGCTGTTCGCCGTATCAACATGCCCGATCGAGGCGAAGGGGCGTACACCGATCTGCGGGCCGCAGGTCAGCGACAGGTCGGCCCGGCTGACGGTCTGCACATTGACAGCGGCCCCGTCGGGCAGGTTCGCCACTAACGACAGATCGGCGAGGTCGCTCTGGCCGCGACGATAGCCAAGGCCCGCATTCACCCCGCAGAACGCAACCGAAAGCTTGCCAGCAGCGGATAGATCGATCCGCTCGCGATCAAGCCGGCTGTTGCGGGCATAGGCGTCATAGCCGACCTGCCCAAGGAGATCGAAAGAGCCGCGTCCACCAGGCAGGGAGAGGTCAATCGCCGCAACGGTGCTGCTACGAACGTCCTTGCGATCGAGTCCTCGCAAAGTGGCGACTTCCTCGCTGCCCCGCGCGACGTTCGTGTCGTAGAGAAGCTCGGATGCGACCGAGAGCGTGATTGTTCGCGCCGGTGGGTTGAAGGTGTGACCATCAAGCGGCGCCACCTGCGCTCGCCCTTCGGCTGCGAGGGCGAAGGCCAGCGTGACGGCGCTGCCCTTGGCGATGCGTCGGGCGGCCAGCATCGTCGTCAACGGTGCATTCCCGCCCACGTGCGACGCCAGCGGCGCTGCCAAACCCGCCGCAGGGTCCCCAGAAAGTTGTGGGTGAGGTCATACAGCCGGCCACGACGTGCTGCCCGCATCACGTCCAGATCACGCATGCGCGGCGTCGCTTGGCCCAGCAACCGCGTCGCCAGCACCCGCGCAGCAACCATCCGCTTCCGCTGCGCTTGGGCGGGCTGCATCCGGCTGATGTCGGATATCGGCAAGGGCGACGCATCGACCACCCCTGCAGCTTGGGCCGAACGCAGTAGCGCCTCGCCGGTCGCTGTGCGGGCCGCAATCAGGCTCCGTCCGTCCTCCTCCTCGAACAGGGGATAACCGGCATCGTCGCCGTGCCAGGCGTCGGCGCAGGCGATATCCGCGGTTCCCCCGACGGCGTCGGGGCAGATTTTGCAGCGGAACTGCACTTCGCGGCTGAGATGCGCGCCCCAGCTTTCTGAGTAAGGCATTTCCGCCCTCCCCCCCTCGGCGGTCGTGGCCACCGTCAGCCCCGGCCAGCCTTGGCCGCGGTAGCGGAAGGATTGAAGCTGGCGGGCGTCCAGCCCCATCGCCGCGACAATACGACGCGCGCCATCCTCGCTGGGCATCCCGCCGCAGAAGAAGGAAAGCATGAGCGGGACGTGCGCTGCCACGCGCGGATCATGGCGACTAAGGCGACGTAGCGCGGAAACGTCACAAGGCTTTCCCACAAAGGCAAACCGCCCACCCTCCGCCAATGCGCAATCGATCCCAGCCAAAGGGGATGACGCGGCGTAGCGCGACCCCGCCCCGGCGAGGATCTGCGCGGCATTGGTGGACCAGCGCATTTTGTTGCCGAGGGGGTGGGACGGATCTGCCTCGACGTGAAGAACGCGATCAACCAGCCCCGTATTCAGGGCGTGAATCAGCAACGCTGACAAGGCGCCGCCAGATGCACCGGCGAACCGGATTGCCGGATCGGTCGCCGCTCCTTCCAGTGTTTGACGCCAAGGACCCCAAACAGGATGCCGCTCAGCTTCTTTCGGCCATGGCGCCACCACCTGTCCTGGGCAGCTGGCGGCAATTTTCGCGTCGATAGAGGGGGAGACCGGCTGCCGCTGGAGCGGCCGCGCATAGCCAGGGGCTGCCATTCCCATGACGATCGCGCTGCCTGAGATGCCGGCGCAGAGACCACAGCCGCTACAAAGATCGGCCTTCAGGACTCGGGCAACCGTACCGGAATGTTCCTTCACACACGATCACCCACGGCCGCGAAGAGTGAGCGCAGCGTCGCCCGATAGTCTGCCAGCAAGCTCTCTACACGAGCAGTCCCCGCTTCCTCCGCCGAGGCGAGGCGACTTCGCTCGGCCATCGCGCGCATGACGAGGGACACGGCATCGTCCTCGTCCACGCCGGTCACCGGGACCATCGCGTCGTAGCCGAGCAGGCCGAACAGACCCGTGAACTTGCGGCTATAGGCGACGGGAATGACCGGCACGCCGCTGGAGAATGCCGCGATGCAGGCATGCATGCGCCCCGCCACCAACAGGTCCAGGCCCGAGATATAGCTCTTTGCTTCGGAAGGTCCGGTGAAATCGGGAACGCGGACGGAGGTAGGGAACTCCCTTGCGAGGCGATCGGCAACCGCGCCGTCATCGTCCGTCTTGATATGCGCGCTGGTCGCATGGGAGATCAGATGAACATCGATCGCCGGCTGCTCGGACAGTGCGGTGAGCAGACGGCGCGTGAAAACGGCATAGTCATAGGACAGGCCGAAGCGATTGCTGCCTCCTTCCGCGTCGGCAAAGAGCAGGCCGGAGACATTGACGCCTACGCGCAGGCGCGACGAACCGCGCAGCGATGACCGATCAACGAACGGCAGTTCGAACGCGACGTCGACCGCCAGCTTAACATCGCTGTCTGGCGCCAGCGTCAGTGCCGCCGCTCGGGACGCTTCGTCCCGTGCGAACACGGCGCGACTCCGCCGCATGATATAGGCGGCAACCGCCTTATATCCGCTCCCGGTGAACGGCCCGATCGTCTGCGGTGACAGGACAAGCGGCCGATCGCGCGCGATCGCAAGCAGCTTCGTCAACGTCAGAAAGGCGAAGCGGCGCGGCCCGTAGATATCTGTGAAGCTGTCCCCAGCACCTATGTCGAGGACGCAATCGACCTCCCCCATGGCGCGCCAGATGGCGCCACCGGGCGTCAGCGCGCGCCAATCGATGGGCACCATCCGGGTGTCAGGGAACGCAGGTGGTGCGGGCTCTGCCTCCCGCGCGCCCATGATCACGAAGCGGGGCGACAATCCGGCATCGCGCGCCGCCTTTCGCGCAATCGCCAGGTTTGCGAGCGTTAGCGCGCCGATGCCGAGGTTACCGGAATTCAAGGAATGCCACAGCAGACCGATCGTTATCGTGCGGACGGTCTGTCCATCGCCGTGACGCTCATCGAAGAATGCCGCCCGGCCATGCATTGTGACGCGCCCCCATCAATCCCTGCGGCTGTGTGGCGCAATTTCTCGGCGGATGTTCGGTTTAGCGCCGTTTCGGCGCCATCTTCACGGCCAGACGATCAATCCCGCCGGGCAAACCAGATGACGTGGGTGGCACCCTTACCATTGTCGCGCGCCTTTACGCGGACCTCGTCCACGCTGAAGCCCGCGCTCGCCAGTCGCCGTGCGAAGGGCGCGTCGGGCGCGGCAGACCACACCGCCAATATTCCTCCGGGACGGAGCGCACGCCAAGCCGCCTCGATCCCGCGCGTGGAATAGATGCCGTCGTTCGCCGGACGCGTCAGTCCGTCGGGACCGTTATCAACATCGAGGAGGATCGCATCATAGCAACCGCGATCGCGCCGGATGATGTCCGCGACGTCACCCGTCTCCAGCGTGACGCGGGGATCATCGAGGCAACCCGCCGTCAACGAGGCCATCGGGCCCCGCGCCCATCCGATGATGCCGGGAACCAGCTCGGCAACGACGACGCTGGCCTCAGGGCCGAGCAGATCGAGCACCGCACGAAGCGTGAAGCCCATGCCATAGCCGCCGATCAACAGCCGCGGCGCGGGGCGACCGGCGAGCCGCTGACACGTCATCGTGCCAAGCGCCACCTCTGAGCCGCTCATTCGCGTGCTCATCAGTTCATTGCGCTCAAGCACGATCATGAAGTCAGCGCCGCGACGGAACAATCGCAACGGGGGACCGCCCGGCACCTCAGCGGTGCCGACCAGTTCGCGAGGGGTCACTTGCGTTGGCGGGCCTTGCGCGCCGCGTAGCGGGCGTCGCGCGCCGCCTTCAGCTCGGCTGCGGTCGGGATGTGAGGGACCGGAGCTGCGCGACGGGACGCCGCCAGTCGCTCGGTTTCCTCATCGGCCTCGGCCTGCGCCTTGGCGCGCTGCTCTGCCTTTGCGGCCTTTTCGGCCTCGATCGCGGCCTTATGGGCGGCGCGGCGCTCGGCCGCGGCGGCCTCACGCGCTTCGAGCGCAGCCGCACGGGCCGCCAGAGCCTCCGCATCGGGCGCTGCCTTGGCGCGCTGCTTTTCGACAGCGAGCTGCTTCGCGGCGCGCGAGGCGGCCGCACGATCATTGAACGTCGGGAGTTTGAAACCTGCCATATGGGCGCTCACTTAGCAGAAACTGGCGATCATGGAAGAAAGAGTTTCCAAAGCCTCAATCGCGCCCTAGTCTCTACGCCCTTTGACGAGCAGCCGATCGGCGACGTCGCGGTGATCCAGAAAACGAATGGCGAAGCGAAAGCGCTACCTCACGGCCACCATGGCTGACGGCTATGTGAAGACAATTGGTCCGACCAACACTGCCTTCACCCATTATTGGCGGCTCGTTGCCTATCTGTCGGGCGGACGAACCGAGGTTTTCTGGGGCCACGCCAAGTCGTTCAAGGAAGCGAACGGCAAGAAGGCCGCCAGTCAGGAAGCCGCCCGGCAGCGTGGATGGGAGCGGTACGATTTTGAGGTTGTCGAGTTGATCGAGAGCGACAATCCCGCATCGGCCAAAGGTAAAGCATGAGAATCGTGCGTCTGGCGCTCCCGGAGCGGCGGTGTAGAGCACGGACATGATCCGCATCAGCGAACTGAAACTGCCGCTTCACCATCCCGACGAGGCGCTGCCGGCGGCGATCTGCCGCCGCCTGCGGGTCACGCCGCGTGAACTGATCCGGTTCACGATCGCGCGTCGCGGCCACGATGCCCGCGACAAGAGCAACATCGTGCTCGTCTATTCGATCGACGTCGCAGTTAAGAACGAAGCAACGGTGCTCGCCCGGCTCCGCCGCGACCGCGACGTGCAATTGACGCCGGACACGCGCTATCACCTTCCCTCAGCGCCACCGGCCGGCGCGCTGCGCCCGGTGGTGATCGGCGCCGGCCCGTGCGGGCTGTTCGCCGCGCTTATCCTTGCCCAGGCAGGTCATCGTCCGATCGTGCTGGAGCGGGGCAAGGTAGTGCGCGAACGCACGAAGGACACCTGGGGGCTATGGCGGCGGAGCGTGCTGAACCCTGAGTCGAACGTACAGTTCGGAGAGGGCGGCGCTGGCACCTTTTCGGACGGGAAGCTGTATAGCCGCATCAAAGATCCGCGGCACTTGAACCGCAAGGTGCTGACCGAGTTCGTCAAGGCCGGCGCGCCGCCAGAGATCCTGATCGAGGCGCATCCGCATATCGGCACCTTTCGTCTCGTCACGATGGTCGAGAGCATGCGCGCCTCGATCGAAGAACTCGGCGGCGAATATCGGTTCAGTACCCGTGTCGACGGGATGGATATCCAGGCGGACGCCGCGGGCGCACGGCAGGTCCGCGGTCTGCATCTGAGCGACGGATCGTACCTCGAGGCCGATCATGTCGTGCTGGCGATCGGGCATAGCGCGCGAGACACGTTTGCCATGCTCCACGCCGCCGGCGTCTATGCCGAAGCAAAGCCTTTTTCGATTGGGGTCAGGATCGAACATCCGCAATCCTGGATCGACCGTGCACGCTTTGGTCATGAGGCTGGGAATGCGATCCTCGGTGCGGCCGAATATCATATCTCGCACCACTGCTCGAACGGCCGAACCGTCTACAGCTTCTGCATGTGCCCCGGCGGCACGGTGGTTGCCGCCACATCGGAGGAAGGGCGGGTCGCCACCAACGGGATGAGCCAATATTCGCGCAATGAGCGCAACGCGAATTCCGGTTTCGTCGTGGCGATCGATCCCGCGCGTGACTATCCGGGCGATCCACTGGCCGGCATCGCCCTGCAGCGCCGGCTGGAAGAGCAGGCGTTCGTGGCGGGCGGGTCAAGCTACAAGGCTCCGGCGCAGCGCGTCGGAGATTTCCTGGCAGGCCGCGCCTCGACGTCGATCGGATCGGTCGCGCCCTCCTACAAGCCTGGAGTAGAGCCGACCGATCTGTCGCTTTGCCTGCCCGATTTCGTGGTGGCCGCGATGCGCGAGGCGCTGCCGGTATTCGGCCGCCAGATCAAGGATTATGACCATCCCGACGTGCTAATGACCGGCGTGGAAACGCGTACCTCGTCGCCGGTTCGGTTTACCCGCGGTGGGGATGGCCAGAGCCTCAACACCGCCGGGCTCTTCCCCGCCGGCGAAGGCGCCGGCTACGCAGGCGGCATCCTTTCTGCCGCAGTGGATGGCATCCGAACTGCCGAGGCAGTCGCGCAAAGCATCGCCGCCGCCGGATGACCTTGCTGCTCTTCAACAAGCCATACGACGTGCTGAGCCAGTTTACCGATCGCGGCTCACCGACCAAGCGAGCGACGCTGTCCGACTATATCGATGTTCCCGGCGTTTATCCCGCCGGCCGCCTCGATCGCGATAGCGAAGGGTTGCTGCTGTTGACCGACGATGGCCGGCTGCAGGCACGCATTGCAGACCCTCGCTTCAAGCTGGCGAAGACCTATCTTGTTCAGGTGGAGGGCGAGCCAGGCATCGAGGCGCTTTCGGCGCTTCGCCGCGGGGTAGATTTGAAGGACGGTCTGACGCGTCCCGCCGATGTGGAGCGGATCGACGAGCCGGCGCTTTGGCCCCGTGATCCGCCGATCCGTTTCCGGGCCAGCGTGCCCGATTGCTGGCTCCGGGTTACGATCCGCGAGGGGCGCAATCGTCAGGTCCGTCGGATGACGGCGGCGGTGGGGCATCCGACGTTGAGGCTGGTGCGCTGGCAAATTGGCGACTGGACGTTGGGCGACCTCGCGCCCGGCGCCTATCGCTCCGCATGAAGATCTACTTCGACGGCGGGTTGCGACCACTGCCCGCCGGTATGGAAATCGCCACAGTCGTTGGCGGGCGCGCACAGATCACCCGCAGCCTGGGTCCCGGCACCAGCATGGAGGCGGAATGGCTTGCCCTGATTGCCGCTGCGCGGCTCGCCATCACGCTTGAAGCAAGTGCGCCGATCCTGCTCGGCGACTGCCTGCCGGTCATTCAGCAGGCGACCGGCCGTACGCGCACGCCGCCGGTTCACCGCCCCCACCTGCTGACCCTTCAGTCGCTGCTGCCACTTGGGAGCCGGCTACGTCACGTCAAGCGGACCCAGAACTTGGCCGGGATCGCGCTTGAAAAAGGCTCCTTCACGGCCTGGTGGTCGACGGCCACTTCACCCCGATCTGATCAAGATAGGTCCGGTGCTTGGCTGGATTGTAGTAGAACGGCCGCATCTTCTCGCGATACGCGCCCATGATGTCGGCGTTCATTTCAATGTACGGTTTTTCATCGGTCAGCACCGGCTGATATTTCACGTCCTTTGTCTGCACGTCGCTGAAGTAGCTTTTTGCACCGGCGAGCAGCTTGGGATCAAGGAACAGGTCTAGCATCGTCATCGCCATGGCCTTCGCGCCCGCGATCGCCCCCTTGTGTGCGATCGGCGTGGCCATTGCGATGGCGTTGGACCAATTGTGCCCCGGCAGGTTCGGGATGTTCGACGGGTAGCGGATCGTGATCGTCGGCTTCGTCCAGGAGACATCGCCGATATCGTCAGACCCACCGCTCTTGGGCTCGGGATCTGGCGGGTTCAGCTTGTCCAGTTCGGTGTCGAGCCCGGTTTCCTTGCCCCCCACCAGCTTCTGCACCGCACGGGCGAATTGCTGCTCCTCCGGGGTCCAACTCGGCAGGCCGACCTTCTGCATGTTCGCATGAGCCGCCTCGGCCATCGGGCGGTTCATGTGCTGAGGCGCCGCGGTGCCGATGATGCGGTGGCTGACCGTCGTGTCGGTCATCATCGCGGCGGCATTGGCGATCTTGGTGCCGATCTGGAAGTTCTTGTGAATGTCCGCGAAGGTCTGTTCGCGGAAATAATACCAGACGGTCGCCTCGGACGGGACGACATTGGGAAAGTCGCCGCCGTCCTTGATCACATAATGCGACCGCTGCTCAGGCCGGAGATGCTCTCGGCGAAAATTCCAGCCTGCGTCCATCAGTTCGACCGCATCGAGCGCGCTGCGGCCACGCCAGGGCGCTCCTGCCGAGTGCGCCGATTCTCCCGAAAAGGTATATAGGACCGACACCCCGCCCGTACCGCTCGGCTGGCCCCAGTTTGTCGCCAGGTTTGAGCTGACGTGAGTGAACAATACCGCGTCTGCGTCCTTGAACAGGCCGTCGCGGACGAAGAATGCCTTGGCAGCGACAGGCTCCTCGGCGACCCCCGGCCATAGCATCAGCGTGCCGGGGATCTTCTCACGGGTCATCAGGTCCTTGACCGCGATCGCGGCGGCGATGTTCACCGCCTGCCCGGAATTATGTCCCTCGCCATGGCCGGGCGCGCCCGCTACCAGCGGCTCGCGCCAGGCGACGCCGGGCTTCTGGCTCGCCTTGGGGATGCCATCGATGTCGGATCCGACGGCGATCACCGGGCCGCCGCTGCCATTCGTCCAAGTAGCTGTCCAGGCAGTCGGGATGCCGGCCACGCCGCGGACAACGGTGAAGCCGTTCTTCTCCAGCACGGCGGTAATGTAGCGGGAGGATTCCACCTCCTGCATGCCCAGCTCGCCGAAGCTGAACAGCGAATCGATCATCTCCTGCACCATCTTCGCCTGGCGATCGACCTTTGCCGCAGCTTCCGTCTTCAGCGCGTCGAGCCTTGCCGGGTCGGTCTGCGCAGCGGCAGGAGACGCGGTCGCGAAGTGGAACACACCGGCAAGCAGGGCGGCACGAAGCATGGGGCGAGCGATCAAGAGCGGTCCTTTCGCAGGAAGCGCGCAGGATGGCGGATCGAGGGGTGAAAGCAACGACGCGGCCGCGCACGGCACAGGCAAATCGCAAGGATGACCATAGCCTTCGCGCATGACCGCGGTTCTCATGGCCCAAGTTTCGGGGCAGGATCAGCTGATGCACGCCCCATCTTCCCCTTCCCGCCAGCCGCTTGCCCCGGCCTTTCTTGATGCGGCGCGGAGTCGGTTCGGCCGCCAATGGCACGAGAGCGGTGCGATGCTGGCGCAACATGGCCGGTCCGAGGCGCATTTCGGCCCCTCCCCACCCGACGCGGTGCTGTTCGCCCAGAACACACAGGATGTCGTCGACCTCGTGCGCCTGTGCACCGCGCATGACGTGCCGATCGTCCCCTTCGGCGCCGGCACATCGATCGAGGGCAACGCGCTGCCGATCCATGGCGGCGTCAGCGTCAACATGTCGGAGATGAACGCGGTTCTGGCCGTGCATGCGGAGGATTTCGACTGCACGGTGCAGGCGGGCTGCCGCCGCGAGGAATTGAACCTGCACCTGCGCGACATGGGGCTGTTCTTTCCGATCGAGCCCGGCGCCAATGCAACGATCGGCGGCATGGCGTCGACGCGGGCGAGCGGCACCAATGCAGTGCGCTATGGCACGATGCGCGAGGCGGTGCTGTCGCTGACCGTCGTCACCCCGGACGGCAAGGTCATCAAGACCGGCAGCCGGGCGCGCAAATCCGCCGCCGGCTATGACCTGACGCGGCTGTTCGTCGGCGCCGACGGGACGCTGGGGATCATCACCGAAGTTACGCTGCGGCTGCACCCGATCCCGGAGCAGATCTCCGCCGCCGTCTGCGGCTTCGCGACCTTGCAGGGGGCGGTGGACACGGTGGTCCAGTCGATCCAGTCGGGTGTTCCGCTCGCACGGGTCGAACTGCTCGACGTGATGCAGATCCGCGCCGTCAATCGCTGGTCGAAGCTGGACCTGCCCGAGACGACGACGCTGTTTTTCGAATTTCACGGATCGCCGGCGGGCGTCGCCGAGCAGGTCGCGACGGTGGAGGCGCTGGCGGCGGAGAATGGCGGCGGCGATTTTGCCTGGTCGACGCTGCCGGAGGAGCGCGCCCGGCTGTGGAAGGCGCGGCACGAGGCCTATTGGGCGGCGGTCAACCTGCGCCCCAATGCCGTCGGCTGGTCAACCGACGTGTGTGTACCGATCAGCCGCCTGCCAGCGTGCATCCTGGAGACCCAGGCCGATCTGGCGACGTGCAGCGTGCCGGCGACGATCGTCGGCCATGTCGGCGACGGGAATTTCCACGTCATCTTTTCGATCGATCCAACCGCGCCGGAGGAACTGGCGGAGGTCGCCGCGGTCAATGCGCGGATCGTCGAGCGCGCGCTGGCGATGGACGGCACCTGCACCGGCGAGCATGGCATCGGCCTCGGCAAGCAGGACTGGCTGGTCGCCGAGCTGGGCGATGCTGTCGACATCATGCGGACGCTGAAGCGCACATTGGACCCGAAGAATCTGTTCAATCCGGGCAAGATCTTCGCGCTGTAGATGGCCGCTGACGCGGCGCCGACGGCCATCGCCGGCGCGCGTCGGACGCACGTTCAGGCGGTCGATTTCTTGATCAGCGCCGAACGCAGGCACTGGCAGACGATCTCGTCGCGCTGGTTCAGCAGCCGGTGTGCGAAGGTGACGATCCCGGCGCCGGGACGCGAGCGGCTTTCCTTCAGCTCATGCACCTCGCTCTCGGCGCGCAGCGTGTCGCCGATGAACACGGGCTTGGGCATGACCAGTTTGTCATAGCCGAGGTTGGCGACCAGCGTACCAAGGGTGGTGTCACCAACCGACAGGCCCACCATCAGCGCGAAGGTGAAGGTGCCGTTGACGAGGATCTGGCCGAACTCGCTGGCGCGTGCCGCCTCGACATCGAGGTGAAGCGGCTGCGGATTGTGGGTCATGGTGGAGAACAGGAGGTTGTCCGTTTCCGTCACCGTCCGCCGGATCTCATGAACCAGCCGGTCGCCCACCTGCCACTCGTCGAAATACCGCCCAGCCATCAGCCCTCTCCCTGTTCGATCCGCGCCAGCAGCGTGCCTTCGGGCACCTGAGCGCCCGCAACGACCTTCAGCGTGCTGACCACGCCGTCGAACGGCGCCAGCAGCGCCTGTTCCATCTTCATGGCCTCCAGCACCAGCAGGCGTTCTCCACGGGTCACCGCCTGTCCTTCCTCGACCAGCACCGCAATGACACGGCCGGGCATCGGCGACATGATCGCGCCGTCGCCCTCCCCCGCCCCGCCGGCGTGGTCAGCGCGTGGCAGGCCGAACGACCATGCCTCGCCATCGAGGAAGAGAACGTCATCGGCGATCGTCGCCGGCGGCGCCTTGGCGCGTTCGACCAGATACGGCGTGCCGTCGACTTCGACCTCCACGCGCTGCACGGCGGCGGCGTTGGCGCGGAAACCGACCAGATCCTGCCACGGATCGCCATTGGGGGCCGGCACGATCGCTGCCGCGGCGGCCTGAAGCACCGCGTCGGATGGCGTGGTGCCGGGGATCAGCCGCTCGGCGTGACGTTCGATAAAGCCGGTGTCGATCCGGCCGGCGACGAAATCGACGTCGGCAGCAGCGCGCGCGAGGAAGGCCGCATTGGTGCGCACCGGCCAGACCTGCGTATGCCGCGCCGCATCGGCGAGTTTCGCCGCCGCGGCAGCGCGCGTCTCGCCATGAACGATCAACTTGGCGATCATCGGGTCGTAGAAGGGCGTGACCTCGCCGCCCTCCTCGACCCCGCTGTCGACCCGCACTCCATCAGGGAAACGCAGCCGATCGAGCGGGCCGGTGGAGGGGAGAAAGCCGGTAGCGGGATTTTCCGCGTAGAGCCGTGCTTCCATCGCCCAGCCGTTGATCGCCAGATCCTCCTGCCGCAGCGGCAGCGGCTCGCCAGAGGCGACCCGAAGCTGCCATTCGACCAGGTCCTGCCCGGTGATCGCTTCGGTCACCGGATGCTCGACCTGAAGACGGGTGTTCATTTCCATGAACCAGATGCGATCGGCGCGAAGCCCCTCCGAGCCATCGGCGATGAACTCGATCGTGCCGGCACCGACGTAATCGACGGCCTTGGCCGCGCGCACGGCGGCGTCGCAGATCGCCGCGCGGGTTTCCGCGTCCATGCCGGGTGCGGGCGCTTCCTCGATCACCTTCTGGTGACGGCGCTGCAGCGAGCAGTCGCGTTCAAACAGATGGACCACATTGCCCAAGGTGTCGCCGAACACCTGCACCTCGATATGGCGGGGCGACAGGATGTACTTTTCGATCAGCACGCGATCGTCGCCGAACGATGCCGCCGCCTCGCGCTTGCAGCTTTCCAGCATGGCATCGAAGTCGGCGGCGGCGTCGACCTTGCGCATCCCCTTGCCACCACCACCGGCGACTGCCTTGATCAGCACCGGGTAGCCGATCGCATCCGCCTCGGCGCGCAGCCGGTCGGGGGACTGGTCCGCACCGAGATAACCAGGGGTGACCGGCACGCCTGCCGCGATCATCCGCTCCTTGGCCGCATCCTTCAGCCCCATGGCGCGGATGCTGGCGGGCGGCGCGCCGACCCAGACGAGCCCGGCGGCAACGACAGCCTCCGCGAACTCGGCATTCTCGGACAGGAAGCCGTACCCGGGGTGGATCGCCTGTGCGCCGGTCGTGCGTGCCGCCTCCAGCAGACGATCCTGCCGCAGGTAGCTGTCCGCCGCGGCGGCGGTGCCGATGCACACTGCCTCGTCCGCCTCGCGCACGAAGGGCATGCCGGCGTCGACATCGGAATGGACCGCGATGGTGCGGATGCCGAGGCGGCGCGCGGTGCGAATGATGCGGCGCGCGATCTCGCCGCGATTGGCGATAAGGAGACTGTCGATCATGGCCATTACATCCGGAACACGCCGAAGGACGGCGACTGAGGGATCGGGGCGTTCAGCGCCGCGGAGAAGGCGAGCCCCAGCACGTCGCGGGTCTGCACCGGGTCGATGATCCCATCATCCCACAACCGCGCGGTGGCGTAATAGGGATTGCCCTCGTCCTCGTACTTCTGGCGGATTGGCGCCTTGAACCGCTCGGCCTCCTCCGGCGTCCAGGTCTCGGCATCGCGGTGCACGGTGGCGAGGACGCTGGCGGCCTGCTCCCCCCCCATCACCGAGATGCGCGCATTGGGCCAGGTGAACAGGAAGCGCGGGCTGTAGGCGCGGCCGGCCATGCCGTAATTGCCGGCGCCGAAGCTGCCGCCGATCAGCACGGTGATCTTGGGCACCGACGCAGTAGCGACCGCGGTGACGAGCTTGGCGCCGTTCTTGGCGATCCCCTCCGCCTCATATTTGCCGCCGACCATGAAGCCGGAGATGTTCTGCAGGAACAGCAGCGGCACGCGGCGCTGGCACGCCAGCTCGATGAAATGGGCGCCCTTCAGCGCGCTTTCGGAGAAGAGCACGCCGTTGTTGGCGAGGATTGCGACCGGCATGCCCCAGATGCGCGCGAAGCCGCAGACCAGCGTGGTGCCGTACAGCGGCTTGAATTCGTGGAAATCGGAGCCGTCGACGATCCGGCCGATCACCTCATGCACGTCGTACGGCGCGCGCACGTCCTGAGGCACGATGCCGTACAGGTCCGCGGGGTCGAGACGCGGCGGGATTGGCGCGGTAATCTCGATGTCGACTGATTTGGGGCGGTTCAGCGTCGCCACGATGTCTCGCACGATCAGCAGCGCGTGCTCGTCATTCTCGGCAACATGGTCGACGACGCCCGACTTGCGGCCATGGGTGTCCGCCCCGCCCAATTCCTCCGCCGAGATGACTTCGCCGGTGGCGGCCTTCACCAGCGGCGGACCCGCGAGGAAGATCGTGCCCTGGTTGCGCACGATGACGCTTTCGTCTGACATCGCGGGGACATAGGCGCCGCCGGCGGTGCAGCTGCCCATCACGCAGGCGATCTGCGGGATGCCCTTGGCCGACATCTGCGCCTGGTTGAAGAAGATGCGGCCGAAATGATCGCGGTCGGGAAATACCTCCGCCTGGTGCGGCAGGTTCGCCCCGCCGCTGTCGACGAGGTAGATGCACGGTAGGTGGTTTTCCTGCGCGATCTCCTGCGCGCGCAGATGCTTCTTCACCGTCATCGGGAAATAGGCGCCGCCCTTCACCGTCGGATCATTGGCGACGATCATGCACTCACGGCCGGAGACGCGGCCGATGCCGACGATCATGCCGGCGCCGGGCGCGCCATCGTCATACATGCCGTTGGCGGCCAGCGCGCCGATTTCAAGGAACGGCGAACCCGGGTCCAGCAACCGCTCGACGCGATCACGCGGCAGCAGCTTGCCGCGCGCCACATGGCGGGCGCGATGCTGCTCCGACCCGCCAAGCGCGGTGCGAGCGATGGTGGCGCGCAGATCCTCCGCCAAGGCACGATTGTGCGCGACGTTGGCCTGGAAATCGTCGGATGTCGCCGACACCTGGGTTGGGATGCGTGGCATAAGCGTTCCTATTGCGCGCGCGGTGCGTCACCGGCGATCAGCTCCCGGCCGACCAGCATGCGACGGATCTCGTTGGTACCCGCGCCAATGTCGAGCAGCTTGGCGTCGCGCCAGTAACGCTCCACCGGCCAGTCGCGGGTGTAGCCGGCGCCGCCCAGCGCCTGGATCGCCTCACCGGCCACCTTCACGGCGTTCTCGGAGGCAAGCAGGATGCACCCCGCCGCGTCAAAACGCGTCGTCTGCCCGGCGTCACACGCCTGCGCGACGGCATAGACATAAGCGCGCGAGGAATTCAGCGCGACGTACATGTCCGCCACCTTGGCCTGCATCAGCTGGAAGTCGCCGATCGGGCGGCCGAACTGCTTGCGCTCACGCACATAGGGCAGGACCACGTCGAGGCACGCCTGCATGATGCCGATCTGGATGCCCGACAGCACCACGCGCTCATAATCCAGGCCGGACATCAGCACTTTAACGCCGCCATTCAGCGGCCCCATCACCTGATCGTCGGACACGAAGCAATCGTCGAACACCAGTTCTGCGGTGGGCGAACCGCGCATGCCGACCTTGTCGATCTTCTGCCCGATCGAGAACCCTGCGAGACCCTTCTCGATCAAGAAGGCCGTGATACCCTTCGAGCCAGCCTCCGGCGCCGTCTTGGCGTACACGACCAGCGTGTCTGCATAAGGGGCGTTGGTGATCCAGAATTTGGTCCCGTTCAGCCGCCAGCCGCCATCCACCTTGTCCGCGCGCAGCTTCATCGACACGACGTCTGATCCGGCGCCCGCCTCCGACATGGCCAGGCTGCCGACATGTTCGCCGGAAATGAGCTTGGGCAGATACTTCGCCTTCTGCTCTTCGTTCGCCCAGCGCCGGATCTGGTTCACGCACAGGTTGGAATGCGCGCCATAGCTGAGCCCGATCGCCGCCGAGGATCGACTGACCTCCTCGCAGGCGATCAGATGCTCCAGATAGCCGAGGCCAAGTCCGCCATCCTTCTCCTCGACGGTGATACCGTGGAGGCCGAGCGCACCCATTTCGGGCCACAGTTCACGCGGGAAGCTGTCTTCCGCATCCACCCGCGCCGCGATTGGCTCGATCCGGTCGAGCGCCAACCGCCGCGTGGTCGCGCGGATCGTGTCCGCCATCTCGCCCAGCCTGAAATCCAGGTCCGCCATGTCAGTCTCCGATCCAATTTGACGGCCAACGTAGGAGCGGCCGCGTCATTTGGAAAATTGAAACAGGCGGATGCACGATATAGATGAACTCTATGATCGAGCGTTATCACCTCCGCTATTTCCTCGCGGTCGTGACCAACGGTAATTTCTCGCGAGCGGCGGCGGCGTGCAATGTGTCGCAGCCGACCTTGTCCGTCGGGATCGCGAAGCTGGAAAAGCTGCTCGGTAGCCCCTTGTTCAGCCGTACCAACCGCCGGGTTGCACTGACCGATGCGGGCGCAAAGCTGCTGCTGCACGCCCGCACCATCGAGGCGAGCTTTGCTGCAGCAGAACGCGACGTCGCGGGCAGCAGTGTGCCGCAGACGTTGCGCCTGGGGGTTCTCACCACGATCGCTCGACGCTGGATCGAGGAGCTACTTCGCGACGAGACCCTGTTCCTGGACGGCGGGCGCATCGAAATCGTCGAGGGTAGCGAGCGCGAGTTGCGCGGCCGCCTGGCGCGCGGCCGGATCGATGCAGCGCTGACGATATTGCGTGATGGTGATGCCGGGGGCACTGCGCAGCGGCTCCACACCGAAAACTACATGCTGGCGCTAGGCCGCGATCATCGGCTTGCCGCACGCCGATCGGTACGCGCGGAGGATCTGAGCAAGGATGCCATGATCCTTCGACGCCACTGCGAACTGCTCCCGGAAACGAGCCGCTTCTTCACCGCGCACGGCATCCGCCCGTTCTTCGCCGCGCGAACGACCAGCGAAGCGAAGGCGATCAGCTATGTCCGGGCAGGCCTGGGCGTCACCATCATGCCCAGAACGCTGGCCGAAGAGGGCGTGGTGATGGTGCCCCTCGATGGGTTCGACTTCACTCGCGACGTTGCGTTGATCTGGGCACCCCACGTCCAAGCCGAACGCGGGCCTCGCTCACCGGTCGCTGCTGCGATGGTGCGAATTGCGAGCGCCGAGGCAGAGCGGGACAGCCTCCCACAGCCATTCTAGCGTAACTCGGATATGCGGCCACTGATTAGAACAGTCGAGCTCCTCTCTGCGCGGAGGTGCGATAAGCCGGGTCGCGGCTTTTAGTACATTTTGAGCGGCGGGGCGGAACGCGAGCCAGCATCCCGTAGAGCTATAGGTCATCCTGTGAACCGCAGTCAGCGGAGCAACGCGGGCACCGGGTCTGAATGGCCTCGATGGCGCCGCAGACTAGTTTCGAGCGGCGACAGCACCGTGAACGCCAACGCCTTCTGCCGCGTTGCAGATTTGAAAGGTGTCGGAGCAGCGCTGAGCTAGCTTCTTCTACGTCCCTTTGCGCGGTGTCGGCCCGGACGCAAAAAGCCTCCGGTGGTGACCTAGGAGGCGTTGCAAATCGTGTTGGTTGCGGGGACAGGATTTGAACCTGTGACCTTCAGGTTATGAGCCTGACGAGCTACCGGGCTGCTCCACCCCGCGACACTGGTTTGGTCCATGGGGTCCATGGTTGGAACGCGAACGCCTCCGCGTGAGCGGAGGCGACGGTGTCCGTGATGGACGACAAGATGAATGGGTTCGTTGTACCGTTTTTGACTGGTGTGCACCGGCTACAATGCCTGGCGACGCCCTACTCTTCCATCGCTTAGGCGATAGTACCATTGGCGCAGTCGGGTTTCACGGCCGAGTTCGAGATGGGATCGGGTGGGACACCGACGCTATGGTCACCAGGCAATGAAGCAGGTGCACACGTCACCCCATGAAGTGTTACTTCATGGGGACCCCGGTTAAGGGGTATCGTGAACGGTTCTAAAATCGATGCACATTTACGTATGTAAGTTGTTCTGGCGTCGAGCTTTCAATCATCCGACCTCGCGGACAACCCAGGGTTGTCGTTGATGGTGGGACTCTCAAGCGCGAATAGGACGATTAGTATCGGTTAGCTCCATGCGTTACCGCACTTCCACATCCGATCTATCAAGGTCGTGGTCTCCGACCGTCCTGTGAAATCTTATCTCGAGGGAGGCTTCCCGCTTAGATGCTTTCAGCGGTTATCCCGTCCGTACATAGCTACCCTGCTGCGCCGTTGGCACGACGACAGGTACACCAGAGGTACGTTCAACCCGGTCCTCTCGTACTAGGGTCAACTCCTCTCAAATTTCGACGCCCACGGCAGATAGGGACCAAACTGTCTCGCGACGTTCTGAACCCAGCTCACGTACCACTTTAATTGGCGAACAGCCAAACCCTTGGGACCTG